>NZ_JBLWTH010000005.1:0-385030 GCF_048270245.1 Kiloniella sp.
CCAAATACCGCGAGCCAGCCCCGGAAGGTCAGGTCAGTGCACGCGGTGAACGTCGCAACAGACGCAAACGGGCCTAACGAATTCTCGTCACAGAAAGTGCAAAGCCCCGCCATCTGGTGGGGTTTTCTTTTTGGAAAAAGACAAAAGCCTCGCGCTCAGCGATAAGGTAGCAGCCATAGAGTATAAACAATAAAGGCTCTGCAATACGCAGAGCCTTTGTAAGTTAATCACATCAACAAGAGTTGTTGTAATCTTTTGGACAGCATCCTTATTTTTTAGCAGTAACACGTCCAGAGGTCGTACCCTCTACCGGGCTGTTTGCTGTGATATATTCAGCAAGTGCATCTTCCAGACTTGGTCCAAAATCATAAGCATCAATAGCGTGATCCGCCAAAACGCTGTATCCGTCACCACCGTTACGAACATAGTTGTTTGTTACCATGCTATAGATTTTGTTTTCATCCAGAGCAACAAAGCCATCCTTGTCGTTCCCGACCTCGACGGAAACAACGCGTGATCCCGGCTCTGCTTTTGGATCCCAAGTATAACGGGCACCAGCTAGCTGTGGGAAACGTCCTGCACCTTCTTCAACTTTTGACAGACCGTTTTCAAGCGCTTCGATAAAATGTGCGCCCTTAAGCTTGAAAGTCGCGATGGTATTCTGGAACGGCAGCACAGTAAGAACTTCGCCCATTGTTACCGGGCCAGCATCAATAGAGGCACGAACGCCACCACCGTTTTGTAGTGCAATAACAGCATCGCCACCCGTTGAATTCACACGGGCAAGCATTGCATCCGCAACCATGTTGGCCATCGCGCATTCGCCTGCACGACAAACAGACCTTGATCCATCAATAACACTTAATGCAGACCCTACTTCGCGTTTTTGAATTTCAGCCAATGGCTTATTCAATTCAGCAATGCGCGCTTGCATCTTTGCATCTTCTGGATAGGACTGATCCAGCAGAACAGTATCCCCGCTCCAGCCTTTCAGGTTACCATCGTCATCAAAAGTTAAGTTAAGTTCCCCCATAAACTTGGAATAGGCATAGGCCTGAACAATAGGAACCTTTTTGCCATCCGGGGCTGTTTCAACAACAGGGTAAGGTCCTTCGGCACGATCATTTGAATTGGAAAGCAAGGTGTGACTGTGGCCACCTACGATGACATCGACACCCGTCAACTGCTTTGCGACTTGCTTATCACGGGGAACACCCAAATGACTTAGCAAAATAATCTTGTTAACACCCTGAGCCTGCATTTGATCAACAATAGGCTGCACGACATTTGCAGTATCAAAGAAGGTAATACTATCTCCGGGACTGGATGTTTCATCAGTATCTTCAGCTAGTGCGCCAATGACACCGATCTTTTCGCCACCACGCTCAAGAATGATAGAGGTCCCGTATTTACCACGAAGCGCGGACCCCGGTGCGGCAATCGTATTGGCGCCGATGATCGGAAAATTTGCTTTTTCAATAAACTGTAAAAATACTTCCGGTCCGTCATCAAATTCATGGTTACCAATGGTCATGACGTCAAAGCCAGTCATATTCATAAGCTCAACCGCGGCCTGACCTTTGTAGTTGGTATAGAACAATGATCCCTGGAACTGGTCACCTGCATCAAGAACCAAAACGTTTCCACCTTTGGCTTCAAGAGCAGAACGACGGTCGTTTAATGCCTTTGAAACACGCGCAAAACCACCAAAGCACTTTCCTTCGGCAAGATCTTCATCTCCGCAAGTGGAATCATACTTGTTCACCGGCAGAATGCGCGAGTGTAAATCATTAATATGCAGAATGTTTAAGGAATAATCAGCCTGCACAGGTGCTGTCATCAGACATAGCCCAGTTGCAATAGCCGCCGCTCCGGAGAGGTGCTTTAACATCTTAAACTCCCAAAAAGTTATTCTCGTTATAAGCGAGAAAGAGTAAAAGCCTTTTCAAGATCAGTCCACTGATAAATACGAAAATATGGATATGAAGCAACGTCCCCAAATGCTAGCCACAAATCAAAATTTCTTTGAACTTACTCAGTCTATTATTCAATCAAACTTTGAAACAGTTCCAACTTTCCGTTCGCCGACCGTTCCAGTTCAGCATGTGATGCTACGTTTACCGTTCCTGAAAAAGGTAAAGACGTCTGTGCCCACAGCGAAAGCGCCGTTCTCTGATCGTCAGACAATTCCCCCTCTATGACAACATTCAAGGTTAACTCGTTCAAAGACACCTGAACAATCTGATATTCATGAATAGGCGCAATCGCCAACATTTCACCATAGGCCTGTGCTGATAAGGCAATCCATCGATATTCACCATCTGGTAGCCGTAACCTGTTTCGCTCTCGACCTAGGATCGATTTGAGAACAGGCAAGCCACGTCCACAGGAACAAGGGTCGCCAATAACACCGTAATCCCCGACAGCATAGCGAATAAGAGGCATGGCAAAATTATGCAAAGGAGTCACAACAATTTTTCCCGGAACACCAGCAGGACAGGCACGCCCCTGTTCGTCAATCACTTCCAGATAAACCCCTTCACTTTGAACATGGTAATGATTGTTTTCAGGGCATTGCAACCCCAAATACCCCAGTTCGCGCGTGGAATACAGATCAACAATCTTGACCCCGAAAGCCTGGTCAACAAGGTGACGAACTTTATCAGTCAGAACCTCTGAAATTGTCTCGACCTGTTTAAGGTTGGTCGGGCGTATCCCTTGTTTCAAGCAGTATTCCGCTAATTTTTGAACAACGCTGGGATAGGTGATCAGGAAATCCGGCTCATTTCGTAACAGCCATTCGGCCTGTTCTTCGACTTTAGCATTGATATTGAGCCCTGCGATCGGCCCTGTTTCAATCAAGGCGTCTTTACCTTTGAGCGCACCCCAGCCTTTCCCAACGGTTCCTGGGTACTCGGCCACTCCTTTTTTTGCGATCCGGATATGTCCCAACTTCCAAGCTGGGTTTCTGCCATGCCAAATATGATCTCTTGTGGTAAAGGCCCGCCAGAACACTCGGCTTAATTGTGTGTTTTTGACGGCAATGGGCTGGCCCGTCGACCCAGACGTATATTGCGTTTTAATTTTACCGTGGCTTTTTGGGGGAAATTTTGAAAGAAGATCGCCTCCTTCCCCCACGATGTTACCCCGCTCAAGAATAGGTAAGTCTTGCCAAGTACGCTGTAATTCCAGCGGCGAGTTAGGAACAGGGAAATTCTTATAATAGGGAACTGTTTTAATTGCGTATTTTAACAGTTGAAAAAGTTGCCCGAACTGAGCTTCTTCTATTTGCTCTTCGGGCCACCATTGACTGTTTTCCATCTGCGTCAAAGCAGCAGTGATAGCCATGTTCATGGAGTTTCCCAACTTTGGAAATTCCAAAAGAGGCACAGCACTGGTTAATTGATAACTCTCCAGCCAATTAAAATTCGGCAAATCCTCTCCCATAATGGCCCCACCTAAGCGATACATAACAAAGTTTGATCCTTATTCAGGGCATCATACAGTAAAATAAATCCTGGGAATACAAGCATTCCAAGACATCATCAGGGTCTTGGACAAAACATACTGTTTCACAAAACAAACAGGCCATCCGCATTACGAATGGCCTGTTGTTATAATATCCGACCCAAAGTGATCAGCTATTTAAAATGAAACGTGGTAATCAAAGTCAGATTGCCAAATTGCCTTTATTTGATGGCATCGACCACAACATGGGTCCAAGCACCTTCAGGTTTCTTGGTGATGACCGGATCTGATCCACCACTCAGAAGCGTGCTAACTGTACGCTCATAGTCAGCAGGGTCGAGCTTGCCGTCAGAGCCAGCCGTCAACTTATTGATTTCACCCATCATACGAACCTGATGTTTTTCTGTCTGTGCACCAGTTGCGTCATTTTCCAAAACAATTTCAGCTGCTTCTTCTGGGTTTTCACGTGCATAGTCCCAGCCCTTCATGCTGGCCGCAACGAAACGTGCCATTTTATCAACAAAAGCAGGATCTTTCAGATTTTCCTCAAGCACATAAAGGCCATCTTCCTGTGTCGCAACACCTTGTTCTTCATATTTGAAAACAACAAGTTCTGATTCAGGAATACCAGCATCAATAATCTGCCAATATTCGTTATAAGTCATTGTAGAGACACAATCCGCCTGCTTCTGCAGAAGTGGATCGACGTTGAAACCCTGCTTTAAAACGGAAACACCTTCAGCCCCACCATTGGTCGGCATTTGCAGTTTCGACATCCAGCTCAGGAAAGGATATTCATTTCCGAAGAACCATACGCCAAGTGTTCTGCCTTTGAAATCATCCGGAGACGTTATGCCTGTTTCCTTTAGACACGTCAGCATCATACCCGATGTTTTAAATGGTTGTGCTATATTTACCAATGGCACTCCCTTTTCACGAGAAGCAAGCGCCGATGGCATCCAATCAACCACAACATCAGCACCACCACCTGCAATAACCTGTGGCGGCGCAATATCAGGACCACCGGGCTTGATATTCACATCCAGATCGGCATCGTCATAAAAGCCTTTGTCTTTGGCAACATAATAGCCCGCGAACTGTGCCTGCGTTACCCACTTAAGTTGCAGATTGACAGTATCCGCAGCTTGAGCAACTCCACCAGCAACTCCAAAAGCCAGCGCAGCAGCACCCAATAACAGTTTCTTCATTATTATCTCCCTGTTGTGGTTCCATCTCAGCAAAACAGAATAATCCAACGGATTAACGACTGCTTCGAAAGGACGGATGCCAAAATGTACATGCCCGTTCTATAACGTTCATGATTCCATAAAAAGCAGTACCGGCAAGCGCAGCTACTGCAATCTCAGCCCAGACCATATCGACGTTCATACGGCCTACTTCGGTTGAAATTCGAAACCCCATACCAACAATCGGGGTACCGAAAAACTCGGCAACAATGGCCCCAATCATGGCAAGAGTAGAGTTAATTTTCAAGGCGTTGAATATAAAGGGTAACGCCGATGGTAAACGAAGCTTAATCAGACTTTGCCAATAACTTGCGGCATAGGTTTTCATCATGTCTTTTTCGATGGACGACGTAATGGACAGGCCTGCCACTGTATTTACCAGCATGGGAAAGAAGGTCATGATGATGACTACTGCTGCCTTTGACTGCCAATCAAACCCGAACCACATCACCATAATGGGGGCAACCCCAATAATCGGCAAGGCACTAACCAAGTTACCAATCGGCAGCAATCCACGTTGTAAGAAAGGACTTCGGTCAATCAGAATAGCAGTGATAAATGCACTTCCACACCCGAGAACATATCCAATTAAAACAGCCTTTAGGAATGTTTGTTGGAAATCGGCCCATAGGATATCTGTCGAAGCCATAAACCGTGCCCCAATCATGCTTGGAGGCGGCAAAAGCACTGTAGGCACTTGAAATCCGCGGACAACAAGCTCCCAAAGTAATAACAACCAGACACCAAACAATATAGGCACAACAATATTGTAAAAGCGTTTTGCCGTAGGTGTTTTTGTTTTCTTTGCTGACAGCTGATCAACCAAAATCCACGCCATTAACCACGCAGATAACACCAAGCACCAGAAACCGGATGTTAAGTTTTGATCGGCAACATCAAGTCGCGCCAGCATGATCCATGCCCCGACATGAGGCAGGATCACCATCACCAAATCAGCAATTAATCCCTTTAGAAGATTAAGAATTACGGCTATAGAAGCCAATAAAGAAACAACGGCAAAAGCAGTAAGCCCGCTATCATCCCACACAGAAATGGCTTCACCGTTTATCTCACCAAGAGGGAAGAAAAACAGAGCCAGAAGAGAGAGTATCCCGCTGAGAATAGCAAGTGATTGTCGAAAGTTAATCATTGTGCCATCCCCATTTTCTTTAGGACAATCTTATTGGATATACCAACCAGAGCAACTAAACCCGCTGCCAGTAAAGCCGCCGCAATCAAGGCCGACCAGATTTGAACAGTTTGACCGTAATAGGACCCGGCCAACAACCTTGCCCCTAACCCTTCGACGGCACCTGTCGGTAGTTCACCAACAATTGCCCCCACAAGACTGGTGGCAATCGCAACCTTCATACCAGTGAACAAATAAGGTACCGACGACGGCCAGCGTAGTTTCCAGAAAAGATCCCAGTTCGATGCATTATACGTCCGCATAAGATCAAGATGAATAACCTCTGGTGAACGAAGGCCCTTAACAATACCAACTGTTATGGGAAAAAAGCTCAGGTACGTCGCAATAAAGGCCTTGGGCAAAATACCCTGAATTCCAATAGCATTAAGCACCACAATAATCATTGGCGCAATTGCGAGAATAGGGATCGTTTGAGAGGAAATAATCCAAGGCATCAGGCTTTTTTCAAGACTTCGATTATGGACAATACCGACAGCAAGCAAAATTCCTAACCCTGTCCCGATAACAAAACCAAGCAACGTGGTAGATAGTGTTATCCAGCTGTGATAAACGAGAGAACGTTTCGACGTGACCTTTTTAAGAATAGTGGTCTTGTACAGTTCGACGACAACTTGATGTGGTGCGGGTAAGACAGGACGTTCTTGTGCCAAGGTATCACTGATAAGCTGGCTTGTTGTCCATTCAACATTATTACGCTTGTAAATATCTTCCTGAAAAGGGCTGTTCAACATAACAGCAGAGAAATACCATATAGCGATGATTGCCATTACAATCACGAAGACAGGGCCCGTTTTCCTGGACATTAACCGAGACCAAAGCCCCTGTCCCCCAGACGCACCGGAAGAAATAAGAGCATCAGTCGTCATAGCTATGCCCTTCTTTCAAACCTTCACGGACACGATGGGCAATTTCCAAGAACTCTGGTGTCTCGCGAATATCAAGCCCGCGATCGCGAGGAAGATTGCAGTCAATAACATCGTAAATGCAGCCCGGTCTTGGGGACATCACCACAATTTTTGAAGACAGAAAAACCGCTTCGGGAATAGAGTGGGTCACAAACAAAACCGTCTTATCCGTTTTGTCCCACAGCCTTAAAAGCTGTTCGTTCAGGTGGTCTCGGACAATTTCATCTAACGCGCCAAAAGGCTCATCCATCAACAGAAGTTCGGGATCGAATGAAAGCGCACGCGCGATCGAAGCCCGTTGCTGCATACCACCCGAAAGTTGCCATGGATATTTCTTATCAAATCCTGAAAGATTTACGAGTTCCATATTGCGCGCAATTCGGTCCTGCCGCTCTGATTTTGGAATTCCCATTACCTCTAGCGGTAAAGAAATATTACCCGCGATTGTTCGCCACGGGTAAAGGGCTGGTGCCTGAAAAACATATCCATAATCCCGGTTAAGTCGGGCATCGCGTGCGCTAACGCCATTAACCAAGAGCTCACCACCCGTAGGCTGCTCCAGGTCGGCGACAGCTCTGAGCAAAGTCGTTTTACCGCACCCGGAAGGCCCGATGAAGGAAACGAAATCGCCCTGATTAATGGTAAGATCAATATCAGATAACGCATGAACGGGGCCGTCATTTGTCTCAAAAGTAAGCGACAGCCCTTTGATATTAACAACAGAGTTTATACTTTGCCCCTGTTCAGCAGTCATTGTCTCTGGTTTCATCGTCTTTGGGTTCATCCCGTTTGTATCCATCTTTTCTGCCTTTCCGGTCGTTCCCTGTTTAGAACCTCCGGCGGCGCCAGTTGCATTCCCATTTGTACTAATGGCTGTAGATTGCAGCATGGCATAACTCCCTGTGTATAGAACTCTGTCTTTAGTGACAGTTATCGTTCTTGTTTTGAAGTGGCACAAAATTGGATTGTGCCACTCCTTTTCTTCCAGCCAAAATTAATTCAGCTTGTACTTTTCACGAATAAAACAGCGGGCAAATCTATACACCAGCAGGCATATTTTCAGCTTTGCGTTCTACCTTACGCGGTGCTGTGATTTCTTTCCACTTGGAAAGTGCTTTGTTGACGGCAGGATAAGAATCACGCGCAACGAATTCGCCATGACCCGGTTCAGCTTTAACGGCGCTTTCTTCGACAGAGACCTTGCCGCGTGTCAGGGTAAAGCGTGGCAAACCAGTAACTTCTTTGCCTTCGAAAACATTGTATTCGATGACAGATTGCTGGTTTTTGGCTGAAATCGTTTTAGAACGTTTTGGATCCCAAACAACCAAATCAGCATCGGCCCCGACCATCACAGCACCTTTTTTAGGATACATGTTCAGGATTTTAGCAATGTTTGTTGACGTCACAGCCACAAATTCATTCATTGTCAGGCGACCAGTTTGAACCCCGTGTGTCCAAAGCATTGGCATACGGTCTTCCAATCCACCCGTGCCGTTTGGAATTTTGGTAAAGTCCCCAATGCCAAAGCGTTTTTGTTCAGCCGTAAAAGCGCAATGATCCGTCGCCACAACCTGAAGTGACCCAGATTGTAGGCCAGCCCAGAGACTATCCTGATGTTGTTTATTACGGAAAGGTGGCGACATGACACGTTGCGCAGAATGATCCCAATCCGGGTGTGCGTATTCACTGTCATCCAAGGTCAAATGCTGAATAAGCGGTTCACCAAAAACACGCATTCCCTTTTGACGCGCCCGACGAATGGCTTCATGTGCCTGCTCACAAGACGTATGCACGATGTAAAGTGGTACCCCAGCCATATCCGCAATCATAATAGCGCGGTTAGCGGCTTCGCCTTCTACCTCTGGCGGTCTGGAATAGGAATGTGCTTCAGGGCCGTTGTTTCCTTCGGCCAAAAGACGTTGCTGTAATGTCGCAACGACATCCCCATTTTCCGCATGAACCAAAGGCATTGCGCCCAAAGCAGAACAACGCTGAAACGATGCAAACATTTCATCATCATCAACCATCAAAGCGCCTTTATAAGCCATGAAATGCTTAAAGGTATTGATCCCGCGACCGACGACTTCTTCCATTTCATTAAAGACCTGTTCACCCCACCAAGTTACGGCCATATGATAGGAATAGTCAGCACAGGCTGCGCCTGATTTTTGTTGCCAGATTGCCAATGCTTCCATCAGGGACTGGCCCGGTGCAGGAAGGCAAAAATCAACCACCATGGTTGTCCCCCCTGCGAGACCTGCCCGGGTTCCACTTTCGAAATTATCGGCAGAGTGCGTCCCCATGAACGGCATTTCAAGATGCACGTGAGGATCAATACCACCCGGCATAATGTAGCACCCTGTAGCATCCAACGTTTCATTACCGGAAAGGTTTTGCCCGATTTCAGTGATCTTGCCACCTTCGACCAGGACGTCTGCTTCGTAAGATAAATCTGCGGTAACAACTGTACCGCCTTTAATGACTTTACTCATGATTTCACCCTTTCCCTATTCAACGATTTCAGCAGTTTCGACGACAGCATGGAACAAAACATCAGCCCCGGCACCCGCCCATTCAGGCGAAATTTCTTCGTCCTCGTTATGGCTAAGCCCATCTACACAAGGACACATAACCATTGCGGTTGGCGCAACACGGTTAACCCAACAGGCATCGTGTCCAGCCCCAGAGACAATATCACGGTGAGAATAGCCAAGACGCACAGCCGCATTACGAACAGCAGAGACACAACCTTCGTCAAAGGTAACAGGATCAAAAGCACCAGCCTGTTCAATTTCCATTGTCAGCCCAATTTCTTCGATAATCTCGCGGCCTTCAAAACGCAGGGCCTGTTCCATCGCAGTGATGACATCCTTATTCGGATGACGGAAATCAATGGTAAAGACAGCCTTGCCCGGAATGATGTTACGGGAATTAGGATAGACATCCATATGACCAACTGCCCCCACAGCATGGGGCGCATAACGCAGCGCAATATCGTTTACCAGCTCGGTAATACGCGCGGCACCCAGACCTGCATTCACACGCTTTAGCATCGGTGTTGAACCGGTATGGCTTTCCTTCCCCGTTAAGGTGACCTGTAACCAGTTTAGACCCTGACCATGGGTGACAACACCAATATCAACATTCTCATCTTCCAGAATTGGCCCTTGCTCGATATGGAGTTCGAACATCGCGTGGAGCTTTCGTTCCCCGATGGGTTCATCCCCAACAAAGCCAATCCGTTTCAGTTCGTCACCAAACTTCAAGCCTTCGGCATCTTCCCGGTTATAGGCCCAATCCTGCGTATGAACACCCGCAAAAACCCCGGATGCCAGCATCGCAGGGGCAAAACGCGTGCCCTCTTCGTTGGTCCAGTTCACAACCTCGATCGCACGTTTGGTCTTTATGCCCATGTCATTCAAGCTGCGAATGATTTCCAGACCAGCAAGAACACCGAGCACACCGTCATACTTTCCACCTGTTGGCTGTGTATCAAGATGAGAGCCCACCATCACAGGCAACAGACTTGGGTCCGTTCCTTCGTGACGGGCAAACATATTGCCCATACTATCAATCCCGACGGTCATGCCTGCTTCTTCGCACCAGCGTTTAAACAGGTGACGTCCTTCGGCATCTTCATCGGTTAAGGTCTGGCGATTATTTCCCCCGCGAACGCCGGGCCCAATCTTTGCCATCTCCATCAATGAATCCCACAGTCTGGGGGAATTGATATGCATATTATCGGCTGGTTTGCTCATGATAAGCTCCCTGAAAATATTTTCTTATAATTCGTTATCTCTAAAAAAGGCATCGGGATGAAGTTGTTCGTTCTTCCCGATGCCTTGATATTTTAATCCATATTCGGGAAGGTAAAGACCGCCCCTTCTTTGATGCCAGCTGGCCAGCGTGTCGTTACCGTTTTAAGCCTTGTATAGAAACGCACACCCTCGGGACCGTAGATTGAATGATCACCAAAGAGCGACCGCTTCCACCCACCAAAAGAATGGTAGGCAACAGGCACAGGGATTGGCACGTTCACACCAACCATGCCGACTTCGATATCATCTGCGAATGACCGCGCAGCATCACCATCACGCGTAAAGATTGCTGTACCGTTTCCATATTCGTGCTTATTGATAAGATCCACAGCGTGATCATAATCCTTGGCACGCAGAACAGACAGAACAGGGCCAAAAATCTCTTCTTTGTAGATTGTCATATCATCGGTAACACGATCAAAAAGAGTTCCCCCGACGAAGTAACCGTCTTCATAGCCCTGTAATTTGAAGTTACGACCGTCAACAACCAGCTCAGCGCCCTGATCAACACCCTGGTCAATATAGCCAAGTACCTTTTCCTGATGGGCTTTGGTTATCACAGGCCCCATATCAGCATCGGAATCTGTACTCGGCCCGATCCGCATACTTTCGACCCGGGGCTTGAGAATCTCAACCAGTTTGTCCGCCGTTTCTTCGCCCACGGGTACAGCGACAGAAATTGCCATGCAACGCTCACCAGCAGAACCATATCCTGCGCCCATCAAGGCATCCGCAGCTTTATTCATATCCGCATCAGGCATGATGATCATATGGTTTTTAGCACCACCAAGGGCCTGAACACGTTTGCCTTTTGCCGTTCCACGCGAATAAACATATTCTGCAATCGGGGTTGACCCGACAAAAGAAATTGCCTTCACATCAGGGTGATCCAAAAGGGTATCAACTGCTTCTTTATCGCCATGAACGACGTTCAAGACACCATCCGGGAAACCAGCTTTTTTAAAGAGATCCCAAATCAACATCGGCGCCGATGGATCACGTTCTGACGGCTTAAGCACAAAGGTGTTCCCGGCAGCAATAGCAATTGGATACATCCAAAGCGGTACCATCCCAGGGAAGTTAAAAGGTGTAATCCCCGCGACAACCCCAAGAGGCTGTCGATCAGAATAGCTATCCACCTGCGGACCAACATTCCGGCTGAACTCGCCTTTTAGAAGTTGAGGAATACCACAGGCAAACTCGACAACTTCGATACCGCGAGCAACTTCGCCCAAGGCATCATCGTGCGTTTTACCATGTTCGCGGCTGATTTCACGCGCTATATCACCAGCATGTGCGTCTAGGAGTTCTTTAAATCGGAACATATAACGCGCCCGTTTTAACGGCGGCGTTGCCCCCCACTCTTTTGCGACAGCTTTGGCAGATGCAACTGCTTGGTTTACCTCATCAACAGTTGAGAGAGGAAGCTCTGCAATCTGTTCGCCCGTTGCCGGGTTAAAAATCTGAGAGCTTCGCGTACTGGAAGAAAGGCGTCTTTCGCCCGCAATTGCATTACTGATCCGTTCCATTTTCACCACCCATAAATTAGTCAAGCGCAAGAACGCTTACTTTAATTTCAACTTATTGCTTTTCATTTGCGTGCAAATTCGCAACCCAAAAAGCAACCTATGACAAACGGCCGTAGGACAACGGGGGTGAAGGATAAGGAAATGTTTTACGCCAACAACGATGATCTGTTATTGCGTCATAAAAAGGTAAGCAACCCAAACAATGTGAAATCGCTATAAATTCTTTTTTTTAACTTTTTACGATTTTTGCTGTTTGAATTAAAGATAACTCCACAAACAAGATATCTTCGGTATGAAGCTCAATCAGATCAGTTGTTGCCACCTATTTTATGCATGTACCTATACTCCCTGTACTACCGGTGTCTTAATATCCCCGGCCTTGTTTTTATTTTGGCAGTTGTTTAACCTGCCTTGATAATTATTTACTTTATGGTCAATATTTAAGCGTATTTTTCTTAAATTTCTGACCAAATGGTCAAATTAACGCTACTAAATCCTGACCATTTGGTCAACACTAAAAACACATGCCGGATCCCGCCGGGACAACACGGCAGGAAACAAAATGATAAAAACGGAAAGAGCAATAAAATCAAACTCTAAGGCAAGTATACGGCAAGAAAAAGAGAAGATAATTCTTAAGGCCGCTGAGAGTGTTTTTGCCGAGTATGGTTTTCAAGGAGCAACGACAAGCATGATTGCTGAGCGGGCGAAAATCCCAAAGGCCAATCTTCACTACTACTTTCCAACTAAACAAGCTCTTTATCGACAGGTTGTTGATAACATTTTCAACATATGGCTACAGGCCGCAGATTCATTTGACGACTGTGACGACCCCGTCGAAGCCCTGACCCGTTATATCGAAAAGAAAATGGATATATCCCGTGAAAACCCCATGGGATCAAAGGTATGGGCAAACGAAATTATTCGCCGCGCCCCCGTTATTCAGGATTATCTGGAAACAACCTTGAAGGACTGGACTGAATCAAGGGTGGCCGTCATCCAACGGTGGATAGATCAGGGTCGAATTAACCCAGTAGACCCGCATTACCTACTCTATATGATCTGGTCAACAACACAGCATTATGCCGATTTCAATCACCAGATTGAAACGTTGAACGGGGGAAAACCCTTAAGCGATAAGCAGTACCAAACTGCAAAAGACAATGCTATAGAGATTGTCCTCAAGGGTATCGGAGCCCGATAAGTTAGTCCTTACAAAAGCAAAAAGAAGTTAGCGGTCATGCACCCAAGAGCCGGTCAAACAAAAAAACGAACACGTATACAAGCCAAAAACGAGGCGAAAATTCTGGAAGCAGCCCTCGATATTTTTGCCACCTTTGGTTTTCGAGGCACAACCATCGACCAGATTGCGCAAAAGGCGGAAATGTCAAAGCCAAACCTGCTTTATTATTTCCGGCGCAAAGAAGATATCTATATTTCCGTTCTAGAACGGACACTGGATGAATGGCTAACTCCGCTTACAGAACTTGATCCAGACGGCGACCCCATAGAAGAAATTGGCAAATACACGAGCTTAAAATTAAAGATGTCCCAGAATGACCCAACGGCATCGCGACTTTTTGCTAATGAAATCCTTCATGGTGCCCCAATGATTGAGCATGTCCTCAAAGGATCACTCAAAAATCTGGTCGATGAAAAAGCTACGGTCATTCACCATTGGGTCAAGTCAGGCAAGTTGACCAAGGTTGATCCCTACCACCTTATCTTTATGATCTGGGCAACAACCCAGCACTATGCCGACTTCAAAATACAAATGCGGGCGATATTGGGCGACGACGTTGATCAACCGGATTATTACGAAAAAGCCGGACAGACAATCAGCACCGTCTTTTTTGAAGGCATCAAACCGAGGTAAACCGAACAGAGAATGCCTCATCCATCGAATTATCAAGTCTTTTAGGGTCGATTTCTGGGGTTATTTTCTGGGGTTATTTTCTGGGGTCGAGCCCTAGCCGTCAGTCAGCACTTCGTTGCAAGAAAATCATTGCAGATGCCGTAATAACCACACCAATAATCAGCTTAATATCGGGTACAGAACCAGAAATAATGCTTTGAATAACAAGGACAATAGCAGGGGTCAGAAAAGTATAGGCCATGACCTTTGCTGCGGGCAGTCGAAAGCTTGCAAACTTCAGCAGATAAAAAGAAAAAGCTGTGTTACATATCGCAAGATAAACAATTGCGGCATAAATAGTCCAATCAAGCTGTCCCCAAGGGCTTGTTTGAATCTGATCAAACCCATAGATACCCAGTAAAATCATCCCGGCAATAAGAGTCCAGAACGTCAGCACCAAAAGGTTTTCACCACCATGATATTTGCGGACAAACGGCGAATAGGCACTGTAACTAAAACATCCAACCAGGAAAATTAGCTCTCCCTTGCCAAGAGAAAAGTTGAGTAGATTATCGATACTGCCCCCGAAAACAATCCAGATCGCCCCAAGAGCTGCGATAATCAGGCCCACCCACAGACGAATAGTTGTTCTTTGCCCCAACAAAAAGAAGGCAATAACAGCAGTCATCATTGGAATAAGAGTAAAGACGGCCCCCAAGTTAACCGCACTTCCCCAGCGAAGACCTTCGAACATGGTGATAAAAAACACAACAAGCAGAAAACCGAGCCAAAAGTATTTGAGAAGTAAAAGCGGCCCCGACCCCGATCTCTGCCACGGCCGTTGTTTTTTGACCAACAACAATAGACCAAAAGCACTGGAAGCAATAACAAACCGTAGAAATGTCAGGGCACTTGGATCAAGAGCATGCGTTATCGCTGACCCGACAGGAAAAGAAGTGCTAACAAAAAAGATGAACAGCAACATGGCACCATGCGCTGTTCGATTATTTGATGTCTGATTATCAGAGTTTGAGGATAGCGCTGACGCTTCCGGATTAGATCTAACTGACACGCTATCTTCCTTTAATGGCTCGATAATTCTTTTCTAGCCCGAAAAAATCAGGCCGCGAAAGATAACGCGTCAGATAAAAATTACCAGATCTATTCTGCTGCTTTCGCCGCAGAGGGGTTATTGGGATGTGTTGTCCAGTTTGCATAATCGTGATCGATAGGCTTGTTGGTCCGCGGATCACTGCCTTCGGTCATTTGTTCCATGGTAATACAATCTTCCACAGGGCACACACTGACGCAAAGATTACAGCCAACACATTCTTCATCAATCACTTCGAATTTACGTACACCATCAACCATTGAAGTAATGGCCTGATGCGACGTATCTTCACAAGCAATATGACAACGGCCACATTTAATACAGGCATCCTGATCAATCTTGGCTTTGGCAATATAGTTCAAGTTCAGATACTGCCAGTCAGTCACATTCGGAACAGCGCGGCCAACAAAGTCATCCAGCTTGTCATACCCCTGCTCATCCATCCAATTGGATAATCCGGCATTCAGTTCTTCTATAATTTTAAAGCCATAGGTCATTGCTGCTGTACAAACCTGTACAGAACCAGACCCCAACGCCATAAACTCGGCCGCATCTTTCCACGTGGTAACGCCACCAATACCCGAAATAGGTAATCCCTGTGTTTCCGGATCACGGGCAATTTCGGAAACCATGCTCAGCGCAATTGGCTTTACAGCAGGGCCGCAGTACCCACCGTGCGTTCCCTTGCCATCAACCGTTGGATTAGGTGCCATTGCATCAAGATCAACAGATACAATCGAGTTAATGGTATTGATCAGAGAAACCGCGTCCGCCCCCCCGCGATGAGCAGCCCGTGCAGATTGACGTATATCAGAAATATTCGGTGTTAGTTTAACAATAACCGGAAGATCAGAGTGTGTCTTACACCACCGTGTTACCATCTCAACATATTCAGGAACCTGCCCAACCGCAGCCCCCATTCCACGCTCTGACATGCCGTGTGGACAGCCAAAGTTCAACTCGACGCCATCACAGCCTGTTTCTTCAACGCGCTTTAGAATGTCAATCCAGCTTTGCTCTTCGCATGGAACCATCAAAGAGACAATCAATGCTCTGTCAGGCCAGTTCTTTTTGACCCGGGTGATTTCTTCCAAATTGGTTTCAAGCGAACGGTCTGTGATCAACTCAATATTATTAAGCCCCAACAGGCGACGATCAGGTCCGTGGATCGCACCATAGCGCGGACCATTGACGTTCACAACGGGATCGCCTTCGCCCAAGGTTTTCCAGACAACCCCGCCCCAACCAGCTTCGAAGGCACGGACGACGTTATATTCTTTATCCGTTGGCGGTGCAGATGCCAACCAGTAAGGGTTCGGAGATTTAATACCAAGGAAATTGCAACTAATATCAGCCATAATCTTGTTCCTTAAATAAGGAGTGTCGTAAGAGCGGGAACATCAGAAAAGTCATTATCGATATTCCCCAAAGGGATAAGCAGTAGCGAGCGACTGTGTTAAGCGCTCAGCACGTCATTGATTGCTTCGGCAGCAACCTTTCCGTCCTCTACTGCTGCGACGGTGAGGTCTTCACCACCCGCAATACAATCCCCCCCGGCCCAGACATTGCCCAGGCTGGTACGGCGATTGTCATCCACCTTGATACGACCACTATCCAGTTCAATTGCTTCGGCAGATCCGTTCAACGGCGCCGCGACAAAGTTCTGACCAATAGCCTTAAAGACCATGTCGGCTTCTAAGGTCAGCGTTTCGCCAGTACCAGACAAAGAACCGTTTTTGTTTTCAGTATATTCACATTCAATGGCAACAACTTTGCCATTTTCACCAATCAGTTTATTTGGCTTGACCCAATGGCGAATGGTAACACCGTTGGTTTGTGCCAGTTCCTGCTCGTATTCACTGGCATTCATCTGCTCTTTACCACGACGGTAAAGAATGGTTACTTCCTCAGCACCCAGCAGCTTGGTTTGAACAGCGACATCAATCGCGGTCATACCGCCACCAATAACAACAACTTTGCGACCAACAGAGATTTTCGACAAATCCTGTGCCTGACGAAGATCAGCAATATAGGAAACCGCATCGAGAACACCCTCAAGGTCTTCCCCTTCGGCACGCAGAGCATTAATTCCCGCAAGGCCCATGCCTAAGAAAACAGCATCGAAATTCTGTCTTAGATCAGCAAGGGAGATTGTCTCGCCAAGACGATTGCCGTTTTCAATTGTAATACCGCCGATAGAAAGCAAGAATTCAACTTCCTTTTGGGCGAAATCATTGACAGACTTATAAGCAGCAATGCCATATTCATTCAGACCACCAGCCTTTTCACGGGCATCGTACACCACCACATCATGCCCATGCATCGCCAAACGGTGTGCACAAGATAGTCCCGCCGGACCAGCACCGACAACAGCAACCCGCTTACCTGTCAAGGCAGCACGCTTAAAGATCTTATCCCCATCTTCGAGAAGGTGATCTGTTGCATAACGTTGTAGCAAACCAATTTTAACGGGTTTGCCCTCTGCTTCTTCACGAACACAAGCCTGTTCGCACAGGGTTTCAGTCGGACAAACACGGGCACACATGCCGCCAAGGATATTCTGTTCAAAAATCGTCTTTGCTGATCCTTTGGGGTTATCAGCAGAAATTTGACGGATGAACATGGGAATATCGATAGAAGTCGGGCATGCGACAGTACACGGTGCGTCATAACAGAAATAACAGCGGTCTGCTTCGACAAAGGCCTCGTGCTTACTTAGTGGCGGATGGATATCGCTAAAGTTCTTGCTATAGTCTTCGTCTTCAAGACGGCTAGACTGGATATCGGGCCGACTACCGGCGTTGGTACTCATCCAAAATCTCCCTGACGTATATATAATTATTATACTTTTGACGTTAGATCCGCCCTCTTATGGGGTGGTATCTATCCCTGTTTGGTATAATTCTAAGGTAAAATCATAACGCCCGTCAATTTTTTTTATCATTTGATAAATTTTTCACCTAAACACTCAAGGTTTTATTATTATTTACAACAAGATAAGTAGGAAATTTAAAATCCTCATTACGATCAATAGTAGCCTTAAATTTTATTGTCTGATGATTAACACTTGTATGCTACAATCTAATTGCTTGCTGACAGTCAAAGGCAAAACCAAATGTTCATGACTAGAAGTAAATATCGCATATTAAGTATTCTGAGCTCTTTATTGTGTTCTTTACTGCTTCAGAAACCTGTCACCGCAGACGAGATTATCAAGTATGGTATTTCCCATTGGCCACCCTATGGGATGACAGAACAGTCCCAAATTTATGGGATTAACTATGATATAGGCCTAGAACTTGAAAAGCGTTTGGGCGTAACCCTACAGCCAAGAGTTTGTCCCTTTAAACGATGTTTGTTGGAACTGGAAAGTGGCGCTTTGGATCTCTTCTCCGGGATTGCCAAGAATGATGAACGCGAAAAATACCTGTCATATTCCTCGCCGCCCTATTCTGCTGTATCTGTTGTTTTTTATGTCAGAAAAGGCGAAGCGGACACCCTAAGAAACTATGATGATCTTTATAAATTAAGGGTCGGATATGTCTCTAAATCGCACTATTTTGATCCCTTTAACAAGGACACAGCCATCCAAAAGGTCGAGGTTGCCAAAGAGCAACGACTATTACCCATGCTCAATTCAAATCGAATTGACACTTATGTCGGCACAGACCCTAACGCATCTTATGAAGTCCTAACCAAAGGCTTTAAAACGAAACTGGAAAAAGCAGCCTACACCCCCAACGTCGAGGTTCCGCTTTATTTTGCTGTGTCACGAAAATCAAAGCATCTAGCCCTTCTCTCAAAAATCGGGCAAGCCATCCAAGACATGCATGATGATGGCACAATGGCCCGTATACACGACAAGTATCAGTAACGTTATTCGTCATTAACCTTAAAGATTATCCCCCACAGGATATCCCCGCCATGGACGGACTGTTCGCAAGGTAAAGTTGGATTGCATATGGGCCACCCCCGGTAACCGGGACAGTGCTGATCTGTGGATACGTTCATAGTCCGCAACATTCTTCGCGACGATCCGCATTAAGTAATCCGCTTGCCCCGCCATAAAATAACATTCAGATATTTCTGGCGTGGCCTTTACCGCCGTCTCGAACTTATCAAAAGCTTCTTCACTTTGCGAAGTTAGCGTTATTTCCATAAATATCTCGATCGAATAGCCCAAAGCCTTGGGATCTAACCGTGCGACATACCCCGCAATCTGCCCCCCAGCCTCCAAAAGCTTAACGCGCCGATGACACGCCGAAGGCGATAACCCCACCGCATCAGCCAAGCTGGCGATTGGCATTCTGCAATCCTTCTGTATAGCCGTAAGAATTTTCGCATCAATCTTGTCCATCGAATAATTTCCTTCATTTTAATTGTAATATGAAATTATATTCCAAAATTAAAACCACATATACTAAAATTTAGGAAACATTTCGAGTTCAATCTTGTCATAATATTCGCAAAATTGACCAAAACTGGCCCTAACTGGTAAGACTATACAAAATAGCTTCCAGAAACCGCGCTGACTGTCATCAACGGACAGACACCAGAGCACAAGAACAATAACCTTGCATCCCAAACAAGATGCAATGAGGGAGTAACAAGTATGAGCATTAAAACACCTTATCTTCTTTTCCTCGGCAATGCCGCTGATCCCCTTGCCGCCAAGGTAGCCCAAGGTATTAAAGACTGGCGCCCGGAAAACTGTGTCGGACAATTACGTCTTGATGGCTGTAACGCTGATCTGGGGCTGACCGACATGTCACCTGCACAAGCCGTTGCTAATGGCGCGAAAAGCATGGTTGTCGGTGTTGCCAACCGGGGTGGTGTTATCGATGCAACGTGGGTAGCTGCCCTGATCGAAGCCATGGAAGCCGGCCTTGATCTGGCCGCAGGTCTTCACAACAAACTTGCCGATGTTCCCGAACTGGCTGAAGCCGCAAAACGTCTTGGCCGTGAAATCCATGACGTGCGCCACCCTTCCCGCAGCTATCCAGTTGCCGCAGGGACAAAACGTTCAGGTAAACGCCTGCTTGCTGTGGGAACAGACTGTTCTTGTGGTAAAATGTACTCCACCCTCGCCATCGAAAAAGAACTGCGCGCCCGTGGTGTTAAGGCTGACTTCCGCGCGACAGGTCAAACCGGTATCCTGATCACGGGTGATGGTGTTTCCGTTGATGCCGTGGCTGCTGACTTTATTTCTGGTTCTGTGGAAACACACGCGCCAGCCAACGATGACGATCACTGGGATATCATCGAAGGTCAGGGTTCTTTGTTCCATGCCTCTTTCGCTGGCGTGACACTTGGCCTGATCCACGGGTCACAGCCTGATGCACTGGTGCTTTGCCACGAACCAACACGTACACACATGCGCGGCCTGCCAGACTTTGGTTTGCCATCCATCAAAGATTGCATGGAAGCAAATCTTGCTGCGGCTAAACTGACCAACAAAAATGCTAAGTTTGTCGGTATCGCGGTCAACACATCAAAGCTAAGCGACGAAGAAGCAAAAGCCTATCTGGCCAAAACAGAAGAAGAGTTCGGCCTGCCGACTGTTGATCCTGTCCGCACAGGGGTTGCCGCCATCGTGGACAACCTGTCATGAGCCGTAAAGTAACAATCTCTTCAACGCCTTGGCCAATCCGCGGGTCTTTTACCATTTCCCGTGGATCAAAAACCGAAGCTGTCGTTCTCAACGTTTATATCGAAGAAGACGGCATCAAAGCACAGGGCGAATGCGTTCCTTACCCCAGATATGGTGAGTCCGTTGAATCTGTGACCGCACAGATCAACGAAATACTGCCCGCGCTCGAAGCAGGAATGACACGCACAGAACTGCAAACCGCAATGCCCGCAGGTGCCGGGCGCTTTGCTGTTGATGCAGCCCTTTGGGATCTGGAAGCCAAAAAGACAGGCAAACGGGCTTGGGAAATCGCTGGTATCCCTATGGAACCCGCGACGACGGTTTATACCCTGTCCCTGTCTGATCCAGAAACCATGGAACAGGATGCCCGTGATAATCAGGACAAGCCGCTTCTAAAGCTCAAATTGGGCGGCGAAGGTGATCTGGCCCGTGTTGCAGCGGTCCGCAAAGGCCATCCAACAGCCCGTATCGTCGTTGATGCCAATGAAGCCTGGACCAAAGAGGTTTACAACGCAATTGTACCTGAACTGGTCAAGCTGGGCGTGGAAATGATCGAACAGCCTTTTCCTGCGGGTGATGATGACCTGCTCAAGGAACTGGATCGTCCGATTACAATCTGCGCCGATGAGTCCTGTCACGATCGTGCATCCCTGCCCAAGCTGGTTGGCAAGTACGACATGATCAACATCAAGCTGGATAAAACCGGCGGTCTGACCGAAGCCCTTGCCATGAAACTCGAAGCAGAAAAGCTCGGCTTTGAAATCATGACCGGCTGTATGCTGGGGTCTTCCCTTGCTATGGCTCCGGCGATGGTTGTTGCCCAAGGAAGCAAGGTTGTTGATCTGGATGCGCCATTGTTGTTGGCAGAAGATTGTGAACCCGGTCTGGTTTTCACGGGTGTTGAAATCGCCGCGCCTGAAAAAGCACTCTGGGGTTAAAACCCTATAGGGTTAAACTCCTCTGGGATTAAGGCCCTGCAGGGCGAAAATTTGGAACAAAAGTTATGAGCAGAACAGTTTATGTAAACGGGTCTTACCTGCCCGAAGAAGATGCCAAGGTTTCCGTTTTTGATCGCGGATTTCTTTTTGCCGATGGCGTTTATGAAGTCTCCACCGTATTGGAAGGCCGCCTGATCGACAATCAGGCACATCTTATCCGCCTTCAGCGTTCACTGGATGAGCTACAGATGACCAGCCCGGTTTCCATGGATGAAATCGTGACCATTCAGAACGAGTTGATCAAACAAAACGGCCTGAAAGAAGGCGGGTTATATCTGCAAATCACTAGGGGTGCCGCAGATCGTGACTTTGCCTTCCCGAAAGACGCTACGCCGTCACTGGTCATGTTCACACAGGAAAAGAACCTGTTGAACAGCCCATCTGCGGAACGTGGTCTGTCTGTGATCTCTGTCGAAGACATTCGCTGGCAACGTCGGGATATCAAGACCGTTGGCCTTCTGGCCCCTGCCCTCGCCAAACAGGCCGCCGTGGTTGCCGGTGCAGACGATGCGTGGATGTACGAAGATGGTTTTGTGACCGAAGGCAGTTCCAATAACGCCTATATCATCAGCAAAGAAGGCAAGATCATTACCCGTCATTTGGGCAATGAAATCCTGCACGGTATTACCCGTCGCGCGGTTCTGGAACTTGCCAACGAAGCCGATATGGAAGTGGAAGAACGCCCCTTTACGTTGGATGAAGTTCGCAATGCCGCCGAGGCCTTTGTAACCTCTGCCACCACCTTTGTGACACCTGTTGTTTCACTGGACGGTGAGAAAATTGGCGATGGCAAACCGGGTGAATTAACCAAGCGTTTGCGTCAGCTCTACATCAAGCAAGCACTCGCCAGTTAAAAATAACGACCCAGTTAAAAGACACGAACAACATAATAAGTTAATTATAGGGGCTGCACTCAACTGTTGCAGCCCCTATACTCTTCCCAACTCGCTTTTCCACTCGGCGCAAAGAGTACAATGTAGAAACATCTACCTGTGCCATGAAGCAACGACGAAGATAAAATAAGTGGGACGAGAGTAAAAACAGAGCCAGCAGCATGATCCAGTCCCAAAAACAGTTACAGACCAAATCCCCGTCCGCCGAATTTTCAGGCACCAGTCCACAGTTAACCGTTGATCTCGGCGCTTTGGTTTCGAATTTTAATACCCTGCGCAATGCTATACAGCAGGGTGGCAGCATCTGCGCTGGTGTTCTCAAGGCCAACTCCTATGGTATGGGGTACGAACGCGTGGCTGAGGCCCTTTGGGCAGAGGGATGCAAGACCTTCTTTGTTGCACTGGTCGGCGAAGGCGTAAAGTTACGCACCCTGTTCCCCGAGGCAACAATCTATGTGCTGTCCCCCTATCTCAGCCTTGATGCCGATTTACTGCGGGAATATCACCTGATCCCATGCCTCTATGATCTCGATGGCATTGACCTCTGGATTACAGCCAACAACACGGCTGCACCTGCTGCATTACATTTTGAAACCGGGATCAATCGCCTTGGGCTATCAACGCAGGACCTCGAACAGCTTCTGAGCAACCGGTCACGGCTCAACAAACTGGATCTCAAGCTGATCATGAGCCACCTTTCCAGCGCAGATGAACAGCAATCTGAGCATAATCAACAACAGTTAGAAGCCTTCAAACGCATTCGTGCCGAATTCCCGAACACGCCAGCCAGCCTTGCGAACACCGCCGGAATCTTCCTCGGCCCAAACTACCACTTTGATCTCGTCCGTCCGGGGATCGGTCTCTACGGGCATGATCCACACTATTACGAAAATCAGGGATCGCGTCTGAAACCCGTCGCGACCTTTGCCGCGCCATTGGCACAAGTTAAAGATCTCAAAGCTGGCGAAGCTGTGGGTTACGGTGCAACAGAACTGGACCGAGACAGTACCATCGGCGTGATCCTTTGCGGCTATGCAGACGGCGTCATGCGTGCGCTGTTCAAACCCGATAGCAAAGAAGGCCACCAAGTCAGCATCAACGGCTACAAAGCCCCAATTCTTGGTCGCGTTTCCATGGACATGATCACCATCGACCTGACAACCGTCCCCAAAGAAGCCCGCGCAATCGGCTCCATGGTCGAAATATTCGGCAACCACAGCCCCGTCGAAAACGCCGCCGCCATGGCCGGAACGTCAGCCTATGAACTATTTACACGCGTGAGTGGGCGGGCGGTGCGGAAGTATGTTTGAGACAAAAAACACAACCAAAAAGATAATTTCCACAAATAAAGCGGCCTATAGTCGTATTTTATCTTGATTGTATTTCTAATATATATATTTTTGATAAGCGTAATTTTATAATAAAACCACAGCTTCCTACAAGGTCATCCATGCAAATAACCTCCGTTCTCGAAGATTTACGTATAAATGCATCAAATATGCTTATAGAGATGAAAATAAAAGAGTACGAGGAATTAGTAAAAGATATTTTACAAAAAAATGAATTTCAAAGACGTAGAGTTCGTTCATCAAAAACTGTTTATGCTCTATTAAAACAGGATATTCTTCAACAATGTGTAATTCCGCCTGTTGTATTAGCTCTCACTACGAATACAAAACACAGCGATTTAGGTGATGATAACGAATTTGAAAAGAAGCTAATAGAAGAGAAAGATCACTTAGTAATACTTGATGGCCTCCAAAGAACTCATACAATAATCGATTTATTAAACGAACTTAGAAGTTCTGACAACCAAGATGACCTTAATAAGTTAGAAAATATTAAAATAAGAGTAGAAGTATACGTAGGGATTAATCGACTTGGTATTTTATATCGGATGTTAACCCTGAACACAGGTCAAACTCCTATGTCATTACGCCAACAAATCGAAATACTTTATCTTGATTATGCCTTAGATGGTGTTAAAGGCGTTGAGTTTGTCAGAGAAGCCGACGGAGGTATGGTCAATAACTCCAATCAATATAATTTCAAAGATATCATTGAAGGCTTTAATGCCTACTTAGATAGAGATGCTCTTCCATTAGATAAAGCTGATATTCTTGAAAACATTAGTAGTTTAGACAAACTTTCAAAGGAAAATCAAGGAAATGATTTATTTGAATTATTTGTAAAGTCTCTTAACAACTTCATTTTGACAGGAGAAGATTTATGCAACGGTTCAGAAATTGGGCAAGATTTTGTCGATGAATTTGGAGCACCTTTTGGAAAGAATTTTTTAAAAATTTTTAAAAGACCCCAGGCTGTATCTGGTTTTGGGGCTGCATCTGGAAAGCTAATAGATTTTAAAATCTTTACTGATTTAGACCAACTAAATCAAGAAATCGCAAAAATACAAGTAGATGATCCAGAGGATTTTCTAGAAGAGATAAATAAATCACTGTTGTGGCTTAAAAATAACACCAACAAAATAGGTAACGCTCAGAGAATGTTTTTTACTTTTTACTTTAGAGAGTTGTTTAATAAAGACTCAGATGCTTATTGCAATCTGAAATCATCTGCAACCTCTGCATTACAAAAATACAAAGCCCAATACATGTAAGGTTATCGACAGTGTCAGTTCTTCTAAAGATAAACAGTGATTCTATCGAATATACCTATTCCAGGTATGACACCGACAAAGGATTTATCTTAACAAATCAGACGATTGATCCTGAATTACCTGACAATAAAGATGAGGTATATATAACAAGTCCGCTTAAATTAGATACAGATTTCAATGAAAAAGATTTTGAAATTCACTTTTTAACAAAAAAGGATATTAAAGAGAACGAAATATTTCAAATCTATACAGCTAATGACCCCAGAGACAAAAAAAGAGTTGGATGGCTCATACCAACAAATTCATTAGATTCCGATCAACACGATTATTCAGAAAACCCACATTTTTTAAAGTATGCTTATAAAGCAATTGAAGAAGCAATAATACATGCTAGTCCTGATATTTATATGCACCTCGCAACATGCGATTCATCAGGAAGAGTTAACCTAAGTGATATATTCCACAAAAATACGGTAATATTGATAATTAGCAAAGAAACTTTAGTTGAAAATCAAGTAGAGTTTGACATAGACAAAGCCTCCCCCAGTTTAATCAAACATGGATATGTAAAATTAACCTCTAATAGCCCAGATACGATCTGGCTCACTTCTGATCCTCACAATCTAGAATCTATATTCATCACACCAATATCTGAAAACATACAAAATTATCAGCTAGTTAGCGAGTTACTTAACTCATCTTTTGCATATGAGAAAAATTCTTTTTTTCAATTTTTCTTTTTATATCAAATAATAGAGTTATTGATGGATGATATTTTTCAAAATCAGCAAAATGCTTTAGTAGATAAGCTTATTGAAATTAGATCTGATTCAGGAAAAGTAAAAGACGTTTTGGAGAACATAAATAAATCAGTAAAAGAGAAAAAGCGTTTATCACTTTTAATCGACGACTACACGACTACAAAGTCAGAATTAGAAGCATTAAAGGAAAATTGTAATCAGCTACTAAGGCATCTTGACAGAGAGCCAGGAAAAGAGTTTCACGAATACCTATACCCAATTCGAAATTTTATATTTCATCAGTATAGAGATTTTCCTGAAATTGCTAGAACAAACCTAGACCATGTTGTGAAAGAGCTAATAGATATTATACCTGGCTTATTGTCCACCTACTCATACCCAAGAGTATAAAAGGTTTAAAACTTTAGTTTTTCAACTCCAACCGCTTCCCATGCAAAATTGGTTCGGTATATCCGGACGGCTGTACAGCGCCTTTCAAGACCAGATCACAGGCGGCCTTGAAGGCGATTGAAGCATCAAAATCATCGGCCATAGGCTTGTAGGCTGGATCATCTGCATTTTGCCCGTCGACGACGCTTGCCATGCGTTTCATGGTTTCCATGACTTGGGCTTCGGTGCAGATGCCGTGGTGGAGCCAGTTGGCGATGTGTTGGGAGGAAATGCGCAGGGTTGCGCGGTCTTCCATCAGGCCGACGTTGTTGATATCCGGGACTTTGGAACAGCCGACGCCGTGATCGACCCAGCGGACAACATAGCCCAGAATGCCTTGGGCGTTATTATCCAATTCGTGTTGTACCTCATCAGGTGACCAGTTGGTGTCTTTGGCAACGGGGACTGAGATCAAATCGTTGAGCGAAGCACGCTCTCTTTGCGCCAGCTCCTTTTGACGGTCAAAGACGTTGATATCGTGATAATGGGTGGCGTGCAGGGTTGCCGCTGTGGGGGATGGCACCCAAGCCGTGTTTGCGCCCGCTTGGGGGGGTCCGGACTTTTGATCCAGCATATTCGCCATCAGATCCGGCATGGCCCACATGCCTTTGCCAATTTGCGCACGGCCACTGAGGCCACAGGCAAGGCCGATATCCACATTCCAGTCTTCATAGGCCTTGATCCATGCGGCGTTTTTCATATCACCTTTGCGGATCATGGGACCAGATTCCATGGCTGTGTGGATTTCATCGCCTGTGCGGTCCAAGAAGCCTGTGTTGATAAAGAACACCCGATGTTTGGCGGCGCGGATTGCTTCTTTTAAATTCAACGTGGTCCGGCGCTCTTCATCCATAATGCCGATTTTGAGGGTATGACGTTTCAGCCCTAATAGATCTTCAACCTTCGTGAAAATCTTGTCGGCAAAAGCTACTTCGTCAGGCCCGTGCATTTTTGGTTTTACGATATAGACAGAGCCTGTCCGGCTGTTGCGTAATGAAGCGCCATTAGAACCAGAAGACTTCAGCAGATCGTGTTTGGCAATAACCGCCGTGATCATGCCATCCATCAAACCTTCGGGAACTTCACGGGCGTCATCCCCAACCAGAATAGCAGGATTGGTCATAAGGTGGCCGACATTGCGGACCAACATCAGGCTCCGCCCTTGCAAGGTGAGGCTTTCACCGGAATTTGTCTGATAAACTCGATCATCTTTCAATCGACGGGTGATGGTTTTGCTGCCCTTTTGCAGATCCGTGGACAGGTCGCCACGCATCAGGCCAAGCCAGTTACGATAGACAGCAACCTTTTCCTCGGCATCAACCGCAGCAACGGAATCTTCACAATCCATAATGGTTGAAAGCGCAGCCTCGACAATAACATCGGCCACACCCGCCGGATCGGTCTTGCCGATGGGGTGTTTCCGATCAACAGAGATTTCCAGATGTAATCCATTGTGACGGATCAAAAGACCAAAGGCCGTATTTAGATCACCGCGATAACCTCTGTATTCAGCCCCCTCTGAAAGAGTTGCACGCTGACCGTTTTCCAGTGTCACAACCAGCTTGCCGTCGTCGATTTTGTAACACACAACATCTTTATGAGAGCCACCGTTCAGCGGTGCAGCCTGATCCAGAAAATTCTTGGCCCAATCAATGACCTTTTGCCCGCGAACGGGGTTAAATCCAGCTTTCTTTTCCGCACCATTCGTTTCCGGGATCGCATCGGTGCCATAGAGCGCATCGTAAAGGCTTCCCCAGCGCGCATTGGCGGCATTCAGCGCATAACGCGCGTTCATGACAGGCACCACAAGCTGTGGTCCGGCGACAGAGGTTATTTCTTCGTCCACATTTGCTGTTTCAATGGTGAAATCAGCGCCTTCGGGAACCAGATAACCGATTTGTTCCAGAAATGATTTATACGCCGCATGATCTGTAATGGGGCCGGGGTGGGTTCGATGCCAGTCATTTAGTTGGCCTTGTAACTCTGCCCGTCGGGCGAGCAGCTTTGCATTGTCCGGCATCAGATCCAGAAGAAGATCGTTCATACCCGCCCAAAAATCATCCGGGGCAACACCTGTTCCGGGCAGGGCTTCGTTATTCATAAAATTATGCAGCGTTTTATCTATTTGTAGCGCGCCGACCTTAATGCGATCAGTCATTGTTATCTGTCCCAGTCTTATGATTAATCTGAATAGTAAAAATTATTATATACGGCCTAGTATAAGGCAGCTTTACCAAGCGCGTATTAAGGAATTTTCAGAACAGCACCTGTGCCGTCGAACCAATATTCTTCCAAGTTAGCTGTTCCTTCGCCTGCAGGACCTTTTCTGTCCACGATCAGGAAATCCTGTGTCGGTGCCAGAACCAGCAAGGGATGGTGCCAAACATTCTTGGCATACTGAACCCCCTGACTTCCCGATGCCATAAAAGCACGACATCCCGCAGGTGTCGGGATTTCGTCTTCACAAACCACAACCAGCCACGATGCGGGCTGCATCGGCACAAAGGCTTGCGCCCCCAACGGATGTCGTTCCATCATGGATAGGGCAATCGGCAAGGGCCTCGGCGTTCCCCGAAAGATAGAGAGGATAGCTTCGCCCTCACCATCTTTTACATCTGCCTGAGCCAGATCATGGAAACGGCGGGTCGTTCCCTCATTAATCAGATAGCTTTTGTCGTGGTCCGCTTCGATAACCTGACCAAAGGGGGCAAAGGCCTCTGCAGTAAGTGGAACGGGGCGAAGTTCGACAAGATCTGACGTCATTGAATTTTCCACTCTGTTATAGTTATTCATCTTAACTTTTTCTTATCGTTGTTTCATCGTTCATGTAGCAAGTAACTACATCTATCTCTTCACGCCTTGAGCAAAAATAAATTTAAACAGCTAGAGAACCTTTGGTTATTAACAATATCAAGACCCCGTAACTGGATGATTTTTAATCCAGTGGTTGGCGATATCAATACGGCGCGCGCACCAGACATGATCATGTGATTGAATATAATCAACAAATTTCTTCAGCCCGGCAAAACGCCCCGGACGTCCGATCAAGCGACAATGCAATCCGATCGACATCATTTTGGGTTCATCTGCACCCTCTTCGTAAAGAGTGTCAAAAGCATCTTTCAGGTAAGTAAAGAAGTGATCCCCTGTGTTAAACCCCTGTGCCGAAGCAAAACGCATGTCGTTGGTATCCAGAGTATAGGGCACCACCAGATGCGGCTTATCCACCACGCGCGACCAAAACGGCAGATCATCGGAATAATCATCTGCATCGTAGATAAAACCGCCCTCTTCCGCGACCAGTGCACGGGTGTTTTCCGATGTCCGTCCCGTATACCATCCCAACGGACGCTCGCCCGTTATACGCTTTTGGATTTCTATCGCCTTTTGCATATGTTCGCGTTCTTCTTCGCGTGACATGCCGTGATAGTTGATCCAGCGATAACCATGACTACAGATTTCATGGTCATCTTTCATGGCGGCTTCAATCACTTCGGGATGACGTTCCATCGCCATGGCAACAGCAAAAAGCGTAATTGGAATATTGCGTTCCCTGAACAGTTTCAGAATGCGCCAGACACCCGCACGGGCCCCGTATTCATATATTGATTCCATGGACATATGTCGCGCGCCGTCAAAAGCAGCCGCACCGATAATCTCAGATAAAAAAGTTTCCGATGCCGGATCACCATGCAAAACACAGTTCTCACCGCCCTCTTCATAATTGAGGACAAACTGTACCGCCACACGGGCTTTTCCCGGCCAGACAACTGTTGGTCTGTCATCTCCATAGCCCACAAGATCGCGCGGATAGATCTTTAAATCATTAGGGGAATAATCAGAACTGCTCATCCTACTCTATCCTCTAATCGAAAACGTATAATACGCGCAATCTGTTGCAGCGCCGTTTCAAACTCTTTGGCCTGATCATTTTCCAGACGTTCAACAAAGGCATCGAGTATCATAAATTTGGTTGCCCCTTTCACCGCAAAGATGAAAGGAAAGCCAAACCGATCAAGATAGCGTTTATTCAAATCAGTAAAGCGTTTGAATTCATCTTCACTTAATTGATCAAGCCCGACACCCGCCTGTTCGTTTTTGGAATCTTCCGTAAGCTCCCCCGATAAGGCAGCTTTTCCCGCAAGATCAGGATGTGCGCGAATTAACGCCAATTGTGTTTCTTCATTAGCTGATTGCATGACGTCCGCAAAGCAGGTGATCATTTCCTCTCGGTTTTGGAAAGGGCGATGGCTTTCCGCCCCCTCCGCAACCCAGGGAGAATGCTCGGCGATATCACCAAAGGTTTCAGCGAAATCTTTGGGTGACATGGCATTTACGGTTTCCAGTGAATAGCTATCTGTCATTTAATGTTCTCGTACATAAGGGTTATCAGCATTCACTCTTTATTTTGGGCGATCCAGGCACCCAGCGTGGTCCGCTCGGCCTCTGTCATGCCGGTCTCATTCCCCAACGGCATAGCATCGCTGTCCACAGCCTGTGCCTTGATCCGATCGAGATAGCGTTTCATGTCCGCAATCGTTTCAAGCTCAATACCTTGGGGAGCTTCGTCAACCATGTCACTGGTTGGTTGAGCGGCATGACAACTGGTACAGTGCTTTTCCATTACCCCAAGCGCAATACTATCAGTAACAGTGTTACCTCCATAGTCACGTTCCACCGGCGCTGTCATAATCATGGCAACGATGACGCCAATACCAGCAACAGGCAAGGTCCATGCGAACTGCTTGAAGGTATCGCCAGCTTCGTGACGGTTCAGTAAATGACGGACAGCACCACCGATAATCAGGATCAGGGCCACCAGCAACCAACTGTGTGGATGGCCCGTCAGCATCGGATAGTGGTTGCTGACCATCATCAAAAGAACTGGCAGGGTCAGATAGTTGTTATGAACTGATCGCTGCTTGCCCATAATGCCAAATCGGGCTTCGGGTTCTTCCCCACGCATCAAAGCGGCGGCAACCTTTTTTTGATTTGGGATAATAATTCCGAATACATTCACCGCCATAATCGTACCCACAAAGGCACCGACATGGATTAACGCACCACGGCCAGAGAAAACATAACTAAAGAGGATGCTCGCCGCCATAATCAGGATAAAGAGGCAAACAGCCAGAACGCCTGTGTTCTTGCCAAGGGGAGAACGGCAGATGCCATCATAGATCAACCACCCGCCAATCAAACTGGCAACCGAGATTGAAATCGCCTGCCACGGTTCCAGCGCCATGACATTCGGATCAATCAAATAGGCAGACGCATTGTAGTAGTACTGAACAACCAAAAGCGCAAAACCAGTCACCCATGTCAGGTAAGCTTCCCATTTGAACCAGACCAGATCATCAGGCAGTTTTTTTGGCGCGACGAGATATTTCTCGACATTGTAAAAGCCACCGCCATGCACTTGCCACGCTGATCCATAAACATCCTTATCCAAGCCTTCACGTTTGCGAAGAGACAGGTCCAAGCCTATGAAGTAAAAGGATGTTCCGATCCAGCCAACACCTGCAATCAAGTGAGCCCAGCGAAAAAGCAGGTTCAGCCAATCTGCTGCAAATGATTCCATGATTGTTCATCCTTCCTGATCGTATTTTCACGCGCTATAGCGCGTTTTTATCATTCGTTGTTGCCGAGATCTATTACGCTTTCTTAAGGCGCGTTCTAATGCGCTTTATTCGCGAGATCGATGGCAATGTTTCTGTGTTTTTGTAAAAGCGGCTGCATATCTAGTCGGGTAATTTTCCCTTCTGTGACCAGTAACTCGCCGCCAACGGCAGTATAGTTCGCATTCGCTGGCGTGCAGAGCATCAAGCCTGCAACAGGGTCCAGTTCAGCCCCTGAATGGTAAAGCGGGTCCAGTTTGAAAGCTGCAAAATCAGCCTGATAGCCCGGCGCCAGAATACCGACATCGTTCCGGTTAAGAACACGTGCACCGCCAACAGTTGCAACTTCGATCGCTTCGCGGATTTTCATACCGCGCGCACCATGTTTAACACGTTGTAACAGCATCGCCTGTCTTGCTTCTGCCAGTAAATGTCCGCTGTCGTTTGACGCTGATCCATCAACGCCAAGGCCGACTTTTACCCCGGCATCATACATTTCCCGAACCGGGGCAATGCCAGACCCCAAGCGCATGTTTGAGCAAGGGCAATGGGCAACACCTGTCCCGCTTTGGGCGAAAAGAGAAATCTCGTCCGGGTTCAACTGCACGCAATGTGCATGCCAGACGTCATCCCCAATCCATCCTAATTCCTGTGCATATTCACCGGGCGTCAGACCAAACTTTTCCTTACTGAAGGCAATATCTTCGACATTTTCAGCCAAATGTGTGTGCAGTCCCACCCCCATTGAACGGGCAAGCACCGCTGATTCCCGCATCAAATCCTGAGAAACAGAAAAAGGCGAACAAGGGGCCAACGCGATACGAAGGCGCGATCCTTCTGACGCATCGTGATAGGTTTCAATAAGCCGCTGACTATCTTTTAAAATCGCGGCTTCATTTTCCACAAGACTGTCAGGCGGTAAACCGCCATCGCTTTCCCCCACAGACATTGATCCGCGCGTGGCATGAAAACGGATACCCATTTCCATTGCCCCCTCAATAGAATCATCCAGACGACTGCCATTTGGGAAAAGATAAAGATGATCGCTGGTGGTTGTACATCCGGATAACAAAAGTTCGGCAATTCCCACCTGTGCTGAAACCTTGATGGCCTCTGGTGTCAGATGTGACCAGACGGGATAGAGCGACTGTAACCACGGGAAAAGCGGCTCATCCTGTGCAAAAGTTCTGGTCAGGGATTGATAAAGATGATGGTGCGTATTCACCAAGCCCGGTAGAACGATATGATCCCTGAGATCAAGTGTGGTGTCAGCTTCGCGGGGAAGTTCATCAGCAGGCCCCACAGCCTTAATAACACCATCCACGGCAAAGAGAGACCCATCTTTGAGTTCTCTTTTGTTCTCGTCCATTGTAACAAGAACCCGTGCGTTTTTAATCAAAAGAGTTTTCATATCGTTCTATTCGTTAAGTCGTTTACACTTCGTCAGAAGCATCTTTAGGCAAGATCAGGTTGAGGAAAATTGCCAGGAATGCAGCAGGCACCAAACCCGATGTTAGCAAGATTTTAGCTGTTTCAGGCATAGTGGCTACAGCTTCGGGCACAGATTTAAGGCCCAGACCTATTCCCAAAGAAACCGCAATAATCACCATGTCACGACGGGTTAAAGCCGTCATGGACAACAGCTTGAGCCCTGCGCCCGCAATCATGCCAAACATAATAATTGATGCCCCGCCCAGAACAGCATTTGGCATCACCGAAATCACTGCACCAATCTTTGGAAACAGACCTGCGACAATCAGAAAGACTGCACCACAAGTTACCACATGTCGGCTCATCACACCCGTTAAGGCAACCAGCCCGACGTTCTGGCTATAAGATGTATTTGGCATCGCCCCGAAAAGCGCACCAACAGCAGTTCCCAGACCATCCGCCATTGTTCCGCCAGCAAGCTCTTTATCTGTTGCTTCCCGACCAGCACCCCCCGTTGTAATACCCGAGATATCACCAACAGTTTCAATTGCACTGACTACAGAGACCAAAAGCATTCCCAGAACGGCCGCTGTATTGATTTCAAATCCGTATTGCAACAATGACGGAACAGCAAACCACCCCGCAGAAGCAACACGACCAAAGTCAATCATTCCCATCGGGATAGCAACGATATATCCGACAATCAAACCAATAAGAACGGCCGAAGCTGAAAGGAAACCTTTGGTCATGAACTTCACGCCGAGGGTCACAACAATGACCAGCGTCGCAAGGAAGATATGATGTAAAGCCCCAAAGTCAGGCACTTTACCAGCCCCACCCGCAGCGTATTTTATGCCAACGGGAATAAGGGCCAAGCCGATGGAAAGCACGACGATGCCCGTTACCAAAGGGGGTAAAATACCGCGAATACGGCCAATAAAAGTCCCGAGAATAAAGTGGAAAACACCACCGATAGCCGCTGAAGCAAAAAGAGCGCCAAGACCCGCCGTCTTTACAATGGGGATCATGATGGGGATAAAGGCAAAGCTTGTCCCCTGTACAATCGGAAGCCGCGCCCCGATCGGACCAATACCAATGGTCTGCATAAGTGTTGCGATCCCCGCAACAAACATCGCCGTCTGGATAAGGAATATTTTGTCCCCACCAGATAACCCGGCAACACCCGCGATAATAATCGGCACCGTGACGTTACCCGCAAACATTGCCAAAACATGTTGCAAGCCAAGTGGCACAGCTTCCTTAAGTGGTGGACAGTAATTCGGGTCTTTTAAATTCTCGGCATTCGCCGTTTCCGCACTGTCTTTTGAGTGGGTTGCTTCAGTCATTTCAGGTTTCCCCCTGTTAAATAAACCAGCCGGTTATTATTGTTATAGCTGTTTAACTTAACTCTTGTTTTCCCAATATCTCATGGGTTGCTTCATCGTTCGTGTAGGCTATCTACACTTCTCTCTTCACGCCTAACGCAAAAACCAAGTTAAACAACTATTTATTCCGGCTTTGTTAGGGGTGTGCTTTGACATGATGGGTAATAAAAGCAAACCCCGGAAACTATCGGATTGAGTTGGTAAAGCTAACTCCCCCGATAGGTTGAATAACCATAAGGCGATAGCAACAGGGGAACGTGATAATGCTGGTCTGTTTCGGCAATACCGAAACGTATGACAATCACATCAAGAAAAGCCGGGTCAGGTAGGCCGTGACCTTTACTTTTCAGATAATCCCCAGCATGAAAGTGGAGTTCGTAACTACCTTTGGAAAAATCTTCCTTTTCCAGAATGGGGCCATCAACACGCCCATCTTCGTTTGTTGTTACATCCCGTAATGGAATAGTTTCGCCACCCCGGAATAGCTCTATACGTACCCCCGAAGCTGCGACACCTAATGCTGTATCCAGCACATGTGTTGTTAAAAATCCCATTGTTACCTCACCCTGAAGTGCTTTTTCATTATTATGTGAGGCAGTATGTCGCAGTCCACATGAACGCAAAAGAAGTCTTTTTAGATCATATTGATGCCAATAAGTGATCAATTGAGTGAGATATAATCTCTCAATGCAGCCTCGGCATGCTTAGCGAAAATAGAGGGAGCAAGGGATAGCTGGCGCGTTGCGTTGGTTAAAACCACAAGCCGATCACAAGGAATGTCTTTATCCGTAAGTTCTACATGCGCCAGTAAGCCTGCTTTTCTTTCCACCTCAATCCCCAGAACGGTTTGAAAGCTGACGTATTCTGCATTTCGTGCCATGGACCGCATAAACCTGAGGGAATTGGCTTTGATAAAGGACTTCGGCTTTGATTTTAACTTGCTCAGCGGTACGTCGATAATTCGGGCTAGCGAAAGGTTCCCCGCTGGCAATGCTAAGGGATACCTTAAACAATCTTCAAAAGCGCACTTGTCTTTTTTGGCGAGCGGGTGTTCAGGCGCAACAACCGCACCAACCTTAAGTTCCCAACTTACCATTTCACGCAAGCTGTCTTGATCAGGCGGATTGAAAGTAAAGCCGATATGGGCTTCAGCCGAAGAAATCATGCGACTGACCTTTTCCGAACTGGTTATCGTCACCTCTAGCGTGATACCGGGATAACTGTCGTGAAAGCTTTGCGTCAAATCAGGCAATACGGCATCAGCAACCGATTCAACCGAGGCAACGCGGACAATGCCCTGTTTGACCCCTCTTAGATCATCCAACTGCTCGCTTACAGCCTCAAAGTCTGACAAAACAGTTCGAGCATGTTGAAGTAATATTTCCCCGGCCTCGGAAATACGCAAGCCACGACCTACACGTTCGAAAACCTGAACGCCGAACTCATCTTCAAGGCTCAAGATCTGCCTATTTACAGCCGACGAAGCAATGTTGAGCTGTCGAGCAGCTTCACGAATTGAGCCATGCTCTGCCACAGCAACAAAGTACCGTAAAGCTGGGGAATACAATGTATGTGCACGCTCAATTTTCAATGATCATTACCTTTGTAAAGCAAGAGATCTCAGATCAATTAAAGACAATCCCTTTGAAAATATTTTCTTTTCTTATAGCCTAAGACAAAACCATCACAACAAAAACCGCCTATAAATGAATACTATTAATAAAACTATCGGACCGTTTAATGCGCATTGATAATGCTTTTGTCTCTACTGCTTTTCGTTATTTTGCAGCCACAGCTGAGGCGGGGTCAATCAGAGCTGCTGCACGGGAACTGAACATCGCCTCATCAGCAGTAAACAGACAAATTCTGATGCTGGAAGAAGCGCTTGGAATGCCTCTTTTTGAACGGACAGGACGGGCAATGGTTCTAACAGAAGCCGGAAATGTTCTTCTTAAGCAAACCAAGGTTTCACTGAGAGACTATGAAGATGCTTTGGGCGTTATAGATGAACTTCGCGGCCTGCAGCGCGGGCGCGTGAGGATCGCAACGGCGGAATCAGTTTCCGTGAATTTACTGCCCAAGATACTTGCAAAATTTTCAGAACAGTATCCTTCGATTGAAACTTTTCTGACCGTAACCGTCGCGGACAAAGTAACGGAAATGGTTCATTCTCGTGATGCTGATCTCGGCTTTACCTATAATCCCTCTACCCTGGATGGTTTGGAGATTGGATTTGAAAAAAGCATTGAAGTCGGCGCAATTGCGGCACCGAACCATCCGCTAACCCAACAAGAAACGGTTTGTCTCGCAGATTGCTTTAAACACCCCTATGCCTTTCCAGCACAGGGGCTCAGCCTTCGCCATGCCCTTGATAAAGCCATGGAAGATAGCACCGACATGAAGGGAGAAATAAATAAACCAATTCTGGAAGCAAATTCACTACGAGTTATGGCGGCAATGGCGCAGGAAGGCCGCTGTATCGCCTTTCAAACGCGCATAGGCATCGAGCATCACTTGAAATCAGGAGCTCTGACCTTTTTGCCCCTGACAGATCACGACCTGCCGATGGATCGCTTAATGCTCATCAGGCAATCAAGCAGAACCCCTTCGCCAGCGACCCAGATGTTTGAAAAATTTGCCGTCGATTATCTGAAAAAACATCTGATCATCTGATGCCTTTTTTAGCTCCCTGATATCTAAACATTATTCTTTTTAGATCACACAAACACTGTCATACTCTTATTCAAATAATAAAAATCGTTTGCTTGTATTCGTTAAAAACGCTGGAAACCAGCGGTGCAAGACAAGACGGTAAATTCACAACAGTGATTTTTTTCAGGGGAGTAAAGTCGCATGGGGCGACTGACAACACATGTATTGAATACCGCACGCGGTACACCAGCTAAAAATATGACCATTGAGCTTTGGAAGCACGAAGGTGCGAGCTGTAACTTTGTGAAACGTGTTCAAACGAACGATGATGGGCGGGTCAATAGCCCATTGCTGGACGACGCCGAGTTCACAATCGGCCAATACGAATTGAGATTTATGGCCGGTGATTATTTAAAATCACAAGCCGATAACCTTCCCGACCCCCTATTTCTTGACATCATTCCAATCCGTTTTGGAATTGCTGACAAAGATGCTCATTACCATGTGCCCCTTCTTATTTCGCCTTTCGGCTATTCGACCTATCGCGGGAGCTAACAGTTATGCGGCAAGACGTTAAATTCCTTCGCGACGGTGAACTGATCGAACTTAATAATATCGATCCCAATGAAACCCTGCTTGATTATTTACGACTGAGAGAAGGATCATGCGGCACAAAAGAAGGGTGCGGTGAAGGCGATTGTGGGGCCTGTACTGTGGCAATCGGTTCTCTGAAAGATGGGAAACTACAATATCAGGCTGTGAACAGCTGCATTCAATTGCTAGGTATGATGGACGGCAAGGAAATTATTACTGTTGATGATCTCTCAAAAGGGCCTCTGGTTAAAGGTTCCCAAGCCAAAAGATCGCAACAACTACACCCTGTTCAAGATGCAATGCTGCGCCACCACGGATCACAATGTGGTTTCTGTACCCCCGGCATCGTTATGTCGCTCTTCACGCTTTACCATGCGGAAATGAAAGCAGACAGAGACACCATCAACAATCAACTCGCGGGAAATCTGTGTCGTTGTACGGGGTATCGTCCTATCATTGACGCCGCCTTGGAAAGTTGTACCGGGAAAGCTGAAGACCGCTTTCGTCAAGACGCACAGGCAAGAACAACCAAACTCAATGAACTGGATGACAAAGAAGATCTGTTTATCGAGGATGAGGCAAAATTCTTTGCCGCACCAGCATCCACGAAAACGTTGGCCTCGATTTACGAAAAACATCCCGATGCGGTGATCGTCGCGGGTGCAACTGATGTGGGTCTGTGGATTACCAAGCAACTGAGAGACCTTCCTAAGATCATTCATATTGGACGCGTTGTCGAACTGCAAAAAATTACCCATAACACCAATGAAGTTATCATTGGTGCTGGTGTAACCTACGCAGATGCACAGGAAATACTTGCGACTATTGATCCAGATGTTGCCGAGATTATTCGCAGGATCGGATCAACACAGGTTCGGGCATCTGGCACCATTGGTGGCAATATCGCAAACGGATCACCAATTGGGGACAGTCCACCGTTACTTATTGCCCTGAATGCCAAGCTATCCTTGCAAAAAGGAACGCAATCCAGAGAAATTGATCTAGAGGACTTTTTCATCGACTATGGAAAGCAGGACCGAGAAGAAGGCGAGTTTGTCAGCAAGATCCGTGTGCCAAAGCTTGCCGAGGATGAAATCTTTCGAAGTTACAAAATAAGCAAACGCTTTGATCAAGACATATCCGCCCTGCTCGCGGCGTTCAAGATAACCATTGATAATAACAAAATAACACAGGCCCGCATCGCTTATGGCGGAATGGCGGGTACTCCCAAACGAGCAAAGCATACTGAGAAAGCCCTGCTAGGTATTGATTTAAATATTTCCGAAACGTGGGAAACCGCAGTTCAAAACTTGGAACAGGATTTCACCCCTCTTTCAGATATGCGTGCGTCCGCTGATTATCGAATGGAAGCCGCAAAGGGGCTGTTGATTAAAGCGCTTCATGAAATTTCTAACGAGACAGTTGGTCATAAAAGCGATCAAACAAGAGTTATCGGTGCCAGAGCCATTGATGTAAGGGAGGCTGTGTAACCAAATGCTTCATAAGTCACCTGTAACAAACGCCCCCACAGTCACCGTTGGTAAAAATAACAAACACGATAGTGCAGAACGGCATATTAAGGGAACTGCGCTCTATATCGACGACATTCGTGAACCGCTGGGCACACTTCACCTCGCCCCCGGCTATGCACAAGCCTCTTGCGGTAAAATCAAAAGCCTCGATTTAAGTGCTGTAAAATCTGCCCCCGGCGTTGTCGCCGTCTTAACAGCCAAAGACATTCCCGGGGTTAACGACTGTAGCCCGGCGATGGGCGATGACATGATCCTTGCTGATGGACGCATTCTCTTTCATGGGCAAGTTATCTTTGCTGTCGCTGCGAAAAGCCACCTAGAGGCCAGAAAAGCCGCTAGACTGGCCAAGATCGAAATAGAAGAAACGACGCCGATGGTGACTGTGGAAGATGGTCTTGAAAAAGACGCATCTGTCCTGCCACCTTACGAATTTTTACGCGGTTCGCCGGATGAAGTGATTGCGTCTTCCCCGAATAAAATCACAGATAGTTTCCATATTGGCGGACAGGAACACTTTTATCTGGAAGGTCAGATCGCCATGGCCATACCGGGGGATGATGGTGAGATACTGGTTCATTCATCAACTCAACATCCCACAGAAATTCAACACACCGTTGCCAAAATGCTTGGCGTTCAGGATGCTGCAGTTGTTTGTGAATGTCGCCGCATGGGTGGTGCTTTTGGGGGCAAGGAATCTCAGGCAGCACAATGGGCCGCATTATCAGCCTTGGTTGCCCATGTCACCGGACGCCCGGCAAAGATGCGTCTGGATCGTGATGACGATATGATTATGACAGGAAAACGCCATGATCAAGCCTGTCATTGGCAAGCCGGATATGATGATCAAGGCAAGCTCACAGCGGTAAACGTTGAGTTCAATTCCCGCTGCGGCTGTTCCGCAGATCTTTCGCTTGGCGTTAACGATCGCACGATGTTTCATGCGGATAATTCCTATTACTATCCGCAAGCACGTATCCTGTCCCGTCGTGTAATGACCAATACCGTTTCCAACACCGCCTTTCGCGGATTTGGTGGTCCGCAAGGTATGGTCTTTTCTGAACGTATGATGGACACCATTGCCATTAAACTTGGTATGGACCCGCTTGACGTGCGGAAGGTCAATTTCTATGGCGATGAAGGTCGCAATATCACACCATTCGGCATGCAGGTTCAAGATAACATCCTTGATGAACTTGTGTCGGAGCTGGAAAGCACCAGTGATTATCGCAACCGTCGCAAAGAAATAGCCGCCTTTAACGAAAAAAGCCCTTTCCTCAAAAAAGGCCTCGCGCTTAATCCGGTAAAATTCGGCATATCTTTTACCCTTAAGCACCTCAATCAGGCTGGTGCCCTTGTTCATGTCTATACCGATGGATCTGTACAGGTGAACCACGGCGGCACCGAAATGGGGCAAGGTCTCTATACCAAGGTTGCCCAGGTGGTCGCCGAAGAATTTGGCATTGATCTGGACCACGTCCAAATAACGGCAACCAAAACGGATAAAGTTCCAAATACAGCTCCCACAGCCGCTTCATCTGGCTCTGATATGAACGGTATGGCGGCGAAACAAGCTGCCCAAACCATCAAAGACCGATTGACTGAACTCGCGAGCAAACTTTATCAAGTTGATAAAACAGCCATCAGCTTTGCCCATAACAAGGTAAAAGTTGGTGACCAGGAAATTGCCTTTGCGGAACTGACGCAACAGGCTTTTCTGGAACGGGTATCCCTTTCGTCAACGGGTTACTACGCAACACCGCATATTACGTGGGACAGAGACACTAAAGACGGCCGCCCGTTCCTCTACTTTGCCTATGGTGCCTGTTGTGCAGAGGTTACCATTGATACCTTAACGGGTGAGATGAAAGTGGATCGGATCGATATTCTGCACGATGTTGGAAAATCTCTGAATCCTGCCATAGATATCGGACAGATCGAAGGCGGCTTTGTCCAAGGCATGGGATGGTTAACCACAGAAGAACTTGTCTATGATGATCAGGGACGTCTGCGGACCCACGCCCCCTCAACCTATAAAATCCCAACAGCGTCGGATATACCTGAAGATTTCCGTGTAAACTTATGGAATTCAACAGGAAACAGAGAAGATACAATCTATAGATCAAAAGCCGTTGGTGAACCCCCAGTCATGTTGGCGACGGCTGTTTTCTCGGCCGTAACCAATGCCATCGCTTCGCTCTCTCCCGGACAAGTACCGCAAATAAACACGCCAGCCACACCAGAGAATATTCTTCGTTCCGTTCAAGATATGAAGAAGCGAGACAGAAAGGCCAGTGTAAAAATAATGGGTGAAGAATAATGAAAGTCTGGTCGCTCATCGCAAAACATCTGGAAGACGCGGGTTGTTGCGCTATGGTCACCATGACAGAGGTGCTGGGTTCTGCACCGCGAGAAGCCGGAACACGCATGGTTATTCGACCAGATGGCGGTTTTCACGGAACAATTGGCGGCGGCACGCTTGAATGGCGCACACAGGCCGACGCGCAAAAGCTCATGCGCAACAAAAAAGCATTGCTAAACTTTAGCCAACATGCCCTTGGCCCAGAGTTGGGGCAGTGTTGTGGTGGAGCAGTAAAGTTGCTCATCGAAATTTTTACAAAAGAACAACTGAGCGACGTAAAAGAATTAGCAGTTATGGAAGAAACAGGACCCTTTTCTACACGGGGCAGTTTTAACACAGATCGTGTTGTCCGTAAGATAACTGAGGAATCACAACAGAAACTGAGCTTTGATCGCAACGGAGATATTCTCGAAAGTTTCGGCGAAAAGAAGCGTCAGGTTTATCTCTATGGTGCGGGACACATCGGACGGGCCTTGATGCTCAATATGGCTGCACTACCATTTGATCTTGTCTGGATTGATTCACGACACAACGCCCTGCCATCTGTTACCCCCGGCAATGTAGAAAAGATATATACACCAACACCTGTGGAAACCTTAGCTACAGCGCCAGACGGCACCTTTATTGTGATCATGACCCACAGCCATGCACTTGATCTGGATTTGGTCAATGCAGCCTTATCCGCCGAACGCTTTGCCTATGTCGGTGTTATAGGATCAGATACCAAAAAAGCACGTTTTAAAAGCCGTCTGAAATCATTCGGCCTGGCAAACCAGAATATCAACAAGCTCGTCTGTCCTATTGGTATTCACGGAATAAAATCAAAACACCCGGCGGCAATCGCCGCATCAGTTACAGCAGAATTACTCATCAGGGATGAAGAGTTAACCCAACAGGGTACAGTCTTGGATTCTAATGATCGGATCGACTTGGTAAGGGATAAAAAAGCCCTAAAGTTTGTCCAATAAGACAAAAAAATGAATAAAAACTAGTAAGTTAAAAACCGGAGAGTTAAAAACTTACTGAACTGGGAACATAGGCTTACTGGGAGGGCCAGCAATTGGGGGATCATGTATCCACAAAAGGCGGCACAGCTGCAACGACAGATTATCTGTTGGAAGCACGCGGAATCACCAAGATGTTCGGGGATCTGGCAGCGAATGACGATGTCACGCTGAAGCTAGCCCCGGGCGAAATTCACGCGCTGCTCGGCGAGAATGGCGCGGGCAAATCAACGCTTGTCAAAATTATCTACGGATCCTTACAGCCCACCACAGGCTCCTTGCATTGGCTGGGGCAAGAAGTGTCCATCGCCAATCCTGCTGCGGCCCGTAACTTGGGTATTGGTATGGTTTTTCAACACTTCTCCCTGTTCGAAGCCTTGAACGTTGTTGAAAACATTGCCCTCGCCCTGCCCAAAGATACAGACATCAAAGACCTTTCCCAAAAAATTTCCGACGTTTCCAAAGAATATGGTCTTCCCCTAGAACCCACAGCATTGGTTGCGGACCTTTCCGTCGGTGAAAGGCAGCGTATTGAAATTGTTCGCTGCCTGTTACAGGAACCGCGTCTGTTAATCATGGACGAACCAACAGCCGTCCTAACGCCACAAGAAGCTGATCAGCTATTCCTGACGTTAGAGCGCCTTGCAAAAGAAGGCTGTGCCGTTCTCTACATTTCTCACCGTCTTGATGAGGTGAAACGGCTTTGTCACGATGCAACAATCTTGCGAATGGGAAAAGTTGTTGGACAGGTGGATCCGCAGAAAGAAACCGCAGCCAGTCTCGCCAGACTAATGGTCGGTGCTGATGTTCATGCAATCAATGCAAACAGAGAGCATAAACCTGGCGAGACCCTGTTGAAACTTAACAGACTATCCCAAGATGCCGATGGTCCCTTTGGCGTTTCTCTGGTCGATATCAATCTGGATGTCAAAGCGGGTGAAGTTGTTGCCATTGCGGGCGTTGCCGGTAACGGGCAGTCAGAGCTCTTTGATGCTATTTCTGGGGAACGCATCTCAGGCACAGCCGGAACAATACAGATTGATGGACGAGACAGTGGCTTGGACAATATAACCCAACGCCGACGCAACGGAGCTGGATTTGTGCCGGAAGAACGACTGGGGCACGGTGCTGTTCCCGGACTTTCCCTATCAGAAAATATCGTTCTGACCCGTCATTCTGATGATGCTGGCCTGTCAAAGTCTGGCTTTATCAACCGTGAGAATGCCGTTGCAATCAACGAACGGATCACCCGGGACTATGATGTCCGCAAGGGCAAACCTGATCCCGAAGCTAGGTCATTATCCGGGGGAAACCTACAGAAATTCGTTGTGGGTCGCGAACTGGATCGTAAGCCAAAGGTACTTGTTATCAACCAGCCCACATGGGGGGTCGATGCCGGGGCAGCCGCCTTGATCCGGCAAGCCATGATTGACCTTGCTCTGGCTGGATCTGCGGTTTTGGTGATATCACAGGATTTGGATGAAATTTTCGAAATAGCCGACAGAATTGCGGTTATCTCTCGCGGACAGCTTTCAGAAGCTTTCCCCGCTGGCGATCTGACACTGGAAAAAATCGGCTTGCTGATGGCTGGTGCTCACGAGAAGAAAAACCCTGATGTAACAGGGACAAATGAAAAGGTAAGCGCATGAAACTCGTGTTGGAAAAACGTTCCGAACACTCGGAATTCATGACCCTTATGTCACCGTTGCTGGCGATTGCCCTAACGGTTCTTACTGGTGCCATCATTTTTGCTATTCAAGGGCTTAACCCCTTCGAAGCACTCTATGTGTATTTCATCGAGCCTTTGACATCTATGTGGTCGCTTGAAGAAGTCTTCGTGAAGGCCGCTCCCCTCATCCTCATCGGTGCCGGGTTATCGGTATGCTACATGGCCAACGTCTGGAATATCGGTGCAGAGGGCCAGTTGACCATGGGCGCGGTTGTGGGATCAATTATCCCGATCGTTTTCACATCATGGCAATCACCAATTGCCCTCGTCGCCATGATAACGCTCGGCGCTTTGGGTGGCGCGCTCTATGCCGCAATCCCTGCTTTCTTAAAAAACAGATTTAACGCCAACGAAATTCTGACATCTTTGATGATGGTCTATATCGCGCAACTCTTTCTAGATTGGGTTGTTCGTGGTCCGTGGAAAGACCCCAAAGGCTTTAACTTTCCACAATCTATTGCCTTTGAAGGTTGGCAACTTATGCCGACGCTTGGTGATGGGCGTGTCCATATCGGGATTATCCTTGCGGTGATCGTTGTTGCGATCCTGACAGTTCTTATGAGCAGAACACTTAAAGGCTTTGAAATACTGGTCATCGGAAATTCCCCGCGTGCAGGACGTTTTGCAGGTTTCTCAAGAAAGAAGGTCGTCTGGTTTTGCCTGTTGCTTTCCGGCGGATTAGCCGGAATTGCCGGAATTGGCGAAGTAGCGGGGCCAAGCGGACAGTTACAGCCCACCATTTCACCTGGGTATGGCTTTACAGCTATTATCGTGGCCTTCCTTGGTCGCTTAAATCCCATCGGCGTTCTTTTTGCCGGGGTCATGTTGGCCATTACCTATATCGGTGGAGAAGCCGCCCAAATTGATTTGGGTGTATCCGATAAAACAGCACAGGTTTTTCAGGGCATCTTGCTCTTTTTCATTTTGGCCTGTGACACCTTGATCCTCTACCGGATAAAGATGCTGGGCTCAACAAAACAACAATCAGTAGCGGCGGAGTAAGACATATGGATGCAACACAAGCTGTCATCTTGACAATTATTACCGCTTCAACCCCCTTGCTCCTTGCAGCAATTGGTGAACTGGTTACCGAAAGATCCGGCGTTCTCAACCTTGGTGTCGAAGGCATGATGGTTATGGGGGCTGTTTGCGGATTTGCCGCGGCCTACACAACAGGTAACCCCTACATCGGCATTCTTGCTGGCGTTCTTGGGGGCGTTGCCCTCTCCTTCTTCTTTGCAATTCTGACACAAACATTAGCCACCAATCAGGTTGCGACAGGACTGGCTCTCACCCTTTTGGGGCTCGGGTTATCAGGACTTATCGGGGAATCATTTGTTGGACTTCCCGGCGTAAAACTACAACAGCTTTCCATTCCGTTTCTAAGTACAATACCTTTTGTCGGGCCGATCCTCTTTGGACAGGATATCCTTGTTTACACCTCTATCGCTCTGATTTTTGGCACGACCTATGTACTGTTTAAAACCAGAATAGGCCTGATCATTCGCTCTGTCGGCGATAATCACAATTCAGCTCATGCACTTGGGTACAATGTGATCGCTGTACGTTATGCCTGTATTATGTTCGGGGGGGCCTGTTCCGGTCTTTCCGGGGCCTATCTGTCGCTCGCCTATACACCACAGTGGATTGAGAACATGACCGCCGGACGTGGCTGGGTTGCACTGGCTTTAGTGGTTTTTTCAACGTGGTTGCCCAAACGTCTTGCGATTGGTGCCTATCTGTTCGGGGCCGTTTGGATTATGGGCCTTTATGTTCAAGCGCTTGGCTTTGGCATACCATCACAGTTCCTGTCATCATTGCCTTATGTTGTAACCATCATTGCGTTGGTCATTATTTCTGGCAACAAAACGCTAACTCGTGTAAATACACCAGCATGTATCGGTCAAACCTTTGTTCCCGATCGATAATATGATTTCCCTGTTGAGCCATACACCCAAAGCGTTAATTCAGGCGAGGCCAACAGAGAGAAGAATGAAATTAATACAGGTGTCATCGCATACATCGGCCAGCGTTGACGTCAAAAGAATGAAACGGCCGCAAAGAGTTCTCTTGCCCAAGGGAATTCAGTAATCAGGGAAGGATAACCCACATGAAGAAAATCTTGGGATTTGCCGCCGCGATAGCACTATCTCTCGCGATAGTCCCGGCATCTGCTGCAGATAAGCTGAAAGTTGGTTTTATATACGTTGGCCCCGTTGGTGATCACGGTTGGAGCTACCAACATGATCAGGGACGTAAAGCCATCGAAGAAAAATTTGGCGATCAAATTGAAACAACTTATGTTGAAAAAGTTGCCGAAGGTCCGGACGCAGAACGTGCAATTGAGCGTCTGGCCCGTAAAGGGTCCAAACTAATTTTCACAACTTCCTTTGGTTTCATGGAACCAACCCTGAAAGTTGCCAAACGCTTCCCGGATGTAAAGTTTGAACACGCCACAGGGTATAAACGCTCAGATAACGTTTCGACCTATTCTTCACGGTTTTACGAAGGCCGTTACATCATTGGTCAAATTGCTGCCAAACAATCAAAATCTGGTGTAGCAGGATATATTGGTTCTTTCCCAATTCCAGAAGTTGTACGTGGTATCAACGCCTTTATGCTTGGCGCTCAATCCGTAAACCCTGATTTCAAACTGAAAGTCGTTTGGGTAAACTCATGGTTTGACCCCGGTAAAGAAGCCGATGCCGCCAAGGTTCTGATTGGTCAGGGCGCTGATATTATCACTCAGCACACTGATTCTACAGCACCGCTTCAAATCGCACAGGAACAGGGTGTTCACGGTTTTGGTCAGGCGTCAAACATGTATGCCTTTGCTGAAAAAGCACAGCTGACCGCCATTATCGATGACTGGGCATCTTACTATGTAAACCGTACACAGGCTGTATTGGATGGTACATGGAAATCCGAAGATACTTGGGGTGGCCTGAACGAGAAGATGGTTGTGATGGCCGATTACACAAACCTTCCAGACGACGTGAAAAAGATGGCTCAGGAAACTGAAGCCAAAATCACGTCTGGTGAATTGCACCCATTCCAAGGACCAATCACCAAACAAGACGGCTCTGTTGCTGTGAAAGAAGGCGAGACAGTTGCCGTTGGCGATCTTCTTGGCATGAACTGGTATGTTCAGGGTGTTGACGATCAGTTGCCACAATAAAAGTTACAAAGGTGTCCAGTAACCTAACATCTTGAACTTGGCATCTTGAAGAAAAATACTGGGACAACACCAACCCCTGAAAAATCGGGGGTTGGTGCCCAGATAATAAGATAAGCTTTAAAAAGATAAGCTGGATAATCGAAAAGATCAGGGCCTAAAACGGGTTACCTTTTCATTCGTCCATCCAAACAAGATAAAAAAATCAAAATTACAGTCCCAAGGCCTGTTGTCTGGTGGGTAAACCCGCAGAGGTCGATAACCTTGGATTTATGTCGTGCCTGTTGGGAAAGACTTGGCATCTATTAGCCGCGCGTAAATCACGGTCAAAGGTGTCCACACTTTCTTAAACAGAGATACTTTATCGCATTGAAGATTAACTGCCGAATTTCCGGCTGATAACGCCAAGGTCATATGATGACGAACAAAGATCAAACAGCTGCCAAACTACTCCGCGGGGCGACCGTTAACTTTACCGATAATCCCCGCATCAAGGGTGATGATAATTCGGTTCAATACGAAACCAAGGGCGCTGTGGTTATCAGCGAAGGCGGGCGTATACTCTGGCAAGGCGCTTTTGCCCGACTGCCGGATGAATTTAAAGACCTGCCATGTGATGATTACGATGATAAAATCATTATGGCCGGGTTTATTGATCCGCATATTCACTTTCCGCAATACAGAATTCTTGCGGCCCCCGGTAAAGACCTTCTGGATTGGCTCAACCGCTTTACCTTCCCCGAAGAAAGCCGCTATAGCTCTGAAGAATATGCTGCCAAAGCTGCAGAAATTTTCCTCGATCGCCTTTTTGCCAATGGCACCACTTCTGCCCTCGCCTTTTCCTCTGTGCACAAAGCCTGTGCCGATACGCTATTCGCCGCTGCTGAAAAGCGCGGCATGTCCATGATCACCGGAAAGACAATGATGGACAGGCTTGCACCCGATGCTGTTTTGGATACGCCCGAAACAGCGGCAAGGGACTCACAGGATCTAATCAACAAATGGGATAACAAGGGTCGCCTAAAATACGCCATCACGCCACGTTTTGCCGTTACTTCGACCGATGCACAACTACAGGTGACAGGCGATCTCTACAAAGATAATCCAGATTGTTTGATGCAAACCCACCTGTCGGAAAGCCCCGGAGAAATTGCCACAGTGCAAAAACAGTTCCCGTGGTCCAAGGATTACACTGACGTTTACGATCACTTTAACCTGTTGGGCGAAAATTCTTTCTTTGCCCATGGTATCCACCTGTCTGAACGGGAATGCCAGCGCCTTGCCGAAAGCGGTTCCACCGTGGTGCATTGCCCGACATCCAACAACTTCCTCGGGTCCGGCCTGTTTGATATCGACCACCTGTCCAAACCGGAACGTCCCGTGGGTGTCGGCGTTGCCACAGACGTCGGCGGCGGCACCAGCTATTCCATGCTGCAAACTCTGGGCGAAGCCTATAAAGTCGCTATGCTCAAAGGTCGTAAAATTACCGCCCACGATGCCTTTTATCTCGCCACCCTTGGCAATGCCAAGCAACTCAAACAAGACAAAGACATCGGTAATCTAGAGGCCGGAAAGTACGCTGATATAGTTGTATTAGACCCCAAAGCCACGCCCGTCCTTGAAAGCCGTCAGGAAGTTTCAGAAAACCTCGAAGACGTCCTTTTCTCCCTCATGATCCTCGGCGACGACCGTGCAATCTCAGCCACCTATGTGGCGGGGGAACGGGTGTATAGGCGGTAAATATTCATCTTCATCCATTGGGACGGCTGTCAGTCAACTCACAGTCGTCCCAATCAATTCTGTGATAGCCATTGGATAGATATTTCCAACTAGTCTTAAAAGCTGTGTAATCTAGCTCTAAATCGTTATAGAGGCCCAATTTTTTGAGGTTTCTTTCAAATTCTTCCCGGGATTTATAAAAGAGGGCTTCTCCTGTCTCTGTGGATAGAATGAAATAATTTTCCTCATTACGGATACGAATTTTATATCCGTCACGTCCTCCATCACATTCCAGATATTCCGCAGGAAGCTGTAAACCAACGTAATATCCAAGCATAATATCATGGTCGACGACTGTCGCCGGAATAATAACATCACCATCCCTACGAATGGTGTAATTATCCGGCCGAGTAAAATTGTGATAGGAATATTCTTTATCAGAGTTGAATGCCTGAAAAACGAGATAAAGCATTCCCCAACCAAGCATGACACTGAAATATATAAGATATCTTTTGATCTTACTCAAAATCTTTGTCCTCGTAGCGATATACGATTTTAAAAGGAGTTCCCTTGCCATGTTCATCTATCGCAAGTTCATTTAAAAAATTTCTGGAAGTGATCCTGACTTTATCCACAATATCTGCATTTTGGGGCATAGCCATTACTTTGGGTTCAAAATCATATCCTGCGTCATATATTCGACCATTCGCCGGATTGGTGGACACATGACCATGAACTTTAAGATCATCAAGAGGCATAGGAGCTACTATCTGACTATTTTTACTGGTTCTCCACACTGTTAATTCCCTGCCGTCAACAACAAGTGGTTTTCCACCTGCATTTCGCCACCACCACTTCGCCTGTTCATATGTCTGTTTGTTTCCTTTACCAGCATGGCCATCAACAAACACTCTGAACATCCTGTCGTCTAGCTGTTCTCTTTTCTGTTCTGCTTGTTCCTTGTCATTACCGTATAGAATTCCAGTATAATCCATTCTAATAACTTCCATTATCAAATGATGAGAGATAAGGATTAGTTCAGAAGTCCATTAATACAATTCATCTCAATAGTTCACGTAAATTACGATCAAACCTTACAATCACTTGAACAACCAGACACCAACCAAATACGCCACTTCCTGATATTTCATCAGACTGTTTGGATAGATAATATCCTGCTTTTTCTCCATGGCGGCCAAGGCTTGTGGCGTCACCAATTCTACTTCCAGATCTGGAATAACCTGTATTAAAGCTTCCATTTTGAAGGTGTCGGGGCCGCCAGCGAATTTGCCTTTTTTGGCGCGTTTTTTGATGGCTACCTTAGAGATATTGTTGTTCACAAAGAATGCTGCGATCTCTTTTTGAAAGCAGATGACATCAGCAGCGTTATCACTGTCCCCCAATGCTATTTTTCGTGTCGGAAAATCAATGTGTGTTGGTCCCGCATCGCTGGCTTCCAAAACAACGAAGACGGCATCGTTTCCTTTAAGCTCAATCCCACAAAGTTTCATCAGAATTCCACCATTAAAGGGTTAAGGGGGTAATAATTCTATTTATTCTTAAAGCAGTTAACGCAATCTGCAAAGATTTGAATAATTCCATCACCAATCAGACAAAAATAAATTGAACCTTATGTTCTGTACGCCCGACCTATTAGGTATCCAGCGGAATTCAGCATCCATATCTGAAATGGAAAAGGCTCAGATTTCCGCCCTGACTTTAAAACAGGAGTACGAAAAATGAGTAATATTCCAAAACTGAAAACTCTTTGTGCCATTACATCCGGCCTGGTTGCCGTGAATTACATTACATTATCAACAACACCAGTAATGGCAGAATGTGCAACTCAGGCTAGCGGGCAAACGTCAGCACAGAAAAACTGCAATCGTAACGCGTCGGCGGCAACGACATCACCACGGACAGCCACTGCAAAATCATTGTCCGCGAAAAGGACACAATACAAAGTTATTGTGCCGCCCCGGCCCACTGCGCCCAGAACGATTGTGCAGAAAAGAAAGAACGTCGCCCCGACCAGATCCCTGAACAAACGAAGTAATGGTCCGGTTTATGGTCTGCCCAATGGTACGCCAGACCTTGTTGTATTGCCTGCATCAGCAGGAACAAACGGCATGCCTAACAGCGGTTATTGCGGCAGCTGGAATGGCGGCAATCAATCCATTCGCTGGCTCATCAGAAATGTCGGCACAGGAATGGCCCCAGCGAGCGTTGTGAGTGTCGGATTTGATGTTCCCCTTGGTCAGCCTTGGAATGATACCTACCCAACGCAACAGAGCTTAAATGTTCCGCCACTCGCCCCCGGACAACAATTTGCGATGTCACACCCAATTGATCCGGTATCCTGGTCACCAACCGCACATCCCATAGTAAGCTTTGGTTTCTTTGCTGATTATCACGCAACCATTGATGAGGTTTCCGAAGCAAATAATCATGTGGAATACGCCCGTTGCTTGGGACCAGCAACCTAGAAGCTGACCCCTATTTAAGTTTGGAAATAAGACTGTGGGTTTATTCCACGGTCTTATTTGCACCTTAAAGTAACCTTTTCTTGCCTTTTTCCTCTCCCTTTTACACCACAATAATCGTTCATCTTGAAAACCTATTCTCACAAAAAGATAGGACCAATCTGATGAAAAAATCAGTACGCGGATTAATGACAGGGCTTTTAACATCAACAGCACTTTATGGATTTACGTCCCCCTTATTGGCTTCTACGGCCTTTGCAGATAATCAACAGGCGCAACCACGCATAGAGGTTGCCTTTGTTCTGGATACCACCGGATCAATGGCCGATCTGATTGACGGGGCAAAGCGCAAGATCTGGTCCATCGCCAATACCATCGTGGACATTCACCCCAATGCCAATATCGAAATGGCCCTGATCGGATATCGGGACATTGGTGATGATTATGTCATCAAGTCTTATGACATGAGCCCGGATATACAGGGGCTTTATGGCAATCTGGTTCACTTCCAAGCCAATGGCGGCGGTGATACACCCGAAGCTGTCAATGAAGCCCTAGATGCGTCTGTTCGCCAACTGGATTGGACAAAAGGCGAAGATACCCAACGCATTGTCTTCCTCGTCGGGGATGCGCCGCCACACATGGATTACGACAACGCCCCGAAATACCCCGACGTTATCAAAACGGCCAGAAAGGAAGGCATTATTGTCAATGCTGTACAGGCCGGAGGTGATCGAGAAACCAAGAAAATCTGGAAAGAAATCGCCCAACTGGGTAACGGACGCTATATCCCCATTCCACAGGATGGCGGGCAGATTAAAATTATCGAAACACCTTTCGATGGTGATATCATTATCCTGCAAAAACGTATTGATGACACGGTTGTTCCCTATGGATCAGAGGCAGAACAATCCGCTGTGCAGGATAAAATGGAGCTAAAAGAAGCAGCACCAAGTTCTGTACAGGTGGAAAATTCCAAGTTTTATTCCAAACGCTCTTCCGTCAAGGAAGTCATAACAGGCGGTGGCGATCTGGTAGCTGATATCAAAAATGGCGCTGTTACGCTTGATAAAATTGAAGACGGCAATCTTCCAAAAGAATTACAGGATAAATCTGAGGGGGAAAAACAGGCATATATCGATGCCAAACTTGAAGAACGCGAACAGCTTGAAAAAGCCATGAGCAAGCTTATCACAAAGTATGATGCTTACGTCGCCGAAAAGGCAAAGAGACAGGGCGAGACGGACTCATTTGACCACGCTGTTCAGGAAACACTGAAGCAGCAACTCTATTAAACTATACGTGATTGGGGATGATAGAGCGAAATTCATCCCCATATGTTATAGTGAGTATCAAGGAAACCCATATGATATCCTCAATATCATGAAACACTAAGTAATGGAAAACAACGAGCAACGAGCAACGAGCAGATAAAACGGATAAACAGCATCGGTGATTTTATATGAAGAAATTCAGTGCAGGGCTACAGGAACTATCCATTCTCGAAACTGAGAAAATTCGTGTCACTCGCTATTCTGAATTTCTTCTGCTCTATCTGGAAAACCTGGAATTTTCGCACCAGCGAATTTGTGATTTTGGCTGTGGCACCGGGGTACTTGGCATCTATGCCGCCAAACGGGGCGCGCATTCAGTAACCGGATTTGATATTGATCCAGATGCGGTAGATTTAAGCAAAGAAAACATTGCCTTAAATGACTGTTCTAATTTTCAACCTCATCTCATTGATGACAGTGTTATTGATGAAAAATATGATTTTATCATCTCTAACCCTGCGTCTCTACCGACTGTAAAAGCATCCGGGAAAGAGTTTTTCAGCGGAGGGATCTATGGCATCGAAATGATCCAGGATCTTTTTGATTTCAGCGTTACAAAGCTCAAAAAAGACGGACGAATTTTCTTTCTGCAAACCAGCTTGTCGTCAATCAACAAAGCCGCAAATTACGCCCATAACAAGGGCTTTAACTATAAAATCATCGGCGTCTTTCAAACGGAAATCAGAGACCACTATCAGGAATTCTGGCATCGCGTCGAACATAACCAACGCACAGGTGATGCCCATTTTGTTGAAATCAACGGCGTCCATTCCGAGATCGTCTATCTGGTAGAAGCCAAATACTAAGACGTGCACTAAACGAAAAAAGATCTGAAATATTGATCACAAGATTCCAGGTCTTTTCTTTTCCTAAAACAAAACAGACTTCGGTTTAAGTCCGTGTCCGCCGCCTTTGACCTGATGGTTTGCCCCGAGTTGGTTTACCTCGCGCAGGTTTGCCGCCGGGTTTGGCTTTGCCGTGTGCTGTTGCGCCCCGGGCTGGTCCTTCAGAAGCGCCGGCACCACTTGCAACAGATGTCCTGTCATGAGCACGACGGCGTCCCTGCCCGGCATGTGTGGTAAAGAAAGCTTTGCCACCGCTGTTGCCGTCTTTCTTTTTCGCGAAACCTCTGGCACCTGGCTTATTATCACCTGTACCTATGGGTTGATGCGCAGGAACCAGATGCTTTTTACCTGGCCCAATAAGGTCAGCACGCCCCAGATTTCTAAGCGCATCCCGCAGGATTGGCCAGTTTTCAGGATCGTGGTAGCGCAAGAAAGCTTTGTGCAAGCGACGCTGTTTCATGCCCTTTGCCGTGTGAACCACTTCACCACTGTGACGACGGATCGGACGCAATGGATTACGTTCACTGTGATACATCGCTGTGGAAAGCGCCATTGGGGATGGGATAAAGTTCTGAACCTGATCAGCCCTGAAGCCATTTTGCTTGAGCCAGACAGCTAGGTTCATCATGTCTTCATCTTCACAGCCCGGATGTGCCGCGATGAAATAAGGAATGAGGTATAGCTCTTTACCTGCCTTTTTCGCCGCCGCATCGAACATGGACTTGAAACGCTCATAGGTACCAATACCCGGCTTCATCATCTTGGACAGTGCACGTTCTTCGGTATGTTCCGGCGCAATTTTCAGATAGCCACCGACGTGATGGGTCACCAGTTCCTTGATATAGGTTGGGCTTTTGACCGCAATGTCATAACGAAGACCGGATTGGATAGAGATCTTTTTGACACCCTTGATGTCACGAGCCTTGCGATAAAGCTGGATCAGGCTTTCATGGCTGGTATCAAGGTTCTTACAAACGTCAGGATAGACGCAAGACAAGCGACGACAGACCTTTTGAATTTTGTCATCCTTACAGGCCATGCGGTACATGTTGGCCGTCGGGCCACCCATATCGGTAATCTGCCCGGTAAAGCCATCAACCTTGTCGCGTATATCTTCAATTTCCTTGAGGATTGATTCCTCAGACCGGCTTTGAATAACCCGGCCTTCGTGCTCGGTAATAGAACAGAAAGAACAACCACCAAAACATCCGCGCATAATATTCACGGAAAAACGGATCATATCCCACGCAGCAAGCTTGGCATCACCGTAAACCGGGTGCGGTGCACGGGCATAGGTCAAATCAAACACGCCATCCATTTCAGGTGTCGTCAGCGGGATCGGCGGTTGGTTAATCCAGATATCGCGATCACCGTGTTTTTGCACCATAACGCGGGCGTTACCTGCGTTACTTTCCAGATGAACAACCCGGGATGCCTGAGCATACAAGGCTTTGTCTGCAATAACTTCTTCGTAAGACGGCAGGCGTACAGCGGTTTTATTTTTATCTGCGTCACGCAGTTTCTTACGTGCTTCGGCACGATCGGGAATGTGATGAAGATCATTATCATCATCAATGTCCGTCATGTCAGCAACGGTCCAGCCTTCGGGGATTTCTTTGCGGGCGATCACTGTGCCGCGGATATCATCAATATCCTTTGGCGCTTCCCCTGCAGCGACGCGGTGGGTCAGATCAACAATGGCGCGCTCTGCATTTCCATAAAGAAGAATATCAGCTTTACTATCAATCAGGACGGAACGACGGACCTTATCAGACCAATAATCATAATGGGCTGTACGACGCAGGGAAGCTTCGATACCACCGATGACAATCGGCACATCCTTGTACGCTTCACGACAACGCTGTGAATAGACGATGACCGAACGGTCCGGGCGCTTACCGCCTTCATCATTCGGGGTGTAGCTGTCATTATGACGAATGCGACGATCAGCCGTATAGCGGTTGATCATTGAATCCATGTTACCGCCGGTTACACCATAATAGAGATTGGGTTTGCCCAGCGCCTTGAAAGCTTCTGAGTCTGACCATTCAGGCTGTGCAATGATACCAACACGAAAGCCCTGTGCTTCGAGAAGCCGTCCCATAATCGCCATGCCGAAGCTGGGATGATCCACATAGGCATCACCCGTGACAATAATGACATCACAACTATCCCAGCCAAGCAGATCCATTTCTTCCCTAGACATGGGAAGGAACGGCGCAATGCCAAAACGCTGCGCCCAATACTTACGATAGGAAAAGATATTCTTGGCGTCGATGTCCGCTTCTTTCTTCGCAAGCTTACCAGAATTAACGGCCTTAGCAGGTTCGTTATTCATAGCATTCTTAGCTAAGTTGCAGGTACCATTTTGGGCAACATTCTGGGCTTCGGGGCGGGCTTCGGGCATTACTCTGGCCTTCGCTAATTTCTCTCTGACGATTAATTGCGGTCATTGCCGCCTGGCTATTATAGCACGATCTTAAAACCTAACGATCAATGCCCAGCCAAAATCTGTTGCCCCCTTTTAACTACTTGAGCGATTAGGTCAAGTATTCCTGTTTATCGTCCCCCGCAGATCAGCCATCTATTTTCGGAAGGCCTAAACACTAAAACTTTGATAATATTGACACATTAATAATATAAAGATAAGTAATCCACACCAAGGCCAAGTACAGAGTTCAAAATACACAAAGATTTTCCGCTGTTTTATTTGACCAAGTGATAAAAAAAATTTAGCATTTGGAACACAGTTTAAAAGAGGCGGAACAATTTGCCCTGACTGTAGAAGTAAAGAGCTCTGTACAAGTCGATTAACAGGAACCACAGTTCCTGAAAGCAAATAAATAACGACTAACGGTGAGATACCGATCTTGTATTTGAGCGCTTTCAGAGCTGTTTTACATCTATCCAGGGAGGGATTACATGACAGGTTTATCCAGAAGAACCGTTCTTGCGCTTGCCGCTGCAGGCCTAGCAAGTGCAACCCTTGGCGCAACGGGCGCTTTTGCAAAAACCATTAAAGTCGCGGGTATCTATACACAACCTATTCAGCAAAAATGGGATGCACGCCTGCACGAAGCTTTGGTTGCCGCAAAAGAAGCCGGTGAAATCGAATACGTCTTTTCAGAAAAAGTTGCCAATACCGACTATGTCCGTGTGTTGAGAGAATATTCTGAAAGCAAAGTCGATCTGATCGTCGGGGAAGCATTTGGCATCAGCCGTGAAGCCCGCAAAGTCGCAGATGACTACAAAGATGTTGCCTATTTGATGGGCGATCCCTTTAAACCACACGGCGACAATTTCTCTGTCTTTGATAACTACATTCACGAACCCTGTTATCTCATGGGTATCCTTGCCGGAAGCATGAGCAAGTCAGGCAAGATCGGCATGGTCGGCGGCTATCCGATTGGCGAGGTCAACCGTCTGTTCCACGCCTTTATGGCGGGTGCGCTATCCGTGAACCCCGATGCACAGTTCAAAGTGAACTTTATCGGATCATGGTATGACCCACCGAAAGCAAAAGAAGCCGCCTTTGCCCAGATTGAGGCTGGCGTTGATGTTCTCTATGCAGAACGTGCTGGTGTTGTTGATGCAGCACGTGACAAAGGTATTATTGCCTTTGGCAACGTAAACGACATGAACAAGGAAGAAAATGGCAAGGACGTTGTTGTCACTTCTGCCCTTTGGCACATGGAATCAGCAATTGGCCATGCCATCAGCCAAGTTAAAGCGGGAACCTATTCTGCTGCTGATTATAAAGAGTGGACCATGATGCAAAAGGGTGGTGCTTCACTTGCCCCGTATTATGAATTTGACGATAAAATTCCAGCCGATGCAAAGGCCAAGGTCGAACAAGTAAAAGCAGATATCCTCTCGGGTAAATTTGTTGTTGAGATCAACGACGAAGAGCCCAAATCGACTTACTAACCGCCTTCCATCCCCGGTCTTGTTCTTTACTGAACCATTTTATGCCTGAACCATTCTGATGGAGGACCGGGGATTTTATTGAAAAAACTTAAACAGTTTTTTCGTGGAAACGTATTTAGGCGAACAGATAAAGATGTAATTATTATTGATACTTAAGCTTTGTTTGAGTATCAATCCAAGAATTATTCATTCCTTTATCGTTTCGGCTATTTCAAGACAATTCTGTTCTTGCATCTCTTGAGGCATAACATGGCTTTGCTTGCCTTTCATAATATTACCAAACGCTTTGGCTCCCTTACCGCCAACGACGATATCTCTTTCTCTCTTGATAAGGGTGAAGTCATTGCCCTGCTCGGGGAAAATGGCGCGGGCAAAACCACCCTGATGAATATCCTTTATGGTCACTACACAGCAGACCAAGGATATATAGAAGTTGAGGGGCAGAAACTCCCCGCCGGGCAAACGGATGCCGCGATCAATGCGGGAATTGGCATGGTTCATCAGCATTTTACATTAGCTGAAAACCTTACCGTTCTTGAAAACATCATGCTTGGGACCGAAAGCCTGTGGTCACTGGGCCAAAAACGCGCCCCTGCCAAAGCAAAGCTGGCACAGATGTCCAAAGACTATGGCTTAAAGATTAACCCGGACGCCCGTGTTGCTGATCTTTCCGTTGGTGAACGACAACGTGTAGAAATCCTGAAAGCACTCTATCGCGACGCCAGGGTTCTGATACTCGATGAACCCACAGCGGTTTTGACACCACAAGAAGCTGACAGTCTGTTCAAGACCTTAAAAAGCCTGACCAAAGAAGGCTTTGCGATTATCTTTATATCGCACAAGCTTCACGAAATCCTTGCCATCAGTACACGGGTAGAAGTTTTACGCCGTGGAAAAATTGTTGGCAGCATCGAAACAGAAAAAGCTGACCGAAAACTACTGGCCGAAATGATGGTCGGCCGCACCGTTGAACGCCCGGTTCTGGAACAAATGACAATCGGAAAACCAATTGTCGAACTTGAAGACGTCAGCGTTGAAGACAAAAGCAAAGATACCAGCAACGTTCCCAAACTCAATCAGGTTAATCTGAGCGTACATCAGCATGAAATTATAGGCATCGCGGGTGTCGCCGGGAACGGGCAATCAACCCTTGCCGATCTGCTTTCCGGTCTGGAAAAACCTGATGCCGGCACCTTTACTCTTCTTGGTAATGCCGTAACCAGTGCCTCGCCCGCCGATATCGTACACCGGGGCGTCGGGCGTATTCCCGAAGATCGCCATAGCTCTGGCGTGGTTGGCGAGATGATGCTGTGGGAAAACCTTATCAGTGAAGACCTACGACATGCACCCGTGTCTAAAGCAGGTGTTTTAATAGATCGAAAAGCCTGTCTGGAACGGGCCAACAAACTGATCGACGCCTTTGATATCAGATGTGAAGGCCCCGAAGCAGAAACCAAGCTGCTTTCCGGCGGGAACATGCAAAAACTCATTCTCGCTCGGGCTCTATCGCCCCAGCCTGATTTTATCCTCGCAAACCAGCCTGTGCGTGGCCTGGATGAAGGGGCCATCGCTTATGTCCATGAACAGCTTCTCGCCGCGAGAAAACGGGGTGCAGCGATTGTGCTGATTTCCGAAGATTTGGACGAGCTTTTTGCCCTATGTGACCGGATTGCCGTTATGTACCACGGCAACCTGACCCAAAGCTACGATGCGAAAACACTGACAACAGCCGAAGTTGGCTTGATGATGGCCGGACAACAATCCGAGAATACAGGTCATTCAGGGCAATCTCACTCTGAAAACACGAACCATTCGGCGACAACGAATTCTGGTAACGAGGAACAGCCCCATGCAAATTGAACCTCGGGAACACGTTGCCGCCTGGCGTATTGCCTTGGCACCAGTTGCCGCTGTCTTTATCTCACTGTTAATTGGATCTGTCCTGATCCTGTGGGTCGGCGCACCTGTGTTAGAAGCTTATAGCCTGTTGGTCAAAGGTGCTGTGGGGTCCAGCTTTGCCCTGACAGAAACACTCACGCGCTCTATCCCCCTCATCTTCACCGGATTAGCAGCGACAATCGCCTTTCGCGCCAAGTTCTATAATATCGGTGCAGAGGGACAGCTTTATTGTGGGGCCTTGGCTGCGACGTTCTTTGGCACCGGGTTAATCACCCTGCCCCCGCTATTGATGATCCCCTTCCTGATGCTGGTCGGGGCCTTGGCTGGTGGCGCGGCCCTTGCCGTTCCCGTCATGCTCAAAACCCATCTGAAAGTTGATGAGGTCGTCACGACACTGTTGCTTAACTTTGTAATCCTGCTGTTTGTTGGATACTTTCTGGAAGGCCCCTTAAAAGACCCTATGTCTATGGGCTGGCCACAGGCCGCCCCCATTATTGACGAAGGTCTTTTCCCAAGCCTTGTTGATAAAAGCCGGCTTCATTTTGGCTTTGTGTTTGCCCTTATCGGCTCTGTTCTTTGTTGGGCCATGATGCGCTTTACGGTGTGGGGCTATGAAATCAGGGCCGTCGGGCTAAACACATCCGCTGCCAAGTTCGCCGGCATTAATGTAAACACCACCGTGGTCCGCACTGCCTTGATCAGTGGTGGTCTAGCGGGTCTTGCCGGGGTCAGTGAAGTCGCCGGACTAAAGGGATACCTCACCCTCGATATTTCACCGGGATTTGGCTATACGGGCATTGCGGTTGCTATGCTGGCACAGCTCAATCCACTGGCTGTGATCCTTTCGGCGTTGTTCATTTCCATGATCTATGTCGGCGCAGATTCCATGAGCCGGGCAATTAACATCCCAACCTATATCGCGGATGTTCTGGTCGGTCTTTCCGTTCTTTCCATACTTGTCAGTGTGATGCTAACCCGCTACCGCGTGAGGTTCAGATAAAGCCATGATGGATATTCTTGAAATACTCGTTTCTGCTGGCTTCTGGGCGGCAACAATTCGCATCGTAAGCCCGCTTATTCTTGGCACGCTTGGTGAACTTATCTGCGAGCGAGCTGGCGTTCTCAACCTTGGGATCGAAGGCATCATGACTATGGGGGCCATGTCTGGATGGATGTGGGTCTATATGGGCGGTGATCTGTGGACCGGGGTTATGTTCGCCGCTTTTCTGGGCCTGATGTTCGGCCTGTTACACAGCATCTTCACCGTCTATCTTGGCCTTTCCCAGCATGTGACCGGGATTGGCATTACGCTGTTTGCCTCTTCGCTTAGCTATTACGTCTATCGTATGCTGTTGCCAGACGCGACCACGCCCCCGAAGATTGAACCCTTTCAAGTTTACGAAGTTCCTTTTCTGTCAGAAATCCCGGTTATGGGCGAAGCGCTCTTTAGCCAGACGCCCCTTACCTATCTCGCCCTGATCCTAGTGCCTATTGTCTGGTATGTACTGTACAAGACACCCCTCGGCCTTGCCGTACGTATGGCCGGGGAAAACCCCATGGCGGTAGAAGCACAGGGCATTAACGTTCTGACAATCCGGACAGGCGCCGTGATGGTCGGCAGTGCCTTTATGGCAGTGGGCGGCGCCTTTATTACCATGTCGGCCTTTGATGCCTTTTTCTTTGGCATGATCAACGGTCGCGGCTGGATCTGCATCGCACTGGTTATCTTTGCGTCATGGAAACCCGGCAAGGCCTTGATCGGCGCACTACTGTTCGCCGGACTTGATGCGTTACAGGTACGTGCACAGCAAACGGCTGGGGCTTTGATCCCCTATCAATTCTTCCTTATGATGCCCTATATTCTCAGTATCGTTGCGATGGTGATCATGGCCCGTAAAGCCAGTTACCCCAAAGCACTTCTGGTTCCCTTCCGCAGAGGAGAACGAACTTGAGGCGAACTAGACACGATGTTGGCACTTGATCTCGGCAACTGTATTTAATGAACGATAATTAACGGAACTCCCCATGTTTGATCTCATTATCAAAAACGCCCGCCTTGCTGATAGCACAGATGCTAAAAACAGCGTTGATATCGCCGTTAAGGACGACCGTATTGTCGAAATCAATCCGCATATTACGGATGGCATTATCGAGGGACAGACAGAGATCATTGATGCCAAAGGGCATCTGGTCACCGCCCCCTTTATCGATCCGCATTTCCACCTTGATTCCACGCTCAGCCTTGGTCAACCCAGATTGAACGAAAGCGGGACATTGCTGGAAGGCATTCAGCTTTGGGGAGAACTGAAACCGCATCTGACCCACGAAGCAATCAAGGAACGTGTACACGCCCTCGCCCGCTGGTCGATCGCCCGTGGTACCTTGGCGATACGCAGCCATGTGGATACCAGCGACGATCGCCTGCTTGCTGTTGGTGCCCTGCTCGAAGCCAAGAAAGAACTCGCCCCGTGGATTGACATTCAACTGGTTGCCTTTCCTCAGGATGGATATTACCGCTATGAAAAAGCGGCAGAGAACCTCAAACGTGCCCTAGATATGGGCGTTGATGTTGTGGGCGGCATTCCCCATTTCGAACGCACCATGGATGATGGCGCCCGTTCCGTAAAAACGCTTTGTGAAATCGCGGCTGATCGCGGCTTGCTGGTTGATATGCACTGCGACGAAAGCGATGATCCGCATTCCCGCCACATCGAAACCCTTGCCAGCGAAACCGTGCGCTTAGGCTTACAGGGTCGTGTTGCCGGATCTCACCTGACCTCCATGCATTCCATGGATAACTACTACGTCAGCAAGCTCCTGCCCCTGATCAAAGAAGCAGAGATCACGGCCATTCCCAATCCCCTGATCAACATCACATTGCAAGGTCGCCACGATAGCTATCCAAAACGACGTGGCATGACACGGGTCAAGGAAATGGCCGCCATGGGCATTAACGTCGCCCTAGGCCATGATTGTGTGATGGACCCTTGGTACAGCTTTGGCAGCCACGACATGCTCGAAGTCGCCCACATGGCGACCCACGTCGCGCAGATGACAGGCGTCGCCGAAACCAAAGCCATGTTCAAAGCCGTCACAGAAAACTCCGCCAAGGTGATGCACCTGCCGGATTATGGCATTGCCAAAGGCAATTTTGCTGATCTGGTGATTTTACAAGCTCAAGACCCCATCGAAGCCATCCGCCTGCGCCCTGCCCGACTGTTTGTGATACGCCGCGGAAAGCTCATCAGCACAACAGCCCCCGTTGAGGCACAGCTTAATCTGGATGGGAAAAAGGAAACAGTAGATTTTCTGAGGTAATTGTCAAAAGCCAATATTCCTTCACAGATCTACCGAGAATGCATGAGAGCTATTCGCATATGCCCTATACAAAAACCCACGGAGCGACTATACAAATAGCTGTTGTTCTTCAAAGGTTAAGAGATAATGACTGCATTCAAGGGTTCCGTTCAGAAAGCGCGGCAGAATATTTCGACTGTTTTTTCGGAAACGCCGCTACAGCATAACCGTTTTCTGTCGGATAAATACGACTGTAACGTTTATCTCAAACGCGAAGATCTGACCCCGGTTCGCAGTTATAAAATCCGTGGGGCTTTTAACTTTTTCAGCAAGGCGCTTGAGAAGGGTCATGGAGCAACAGATGATCGACAATTTGCCGAGCAGCAATTTGTGTGTGCTTCTGCCGGAAATCATGCGCAGGGTTTTGCCTATACCTGTAACCATTTCAAAAAGCGTGGTACGGTCTTTATGCCGACCACAACGCCGCAGCAAAAAATTCACAAGACCCGCGCCTTTGGCGGTTCGTACATTGATGTTAAGCTGGTCGGGGATATCTTTGACGAGGCTTACGAAGCAGCCCACAGGTTCGCGGATGAAGAAGGTGCCTTTATGGTGCCGCCCTTTGACCATCCGGATATCATAGAAGGACAGGCGACCATCGGGCTGGAAATTATGGATCAATTGGGCGGTGCACCCCTTGATACCCTGATCATGCCAACGGGTGGCGGTGGCTTAGCTGCAGGTGTGACCCAATACCTTAAAGAAGCATCCCCAGCGACAGATTTCTGGTTTGTGGAACCCGAAGGTGCACCAAGTCTGAAAGAAAGCCTTGCCGCCGGAGAGCGTATCAAATTAAAAAGCGTTGATAACTTTGTCGATGGTGCTGCCGTTGCCCTGATCGGGGAACATAACTTTGAGGCGCTCAAGGATTTTTCTGCGGATCGCGTCCTCCTTGCCCCGGAAGATCGCCTGTGCGCCACCATGATCACCATGCTTAATATTGAAGGCGTGGTTCTGGAACCCGCAGGTGCCCTGACCATTGATATTCTGCAATCCCTTGATCCTGAAACGATCCGGGGCAAAAATGTTGTCTGTGTTACCTCTGGTGGTAATTTCGACTTTGAACGCCTGCCTGAAGTAAAAGAACGCGCTTTAAGACATGCTGGTCTCAAAAAATACTTCATCCTTCGCATGCCTCAGCGCCCCGGCGCCCTGAAAGACTTCCTTTTCCTGCTTGGCGATGAAGATGATATTTCTCGTTTCGAATACCTGAAAAAATCCGCCCGAAACTTCGGTTCCATCCTGATCGGTATCGAAACCAAGAACCCGAAGAACTTCGAAACCCTGATGGAAAAATTCCACGAAAACGGCATCAAATTTCAGGACATCACCAACAATGAAATCTTGGCTAATTTCTTGATTTGATTTTATTAAAAAATAATCTTGTCTTAGTAGTAAGTAAAAAAAACAGGAATTACATTCTTAAGACCACAAGCCCAATACGATCAAGTACCCCCCGACTAAAGTCGTTACGAACTTAAAGGCAGTTTGGAAAAATTTTTCTGGCATTTTTCGGACAAATACAACACCTACTGAAGTACCAAAAATTCCACATAACCCGAAAATTATAAGAATCGAAAGGTACTTTAGAGGTAAAAAGGCCAACAAGGAAAAACCAATAACCTTAGTAAAATGCTGAAATGACATGCACGCAGCATCAGTTCCCAGAACGGCTTCCCGATGTCCTCTTGATGCTGCTATATACGTAAAAACAGCAGGGCCTGTTGCTCCGACAAAAACGGTCAAAGCACCCGTAATTAATCCAATAATAAAATCCAGATAAGATACAGCTTTGCTCCCAATAAAGTCCTTATAAGGAATATAATTATTAAAGAGAACAAAGCTACCGATAACGACGAGTAAAAGACCTTCGTCAATCTGAAAAAAAACAGCAATAGCAACGCTGGTGCCGATAATAGAACCAAGACAAAAGCGAAGAACAAAAAACCAATCAACCGACGATCTAAACTGATAAAACCGTGTCAGACTAGATGTGCCCGAAATAACAGCATGTACAGGTATAGAGAGTTGCGGAGGCAATAAAGATGCAACCAAAGCCAGTTGAATGCCGCCCGTTGGTCCAATAGCCGCATTAAAGGAGGAGACAAGGAAAGTTCCTATTGCAATGATAACAATGACATGAATTTCCACCTGTCACCCCCAAAATACCTAGCTATTCACCAGCTCTGAGACATCAATAATATAACGTTGGCGGGAACCTTCATGAACAGAATCTATGCAAACTTGCTGACAATCCGGGCTCCATCTTGGATGTAGATCGCAACGATTGTGTTTGCCAAGATCTGCCGGAGTATAAAAACTGCCAATATTATAACGTTGATTATTCTCAACATCATACAAGATTAAGAAACGTTCATTCGTAACATCATCAGGGTAAGTATCCGACAACAACCAACGACCATCTTTTGAAAAGGTCATATGCCCATTTTCCGTCAGATGCTCTTTGCCAAGGACCTTAACTTGATTGGTTTTATCATCATAAAGGTGATAATGAATATTCCCCTTATGTGGCCCCCATACGATTACTGTATCGTCGTCTTTCCAAACAGGGTGAGAAATTTGGTATTCCGATTTTTCATAATCAAAAGTTCCCAAAGCATCTGGGTCAAAATCTTTCGCCAATTGTGGAATTGGATGATCTGTACATTCCAATAATCTTAGATCGCTACCATCTTCATTAATGGTAAACAGTCGATGTAAAAAACAGAACTCATCTTCAACACGCTCTGTCCAGCGATGGATAAATAAAAATCGTGAAGAATTTGGGCAAATTTCCAAATGAGTGACCCAATGAATTGCCTTATCCATGGAAGGTACATGGCGATAATTGAACAGATCTTTCAAGCTCAGGATCAACTTATAGCTGCCTGTTTCAATATCCATACGCCAAATACCATCGTTATCTGGCGCCAAAGGTAATTCAGGCTCTTGATGTGTTGCACTATAGCCAATTGTACGATGCGTTTCTTGAAAGCGTGAATAATCAACAGATAATGCGTACTCACTATTTGGGGCTACGACATAAATAGGTAAAGGTAGTTTTTTTTCTATGCCTGTTTCCACGTTGTAAATAGTGGAACAGAAATCAGGATAAACAGTCCCTTCACCGTCTTCGCTACGTGTATTATAGATAATATGATGACCTTTGTTGCCCTCTAACCATTGCAACTGACAACCCATTTGCCAATTCCATGTCGTAGTGGAACCAATAGACATATATTTATCACCATCATCCAAGTCAAAATACCCAACCGTCGCCACCTCATTTCCAGTTAAATTCTGTGTCATCATCTGTACTTGGTTTGATAAAAAATATCTGCCAGTACGGTCCCAAACATTTTTATTATAATACCCAAAAAAATGATGTAATTCACCCTCTCCCACGCGGCGAATAGGGCAGAAATGTCGAATGGCACTAACGTTGGTCATGAATAATCTTTCACTTTTCTTATGACAAAAATATGCACCTGCCAAATTCATGACAGGTGCATACTCAAATGGATTATTTGAAGCTTACAACCTCTTGGGCCAAAGGCGTAAAATCAGTATCTGTTGCAATCAGGGTATAGTCACCCGCAGCAACTAATTTCTTTTTCACAAAGCGACCGTAAGACCATGTCGTGACCCAATTTCCCTTGCCATCAGCTTTTGGCGCAGGATCGACGGCATAAGTGATATCGCTTTCTACACCGTCTATCGTTCTAAAGACCAATGTCACATCTGAGTTTGGAACAAATCCACTGCCAGATAATTCAACTATTCCTTTTTCATCAAGTGCTAGTGGCCCTTTTAGATTAATTTCAGGGTCTGGCGTTGATGTGGTTCCACAAGCACTGACCAACAAAGTACAGGCGAGAACACAGGTTGCGAAAAGTGATTTCATAATCTTCCTCTCTGTCCATAAAGACATTATTAATCATCAAGAATTTTAGATTTTTTACGATGCTGTACGATGCCTTGATATAGGGCATAGAAACAAAACAGTAGAATTACAAAAGAGATAGGACGCGTTACCAATTGAGTTGCGAAAGCAAGGACATCACCATGAACCAGCGCTAGGGATCTTGCTAATTCGCCTTCGGCCAAAGTTCCCAGTACCAAGCCAAGTACTAGGGGTGCCCTGGGCACATTAAAGAGCTGAAAGATAAACCCAACGGCACCAACAAAAAGCATAATCGCGATATCTTCAATCGAGCTACGAATAGAGTAAGCCCCCACAACTGCCAAAGTCATGATTGTCGGCGCGAGAATTGATCGCGGCACCTGAATGATGCGCACGCAATATTTCGCAATAAATAATCCAACGGGCACAAACAAAAGGTTGGCGACAAACAAGCTGAGAATAAAGCCATAGGTGATTTCTGCGTTCAGGGTGAAAAGTTCAGCACCAGGGCGTAAACCATGTATCATGATCCCCCCCAACAAAACCGCTGTCACTGGGTTTCCGGGTATTCCCAGCGTGAGCAACGGAATCAATGTCCCCCCGGTTACAGCATTATTAGCCGTTTCACATGCTATGACGCCTTCAGGTGAACCATTACCAAACTCTTTTGGTTTCTTGGATATACGCTTAGCAGCATCATAGGACAAAAAGCCTCCGACACTGCATCCCACACCAGGTATAATCCCAACAACTATCCCAATTAAACTAGAACGAAGTAGATTTATTTTCTGGCTTAAAACTTCTGGTAAAAAAGTGAACGGATTGGAAGCATCAGTATCGATAAGCGGGCGTTCAGACTGATTACGCTTGGCAATCATATCAATTACTTCAGGAATTGAATACAGACCAATTAACGATACAACTAATGGAATTCCATCATATAAAGAAGGTAATCCTAAGGTATAGCGCATCTCTCCTGTCAAAGGGTGATTGCCGATAGTACTCAGGATCAAACCGATTGCGCCGGCAATTAAGCCTTTTTCCATCGCTCCTGCGGATAAAGATGCAATAACTGTAATACCAAATACAGCCAGTAAGAAATATTCGGGAGAACCGAACATTAAAGAAAACTCTGCTAATGGTGGAGCAATAAAAAGAAGGGCAACAACACTAATCAACCCACCAATACAGGAACCAAAAGTTGCCAATGAAATTGCGCGCGTCGACTGTCCCCTCTTTGACATAGGATGCCCATCTAACAACGTGGCAACAGCAGCTGAAGTGCCCGGAATATTCAAAAGAATTGCGCTAATTGAACCACTATAAGTAGAAGAGAGGTAAATACCGCCTAGCATAGCCAAACCGACTTGCGGCGGCATAGAAAATGTTACCGGAATAAGCAAAGCAACACCCATCGTACTGCTTAATCCCGGCAGAACCCCAATCATCACGCCACCGAGCACACCTGCGGCAATAGCAGCCAACATTGTAACGTCCGAGAGTGCTGATAATCCAAGCAAAATATTATCAAACATAACCTTCGTCCTTACTGTAAAAAGAGACTTTCAGGACGACTTACCGCCAAGAATTCAAAGAAAATACCGTAAAGAAGAACTGTAACGCCGAGGCTAACACCACAAATAATCAATAAATTTCGGTACCCGAGATAGAAGGCAAACCCGGCAATAAAAATTATTGTTGAAAGTTCAAAGTTGATAATTTGTATGCCAAATGCATAAAGTGCGATGCCCGTAAAAACACTAAAACCAGCTATAAGTTGATCCTTCGCCCCATCAACCACATCTCCTTCCCTTGTATTTGAAGATGACCGAAGGCGAATTAAAAGGAGTAACGCTACCGTAGCAATGAATGCCGAAAGGAGACGTGGAAAATATGACGATTCATAAGAATACTGAAAAGCCACAATCCCACTGGTGATAGCAAAAACTATCATCAATAAAGAAAACAATTTATCCATAAAGTCTTGGCGCATCACATACTCCTTTCAGGCTTTCTTTACTATTTTAATAATGAAACATAGCTCTCAACAGATTCAGCAGCTGTTTTGAGATAAGCATCAAAATCTTTTGCATTCATATAATGTAGCGGTAAGCCCATTTTATCTGCATGCGCTATAAAATCTGGATCTTTCATCACTTTTGCAAATGCATCTTCAATGATTTTTTTACGAGCAGGATCCATACCTTTAGGAACAGCAACACCACGCATTGAGGCACCGATAGCCGGCACTTCAACACCAGATGCTTCTTTAATCGTTGGTACATCGGGAAGGTATTTATACCGTGCATTAGCAAAGACGGCTAAGGCACGTAACCGACCATTTTGTATGTGGCTTGTCGCAGAACTCGCTGATGGAACAGAAGCAACAACCTGATCACCTAACGTCGCCGTAATAGCAGGTCCAGAGCCGTTGAATGAAACAAAATTCACATCGACTCCCAGCTTATCCTCAGCAACAACAACTTGTAATTGGTTGTTAGATTGAGGCCCATCACCGCCAACATTAATATTACCAGGGTTCTTTTTTACCGCATCGATAAACTCTTCAAATGTTTGATAAGGACTATCGGCTTTTACAGTCAGTACAACCGGGTCCAGTTGAATATTTGCGATAGCCTCAAAATCTGACATCTCATACGGCACATTATCGCGCAGCATTTTAACCATGAAAATCGACGGAATATTAATAAATCCAATTTTGTAACCGTCATTCTTAGCGTTTGCTAATGCCGTAAAGCCAATTTGGCCACCAGCGCCAGGCTTATTTTGTATAATAAGTCTTTGCCCCAAGTGAGGTTGAACATATTTAGCAATTACGCGTGCGGCTGTATCAGTCCCCCCGCCAGGTGAATAAGCTACAATCATCGCCAAAGGTTTTTTCGGAAAGTCAGCCGCTTTTGTTTCAAAAGATGGAAGTATTGTTGTTGCGATCGCCAAGGCTAAGGCTAGGGCGACAATTTTGATTCTACCATTCATAGAAAGGAACCTCCTGCTATATTTTAACAACCCAATCTAGGGAAGTTTGATTATGTACTTAATTGTATACATTTTAATACATTAAAGTCAATATATTGCAAGATGAGTTAATTTATCGTAACTTCTATTTTTGAAAACAATAAGTTAACGTAGTGATCATGAGTGATAAAAATAATAAAATAGAAGAGAGTAAAAGTGCCCAACCCTCACTGGGTGAATATGTATACCAAGAAGTACTTCAAGCTATTCGTGATGGACAATACCATCCTGGGGAACGGATCCGAGAATCAGAATTCACAAAATCATTGAATGTGAGCCGCACGCCTGTGCGTGAGGCTTTTCGGAGATTACAGTCCGAGGGTCGCCTCACGTTCGAACCTCAAAGAGGTGCTATCGTTGCAGAATTAAACCCGCAAGAAGTTGCAGAATTATATGCCCTACGCCAGCAACTAGAAGGCATCGCCGCTCGTTTCGCCGCTCAACATGCCTCAGACATGGAAATAGCGAATATGGAATATATCTTGGAGAAAGGGCGCGAAGCAAAGGACCCTAGAGATTTAAACCAAATCAATTGGGAGCTTCATCACGCTATCTATAATGCGGCCCATAATCGCTTTTTAATTAAAGCCTTTGAAGCGATCTCTGACTCGATGGCTCTCCTTCGTGGAGTGAAGTATCTTCCTTCAGACCGACCAAACCCACTTTATGAAGAGCACCAACGCATAATTGAAGAAATAAAAAATCGTAATCCTGAAGCGGCTGAAAAAGCAGCTCAACAGCATATAAAGCGCGCGTTTCAAATCCATTTAGAAACATCTTTTCAAGATCGAACGAACAAATAAACGGAACTAATTCTCCCCCCAAAAAAATAATTCAAAAAAAATGGAATAAAAAGAAATCCGGGCTGTAGTCCTAGTAACTTTCGAATTTGTTTGCTTGTCAGACAACGATTTTACGGGAAAAAGCTATGACGACACGCCTTGAAAAAAATTCTGCACTCGCCCAAGAAACAAACACACAAACAACCTCTGTTTCACCAGAGCTTGATGCAAGTTTAAATCACCTGATCAAGCCTGATACCCTTACCAGTGATGTGATGCCTTCTGGGGCTGCTGCCAGTGCGGATGATACTCTGGTTGAATTCGCCAGCGCTTTGGGTAATCCCGAATACTTTGCAGAGATCATTGCCGCCCTTTCAGAAGAAGAAAAAGAAGAGCTTGCCAAGATATTGGATCAGGCCCCCATCGAGACGGCAGCGGGGGATGCCGTAGCACTCGTTGGGGGCGGAGGAAGCCAATACAGCGATGACTTGGGAAACGCAATCGACCTGTTAAGCCGTCAAGGCGTTATTGATCCGACAGAGTTAGAGTTTGGTCTGACTGCCAATCAACTGGTAACAACCGACAATAACAAAGCTGACGGGATTAATACTCCCCCTGCCCCTTTCTTAAGTCTATCCCTTAACCTACTGCCCACTTCAATCCGAGATCAGGGAACCTTTAACAATCAGCCAATTACGCTGAGGGGCGGAGACGGAAATGATGTTCTGGTCGATAGCGGTATTATTGTTGGTGATGGCGCAAATAATGTTTATCAGATTACCTTTGCCCACAATCTGTCCTCGACGGAAACTATTCTATTACAGGGTTTCCCCGCCGGGACGGTCCTTAATCAGGGTACAATGGTTCCCGGAAGCAACGGCTCCGCATGGGAAGTAACTGCGCCGTTTTCATCCATTATCTTTTCAGCCGATAATGCCTGGACGGCTGGTTCCTATAATATTCTGGCAAGCAGCGGCGGATTGTCATCATCGGTCACAATCACGCACCAAACCTCTACGTCTTTTGGGGATGATCAAATCACCGGACTTGCCACCGACGATACGATCTTCGGCGATGGCACTTTCCTAAATAATGTTGTTACAGGTGATGATGTGATCAACGGCGATGGTGGAAACGACCACCTGCATGGTGACAGTAATTATTTGACGAGCTCCGTCGGAGGGGACGATACCCTGAACGGTGGTGCCGGTCGGGATATCATTTTCGGCGATGCCGGGGTCATCAGCGATTCAGTTTGTGGAAACGATATCATTCATGGTGATGACGACAATGATGACATCTATGGCGATGGCAGTTTGCTAAACGATTCAAACGGTGGAAATGATGTTATTTACGGCGGCAATGGTGATGATGCAATCATTGGGGACGCAGCGACAATAAACGTCTTTGACACGAACACCTATTCCGGTGGAGATGATATCATTTATGGTGGCAGCGGAAACGACCGTATTTGGGGCGACGCCATACATCAAAACGGCTATATCCCGGGGGTCGGGTTTAACTTTGCACTAGGCGGTAATGATATTATCGATGGCGGTGATGGCGATGACATCATTTACGGGGATAGCCAAACCTATCCAATGAGTACCGGTCATAATGTCGGGGGTGATGACATAATCACTGGTGGTCGTGGGAATGACATTATGTACGGCGTTGGTGGAAGTGATCGATTTGTATTCCGTCAGGCAGACATTGCCACCAATGGCCCGGCTGAAACAGATATCATCAAAGACTTCCGGTTTGATGATGTTATCGACCTCGGCGATTTACTCAATACGGCGCAGACAGCATCCAATCTCGATCAATATCTGGATTTCAGTCAAGGAACAAACGGCGTTAATATTAACATTGATACCAATCAGGATGGTGTTACAGATCACATCATTGTTCTCGAAAACCAAACACTCTCTAGCCTTGGTTGGCCTACTGGAACCTCTGATACTGATATCCTGACTAACATGTTGAACCATAATACGCTTGATACTCTGGCTTAGGCAGGTATGGTGCAGCAATCATTTTACCACCAGAAGATGTTATTTAATACGTGCGGCATCAATGCTTGCGCAAAAACAATTAGACACAAACATATTTGATAAGGCCCAAGCAGTTGAATTTTGAGCAAAAATTAGAAACCTCTATGCCAAAGCTTAAACGCTATGCCAGATATTTAACAAAAGATGACGACCTGGCTTCCGATCTTTTTCAGGAAACCTATGGCCGTGCCCATGCAAAAAAGCATCTCTATAACGATGCTTATGAAATGGAACAGTGGTTATTCCCAATGATGAAGAACCTCTGGATTAACCAGATAAAGCGTCGGCAAAAGGAGTTGCAGTCTCAAACCGAAATTGAAAATGACAGCATCCAGAACAACATCTGTTTTGCTAAGGAAATAGAGCACCGGTCCCTCTTGAACCGTGTGCAGGATGTTCTTAAGAACCTGCCGCAAAAAGATCAGGAAGTTCTGGAACAGATCGTTTCCTTTGGCCATAGCTATGAAGAAGCAGCCAGAAGCCTTTCTGTACCAATTGGCACAGTAATGAGCAGATTGTCACGCGCCAGAAAGCGCCTGAAAGAGAAATTACAACTCGGTGAAGAATTTATCTTTATGTTCATCCCCCCTGTGTTTTACGATCCAGAGGATACGGATACGTCTTTGAATGCTCTCTTTACGGATTCAAACTCTGCATCAGATCAGGATGACACCTCAAAGAACGCAGGTTCACCCCCTTCTGTTATGACGTCCCGTTCCAAACGGCTAGCATGGAAAAGCAAATCTGATCTTTTGGCGCTGTATTATAAAAAGCGTCAAAAGAATACACGGCGCGATCCCTATGACTATCAATTGCATGCTTCTTTTATCATTTTGGGGGTTGAAGGTCTGTTTGAAACACTTCCTGCACTCCAGAGCGAGGAAGATATCGCTTTACCTGGAACAGCATCAATTGTTCCGCAAGCAGAAGATAGAACCGTTCAGCTTTCAGAAATTCGAGAGACGCACACAGCGCGGGGGAACGACCATTCTCTTTTAGAAGATACCCAGCACCTCAATTTACTAGACGAAGAGCTTGATGATCCTCTGGCGTCTCTTATCATCACAGGCACAACAAAAGAAACTGCGTTATCCCCAGAAGACACCACCAGCCTAAGCGGGCAATCATACCACCAAAGCATTGGTACAATTCTGGAATTGTTGAGTACACAAGGCGTATTGGACCCCACAGAGATATTAAGCACCGCGGCACCAATCGACGGGACAGAAACCCAGTCTGGCGGAATCGATACATCTGATGAAACAACCACATCGGTTATTCCCTTAAGCGATTTACTGGGGTCCGGTTTTTCACCTGTGTTTACTGATCCCCAAACAACAACAAATACCGCTAGCGACGGCTTTGTTGTTGTCACCACGTCTGGCGGCGGAAGCATTATGGAAACCGTTTTAGGTGACGATCCTACTTTACTAGGTGGAGACCCGACACTTCCCATCATATAGCCCCTTTTCATAAACAACCTCACAAGTACCGTTTAAGAAAAACCTATAAACACAAGATCCCCAATCTTTGTGAACAGGATCGCTCTGTTCAAATTTCAAAGATCATTTGATAAACCTTCCACTTTTTAATTACGGATAATAAAATGAAAACAGTTACATACCTCGTATTAGGTGCATTCATCATCCTAAGCCAGCCGGCTAGGGCAGAACCATCCATCAATGATATGCAAGGGTGCCAAGCCCTCATTGATTTTCTTGATGCCAAACTTGATCAGACATCCTATGATTCATCTGATGTTGCTAAGGTTCAAGACGGTCTGGGTGCCTATAACAGCTATATCCAAAACGAAATTGTTACACCTGGACTGCTTAAATTCAGCAACGGTGATCAGGGCAAAGCCAGCAAGCTACAGGAACAAGTAGATGCCTATAAAAGCCAAGTCGTAGCAGGATATAACAAGAGATACCCGCAAAACCGTCTCTTTATGGATCATGTTGTCGCGCTAAATAATTGTACGCAAAAGGCCGTTCCACAAGGTGCAGATCTTGAAGCGCTGAAAACGTCGATGGAAACAATGGTCGCGATTTTAAAAGCAAGCTAGCCTACAAGCGCTTGCAACACACGTTATGTATAAAGCAGCCGTTTCCAGCGGCTGCTTTTTTATTTCCATCATTCGATACTGTTTTTATCAGACCACAGACATCATATAATTTTGGTTATATTTCTCGATTTATTTCTCGATTTATTTCTCGATTTATTTCTGGGGCTTTGTCAGTAACCTGTCAGCTTGCTTCACGTATGACCACCCTGCTAATACCTATAGAATTGTTCTGTAAAATAAATGAACAACTGGGTATGAATGAAAAGGTCATTACACAGGAAAGATTTATGACACCGTCTGCACGCCTAGAAGGTTTGGATTTTGCCCGTTTCATCGCCTTTGTTGGTATGGTTCTGGTCAACTTCACGGTTGCCATCGGCGCAGAAGGACAAGGGTCTTTTCTGGCAACAAACTTTGTTGGCGCGTTGGAAGGCCGTGCTGCGGCGACGTTTGTTGTATTGGCGGGTATCGGCCTTGGCTTGGCATCAAACAAAGCCGCAGATAAGCACGACTTTAATCATGACTTTAATGATCACCTGATCTGGCTCACCACAAAGCGAGCATTGTTTCTTCTTGCGATCGGCCTTTTAAACAGCCTGATTTTTGATGCAGATATTTTGCATTACTATGCACTATATTTCTTTTTTGGTGTCTTTTTCATCCGCATGAGTTCTGGTGGATTGATCTTCTCTATAATCTTCCTGATCATCTGCTTTGTGATTATGTTATTCACCCTGGATTACGATGTCGGTTGGGACTGGAAAACTTACACTTATAACAATTTTTGGACCTTCGAAGGTTTCATTACCAATCTCTTTTTCAATGGTTGGCACCCCGTTATCCCTTGGTTGGCCTTCTTTCTTTTCGGCATACTTCTCAGCAGGTTGTCACTGGACCAAGTTCAAACACAGCTACAGCTTTTTATTTTCGGTTTGATCGCCTTGCTTACTGTTGAGGGGCTATCCCTTTTCACCCTTGCCCTGCTCTCTGGAGCTGAACAGGATTTATTGGATATCGCCACGACCGAGCCAATTCCGCCAATGCCTTTTTATATGATTGCGGGTATGGCAAGCGCTTGTATGGTTCTGGCCTTTAGCTTGTGGGTAAGCTCTTTGTTTGCAAAGTCCCCTCGTTTGTCGAAAATATTTGGCTTTAAGCTTTGTAATCAAATCGGCAGGCAGACGCTTACTCTATATGTTGCCCATATCCTTTTCGGCATGGGGGCATTGGAAGCATTAGGGCTTCTTGATGGACAGAATGCATCTGGCACCACAGATGATGCAGTTCTTGCCTCTGGGATTTTTATCTTCGCGACAGGCCTCTATGTCTGGGCATATTCCAAGTTCTTCACACGTGGCCCGATCGAAAATCTGATGCGTCTCATCACCAGATAAAGATGACGGCAAGGCAAAAAATTCGGGCCGGTAGATCATCTTAAAAAGCCTATAGCGCGTAAAAGGCTATGGTGCCAGTTACAATGCCCCAAACACACATATTAATAAAAGATCGTAAAATTCCGCCGTCCTCCTCAAGGCTGATCCCTAGCTTTTGAACAACAATATTTCCCGGAAAAAGAAACGCAACTTCAAGCCAGTGTAGTAAAGCCATTTTGCTCTCCCTATAAACATTCATTATAAATACATGTTTATTGATAAACCCAACAAAGTCAAATTAAAAGGCCCCAACACTACCGGGACCTTTGGACGCAGTAGAGAATTGACTTAGAAAATTGAAAGATCGGTTTTGGTTGTAAATAACTCTAGTGCTTTTCCGCCAACATAAGAATTACCATAGCGGTCCAGTTCCGGTGACCAGACGGCTATGGAAAATTCCTTTGGTAACACCGCGATGATGCCACCGCCGACACCACTTTTTGCTGGCAGGCCAACTGTATAGGCAAACGATCCGACAGCATCATAAAGGCCACAAGTAAGCAGCAAAGCATTAATTCGCTTTGCGTCCCGGCTTGTCATAATCTGTTCGTCTGCAATCGGCGAATAGCCGCCGCAGACCAATGGCATCGCCGCACGGGCAAGGTCCAGACAGGATGTGGTCAGCGCACATTGCCTGAAATACACATCCAACAAGTCTGGAATGGGTGTTTTAATATTGCCGAAGCTACACATCAGATTAGCCAAAGCAGCATTCCGATAGCCCCATTCCTTTTCAGATATGGCAACCTCTTCATCCAGACGGTTTTCCTCATTCCCCGAAAGCATCCGATAAAAGTCAATAATCCGGCGGGACGCATCTGCTGAACGGCTTGCAAGAATATCAGTTACAACGATTGCCCCCGCATTAATGAAGGGGTTGCGGGGAATACCCTGTTCATATTCCAGCTGAACCAAGGAATTAAAAGCCGTTCCTGACGGTTCCCGACCAACACGCGACCATATATCTTCGTCACCGAGCCCTAACACCTGCATAAGGGTAAAAAGCTTTGAAATAGACTGAATAGAAAAATCTTCTTTCGCATCGCCCACAATAAATTCTTGCCCATCGGCGGTACGAACAGCCATGCCAAATTTATCGCCGGGTACATTCGCCAAAGCGGGGATGTAATCTGCTTGCTTTCCCTTTCCAAAGAAAGGTTGGATTTCTTCTTTGATCTCGTTAAGAATTCGGGGGAAATCAGTAGTATCAACAGTCATATAATAGCCTGATCCAAAAACAAGAGTTACATCGCACACATATAAAACGTACGAACAGAACCGTGAACGAGCAAATCAATAAAGAAGATAGATTCCTTTGCAACCCATTTATTTAAAATTTCAGCATCCAGATGTTTCAACTGTCACGCTTCAAGACCAGATTACTTGGTAATACACAGATCTATGCCAAGATTACTTTGCTAATTGGCAAAAGCATAAAGCCAATCCAGCATCTTAGTGAACAAAAGATACCAGCGAGATATAAAAAATCGGCTGACCAAAACTGATCAACCGATTTTTATCACCATCCCAAGAACAAGACAGCTTCGCTATAATGCTCCACCCATCAGATAATTGGGTAGCCAAGTTGCAATCTCAGGGAAGACACAAAGAATGGCGATAGCCAAAACCATACAGAGCATAAAGGGAAGTGCCCCTTTGAGGATAGTGGGGAGCGATACATCCGGCACAATACCGTTGATCACATACAGGTTAAGTCCAACAGGCGGTGTGATGAGTCCGATTTCCATATTGATGGTAAAGACAACAGCAAACCAGTAAGGGTCGAACCCTGCCTGAATGATAATCGGCAACAGGATCGGTGCCGTCATCAAAATAACCGCTACTGGTGGCAGGAAAAATCCGGCGACCAACAAAAACAGATTGATAATAATGAGGAGCTGCCATTTACCAATATCAAGATTAGCAATGTATTCCGCCACCGATTGCGTCACAAAAAGTGACGAAAGCGTATAGCTGAAAAGTGCCGAGGCCCCAATGATCATCAGGATCATCACAGACTCTTTCATTGAATCTGACAAGATGGCCCAAATCTTTCGTGGTTGCCACATGCCGTAAATAACAACAACCAGAACCAGACAGAACAGCGCGCCAACCCCTGCCGCTTCGGACGGGGTAGCCACACCGCCATAGAGCACATAAAGCACCCCGACAATGATCACAAGGAAAGGGAAAACCCGTGGCAGAACCTCAAATTTTTCACGCCAGCTGTAGCCACCGATTTGTGCCTTGAAGCTGTACCCATTCCGCCATGCTGTATAAAGCGACCAGCACATAAATAAAACGGTCAGAAGCAATCCCGGTAACAATCCGGCCAGAAACAGACGGCCAATAGATGTTTCTGTTGCAATGCCATAAACAATCATAGTTATCGACGGCGGGATAAGAATTCCAAGGGTTCCCCCAGCTGCAATCGATCCTGTCGCCAATCCGTCCGGATACCCGCGTTTGCGCATTTCCGGAATGCCCATTTTCCCGATCGCGGCACAGGTTGCAGGCGATGAGCCGCTTAAGGCCGCAAAAATAGAGCAGGCACCAATGTTTGAGATAATAAGGCCACCCGGTACACGGTTAAGCCAGCGATCAAGCGCGGCGTACAAATCCTTGCCAGCCGGGGAAGAAGCAACAGCCGCCCCCATAACAATAAACATGGGAATGGAAACCAGTGCAAACTCGGCCAAGCCGGAAAAGAAAGTTTCCGCAACCACATCAAGCGAGTCAAAACCCTCGAAAGCAAAAAGGAAAACAACGGCCACCAGCCCCAGTCCAAAGGCAACAGGAATGCCAGATGAAAGAACAAAGATCGTCGCGATGGCAACCAATAAACCAATATAAAGTGGATCCATTTCTATTCCCCCTCAAATGAACTGTGGCTGTCCATTGCAAAGGGCATATCTCGCCCGCTTAATAGCGCCAATATATCAGCAACGTATTGCAGAGATAACAACCCAATACCAACAGGCAGTGATAAATATGGTATCCACATTGGTAATTCCCAAATGGTATCGGTTACCCACCCACCTTCCAGTGCCTCGGCAAAGAGTTCATAGCCCTTCCATGCCAACAGGACGGTAAAGGCCAGACCGCACACACTGGCGACAAAGGCGAGAATTTTTCGTGCTGACAAGCTCAGATAATGAGGGAGTAGATCCACATTCACATGCCCCTTAATCAAAAGAACATAAGGGCTGCCGATCAATGTCGCCGCGACCAACGCATAGGTCACATAGTCTGTCTGCCATACCGTAGATTCCTGTAAGAAATAACGCAGAACAACCATTTGGCAGACAACAACAATCGCTGAAGCAATGAGAATAGAAGCAAATACGCCACATATACGAGAAAGAAGGCGCACGAGATCAATGAAAAAATTCATACTGTACTGACCAGAGACGAAAGTTGTAAATCAATGCAAGGAAAAGTGCCCCACAGATAATTCTGCGAGGCACTTATATCTTACTTACTCAACAGCGAGAGCTTTGTTAATCAGCTCTTCCCCGCCCTTCACCTGTTCAGCAAAGGCTTTGTAAGATGTACCTTTGGCAATTTCGAGCCATGCCGCCGCATCATCGTTACTCATCGTAACCACTTCAACGCCAGCACCTTCGTAAGCCTCAACCAGTTTGCTATCCAGACCTTTGGCTGCATCAAGGAAGAAATCTTCGGATTTTTTACCCGCTGCCATCAAAGCATCTTGCTGTTCTTTATTCAGCTTGTTCCAGCTTTTCTTAGACATAAGAAGGGGTTCGTACATAAACCAAAGCGCATTATCGCCCGGTGCTGTCAGGCATGTAACCTGTTCGTAAATACGGTAAGAAACAAAGCTTCCTGAACTCGTATTCGCCGCATCAAGCACACCTGTTTGCATGGCAGAATAAATTTCAGAACTTGGCATTGACGCAATAGAGGCCCCCGCCCCAACCAGCATTTGTTCAAAGGATTTACCCGCCGCACGGGTTACCTGCCCCTTCATTGTGTCTGGACCGAGAATGCACTGCTTTTTAGAGGCAAACCCACCAGCAAGCCAGGCATCAGCAAGAACAACCACACCCGCGTCATCAATGATTTTTTTGATGTCATCCATAAAGGGGGATTTGTTCAAACGTGTCGCATGGTCATGGTTTTTAACAAGACCCGGCATATTGGTTGCATTAAATTCTGGATGACGCCCCGCCGCATAGGCCAGTGGAAAAGCAGAAATATCTAGCTGTCCCTTTACCATTGCGCCCCATTGTTCTTTGGGTTTAAAAAGTGCCTTGCCCGGATAAACCTTTATATCCAGACCAACATTAGCCGCATTAACTTCGCGCGCGATAATCTGAACCATTTCATCGCGGACGTCCCCTTTTCCACCAGGCCACTGATGCGAAGCTTTCAGGCTTTTTGCCATTGCAGCTTCAGCCAATAATCCACCTGTTAGCACAAAGCTGCCCAGCGCCAGACCTAGCGCTTTTTTTGTCATTTTCATTGGTAGTCTCCCTGTTTGGATCAATTTATTCCCCAAACAAGGAACATGACCCGTTGCTTTTTATTAAATCCTAAGCTCAATTCTGAACACAATAAGCCAGCTTTGAAATACAAGTCAATAATTCTTGTATACAATAATTATATTTAAATATACAAAATAACCTGTATTATAGTTTTCAATTCTATTGCTTTTGAGAGATAAGCTTTGGTTAAAGGCAATAGAGCAAAAACAATAAAATATCAGGAGTTCCGCACGTGGCGAACATGTCGTCAAATGACTTGAGAAGACAGCTTGAGCATGAAATTGTCCTGGGGGAGATTGTTCCGGGCACACGATTGGACGAAGTTGCGTTAACTGAACGATTTGGGGTCTCTAGAACCCCGGTGCGGGAAGCCCTGCAACAACTGAATATGATGCAGTTAGTAGAAATTCGCCCCAGACGCGGTGCTTTTGTCAAAAAAATGAGCCTGAGAGAACTCGTGGACATGTTTGAAGTCATGGCCGAGCTGGAAGGAACCTGTGGCAAGCTGGCTGCAGACCGCATGACAGATGAAGAACGTGACAAGCTCAAAGCATTGCATCTTATCTCAGAACCGCTGGTGGCTGACAGAGATTATGACAGCTATTACAAGGCAAATGTTGCTTTTCACGAAGCAATATACAAAGGAAGCCATAACGAGTTTCTCAGCGAGCAAACAAAAAATTTACGTAATCGTCTAACCCCATACCGCCGCCTTCAATTGCGACAGAGCAACCGTCTTAACAATTCGTTTCAGGAACACGCTGATATCACAGACGCAATTATAAACGGAAACAAAGAATTGGCAGAACAGCTTTTAGGAACCCACGTAACCGTTCAACAAGGATCTTTTAACGACTTTCTGGCCAGTTTGCCCATGGATCTCATAGATCAATCCGCCTAGTTCTCTTCCCAGTATATACATTTTTCACCGAGCTTATTTATGTCTAAAAACCTCTATGCCCTTTTCCAATCCCGTTTTCCCCAAGATATGTCAGCTGATTTTATTAAATCACCAGACGGAAATAATCTGAGCTATAGAGAGTTGGATCAACAAACAGCGCAAATGGCAGGTGCCCTCTTATCCCTAGGCACCAAAACTGGAGAACGGGTTGCCGTACAGGTGGAGAAAACAAAAGAAGCCGTCGTTCTCTATCTGGCCTGTTTGCGTGTTGGTGCCATATACCTGCCTCTTAACACCGCCTATACTGCCGACGAGCTTGATTACTTTATGGGGGATGCCAAACCGCACATTATGGTTTGCACCCCGGAAAAACACGATAAGCTTACCCCTGTTGCACAGAAAAATTCTGTTCCCCACCTGTTAACGCTAAGTAACACGGCAACAGGTAGCTTGATGGATCAGTTCAAAGGTGCAAAATCCCATACAGATATTGCAGACGTAACCGGGGATGATCTTGCCGCTATCCTTTATACATCCGGGACGACCGGGCGATCTAAGGGCGCAATGCTATCCCACGACAATCTGGCAAGTAACGCAGCCGTATTACATAAATACTGGGGATGGGTTCCTGACGACATTCTTTTACACGCTTTGCCGATCTTTCATGTCCACGGGCTTTTTGTTGCAATCCACTGTGTACTAATGAACGGTTCAAGTATGTGGTTCCTTCCCAAATTCGATGCAAAGGAAATGATCACGCTCATCCCCCAAAGCACCGTAATGATGGGGGTTCCAACTTTTTATACCCGATTATTGGATCAACCGGAATTCAACCGCACGACCTGTAAAAATATGCGGTTATTTATCTCCGGCTCAGCCCCGTTATTAGAAGACACCTTTACCCAGTTTGAAAAATTAACAGGCATGACCATACTCGAGCGCTATGGCATGACAGAGGCTGGTATGATTACCTCTAACCCGCTTGATGGAGATCGCGTCGCAAGTACTGTTGGCTACCCCTTGCCCGGCGTTGAAGCCAGATTATCCCAAGATACATCGAGTGAAGATGCCGGTGTGCTTGAGATAAAAGGACCAAACGTTTTTAAAGGTTATTGGAAAATGCCAGAGAAAACGGCCGAAGAATTCACCCCGGACGGGTATTTTATAACAGGTGATATCGCAACGATTTCTCATGACAATCGTGTTGCCATCGTCGGGCGCGCCAAGGATTTAATTATCAGTGGCGGATACAACGTCTATCCCAAGGAAATCGAGCAAGTTATAGACACGATTGAAGGCGTCAAGGAATCTGCCGTTATCGGTGTTCAACATCCTGATTTCGGCGAAGCCGTCGTTGCCGTAATTATTGCCGATCCTGCACAGGACCTAAAACAGGACGACATATTGGCAAACCTCAGGGATCAGCTTGCCCGCTTTAAACAGCCTAAAAACATCTTTTTTCTTGATGAACTCCCCCGAAACACAATGGGAAAAGTACAAAAAAATATCCTAAGACAGAGCTATGCAGATCTTTATAAGGCAGGGAATTAGACCCTGTCGCCAGAACACGTCTTGAGCAATTCAACGCATAAGCTTATGTGAAGGCACTCGGAGCACGTGCGTATTGCTCAAAAATAAACCATACCTTAATTTCTCTGGGGTTACTTTACTGCGTGATTATTATTAACTCATGGCCAGTATATGAACACCCTTAAGCAGGATATTGATAAATCAGACAGTTTGCACTTATCTGAGCTCGTCAGTGCAATCAGTACCGCTTTGGACATGACCGAAGGTCAGCCTATTGGACACTGTGTACGAAGCTGTTGGATTGGTATTCATATCGGGCAAGAGATTGGTCTCAGCGATCAGGATCTTTCAGAACTATATTATATGATACTTCTGAAAGACTTGGGGTGTAGTAGCAATGCAGCGCGCATTTGCCAACTTTACCTGACGGATGATCAAAAATTCAAACACGATTTCAAAAAAACAAACGGCAGTCTGCCACAAGCCTTACGGTTTGTCCTTTCCCACACCGGATTACAGGCCAGCTTAAGCGAACGCTTCCACGCTATTATCAACATACTGCAAGACGGCGGCGAAATTGCACGTGAACTCATCGAAACACGATGTCATCGCGGCGCAGAAATCGCCCTTAAAATGCGCTTCTCGCAAAAGGTTGCAGATGGCATTCTAAATCTGGATGAACGCTGGAACGGCACTGGCTTACCAATGGGCGTTTCCGGTAATGATATCCCGGTCTTTTCCCGTATTGCCCTGTTATCACAGGTTATAGATGTTTTTCATACCTCGGAAGGGCGACGCGCCGCGTTAGAAGAAGTTCGATCCAGATCAGGAACATGGTTTGAGCCCGACATGGTTGAGGCCTTTGAACGTGTTGCTGTCGAAGATCAATTCTGGGATGGAATAAAGGACCCCAATCTGGAAAACATCATCCAAGATTTAGTTTTCCCAACCCACGATATTACAGTCGACGAAGACTATCTGGACGATATAGCAAGCGCATTTGCCAAGGTTATCGACGCAAAAAGTCCCTTTACCCACGGCCACAGTGAACGGGTTATGGGCTATAGTGATTTAATAGCGCAACAAATGGGCGTTCCCTATCACAAAAGGCGTTGGCTAAGACGGGCTGCCCTTTTGCATGACATTGGTAAACTTGGCATCAGTAACAGCATCCTTGATAAACCCGGAAAGCTCACAAATGAAGAGTTTGCTATGATAAAAATGCACCCGGTGTTTTCTGTTAATATTCTTAAAAACATCATCGCTTTTTCAGACATATCCCCCATAGCTGGCGGCCATCACGAAAGGCTGGATGGCAAAGGATACCCCCATGGATTACATGACAATGAAATCAATATGGAAACAAGAATTGTAACAGTTGCCGATATATTTGATGCTCTGACTGCTGATCGCCCCTATCGTACAGCCATGCCCATTGAAAAAGCCATTTCAATTATGGATGACATGGTGGACAGCGCAATTGACTCGCAATGTTACAAAGCGCTTAAATCAGCAATTAAAGAAGTATCAAAACTAAATGCTTCTCTTCAAGACACACATGCACAAGTTGGTGTAAAGGAAACAATCTGATCAAAAAAAATTCATTTCAAGTCGCAGAAGCGGCTTCTAACTATTTCAAGTATTTGAGGCCCGTTTCTGCGACTTATTCCAAACACTAAGAAGAATGAAGCTTACGGTATTCATCGACCTGTAGGCCGCCTACTCCCCAATCTTCTAGTGCAACTTCATTGATAACAACATAGGTTGTCTTTGGGTCTTTCCCAAGTACATCATGTAAAAGGTCGGAAACACCTTTGATCAATTGGGCTTTTTGATCTTTGGTCACGCCTTCATCGGTAACTTTTATATTTACGTACGGCATTACATTCATCCTATAAGTTATTAAAATATAATTGGTAACGGGAATTTCAAGAAAGCTTCTTGATTTCAAAATCAAACACTTTTGATATAACCTGCCAACGCCCATCTACAAGGATAAGCGTCAGGAAATCGGTAAAAAACTTCTCGCCAATTGCACAATTGAGATGCACAAAGGCAGTATTATCCCCAGCAAAACGTATAGAAAGTATTTGATCCTGACGGGCCTCTCCCCGACTTGCTGGTGATGGTCTTTTGTCAACGATTGGAAAATATTCATCCATTGTCAGATAAAGAAGCGGGTCATCCGTCGCACAAACGTAATGCGCCTTGGGATGAAATACCTTTGCCAGTCGTTCTGTATCACTATGAAAAAGACCGTCAAAATAAACCTGAATTGTGTTTACAACAGCCTGATAATCCTTGGACATGCTATGGCTACCTTTTTATCAATCAACACATTGAAAGGGTGCCCGCCCTAAGCAAAGGACGGACACACACGACCAATCAATTAAGCAAGACCTTCGGCTGCAAGTGCTGTCTGTGTTTTTTCGCGCGCAGCTACCCGTTTAACAAAGGCCGCCAGATGTGGAACTTTATCCAAATTGATACCAACAAAGTTAGACCAGTTGCTCACAACGAAAAGATAAGCATCAGCGACAGAAAAAGAATCGCCCAACAGGTAGCTTCTGCCATCGGAGAGAACTTTTTCAAAATGAGCCAGTTTCTTAGCAACATTCTCTTCCGCTGGTTGGCGTGCGTCCCCGTCGGCATTACCAGAAAAGAAAGGACTAAAAGCTTTGTGTAGCTCTGAAGAGATAAAGTTAAGATGCTCCTGTAGTCTAGCGCGTTCAACAGACCCGGTTGCAGGGGTCAGACCTGATTCCGGATTTTGATCAGCTAAATATTGAAGAATAGCAGCGCCCTCGGTCAGGACTTCGCCGTTATCAAGCTTCAACGCTGGAACGTATCCATTTGGATTAACCTGTAAAAAATCTTCACCGTTTTCAGTCTTCTTGATATCTGTATCGACTTTTTCAATATCAAAATCGTGCCCTAATTCACGTAAAACAATGTGGGACGCCAAAGAACATGCACCGGGTTTATAATAAAGTTTCATAAGATCTTTCCTCAAAAAAGTTGTTCGTGATAGCCAATGAGGTAAGATCCTTAGTTACTTTTGTAAACCATATGATATTGTGATACTTAATTATAAAGTTTCACTAAGGTAACTCAGTTTCCTTTTGGTAACGTATTAATATAAAAGATTAAACAGTATAAGCGTCGGACCGGAGCACACCAGCATGGCCTTAAAAATGCGAAAGAATCAGAGCGGAGATGTCCCTTACAATTGTCCCCTATCAGAATGCATGGCCATTCTTGGTGGCGCCTGGACGACAAACTTAATCTGGTTTCTATCCGGGGGCCCACGCCGCTTCAGCGAATTAAAAAACGACTTGGATGGGATTTCAGCCAAAATGCTCACCACCCGCCTGAAAGAACTTGAAAGTAAGATGGTCGTGGATCGCAAAGTATTGCCAACATCACCACCATCCGTAGAATATAGCCTGACAGATCTCGGCGAAGAACTTGTCCCCGCAATCAATGCCATTGTCGAAGTGGGACATAAAATCAAAGTACGAAACGGCAGGGTATAACGCCCCAGGTACCATCTATTGGAATAGTACTTTTCCGACTTGGCTATTCCAATCTCGGTGATCTTGGGTGTGCGTCGAAAATTGCCATCCGGCAATACCACCAAACTGATCACCAAACTCGTCATACAATGGGGCAATAATTTGCGTGATAATATCTTCTGGCGATATATGTCCGCTAAAGGCATCGGCCTTATACACAGGTTTACCGATAACAATTTTCCCGCTTGGCCAAGCTAGGGCACCATCTTTGGCAACCAATCCCCGATAAGACGTACTATAAGTTTCTTTTCTTAACCCAACGACCTTTGTATTTACAGGACCATCCTGTCCCGGATTATTATAATACTGTACTGTTATCCAATCGATTGCCTCTCCTGATACTTTCAAGATATCCAGATACGGTCCCCCGTGCCATTCGGGGTTTAAATAGGGAGATTGCGGCGCATGACTAATCGAAAAAGCAGGAGCAGGCAGTTCAACACGTAAGGCCTTTGTAAGTTTAATCAGAAACTTTTTACCATCCGCGACATTGGCTTTTCGTACTTTGTGAAGCATATCGCTGGCTTCGAAATCAAGGTCCACTCCATCAAGCTGTTTTGCACGCACGAATGCCCCAATTGCAGTAGCCAGTTCTTTTTCTCGCCCCACAAAGCCTTGATAATCTTTTGTCTTGGCCAAGCCGCCCCCAAAAGAAATCATAACTTTGATGCCTCTGGTCCTAAGTATTTGTACGCTTTCCCACTGATTAGACATATTTTTTGGTGGGGTAAGAACAATTACACCCTTCTTATCAATTCTGGCATTCAAAAAGGATAAAATAACATGGGTATATTCCGTCTGAGAAATCTCACCCAAGGAAGAAACATCACTATTGTAATAGATAATAAAACGGGGAGACGAACACGCTATGTCCACCCATAAAACCAAATAACAGAAAATAACTAACCACGGCAGTTTGGAATATAGTTTACGGTATTCTTTTTGGATAAAGAACAATACGTTAATCCATCCCATAAAAAGCTGATTACACATTTATTTTTACAACTACCGCCCCTTAACTATATTCACACCTACAAAAGCAAGAAACGGATAGTTTGTACATATATTCGTTTCTATATGTACATAAACAAACTTAAGAATGTGAACCCTAGACATGAACGCATCGATCAATACCGCTATGGGCGCCCGTGAATGGCTAATGTTAATTATCCTGTCCATATTGTGGGGCGGGTCTTTTTTCTTTGTTGGTGTCGCGGTATCCGAACTACCGCCCTTTACAATTGTGACATTCCGCGTTGGACTTGCGGCTATCGCTTTATGGACTGTTATCTTCGCCCTCAAAATGCCTGTACCAACAACGATAAAGGCATGGAGAGCTCTTTTAGCTATGGGTATTTTGAATAACGTCATCCCCTTTACCCTTATCGTTTGGGGACAGATATACATCCCATCTGGTCTAGCATCGATCTTGAACGCAACCACCCCACTGTTCGGGGTTGTAGTTGCAACCCTGTTTTTATCTGATGAAAAGGCCACTCTCTTAAAGGCACTTGGGGTTATCGTTGGTTTTTTCGGCGTGGTTCTCATGTTTGGTTTGCCAGATGACAACCAAAACCTCCTTGCCCAACTCGCTATTTTGGGGGCGACATTGAGCTATGCATTTGCCGGCGTTTTTGGCCGGCGCTTTAAAACGATGGCAATAAATCCAATCGTTACAGCAGCAGGACAGGTCACGGGGGCAACCTTTCTTCTTTTCCCGATCACATACGCAATCGAAGGAATGCCATCTTTACCAACCATTTCAAATGAAACATGGGCATCTTTAGTCGCACTCGCCCTACTTTCAACAGCTGTTGCCTATATTCTATATTTTAAAATCCTAGAACGGGCAGGCGCAACCAACCTGCTCCTTGTCACCTTACTTGTTCCCGTTTCTGCTATTTTACTCGGTGCATTATTTTTGGACGAGAAACTTGATGTCCCTCACTTTATGGGCATGGCCTTTATTGCCATAGGATTATCCGCAATCGACGGGCGACTTTGGAGAAAACTCTCAAACAAAAACCGACAAAAAACAACGCCAAGCTAAGTAATCTGGGTTATCTTATCAAGCGAACGCTTAAGTAAAACAACAGCAAGCATTGAACAAATAACTGAAGCACCGAAATAATACATTCCCGGTTGTGATGTTGCATTTGCCATCCCAGATGATTTTGCGGAAATAACGATCATGCCAACGATAAAAACATCTAACATGCTCCACTTTCCCAACAGATCGATTAACTTCACTGCCCTTTGCACCGATTTATGGCCAACAGACCGCGCCCGCCAAATATAATTAGCGACCAAGATTTTAACCGTCGGAAAGATTACCGAGAAAAAGAGAATAACAATAGCAATTAGATACTCACCACTACTGGCCAATTGATCAATTGCACCAGAAATAGAGATAAGATCTTCGAAGAGAAAAAACTTCTCAACCCGCAAAATTGGAATAGTTAGCCCGGCAAATAAAGTGATCAGCGCAACAAGCAACAAAATAGGAACTAGCCGGGCAATACCAGACGACCGCTTAGCAAGTGAGTTTTCAGCACGTTTAAAAGTAAAAAACAGATGCCACCAACAAAGGCTTTCATGATCTGAAGACCAGAACTTCTGCGCCTGTTTCAGAAATCTAATTTCCTTCATGGAGATTCCCTGAAAACCAGATAAGCGACCCTGTAAAAATCTAATATCCTTGGTAAATTTCGTATGATCTTTTGGAAATCACCCCGAAATCAAGCCTTTACCCATTATTAATAGCGGGGATATTTACTATTTGAATCTTGCCTACGACGTTTTGCTCGTACGGGCACCACGGCTCGTGCTGGTTCTGGCGAAATTTTAAAAGCGCGGAGAACTGTAAGGATCAAAGCAGATAACATAAATAATTTATTCCTAGTTTCTTTTGCTACCATCCTATTTAGGCTTTTCCCTCTTCTCAATCAACTTTAATCCAAAAATAAAGTACATTTAATTTTTAAAACTCCTATCATTCTAGGGTGGGATTTGAATTTATAAAAAGCGATTGGACAGAAAAATAATCGAATTCATCAGGCAAATCTTTTCTACAGCCTTGCCCTTCACCTACTATATAAAACTCTCTGGCTAGTTTATTAAATCTACAAGTTGAGTATGCTGCTTTAAAAAGCTTTCTTTAATTCTTGCTATCTCACCACGCTCGGATAATTTAGCCAAAGTATCATTAAAGCCTGCAACGAGCTCTTCGGATTGATCAAATCCTTTTGGGAAAATGATATGCCCATAATCAGTACTTATCGTTTTTTGCAATTCCACAACCTCATTAGATCGTTCCGATAACACTTCTCGACGAAAAATATCTGCAACAAAGACATCTTCGACAAAGAAGTCAGCACGACCGTTAAGAATCATCAACCAACAACTTTTAATATAAGGTGTGCTTACCCGTTTGATACTTCCCGCGGCATGAAGTTTATCTAATTCGGGTAAACCACCGTAATGATGAGGAAGACATTCTCTTAATCCTAATAAATCGAGCGAACTATTATACTCAATACCAGAATCTCTGCGTACATAAACCTTACTTTCCCACTCTATTATTGGCGCACTATAAAGAAATTCATCTTCACGTTCCTTAGTCAAAAGATAGGGGTATGTCGCTGCGTATTTACCCTTTTTCGAAAGAATATATCCTCGTTTCCAGGGCAAATAATCGACCACAAAATCATGCCCCATTTCCATGATGACCAGCTCCACGATCTCGGAAACCACCCCACCACCGGGTATATGTTCAGAAGTAAAAGGAGGATATTCACCCGTTGTTAATTTCAACTCGCCAGCCCCCGCACGAGAAGACATAATTCCAGTTAAAGCGAGAAAGGTTATCGTAACGAATGTTAGCTTGTATAAGCTTCTCAAAAAATTAGATTCCTTAGCATAAAGCTTTAAATTCATCTTTGTTCAAGAATTTCTTATACTTCTTATAGCACTAAATTTATTAAAATCCGGTTAGGTAACTTGGGATTTAAATAATGCCAAAGATATTTTTGAACTGCGTATCACACACAAAAAAAGCGCCTTGAAGGCGCTATTTTCTTATGGCGGAGAGTGAGGGATTCGAACCCTCGATACGCGATTAACGTATACTCCCTTAGCAGGGGAGCGCCTTCAGCCACTCGGCCAACTCTCCACAATCTGTGAACAGCCGAATTACTAAGGTCTTACATCAAATCTGTAAAGTGAAAAAATACAGAAAAATGCACTTTATAACAAAGTACGCAGGAACAGGGGCGTTAAAGCATGTCCTAAACATATGCTAAGCGACAAAAAATCGATTCTAATGTACTCTAAAGATAAGGAATTAAAACGAGATCTCTTGGATGTAGAGTTTTATTGTTACTCACCCTGTTTTATATACACAGAACAAGGGCAAGAGCGCATCACGTCGGCAGAAGAAAACAATATCACCATTAACGCAGACACAATAACCCTCCCATCTAAAACTCAACATTAGTGATTTAGCACACCTTTCAGGTAGGAGCTTATCCAGTTTTAACCGTGATTTCCGGGCAACATACAACATGCCACCAAAACAATGGCTTAAAAAGCAACGCCTAACATATGCAGAAAAGCTTTTACGCAAAGAAGACCTGACAATAACGGAAATAGCTTTTGATATCGGTTATGAAAATGTCTCACATTTCATAAAGTCGTTTAAGGAATCATATGGAACGACCCCGAAAGAATATCGGCTATTTATAACATAATGAAGTAAAAACGGCATTAATGGTATTTTCGAGGTAGTTTGTTTTTTTACAGGTCGAGTTTCTCCACTGTAATCAGTAATGGAGTAGAGAAATGACAACAAGAGTTACTTTAAACTGTCAGATAAACCCTGAAAAACTTAACTAATTAATTGTTTATCTTAAACAAAATCCACCTAACGTCCGTAACTTCGCCGAAAACATTCGTGTCGATATTTTCTTTGATCAAGCAAGGCAAGAAATGCTGATTGATGAAGATTGGAAGTCCATCAAGCATCATCAGGAGTATATCGAATTCATCACTGAAAACGGGATTATGGATAGCTTGATCAGTTATTTTCTTGCCTCGCCTTAAATGAAATATTTTACCCAACAGGAAATTTAAAGTGTAAACATGCCACTCTGGTGATCAGAGTGGCATGTTTTAAACAAAGGCCCAACTTATCCGGTATTAATTATTGAATATCATCGTCCCAAGCAGCACGACCACCAAGCCGCACAGCGATATAAGCCGCCCATCGTTTGAGCCAAGGCATCCGGTCTTGTTCCGCTACGATCCGCAAAATTGCATCAGCAACAGCCCGTGAACCTTCCCGGCTTGCATAAAGCAGATCGTGCAGGGTTGCCGCCCGAAAGAACCGAGCATCAGCCCGAGGGATAAACCACCACAGCGCACGAGGAACACTTGCCCCGTCATAGTTAAAGCCACCTGGCACAATTACATTCATGCCCCTTGGCCCTGAGATCTTGTGAGCACAAGCGGCTGTAAAAGGATTATCGGGATCTTCTGGCGACACCCAGACCAGCACCGCACCAGTTGGGCGCGATGCTTTAATCTGGGCCAGATCGTATTCAGGTGTGAACTCGTACACCTTAGCCATTACTCTTCCCCGCCGCTTCCCATTCTGCCCAAACATCGTCAAGCTTGGCAGTGAGCTTGGGCCACTCTGCGCGAATTTCTTCAGGCGTCTTGTCACCATTTTGAACAGCACGAATAGACTTGAAGGCAAACACGCCAATTTCAATAAGCGCGTTTACAGTTGCGATTGTTGCCGGGTTCATGATTCAACACCTTTCTTAACAGTCAGAAGGATAAAAGCCGTTTCCTGCAAGGTGGCCAGCGCAGATTGATAATCCGTCACCTCACCAGAACAGAGCTTCACAGTTGATGGCATCAGATCAGAAACTGTCTTGATTGTTTCGTCTGACAACTCGCCCGCTGCTCGATATCCAGAAAGGATGCGAACGGTTGAGATAATGCCTTCACAGGTAATCTGCACTTGCTGCTCAGCATTCAGGCGGTTACCGCTCGGCGTCGTGCAAGCAGACACAAAAAAAGCCGCTACAAGAGCGACCGTCATCAATATGTTTTTCATGGTAGCTTTCCTAATAACTCCAAGACGCGGGGCGATATGCGTATGGGTGGCCCTCGTCTATGTGGATGAAAGTCTTAGCAACCCCAATACCTCTAAAACGCATGTCGCTAATGGTGGTGAGTAAATCGTATCGCCTTGATTTCAGCGGGACGATATCCGCAGCAAGCCCGACGGAATGCGCGCCCGGACGCTTCTTGTTTTTCTCGACCGGATGATTCCGACAACGAAACCCGCTTGTGATTTCCAGAGGGCCAACCTGGTCCCGAAGCTCTTGCAGCTTTGCCATAAACTCAGGCTTCATATCAGAACGGCCACAGCCGCATTTACAAGCGAACTCGAATGCAGAAAAGTTTGAGTAATCTGACCAGCTGATCTTTGTCATAATGCCTCCCTTTCCGCTTTTGCCTTCAAATATTCCTGCCTTGCTTTGGCGATACGAAAAGCTAACAAAGCAAGACCACCTATCCCGATACACACAGCAATACCTGTGTTAAAATAATGGAACCACAAGGGAGTAGAAACTGCCGTAACGCCAATAAATTTATCTACGTTTTCTCCTCTTAAAACCGTATCAATCATGGCGTACTCCAATTACCGTCATCAAAAATATCTGTATTAGCCAAATCGCGGTCTGATAGGGAAATCAAAAAGTTTGATCGTTGCCGAATAGCCTCGATTTCATGTCTTTTTTGTCTAAGAAAAGTTGCTTCATTACTCTCGACAGTACTCCAAGATCGAGCATTTTTGATTTCAATTAACTCAATTGCGCGCTCGCTCCCGCGTACTTGCTTCCAAAGTGGCGCGATGTCTTCAATACGACGTGCCGCTTCAGCATTTACCTTATCTCGTTTCTGAGCCGCAATTTGTTCAACAGTTTTATCCTGCAAAGACTGCGTAATAACCCATTCATCCCTCACCAAAGCTCCGCCATCATCTACGACATATTGATAAGGATTTGGGTTTACCCGAACCGTACGGACAGCTCTAAGTGTTGCCCCTTCACCCAGATCAAACGGCAAGGATTGGGGTGGTTGATTATTCCCGACCAAATTACATTTTTTAGCCAACCCCGGCGTCCAAGCACTGATCGAAGAAACAAGAATTTCATTTTTTTCGATTACATATTTCATGATTAATTCCCCAAAATAGCCGGAAGATTACCCCCACCAGCAACGTCTGCGATGGCAAGGCCGATGTATTCGCCACCGTTTGCATTATAGGCGGCACCTGTTGTGCGCAGAGTGAACCCTTGCGCTGTAATATCGAGGCGCGGTCCGGCTGCCTCTGTCTCGGCACTACTTAAATCTGGGTTAAGTTCTTTAAGTACCGGATTTATCGTATCCCGTTCGGTATCCAGAATGCTCCATGCTCCACTAGAATCAACACGTTTAAGTAATATCCAGCGCGGTTTAAACTCACAGTACACATGAGGGCCGTTAACTATTGCCCCGTTACCTTGGTAGCTAAAGACTTTAGATAATCCGGCAACAGAAGAAAAATTGATTGCCATGAGTTGCGCACCACTAGTCATCGCTCCTGTGTTAAGCCCGATGACGCCCCCCCAAGCTCCTGAAAAATTAGAACTACCGCTACTTTGTGCATTTGAAGTATCCAGCCCGAGATAATGAATTTGACTGGCTAAATCCTTATGCCAGACATCCCAGCCAGTTGTACCTACATTATTACGAGATTTTATTAGCGAGAATTCTACGTCATCTAATCCATGCCCAAATGACCCAGTACTTCCATCGGCTGTTGCTGTCACTATAGAAAAGTAACCGGAACTATCCGCAATAACCTGAGAAGGAATTGTTCCGTCATTGTTCGTGACTTCTGTTCCGTCATTCCCGAATATCCAATAGGCATAACTTACGCCATTCTCATTGTAACCAGACCCAACATCATTACCGAGAGAAAAGCTCCCAGAAGTAAAGTCAGTGATGCTATCCGAGCGTGTGTTTTCCGCATTGGTAATATCGGAATACAATCCTTTTCCAGCACCACGTAATCGGTCTTCTAGCCGATGACTGTAGGCTGATGATCTCGCTTTCCCCCAAACCAAACCAATTTCATCAAAGGACGTAGGGATATCTCGGGGTGCTCCCGTCCCAACAGAGAGGGCAACATCGAATTTGTCGCGCCCATGGAATTTAGGCGTTTCAAGATTAGAGCTTTTAAGCTCTTTAAAGCCTGTGGGAACGGTATAAGCGAATGGTCGCTGCCCAAAATTAAGTGTTAAGTATCGTGATGTTCCATAATGATTCGTTGCAACAAACAATTTTCCTGCAAGTCCTGAAATGTCCCCTACACTGCCTATCGCAGGTACATCCCCATACCAAGAACCATTACGTCCAAACCATGCCATACCGTCAGCAGGGCTGTAAGCAATCATCATGACGTGATCGTTGGACCACGCAGGAGTAGCTCCCGCCGAACCACCATTCTGATTAATATTACCAGTATCCTGCCAACGAAAACCACCAGTGGGGTAAGGACCAGTATCCCCGCTATTAGGACACATTTGCAGACCTAAGTTATTATCAGCCACCGTGTCCCCAACCGTGAACTCAAAGTAGATTGGGAAGTCGGCAGGGATGTTGGTCAATGCCCCTCTATCAGTAGCTGTACTAGAAACAGTTGTACGTAACCCTCCCTCACTAATGGCTACATTTGTTCCATACGTATGTATAGAACTCAGTACCGCATAAGGATCGCCCGGCGTATCCGTTAATTGATCGTCAGGTGCGATCCCCGTCAACGTCCAGTTTTGGAGATTACCCTCAGTTACCTCTCCTAACGCTCCCCCATTCTCGAACAAAAGCTGGCAACCATTGGCGCCATATTCATAATTCTTTTCGTCTTGAGAAGGTCGCAAACTATCAAAATCAAGCTCGGCAGGACCTTTAAATCCTATCGGTGGTGTCATCTTCCATGGGCTATCACCGAAATTGTAATAACAACCCGTATTAGAGTTAACAGAGATAGCAAACCGAAGACCATCTATGCCAAGAATATCTACTTCTCCTATACCCGCTGCCGGATCGCCTTCCCAGACATCATTACGGCCAATCCACAACTTGCCAGTGTCTGCGTCAACAGCCACCTGAAGGATATCACCAATAACTGTTGCCCCAGATAGGCCAGGTGTAGTTACTAGAGTGGAAGTATTATCTTTATAGATAGTCGTTGTGGAATTGTAGAAGTACATCCCAGCACTATCTCCATTCGCAGCCAAACTTAAGTATGTATTGGCGCTAGAAAGATCATGATTACCTGCACCTACAATTTGGTGCGTAACGTCACTAACTTCCCACTCCATATAAAACTTACCAGTTGGCATTACGAAGTTGGAGATTGCTGTGTACCATGCAGCACCTGTCGTAAACACTTTATCGTTTACATTATCGCACATAGCGCCGTTTTGGAGTTCGTAGAAATTACACCGCTTTAAATTAGATTTGACTGGTTCTTTAAGAGCACCATATCCAGTTACTGGGTATTTATAGTCTGTTTGCCCGAAGTTAACTCTCATACCTGCATCTTGATTGTTTAAATCAAAATACATCCGAACGTCAGCAGGATTAATATCTGCACCACCTGTACCTGCCTCCACACTCATACCGTTAGGTTCGACACCGTTGAGTTTGAAGTACATCTTACGGGCATCCATATCAAGAAACAGGGATGCAACATCATCCCGTAGAAATGCTTTACCCCAACTGGTAGGAGAGATCTCTCCACCATTATTAGTATTACTGTAATAAACGCAGTTATTATCCCCTCTTAAAGACATCCCTGTGTAGTTACCTTGCGTATTTATACTGTTACCTGTAAACGAATTCGAAGAAGCTAGTCCTGTACCTACGAGGAACTTAGCCCCTGTTCCATCAAGTTGAGTAAATTCAACTTGATATTTGCCGGTTTCAGGTAGAATTTCTGTGTGCGCAATATTTGACCAAGAAGCTGAAGGGCATACTAGAAACTGCCCCTCATCTTGAATAGACGTTCCCGATGTTGGTACGTTAAGCGCAATAGCCCAAAATCGTTCTTGCGTTCCCTCTGTCGTGAACTTCTTGGTCGTCGTAATAACGTTGTTACCAAAGGGCACATTCTGTGTTCGGTAGTTGACCATTTCCTGTGGCGTTAGAACTTCGCCGTCAAGCAGGACAAAATCAGATAGAACATGCTCCCCTTCGCCAATCTGCATAGCGGTACCAGCTAAGCTCACTCCCACAGCGGCATTTTGTGTAGGTAGTGTTTGCGTGTCCCACAGGTCAATTTCTTCGTCGTTCACAACCATCTTCACTGTTCTGGCCACCGTATCAACCGCAAGCCCCAGGAACATCCATTCGGTATCACGGAATTTTCTGGTTGTGTGATAAGCCCCAACTGCGGCCGTACCATTCCAACGTAGGGTGTCATCAAAATGGAAATACCAATAACAGTAAGTCCCCCCGGAAAAAATGTAATGCAGTCCCCCCAATTGGGTGCGACGCACGTTACACATAACCGTAAATTGGCGTTGATTTCCTAACACACTTGGCGTGAAGGTCAGCTTTTTCCCCGCAGACAACGCCAAGGAATTCATTAGGTCGTTTTTCCATTGACCATCTGCTCCAGCATAAAGTGCTCTCATTCCAGTACCTCCAACGCAACACGGGCAATGCCGTTGACAGTGGACATATGCATAATGGTGATAACACCATCTCCCACGCCGAATGATCCCTTCACGTAATCAAAGCTGGAAATATCCAACACCCCTGCTGTTGGACCATTGGTCAACCAGATATCAACAGCGTTGTTATTGGCTTTATCCGCCGTAATGACACCATTTCCATTATTCGTCATGGATGTCAGAAAGGTTTGGGTCAAATCAATCACAGGGTTATCAGTCGAGTTACCATAGGAATTAACCATCGTCGGGTAACTCACCCCCAAAATTCGAGATAAGTTTGCCAAAAGAACCTGATCTGTCCCTGTTAGAACCGAAAAGTCATGGGTATGGGCCTGCCCCGTGTCGGCGGCTAAATTAATCAAACCCTGAACTGTCGACATCAAAGTACTAAAGCCAACTGATGACATCACCAGTTTGCCGTTTTCATCATAATAGGGAACTTCGTTAGGCACCGGTGACGGAAATTGCAACTCATCCCCTGAATAGGCAATGGGTAACTTAATTGCCCGACCGATCTGCACATCCTGTTCCTGGTTCTGAATGGTCAACAGGTCAACAGCGGTCTCAATCACATCCGCCGGCATTCCATCTGATACCGCGAGATCAGTTTGTTGCTCCAACGGTGTCGCCCCGAGAACGGTAATCGTATCCCCCGCAACAGGTGCAGAAGGAAGCGTAACAGAGCCACCATTTTCTGTTCCAGCCCCGATGATTTGTGACGGTGTGACAACAGTCTCTCCCCCATCATCCGTTGTCACCACAACCTTTAAATGGCTGTCGGCAAGGAACTTGAAAGGCACAGCAAAAGTTACCGTAGAGTCATCCCCGATGTAAGAGGCCCTCCGCGGTGTCGCAGAAATAGTCATATCAGATTTTCCCAATAAAAAAACCTCCGCCAAATAGCAGAGGTTGAGACCTGTTTATCCAAGAACGATTATATATGGAGGATAGGAGGTGAACAATTCATCTTACACTATAGACTATTGTAGTTGTGAATTTTCAAACCACTCATCCATTAACGTATTAATCGCTTTATTGATGGCTTTCTTAGAAACACCTTCCAGAAATTTGCTACCTTTACGATACAGATCTGTCTCTATTTTTTTTCTAATAGCATCTTTTCTATCTCTAGAACGTTTTTCAAAGGTGCTTCTGGAAACGACCCCTTTAAAAGCTTTCATCGATGAGCTTATAGTCTGTTTTGCGTTGGCAGAAAACACACCATAGGCAAGAGCTTCTCCCGGGTTAAAGCCATTTCTAAATGCTCTCGACAAGCTGTCATGAACAACTTTCGATGACAATCCTTTCTTGGTTAATTTCCTCATCATAGTTGCCGCTATAATATCAGGCATCGCTTTAACAAGCGCCTGTTGTGCAAGTACGCCACCTTTTTTTAACGCCCGATCAATTTTCTTTAATTTTATAGCACTTATACCTGCACTACCGAGATAGCCTAGTGCTCCTTTCACATCATTTTTAGCAAGCGCACCCGATGCATTAAGTAAACCTTCACCTATATCCAAGGCCGAACCAACGGGCGTCAAAGAAACAATAAGAACACCCGTTTTAGCAATATCTCTATCAAATCCAGCACTGACAAGGTGATCGGTTAGCCTTTCTTCCCAATCAACTTCGTCAAACATACTTCTTTGTAGCTGCCCTGCGACCAAAGCATTATGCCTATGTTCAGACCCATCATTTATTGCAGCAAACCAAGTCGCAGGGCTTGCTTCAAATCGCCCTCCCCCCAGCCTTTTTGACCAATATGCTTCATTTGCAACTCGATCTACTAAAGGTAGTTTATCGTATTCAGGTCTGTTTGTTTCCATTAAATTAGCCATATAATTATGCCAATCATCTGTATTATCCATTACAGACACTTGCTGGTTTGAAGCTAAATTACCGCTAACATGTCTCTGGAACTCCTCACCCGGCATATATCTGAGATAACTTTGTTCTCTCGGTTCACCGGGAAGCCTTTTGAAGTTAATTGGGCCTTCGATAACCTCACCATTCTCATCTTGTAGAATCACTTCAAAACTACTTTTCCCTAACTGCTCTTCATCAAGAAAGGTCTGCTTGTCTTGAAACAAGACAGCTGTCGCTCCTTCTGGAATCTCAAGTTCCTTTTCAACACGGCTTTGAAAATCTTCATCAATTGAGACAACTTCCGGAACACCTGTATTACCTTCGTCTTCGAAGAGTTCTTCTTCAACACCACCAATAAGGATATCCCGCCTGTCACCTTCGATTAAAACGTCTCCAAATTCAGGCTGAACCACCTCGCCATTCGCGACCATATCATTGACGATTTGCTCTACTTCAAAAGGTCCCGCGGGTTCTTTTTGCGTTCCGTTATATTCGTCAATCCTTTCATCAAGGCGAACACGGAAGTCAACAAAAGCATCCCCATCAAACTCTCCTTGCCCATCACTGCCGGTAATATTTTTCCAGGCTCTTTGTGCCAAACGTTCGCGTAATTTAAAATTGGCAGATATACGAGGATCCGGCTCGCTTTGCTGCATGGCCATAACTTCGCTGATTTGCTTTGGGGAAAGATCCTGAAAATAATGAGATAAATCATAGCTTTGAAAAGCTTCTGGATCAGCGACTTGCAACGCTTTAAGTTCGTGTAAAGCACGTGAACCTTGCTCACGTTTAAACTTAATTTCAGAAGAGAAATCATTATCCCCGGCGTTTATCTGATCAGCATACTCCGCAATCTGATCTCGATCTATTTCGCTTAACTCCAGCGAAAGATTATTAACGTCAATATTTCCTTTGTTTTCGACAAGATAGTTCCACGCGGAATAACGCTGCCCTTTTATTATCTCTCTTTGCTCTTTAGCTTGAAGGCGTCGTTGATTTCTCCAAAGAAGACCTGCTTCCTTGCCGACCAACTGGTCAGGATAATATTCCAACGTCAGAAGCAAATCCTCTTCGGACAGCCTCGCGGCTGAAATATCATCCAAAAGTTTCGTGGCCTCATTGCGGACAATACCTTTTGAGGCGATGGATTGAAAATACCCCTTATCTTCGCGGTTCACATACTCATCAATGTTGATCGCCGCCCCTGTTGCCGGGTCAACGCCATCCAGCAAAAATTGTAATGCGTCATAATTCCCCTGTTTCGCATGCCCCTGAAGCGCAAAGGACAACAAACTTCTACGTGCTTCTTTGCTTTTTTCAACTGCGGCTTCACGCCCTATGCCCGGCGCAAGATCGTTGATATTGCTATCAATAACGATAATGGCATCCGTCAAAGTATCTGGATTGCCAATAACACCAGCCCCGTATTTTTCAATATGGCGATCAACAGTCGTATAAATTTTTTCTCTAAGAACTTGTTGTTTAAAGGCTCCGAGAGACTGTTGATCAAAACGGGCTTTTTCATCAAATCGCTGACTGAAAACGGCAGCATCATTTTCATTTTTGAAACTCTGTCGCGCCATCAGGTCCGTTTTCATATCCGCATAGGACGTCGTGATTTCATCATCAATTTTTGATGGCGAACTGTCTGTAAAGCCAAGCTGTTCCTTGATCCCCTGATAAAGACCAGACGCAAATTCTGACATTTCTTCGTACAGATCAATATCACGCAATTTTTCCTGCATGTATTCCGATGCGTCCCTCAGATCAGATTTCACACCTTCGATGGGACTTTCATCTTGTGGGTTCTCAGCAGGATCAACATCCGCAGTAGCAGGCTCTTGTTTACGTGCCTTTTCTTCCTCTTTCTTCTTTTTATCTTTTTCATGAAAAGCTTGTGAAAGCTTAGAAAGACCACTCGTAACGGCACCAATATTTTCATCAGGCAGTTGAAATCGAACTGTCGCGGGGGCTCGACTATCAGGGATATTTGGCATTTTGATAACCTTTTAAGCTTGAACCCACTGAATTTGGGCAAAAAAATAGATCCAGCAGCTATGCTTGGATCTAAAGAGAAAACTAAAGAGATATGGTTGGAAGGATGCCTACAAAGGCATTAAATCATTGGCATTCACTGTGTCCGTAACAGCTCGTTGTTTGAAAGGTTACTCAAGAACCCGGCCACATTGTTTTCTATATCAGCGTCTGGATCATCTATTTGAGGTTTATTGAATTCCTGGCGAAGGCGTTCTGATAAAATTTCATCAGTATCAATAGCCTCTTCAGGGTCTTGAACAGAAAGAGAACTAACAAGATCCTTCAAGTTAATCTCATTTTCCTCTGCACCACGAAAACCATCTCCCCATTTGCCTGATCGGGTTGCTCCAGTTCTATTCACTTTCGATTTATCCCGATTTTCTGATGAAGGTTCCTTTCTGGAAGATCTCTGTTCAAGCCCGCTTACACCCCCATTCCTAACGGCATCATCTGGATCGGCATATTCGCTTTTTTTAAAAACTCTTCTTCAGCTAGCTCCTTTATTAGCTGTAGCTCTTTATTTGTTGGTTCAGGCAACTTTAGTTTTTCAAGCCTTTTTGTATAGATATTTTGGGCTCTTTGAACACCAAGGTTAACAGCGAACGAAAAGCCTCCTGATATCGTTATTTTATCCCAAGCATCCAAGGCAGCACTCCTTCCGGCAGACATAGGATTGCCTTTAGCTTCTTGGCCAGCTTCAAAGGCTTCTTTAATACTATCAAGGAGTTCATTACCAGTCGTTTGATTTCTGTTTGCATAGCTTGCTCTGCCTTGTTTATTGGCTTCAGCAATGGCCTTTTCAATTGCAAAATCCAGTGCTCGTTCTCTCGTATCAATCTTTGGTTTTCGTTTTTTCCATTGCGGCATTATTTAACCTCTTCACAAACATCAAATTACTGGATAAGAAAGTTAATGGTCAGGATTTCAAATTTTCTCTTCAGGGGGGAAAATTTTCTGAGATGATAAAAGGCACTCATAATCAAATAAGCCAAGATCAGATAAGACCTCAAGATGTCGAATTCCCTGAAGTTCATCCTTGGTCATAAATATCCTGAATTGGGACTTGGTTTTTATTCCATTAAAAATATTCTTGTAATCCAGATAATCATAAAAACGTTCTGAATCGACTTGGCACACACTATAAATCAGGGATACAAGGTGAGAATATTCAGGATCTTGGCCTTCATTTCGAATTAAATAGTAATTTGCCCCATAATCCAACAGCTTAAAAAGCATCTGTAAACTTGTTAAAACATCTTGCTCCAGGCTCAGAGCATCATCATTTTCCCCTTGTTCGGGTGCTTTCTCAATGGAATTCCAGTCGCTTACAGCTTCTCCGAGATTGAGCATTGCAACCTGTAAGGCACGTCCATTGTTAATATTTACATCAGCACCATAATCAAGCAGTAAATCAAGAATTTTACTGTTGATATCAACGTCAACGCTTAAGGACAAAGAAGAATAGTTATATTTACCAAGCGTATCTGGATTATATCCCCCCTTCAGGAGGCATTTCACAGTAGATAACGCTTCCTGCCTGATCGCATCATGAAGCGGTTCGCTATGCTCAATACCGGGACACTCTTTCCAGTTCTCTGCATAAACTGGTTTTATGGGAACAAGATTCAAACACAAACAAAGGGAAAGAAGGGTTGAGGTTGCGCCCTTCACCGCCCAAACGGCAACTCGATACCTTATAAAATACCAATCCATCTTTTCCCCCAGACACCATAGCTCTTACCATCGGACAACATTCTACCATAAGCATCAAAAGGAATATAACAACGCCTAAGGTAAATAAGATCCCGCATTCAGAAATCCACCAATCATTGCGTTGTTTCCGGCACGTTTATAAGCTTTTGCTTTCTGATTCCCGGCGTAGAGAATATTATCCACTTCCTGCGCCCCCAGTTTTTCAGTTTCTTCAATCAACAGAGCAGGACTGCCTTCAATCTTCAAGCCTGCCGCAGCGAAGTTCGCGCGCTGCTGCCCCGCCAAACGTTGCGTATTTCGCAGGCTGTTGGCCGCGTCCTGTGCCGCAAACCGTCGAGCCATTTTAGCCTGTTTTTTTGCCCGTTTGCGTTCGGCAAAGCCGTTAAAAAGTGCCCCGCCCGCACCGAGTAGACCAGCCGTCGACGACAAACCGCCAATCCCTGCCAGCGCACCAATAGCCGGGGCAGCACCCTTCAAAACTTTTTTAACACCTTTAAAAAGCTTTTTAAAAAACCCCATCGCGTTACCCTTTATGTTAGATTTCTTGTCAAAACTTGATCAGCATCAGTGATATATTCATAACATGTTTGAAGTTCTCCAAACGGCACAACATTACGACCACTCAAGCGACATCATCTTTATCAAAACAGGTCATTGAATAGATTTAGATTGCCTGTTTATTTGAGAAGACATCAAAGAATTCCGGGGAAAGCCATTTAAAAATCCTAAATTTTCTTGTTCATCATCGTGATCAAGCTGATTTACACCTCCTTGTGTTTCTTGACGTAAATCACTCTTTTTCCCAGACCAGAACTCAAAATCATCATGTCCAGGTAAAACTTTATCAGGGAAGAATTTGTCCAGTAAATTTTCCCTCCCATTAACAGGAGCAAAGATGTCTGAATTATCGCGATTTCCCAGTACATCTATGCTATCAAAATCTAAACTTTGACCTTTCAAACGAACTTGTCTTCTCAAATCAAATTCAGCTACGTCACCCGGATCAAGTGTAAACTCGGATACCCCATAGGCTTTCAATCCTCCCGATTTAATCCATTGATTATCTTGGTCACGAAACATCCAACCATCAATTCTGTCAGGACTCCCTGTATAATTTTTACTTATAGCTCTCCCTGTAATTTCTGCTCTTAGAGGCATTGGGACAGGAGCCGCCATACCAAACAGGACGCCTTCAAATAACTCTTTGCCATCTCCCTCCTCCCATTCCGCCCCCATTGTATACCGGGTAGCAGCTGCATTAATCGTCAAAAATTTTTCTAGCTTTTCAGGATCTTCTCTTATTGTCTGGCCAATTGTTTTACCTGTTTCCAATTCATGATCCCAAAAATAAAACGCACCGCCCCAACCAGCCAGATCCTGCCCTCCCTCATTCAAAGCGCCATCAATTTCAGCATTAATAATTTCACCAATATTTGGCACTGTCTTTTTATCAAGAATATAACCAATAACATTACTTCCAATTATATTGGTTGTATCTGCAAGACGATCTTTACCGTCTTTGTTGACAAGAGGTTCTCCCGAATAAAGCAATCCATACTTAGAAACTGCGCGTATAAATTTATTTGCTGAACTTCGAGGATCATTACTATTAATTTCCACAGCCCGTTCAAACCATGTTTTCGTTTTATCAAAGTCCTTAGAATTCCGATCCATCCCCAATATTTCAGGTTTTTCATCAAGAACTAAAGCTATCTCGGAATATGCTTTGTAGAAATTAGTTGTTGCGCCTTCAGTCAACTGATCAATGCGCCTCAGAAGTTCATCAACGGTTTCAGCCACTTTTGGGAAATCTTTCTGCGATGGACTAAGAAAATCTGATGAGCCAGTAAAATCTTTTATAGTACGAAAGTTTTCCATTTTATTCCTCAATTAGAACGACCATGTAAAAGCAAAACTAGAGAGGTAACTACCCCTCTGACTGTACTTCTGTGATCAATGATCTGATTGTTGCCGGAAGCGGCTGTCTTGCTCTGATGAAAATTTGTGCTTTGTCGCTAAAGCCGTTTTCCGGATCAATTTCCAGATACCCGGTATAGAGATCCGGGGACTGTCCGAATGGGGTCGATCCGTCTCGGAAGATATGCGTTTGCGTATCTTCCAAACTGTCCCCAGCTTCGATTGTTCCTGTGTTCATGACATCCACGCCCATAGAAACAACACGCTTTTTCTTACCTCTGCCCGTACCATTTTGCAGAGCGACAATCGGGGATAAAGGCTGGACGACAGATTGATAAGGCAAGCCGGCTGTAATTTTCAAACCTGTACGATTATTCTTTAACGATACCTTGCCATCATTTGCCACCATTGATCGTGGAGACACCTTGCCATCGTGCAAAATATCCACCTCTTCACCGATCAGATGATCAAAACCATTAATTGTGTTCGCCGCGACACCTTCATAAGTTCCGCCACTATCCACAAAAAAGGCATCTTTTTTGTCCAAACCATCATCAAACCCGGCTTCCATAAATTCAATGTGGCGCACGATTTCTCCATTGACTTTACGCTTGACCGACAGCCATAAAACTTCTCGTTTGGCTTCATAAGTCACGGCAACGGTTTCAACTTCACCCCAATCGTGCTCGTCCGTTGAACCGCCCAGCTTATGACGGTGGAACGCGACAACCTCTTGAGATTTTTCATAGGTAACGCCAACCAGTTGCCCATCGTCCCGGACCATCCAGATAATGGAATCAGGGTCATTGACCATGTCCATATCCTTGATCCCGGTTCCCGTTATATGTTGAGATAAAAAGGTCTGATCGGGCGCAATAAAACTGTCTCGCTCAAACGAGAAGACAAACTCATGCAACCGCTTTCTGTTCCGGCTTAAAAAGAGAGCCACTTCCCCCTTCTGGATGGGTGGAATGGCGGCAGATCCCTCGGTAGTATGGCGGCGATTGATAACCGACGTAACGGTCAGGGCTTCATTCGCCGAGGATCCGCTCAACGTCCTTGTGGCCCCGGATGTCCCCATCATCAGGGCACGCCCCTCGACCATCCATTGAATGTGATTGACCTGTCCGGCCTTGATCGTGGCTTTGAACGCATCGTCGGCATTGGTGCCTAAAGTGAAATTTTTCTCATTAGATGTTTTCGATGTCCAGATGGTTTGTGGTTGATCTGGTGGTGAGGCAAAAATAGACCGCTGCTGGTAAAAGGAACAGCGTCTAGGGTAATTCCCGGCCTTCCATTCCGAAGGCTTGGACGTAAAGGTAATATCCGCCAAGGCCCAATCGGCATGATCATTTCTTTTAAGCTCTTTAGGCGGGTGATCCTTGTGCACAATCCACAGGCTGTTTTCCGTCTGGGTAAAGACCAGATCAAATAGCTCTTCTTCCTTATAAGGCGTGGTAATCTCATAAGGAGCATTATCTTTTTCGATCTGCCCGAAATCACGATAAAACCGCATATAAAGATTACCAATTTCCAGAATATAGGCATCTTCTGTCGAATATTCGAAAGAAATAAGGCGGCATTGTTTATCCGCATATTTTGCTTTTGCGACAAATCGTGTTCCCGGACGACGCGTCATGCCCCCGTGCGGCAAGACGATCCAGTTTTCACACAGGGCCAATCCTGTTTGATAAAGCTGGGTATCTTCCCGCCCGTGCAATCGGGGTGTAATCTCGCCACGAACAAAGCTAGCCTGAAGAGTTCTTGGTGGCATCAGTCCCGTGCCTCCACCCATGAAGAAGGCACAAAATCACTCACGCCGTCTTCCGTCATGTCGTTGGTTTTCGCCAGCGCCAGATCATTCCGATAAAGACCAAGAGCCATGTTTAATTTGGTTTGGGATCCGGTTAGAACCTCTGCCAGTCTCACGGCCAACTGAGCTGCCACAACACGGCGTAAATCCGGCGGCATATCAGACGGTTCAACCTCACTACTGATATAACGATAATAAAGCGGTGCGTCTTGGTGGCACAGGATATACCGTCCCTCTAGTTGATAGGTCACGGGCAAACCATTGGCTTCACCTGTCGTTGTAATCGGCAAAACCTGAATATCATCAACCGGACGGCGATATCGTTTCCACTCGCCAAAGGCAGATGTTTCCGCAGATGCCGCCAGCTTGACGCGTCGGATAGCACACGACCAAGGATAGGTTCGCAACACAGTCTCTACCGCTCTGGGATAGGCAATCTTGCACTGTCGTGCTTCCTTACTGCTATCTTCCAGACTGACAATCGACTTGTCCCCCAGGATCTGCAAAGCATCCCGACAGATTTCAACCTTGCTGCTCATCTGTTTTCCTGACCTGTAATTGTGGAAATAATACAAAAAGCGAGAGATCGGCTTTCCGATCTCCCGCTTTCTCAAACATCAAAGGAACTCAATCCTTGATGACATTAAACCCTCTCCATCCAACTGGACGAAAAATGTTCAGCCTCTCTCAAGTCAAAAGTATCCCCCTCTTCCCTGAGCTGGGCACCGTAATACCCCAAAGCAATAGCGCGTACATTCAACGTTTCAGCTTTTGGCTCAGTTGCTTTTGCACCAGAAAGGCTTTCAACAGTTACTGCTTTGGCAGAACCGCGCGATCCCTTTGCACCAGTTGCTTTTGTAGATCTTGTCCTCAGCGTCATTAACTCTGTACGCCAGCCACGATTGCCGCTGAAATTTTACCGTTGGTCGGGTTTGTGCCCGTCACGGTATAACGCAGACGCATATATCGTTCATCCAGCCCCTTGGGCAGAATGTGGAAAGACGTTTGCTTTCCTGCGACAAGATCGGCCCGCACAATAGACTGAGACAACACTTCACGCGGTGAAGAGAAGCTTGATGTGCTGTCCACTTCAATCCCTATCTTAAGTGACGTCAGATTATTAAAATCCTCTGTCACCTGTACATTCAGCGGCACCGCAGTACCATCACCGGGATTACTTGGTAACGCGGCAGATGCCCCGACCACAGTTCCGGTAGTACCAAGATCAAGAATATTGGTTGATGCAGCAGTACTGGTAATTGCCTGCTGATCAGAGAAGGTGAGTTGCTTACTATGGATCATATTAAATCTCTCTCTAAATTTGGCCCTTAAGTTTGAATAAGGATTAAGCAGACAAAACCCGTGCTTCTGTATTGAGCAACGCATCGGTTTCACGAATTGGAATACCGCGATAGGTCAGAACTTCCTGTCCTTCCAGTTCACTGTCTTTCAGGCGAACAAAGTTGTCTCCGGCCCCGGCATTGGTCGCCAGTGCATCCAGTGCTTCAAGCACATCACGGTTACAATAAATAACCTGACGACCACCTGCCGCATCCCCGCGACGAATGCGACTTTGTAGCTTGTAATAGGCTTTGCGCATGAAGTCATACAGCTTCACATTACCCGCCTGCATTTCAGACACATCCACATTTGCAACACGGGATACATAGCGCCAATCCTTGACGGCCAAACCAAGGTGCCATGTGAACTTTTCTTCCTTCACATAGTACGGATTATTGTTTTCATCCAAAACGCGCTGACGGCCCATGTCATCACGTTGCAAACCTGCTTTTGTGCCTTGCGGATAAAGCAGATGACAGTGACGATCACCCCAGGTTACGAACCAAATCGACGTGTTGTCAGATCCTGTTCCTCCGGCATCGATAACCTGTTCACCTGCACCACCACCACCGATGGCGTTAAAGCGTGCGGAAAGCCCTTTGAACTTTTCCGGGGTAGAGGCTGTGTCATGATAAAACAGACCCGAAGCCGCTTCCTGGTTCATTGATTCCATGAACGCCATGGCCTCGTTCAAACGGACACCCGCTTCATTTTTTGACAGGCTCAAAACGCGTTCATCAATGGTTGCCAATGCTTCCAGATAACCCGTTGTATCCGTAACCTGCTGTTGCTTGGCTTTGGATTGTGTGATCCCCTGATACAAAGCCCCCCAGGAAACAGATGGCAAACCTGTACGAATGGTATGCAGGTGTTCCGATCCTTTATTACATTCCATTGCAATCGCATCATCCAGAATAGGATTTTGCTGTTTGAGGAGCTCAATAATGGTTGCCGTAGAACCATTTGGATCAGTTTGTTTATAAATATCGATAAGATCGACAAAAGTATTTCCAAGTGTAGCCATAATCAGCCTTCCTTAGTAGATGATGGGTAGAGAATTTCCGCAGCAGATTTGTTGCGTCTGGTTGCACCGGCACCGCCGGGGCTGCTGTCCTCTACCAGGGAGAGGCCAGCTTTATGGAAGGCGCGAATGACAACGGGATCGTTCAGAACCCCGGCCTCAGACAACACCCCCTCAAGTTCAGAACCACCCAGCGCCTTTAAGGCACGATTGGCAGTTCTGACATTCACATCCATTTTGGATCCCCACTCATCGCTTAACGTTTGCGTGGTTTCCTCAATTTGTTGGCTTAGATACTGTTCTTGTTCACGCTCCATGTTTTCCATGGATTGTGTCTTCGCCTGTATATCCATGTCGGCCAGCGCCTGTGCCTGATCTGGTGAAAGGCCCAGCGCGTGCGATAGTTCACTAATGGCACCTGTGTATGCTTTCCAGTCCTCCTCACTATGCTGAGAACTCAGTTCTTCGGGAACTTGTAGCTCATACCCATCAGGGGTTTCAGGTACGCCCAACGCCTCGTAAAAAGCATCAACTTCATCTTCATTGGCGTCATCTGCCGGCAACTTGATAAATCCGTCCTGCCCAGTAGTTTGATCAGCTGCTTGATTAGTTTCCTGAACCGTTGGACTATCCGTCAAATGACCATCGCTATCCTGTCCACCTTCGTTTGCAGAAACGTCATTCTGCCCGGATAGTGATGTATTCATACCATCAGCACCGCCTGTGTTTTCGGCATAAAAAGACCCGCTATCTTGCGATGCGGGTTGATTTGGTAAAGGTTGTGAAGAACCGGGATCATCACTCATACTGTGTATCTTCCTCTTGTTTTAGATAAGCCGCTTTTGCAAGTTCTGCACGCAAGTCAGAACTAACCGACGCTTTACGCAGGATATCGAACGCAACAGCCCGTTTACCGTCATTGAAAATCGATGGTCCATCCGGTGGCGTGGCTTCAAAGGCCTGCGCTTGTTCAAGAATATCAGCCAGAACAATCTGACCATCGCTTGACGCAAAAAGCCGATTATAAGCTTCGACAAGTTCGTGTTGTTTTTGCAGGGAAAAAGGCCAACCTTTGAGCATATTTTAAACCTCTCCTTCCGGGATCTGATCATGATTAAGTCCCGCCGCCCCAAGTGCTTCCATTATCGGTAAGGCTTTACCCGCAGTATCAACATCCTGTGCATGCTGGGCCGCCATCAACTGATGTTGTTCGGCTTCTATCTTTGCTTGTCGACTTGCTTGAACCTCTTCCATTGGACGCATCAAATCTGCGGGCATGCCATTAATATCTGCACGAGCGCGAATAATCCGGTCGTGATCAAAATTATCCATAATTGTTGGATCGAACTGTGCCTGTTGCGCAGCAGTTTCCAGCGTCCGTTGAATGCCGACATCTTCTGCCGCCCGACGTAATTTGGCCATGGGACTGGTAAATTTAAGGGTTAGACTTTTTCCCTCTAACCCATCATGGCGCGGAGGTAGATCAATAATCCCGTCTTCCGCCTGACGTTCCAAGATCGCATTTTCACGCATCACCATAGACGCCAGCATTTCTTCCTGCTTGGCAAAGGGTGGTCCGATCAACTCGTTCTTTTCCTGTGCCCGTAAAGCTGCTTCATAAGCTGTCATATCAGGCTTATTCACAAGGATTTGCCACAGATCACCATAGAAATTCGCGCTGATATCCATTTGCTTTTTGGCAATCAGTTGTTCGCCAATGTCCGGCCGCGCCCCCGTAACAATCGGCTGAATTTTCAAACGGCCGTCATCGGTTACAAGGTCCGGATTAATTGCATTGGCACTCAGGTTCAATCGACGCTTGAGCTTTTGCACCGTGGCAAAGGCAGGTGATACCGCCTGCTCAGCCGCTGCAATTGTTGTTTTATTCATGACATTGAGCTGCTTGATATCCGGCAGGGCCATCATGCCCGGTCCCCAGCCATAGGCTTCACCATCGCTCTCTACAAATGACGACGCGTGAATGGGAAACTCGTAATAGCCAGACTGTCGCAAGACATGATGATGCCCCTTAAGAACATGCACAGACGGCCAGGGAAGTAGAGTTTGCGTATCTGCGCTCAGGGTTGTGTCGATGGCGTGGATAATTTCAAACTTTTCTTCCAATAAATCTGGTTTATCCAAGCGGGTCGTCAAAAACTCGGGTAACGCCTCTAGACCAAATTCATCAATAATTTGCCGCAGGGTAAGTTTATAAACCCGGTAAAAGGTATCCACTTGTCCCCATGCCGTGGTCGCCAAAAAGCACTCAATGATCGGGATCATTCGATAACGAATGGGTGGCAAATCTTCCCCGCCCGGACCTCTGGAAAGCACTTCTTCCGTCATCAGCACCTGGTTGCCATAACAGCCCAGCGACCGAAACATCCGTTGCGTGTTTGAAACGAACCCTGATTTTGCCATATACCGAACAGAAAAGAGCTTTTTGGTGCGCTGCTCTGCCCAGGCCTGAATTTCGTCACTTTCGCGGAGATCGTCATCTACAGGTTCCAGCCCATGCCAAATTGATCCCCGTGGAATAAGCAGGCTTTCGATTGCCGCAGAAAAACGCGCCAAATCCTGCAAAGGGCGAGAGCTGAACATCTTTGACATATCGCCACGCTTGCCCTCTAGGATTGAGCCAAAGGGATCAAGGCGTTCAGCCGTTTCCACCCAAATCTTGTCAAACTTGGATCTTTCATTCGCCAGCGCCGCCTGACGATTAATTACCTTCTCAGCAAGCTCCATAAGATCTCCAGTTCACTGTTATCTCATCCCCACAAAACAAAACCCCTCGCATTTAATACGAGGGGTTCAAGACGTATCCGCCATGATCGTTAAAACACTAGACAGCAATTAAATTGCCCACAGAGTTCGCCGTTAAGAGGACCTATTTATCCAAGAACGAATATACCGTTATCCACTTATTCAAACAAAGTATAACGAAGAAAAATTCTTATCGAATTTTGCTATACTCAGGGCGATGTAAATTCAACGTCGCCAGACCGCGAACTCGTCGAACAGGTGATGGGGTTAAGCTGGTATAAGGAGATAACAAAGACGTTGGTTTGTTTGCATTTGGATACAAAACATCCTCTGGGGGACGCCTGATCGTCCTCAAACTCCGCGTATCTTCATAACGCCCCTGCGAGGAACCAAATGGCCGCCCAAAATTCTGTCGAGCCTTTTGAGACACAAGAATTCCCTCAGACGCCTCAGATTTTCTGGCTGGGCGTGGCGCCCGGTAATTCGTCGAAGTCAGTTGCATTATCTCACCCTCCCGAAATTAGCCCGTCTGGCTTTTAGTGCTGAAAGATTTGGTGCCCTGCGAACAGGTGAATTCCCTTGCGATACACCGACAGCATAATTGAACGGATCATCCTCGGTTAACGCTTCAGGATATAATTGCTGCGAAGCCCGTTCAAAAACGGATTTACCTCTCGTTTTTTCAGCTTCTTTTTGTAAGCTCCGTCGTCCTGCAGCAACCGCACTTTGTTGTCGTTGCACACTATCCAAAACTTCACTGGTATAGGATTTCCCGACTGGGTACCCGGCCAAAGAAGCAAACTTCGAAGCCTGCCCCGCTATACCAGAATAACCATGACTTCTAGAAATAAATGAAAGTGCCTGTTCTCCGGGGTTATATGATTTACTCCAGGCTGGCTGGCCAAAGGTTTCTGTATCCAGAGAATAGGTTGGGTAGGCATCAATTCCCGGCAGAAAAGCGCTTGCAATCCGAGAAAAAGTATAAGTACCGGGGTTATTTATTTTTGCGTAAGTTCGGGCAAGCGCTCTGCGTTCTACAGGTGAAGCAGCGGCTTGAATATTATCCAACTGACTTTTTGTGAGAGGGCTGAGCTTCGCAGTCGCAATACCATTCGCTCGATTATATTGTCTGGCCCAATCAACTCTGCTTCCCGAATATCCAGGCGGGGCATCAGGTGTATGCTGCCAACCAGATCCAGTTTCCTCTGCTTCTTCCTGCTCTATTGCGTTATACTCTTTCTCTAAAGCAGCCCTGTGTTTATCTGCCAACTCTTTGGTTTTATCAGCTTTCGGACTACCAGCTGGCCCTTTTGTCTTATTATTATCTATTGATCCCGGGTTTCTGTTTTCTCCTCCATCTTTATCTCTATTATCATTTGGGTCATTATCGTTTTCATTGCTTCGGTCCCTTCCCCGCCCATCAAGACCGGTATTATCTTGCGGAGAATTAGCACCAGCTTCATTATCACCAGGTGCATCATAGAACTCTCTAAACCCGGTTTTCGGGTTTACAGTGCCGCTTCCCCCCAATGCCTTTAACAGTGCGGCTTCGCGTTTATTAACATGAACCAACTCTGTATCACCAAATCGCCCCTTTGTTGCCAAACGAGCCAAAGCATTTCCTCGTTTCGAAACCTTTTGCCTTTTCCTCACGTTTTAAATCTCCTCAATTAAAAAGCTTCAAAACTTCGAAACCTTTTTGATTGCTTACGGTTATCAGCGACAAAATGTGCTGCGCCCCATTATCCATACAAAAAAAAGCTCCACTTTCGGTGGAGCTTACTTTTCAAAAAAGACGGATTTTCCCAAAACAATATTACCAACAATATTGATGGTATAAAAAGTATCATAGGACTAAATTAGAGAACGCATGTCCGACCTCAACCTGAGTGATTATATACCCTGTTTAAAACATCTCCGACAAACCTTCGTATCACAAAACAGGTTAAAAGCATTTGAACTCAGCGTATTAACAACTTACCTTCGTCTTGACTTGCAAATAGAGCCTCTTTCCAAGTCATAACTCTCTCACAACAAACTATTGACCATTGTCAAATTTTACCACAAAATCAATACAACTATAAAGACACATTATTAGGGCAAATAACAATGAAAAATAGTTTCCTTGGTGCCTTGATCGGCGCAACAATTGCTCTTGCCATAAGTTGGCTTAGTATCATTTTTATCGGTGGTGCCTTTGGGATTACGACAGTATTTTTATTGCTGGTTGGCTCTACCATTGGTTACGCACTTGGAAATATGCGTCGCTAACTCATCATACTCAGATTTCTGGATCAAAATACTTGGCAAAAACCCAAAACGCCGCGCCCCTAGTAAAGGTTTGCGGCGCTCGGTACAATCAATCAGTCGCACCTAACCCTAATCAAATTAGGTATCTTTTCAATCATTTTCTGAAAAAATCGCTATTTCATCATTTCTTGACTTCATAATAGCCCTTGCCCACTATTCCCCAAATTAGAAACAGCCCCTAGATAAAACCGAGATTTGGGTTAAAGCTCCCTTCAAGAGATATCTAGATGCAGACAATCCAAACAAGACAGGGCAATCCCCTCTGATGATTTCCAAACAACACTTCTTAGACCTGTTTTTACTGGTACTCTTTCCCCATCTTTGCTTGTCGGTTTGGGTTAGCGAACGCGTTACACCCGCCATAAGCATGATCCTGACAATTCTTTATGCGGCGGGGATCTGTTACTTTCTCTTTGTTAATCAGCCTGATATCTACTATCAGCTCACCCAATTCTGGCTTTTGGTTGCAACAGTATACGCAGCTTTGCCCTGCCTGTTCTTTCTCGCACGCAGCTTTGACAAGTTCTAATAGGGTCTGAAGGGCCCCTTCTTTATCGGCTACGATAATAAATCACGATGATGGAAATGATAATCAAAATCCCGCCGGCCAAGGCACTGAACATCGGGTAAAGGCCATCCATTTCATCAAACCTCACCCGGCCAGCATCCGTATACATGCCCCACATCCCAAACGCGACACCGACAAGACCAACAAGAAAAAGAATGAACCCCATTTTGCCCTCCGACAATAAATTGCATACAGATTTGTACTGTTAGTCTGCGATATTATCCAAAAGGTTCATATAAAACACAAACCAAGCAGAGTGCTTTAACTCGTTGCTGCTTTAATACAAAACAATATTTACCAGAAACAACAGAATTAAAGCCCCGCAGGACCTTAATTCTGTTTAAAAATTTCGCTTAATCCTACAGTGAAAATTAAAAAGGCTGGCCATTATTAATCAAAATAGACGCACGCCAAGGAACAGATCCGCCACCACGGTGAGAATGCGCAACCAAACCAAAGGGATCGTCATCAGTCCCTTTATTTTCCCAGGTAATCACAGCATACCCATAGGAATCATTGTGAATGGTTACATAACCAGTATCACCAGCAGCAATCTCGGTATTAGAGTTTTCAAAGTTATAATACAGATCAGGGTTTAACGCAGTTCCATGCTCATCATAGAACACAATATTTACCTTCAAATCATGTTCAGTAATGTTACTCACCCATAAGCTGGTCGCAGATTCCCCTGTTGCCATCCAATGCGACGATACCGCTTTACCGTTACCGGCCACAACAGCAGTTGATAAGAAAACTCCAAACAAAGCAACGATTAACATTTTAAGTGTTGTCATAGAATAACTCCTGTTTCGAACAACGATCACCAAACAGGAAGATTATATGTGTCATAAAGCAATCATTCACTTCATCACGGATGTTTCTATGAGAGATCTTAGGCCTACAGAGGTCCAAAGAAACAGGCTTTTGGTTTGGCGAAATTTTCCTCTTCATTTTTCTTACTTTATATTTGGAAAGATAAACACATAATCTCTAGATTATTGTTACTTTATCTCTGCATAATTCTTCTCATAAAATAATATTTTCAGGAGACCATTTTGAGAACTATTTTAACAACTGTGTTTTGTTGCTTTTTGTTTATCTATAACTCTCCACATTCAATTGCTCAAACCTTACCAGGTGCAGACACAAGAACAAAAAATGTTACTCGAGATTTCCCCCAATTTATCACAACAAAAGTAAACTCTATTTCTGAATCTACGACGAGAGAAGGTCTTACAAAATTAGGATTCCGAAGGACGCCTCAAAATGAGTATCCACTCCAGTTAAAAAAATCACAGGAATTAATGAGTCTGAGTTTATATAGTTCTGACTTACAGCAATACGTAACTGCTTTTGTTGTCTTTAATTTGGGTGTTTTACACAGAGTAGAAATTCATGCTGGTACTGCTGATAAAGATCTTCATCACAATTTAAAGGAATTAAGTATAGAATCCCATCTTGATCGTTTGGCTAAGGCATATGCAGGACCAACATATATAAAAAGAAATGAATCCCAAACTGAGATGATTAGCAGATTGTTTGAGAAGCCTTACAATGAAATTAAAGAAGATTTATTTGATTTTTCTCATAGAGTTGACGGTTACTACTTTATCTCTATGCAACATCGCCTTAAGGCTTTTGTGAAATAATTAAAAATAATGCTATGATAACTCTCTAATATTATCACATGCCCAATAAATCCCTCCCCATAGCGTACTTACTCTGTCTGTTCACTGGTGTCTTCGGTGGGCATCGGTGGTATTTGGGGTATAAGAAAAGTGCTTTGGCGATGAGTGTGGTTGGTGGCTTGTTCATCTACTTTATAGCTGAACTAATAGTTTATGTTCCTTCAGAACAACTATATATCGTTAGCGTACAAATTTTCACTAATCCTATTGGCATGATGGAGACGGTATTAAGTTCGAGGCATACACAAGCGTTAAAATTATTATTTATAGGCACTGTAATCTTCATATGGATAACCCCGCTGTTTCTCACATTCGACCTCTTCTGGCTCTACTTTAAACTCAAAAAACAGCCCAACACTCTCACACAACAACAGGTTGAAGCGTTCGATTAGGCACAACCCTGGCATACATACGGATTGAACATTAGATTTCGTGAGCAATAGGGGGCGACATGACAAAAATTTTGCTATCTGTTTTTCTGCTATCTACGTTTACTGTTACAGCTTCTGCAGAGAAGCTTACGAAAGAAATATTAGAAAAAGTCTTTACCTCTTACGCAATGATAATTCAGGCGCAACAAATAAACAAAAGATGTAATTATTTATCAAGTGAAGAGACAAAAAATTTTAACACTGATATTTCAGTAATTACTAAAGGTCTGGAGTTGGAAATACCGCGTTCAACAATCTATATTGTATTAAAAAGAGATGTAGAAATTTCTTACTATTTAGAAGAAATAGCTTCAACAGTTGCCAATAAGGTTGAGACTCATAACTCTTACAAATGCTCAAACAAAATGCTCGAAACTCTCAAAATTGCTAAAGAAAATGCGAGAGTGTGGAGCCAAACTGTACTAAAAACATGGAATAATGATACAACAGGCTAATCAATCACCCCCCCGGCTCATAATCCGAGATAGCCACCTCCATATCGCCGTAGTCATCCTCTGACCACTTGGCTATATCCTCGGCAAAGGTCAGTGCAAGTGCATCTGCTACGTCTGGCGAATGCAATCCCCGCTTCTTCATGTCTTCCTTGCGCTCAAGCTGTAGTCTGTTCTTGGCATCAAAGCCGTATTCAATGGCTGTCAGATCTGTTTCAAGCTCCTGATCATCAGCGGGGATATCGCCACCCTTGAGCCAGTCGCGCATCTTGCCCCACATTTCAGCGCGTTTGTTCATGTAAGTCTTCTGGTCCTGCGCTCTGGCTCCTGCATTCACATCAATGCAGTCATGACCCAATTGCTTTAGGCGATCGACAACGCCGCCACCAACGCCCACACCATCAACAAGCACACCGTCTGGACGATATTGGCGTATGGCCTCAACCACATGTCCGACCAGTGTCATCGTATCCACCCGGTACTTTTTGATTTCCAGTACCTTGCGCCCCTGCCGTATCAAAATCACCGATTGGTCATCGCCAAACCGGGCAACATCCACACCAATGACAAGGGGATCTTGTGGTTGCGCCGAAAGCTGGCGATTTCGGGCCGCTTTAACAATCGCACCACTGATAAACTGCGTTGATCCAGCTCTAGGGAACACACCGCGCACACGCACACGAACAAAGTCACTGTCTTCGCCGTAATCCTCGACCCATTGCTGCATCAGGTTCTGGTTGGTTCCATCCACTGAACGGCTATCAATTTGTCTGGTTTTCCAACGATGGCGTAACCGATTAAAACATTCAAAAAAGCGCCCCGAGTTTCTGGTTGGATTGCCAAAGACAAAGCGCATGGGCTCACCGTCGGTCAGACCGCCATCGGAAACCTCCCAGATTTTATCCGGCACGGCTGATGCTTCATCGAACAGATAAAAGGGCGTTGAGTTCGCGGCGTGCAATCCGGCAAAACTTTCAGAATTTTCTTCGCGACAGGTCTGCGCGTCACACCGCCAGCTTTCGGGGTGACGTTTATGGACCAGCGCCATATTGCCTTTGCTTGCGCTATAGTTAAACCAATGACCGGTCAGACAGCGTTTGTGCCACTTCCCCAACTCGGCCCAGGTTTTTGTACGCAGCTGATCGCTTGTATTCGACGTCACAACCCCTTTAGCAAAGGGCCGCGTTGACATAATAAAGAGAATAAGCCACGCCGACATCGCTGATTTGCCAATACCATGCCCAGATGCCGTCGCCATATCCATTGGAGCAACGGGGTGAAGACCATCAAATCCGCGTTCTGTGATTTGCACGCCCAGATCTTCCAGATAGGTCAACTGCCAGTCGCGCGGGCCTTTAAAGTCGGCCAATTCGCCCTGTCCCCAATCAAAGGCCCACAGAACAAAGCCAAGCGGATTTGCATAGAACTGCGCGCAATCTTCGGCAAGATCCAGATCAACCCCATGGGTCATAAGATACCTCTATAATCAGATAGGAAAAATGGTGACCAGAAGACGAGAAAACTTACTTATTCTTTAGGCGTTTGCGTCCGCGCATCAGACGATCAACCAGTTCATTTTCAATCGACATTTCAACCTTTTCCTTAAAGGCCTGAACCGATACATGCCGCCCGATAATCTCTAACGCCTTTCCCGCCCCGGTATGCTGGAATTTGTACTCCCCATCGGCATCCGCGACCGGGCTACGCTGCATACAACGTTCAAACAGCTCCACCGCCCCTTTCAGAACGTAATCAGCATCGACCTGTAAGCGCTGGGAACGCGCGGCCTTCGCATGTTCAATGGCATCTAGCACCAAAGGATTTTTCAACGTTCGGCTGGCGCTCTGCTTAATTGATTTAGGGCTATAGCCTGCCCGAAGTGCAGCTTGCGTGGCGTTTAAATCCACCAGATATTCTTCGACAAACCTCTTTTGTCGCTCGCTCAACGGCTGCTTTAGATCCGGATCACTCATTTTTCCTCCCCCAGATATAAAACAGAAATGGGGAAAGGATATCTACTTATCCAAGGCAAAAATCACGCCCACTTCCCCGCCCTTATTTTATAATCAACAGGCAAGCCGAACAATTCATCAGGAACTTTGAGAAGAAATTCATTTAGAGGGAAAAACCAAATCCAGTCCTCAACAAACACATTTTTTCAAAAGAGAGGCTTTATCCCACGCCCTTCTTTACTGTAAAAGCATAGTAGAGCTGAGTGACGGTAAAGGGTTTTAGATTGTCCACCATTATTATTACGGAAAAAACCTCGCAAAAGCGCGATGTTCAAGCGGCAATCGGCAGTAAATACGGGCAAATCCTGCCAGCAGAAGGACACCTGTTAAGCCTGCAAGAACCACAACAAATTCAAAGCAGTTGGGGACGCTGGTCATTTGACTTGCTCAAACCTGATGATTTCTACCCAACCTGTCCAGCTCCTGATGCATCACCTTCAGCAAAAAGCAAGCTTGAGGCAATCGCCAAGGCCCTAAAAACCGCAGAACGTGTCATCATCGCGACCGACTGTGACCGCGAGGGACAGCTTATTGGTGAAGAGATTTTACGGCACTATAAATTTTCAGGTCAGGTTCAGCGTGCCATGTTCACCGCGCAGGATGAAAAGACCCTGCGACAAGCGTTCGAGAATCTGGAACCCAATGATAAATATCATAATCTGGGCCAAGCAGCAGTTGTACGTCAGCAAGCGGATCAGGTTTATAACCTATCCCTAACCCGTGCTGCCACGGTCGCCCTCAAACAACCCGGACAATACGGCGCAATCGGTATTGGCCGTGTAAAGACGCCGACCATGGCAATTGTCTGTATGCGCGAATTGGAAATTCTGGATTTCACGCCGCAGGATTATTACCACCTTGTTGCAACGGCCAAGGCTGAAAGTGGCGAACTAGACCTTCGTCACGCCCCCAAAGACCGTATACTAAACCCGGAAAAGGCAGAACAGCTCCGCGCTGCTGTCGAAGGCTTTGAAGGTCCGCTGAAAACAGAAAAGAAAATCAAGAAAACAAAGCCACCGCGCCTTCTTGACCTGCCAGAATTACAAAAGATATGCGCCCGCCGTTGGGGGTGGAGCGCCGACAAAACACTGAACATTGCCCAGGAACTCTACGACGGGGAAGGCAAGAAGATCCAGACCTACCCCCGTGCTGAATCCCGGTATCTGGCAGAAAACCAGATAGAAGACATCGGCGAAATCATTCAGGGATTAACCAAGCTTCCGCAATATCAAGGAATTGACTTGTCATCCCCCGAAGTGCGCAAAGGAAAATCCGGTCACTTTTCTGATGCAGGTTTAAAGGGCGTATCCCACCACGCGATTGTTCCGAATAAAAACACCATGGATCGTGTAGAAGTCATCTATGCACGCCTGACCCAGGACGAACAACGCATGTTCGATCTGGTAGCCAGTTCTTATCTCGCGATCCTGATGCCTGATTACGTCTATGAATCAACCAGTGTGTCTATGGACGTTCCCGTAACCCTGCCTGATGAAGACACCGGTCAAGAAAAAGAGAACATTCTCGATTTCAAGGTGACAGGCAACATTCCAAAAGAACAGGGCTGGAAAGCCGTTTATACCGATGTCATGGAAAAAAAGGAAGATCACGCCGGGGAACTTCCCCCCATTCAGAACGGCGACATTGCTGTTCTATCCCCTGTGATAACCGATACCAAGAAAACCAAAGCACCTCCGCGGTATAACGAAGGAACTCTGATTGATGCCATGCAGAATGCCTGGCGTTTTGTTGAAAACAAGGATCTGAAAGAACGCCTAAAAGAAGCCAAGGGTATCGGCACCCCGGCCACGCGCGCAGCCGTGATTACAGGTCTGAAACTACAAAACTTCCTTGCCCAAAGCGGAAAACACATCGTTCCAACGGACGCAGGCTTGACCCTATACAAAACCCTGAAAGCAGCAGCCCCGGAACTGGTTGATCCCGGTGTTACCGCCATGTGGGAAATGAACATGGACGACGTGCTCGAAGGGAAACAGACGGCACGACAGGTTTGGGACGATATTGGGAATGATACAGAACGCCTTATCAGCATCCTCAAAACCAGTGCTGCAACCGCGCCAAAGATCAATACAGGTGTGGCCATGCCCAAAAATGCCGGCAAGGGCAAACCAACGGATAAAATGAAGGAAACGGCAAAGTCCGTTGCCCAGAACAAGGGGGTAAAACTCCCCAAGGGCTATACATCAGACTTTAATGTCTGTCGTGAATTTCTGGATGAACATCTTGGTGGTAAAGGGCCAAGCCCGGAAAAAGTCCTCGCAAACCTTGAAAAACAACTCTCTGACGGCATGATCAAAGGGCTAGGGGCAAAAGCAGCAAAGCAATTGGTCGAAAGCTTTGGGGTCGATACGCTAAAGGTGATCGTGGAAACACCGGAAAAGCTTGCAACAGAAACATCCCTGCCAAAGGGAAAAATCAAGCTATTGGAAGACTGGTCCGAAGATAGGAAGACACATTCTGAAATTACCACCTTCCTACACAACCATAGTGTTGACCCCGCAAGATCCTACCGTCTTTTTGATGCTTACGGGCAAGACACAATCGCGAAATTAAAAGACAATCCCTATTGTATCGTCCGCGATATAAAGGGTGTCCCCTTTGAAGTACCCGATTGCATTGCACATCGACTTGGACTGGAAGCGCACGGTCTGGAACGTGCTGGCGCGGCATTGTATTACGCGCTCCTACAGGCCGCTGATGCACGCGAAAAAAGCAATCTACTGGCGCTATTGAATAAACGTTTGGATATTCCGACAGACATACTAGAACAAGCTCTGACGACAGAGCTAGAAGCCAAACATATACACGCCTACAAAGAAAAAGATGCGACTGGAAGCACTCAAGAATTCCTGATTTTGAAACAGGACTGGCAAACAAATTCAAAAATCAAAAAACGGTTGAATGTGCTGTCCGAAGGGACTGTTCCCTGGGGTGAAATTGATACGCAAAAGGCAATTGATTGGGTTATCAATCGTGACAAAATTGATCTGTCGGAACATCAAAAAGCTGCTGTTGCTAAATTACTAAAAAACAAATTATCCACCCTCAAAGGCGTTGCCGGAACCGGTAAAGATGATGTTATCAAAGCCTTTGCCAAAATCGTCAGCGCAAAAAACATATCATCATTGATCGCCGTTCCGTCCTCTACTCAGACAAAGAAGACCAGCGCGGCACTGGACGAAGATACAGTCTCGATTGTCAAACTTCTGGAATATAATTCCAAGACAAAAACCTTTAAACGCAACGCACGAAAACAATTGGATTGCCAGCTTTTGATTATTGATCAAGCTGACTTGTTAGATCGATCAACAACCCTTGCTGTGCTGGATGCCCTCCCCGAAAACTCAGGTCTGGTATTGATGCGAAGCAGCACAGCAAATGCTTTTCCCGGTTCGGGCCGCGTACTGGATAAACTGCTCGATCTTGGTGACAACAATACTCTCTTACTTGATCAACTATCTACCCAAGACCAGAATAATAAACGCGCAGGAAATTTGCTTAGTTTAAATAACAATCAGGGTTTTGATTGTACCTCAGATACACAAAACCCAGGAACATTCTATTATATTGAATCTGAAAATGAGCAAGATACACAACGTAAACTGGCCGAAGTCATTAAAAACCGCTTACCCAAAAGCTTTAAATACAATTCCATAAAAGACATTCAGGTCATCAGCATGGCAAAGGGAATGCTTGCCCCTCAGAACCTGATACCTCAACTGCAAAGCTTGCTTAACGACGGGCACACAGGTTTAACCCTGCAAAAATTTGGCACCCAATATAAAATCGGTGACAAAGTCATACTGTTACAAAACGATCCAGACCGGGATTTGATGACAGGCGACATTGGCTTTATCAAAGATATTACCCGGGACGAAATACCACAACCAGATGACCGTATATCCTATATGGACGATGGTCGTGTAAGCCTAGAATTCAATGGTAAAACTCACGATTTTGCCTTTGGTGAATTGGATCACCTGAATCTGGCTTATGCCCTACCCGTCAATAAATCTCAGGATAATCTTTCTGTCGCGACAGTTCTGTTACTTCCGCTGACAGGTCCAGATGACCTAAATACAAATCCGGGTAACGAGAATGATCCGGGCTTTAGAAACAATCTGCTACAAAGCCTCTCTTCCGCAAACGAACGGGTTATTCTGATCGGTAAAAAAATTGGGGAACAATAAAACGTAATACGAAACACTCCGTTACCCCTGAACACACTCGCACGGAATCACCTCAAAAACATCCTAAGAAATACGTAGATGCTCAGGCATTTTCCCAGCCAACCTCATTGATTTCAATTGTACTGTATACATCTCTATCGCATGGATATAGCGTAATCTACTGCTCTTCTGTTAGGATATTAATAAGAAACGCACCTAATTCCGATCATAGGTTGCGTATTAATGAATTAGAAATCCCTAGATTGTATTATTCCTAGTATAACGAAGATCACGCTATCACTGGGCTGACAGAAATCAGCCATCAAGGGGATAATCGGGGAACCTTAATGGAAGCAGGTGGTAAGAAGTCAGACCCAAAAAAAGTGCGTCTCCATCACCTGTTATTCATCGGGTTCACCCTAATCTCGACTGTACCTGTTTTCTTTCTTGCCGCTTGGACACAGAAATCGGCCATTGAAAATGAATATACCGCAATAGAAGATAAGCATCTATTATTAGCAAAAAACCTAACGGGTACATTAGATCGTTTCGCCAAGGATGCAGAACAAATTTTCCGTGTTTCAACCCATTATCTTCAGACCGATAAACCAACAGAACAAATAGCCGCCCTAATGAAGATCGTTCGCTTCAATCATCTTCACATAACGGACAAAACCGGACGAATTTTCAGCATTGAATCAGATTGGCAAGGGCAAGAACCAATAAAAAACAACACTCAAATTTCACACAAATTGCTATCGAAATTATCCCTCGACATTGAACAGGCAAAATTATTACCTGACCACGTTTTCTTTTCCCCTGCGCTTCATAACTCCCACGGTAAACCAACAATATACCTCATTAAATTCACCCCTGATGGCTCTCTTGTTATTGGGGCGCTAGAAACAGATTATATTGTTGATATGGGGCAAAACATTTCTTTTGGTAAGTTAGGGCACGCAACGATTGTTGATCATAAAGGTCATGTTCTATCCCACCCCAATTCTACATGGCGGAACGAAATAAAAGACATATCCCACATCAAACCTGTATCCCTAATGATGGCGGCGCAAACTGGGGTCACCACGTTTTATTCGCCAGCTATAGAGACTGACATGATCGCGGGGTTTACTTTTCTACCCAAAATTGGGTGGGGCGTTATGATTCCCCAACCTCTATCAGAATTAGAAGAACGCGCCAGCGGTGTCAGAACGGCTGTTATCATTATTACCCTTCTCGGCATATTAACGGCTGCCCTGATTAGTTGGTGGCTAGCACGTTATCTTTCCATGCCCATGCAGGCCGTGGTCTATGCCGCCGGCGATGTTGCAAAGGGTAAACTAAACGCAAGAATACCAACCTTTAGGTCCTTCATCCTCAAAGAAGCCAATGATCTTGTCCTTTCTTTCAACTCGATGGTCAATGAGCTGGAAAAAGTTGAACGCCGCCTTCGGACAAGTGAAGAGAGATTCAAAGAATTTGCATCAACAGCATCAGATTGGCTGTGGGAGACAGATGAAAAGGGGCGCATCGTTTGGGAATCAGCCAGTAAGAAACAAGGTTACAGAGGTAGAAAATTCATCGAAATCCAAGGGATGACCCGCCAGGAACTGGCAGGGGATGTTATGAAGAAAAAAGATTGGGCAGATTACCAAAAAGCCTTGGACAAACAGGAAGAAATTAAAGACTTCCATTATAAATACCCCGATGAAAACGGACAAATATACCACGCTCTGATTAATGGAATTCCCCTCTATGATGACGAAGGCAACTACAAAGGACACAGAGGTTCAGCATCGGACATCACAAAACGCACCAAAGCAGAACACGAGCTAAAAAAAGCCCGCGATGAAGCAGAAAAAGCCAACAAATCCAAGTCCGATTTCTTGGCGAATATGAGCCACGATCTACGAACACCTTTGACTGCTATTATCGGTTTCAGCGATATTATGCGGCACAAAACCTTTGGTAAATTAGGTCACCCCAGATACGATGAATATGTCCGGGATATTCATAATAGCGGAACTCTCTTAATCGGCCTCATCAATGATATACTCGACCTCTCAAAAATAGAGGCGGGCAAATACGAACTGACCAACGAACCTCTGCAAATAGATGAATTAATTGGTTTATCATTTCGGCAGTTGGAACTAATGGCCGAAAGTTCCCATCAGTCTCTCAAGATGGAAATCCCATCAACCCTTCCCCATTTAAAAGGGGATAAGCGCGCCATTATTCAGATTTTAAACAACCTGATATCCAACGCGATCAAATATTCGCCAAAACAGGGAACTATTGCTGTCAACGCCACGACTAACGAAAACAACGGGATTGAAATATCAGTCAAAGATTCCGGAATCGGAATGTCTGAACAAGATTTAGAGTGTGCAATGAACGCTTTTGAACAAACCGATCGCTTGCACCCCAGAAAACATGAAGGAACTGGGCTTGGCCTTTTCCTCTGCCACAGCTTTATGAAACTTTTGGGTGGGAAGTTGAAAATTGAGAGCAAAGTTACTGTTGGAACCAAAGTAACCCTAACCTTCCCTGCATCCCGAACAATTATAGCACAACAAGAAAAAAGTCCCTGACATAAGAATTTTACAAATAAAAATGCACCAACTCTGACAATATAAAACAAAAAACACAGGAAACCACAGCATGGAAGAGCAAATTAAAATATTGCTCCTAGAGGACGAACAAGAAGAAAATAAGCAGGTGAAAAGCTATCTTGAGCAGGCTTTTCATAATAATTACCGTTACGACAAAGTCACCAGCTTAATCGCGGGGACCGAAAAAATCAGGCTGCAAAATTACGATCTTGTACTGCTGGATTACAAATCAACAGGCCCAGATGGGATCGATTTTGTTCACCACATTATAAATGATCTTAAGATTATGGTTCCCGTAATCTTTCTTTCTGAAGAAAATAGTCGTGAAGCTGATCTAAAGGCCATGGAGGCAGGCGCCCAGGATTTTCTGTTGAAAGAAGAATTAACGCCTTATTCTTTTGAAATGGCCGTTCGTTATTCGTTAAAGCACAAAAAAGCAGAAGAACACATACAATACCTTGCCTATCACGATGCTCTTACAGGATTACCTAACAAAAATTTACTACTTGATCGCCTAGAGCGAACCTTGATCAGATTTTCGCGCACTCAACGTCACAGCGTTTTGCTATTTCTCGATCTGGATAGCTTTAAAATAATCAATGACTCTCTTGGGCATACTGTTGGCGATGACCTATTAATCGAAGTATCCAAAAGACTTAGCTCTGTATTAAACGAAACAGATTCAGTCGCCCGGCCTGGGGGGGATGAGTTCATCATTCTTCTTCCCGAGATTTCGAAAGAAAAAGAAGAAGCAGCGTTAAAAGCGCAACAGATTGCAGATAACATCATAAACACTTTGCGACTTCCCATTGAACTGGGGGATCATCAATTACACATCGGTATATCAATTGGTGCAACGCTGTTTTCCGGGAAAGATACAACCTGTGCCGACACGGTTTTAAAACATGCTGACACAGCGATGTACGAAGCAAAATCGTCTGGACGCAACACTATCAGTTTTTTCCAGGAAGAAATGGAAAAATCAGTAAAATATAAGCTGGCGCTAGAAAATGACCTGCGTAAAGCTATCCCGAAAAATGAATTTGAACTCTATTACCAACCACAGGTTTGCGTTAACTCAGGCGCTGTTATTGGTGCAGAGGCTCTTGTTAGATGGATGCACCCGGAAAAAGGGTTGATCTCCCCACTTGATTTTATTCCATCCGCAGAACAAAGCGGGCTTATCCATCCTCTTGGGGCTTTAATTTTCAAAATGGCCTGTGAACAAATTCATAGCTTTGCGGGCATTCCACGAATTTCGGTTAACATCAGCGCCAAGCAATTTCATGCACCAAACTTTGTTGAAACGATTGAACAAATCACCAAAGAAACCAAGGTCAGCCCGAAACAGCTAGAATTAGAGTTAACCGAAAGCACTATGTTGGCCGATATCGAAGAAACCGCCGTAAAAATGCGTGAATTGAAAGAGATGGGGTTTTCTTTTGCACTGGATGATTTTGGAACGGGTTATTCATCCCTAACTTACCTAAAACGCTTACCATTTGACGTTCTAAAGATTGATCGTTCTTTTATAGCAAACATCATGGACGACCCAGAGCACGCGGGCATAGCAACAGCCGTAATTTATCTTGGCAAAGCATTGAACTTGCACATTGTTGGTGAAGGCGTAGAAACAAAAGATCATCTGGAGTTCCTAAGGCGTCAAGGGGCCCATTCTGCGCAAGGTTATTATATAAGCCGCCCTGTTCCCGCAGATGAATTTATCGCCTGGGTGAAGCAACGACAGACTGCATAGATTTACAAAATTTCTTTATGTTCAGAAAATTGCATCGTCCGTGTGATGATGCGATGATCACGCGCTTTCAAAATACCTTTTCCTCCCCAATTATTACTCAGAGCATAAAATGATAATTCCCAACCTTATGGTCACAGACATAGAAGCATCCCTTAATTTTTATAGAGAGATTTTAGGGATGGAACTTGTCGTTCTCGTCTCCCCACAAAGGGATGTTGCCTTCGAAGGCAATGGTGCAGGTGCAGCCTTTGCAACATTAGAATGGAAAGCTCAAAATCCTGACGGAAACTCCAAAAACCAACCTGGTGGTCAAATTATGTTACAAACGGCCCAAAGCCTGTCAGATGAACTCCCCTCCTTTAGTGCAAAGAGTTCGCCAACCCCATCTGGGACGATTTATTTCCGCGGGTTAGATCCTGAAGTAATTCTTAAAAAAGCCTCTCGGGACATTGTTATCAAAGGCCCTTTGCAACAATGGTATGGGATGCACGAACTCTACTTGAAAGACCCGGATGGTTATATAATCTGTGTCGGTGTACCCGCCGGGGAAGCCCCTCAATAATACCTACTATAAAAATACCTATTATAAAAATAAAGGAACTTGAAAAATGATCACAATGGACAAACCCGTGCTCTTTATACTCAAGATGCCTTTTGAAGATCGAGAAATCCCTTCACCCAATAATAACAGCTGGTTTTGTACTCACTGTGCAATGATCGAGGGTGCGCTTGCGATCAATCCACATTGGGGTAACCATGTCGAAATCAAACGCATTTCTCATGCGAAACCAAGAAAAGAAATCATTCAATACTTAGGCAAAGAAAATCAATGGCTACCAGTGCTCATTCTAAATGAGCGGGAAAGTATAATTGATCCGATAGAAATCACAGCATATCTGGCAAAAAACTTTGGCGGAGCGTCCCCTCACCCATAGCTTATAAAGATAACCAGTATTGACGCCCCTTTTCGCACATGGCATACATTTCTTGGCTTTTCTTAAGCCTCCATGTTCGCGGAAAGGGCTGCGCCCAAAAATAAGTTTATGATTTATATAAACGATTTCCTAACCTGAATGGCGGACACAGGTTTTTAGACAGAGGATAATCGTATGAATACTCAGCCTGAATTTGACTTGACGTCGCCACAACTTCCCCGAACGATGTTCCATGGCTCTATCAACTACGAGCAACAAAAAAAGCGAGCAAAAGAGCTTTTAAAGGCTGTCAAAAAGCATGACCAAAAGGCACTAGACAAGATAGAACGCTATCACCCCCGCGCATCAAAGATAACAGCAGATATAAACAACGCTATCCTTGCTGATTGCCAACTTTGTATCGCACGTGAAAATGGTTTTGCATCATGGCAAAAACTCAAAACCCACTGTGATCAGCTTCGAATTAAACAAGCCCAGATACGTTCAGGACATACCCCAAATCTGGATGACGCAACCACCCTACATATTCGCTGTGGCTCAGACATCAAACATAGCTTAAAGGTGGCTGGATTTACAGGCGAGTTTCACGAATTTAACGATCCCTTTTGTCAAGGCCCGATCCCTAAGGGAAGTACAGCGACACTCAGAAAGAAACGGTCAGAGTTTATCTCTTCCTCTTACGGCATTCCGTTGAATGAGGTCACGGCAAACCAAGCAATTGCCTACGACAAGCTGGATCAACTTTGGGATTATGATCGTGTTGTTTTATGGTTCGAACACGATAGTTATGATCAACTCATTCTTGCTTTTTTACTCGACCATCTATCGTCACTTATCACGCGCCCAAAATTAGAACTAATCTGCATAGATAGCGTCCCAGGCGTTCCCGATTTCGTCGGTCTTGGCCAACTTGCCCCGGAATTACTGATATGGCTGTGGGAAAATCAACGTACGCCCATAACCGACGATCAACTTTTATTGGGTGAAAGAATTTGGAATGCACTAAAACAGGAAACTCCTGATAAGTTGGAAACAATCATTACAGAAGGTACCCCCATCCTTCCCTTAATGAAAAACGCCCTAAAGCGGCATCTAAAAGAATTACCATCGCCCCATAATGGGCTTGGTCTCACACACGAACTGACACTGCGTATTCTTGCAGACAAAGGCCAGATAAAAGGCAAAAACCTATTTTCAATATTAATGAAGGAATATGAGCCTCTCCCCTATCTGGGCGATCTTATGTACTGGTACGAACTAAGCCAGTTAGTGAAATGCAAAATCCCCCTAATTCAATATGAGACAACACAAGCCCCTCAGCCTTGGCCTGAACGATTAATTAGTATTACCGATACCGGCAAAAGGCTATTATCGGGCGCCCTGGATTATCAGGATCTTACATCCTCATCTCGCTGGGTCGGGGGAATAAAGGTTACCTAGAATTAATCACTCATACCCCAGATAAATTTTATCTCAGAACCCGAACTGTTACTTGGCAGCTTGTTGTTTTGGAATGAATTTCTATCTCCCGGTTGTATTGATCACACCACTCGTTGAGGGCTTTCCACTCCCCCTCTCGCCAGTTTTCATATTCATTTTCTGGCGTATTAACCAGCTCGTCAAAAACGAGTACAGTGTCCTCAACAATCCTATCATTCAATAGAGACAATATTGTTTTTGTTGACGAATATAAATCACAATCAACATGTATAAATGATACCAGACCCGAATAACGTCTTAACCATTCAGGAATTGTATTTTCAAATAAGCCGACTTCAAGTTTTACAGTGTTAGGAACTTCTGGAATTCTATCTAATGCAAACCATTTTTCTGGTGTAACACTTGCTTTATCCAGAGAAAGATACCAAGGCTCGGGCAATCCATCAAACGAATCAAATCCCCAAAATTTTTCCGTTGGATATGCATGCGACAAACAATTAAGTGTTCGTCCCTTGTACACTCCAAACTCTAACGAATACCCAAAAAAATTTGATAATTCAGCAGCATCAAGAAGATGTAAAATTCTATCTTCATAAATGTGAGCTTTTAATAAATTTTCTAAAAACAAATCTTCATTCATCTTAAATTACTTTCAAAAAAATAAGTCGTGATTTCTCTTTGTTTACAGCTCAAAAACGAAATGCATTATCCAAGAAAACATGGATCATTAATCGCTTAACTAAATTTTTGACTATTTTTCAATTAATTATATCCACCCAGACATTCTACTTCTTAGTTTAATTGTCAATCAACAAGCACTACAGACAAAAGTAGCATATTATTTATAAACTTACAGACGATTTGATCATTATAAGAAAAGTAGAAACCTCTGGTTTATTAGCCCCTTGTTAACAGATGTTATTGTAAAAAGGAAATAACTGTGACGCAGATTGTATTTTGAAAACATAACAAATCGCACACAGACAGTCTGGTTAACTTATAAACAATAAAGACTTTAAGAGGTCCCAGCTTTGCCGTTTTATGCTCGCATTATCAAAGGAAATCATAAGTTTATCAAGCTGGTGCTTGCCTTATATATACTGCTGGCTTCCATTCTTGGTCTTAGCGTAATATCCCAAGCAAAAGCTGAAGAACCCAAAAGAGTTGTTGTCATTGAAACGATGAGCCTTCCCGCTCTTCAGGATGCAACCAAGTGGTTTCGCAAAGGAATGACCGACCTAGGTTATTTAGAGGGAAACAACATCGAATATGTTACTCTAGATGCAGAAGGTAATTCGGAAACATCCTATCGTTTGTTATCTGATGAGTTAAACAATGAAAAACCAGATATGGTTGTCACTATTGCAACGCTCGCAACAAAAGCATCTTATAAATTATTAAAAGATCAAGATATTCCTCAAGTTTTTATTCTTGTTTCTTATCCTGAAAAAGAAGGTTTTGTTCGTGCGATAGGAGAAGCTAGCGGTACACATATCACCGGAAAAACACATATTATCCCCCCCGCAGCCAAGATTGAAATCGTCAAACAAGCTCTTAAACCATTAACAAAAATATCTCCAATGAGGATAGGTGTCGTAAACTCTACTTATCCTTCAGCGGTTAGTGAAACAGCACAAATTATGGAGATCGGCAAAAATCTTAACGAACTAGAATTCATAAACTTAAATTTCCAGTACCTTCCCGGTGAAGAAAATAGGGATATTTTGCATAAAAACGCCTTGGAAGTGATTGAGAATAATCGTACTCGTTTTGACACACTTTGGTTATCAACAGGTCCCATGGGAAGTGATCTCAAATTTCTGAAAACTTTAAAAGAAAAAAATATACCGATTATCTTTTCCAACAATACTGAATCGGTTAAAGCCGGCGCCATGCTCTCTATGACGTCGAACTCAGAAGTCAACGGCATAGCAGCCGCTGAAATCGCCGACCAAATTTTCAAGGGGAAAAAAGCAGGGGAAATCCCTGTGACGCGACCAAATAGCTATTTAGTTAGTATAAACATTACAACCGCGACGGAACTGGGAACTGTTATTCCCTCTGCTCTTCTAAAGCTCGCGGGTAAAAACATTTATCGATAGAAGCCTGACATGAGATTATACCAAAAGTACTTTTTGACTATGCTGCCAATTATTTTGATTTGCATTGGCTCTCTTGGATATTGGTCTTATACACATTCCAGAAATGCACTTTATAAAAGCGAAGAAGAAAATATGAATCTTCTTCTTAACGAAGCTGTGCACCATATTATATCTTCACGGTATGATCTTTTGAAACAAGCCGGTCTGACAGACATGCCCGCATTTGTTGAATCCTATCAGGAAGAGATATTCAATGAATTAAATAGCTTAGCGACTATCACCAATCGACGCTACTCTATCATCGGTCAAGATGGCACTCCTATTTACTGTAGCGATAGCAAAGACCCAAGCGTTCTCTATCAATGGAGTGAACTTGCTCAGTCGCAAAAAGGGCAAAGTTTTGGAATTTTTCAAGCCCTCGACGGCATCAATACACTATATGCATCAGCAGCATTCGATAAACCAGACTGGAATTGGGTTATTTTTGTATCTCGTCCCGAGGCAGAAGTCACTCAACAAGTTTCAATTATTCAGCTTGTAACAATTGGGGTATCTCTTCTTTCTATTTTATTGATGGGTGGATTGCTTACACTCGTAACCCGTCGCCTTTTGATACAACCTATTAATCATCTACAAAAAGCAGCAGCACACATTGCAAAACAAGAACCAATAGACCATATCGACGTCACTTCAAATGATGAACTCGGTGATTTGGCCCGCGCTATGGAAGGCATGTCCGAGGCAATCAAAAACAAAATCGAAGAAGTTCAAGTTGCAAACAGAGCCAAATCCATGTTCCTGGCCCATATGAGCCATGAACTACGATCGCCTTTGAACTCAATACTGGGCTATGCAGATCTGACACTTGGTGACAAAGACATTCAGACTCTTCCGCAAGAAACGCAAAATTACATTAAAACTATTTCCAGCTCGGGTAATCATCTGATGGATCTCATCGGTGATATTCTGGACTTCTCTAAAATCGAAGCGGGCGAACTGGTATTAGAAAAAAGTGCCATGAGCTTGGCAGAACTTGTTGAAGAAACCAGCAGTATGATGGTTCTCGCAGCAAGGGAAAAAAACAACACTCTTGATGTTACCTTCCCCGATAACATTCATCGATGGGTACTTGGCGATAGCGTCAGACTACGCCAGATCCTGATGAACTTTCTCTCTAATGCGGTGAAGTTTACCACTGACGGTTCAATTGCCCTTCGTGTCTCTCTAAAATCTGAAGATGAGTTTACCCAAAGATTACGTTTTGAGGTTTCAGATCAGGGCATTGGTATCCCGAAATCGAAACAATCAGCTCTTTTCAGCGCCTTTTCCCAAGCCGATGCATCAACAACACGGAACTATGGAGGAACAGGTTTGGGGCTTGCCATTAACAAGCAACTAGTCCTCGCGATGGATGGTCAGATCGGGGTTGATAGCGAAGAAGAAAAAGGCAGTACCTTCTGGTTTGAAGTTACACTCGACAAAACCAAAGCCCTCTTCCGTCCTCAGGAAGAAATTCCCGAACATGACCTAACAAACCTTCATCTTTTGCTCGTAGAAGATATCAAGGTGAACCAGATCATGGCAAAAGCTCTACTGGAAAAAAGCGGTCAGTCTGTGGACACTGCTGATAATGGTTTCGAAGCCGTCGAAAAAGTAACCAAGAATGATTATGACATTATTCTGATGGACATTCACATGCCAGATATGGATGGCGTGGAAGCGACAAAGCAAATACGAGCTCTTGCTGATACCAACAAATCAACTGTACCGATCATTGCTTTAACAGCCGATATCGAAACCAGTAATTTAAAAGAATATATTGCAAGTGGTATGAACGCGACTTGTTCAAAGCCTTTAAACATGGATGACCTTCTTAAAACCCTTAAACGTCTTATCCATGAAAAATCGGCAAACGCAGCCTGATAAAAAATACAAGGTTCAGCATGACCAAAAGTGCTGTGCATGGACCCGCTTCAATACCTGCGAACAGAATGCAACATCAAAAAGTGTGCTCTCTGTATAGCCGCCGAATAAAGAGTATTACTATATTCTTGCGTTGTTATGTTGGTTCTTGGCCGCATAATAAAGGAGTATCTGAATGCGTGATTATCAGTTGATAGTTTTCACAATTGATCTCTTCGTTAAACTGAAGCGATATTTGCTAGGTTTCTTGGTTGCCAGCTCAACCCTTCTTCTTAATTCTCAAGCTGTGTTTGCTGAAAAATTCGTTTTAGCGGCTGCAGAAAATAGTATTCCAACTTCGTATCTAGAAAATGGAGAACAAAAGGGTATATTAGTTGACGTCATAAATGAGGTTTTTAAACGAATAGGCCATTCTGTAGAAATAAAATTAATGCCTTGGGCACGGTGTCAACAGGAAGTAAAAGAAGGAGCTGTTGATGGGATTTTTTCTATTTATAATACAGAAGAGCGTCAAGCGTTTCTTACATATGCTGATGAAGTTCTTATTGATCAAGTGCAAACCTTTTTTGTTGCGGTTGAATCTACAATAACCTTCAATGGAAACCTACAGGAACTGTCGGGTTTATCGCTTGGTATCATTAATGATACTAGCTATGGTCCAAAGATGGATTCTGCACTAGAAAAAGGTTTTTTTGAAAAAATAGATATTACTAACAGCTCTCAAAGTAATATTCGAAAACTTATTGCAGGTCGCATTGATGTACTTCCTTCTTATAAATACGTTGTACTTAATACTCTAAAAAAAATGGGCCTAACCAATAGAGTAAAGCAATTATCACCCGATATTGAAGTTATACCAAGTTACCTAGCGTTTACAAAAAAGCGAGATTTTACGAAAATTATTAATGACTACAACATTGCGCTTGCATCAATGAAAGCAGACGGTACTTATAATAATATTTTTAATAAATATATCGAGCCTTAAACGATACTAAAGTGTGAACCCAATTCAATCTATTGCTGTCTATGATAATTTTATGATTCATAACTCCTAACTTAGGGTCCTTCATATAGCACGATTTGATTTAAGCAATGTGGTCTGTTCCCCTGAAATGTCTCCGATTTAGAGTTAATCTTTTTTCAAAGAAGTTCAGCATCATCCTGCATAATATGGGTCGAATAATAATATTCACTAAATTCTACAATCAAATAATCAGGATTACGTTGAGAGAAATGATCGTTAACCGTCTGCTCACCCATTTCTCCCAAAAGTTGTGATTTTATAGCCATCATCTTTCCTGCCTTTTTTTATTCATTCATTCTTTGATTGTTCTTCCCCCCCTACAGCCCGAAACGTCATCAACAGAAAAAACAGCCATCATCAATGAATTACTTGAAATTACACAGACAGAAAATACAGTTAAGTTGATGGCAAAAGCGGTTGTTCAAAACATTTACGCCAGCCTAAAACAGGCGAACCCTAATATACCATATCGTGCATTAAAAATAATTGAGGAAGTTACAATTGAATTGGTCGAGAACGATATTAATGGCCCTAGCTTCAGAAAGAATATTCAGAGAATTTACAGCAAACACTTTAGGACAGATGAATTGAGAGAAATTGTTATCTTTTACAAAACACCTGTCGGGCAAAAAGCCATATCAAAAATCCCGCTCATCATTCAGGAAAGTACCGAAAATAGCCAAAACAAACTTTAAACAATCATGCCCAAGATAATGTTAAGACTTACGAAACGCTTCAAAGGACAAGGAATAGAGCTTTAACCTCTATTCCTTGTCGGTAAAAGATGGTGATCAACCTTTACTTGGCCATAACGGGGCCTCGGTAAAGAGCTTTAACATCCAGTGATTCTTCCGGTACACCCTGTCCATTTATGGTCAACGTGGTCCCGTTTTGTCGTATCCAGTTATTGTTGCTGGCTTTGGTCCCTGCTCCCCCCCAGAAAAGGTTATAGGCGTTGAGTTCAGGCAGGTTATAAGAAGATTTCTTTACATAGGTCATTAAACCAAAAAGCGCTGCATCTTTGATCTCGGTTTCCATAATATCAACAACGCTTCCATCTTTCGAAGCCACACCAACGCCAACAGATTTAATAACGCCCCCCATGACACTTACGACAGAATTTTCACCGGCCGAAATTCCTTTATCATGCACATCCGAAATTTGGGGATTTTCAACCCAGCCTCTTGTTTCAGAAAAATCTATCCCATCCCCTCCAATATCCGTAAAAACGCCGTCCTTTATAACGCCATTGGAATAATCACTATCAATCGCGTCAGACCGCATTTTATCAAACCGCGTATTCACCATTTCAAATTCGGATAGGATGATGTTCAACCCATCTTCCGCGCTAGAATTTTGAAAGTGCGTGTCTTTGATAGAAACATTGGAGCGATAAAAGGTTACCCCCCCCGTTAGCTCAAGACGGTCATTTTCCAAAGCATCAGTATCCGAGATAACAACATTCTCCAGCCTGGATTGGCTCTTTGCTTCGTGAACATAGACCCCTTTCCAGAGTTGACTATCTTTTCCCTGAAACACAATCGGCATCTGGTCTGTGCCAACGGCTTTAAGCGGGCCATTTACGATCACATAACTATCTTTGGAAAAATTGAGCACAGCACCCGGTTCAATCGTCAGGCCCCCGTCAAGGATAAGAGGTTCGGAAATATCCCAATTCCCTTTATTTATCTGTAGCGTTCCAGACTTTTCGGTGAACATTGCATTCTTGTCTGCAACAAACCAAGCTGGTTTTTGCAAAGCAAACCCCGATAAGAAATATCCCTTGGTAATGTCCGTATGGGCCAAAAGCGCGGTATGCCTGATTTCTTCCGATTTAATCCATCCCAAAAGAGCAAGAGGAATAATCGACAAGGATAGAAAGGTTTTTAATTTTTGTTTTTTCAACATACTTAAAGCTCTGCTTTCATTGATAAAATCAACGGGAAAAGGATTCTCTTAGGTGACTTGTATTTTCTGGCAGAGCTAAACTAAGGTTTTCTACTTATCGTCAGCGTGTCTGAATTCTAAATTTTTGTTCATGTTATTTATTTCCCCTTTTAACGTGTTAGTATCTGCCCCTGACAGAGGCGCAACACTTCACCGCTGAACGGGCATAGATACCGATACAGCGACAAGCAGGATCAAATTTTTAGATGCGGGCATTAATAATCGAAGACGACCACGAGGTTGCCAACTTTGTCGCGCAAGCCTTGAAAGAAGCAGGGTTTGTCACAGATACCGCACATGATGGACGCGATGGTCTTTTTATGGCCGCGAACGAAAGCTATGACGTCATCATTCTTGATCGTATGCTTCCGACCAAAGACGGTTTGTCCGTTTTAAAAACCTTGCGCGCAACCGAGATCGCAACGCCCGTGCTTATTCTGTCTGCCCTGGGGGATGTACGCCACCGCATTGACGGGCTAAAATCTGGTGGTGATGACTATATGGTCAAGCCCTTTTCCGTCGCGGAGCTTTTGGCTCGCGTACAGGTTCTTCTAAAGCGGACAATACCTTCAAATGCGGAATCAGAACTAACTGTTGGCGAATTAAAAATTGATCTTTTGTCACGCAAAGCAACTCGCGCAGGTGTTGAGATTGACCTAAAACCAAAAGAATACAAGCTTTTGGAATTTATGATGCGTCATGCCGGGCAAGTAGTCACCCGCACCATACTTCTGGAACAGGTGTGGGATTATAACTTTGCCCCACAAACAAATGTAATTGACGTTCATATGTCCAGATTACGCAACAAAATAGACAAGGGCTATCCAAACGAGTTGCTGCATACAATTCGTGGCGCTGGATACTGCCTGCGCGAAGACTAACCCCAAACAAAGCCGACCGGAATGACGTTTTGAAAATCAAAGCTCCCCACCTTTCTCTCTCCTTAAAATTCGCGCTGAGCTTTGGTGCGATCTTTATCATCAGCACCCTTGTCTTCGAAGCCGTCGTTTCTGAAACATCTGAATACTTCATGGAAAAAGAGGTCGACAGCAAACTCCAGACGAAAATAAGTGACATGCGGGGCGTCTATGAACTTGGGGGTATTGACCTACTGACCAAGCTAATTGAAAAACGCGCTGCACAATCAGATTCACAAAACAGAATTTACCTGCTGGCAGATGCTGATTTTCAAAAGTTGTCCGGTAATATCAATCACTGGCCGGAAAGCGTTCCCAGAATAGCAGGATGGACAGAAGTAGAAGACACGAACGAAAATCCCAATGAATACAGGTTCTTAGCCTTAAACCTTGATGATAAATATCACCTGTTATTGGGCCTGGATACACTCAAAGAAGAAGAGCTGGAAGATTATGTCTTTTTGATTTTTCTGGGTGCCGTCCTGTTTAGTATCGCCGGGGGCTGTGCAGCGGGGTTCCTTCTACACCGCAATCTAAAAAACCGTCTGGATCTGATTTCTGGCACCTGTACCCAAATCATGCAGGGTCGTTTTTCACACCGAATTCCTGTCTCGCACACCAGCGATGAAATCGATGCAATGGCGCACACACTAAACACAATGCTTGATCGTATCGAAACCCTGATGGACGGCATTCGACATGTGACAGACAACATTGCCCATGATCTGCGCACGCCCTTAACCCGCGTTCATGGTCGTCTGGAAAGCCTGCTTATTCTCACACTCGGCGACAAAAACCGCCAATTGGTCGAATCAACCATCGCCGAGGTTGATCAACTCTTGATGACCTTCACGGCCCTGCTCAGTATATCCCGCTTGGAAACAGGTGAACTGGAAACGAATTTCAAGCCGATACGGCTGTCTCATCTGGTCAAAGACACCATTGAAATTTACGAACCCCTTGCCGAAGATAAAGGGCAACAGATTATCTTTAAAGACGCCGTTCCCAACCAACACACGGTCCTAGACCCTTCACCTAACGATGATCTATTGGTATCTGGCGATTGCGATCTCATCGCCCAATGCATATCAAATTTACTGGATAACGCCATCAAATATGGTCCTGATAACAGTGTAATAACCATCCGCATAGATAATTCGGACACCCATGTGACATTGTCCATCCACGACCAAGGAAATGGCATTCCCCAAGCAGAACACAAAAAAGTTCTGGAACGATTTTATCGGGTGGAATCAAGCCGTAATTTACCCGGCAACGGACTGGGACTTTCCCTCGTTTCTGCGGTTATCCATCTTCATAATGGCAACTTGAAATTCAGCAACGAAAAGGGTTTTCAGGTTGAAATATCAATACCAAAAGCGTCAACGTTGCTTACGTCATAGGCATTCTTAAATACCACTTTTCAATTCGTCAAAATAGCTTTCAATCATATCCTTCCATTCAACAGGCAATAAAGAACCCCAGACTGTTGCTTTGTTAAATTGCCCAAAACATCATTTCCCATTGTTCATGATGCCGACTATCCCTATTTTTAAAGCACGATCCGCTCTCAGAAATTGGTACCAATGACCTCAACTGTAAACATTCCCTTTGATAACAGCTTTTCTCAGTTGCCTGAACAGTTCTATACCCGGCAAGACCCTGTCCCAGTTGCCGCCCCCAAACTGATTAAGGTGAATGAAGGTCTTGCCACACTTATGGGCATCGATCCTGCTGCGTTGAAATCCGAAGACGGTGTTCAAATGCTCGCGGGGAATAGTGTGCCCAACGGCGCATCACCGCTGGCGATGGTTTATGCCGGGCATCAGTTTGGCGGATGGTCACCACGTCTGGGCGACGGGCGTGCGATTTTGCTCGGTGAAACAGTTGGAACGGATGGTATCCGCCGTGATATCCACCTCAAGGGTTCAGGGCGCACCCCCTATTCCCGTGGTGGTGACGGCCGGGCATGGCTCGGCCCTGTCCTGCGAGAATATGTCATTAGTGAAGCCATGGCGGCTTTGGACATTCCGACGACACGTGCCTTAGCTGCTGTAGAGACCGGCAACAAGATCCTCCGCGAAGAAGGTCCTTTGCCCGGTGCTATTATCACCCGTGTTGCCCAAAGCCATATCCGGGTCGGCACCTTTCAATATCACTATTCCCAAGGTAACAAAGACAACCTGCGTATATTGGCGAACTATGTCATTGACCGCCACTATCCCGAAGCCAAACAAGCACAAAACCCTTATCGCGCGCTGATTGAAATGGTCATGGACAAACAGGCCAGACTGATTGCCAAGTGGATGCAGGTTGGCTTTATCCACGGCGTCATGAATACCGATAATATGTCTGTGGCGGGCGAGACCATCGACTTTGGCCCCTGCGCCTTTATGGATACCTACCACCCCGGCACTGTTTTTAGCTCTATTGATCATGCAGGCCGTTATGCATGGGCCAAACAACCTGGCATGGCGCACTGGAACCTGTCTCAATTTGCCCAGTCCTTGCTGCCGATTTTACACGAAGACGCTCAGGTCGCCGTTGGTATCGGCCAAGAAACCATCGATGAATTTCAGGATATTTTCAGCAACTATTACTTCGAAGGCTTTGGCAAAAAGCTTGGCCTAATAACTTTACAGCACGGTGACCCGGATTTTATTGGCGACAATCTTAAGCTCTTGTCAGATAACGAAGTCGATTTCACTCTCTTCTTCCGTCACCTCACGGGTTATGCCCGATCTAATTTAGGACAAGACCAAGGTGCCGAAGACCAAAGTGACCAAGATCATAAAGAAAAACTACAAAACCTGTTCAAAGAGCCTGAAGCCCTGACCACATGGCTCCAACAGTGGCAAGCCCGGCAAGATCAAGAAGAAGCTTCAACCGAAGAACGCCTTGAGATCATGCACACATCAAACCCGATCTTCATTCCCCGAAACCATCAGGTCGAAGCCATTATCCAAGCTGCCGTTGCAGGTGATTACGCCCCCTTTGAACAACTCCACAGCATCCTGTCAGCCCCATTTACAGAACAACCCGACAACGCCCATTACGAAGTGCCTCCCAAACCAGAAGAAGTTGTTCATGCTACTTTCTGTGGGACTTAGAATTAACGAACATTTTTCATGCAGTTTAAATCCACTAAAAAAGATAAGATCGAGCTTATTCAACGGCATTTCACACCTTTGATTGGTTCTGAAATTACAGGTTATTCAATCGCTCAGCTTTGGTGTGAAGAAAATAGGGCTTGGGATGACTGGATGGATTTGCCTTTCCGACTTCACTTTAAGGACACGAAACTTTCGATTTCTTGGAGAAAATTTGATGAATTAATGATCGAGGAGGGAGAAGCCCTCCCTTTCCCTACAACAGACCTTCAAGTTCGTTGGCTTTTAAATCCCATAAAGAGAATAAATGGTATTATAGGTCAGAAACTTAAACGGGTGTGTCTTTCTCCTGGTCATATGAATATAGGCAGTCATCAATGCGAAATCTGGGTCGACTTAATCCTGACGACAGAAGAAAACCAAAGTTTAGTGATCTATAACAATCTAGATGAAAACGGATTGAAGCTCTCTTCCAATGAAAATATGCTTGAGGCAGCTGTTTGTTGCCCGAACCCATTCTGAAATATGAAAATTTAAATATGTCAGATCGATTTCAATATCCTCCATATTGTTTATCATACTAAATAGAGCCTAGTTATGTGGTCTGTCCTCATTGCCAAGGATATGCCGTTATTAATAACAAAAAAGCATCCGACAATTTAGTTCTAGGGATTGACTTTCTAACCTGCTCAAATTGCGGGTTTTCTATTAAAACAGATAGAGCATACTTCAAATACCATGGCTACAATACTTTTAACTGGCATGAGCAAAATTACCCGCTCTGGTTATAGGAAAACGTAGGGAACAACACTTTATACGCCTTTAATCCCAAACATCTCGCTTATCTAGAGAGCTATGCTGGTGTTAAACTCAGAGAACGGATAAAAAAACAAAGATAGCTGTGGGTGCAATGGGTGATACAGCCACAGTTTTCACAGTGGTGAAAGGCAATAGTTTCGTCGCCATGTTTATAGGCTTTAGTCTCGCGACCTGTGCATTCAACCTTAATTTGATCCGGGGTTGAGTAGGTCCAGAGCGCCCCGAAGCGGTGACAGATTAAACAGTTACAGCTTAAAAGAAATTCTGGTTTATCGTTGATGGTCAGTCGAACTGACTTGCAATGGGACGTTGCTTCCACTGTATTTATCCCTGTTTATATATCGCAATTATCAAGGCCGCTAAGTCGAAAAATTGTTTGATAATTTTATAATTTTTTGGCGTAAAGATGTTCATTTTATATAGCAAATTAACTCTGAAACCTAAAATCAGCATTGTTCAGCGAGAATAGGGCAATTGTTTAACCTCTGTATGCTTTACTTTCTGTGCAACACAACGTACAAGGACGCCAGCTTTTAAGTATTTTACTGTTAAGTATGTACGGTAAGTATGTACGGTGGACCCGACAGATAAAGAGATTGAGGTCCCCATTCACGTTACACCTGCCGCGCCTGTTCGTTAGCTATCTTCTTGATGGCCCTTGCCGCGCAGCCAGAACATTGCCCAGAATATCCATATGGGATATTACGGCTAAATAATCAGAAAGATTAAAGATGTCCAATTCGGATACACCCGTCAACGACACCCCAAAAGACGTTACAGAAGACATTTCAGAAGACGCACCAGATGCCGCCGTTGATACACCTGTAGAAACCATCGCAGAAGAAAACAATCCTGGCGTTTCAACACAAGATCAAAACGACGAAACGCCTAATGCAGATAATGGCGCGGATACAGAAGCCACTTCGGGTGCAGTTTCAGGTACAGAGGCCAACACTGACACCGCCGCAAACGCTGAACCAGACCTCGAACCAGAACAAGCTGATCCCTTTGAAGGCGTAGCTGCACCCTTGGCAAAAGCCTTGGCGAAAAAAGGCTATGCAAAGCTAACTCCCGTTCAAAAAGCCGTTCTTGATCCGGAACTTGCCGATGCGGATGCATTGGTTTCTGCGCAAACAGGTTCAGGTAAAACAGTTGCTTTTGGTATTGCCCTCGCCCCGACATTGTTGGAAGGGCAGGATCACTTCAAACGCGCCGATGCGCCCTTTGCCCTGATCATCACCCCAACGCGTGAACTTGCCCTACAGGTCATGCGAGAGCTTGAATGGCTCTATGGCGATACAGGCGCACGTACAGCCACCTGTGTTGGTGGTATGGATATGCGCAGCGAACGGCGGGCGCTGGAACGTGGTGCACATATTGTTGTTGGTACGCCCGGACGTCTTCGCGATCATATTGAACGCGGTTCCCTGAACATCAGTGCGCTACGGGCCGTTGTTCTGGATGAAGCGGATGAAATGCTTGATCTCGGTTTCCGGGACGACCTCGAATATATGCTGGATACCACACCGAAAGAACGTCGTACCCTGATGTTCTCGGCCACTGTCCCGCGCTCTATTGCCATGCTTGCCAAGCGTTATCAGCGTAATGCAGTTCGTATCAGCACCAAAGCCGAAGAAAAGCAACACAGCGATATTGAATACCGCGCCTTGACCGTTGCCCCCAACGACAAGGAAAATGCGATCATCAATCTGGTTCGGTATTATGAGCCTAAGAATGCGATTGTTTTCTGTGCGACCCGTGCCACCGTGAACCACATGACCAGCCGCTTTTCCAATCGCGGTTTTTCTGTCGTTGCCCTGTCCGGTGAGTTAAGTCAGAACCTGCGTAGTCATGCCATACAGGCACTACGTGATGGTCGGGCGCAAGTCTGTATTGCCACAGACGTTGCCGCGCGTGGTATCGATTTACCCGATCTGGAGCTAGTTGTTCATGCCGATATTCCAAAAAGCCGTGAACCACTGTTGCATAGATCCGGCAGAACAGGCCGTGCTGGCCGTAAGGGTGTTTCTGCCCTTGTTGTGCCTTTTAACTGGCGCAAACGCACAGAACGTCTGTTGGAAAGTGCCAAGGTTCAAGCAACCTGGGCCAAACCACCATCTGTTGAAGAAATCTTGCAACGGGATCGCGAACGCTTCCTTGCCAACCCAACGTTGATCGAACCTGTAAAAGAAGAAGAACAGGCATTCATCAAAGAGCTTCTTGAAAAGCATGGCGCAGAACAGATTGCCGCTGCTCTAATCCGCACCCAAAGTGCCGGACGCCCAGCACCGGAAGAATTGATTGACCGCCCGGAAAGACCATCACGGGAAAGAGACCGTGACAGAGATGGAAGAGATCGTGGTGGCAGAGATCGTGATCGCGGCCGTGATCGTGATGACAGTTACGAATACGGCAACGGCGGCAGACGCAACAATTCCCCCGGAACTCGTAAAGAGCGTGTCGATTTCGAAGATGGTGTCTGGATTTCCATGACCGTCGGACGCAAGCACACTGCCGATCCCAAGTGGCTATTGCCTATGGTTTGTCGTGCGGGCTGTATTACCAAAAAAGAAATCGGTGCTATTCGCATTCACATGGCGGAAACCCATGTCGAGCTAACCCCCAAAGGCGCTGAAAAGTTCTTTGAGACCATTGGTGGCAGCAACCGTATTGAAAAAACCATTACCGTCAAACGTCTGGAAGGCATTCCGGATCTACCTGAAGATACCCTCGACGATAAAGACGGCCCGGGTTATCACCGCCAGCCCAGAGAGAGTAGAAAAGGCGAGAGTAAAAAGCATAAGCAAAAGCCGTTTCGGGATAATTTCAATCGAAGTGACCGCAGCAAAGAATACAGCCGCCGTGCAGCCGAAGGTAACGATTTCAAAGATCGGGATGATAAATCCCCAGATAGGAAATCAGATGGCCGCAAATCAGATGATCGGAAGTTTAGCGACCATAAATCTGGCGACAAACCCTATGGCAAAAAGAAATTTGGCGACCGCAAAGCTGGCGAACGTGATTACGCAAAGAAAGATCACACCCCCAAAGCTAAAACCAAGTTTAAAGGCAAATTTGGTGCTGACGGCAAGTTCCAAGGCCCCCAAGATGATAGCGGGAAAAAGCCTTGGTTTGACGACAGTTCAGATAGCAAACGGAGTGAAGGTGACAAAAAGTCATTTGGCAAAAAACCTTTCCGCGATAACGCCAAAGGTCCAAAGTCAGGCGCGAAACCTTTCAAAGGCAAAGGTGGAAAGCCCGCTGGTGATAAAGCAGGTGCATCCACACTAAAACGGAAAAAAGCACCTAAGAAGGACTGATCATTTAAAATCAGTTCCTCCACTTTTATCTGCTTAAATGTCACAGGAGCTACAATTTTTATTGTGGCTCCTTTTCATTTTACTGCATTCCATTCATATTATAATTGCAACCTATAATTACGGTAAAAATAAAAACAATCTATTTAAGGGTAACTTTATATACAAAGGAAATTAAAACGTGAGCATTCTAACTGGCCGCACAGCTATTCTCATCCCCATGGCCGAAGCAGATTACCCAGCTTGGCGCGATCACGGCATTAAAGCTTTTGCCGCAGATAAAGCACAATCAGGATACAGCCCTGAAAACGCATTAAAACTATCAGAAGAGTCATACGCATCAGGTTTACCAGACGGATTAAGCACGCCAGATAATTATATCTTCACAATTATGAATTCATCGGAACAACCCGTCGGTTCCCTATGGTTTGCCGTTAAAGAACATTACGGCAAAAAAACCGCGTTCATCTATGATATTGAAATCAATCTGGCTGAACGCGGCAAAGGACTGGGCAAAGCCACAATGTTGGCGCTGGAGGCTGAAGTAAAGAAACTCGGCATCAAAAAAATTGGTCTGCATGTCTTTGCCTTTAACAAAACAGCACACGCACTCTATGCATCACTTGGGTATCACACCACGGATATCACAATGGAAAAATTAATATAGAATGAAGGGGCTGGTCTTGATACCTTGCCTCAGAATACGACAAAGCCAGATACAAGACCTAAAATCTATTCGGTGGCTCTAAAAGTTGATAACCATCGCGACAAAACACGGCCTGCCCACATATTCCAATCTGCCAAGTCTATCGTTAAAACTGTCATATTACAGGCTATCTATCTTCACCCAGATTATTAGCGATAAAAATGCTTCTATATATGCAGCGATCTAACAGCAGGCCTATTTATCACGAGATAATTTCCCAACTGCCATTAACCTGTTTACATGCCAGACCTTCGACCCTCTCTAACTTTCCATTAATTTTCACAGTGTGTCGATAAGATCTGCACCCATTATTCTGATAAGAGTCATTAAACACGCTTATCGCACCAGATACACCATTCGCATTCCAGTAAAAGGCTCGTCCATCTGAAATAGATACTGCCGAAATAAAGGCGTTCTCAAAACGAGCGCGTTGTAACGAAGTTAATCTATAAAAATGCCTCTGCTTTAATTTTTTCTGTGTATAGATAATCTGAATGGGACGCTTTCTTTTTACACCATGAGACTTTTTAATCTTCTGAGCAGGCGGAACATATTTGTGAGATTTCACAATATGAGGTTTTTGGACATGTTTGCCCTTAGCAGACTTCGCAATTGCCACATTACTGACAAGACTGGATAAAAGTAATGCGGTTGCTGGTAAGATAACTTGATAGAGCTTCATAAGACGCCTCTCTTTTTATGAGTATAGAGTTCAAACGTCTGCGGTATAAAAAACCGTCGCTATGAAAAATCATGCCTATAATTTACCACTTGAACGACAATTACAGTTTGCCTACTCAAAGACATCCGTTAGAAAATAAAACGTAAAATAATATGATAGCCCCTGAAACCAATTAATCTTTAATATCAATAAGCAAATCTTCGAGTACATCAAATATTTTTGGGTTCTGAGATTGCGCAGCATTAAAACGAATATAATTATCAGAAGACTGTGTGATACTGAAAACACTACCGGGTGCCAGAATGACATCACGGGCCAAGGCTCGTTGCGCCAAATCGGCAGCATTCATTCCGTCAGGTAATTCGCACCAAAGAAACATACCTCCACGCGGTTCGATCCACGGCTTGATCCCAAGCTTAGTCAGGCGGGCAGCCGTGGTGCCCATTGTATCGGCCAACTTTGTTTTCAGCGCATCCAGATGTTTGCGGTAACTGCCGTCTTTCAGAACAGATAACACGAGCTCGGCAGAAAAATGTCCTGCCCCAAATGACGTTGCAATACGAAGATCAACCAGACCATCTATCCAATCAGGTCGGGCGATAATATATCCGCAACGCACCGAAGCCGAGAGCGTTTTAGAAAAACTACCGATATGAACAACACGTTCTAATCCGTCAAAGGCAGCATAGCGCGGCGCGTGTTCATGTTCCAGATCTGCAAAGATATCATCTTCAATAATGGTGAGATCATGCTGCTCTGCAAGCTTTAACACTCGGTGCGCCACCACTGGGGATAACGTAGCCCCCGTGGGGTTATGCAGACCAGAGTTGGTGATATAGAGCTTTGGCTTGTGTTCAATCAATACCTGTTCAAATGCCCGGACATCTGGGCCGTTTGGGGTAAAGGGAACAGAAATAACCTTTGCTCGGTGCGCCCTTAACAGTGCGTGAAAGTTAAAATAACAGGGATCATCAACAACCACACAATGCCCCGGCTCCAGCAAAAACCGACAGAGTTGATCAATAGCCTGAGTACCGGACCCGGTGAGGATAATTTGATCCGGGCTGGCATCAATACCATATCCCCCCGCCCGTCTGGCAAGAAACTGGCGCAATTCTGACAATCCCAATGGAGATCCATATTCAGTCAGGATTGCATCATTTGCCCGCGACAAATTTCTAAGTGCCTTACGAATAGATGTTTCCGGCATCCACGATGCGGGCATCCACCCACAGCCAGGCTTCAGAAAGTTCCCTCCGGCATCCAGCGACTGACGCGACACCCACAGGGGATCAACTTCGCGGTCCAGTTTCGGCCCGATTTCTGCCAAAGACAGAGGTGCCAACTGTCCCGCAACATAAAACCCTGATCCCGGTCGCGAGGTGATAACTCCTTCGGCAGAAAGACGATCATAGGCGTCGACAACCGTTGATTTCGAAACCTGCATATCACCAGCAAACCGTCGGATAGAGGGTAACTTGGCCCCCGGCGCAAGTGTGCGACCCGCAATTCTTTGTCTGATCGCATCCATGACCCGCTCAACCAGTGTCGTTTCTTCTACCAACATCATATCTGTACCTATCCTGTAACCAGTACAGTTTAATCAAACTGTACTTAACTGTATCTGGTACAGTTTTCTTTAGCAACCTACATAAGTACCAAGGCCCGAGTAACCTGATTATCCTCCACTTAATTACATTTCGGCCTCAATTTCACGTGAGCCAATAAGGGCCACAAATGACAGAAAGTTAGGATTATGAAGAACATAAACAAAGGTTGGCTATACGGCTTTATCGGCATGACAATTTTCAGCGCTTCCCTGCCTGCAACACGTGCTGCCGTTGGTTCTTTTGATCCTATCTTTCTGACATTGGCTCGGGGAAGCATTGCCGGGTTACTCGGTCTCTCTCTTTTATTGATGTTCAGGGAAAAGCGCCCACAGGCAAAAGACCTTCTTTCTTTGTTGATCGTGGCTCTTGGCGTTGTTATTGGCTTTCCCCTGCTCACGGCCTATGCATTAGAGCATGTAACGGCCGCCCATTCGACGGTCTTCATTGGTTTGCTTCCGCTTGCCACAGCTATCTTTGGCGTTCTTCGCGGGAATGAAAAACCACCGGCAATATTCTGGCTGTTTTCTATTTTGGGGTCCGGCTTGGTTGCCGGATACGCCCTTGTTGAAAGTGCCGGAGCATTCAGCCTTTGGGATTTCCTGATGTTTGCCGCAATCGTTCTCTGTGGACTTGCCTATGCCGAAGGAGCAAAACTTTCCCGGCGACTTGGGGGCTGGCAAGTAATCTCCTGGGCGCTTGTTCTCTCTCTCCCGCTGATGCTTCCAATTACCTTCTACACCATGCCTACCAGCTTTGCTGATGTCACAACACCTGCCTGGATCGGTTTGACGTATGTGTCCCTCTTTAGCATGTTGATCGGCTTTATCTTCTGGTATCGCGGCTTGGTCGAAGGCGGGATCGCCTCTGTCGGTCAGCTCCAACTACTCCAACCTTTTTTCAGCCTGATCTTGGCCGCGCTTCTTTTGAACGAAACTGTTAATTTAGCAATGATGATTGTCACGCTAGCAGTGGTTCTTTGTGTTGCCGGGGCCAAACGTTTTGCACAAAAGAATGTTTCAACTGAACCCCCCGTGACCAAACTCGCGAATGTTCGTGGCATCGAATAAGCTTTGCCAAGAAACAAACAACCCATCATCAAGCTTATGCCCTATAGTAGGATTATGTCCCAATAGCAGGATTATGTAGTGTCATATATACAAGACTTACCCCCCTATCTTTCGACCATCGCGGTTTCTTATGCTGCCTATCTTATCGCGACAATAAGCCCCGGCCCCGCCAATCTGGCAATCATGTCCACCTCTATGCGCGAAGGACGCACGCCGGGATTAATGATGGCAAGCGGTGTTATTATCGGGTCAATGACATGGGGCATTTTAGCTGCGTTCGGCCTTTCAACGCTTCTATCTTCTTTCGGTTGGTTGATGACAGCCTTTCGTATAGTTGGCGGGATTTACCTGTTATGGCTTGGATATAAGTCATTAAAATCCGCTTTGGGGTCCCAAACACCACAGGCGATGAAAACGGATAAAAACCGGAGCAATACACAATATCTCCTTCTCGGTCTGGGCATTCACCTGACAAACCCAAAATCCATCTTCGCGTGGCTATCCATCATAACTATCGGGATCACTCCCGGCGCATCGACGGACCTTAGCTTTATCATCGTTGGGGGTTGCGTTTTCTTGGGTATTTTTGTCTTTGGAGGTTACGCATTGGCCTTTTCCACACAAAGAATGATTGATCTCTATCGTTCATTCCGGCGCTGGATAGAAGGCACCGCCGCGTTGATATTCGGGTTTGCTGGCTTCAAACTATTAACACTGAAATAAGCCGTCCGGCCCAAATTACTATAAAGTCTGCCCTCAACATTCATCTTGTGAAACATACTCACAAAATCAAGCAAATATCAGCTTGTCGCAACGTGAACACCGTGCGATGAGAGACTTGTAAGATATTACTTAGGAGTATAGCAGACATGCCTTGGGTTTACTTAGTCTTAGCCGGTATTTTTGAATGTGGGTGGGCCATTGGGCTCAAGTACGCAGATGGATGGACCAAACTAGTTCCCTCCCTTTTGACCATTGCCGCCATGGCAATTAGTTTTTGGCTACTATCTGCCGCAATGAAAACCATTCCGGTTGGAACGGCCTATGCGGTCTGGACAGGCATCGGTACGGTTGGCGTTGCAGTCTTAGGGATGATCCTGTTTGGTGAAAGCCATGACATCATGCGCATCATTTGCTTACTGTTAATCGTAACAGGCATTGTTGGTTTAAAAGTTTTTTCACCGGCATGATACTCGGACATGAATCTTGGGCATGAATTTTGGGCATGTTTCACCAACATGAAGAGAACAAAATACAAAACAAATTACCTTCTGAGCAAAAAAGTCCTTTTATGCTTTAAAGCATAGTGCTTCCGTAAATATTAATCGCACAGACCTAGGACCCAGGCCCTAGCTGGTATTTACGTACATATTTTTAAAAGAATCCGTACAGCCTAAACACATCAAATTTGTCGGGATTAAATCTATATTAACACTTGTGCATACAATAGTATGTAATAATTGTAGTGAAAATTTGATTTAGGGCGAACACATGACTACCGATACCGTTAAAAACAAAGAGATAGAAATAGCAACTCTTCCCCACTCTTCCAGCAAAAACTTTTTTGTGAATATGAAAGTCGGCAAGAAAATAGGATTGGGATCAGCCCTTACCCTCTTTCTTCTCGCCGTTGTTGGTTTCATCTCTTATTACGGAACATCACAAGCTGAGAAAAATTTTTCTGAGTATCGTTCATACGCCTTACAAACTAATCAAATGGGACGCATTCAGGCCAACCTCCTTACAGCAAGGCTTTTCGCAAAAGATTACATTAAAACAAACAAAGACTCCTCTGCCGAAAAGGTTTCACAACGTATTCAAACAACAGTAAATTTAATCGAAGAATCTGGCGAGCTATTCAACCGCCCTGAAGCTTTAGAGCTGATGAAGCAAGCCGAAAAAGACATGCTCACCTATCAAAGCTCATTTCAGGAAGTCCGAGAGTACGTTAATAAACGTAATAATCACGTTGAAAGAATGAACACTATTGGGCCTCTGTCAGAAAAAAGCCTGACAAGCATCATGGAAAGTGCTTATGCAGATGGGGATGCTTCTGCCAGTCATATGGCCGGCGTAACCTTAAGACATCTATTACTCGCGAGACTATATGCAACCCGTTATCTCGTCGATAATACAGACGCCAGTGCAGAACGTTCTATATCTGAACTGACAAGCTTCAACGCCACAGCAGATAAAATGTTACAGGAGCTTCAAAACCCAACCCGAAGAAAATTAGCCCAGGAAGTAAAAGACCTAGCAAGCCAATACCTTGTCACATTCAAGGAAACTGTCGATATTATCAGCAAGCGCAATACCATAATCAAAGGAACTCTTGATGTAATTGGTCCAGCTCTCGCGGAAGAAACTGAACAGCTTAAATTACAAAATAAAGCACTTCAGGATGAGCTCGGCCCACGTGCGCTAAAATCCATGCACGAGACAGTATTGATTACTGCAATTATTTCAGTTGGTGCAATTATCATCGGCATAATTCTATCCTTTTTAACAGGACGGATGATCGCAGGTCCTGTTAACAATATGACCTCTGCTATGAACAAACTTGCCAACGGAGATCTTGAAACTGCGATTCCAGCAGTCGGCCAAAAAGACGAGATTGGTGACATGGCAGAAGCCGTTCAAGTATTTAAGGATAATGCCATTGCAGTGAAGAAAATGCAGGCGGAAAAAATAGAGCAAGATCAACGCTTAGAAGAAGAAAATAAACGCAGAACAGAAGAAATGGCAGATAAGTTCGAGAGCAGTGTCGGATCTATTATCAGCACAGTATCCTCTGCTGCAACAGAACTACAACATACGGCCCAATCAATGTCCTCTACTGCTGACGAAACAAACACGCAGTCAAATGCAGTTCGCTCGGCCTCAGAAGATGCTTCTTCAAATGTCCAGACTGTTGCGTCTGCAACGGAAGAACTCTCAGCTTCGATAGGAGAAATTAATCGCCAGATAGAAGAATCAACAACAATTGCACACAAGGCGGTTAATGATGCAGATACTGCAAATGAAAATGTTAAGGGGCTTTCAGACGCAGCTCAAAAGATTGGCGAAGTAGTTGGCTTAATTTCAGACATTGCTGAACAGACCAATTTACTCGCCTTAAATGCAACGATAGAGGCCGCAAGAGCAGGAGAATCTGGAAAAGGTTTTGCCGTTGTTGCCAGTGAAGTTAAGTCTCTTGCCAATCAAACGGCAAAAGCAACAGAAGACATTTCAATTCAAGTTACTCAGATGCAAAATGCAACGGATGGCACCGTACGTTCTATCGAAGGAATTACCGAGATAATCAAGAACATAAGTACAAACACGACATCCATTTCCGCGGCAATAGATCAACAAACAAGTGCAACTCAGGAAATATCAAAAAATGTTCAGGAAGCAGCCATCGGCACGCAACAAGTATCAACGAATATAACAACAGTTCAAACAGCTGCGGAACAAACCGGCGCATCAGCAAACGAGGTTCTCGAAGCTGCGGGTGAACTTTCAAAGCAATCAGAAACACTCAGATCTGAAGTTGATAACTTTATTCAAGGACTGAGAGCTTCATAAGGTAAATAAAACACCTGAAAACAGGCCAAATTCGTATGATTTGGCCTGTTTTGACCATCAAAGATTTTGAATAGATGTAATCGGGAAAAATTACTCAACCGCTTCGGTTTCTCCACCAGCATCGACCCAGTCTTTGATCGCACCCAAATTGCGGACATTATCATACCCCATATCCATCAGGACTTTACCGCTCAGGGCAGAACGACCACCAGACGCACAATAAAGAACAACCATCTTGTCGCGCGTCAATTCTTTCTGATGCATAGGCGTGGTGGGGTCAGCCTTGAACTCCAGCATGCCGCGTGAAATATTAATGGCACCGGGGACAACACCTGTTGCTTTCAATTCCTGTGCATCTCTAACGTCAATAACAACAACGTTGCTTTGACCCAATACTTCCATTAACCCGGCGGGACTGATTGTTGGCACTTCAGCTTTTGCGTTCGCCACAATCTCCACCACGGACTTAATCATAACCAGTTTCTCCTCTAATCCTCTTTCATCCGAGAATATTCACACGTATTGCTCAATAAAACATACACGACAGTTCAATAAATTTACGTGAAAATTTTACGTCAGGCTATAATTCTAAAAACCGAAACTTTCATTATTCTTAATTGAAGCAAAGAATAAGCACCATAAAATCCCTCGCAATTCGCAACAAAAGACAGATTACAACAGATTCTAAAAAACAATATACAACTAAAATTTTTAAACAAAAAAAATCAACCCGCGCCATACGATACAAGTAATAAATATTTAAGGTATAAAATGTATTATTTGTTCAATCTATGGAGTTGAAGACAGTTGTTCCTCCATTTTTTCACAAGCATGCGTTGTTATCTTTTTATCTGTTTTAGAAGAGGTCGTTTCATGTCTTTGTTAAAACTGTCGCTCTATAATGTACGGCTGGCATACCAAGTCAATTTAACAAGTATAATTGCATTAATTGGCTTCATTATTGTTGGCGCCATTCTATTTACCAGCTCAAAAACCGTGCTTTCCTCACAGGAAACACAAACTCGATCATCCAATGCCATGGAATTGGTCGCCAGCGTTAAGTATGAATTCCTGAACGCACGGCGTCGGGAAAAAGATTTCTTAATCAGGTTGGATGAAAAATACATCGGACAACATGCAGAGGTCATTACCAAAGCAAGTATCCAATTAGCCGAGCTTAAGGGATTGATTAATTCACCAGAAGTACGAACAGAACTCAACAAAACCCTAGAAGGCATCGAAAAATATCAGGCACAATTTGCAGCGGTATCACAAGACTGGAAAAAAATGGGCCTCAACGAAGAAGAAGGGCTACGCGGAAAACTTCGAAATTCAGTACATAATGCCGAAACCAAATTACAAGAATTTAAAAACGATCGCTTGCTTGTAACCATGTTGATGATGCGACGTCATGAAAAAGATTTTTTATTGCGTTTAGAGGATAAATACATCGCCCGTATGGATACACGTTTCGAAGAATTCAGCGCAGATCTGGCAAAATCAGATATCCCCGCAAACGCCCAGAAAGAACTGACTGAACTTATATCCTCATACATCACAGATTTTAAGACACTGGCAGAAACACGGCTTCAAACAGAAGCGAACGTTAAGGTGCTCAGTGCAATCTTCGCTGAAATGGCCCCACACTTTGATGTCGTATTTAACTATACTCAGGAAAACTTTCACCAAGCCGTGAAAGAAGGCACAACCGCAATTTCTGACAGTCAAAACCTGGCACTGACCACGATTGTTGTCATCACGTTAATTGTTTTTGCAGTTGGAATGATTATCGGCAAAGGCATCACAACACCGCTTCAGTTATTAACAGATAGCATGACCAAGTTAGCTGGCGGCGATAAAGAAACAGACGTCCCCATAACAGAAAGAGCAAACGAGTTGGGCCAAATAGGTCGTGCCGTTCTTGTTTTCAAAGAGAACATGATCAAGGCCGAAGAACTTGCTATTGCTCAGGCTGCTGATCAAGCAGAACGGTTAAAACGGTCCAATAATATCAACCAGCTAACAGAAGACTTCGAAGCTCAGATCAAGAAAACACTTGGATCTGTAGATGGTGCTGTTCATCAAATGGAAGATACGGCAAGTTCCATGAACAATTCCGCCGATCAGGTCAGCCGACAATCCACCGCCGTTGCGAATGCTGCCAACGAAGCATCTGCAAATGTACAAACCGTTGCTTCCGCATCAGAACAGTTGGCTGCCTCCATTAAAGAAATTGGCATGCAGGTCAGTAAATCAACACAAGTTGCGTCAGATGCGGTTACCCAGGCCAACGAGACAAATACTGTTATTCAGGGACTGGACCAATCTGCTCAAAAAATTGGTGAAGTTCTTTCTCTTATTAACGATATAGCAGAACAGACCAACCTTTTGGCGCTCAATGCAACAATCGAAGCTGCGCGTGCCGGCGAAGCGGGTAAAGGTTTTGCCGTTGTTGCTTCAGAAGTTAAAAATCTTGCCAGCCAAACATCCAAGGCAACGGACGAGATTGGTACGCAAATAACGGGTATTCAAAATGCCACCAGTGATGCCGTTGCGGCCATCGGCTCTATCGGTAAAACCATTGGAAATATGGACGAAATTGCCTCAGCAATTGCTGCGGCAGTTGAACAACAAATGGCTGCAACACAAGAAATTGCCCGCAATGTGGAAAGAGCAGCAAACGGGACTGAAACTGTGACCCACAACATCAACAATGTCAGTAACACCGCCAAAGAAAGTGAAGCCGCCGCTAATCAGGTAAAACAGGCATCGGTCGAACTGTCGGGTGAATCAGGCAAGCTTAATTCTTATGTCTCAAGCTTCATTGATCAGGTAAAAGCAGCTTAAAGAGATCACCTTTCATGACCGCCGCGCGTAAAAAATGTGTGGCGGTCATTTTATTTCTCAAAAGAATAGATATCAGCTGTTAATGAAAAGCAGTGTTCATATTAGCAAACTCGCCAATCTTTCGTTCCTTTAGGGTCAGGCCATTGCATTCCTTATCAAGAGCCAAATATTCCTGACCAAAGATTTTCTTGAACTCGTGGAAATCTTCTTCCGTATTCCAATAATCCACCGTCAGATACCGCTGAGGATCAGTTTGATCCTGAACCAGCTCTGTTCGGATATAGCCAGCGCCCATGGTAAAGAGCTGTACCCACTCCCCTTCATCACCGTAAAAATCTTCAAAATGGTTATTCGCGCCATCTTTGACGATAAATTCCCATATATAGCAATATGACTGCTCGGGCATCATACGCCCCCTTCACCGTAGAATGGTGCAACAAACTCTATGCTTGTCTGGAAGTTCTGATACTTGTTAGGCATAGACAAAAACCCCAGCCTTCAAAATAGTTTAAATGATTTCCTGTATTCTAGAAATATTCGGGCAAAATCTTGGCCAAATTATCCCGGATGCGTTCTCGTAAAGGCTTGTCAAAGCTTTCCCGTTTAAATGCCTCGCCAGTTACACGCTCGAACAAATTGATATACTTTTCACTGAAAATTTCCAACGTATCGTCAGGAATTTCAGGGATATCATCTTTATACGGGTCACAACGCTGACTTACCCATAAACGCAGGAACTCTTTATCAAGGCTTTCCGGCTCTAACCCGCTATCCATCCGCTCCTGATAGCTTTCGGCAATCCAGTAACGACTTGAATCCGGAGTGTGGATTTCATCGGCCAATGTAATACGGCCATCCTGATCAACGCCAAATTCATACTTTGTATCGACCAAAATCAATCCGTTTTTCGCGGCAACTTCGCGACCACGCGCAAAAAGTGCAAGGGATAAACGCGCCAGCTCGTCCCAAACATCTTTGGATAAAATCCCCTGATCAACAATTTGAGCCGCCGTAATCGGGGCATCGTGATCACCCTGCGCGGCTTTTGTTGTCGGGGTAATAATGGTTGTCGGCAGCTTCTGATTCTTTTTAAGGCCTTCAGGAAAATTATGCCCATAAAGCGTGCGTTCCCCGCGTTGATACATGGGCCAAATCGACGTTTCTGTTGAGCCCGTCATGTAATCGCGAACAACCATCTCGATTGGCAACATTTCAAGATTGCGTCCAATCACAACATTTGGGTCAGGAAAACTAATCACATGGTTAGGGCAAATATCTTCAGTTTGTTCAAACCAGAAACGGGCCGTCTGATTAAGAACCTGCCCTTTGTGGGGTACTGCCGCAAGAATACGATCAAACGCAGACTGTCTGTCCGTAGCAATCATAATACGGCGACCATCCGGCAGATCATAAGCATCACGTACCTTGCCTTGATAGTGCTTTGGAAGCTCAGGGTAAGTCGCGTCAGTAAGCCTATTTACTAGCGCCTGTTGAAAGTCCCGATTTTTGTCGCCCATCGCGATGATATCCCTACAGATTGTATTCTTGCACAGGGTATCTGTGTCACCACATCAGATCCCGGTTATGATTTGGCTTAAATATCACCCCTAATGCCTGATCACAAGTTCTTGTATAGATCTGATACAAACTGAATTTCCAATTCAAATCATTTGTGTCATTATCAAGCCTTACAGTTATTATGACTGTACTTCATATTTAGGATACAGATGCTAGAGTTTTCTTACCCCGAACAACAACAACTCTATGATTACTGGAATTCAAAACGCGGGGATCGATTTGCCCCAAGCCGAAGTGATATCGATCCCATCGACTTCCCTCACCTTCTTCCCAATCTTTGCATTTATAAAATTCACAGATACCCTTTACGATATGAAGTTACGTTAATGGGGACAAGAGTCGTGGAAATATGGGGCGTAGATTACACAGGACGATTTGTCGAAGATATCCTTCTCGGCCCCGTTTATGATCAAGTCACGGAACAGTTCAGACATATTGTAAATACCAAAGAGCCAACATTGCACGATCTTGATGCAAACTGGCTAGACAAGGATTACATTAAATATTCACGTCTGATGCTACCCTTGTCAGAAAATGGAATTGATGTTGACCGCCTGCTTCTCAGCGTTGTTCTACAAACCAAAGATTCATCATAGGTCTGGATAAATTTTAGCCTGATTACCCCAGTTAGGCTGGTATTCAAAATCTTTGAATTTTATCATCGTGAGATTAAGGCACCTTTGAAATTTTGCGGAATTGGGGTTGCCTATCCTGTGTTTATTTAGATTGTTTTCCAAGGTAATCCATCAAGACACGGTAAGATCCAAGAATATGATCTCTGGTTCTTTTCGCCGCCAAAACACCATCCCTCTGCAAACAAGCTTCCAGAATATCATTGTGTTCACGTCTGGCGACCTCCATCCCATTGGTCAGAACCAATTGCGCACGTAAATAGGAATCAACCCGATCAATCGCCTCGCCAACCAGCTTTAGATGATAGGGACGTTCGGCATCTCTATACAAAGTTTCATGAAACAGACGGTTCCACTCTCCCCATTTTGATGCATCTGTTTCGGTTGAGAAACTATCACAATACTCCTTAGCCTCTTCCAGTGTTTCATCACTCATATTGGCGACGGACTTTTCGATCACTATTGGCTCCAGATTAGCCCTGATCTCGTATATCTCTGCCATTTCTGCATGAGATAAGGGCGAGACGACATATCCCTTATAACGAAGCGATTGAACCAGCCCTTGTGCTTCTAATCGCTTTAAGGCTTCACGAACCGGAATACGCGACACATTGAACAGCTCTGCGATATGCGCCTGTCGCATCGACTCCCCGGCCTGAATCTGTCCGCTAATAATGGAATCCCGCAATGCATCGTAAATAATATCCGACGAAGACGCTGTTTTTGCCAGATCAGTCGCAAAAATTTTCATCTTTTTTCCTCTCCAGAAATTATTTTTTGTGCCGCCAAAAATCTCTTTTTTAACAAAGGCATATTTTTATTTTTCTCATTTTTACCCACCAAATTTTGGTCAAATCTTGGTCAAATTTATTCAAACTTGAAGGATAATACAAAAATTTATATTGAATATTGTATACAATCTGCATTATACAATACGTAGGCCACCAAAACCAGACAAAAAGATCAGGAACAGGCCTCTCCCTTATTCTGGCCCTGGCCTTACTAAGGAAGTTCCACAGACGCACAGGGCCTTAACTCGGAATTTAAAGGCCCCGGATTTAACCGGACTTAAAAAGATAACGACAAGAAACAAGCTCAACAGTTGGAGAAAGAAATGATTAAGAATATGATGAAGACACTTGCGCTCGGCGGCTGCCTGGCTGCATTTGTTGCTCAACCCGCGGCACTCGCAGACAAACTGGATGACGTGATAGACGAAGGCGTTCTACGCTGTGGTGTTGTTCTAGACTTTCCACCAATTGGATACCGCGATGCCAATAACGAACCTGCTGGCTTCGATGTTGAATACTGCAAAGATCTCGCCGCTGCGTTGGAAGTTGAACACGAAATCCTGCCCGTGACATGGGCAGAACGCTTGCCTGTTATCGTGACCAACTCTGCTGACGTTGTTTTCGGTGGCACATCTGATTCCCTCGCCCGCGCCAAAACCGTTGGCTTCTCTATTCCCTATGCAATTTACTTTGCACAGGCTGTTGTAGGTAAAGACACCGGCATCAAAACTTTCGAAGACATGAAGGGCAAACGTGTTGCCGCTGCTGTTGGTACAGTTCCGGAACAGGAATTCCTCAAAATTGCAAAAGAATGGGGAACAGAAGACCTTTATCAGGGATATCAGAGCGAAAACGAAGTCTTCCTAGCTGTCGCCCAAGGTAAAGCAGACGTTGGTATCACAACAAATACGGCGGTTAAGCCCATTGTTGAAAAGTACGACACAATTTCCGCAGGCCCGCGTATGCCGTGGACCACAGACTACACATCGGTTGTTGGCCCTCGCAAGGACGTTACATGGCTTAACTATCTGAACCTTTTTGTGACCCATCAGGTACGTTCAGGCCGTTATCAGGAATTGTGGAACACTTATGTCGGTGGTGAAGCACCAGAACTCCGCATCCCCGGCGTTCTGTACTAAACCTGTTTATATCTGACATATGTGATCTAAAGGGATGTTTGGCTATCATGACAATATCTGATTATACACCAGACATCCCTATTCTTGACTTTCTTTTCGGCCCAGATTTTGGCTCACATTCAGGAAAAACACGATTGAGTGTGATTGATCGGTATTTTGCCGGGATTGGCCCCGATAATCGCCCCGAAAATAGTCGGAGTAATACTTGTGGATTATAATTTTCACTGGCGTCCAGTATTCAGAAAACTACCGGAATTGCTAGAGGCTGGCCTCTTAACGCTGGAAGTCGCAGTTCTGTCAATGGTGCTCGGCATCACGATAGGGCTAGGATTAGCACTTCTTCGTATGAAAGGGCCAACCCCGCTGCGCCAGATTGCAACAACCTGGGTTGAGATCGCCAGAAATACACCAGCCCTTTTTCAGCTGTTTTTCTTTGGCTTTGGCTTGGGCGCATTTGGCCTACACCTCTCCCCCTATTTGATTGTCTTGGCGGGATTGACCTTTAACAATGCCGGGTATCTGGCAGAAAATTTTCGCGGTGGCTTTCTTGCCGTACCGGAAACACAGGTTCGCGCGGCAAGATCATTGGGCATGACCGCGGTACAGACGTACGTACGCATCATCATCCCACAGGTTTTGAAAATAGTTTATCACCCCATGACAAACCAAATGGTTTGGGCTGTGTTGATGAGCTCGCTTGGAATGCTGGTTGGCTTTCGCGAACTATCTGGGGAAACGCAGTTCTTTGCCTCTAAAACCTATCGCATTTTCGAATACTTCGCCGTGACGGCTGTAATTTACTACGTCATCGTCAAAATCATTCTTCTGGCATCAAACCTCGTTGCCCGACGTCTGTTCAGATATTGAGAAAGGACAAATAGATGAGTAACTCTGCATCCTTTTTCACTGACTTCCAGGCAACAGATTTACTATTCCTAGGGGAAGCCGCAGGTCGCACACTGGGCATTTCAGCCGTATCCATCACAATCGGCACGATACTTGGCTGTATCTTTGGCTGGGCGCTTCAAGCATCAAGATGGTTTGCCCAGGCAACCATTGGAACTGTTCTGGACGTCTTCAGATCCGTCCCTTTGATTATTCAATTGATCCTGTTTTACAATTTCTTCCCCATCATTGGGTGGAAAATGGGTCCCTTTGCGGCTGGTGCTTTTGTTTTGAGCCTCTACACCGCAGCCCTTGTTGCTAATGTTGTTCGTGGTGGTATTGATGCCGTTGGTATCCCCATGCGTCGTGCGGCAAGATCACTGGGCATGTCCTATTGGCAGGATTTACGATATGTGGTCTGGCCTATCGGATTACGGGCAGTCTTCCCATCCTGGGTTGGCGTTGCGTTAAGCGTAATCAAGGATAGTGCGTTGGTATCTGTTCTTGGATATCTGGAATTGCTGCGCGCATCCCAAATTTTGATCACCAGAACTCAAGAACCTTTTATAATTTTGGCATGTGCCGGGGCATTTTACTTTGCCTTGTCTTACCCGCTATCCAAATACTCCAAAAAGCTCGAAGAAGGTTGGACCTCATGATAGAGATCAAACAACTCCACAAATATTTCGGGGCTCTCCATGTCCTACAGGGGATCGACCTGAATGTCAGCAAAGGCGAAGTTCTGAGCATTATCGGATCTTCCGGGTCTGGAAAATCAACCCTGCTCTATTGTATCAATGGCTTGGAAGAAATCCAGCAAGGTCAGGTTGTCGTTGACGGAACCACCGTTCATGACAAAAAAACCGACATAAACAAGCTACGCCAACGCTTGGGAATGGTTTTCCAGCAATGGAATTCGTTCCCTCACCTTACCGCTTTGGAAAACGTTGCGTTGGCCCCCAAGATCGTCAAGAAAGTATCAAAAGACCAAGCAAAATCCATTGCTGAAAAACAACTCAAGCATGTTGGTTTGGGTGATAAGCTGGATGTTTATCCCTCTGCTTTATCTGGCGGACAGCAGCAACGTTTGGCCATTGCCCGTGCCTTGGCTATGGAACCAGAATACATGTTGTTTGACGAAGCAACGTCGGCATTGGACCCCGAATTGGTAGGTGAAGTTTTGGATACCATGCGACTTCTGGCCGAAGAAGGTATGACCATGATTTGTGTCACGCACGAAATGGGCTTTGCCCGTGATGTGTCTGACCGTGTTGCCTATTTCCATCAGGGCGTCATGGAAGAAGTGGGCCCACCAGAACAGATTTTTGGCGCCCCCCAATCGGTTCATACACAAAAGTTTTTAGCGAACGTCCGATAGGGAGTATTCTTCTTTCGGACACACCACACCACCCATTAACAGTTTTTATAATCAGTACAGGAATAAGACCATGTGGAAAGGCGTTATCCCAGCCGTCACGACAAAGTTTGACGAAAACGATAATCTAGATCATGCAGAAATGAAACGCTGCTTTGATTATCAGATGGATGCAGGTTGTGATGGCCTGATCGTCGCAGGATCTCTTGGCGAAGGCTCTATGCTTTCCAAGGAAGAGAAAATTGCCGTTCTAAAAACAGCAAAAGCGTCCACAGGTGACAAGCCCGCGATTATGACCATCAACGAAGCTGCAACCCGTGACGCCTGTGCTATGGCTCAAGCATCACAGGAAGCTGGTGCAGATGGCATTATGCTTGTTCCAAGCCCGATTTATCACACAGATCCGCGTGAAACCGTTGCAAGCATGCGTCAGGTTGCCGAAGCAAGCGATCTTCCAATCATGATCTATTCCAACCGCGTTGCTTATCGTGTTGATGTTACACCGGAAATCATGGAAGAGCTTGCAGACGAAAAGCGTTTTGTCGCGATCAAAGAAAGCTCTGATGATATTCGTCGCACAACCGAGATCATCAACAAATTCGGTGATCGTTTCGATGTTTTCACAGGTGTTGATAACCTGGGCTACGAAGCCCTGAGTGTTGGTGCTATCGGTTGGGTTGCCGGCCTTGTGGTTGCCTTCCCAAAAGAAACGGTTGCCATCTATCGCCTGATGCAGGCTGGCCGTAATCAGGAAGCACTTGAAATCTATCGTTGGTTCCGTCCTCTTCTTGACCTTGATGTTTCCACATACCTTGTACAGAACATCAAGCTCGCTGAACAGATTGAACTCGGCTCTAACGATCGTTGTCGTATGCCACGTATGCCATTGATTGGCGCACAGCGTGAACGAGCAGAAAAGATTATCCGCGACGCTATTGCTTGCCGTCCGGAACTTCCTTCTCTCGCATAAGTATCTACTCTCAAGGTCCCCCTATCACTTGAGGTAACTTGTTGAGAGTAACTTGGCTGGGCGAGTTCTGCTGTCTCGTCCAGCACCTTTTCACATAAACCAGTCTAAAAAAAAGACGCAATTCAGACACAATAACAACATAACAAAACGCGGATATATAAAACCGCTCCATTTGCCAAGGGTTAGTCAGAAACCCACACGCATAATCAGGTCAGAGACAGGTCATATCATGGATAATTATTTTCCCTCTATTCTCAATGACGCCATCGGCCCTGTTATGCGCGGCGCATCCAGTTCCCACGTTGCCGCAGCCTATAGAATTGGCCGGCTGGGCCGCGATTATATAAATGGCGATTTATCCAAAGTCCTAATTGAATATGACCCTAACGGTTCCTTGGAACCTACCCATGACAGTCAGGGCTCAGATATGGGGCTCTTTACCGGATTGATGGGGTGGGACATCACCGATGACCGCATGGTTGATGCTAGAAAACATCTTGAAGCGACAGGTACAGATGTTGAAATCGCCATAACAGACTATGGCGCAACACACCCCAACACCTACAAACTCACCCTGACCAATGATACTGAAAGCTGTTGTATTCTAGCCATTTCAATCGGTGGCGGCATTATTGAAATTATTGCCATTGATGATATCAAACTCTCGCTCTATGGCGATTATCATGAAACCTTTATCTGGACCGAAGATACGACCCTTGATCAACATTTGAACGACTTGCCCTATGTCGATAGTCTTCACACGCACCAAGGACTGCAAGGTCGTGTCCTGCAAATAAAAGGGCAAAAGGGTATTTCGACACAGGACTTACCTGTCAGCACAGCTATAAAAGCCATAAAAAACCTCAAGCCTATTCTACCTATTGGCAGCTCTACTAAAATGGATCTCCCCTTCACAATCAGTGAAGAGATGATGTCCTACAACAAAGATAAAAATCTCTCACTTTGGGAACTCGCCCTAAAGTACGAAAGCGCCCGGGGCAATATACCTGAAGAAGAAGTGTTCGAGAAAATGCGTGACATTGTTCGCATACTTGAAAAATCCATCGCGGACGGTATCAAGGGCACGCAATACATGGATCGGATTTACCCTGCTCAGGCCCCCGCTTTCAAAGAAAAACAATCAAGTAACAGCTTCCTCAATATGGGGCTGTATAACGATGCAATTCTGGCAGTGACCGCCCTAATGGATGTTAAAAGTTCTATGGGTGTTATTGTTGCCGCACCAACCGCTGGATCTTGCGGCACACTTCCCGGTACTTGCCTTGGCATCGCCACAGCCCTGAACATGAACGAAGACCAAAAGGTCAAAGCCATGCTATCCGCGGGGCTTATTGGCGTTTTCATTGCCCGTATGGCCACATTTTCGGCTGAAATCGGTGGCTGTCAGGCTGAAACGGGGTCAGGATCTGGCATGGCTGCGGCTGGGCTGGTTACTCTACTCGATGGTTCACTCGATCAATGTATTGCCGCTGCTTCCATGGCCTTGCAAAACACCTTTGGCCTTATCTGTGACCCGGTTGCAAATCGCGTCGAAGCCCCTTGCCTTGGTAAAAATGTAATGATGTCTGGCAACGCGTTATCCGCAGCCAACATGGCGCTGGCAGGATTTGATCATCTTATTCCTCTGGATGAAGTCATCATCGCAATGCACAAGGTCGGACAATCTCTGCCCTGTGAACTACGATGTACGGGCAAAGGTGGCTTGGCAATGACCCCCACCGCAAAAGCCTTGGAAAAAGACTTAGAAGAAAGATTTGGTAACAAAACTTGAAAAAAGCCCGAGACAAAAAAACGAGACAAAAAACCGAGAAAGGAATTTAAGAAAACGCTCTCAATAAAAATTGAAGCAATTACTTTCAAGTAAGGCCAGATCAGTCGATTCAAACTTTCAAACCAATATTTCTTTTGTGCCAGTCTTTATCATCAAAATTTTGAATTTCAATTTTGTAACCATGAGGGCTTTCGAACAAAGAACTATAGACTGAAAATTTCTCTGAATGTCCGGGGTCTTTGATATATTTAACGCCCTTTGAAGTCAGGAACTCATGCCAGCCATCCACATCGCTGGACACAATGGTAATCATCACTCCCACCTGAGAACGCGGTCGATCCGGCAAACAACAGACCCCTAGAAAGCTTAAATCAGTCAGCCGATAAATATGACATGCCCCTTGATCGACAACGAATTCCAGTTCCATCGTTTCGCGAAAGAATTTCGATGCGATGTCAAGATCATCGCAATAGGTAAAAACAATGGATTGATTAATCTCTGGACGGGCAGAAGTCTTCTTCATTTTGCTTTACTCGCTTGCTTTTCATACTGATTTTAATGTTTGTGAACACTTGCTGAATAGCAAATTTCGTTGCAATTAGTACTAGCTATAACGTCGACCAACATCAAATCAAATGCCATATCCCCAAGACATGTGGATACGAACCCCATACGAGCCTATTATCTATGTAAGTCACGTTAAAATCATCAGGCAATTTGGCTTCTGGCTTTAATATCCCAATGACGTCCTCTGAATTCCAGATCGGTACTATCGGCCCCTGAAATGCGAGATAAGGCCCCAAGTATGAACTTAACGTCACCAACGTCATCAACCATTGGCAGATGAATAGCTTCAATCAAAATTGACTGATACTTGGATGACTGAATTTCTTCTTGAGAAACATAAGCCATACGCTTGGCTGCGGCCTCTTCATAGCTGGCGAGAATGGTCGCGGCACTATCCCCGAATGTACTCTTATCAACGTATTTATCTGTAAAATACTGTCCCAGAGAATAATTCAGATAAGTCCCCTGCAACCGCACAAAAGCAGCGAAGGGATTATATTCCAACTGTACAAGAAAAATATGTGGCAAAAAACCCGACGGGATTTCAACAGGATCAAGCGCAGATTTCAGGGGTAAACCTTCACAGGTCGGTAAAGATCGCCAATAATCATAAATACCTTTCACAGGGGCTGTCAGCTTAAGGAGATCATTGGGTTTTTCCACGAAGCAACGTCCTACAATCACTTTTCGTTTCAGGCGATGGGACACTATACTACAATATAGTATTAACTATAAATAAGATTTCGACCATAGAGTAACATTTCAAAATAAGCGATTGATATTACGAATTTTAAAGTAAACATAACCCTTGATTCTTTAAGGATTAACCTCAAGATTTATTTGGCGTCTATAATAATAAAGTTTGATAACTCAGGGATTATGCGATGTTACTAATCGTCTTGACGTCCCAACGGCGCCCTCTGAATTCATGATCATGGTTTGTCACCCCGGAAATCCGAGATAAAGCCCCAAGAAAATAATTAACATGCCCTTCTTCATTAACCATCGGCAGATGAATGGCTTCGATGAGCATGGTTTGCCCGGATAAGCCATAGACCTCTTCGTGGGATACATAGGCCACACGTTTTTGTGCTGCTTCCTCGTACCCCGCCAAAATAGCTGCGGCGCTATTACCAAAGGTACTTTCGTCGATATATTTATCGGTGAAGTATTCCCCAAGAGAATGATTTATATAGGTACCTTGCAAACGGATCAAAGCAGCAAAGGGATTTGTTTCCAACTGAACAAGAAAGACATGGGGTAGAAGTTTTGTTGGCATATCAACAGGATCAAGAGACGACTTTAACGGTAATCCCTCGTATTTCGGCAAAGAAAGCCAGTACTCGTACACCCCAAGAACCGGAGGAGCCAAATTATCCAGATCAGCGTATTGTTCCACAATGAAATCCCATACCACCAAAAAACAGAATCACCTTCTGATTAATATAGGTAATAATTGGATTTTATAAAAGTTAAAATTCAACTATAAGGATACACTTGCCGGGGAGTATCGAGGGGGAGCATCCGGAGCTAGATAATATTTTGTAGTATTGCTTTACGAATACCGTCCCTTTGCTGCTCATCTACTGAAAGGTTCTTGTTTTCCCCGCCAGCCAAAGTTTTATCGCTTAATTCATTTCCTAGATTGAGGTTTGCCTGTAGTTGGTTGCTATCGCCGTTTTCAACATCAGTTTCATTTGCCGGTGTAAAGTTCTCTGCAACTGAATTCTTAATATTTTCATCGATTAGCTTGGCAATTTTCTCTTCAATCTTTTTACGGTCTTCCGGTGACATATTTTTAAGGTCATCCTCGGTCAACCCAAGGGATCTCAAGACCTGGGCACGCATTCGCTCACCCGGTGTCTGACCAATAATATCTTTAAAAGCCGCGACAGATTGTTCGTATTGCTCTTCATCCGGTGCCACTGGGTTTAGATATTGGCTAACGTCCGCATCCGGCACAGCCGATGCAATTTGTTGAGCATAAAAAAGAGTTTGTGATGTCTGAGTTCCAGCTAGGTTAATAGCTTCGGCCGTGGTTGCAACCGGATCACTTTTATCATCGACGACATTCTGCGCGGTAAGATCTTTATAGGACTCAGCAACACTTTCTGCCGCACTCTTATTAGAAGAGTAGGCAGTTTTTGCCAGGTTATAATCTCTGGCGGCCTGAACCTTTGTTAACTTCAATTGCTCTTCAACTTGGCTAACCCTGCGGTTTGCCTCTATCACAGCGTCTGTTCGACTTAGCAGCATTGCTCTTATCCATCAGTATGAATAGAAAATACACACCACGTAACAAGCAATTTGTGTGCCACCAACGAATAACCTCTTTTGAGACTAAGGCGCAAAGTCAGTAACACGTTGATCTTACGTAAAAATGTAAAATTTTATACCTTCAACACATCCGGAAACAAGATCAAACGCAAAGAATTAATGCGGAAAAATACCAACGTCGTAACAAAGTAGCCGCTTAAAACGAATTTATCTGAATATTTCACATTTATCTGAATATTTCACAGGGAATTATGCGATTTTATCCTTGCAACTACGGCTGTAAATCTTACATTGACAGGCATAAACAACAACAAATAACTCTCAATAAATAACTTTGCGGAATTTCATTTCATGAAAAGATCAAAATCCTTAAAACTTGCCCTGATGGGAGCAAGCGTTCTGGCCCTAAGTGCCTGTGAAGAACCCCAGGATGTCGCTATCTTTGAGAACGTCGACCAATGTACTCAGCAAGATGGTTTTGATCGCTCTGCTTGCGAAGAAAACATGAAATTGGCCCAAGACGAACACCTGAGAGTTTCGCCTAAATATACATCCGTAGAAGATTGCGAAGCTGATTTTGGCTCAACACAGTGTGAAATTGCACCCGTACAGACATCAAGCGGCGGCTCAGTATTCATGCCGTTAATGATGGGCTATATGATGGGCAACATGCTCAGCGGCGGGTCCCGTGTTGCAACACAACCCCTTTATAGATCTGCGGATGATCCGAAAAGCTTCAGAACAGGGGATAACCAAAAAGTTGCTGGGAAAACAGGCATTTCAAAAGTTCCTGCCAATGTTGCAAAAGCCCCCACAACGAAAACCAGTACAGTCAGACGTGGCGGATTTGGTGCCAGTGCCCCCAAGATGTCATCCCCTCGCCGCAGCTTTGGTGGCTAAGGCTTTTCGTGCCCCAGTACCCTCGGCTCAAATATTCTCAGGCATTAGTATTTTTAGGCATTAGTATTTTTAGGCTTTAATATTTTCGGATCTTAAAATTCTTAGGCCCGACTATTCTCGCCTTGCACAAAACGCCCAATAATAAGCACACCCGATACTAGGCACATCACTAGGCACACCCAATTTTAGGCCCCCAAATTTTAGGGATAGAATAAATGCAACGCATTTCGCTGGAACAGCGCGAAGACTGGAAAACACAAGCGGAAAGTCTTGGTTTTAACTTCCACACAATTGACGATGCACCCTATTGGGATGAAAGCGCCTGCTATCGCTTTAGTCTAGAACAAATAGAAAACGACATCGAAGATCCAAGTGAAGAGATTGAAAACCTCTGCTTCGAAGTTGTTCAAAGAGCCATAGATTCCGAAGAAATACTGACCAAGCTGGCCATTCCTGAAAGCTTTTGGGATTACATACGCGCAAGCTGGTTTAATCAGGAAAAGAACCTCTATGGTCGTCTAGATTTTTCCTATGATGGGCAAAGCCCCGCCAAGCTTTTGGAATATAACGCCGATACGCCAACATCACTTTATGAAAGCTCTGCCTTTCAATGGCTTTGGCTTGAACAGGCAATGGAACTTGACCTGATCCCCAAGGGCTGTGATCAGTACAATTCCATTCATGAACAACTTGTCGAAGCTTTCCAAAACCTGCACCGCAATAAAGACATTGATGGAAAGTTACATCTGGCATCATGTCAGAACGCCCCCGAAGACGAGGGTACAGTGCGTTATCTCGAAGAATGCGCCGTCCAGGCCGGGTTGGAAACCAGCTTCCTTCATATGGAAGAAATCGGCATAGATAAAAACGGTCACTTCACTGACCTTGACGATATGGGCATCCGAACCCTGTTCAAGCTGTATCCATGGGAATGGATTATGACTGATGACTTCGGCAAGGCTGTTCCCAAAAGCGGTGTGACCTTTATCGAACCAGCATGGAAATCAATTCTATCGAACAAAGGACTGCTTCCGCTGTTATGGGAAATGTTCGAAGGTCACCCTAACCTTTTGCCAGCCTTTTTCGCCAACGACCCCCGCGCTGCCGATATTAAAGGTGGCTACGTCAAAAAACCACTATTTTCCCGCGAAGGCAGCAATATAGAAATGGTGCGCGAGGGTGAACAGTCTCTAAAAATAGAAGGCCCATATGGGGAAGAAGGCCATATTATCCAAGCCTTACACCCCCTGCCAGTCTTTGATGGCAATCACACTGTTATCGGGTCCTGGCTTGTCGCGAGTAAACCTTGCGGCATGGGCATACGTGAAGACAATTCCCCCATTACCAAAGATAGCTCCCGCTTTCTCCCCCACGTGATCTACTGATTTTAGCTTAACCCCAAAATCTAATGAACTTGTGGCCTTTTGAATTTGGCAATTTAACTAATCGACTGGGTCGTTTCTCACCCAAGGCGGCCATAAAAGGTTAATCGCGCGGGCTCTGAAAGTGCTATTCCCGGCTCAGAATTATAGGCCAATACCACTAACATACGGGTACGACTACCTTCGACCGGGGCAACCCGATGAATAGCATTTCGACCACGAAACAGAACAAGTGCACCGGCCCCCATCGAAAGCCGGCTAACGGGCGTTTCTCCATCAAGAACGTTCCCAACACCATCAAAATTCATTTCCCCACGATCGGCATCGCGTAAATTCTCTACATACTCAAAAGCACCACCGGCTTCGGGTTCTTGTATCATAAGGGTTGTCGCAAAAGACGAATTGTCGAAATGCCACCCCAACTCCTGACCTTTCCGGGCATAGTGCAGATTAATCGACGACAGAGGATCAGCGTATTCATACAACGCCTTTTCTTTTAATACAGTACACAGAAACTTTTGAAATTCCCTATCATGGTAAAGCGTCTGCAAAGGCGAGTTTGCGGGGATTTGATCATCCGTAATACATCCCTTAGAGGAAGTAACCAGACGATTTCGAGGGTGATCATTCGCAAAACTCGGGTCTTGAGGGCTTAGATATACAGTATGTTTTTGCTCGCAAAAATAAGCTTGCCCTTCGTTTCGCTCGCCCTCTGATTTTATCTGAGTAACAGCATCAGGTAACAGAAAACCTTCCAGAACCAAGGCTCCATTCTGATCAAGCGTTTCCCTGCAGGACTTTACAAAAGCCTGATCCGAAATTGGGTGTTTTTGTAAGTCGATTATATTTGCCACACTCATCCTGCGCTCCTTTATTTCGTGTTATTGCATTACCCTATTGCATTTTATAAAAAAGAAAAACATTGTATAATCTTGACATAAAGAAAGAAAAATATGGTTAGGTATACAATCAAACAATGTCATTATTTTGCGATCGTCGCAGAACAAGGTGGTATTGCCCAAGCTTCTCGTGTCCTAAATATCTCGCAACCGGCAATAGCCCAGGCAATTGACAAATTAGAAGAAATTACCGGACTTCAATTGTTTGACAGACAACATGCAAAGGGCATGTCACTAACCATCGCCGGGCGGAGTTTCCTTAAAGAAATTCACGGATTCCTCAAACATGCCGAAGCTCTTAGTCGAAGTACTGAAAACATTGCCTCTAATTTACAAGGCACGATTAGGTTAGGTTGCTTTCAATCAATTGCCCCATTCCATATCGCCCGACTGGTCAGTCGCTATAGCAAACATATGCCCCAGATAAGGATTGATGCCCAAGAGCATTTACAAGAAGAACTTATTTCTGGAATATTGGCAGAAAAAATAGATTTGGCTATTCTCTATAATCTAGATCTAGACCCTTCTGAACTGTCTTGGCACGTTCTTACCAGACCACAACCTTATATTCTATTACCAGAAGATCATCCACTGGCCAGCCAATCATCGTTAAGCTTACAAAATTTAGCAGATGAACCCTACGTACTATTCGACGCTCCTGGTAGTCGCGAATATTTCTTTGCTATTTTTTCAGCACATAAAATCACCCCAAAAGTTGCTTTTAAATCAACGTCACTGGAATCTGTCCGCAGTGCTGTCGGACATGGCTTGGGATTTTCCCTTCTTACGATGCGTCCACAAACAAAACAAACCTATGACGGTCACTTTGTCGTTCCGATTAAAATTAAAGAAAGCATCAATCCAACCGAGATTGTAATTGCCCACAAACAAAATATATTACAGCCTGAAATCCTAACCTCTTTCATTAAATACTGCCGTAACGACTTCAAAGAAAAAGAGTAATTCTCAAAACGAATACCATAGTATTCACACAACAAAACAAGTGAATAAACAATACTATTGATTGATTTTATTACATAAAGTATGACCAAGACAGTGAAAGTACTCGCAACATTGAAGTTGAACTTATTTACGGAAAATCATGATAAAAATTCAAAACCATATTCCAGTTCTTGCACTCATCTTTTTTAGCATCGCAACTATTGGCAATGCCGCGACATCAAGTGCGAATGAGATTTCGCCGGCTGATTGCCCGGTTCAGTTAGACAGCAAATTTGTAGAAAAAAAATCACGTCAATCCTGCGTAAAACATACGGCGAGTGATAATAAAAGCCACTATTACCTCAGTTCATGGGTATCCAAAGAAGAGTCTCTTTTTAGCAGTATTTATTATCAGCCTATAGGCGGCTATCAATACTGGAAAAAAAGGCCAAAAATTGAAAAAAAACATGTAAAGAACTGGACAATTTTTGAGAAGGTTGAATTGAGCGATATTACGGAAATATCTTGTAAAGACCACACTTGCTTCTCTTTTAAAATGCCCGATGATTTTGCAGAATGTTTATGGTTTGACCGAAACCTAAACAAAACTGGCCGTCTATCCGGTCATGGAAATAAAAACGGTGTTCTACGAGGTTTTCTCTGTCGTTCAAAAACAGGCGACCTTTATACGTCAGATGAAGCAATGAAATTTTTGACCTCAATTTCGGCAAAATAGAAATTGCAAAGAGAGAAGATATCGACACCTTATTTTGCCGGGATCTTCTCTCTCTTTTTACCGGATTAGCTTCGCAGAGAAACAACAAAACATCTTCAAGTATTTGGTTTAGGAACAATTCTTTCCGCCGGGAAAGTTACTGTGACAACTGTTCCCTTATCCGGTTTACTTTCCAGTTTGAATTGCCCGTCGTGGTTGGCAATCAAAGCCTTGACAATTGATAGCCCCAAACCTGTACCATCATGATTGCGTGTCATACTCCCCGCAACCTGCCCAAAAGCTTCTTGAACACGTTCAATATATTCGGGTGAAATACCAATCCCCGTGTCTTCTACTTGTACAAGAAAGCCCTGTGGATCGCATTCCAAGCGCACAAATATCATTCCACCGGGGTCCGTAAATTTGATGGCATTGGTCAACAGGTTAAGCAGAATTTGTTTGAATTGTCGCCGATCCAACAAAGCATAAAGATCAGTTGTTTTATTCTCTGTAACAATCTTTATTCTGCCAGATTCCGCCCGATCTTTGACGAGGAAAAGAACCTTTTCGATGGTTTTCTCTACGGGAATGATCTCTTCATCCAATTCCAGCTCACCAGCTTCGATACGAGAAATATCAAGGATATCATTAATCAGTTCTAATAAAAACTTACCCGATTTCTGGATATCATTCACGTATTCTATATTTTTGTTGCTACCCAACGGACCAAAAATTTCATGGCTCAGGGTTTCTGAAAAGCCGATGATTGAATTAAGGGGCGTTCGCAATTCATGGCTCATGTTCGCCAAAAATTCAGATTTGGCACGACTGGCCATTTCCGCACGATCCTTTTCAAGCATGAGCTCTTCAGTGCGCTCTGCAACACGAGCTTCCAGAGTTTTATTGATATCTCGCAAGGCTTGCGAAGAAACGTCCCGCTGAATACTGACGGTAACCGCGGATCGAAGTGTTAGGAAAACAATAAACAACAATCCAAGGGCGACGCTGCCTAAAACGAGTGTCGACAACAGAATAAGACGATCAATTTCTGCCATGCGATCTGTAACATCATAATATATTTCAAAAGCACCCCGAAAATGCTTTTGATCACTATCCCGCATTAGCGGAACGTAGGTTTCCACGACATCCTGAGTAACAGTTTCATTTTCCAGACTAAGCTTGTCCTTGCGGATGAGCCTTGTATAAATACCTCCCTTGGCCACAATATTATGAAAGTAATCATTTTTGTTAATTTTTCCAATGTCTTCTGCATCCGTTGAATAAACTATCGTCCCATCCGGGGCAAACAACTTGAACTTGATAAGCCCCATCCCATGCGCAAAAAGTAAAGCATTCCTATGCATCTCTTTTGATAACGAGACAGCCGAAATATCTTTATTATTCGGTATGATAAGATCATCCGCCAGATGATTGGCCGCGCGTATAGCCTCTTCTTCCGTATGCTGTGTAACAAACCCGGAAAACATTGGCAGGACAATAAAATAATCCGCCAGAGGAAAGGTGACCGCGATTAAAAGGGAGACGATAAATATTCCGCGTAAATATCCCGTCCTGAAAACGGTTTGTATCTGCGTTTTCAGGGAATCATATCTTGTTTTATATCCGACCTTATCTTGTTCAGCCGCATTACTTTTTTTTGCCAAAAAGCTGTTCTCCGATATTTACTCTTGCCCCCTCGAGAAAACACAAAACACACTTTGGAAATTTTATGACTTAGGACTTTAAAAAGAATGAAGAAGCACACAACATTTTCATCTAATAGAAAAAATCACCCTAATTCCTTGCCTAATTCCTTGTATGTTAGCAGTGCTTTTTCCCTTGATGACTTAAGATTAGTAATGACGTTTGGGTAATCCCGACCCAGCTTAACCCCCACAGTATCAAGGGCTTCTTCGGGGGCTTCCCAAGGGGCGAAAATATACCGTGGCGGCAGCTTCGCAAGCTCGGGAACATACGTACATATATAATCCGCATCCCCGTCAAATCGCTTGCTTTGTGTGACCGGATTAAAAATTCGAAAATAAGGGGCAGCATCAGCACCGGACCCAGCCACCCATTGCCAACTAGCACTATTGCTGGCCAGATCAGCATCAACCAAGGTATTCCAAAACCACCTTGCCCCTTCGCGCCAATGAACCCCTAAGTTCTTGGTCAAAAAGGATGCAACAATCATTCTTACACGATTGTGCATATACCCGGTTTGCCATAACTCACGCATGCCAGCATCTACGATAGGAACTCCTGTCATGCCCCGTTGCCAGGCCTTCAGATCAGTATCAGAGCCAAACCATTCAAAGCCATCAAACTTAGGCTGAAAATTCTGATCCGGAAGCTTTGGAAAATGATACAGCAAGTAGTAAGAGAACTCACGCCAGGCGAGCTCGGAATAAAAATGATCCCTGTTTTCCCCAGCACTTTGTTCCAATATCAAATTCAACACATAATTCGGAGAAACTTCCCCAAAATGCAGATGGGGCGACAATCTGGAAACACTTCTTTCTGATGGAAAGTCACGCCCCTTTTTATATCTGCTCAAGCCGTTCGAAATAAATTCATCCAGCACAAAGTGTGCAGCCTTTTCGCCCATCGTCCAATAAGAACACATCTGTTTTACCCAATTTTTCTGTTTGGGTAGCAAAGGCAACTCTGCCAAATTTAACGATCCATCATCCTTTATGGCGTCTATTCCTTCGGGAACAGGAACAGGTTTAGCGGGCAATGTTCCCGCACGACAGGCTCGAAAATAGGGCGTAAAAACTTTATAGGGCGACCCGTCTTTCTTTAAGACTTCCCACGGCTCCCACAAAAGAGACCCATTAAAGCTTTTAACCTCGACACTAATATCCGCTAGAGTTTCTTTAATGCTCATATCGCGCTTTATGCGCCAGGGTTCATAACACCTGTTCCAATAAACACTTTTTGCTCCCAGCCGCTTCACCAGTTCCGGCAGCACCTCTTCTGCTTTCCCATGGTAAAGAGAGAGCTTGCCATCGAGCGACTGGTCCAGTTTTTGTAATGAGCTATTCAACCAGACACGACTGGCAGCCCCGATTGCCCAGCCCCCGGCACTGTCATCGTCTAAAATATAAACGGGATAAAATCGCCCTGATTTGACCGCGGCACACAAAGCAGGATTATCTTCAAGTCTAAGGTCCTGGCGAAACCACAAAATAGAGATATTTTCAGACGACATTATTTAAAACCTGAACATCCATTATAAATTAAACTCGACTATACCCGAAACAATCCCTCATATGGGGATCAGACACCTTATATAAGCACTGCATGATATCCACCACAACATTGTAAGCATTACCGCGCGTCATTTGAGGCGTATTAATTATAGTTACAGCCAAATACTTACATTTAAGTTGCTAAATTCCCCCAATATGTTCACTATATGTTCCATTCGATTCAAAGCAAGCTCGTTTTTGGGATATGATATGGCTAAAATGCACACCCTTTCAAAAAAGCATAAAGAGTTCATCCTACAACAACCTCTTTTCTTTGTCGCCACAGCAGGTAAAGACAGTCGTGTTAATGTCTCGCCCAAAGGTCTGGATAGTCTGCGTATTATAAATTCAAATCGTATTATCTGGCTTAATGTCAGCGGCAGCGGCAACGAAACAGCGGCGCATCTGCGTGATATCAATCGCATGACCCTGATGTTTTGTGCCTTCGAAGGCGATGCATTGATTTTACGCGTTTATGGTCAGGCCAAGATAATTCACCCCCGCGACGACCAATGGGCCGAAGTACTTGCTCTCTTCCCCAAGGTTGCCGGCAGTCGCCAGATTTTCGACATGACCATTGATCTTGTTCAGACATCATGTGGAACAGGTGTCCCGGAAATGTCTTTTGTCAAAAGCCGGGCCGAAGAAGAACTTCTTCCCTTTTTCGAAGAAATGGGACCAGAGGGAGTGGAAAAGTACTGGGGTCGCAAAAATGTCAAAAGTATTGACGGTCATCCCACCGGCATCTTTAAAAACGATTAAAGGGGCTTATAAACTCAATAGGGAATAACCTGCCCATCCCACGCAATGATCTGGCCACTATCTGACGATGTTACGCCTTTAATAACCGACAATAGTTTTCCTGCGGAATAGTCTGGCGTAAATAATTTTTCCTTTGGGACATTTGATTGAAAGGGCTTTGAAAGCTCGCTATCAACCGTTCCCGGATGCAAACCAATAACCATCGCATTTTTGTGTGTTCGCTTCAGCTCAATACTCGCAGTTTTAAGAAACATATTCAATGCGGATTTTGACATTCGATAGGCATACCAGCCGCCTAAACGATTATCTTCGATGGACCCAACACGTGCAGATATCGCAGCAAAAATTGACCGTGATTTTCGATTTAACTTTGGCAAAAAATGTTTGGCAATCATCGCAGGCCCTATCGTATTCACCGTATAAAGTTCCATCAGTTTTTCAGAAGTCAACTCACGTAAGGACTTTTCCGGTTTACGATCCTTGTCATGAAGTGTGCCCGTCGCAACAATAAGAAGATCAATCGACTGTTTAATCATGCGAGCGTGCTCTTCAAGTTGCTCTTCGTTTAAAAAATCCAATGTATAGTAAGTCATTTGCGATAATGAATAATCAGGCACACGCCGAGAAAACACATGTAGCTGTGCTGATGGATTTTCTTTTGAAAGTTGCTGGACCAAAGCTGCGCCAATAGCCCCTGAGCCACCAAAAACAACAATGTTATCCATATTAATGATTCTTTCTTTTCCCTTACCTTAAAGCAAATCAAGGCCACTTGATCTTGTTACGCAATAGCCCCACCCCTTCGATTTCGACAGAGATTTCATCACCAGAAACAACGGCAGATGTTCTTCCCGGCGTGCCCATAAAAATCATATCACCGGGCTTAAGCGTAAAATAATGGCTTAGATAGCTTACGACTTTTGCGGGTTTGTGGATCATATTTTCTGTCTTTTCCTGTTGAACGATTTTACCGTTTAATCTGGTCGTCAGCAAAAGATTGTTCCAATCAAGCCCCGTAACAAGAACAGGGCCTACCGGACCAAACCCGTCACTTGCCTTTGATCGCATCCACTGCAGGTCACGACCTTGCCACGATCTTTCGGTCAGATCATTTCCAGCAGTAATCCCAAATATATACTCGCCGGCTTTTCCTTCTGAAATATTTTTAGCTTCTTTACCGATAACGACAACCAGCTCCCCTTCGAAATGAACATTCGTGGCATCATCAGGCACAAACACGTTCTGATCATGACCGATAAGAGAAGATGGCAATTTCAAAAACAACGGTGGCGGCGCATCAGCAGAAGAAGACATATGGCTGGCAAAATTCATACCCACAGCAAAAACCTTTTCAGGTTCTGACGGCGGCAATAGCAAAACATCTTTTAAGGCCACCGTATCATTCGACAGTTCAGACAAAGGAAAGAGCCCTTTCTCTAACCGTGTGATCACCTGTCCAGTTAGCACTCCGTAGTGTGCCTGCCCTTGAAATTCGTACCTCACATAACGTTCTATCGAGCCATCGCCACTTTGGGCTATACGACTACTCAACATTAGGCAGAGACTTACACAGACAAATATCGCTGTTAATCGCATTGCGTTTTCACTCATCAAGTTGAAAGAAAATCGTCGTTTTCCTAACAATACTCCTCTTGTTGCGACCTGCAGAAAGCTTATTTCACAATGATGTTAACTTTCTCATCAATTACCATAAGTTCTTTATTAATCACTGACTTAAAATCAACCTATCTAATTTTCCAAAATATTTTCCCAAATATTTTAAGGTCATAGTTGAATAATGGGATTTACTTTTCTGTTATTCTAGCTGTAATATCCCCGCCACAAAATAAGAAACCAGAAAACAACTGCGAAACATAACGCAGCTAAAAGATCGTTTTCAAAGGTACATAACAAAAGCACCATCGAAAATAGTTACTGACAAGCTCTTGAAATCACAACGATTCCTAGGGCTATCTGTTTATATACACTTTTTAGTCACCCAGATCAGATCAACCCGGGGGATAGGTTATCGTGAGCCCTGATAGCAGCAGCCAACAAACGGCTTTAAATACCGAAGCCATTGAAGAGGAATCACATCAAACAATTTTTCAAGCCCCCTTATATTCGGGGAATAAACGCCCTCGGATAAGCCTTATTGCTTCGGCTGCAACGACCTGCTCTATTATCCTTTGTTACGGCATCTTGATGCTTATTAACCTGTTGGGAAAAATGGGTTTTGAAATCACTGTGAACGAAACCCTCTGGGCTGGTGCCATTACCTTTGCCTCCCTTTTTGCTATTATTGGTTTACTGGTTAACCTTTATCGCCACAAACACCTTCAGCCAGTAATAATTGGTGGCCTTGGGTGCGGCCTAATAAATTACGTCATGCATGTTGATTACAGCTTGATCCCAGAACTTCTAGGTTTTGTCTGCCTCTGTCTGGCAGCTGTTCTGGATTGGCGCGCTTTAAAAAAATAATTGCTCCGACTTAGCCCCCCAAATAGATGATAGTCTGTTACCCTATACCGACACCTATCAAACTGCCTGAATTAAACTGCCGAATTTAACTATGACTAAAAAAGTGACGAAAGAGACACCTTCTGTGTCCAAACCACATCAGAACGTAATGATGTCCAGACGACAGGATGATGATCCCGCTTATAATGATGCTTGTCGCTTTATCATTAAACTGGGCACCGCTGTCCATAGTTACGGGCCTTCTGCGGCGCGTCTTGAAGCTTACCTCAACGGCGTTACAGAAACTTTGGGGTATCAGGGTGTTTTTCGTTCCACCCCGTCAGAAATAACCTTTGCCTTTTCCAAGCCCGATCAACTTTGGCAACGCACACATATCGCTCCTGTACCAGTGGGTGGATATAATATGGCCAAACTCGCCTATGTGGGCGATCTGGTCGAAAAATTGGTATCGGGTGAATACAATCTTTCAGAAGCTTATGACAGGTTGGACGAAATCGAAAATATGTCCAACCCTTGGGGTGTTACGACCTATGCCCTAAGCTTTGTTCTCGTCGGGTTTGGCTTTGCCGGACTTGTTCAGGGTAATTTATGGGATGTTGCTATATCCGGCCTTCTCAGTTTGGCCGTTTATATTATTGTCGTGATCGCCGATAAAACCGGGGGACGTTTTGCCGACGCCTTACCTTTTGTTTCCGCCTACTTCGCCGGGGTTAGTGCCGCCGCCATCAAGCTATTTTTACCCGAACTCAACCACACAGTCGTCACCCTTTCCGCGATCGTTATTCTTATTCCTGGCTTTATGGTCTCGGCCGGTATCATAGAAATTGTCGAAAACCATGTCGTCGCAGGGTCCGCGCGTTTGATGGGGGGATTGGTTTACCTAATCAAACAGTTCACGGGGGCATGGCTTGGCATTGCGACAATTGGGTTGCTCTGGTCCTCTGAAAATGGGGCCAGCGGCTCTTACAATTTTGGCAACGAGATCTGGCTTTATATTGCCATGCTTTTTCTAGGCCTGTGTTTTGCTTATCAAACGCTGCTGAGGGATTTTATCTGGGTTGTGATCAGCTGCGCCCTATCCTTTGGTGCCGTAAACCTAAGCAGCACTTTGTTATCCGCAAACCTAGGCACTCTTTTCGGGGCCTTAGCCGCAGGTCTCTTTGCTAATCTTTGGGCCAGAACAACTGGACGGCCAACGTCCATTGTTCTTATCCCCTCGATTACTGTTCTCGTCAGTGGGTCTATCGGCTTTCGCGGATTGGTCGTTGTCGCTGCTGGACAAACAGATCAAGGCATAGACCAATTTATACAAATGTTCGTTGTCGCTTTGGCAATTGCGGCGGGGCTTTTGGTCGCCAATACGATCTTGCGTCCCAAAGTAACGCTATAGTCCCAAAACGAAACACCAATTTTGTGTTACACACTAAAAAAGGGTGCCTAATCAGCACCCTTTCGTATTCATCAATCGACAAGATTTCAAATTGCTAGATTTGGTATAATCTGTTTTTTACGGGATACAACCCCCGGCAAGACAACACTATCGCCGGAAACCTTTACCCCAAAAGATTTTTCCGCAACCTGTTTCACCAGATCATTCGCGATCAACAAAGTCGCTTCTTCTTTAAGAATATTCACGACAAAAAGAAGAACCTGATCAATTTGATCTTCGGTGGCAACCGCCCCCATAGAAGACATAAGACTGTCTTTACGGGCAAAAATCGTTTCAGGGCTCGTGGTTTCCAACACAGAAACGCGGAATTTTGTATCGCCAATTTCATACTTTTTACTATCAAGGCGAAGTAGTTCAGCATCTGAAAAGTGCGAAACATCCGACTTTGCGGCGAACATTTCCCCGGCATAGGTCGGAATATCCAAACCGAGATCACACGCAAGGTCAGTCGCAAGCTTCCGATCCACATCTGTGGTTGTCGGGCTTCTGAATTCCAATGTATCAGACAGAATACATGACAGCATCAACCCCTTAATACCCTCTGGCGCTTTTGCAATACCTTCGCCCATCATACCGATCATAATCGTTGCGGTAGATGCCAAGGGTTTAATGGTAATATTGATCGGCTGTCTTGTTTTAATGCCGCCAACCAACAGGTGATGATCAATAATTTCAATAATATTGGCATCATTGACATTGGCCGGGAGTTCAGCCGGGTTATTGGTATCGACGATAATCACGTCCTGACCTGCATCCAGATCACCCAATAGAGCCGGCACATCAAAGCCCCAGCGCTTAACAACGAACTGTGCCTCTGTATTCGGCGTTTCCAGAACAAAGGCTTCTGCCGCCTGCCCCTTGATTTCTTTAAGATACCAAGCCCAGATCAGGGCCGAGCATGTCGCATCTGTGTCAGGTGCCAAATGGCCAAAGATTTTGATCATGTTCAAACAGTCATCATTTTATTAGTAAAAAATCGGATTCACCTGCTGTTATAATAAAGCACAAAGCTTCTGTCACGACCCTTTCAAGCCTGTGACAAAAGGGGCGAGACCAACAAAAGGAAGAATAGACAAAATGCCGTAGACGCGATCTAAAAAAAACAGCGGATCAAAGACACCGATCCGACATGTAAAATACTGATATAGCTTATTAATACTAAAGTATATGATCAGATCAGGACGTAAGTAAGTTAAAAACTCGCTTTTAAAAACTAACTCGGATCATCATTTTTCAAACGATAAAAGCCATACTCAGAAAGAATTTCATCGTATCGGCCACTTTCTTTCAGGATCTCAATCCCCCGATCAAAAGCCAGCGTCAATTTATGTTCTCGAAAAACAGCATATTTATGCCCCGGTAAAAACACCTGATGAATGGCAATCAGTTGTGATGTATCAAGCCCCTCGCGAAAGCGGGCATTTTTAACAAACCATGCCAGAATGTTCTTGTCACCGATGACCAAATCAACGTCCCCGGCATATAGTCGGGTGATCTGTTCACGCTGTTTGGCAACTTCCTGATAGAAATCAAACGTCGGGATCAGCCGCTCGAACTCTTTTCCCAAAACCCTTGTCGCAGTTTGAAAAGCAACAACACGCATGCCTTTCATATCGGCGATGCGATTTATCGCGAGATCATTGTCCGCAAGTGATATTGCTACGTTTTGATAGGTGATATAGGTTTCAGAATAAAAACCGTCCAATTCTTCCTGCGAAGAAACGGTTATGGCCCCGTCAGTCACCCCGTCTAGAAATTCAGCATTTCGGCGCTTGTTCGATACATAGAACGGAATAATCTTGTATCCCTCCAAGGCCATGGCTTCTCGAACAATATCTAGCTCAGCCCCGCGGTTTTCGCTTATAATAACATAGGGTGGAACAGAAAAACCCACACTAATATGAACAACCTTGTCACCATTTGAAGGTACTACGTCTTGGGCCATAATTGATGAGGGAGAAATCGTTATAAGGTAAAGGGGAATACACAAACATAGGAATAGTTTCAGATACTTTTTTTCTGATAATCTTGATGGTGTCTTTTGTAACAAGCGACAAATTCGGCGCATCTATAACCATCCTCACTCTTTGAAATAAAATCCCTATTATTCAAAACACGAGCACCAACACAACAGTTGTATTATACCAGAAATCTTCGTCTATGGAGAGAAAATATTTCAAACGATCTCATACAAGAAATCGTTGAGCTAGCGGATACCCCAGCTAGAAGTAAAACTTATACCCCATTTTTTCTACCCATAGTCCAGAATGTCACCGGGCTTACAGTCGAGAACCTCACAGATTTTTTGCAAGGTATTAAACCGTATCCCTTTGACTTTCCCAGACTTTAAAAGAGAAAGATTTTGTACTGTGATGCCAATGGCAGCGGCCAGTTCATTTGACCGCATTTTTCGTCTCGCCAGCATCACATCCAAGTTCACAATTATTTCTTTTTGAATTTCTATTTGCGAGCCATCCGTACTTTTGTGTTCATTATCCATCTTCTTACACAATCTTTTCATATTCTTCGGCAATTTTGCCCGCCCGGATCATGACAGATGCCATAAGGGACAAAAGAACACCAACCAACAACAGAACAAAAGCGATTGGGGCCGTCGCAGCATCCAGATCCAATGTAATCATCCGCTGCCCCACGGGATTATTGTAAGTTAACGCAATGCTCATCAACGCCTGAACCACGGGGATAAGAAGGGTAAAGACCACCAGTGACAATCCAAACCGCCTAAGCGATTGGCTGAAAGAAGGTAGATGCCATTCCCCCTTGTTAATTTGTTTAAAGATCCGCGCCACGGCCAACAAACCCACAGCTAATATCCCCAGGTGAATTGTTGAAATAAGGCCGCCGAACAACCGATTGCTGATGGCAACATTGAATTCAGTCTCGACCATGCCCGAATAAGCACGCGCAGGAAACTCGACAAGGTCCGGGCTCATCCACAACGCGATATTTATTGCTAGAAATAGTATCGCCAGCACGCGGGACAAAGGTGCTAATAACTTTGTTAAAAATATCATCATAATTACATTCCATATTCATCTAACATGAAAATTAATTATCGTTTAACATTAATTATGTCAAACAAAACATGTATCGATTCGTTTTACACCATACCGTTTTCGTGAAATTTTTACCTTGCATAACAACAATATATCTCTTCTTCTCGCCCCCTTTATCTTCAAGCCACATCCAAGGAGTAGGCTCAAAGAGCATCGTGCAGCTTCTCAAGAAGGATTGGGAAAAGAGTATTTGATCTCAACCAAAGATAAAGGCAAGATCCCCTTACAAACGCCTAATCAAATTAGGAAGTCATAAAAAGAACAACTGGGAGAGCTGACTTGGGCCGCATATTTGCACGTTTTATATTATCGCTAGTGATGGTGCTAACATTGGTATTTCCTGTGTTTGCAGATAACTTGGAAGACGCAGAAACAGCGGTAAAGCAACGTGATTACAATACGGCGTTCAGCCTGTACCTCCCCCTTGCGGAAGAGGGAAACCAAGAAGCACAATACGCCTTGGGGCAGATGTATAGTAAGGGCCTGGGCACAGAACAGAATGTTAAGACGGCGGCAAGCTGGTACGAAAAGGCAGCGGATAAGGGGCACTTGCTTTCCCAAGTTCAAGTCGGACGTATCTATTTCCTGATCACCAATGAATTAGTCAAAGCGCACAAATGGTTAAATGTGATTACCTTGCGAAAAATTGAAGGCGCAAAGAAACTACAGCTCTTTGCCAAACAGATGCGAAATGACATTGCCAAAGAAATGACACCCGAAGAAATAGAACAAGCTGAAAAAGAAGCGCTGGACTGGATTGCAAATAACGAAGGTAATGCCGAAACGCAATAGCCCCTACATCTATTTAAAAGGGGCCAAAACCACCCCCAAATACTGATAAAGATTACAGACTAAATTACAGACTAAATTACTGGGTCAAATCACTGGTCAGATCACTGGCAAGCGGTTCGGGCAAACGATTTGAGAGCACAAAATAGCCCCTAAAAATCATCAAACTTAGGCTTTTGCTGGCTCTAGATAAAAAGCAGCTTTGTGCATCCGGTCGCTGTAATAGCGTGTCGGGAATTCTGCTTTCCGAAAACCCGGATCATCCTGTTCGGCCAGTTTTGACAGATCACTTCTATCACTCGCCCATGCAAAAGCATGCAGCCCCCCCACATAGGTTGGGATTGCGGCATGATAAAAACCACCAAAGCCAAACAAAGATAACATGCGATCCCGCATATGTTTTAAAATAGAAGGTTGATAAGACGGGCACCCCGCTTGGGCAACCATAACCCCGCCTTCGGCCAAGCGGTTTTTACAGCTTTGATAAAAATTATCTGTAAACAGGCTGGTTGAATTGTCATCAGGATCAGTCGAATCAATAATAATAATATCGTACTGATTTTGGCTCGATGACAGATACTTTGCGCCATCTCCGATAATTAAATTTAACCGTGAATCGTCATATGCCCCATCAAGAAGTGTTGCCAAATGATCCCGGCAAACCTTGACCAAGGCACCATCCAGTTCAACCATTGTCACCTGTTGTACTGTTTTGTGCTTTAATACTTCCCGTAAAACGGTACCGTCCCCTGCCCCAATAATCAAAACGGATTTTGGATCTGGGTGGGATAGCAACGGTACGTGGGTAATGCTCTCGCTATAGATCTCTTCATCGTGTTCCGTAATCTGAACAGCATCATCAAGTACAAGCACGCGCCCCAACAAATTATTTGCGAAAATTTCGACCTGCTGAAAGTCTGTTTTCCCTTCGAAAAGAACCTGATCCCGGCGGATAGATTGCCGAATTTCAGGGTGAATACCTTCTACGAACCAGGACATTTTCCAGAACTTTCAATAGCTTAAAACAAGTCTCTTAGTCATAGGCTCTCTATCAAAAAAAGTCCACGACATTCCCCAAATCACTCGGAGTTAATAACGGTGTTATTATTTATGACATCACATGATCCATAATTTCATGTGCAGCCTGTTGCCCTGTCAGATAGGCCCCCGGTGCCATGGTTGCCCATTTGCCGTGCAACGCTTCACCTGCAAAGAATAAACGATCAGCCACCGATTGACGCGCGTTTTCCCTAAGGTAGTTTTTACCAACATTTGAATAGGCGTATCCCCCGCGAGCAAAAGGATCAGCCAACCACTTTGTAGCATGTCCTTTGCGAACAAGCTTTTTGACATCATTCCCCAAAACAGATGCAAGTGACGACAGCGCAAAATTCTTTGCGGCCTCTTCGCCATCCACCGAGATATCCCGTGCCAACTGTCCGCCGACAAACATGGTACTCATAGCCTGCCCAAAGGGGCATAGAAGATGGCTGTGCCAACTGTCGATATCATCCATACCTTGCGGTGCTTCAATATAGGCTTCATTTGTATCCGCATCGGGTATAAGTGCTTTAAAAGCTGGATCAAACTGAAGGCTGATTTTATCCAGCAAAGCCATCGGCAGCTCATGAAATGCGGCCATTTTGTCCGCTGGTAATGACGGGAAGAATTTCAGGGTTTCATCCGCAATAATTTCGGTTGGCACCGTTACCACAACCGCACGACAGGTTATCGTGCCTTGGTTGGTTTGCACCTTGACCTTTTGCCCCTGCCAATCAACCTTTTCGACGGTCACACCCAACGTAACCGGTACGGATCCCAGAGCTTTGAAAATCCCCGCGGCAAAACCTTGCGGCGCCATCCATTCCGTTCCGGTTTCATACTGTGTTTGGTAATCAATGACAGACAAACGATCAGAATGCACACCGGCCTCAAACGGGCCTTTCCGAAGTTGCGCCAACTCATCCCATTTATTTTTAGGTGGACGCAAATCGTGAATGGATATATCGCCATGGGTAACAGCATCATACGCCCAGAGATCGTCATAAAGCGCATCCTCTGCCTTCTCAATCTCCTGAACTTCCTGTTCAGTTGCCCGGCGTGCGCCTCTGCCGCTCTCGCCTTGCCCCTGCACAAAATAAATTGGCTCCCTAGCCCCAAAGTCAAAGGTATCATATCCCGCCTGATCCCGAATAAGAGCAGACAAAGGATTTTCATCAGCAGAGTGCAACCAAGTACAGCCATGATCATAGGGAACACCAAAGGTTTCCTGTTCCGTATAAGCCCTGCCCCCGATACGATCCCGTGCTTCAAGAACAAGCACCGACACCCCGTGTTGCATCAGCGTTCTGGCGGCCGTCACCCCTGCTATTCCGGCCCCAACAATAATGACATCAGGGTTTGTCACGGTCATAGTTTCACCCCAAGCTTATGCTCAAACTGTTGACGACCTAGAGCCGTTAGCTTGATAATTCTGCGATGTTTGGCTCGCTCTATCCATTTCGACCTAAAAGCCAGTTCCGATATAGCAGCCCCCAATGCCCCCGCCACATGAGGTTTTCGCTCACTCCAATCCAGACATTGTGGCGCAAATTGGCGGCGTGTTTTCCGTAAGGCCTCTAGATCAATGCCCAGTTGATCAAAGAAGTTTTCACCCTTTTTCGTCACATCATAGTGGCGGTCATCTTCGATCAGATACCCCAGATCAACCAACGCTGTCGTTATTGAAACGCCTAATTCACCCGCTATATGGTCATAACACAGCCGTGCGCATCTGGCCTGTTTCTGTTCTACTGATACTTGCCGGATGGGTACGGGCTTATGACGAACCAGATGTATCAGCGGTTCCAACGCTTCGGCGACGTCGTCCCCAGCCAGTTTATAGTACCGATGGCGACCATGTTTTTCGCAAACCAGCAAACCGCCAGCAACAAGTTTGGCCAGATGCTCACTTGCCGTTGCAGCCGCAACACCCGCAGCCTGTGACAGCTCTGTCGCCGTCAAGGCCCGTCCATCAAAAAGCAACGCCAACATCGCCGCGCGTGCTGGCGAGCCGATCAACGCCCCGATAGAGGCCATAGAAGGTTCTGCATCCATATTTCGGTTTTATCCAAAACATATCGACAAAGCAAGTGATATGGTGTTTACATTAAACAACCATCGCGTAGAAAAGCCCCCACCTATGACAACTCAAAACACGTCAAAAGCAACGACTTCAAAACCTCGGACCATTTCCAATCAACACACCGGAAAAGCAGACAACAGCGGCGCAGTAGATCAGGAAAATACCGCTCGTATTAAAAGGGGCATTCTTCTAGTTGTTTTATCCGCTACCCTTTTCAGTTTGGCTGGTATTTTCACCAAAAGTATTCTGGCAGAAACGTGGTCTATCATCGCGTGGCGTGGTATTTTTGCAGCTCTTTTTCTCTTTCTCTGGATCGGCTATCAAAAAAGCTTTACCCGCAGCTTCCTACGAATGGGCCGAAGCGGGCTTTCGGTCGCTATAATCGGTGCCTTGGGAACAGCAGCTTTTCTATCCGCATTCAAGCTAACTTCTGTCGCCAATGTTTCCCTGATCTATGCCGCCGCACCTTTACTCGCAGCTATCATTGCGTGGATATGGCTCAGAGAAAGAATTACCAAGCCTGTTGCGTGGGGATGCTTGGGTGCTATTACCGGGGTGCTGATTGTGGTCAGCGGGTCGCTAGGACAAATAAATTTAGAAGGCGACATTCTCGCCCTTATTATGACCTGTTCACTTGCTCTGATCATGGTGATTTACCGCCGCTATCCCCATACGCCATCCGCGGGGCCGACAGCCCTGTCATCGCTATTGTTAATTCCCGTATGCTTTTATTTTGGGTCCCCCCAACAAGTTGATTTTTCAGAATTGCTTTTGCTTGCCGTTTTTGGGTTAATCTTTGCAATTGCGGCTATTTCCTTAACCGAGGGCGCCAAGCTAATTCCATCGGGTCAAGCCGCACTTGTCAGTTCACTGGAAACGCCCATTGCCCCCTTACTCGCCTGGTTGATCCTTTTTGAAACCCCAACTGTTCATGCTATGATCGGGGGCACTGTGATTATGGTCGCTGTGATTTACAGCCAACGAGCAAGTCAGCCATCCCCCTACCCTAAGAGCTAGGACATCAAATCATTCGCCACCTTGTTCGACAAGGCTCTCTCGCCATAGGTAAATGTACCCTGCTCTTTTATTTCGGTTGCGGCCTGCATAAAACCGCCCAGTGCAGCACGGGCCATTGAACCGCCCGTGGATATTCTTTTTACCCCGACATCTGCAAGTTCATCCACACTAAAGGTCGCCCCCACAAGCCCCATCACCACATTCACAGGTTTTGACACAGCTTCGCAAACAGTTTTAATCGCCTTCAAATCGGGTAATCCCGGCGCATAGAGAACATCAGCACCGGCACGTTCAAAGGCCTGTAACCGTCGGATGGTATCATCCAGATCAAGGCGTCCACGAATAAAGTTTTCACTCCGCGCGGTAAGCAAAAATGGCTGCCCTCGACAGGCTTCACTGGCCGCGTGAATACGTTCAACCGCCAGATCAAAATCATAAATCGGGTTTTCAGGATCGCCCGTGGCATCTTCGATAGAACCACCCACAAGCCCGGCCCCTATGCCGCCCTTTATCGTTTCCACACAGTTTTCCGGTGCCGCGCCAAAACCATCTTCCAGATCAGCAGACACCGGAAGATCCGTCGCAGCAACAATTTCACGACAATTCGCAAGTGTTTCTTTAAGATTAAGGGCTGCAAGGCCGTCTTTGCGGCCCGTCGCAAAAGCCACCCCCGCAGACGTTGTTGCCAAAGCTTCAAAGCCAACAGCCGATAGAATTTTTGCCGTTCCTGCATTCCAAGGGTTCGGAATAACAAAGGCCCCCGGTCTTTCATGAAGCTTTTTAAATGCCTGGTATTTTTCTTCTTGTGTTGGTGACATATCAAATCTCCCTCAGAAACATAAAATACAACAATAAATAGCACCGAACCACCTACCCTTGTCCAAAGATAATACAGGCAAGAAGTGTCAACGAAACCAGTACCGCCGCACCAGTGATCAGATAGAATTATGCTAATTTTTTTTTCGTCCTTTGTTGGCAAATAACGACTTATTATGATCGCCGTTCCCTTTTTATCATCCCACCCCATTCAAGTTTCCTGAACAAAAGGTCAAAAGAGTACACCCCCTGTCGTTCTAAAAGCTTTCAAGCACTCGCTGCTTTACTATTCCTTTAGGTTGATGTCTTAGACTCTCTACATCCCTAGTTTGGTGTGTGTTTATAGGCCTTTATATTGGCCTATTTTCAAGGGAATAAGCAATCCGTCCGTATAAGGAGATCACCATGTTAGGCGTTATTGGCGCAATGAGCGAAGAGGTCCGTCTTTTACTGGAGCAACTAAACGATAAAAGCGAAAGTATCCATGCCGGGATTACCGTCACCACGGGAAATTACAAGGGAACAGATATCGCCCTAGCACAATCGGGCATTGGCAAGGTCAATGCCACGATCTGTACCCAAATGATGATTGATCTCTTTAAGCCTGAGAAACTGGTTTTCAGTGGCGTAGCAGGTGGGTTGCTGCCCAATATGCAAGCCGGTGATATTATCATTGCCAGTCATGTCGTGGAATACGATATGAATTTGACTGCTTTCGGACGGCGCCACGGCGAAACCCCCGGTCGAGAAAGGCTGATTGAATGTGATCCCGATCTTGTCGGCAAAGCTACCACAGCTTTTGATACTGCATTTGAAGATGTCGAAGACGCCCCCAACCTCATGCTTGGCACGATTGCATCTGGCGATACCTTTGTGCAGGACCGCGACAAACTCCGTTGGCTCCAACGTGAATTTGCAGCACTTGCGACAGAAATGGAAGGTGCAGCCTTTGGACAGACCTGCCGCCTTAACGGCCTACCATTTGTTGTTATCCGGGCTTTATCTGATTCCTCTTCTGACAGTGCCTGCGAAGATTTCGAAGCCAACCTGCATCGCGCCTGTCTTAACTCTTTCGAGCTAATGGACCTGATGATCCCTAGTGCTCTGAAGGACTGGAACCAAGTCGATCGTCGAAACCGCGAGGACTGAGCCTGAAAAGACCGAAACTCCTGAAAAGACCGAAAGCAAAGGTCCAAACGCAGGCAGGATAAAAGCGTATACATCAGCCGAAATGAAATGAAGTGATGGACGGTTCAACGCAGTCCACCACGCCAAAATTTTAGCCGGAACTGAACAGCACAATTCCCAATAGAATTTATTTACTCCGGCAACTTCTTTACTCTGGCAACATCTCGCCAACCTGTTTTTCCAATGCCTTTGGATCACTCAGGAAACCAGCATGAAATTCAACAGCCATCGGATCGGGATAAACATCTTCAATATTGTTTTCTACAGCTTCAAGAACCGCCTTCACGACTGAACTCGGGGCCGTTTTATCCAATGGTAAACCAGCCGTCATATCCGTATCAATCGGTCCGGGATATACACCAACAACATGAGTTCCCTGTGCAGCCAGTTCTGCGCGCACCCCTTGGGTAAGCGAGTGAACAGCCGCTTTGGAAGCTGAATAAGACCCAAGAGCAGGAAAATTAAGATATCCAGCAACGGATGAAATATTAACAATTGCGCCACCGCCATTTGTCTTCAAAACAGGTGCAAAGGCACGGATCATATTTAAAGGCGCAAAGTAATTTGTTTCCATTTCATCTCGGGCATCATCAAGCGACGGTGCGGTCATAAAGCTGGTAAAACGAGCAATCCCCGCATTGTTAATCAGCAAAGAAATATCTTTGAAATCATTCGCAATGGACTTGATTGTATCAGGTTGGTTCACATCCAAAGTAACCGGAATAACTTTGCCTTCACTTTGCAGAACCAAATCTGACAACTTATCTACGTCACGCGCTGCGGCATAAACCTTGGAAGCCCCGGTAGCAATCAGTTCTTCGACAAAGGCACGGCCAATACCACGGTTAGCCCCGGTTACAAACGCAATTTTATCCTTAATATTACTCATTATCTTTTCCTCAAAAACGATGCCTATTGTATAGGTCAAATTAAATACCAATGAGTATTAAAATAAGAAAACCCAACAAGATGTCAAATTAAAATACCGATCGGTATTAATTTTAATTGCAATCTTATAGCGCGCCTGCGGCGACTCTGAGTCTCGTCTTGGTTCGTTCTATTTGTGGCTTGAAGAAATAAATTTACCTGATAAAATACCAGTCGGTATATATATTTGATTGAGATGACCATGGGACGCGGCCGACCACGCAAAACAGATCCGGAACAAGCACTCGACACAGCAATGAAAGTCTTTTGGAACAAAGGCTTCGAAGGCACATCGATGAGCGACTTGGTCTGCGCAACAGGCATGGCAAAACCGGGGCTCTACGCCTGTTTCGGCGATAAAGAGTCTCTCTATAAAAAATCATTAACCCGGTATTTTGATAATCTCGGCACGCCCCTGCTTGATGATTTGGAACATTCGACCGATCCCTTACCCATAGTCGTCCGTCGATTTTTAGAAACTGTCGCCCATTCAATGCTGGATGAAAGCTGCCCCAGCGGCTGCTTTGTTGTGAATAGCCTTATTGAAGGCGCCTCGCAACATCCCGCATTAAAAGCAATTGGGAAAAAATACGATCAAAGACGCCGGGATGTTTTTTCCCAACGATTTGCCAATGCCCAGAAGAACGGTGAAATCCCGACCCAAGTGAATGCCCAAGCACTCGCAGATTTTTTTGCTGCTCAATCCCTTGCTCTGGGCGTTATGGGACGAACAGGTACAAACGAAAAAGAGTTGAGCAACTTTATTGATGTTGCCATGACGGCTTTACCCGCAAATCATTAAAACGAAAAGCTGTCCGAAATATTCAAGACCGAAAGAAAACACGCCTTTAATCTGCTTGTTCATTATTTGAAAACATCAGATTAAAGGAGAAGCAGGTGCAACTCGCCTATACCATTCTTTATGTTCAGGACGTTCCCGCAACATTGGTATTTTACCAAAAAGCCTTTGGCTTTAAGCAGAAAATGCTTCACGAAAGTGGCGATTACGGAGAACTTGATACGGGGCAGACAACTTTGTCTTTCTCGTCTCTTTCCCTCATGAAGGAACTGGGGAAAAACCCGTCATCCCCGCAAAAAGAACATCCCTGTTTTGAGGTCGCGTTCACCACGGATAATGTCTCAGAAGCATTTGATCGCGCTTTGAAATCTGGTGCAGTATCCGTTCAAGAACCAGCCGAAATGCCATGGGGGCAAACAACAGCCTACGTAAGCGATCTTAACGGGTTTCTGGTGGAAATCTGTACGCCAATAATAATGCAGTAATCACAAACACCGACTTAAATCAGAATATTTTAATCTACGACAAAAATTTCAATTCTCGCCATCTATAATAAGTATCTCTTATTGCAGGTACTTATTATAGATACGATGATACGTTCCGTCATCACGCATCTCGGACAACGCCGCATTAAAAGCGGGTAAAATGTCAGCATAAAAAGAATCTTTTCGAATGAGAAATCTGAATTCAACTTCGTCAAAGGGATAGGTACCCTCTTCGAGTATTTCACTGTGTTCTTGGTTAAGCTTCCCCTCTTTGATCAGGCGATTTATATTATATTTCAAGATAAAGTCATGCTCGATCATCCCATCAAAAGATGAACCTCTTTGAACCAACATAATTAAGGCCTGTGTAAATTTGGGCGCATAGGTCACTTTCAAATTTTTTAAATTTTCTTCGGCCCAACCATTTCCCAAATATGACAAAAGTCTAAAATCCCTAAGATCAGCTGCGGTTCGCGCTTTCAACAGAATATTTTTATTTGGATTTTTTTTATTTGCAAACAATCGCCAGGTAAATGTAAAGACGGGATCACTCGCGGACAGGTACGATAAGCGTTCAGGAGTTGCTATTGTCAACATTGCGTCCCCCTTCTTGCTCTTAACCAAAGATTGCGTCCGTTTCCAGGGGTAAAGTTGAATAGTCAACGGCTTATCGAGCCGATTAAAAATTTCTGAAATAACCTCTATAAACAAACCTTTTGGGCGATTATCTTCTCCATTGTATATAAAGGGTTCGTAATCTGAATCATCCAACCAAACAAAACTTTCAGATGCCTGGCTTTTCCCGATTGCACCACTCATCATGAACAGGAAAATACATATTGGGAAACTTAATCGACTAAACATTAATGTTCCTGTTCAAATACCTAAATCTTTTTGTGGTTACAAAATTTTATCTTACTAAGTTCTAAACATTCATTAATGAGTTGTTGATTTTTATTGGAAGCAAAAGTTCAACACAAATTTAGTAATTATCAATACTTCCCGTATAAAGTTTATTGTGAAATATCGTTTTAAGGGGAAAGGATCAACAGGGTGCGCAGTTTTCTATATCTGTCACCCGGATATAATGCGGATTAAGTTACGTTTTTTTAAAAATTTTCTTATCGTAGCCCCTTTACAGGTGCTGTTTATTCCCGCCGTTTTTGCTGAGCAAGAAACAATCACAATCTATGCTGTGAACTATCCCCCTTATTCTATTGAAACCCCAAAGCAAGACGGGCTAAGGGGTTTTGATGCAGAGGTTGTTATAGAAGCTTATGACAGGGTCGGCATCCCCGCCACCATCGAATTTATGCCTTGGGCCAGAATTATGATGCGGGCTGAACAAGGGAAAATAGCTGCGGCATTATCCTGTGCCAAAGCCAAAAAAAGAGAACATTTTATTTCCTATTCCCCCCCGATCAGCAGCGCAACACACAGCTTCGTTGCAAAAAAGACTTATGATGGGGAAACTCCTCGTAACTTACGGGATGCACACGACAAAAAAATCACTGTTGTTGACGGATACACAACCAAGTTGGAGCTTAAAAGTGCCGGAATTCCCTATCAAGCTGTGATAAATGATGAAGCAGGCCTCAATGTATTGTTAAAAAGAGATTTTGATTTTTTCTACTCAACCCGAGAATTCGTACAGTACATAACTTCGGGTAAAATAATCGCGTCACAAATAAAGTATTTTGACGTGAAGGAAACATCATATCATCTCTGCTTTAGTCAAGGTTGGCCGTCATCCAAATTTTTACTGACAAAGTTCAACAAAGGGCTGACTGCAATTAAAGCGGATGGAACTTACGACAAAATTCATGCGAAATATCAATAACAGTTGATATTTTAAAAGGTTAATTTAACCGCCTAAAGAAGATGGCATCCTTCCAAAATGTATCAGCTGTAAAATCAGGACAGATACAAATATCACCCATATCCCGTTTGAAAAACATCCTGCTGCCGGGTTACCTCGGCAAAGGTGCGAGGACTAAGGCCAAACCATTGTCGGAATTCACGGGTCATATGTGCCTGATCTGAAAAACCGTAATCAAAAGCAAATTCGGCAAGCGATCTTGCGTTTATTATATCCCGTCCGGCCCTGCGCACACGGGCCAACCTGTGCCAGAAAACCGGAGACTTTCCGGTTTCATTTACAATAAAGCGTTGCAACGTTCTGGAAGACACTCCCAGATCAGACGCAGCATGACTGACGGTTACAACGCCAGAAGCAAGGCACTGCAACGCATCCTCGGTCCGAAGATGATTGGTTGTATAATGATCAATCAAATCAAGGACCTTTCCACCCGGCAAATGCCCCCTAACAGATTTCAAAAGCTGCGCGGCTTGAACCCCTGTCCCCGGTCGTAATCGATACCCCGTAAAATAATCCCCCTTGAAGACGGGCACAACTTGACTGGTCGCGGATAAATCAGACAGAAACCATATAGGTGTCTGCCCCGCTCGAAATTTAAAAATAAGGTCACAACATCCATCGGGAATAATAAGGCTCTGGTCATTGCTGACTGTGGTTGTTTCCCATATCTCCAGCACATTACTGCACATAGCACTCTTCACAATTGGCATATTTCTATCCAAAGCATAAAACCATGTTTGCCCTATAAATGGTAGCTCTCAAAAAAATACGACATCCTTATTTACCCGCGTCCTTTTCTCTGTTCGCTATTCAGTTTTGGCAGTGCGTGTTCACAAAAGTGTGAGGCATGGATTTATTTAAAAGCCTCCCATTGAAAATAGAACAATCGGTCTAAATATGTTTAAAACCGATTGGTACTAATTTAATAATCGAACACAAATAATACTATTTTCTAAGGACGAAAAAGATGAGCTTTACCCTGCACACCAAAGAAACAGCCCCTGAAAAAAGCCAATCACTTCTTGATAATGCAATTGAAGCATTTGGCATGGTTCCAAATTTAATTGCGGTTATGGCTGAGGCCCCGGCCACTTTGGAAGCCTATCAAACCCTACATTCTCTTTTTCAGCAAACAAGCTTTGATGCCGAAGAGCTGACCGTTGTCTGGCAGACCATCAATGTTGAACACGAATGTCACTATTGCGTACCTGCGCACACAGCAATTGCCCAAATGATGAAGGTCGATGCCGGCATTATTGATGCCCTGCGTAACAAAACTGACCTGCCGACGGAAAAGCTTCAGGTCTTGCGCAGAACAACACTCGCCCTTGTCAAAAACCGTGGGCGTCTTGCACCTGCGGATGTTCAGGCATTCAAAAACGTTGGCTATGAAAACAAACAGCTTTTGGAAATTGTACTTGGTATTTCTCAAAAAGTGATCAGCAACTACACAAACCACTTGGCAGAGACCCCATTAGACGAGCCATTCAAACAGTTTGCGTAAATCTAAAATCAAAAGGCCCGAGCAGATCTTTGCTCGGGCCTTTTTTATCACAGAAGAAAAATTCCATCCCTTTTACCAGAGATAAATGTTACCCGCGATAAATGCCACATCTAACAATGTTGCCATGATAAATCAGGTCTGCGGTAAATCAGGTCTTCCGCGTAAAAGCCAACGCAACCCCGGTAATAACAAGCAAGGCACCTGTTATTTTATTTCTAATGGCTGCGCGACGTGCGCCCAAAAGATAGGGCCGTAAACTGCCCGCCAGAAAAGCGTAGGTCGTATCCAAAAAGGCTGCAACGACAAGAAAGGTAATGCTCAAAACAAAAAGTTGCCCGGGTGCAGATAAGGCCGGGTCCATAAACTGAGGGAAAAAGGCAGCATAAAAAATAATTGTCTTCGGGTTCGTGATCGCGACAACAACCCCTTGTAAAAATAACGATTTTCCCCGCTTTGTTGCAACCTGATCTTCCAGTCCCTGTCCCTTACTGCGCCACGATTTTATGCCGAGATAAATCAGATACAAAGCCCCCGCAAGCCGCAGAACATCAAACCAGTTCGACAACGCACTTAGCACCCACGCCATCCCCAAACCGCCGATAAGGAAAAGCACTACATTCCCTAAAACAGTGCCCATGACATTGGCGACGCCCGCCCGTGTACCTTGATTAAGGCTGTTCGCAATAACCAGCGTCACAATAGGTCCCGGAATAATTGCCAGTACTGCCGTGGCCAAAACAAAAGCCAGCCACAGGTTTAGATTTATCGCGATATCAAACATGCCTTCACACTTTCTTGTCAGATTTTCATGCCTAAGCAAAGAACCGAAATAAAAAGGAAGTCAAGTATCTCATAAACAAAAACACTACGCTTCATATCATCTCGAGAGACAAATATCTGCGCGGAAAGAAAAAGCCCATACCGGAGCTTTTAGGTAAAAAGTTCAGATATCAAGAATAAGGTCACTGCCCTCTGCCTGATTAGCCAAGACTTACCAACTGCCAATGTTTTCCATAGATGCCCAAGGCTCTTGAACAGGTAGAGATCCATCAGCATGCAAAAGCTCAATAGAAATCCCGTCAGGTGATTTGATAAAAGCCATACGTCCATCCCGTGGCGGACGGTTGATTGTCACGCCTTGGTCGATCAGCTTCTGGCAAAAATCATAGATATTATCTACGGCATAGGCTAGATGACCAAAATTACGATCGCCAGACAACTCTTCTGGGTCGTAATTGTAAGTCAGCTCCAGCTCTGCTTCTGGTTGCCCCGGTGCCGCTAGCATGACAATGGTAAAACGCCCCTCGGGATTATCAAAACGCCGGGTTTCGACCAGGCCCAGTTTGTTGCAATAAAAATCCATAGAAGCATCAAGGTCAGAGACCCGAACCATGGTGTGTAAATATTTCATCCCATTTTCTTTCGCTTATCATCATACAACATTTGAATTGTTTAGCATGCTATCCACAAATATCCCTTTTGGAAACAGAGAGATAATCACTAAGCTCAGAGCCATGAAATGCCCATTAAATAAATCATAACCGTTTGAGATAATCACGGAATTCCTTACCCGCTTCTCTGCGGAAGTTCTCCCCTGTTCGCCGGACACTTTGCAAACGGTCGATGCGAAAAGACCTGAAGTCATCGCTTTTTTCACACCACGCGGTCAAAAGCCATACCTTGTCAAAGGCTGTAAGACCAAGCGGGCGAATAACCCGTTCACTCGCTTGATCTTTTAAATCAAGATACTGGATCTCTAACAAAGCTCTGTCGCGAACGGCTGTCCTTACCGGGCTAAGGAAATCAATGGTTTCTTCTTCTGACTTTGGCTGAACGGAATAGGCCAGCAATGGCGCATCATAATAGCTGTCTTCCATATCTTCGGGCAGCACTGCCGATATTTTCGCGGATGCCCGTGTTGCCGCATCCGCCAACGGTTTGTCCCCGCGTGCCGCGACCAGCCGCATTCCGATAATGATGGCATCCAGTTCATCTGCATCAAAATGCAGAGGCGGCAGGAAGTACCCCTTTTCTATCTGATACCCGATGCCTCCTTCGCCGCGTACGGGTGCGCCCATGGACTGTAAAGTCACCATATCGCGATAGATCGTCCGCAGTGAGACCCCTAGTTCTTCGGCAAGACTTTCGGCTGAGACAGGCTGACGCCTTGCCCGCAAGCAATCGAGAATGGAGAAAAGTCTTTGAACGCGCATCATTTTTCCAACTTAGAGTAACTACCCTGACATAAATTGTCAGGGGTATCCAGTATAACTCCTCTCGTAAGCCCATGTGCCAAATGATTATGAGTACGTGGCAGCAGGACAGCACAGGCAATAAAGCCACTGATATAAAACTGATATTGATAGAAATGGAAGAACAGGCATGTTCAAAAAAGATCTTGGCCCCCTCAAAGCGATGGGCTTTGCCCGTTATGAAAAACGCGACGGTGTCGAAACCGCCGAAATCATCGAAGCAGCCCTGAACTGGCGTCATGATTTCCTGTCCACCCAAGAAGGCATCGCCATACATTGTTTTCTGGGAAATGATAAAGGACATTTTGCCGATGCCATTATGGCAAACGACCATCAGTCTTTTATGTCGATGTGCGAAGCCCACCCCCAAGCCAAAAGCTCTCAAGAATTCATGGCGTTACTCAAGCCAGACAGTATTCGTCTTACCCCTAATATGATCCTCAAAGAAAACGTGGGTGTGCCGACAGATTTTTCCTGTATTGAATTTGGCACTTTCAGCCCAAAATCACCGGAGCAGTTTGATGAGAAATCCATGCTAGAAATATCCGACAGGATCGAACAAAAATACCTGAGCAAGTTTGTCGAGCCACGGGCTCATTTCATGGGCAAGGTAGATGACACAACCTATTCCGAAATAGCCTTTGTGGAAAATCTAGGTATGGCACGACGCATTTGTAACGGCTATGTTCAGGATGATACCTGTCTGGAACTTTTGGATATTTTTGATCCAGAAAGCGTCGATCTGGACTTCTGGTTCAAACTGGCCTGATCGCAAAGGCCCCGAACTCATGGGATCTCAATTACTGATGCCATGCTTTGAAATTTCCCTGTAGATCTCTCAGTATGGTACTTCTCTCTACTCTTGTTTTTCATTTAAAATCGTTGCTTTATGGCGGGACCACCTACTTCGCTTGATCTCAAGTTAACCTACGGATGTAAATGTGTCCCCCATTCTACAAAAAGCTGGTAGAGAAAATGGAAGAACAATCAAAACGGGTATATGAATGAAAATTTCATGCGCCAATTAAAGAGCGCATGCTGTTTTTTTAGACTGGAACAATCTTGAAGGTTTGACTAATCTCTATAATGAAAATTTATTATAGAGAAGCTATATTATGCGCGTTTTATTCAGTGTTTTAATTACAGGTCTGATCTTGTTTGGTGCGTCTGTACAGGCGCAATCAAACGACGATGTAACAACAGTGAATGAGATGAAGCGTAAGAGTGATGAATGTCGCGCTAAGCGTTATATCATTGAAGATCTTGAGGTGCCGGCTTATAAAACGTGCATACATTCTTGTTCCGCATCAGATACTTATTATCTGCGATCTATGAACGGCACGCCACCATCAAAAGAAGAAGTTAAGCGCACTGTTGAGGCATGCAATACATCCCATAAAGAAGTCATGGAAATAGTTGCAAAGACGCAGGGTGTTTCACCTTCTGTGCGCTTGGGCTTAACGGCTTTAGACTATCAAGACAAAATGGATCGTCATCATAAAAGATGTTTAGATACTCAATCAGTAGAAGCATGTGATTGCGCGACAAAGAATCTGTCTGCAAAGCTCAACGTCGCTTATAGAAGTATAGAGCGCTCCTATCCACGTGCGCTGGCTAGCTGTAAAACAGGGAAACAACTGCGATATTAGGTGCCTTCTAAAACGCAAAACAATGGCAATTTTGCAAATATTTTTTAAACATTTTGGATCTTGTGCCCGAAGCCGACTATCTAGCCATGGAATCTGACCCGGCTTACCAAGCCCTTAATCAGGGCATACTAAACATTGATGCCATCAAGGAAGTTATAAGCGTCAAAATATTTAACGTCGATGCCTCAAAGGGTGTTGCCGATCTCTAGCGCTGGTCAAGACGGCAAATATCCGTCATAAACCACCCATCACTTGTAACGATTACACTAACGTTCAACGCCGGGCTTGTTTATGGAAACATGGTACTACTGGGCAGATAATCAGGAATTTGGCCCTGTAACGAAATTGGAACTCTATAAGCTTTTCAAAGCCAATGTTATTGCGGGCTACAGTTTTGTACGTCCGCATGCCCCGCAAACACAGGACAGCGACACATGGCTTGCTTATAAAGAGCTCAAAATCCGTAGAAGTGATTTCACTTGGGATGAATTAAACGGGGCAAACCTGGATGATTCAGAGTTAAATGACGAAGCCTCAAGCGAAGATGCCCCCAAACAATCAACAGCTTCCGAAACAGCTTCAGGGGGGCAAGATAACAACCACCGAAAAGGCATCTGGAATGATCTCTCCCCACATCCCTGGCGGAGATATTTTGCCCGCTGGGTTGATATATCAATCTATGCCAATCTAATTTTTTCCCCCGCAATGGCTCGCTTTACCCCGAACGACCTTAACCAATATATGCAACAGCTCTCCATTATTGATTTAGTCGCAATCCTGATTGTGATACCTGTGCTCTTTTTTAGCTCTGTTGCCATCATAAACACGGTTTTAACCGGAATATTCGGTACAACAATTGGCAAGTACCTTCTTGGGATAAAAGTCCTTTCCAAAGACGGCTTACGACTTTCCATGAAGCAGACAGCCAAACGTGAGACCTTGGTGTACGTAAAAGGTTTTGCGCTTGGCCTGCCCGTCTTGTCCCTCATCACCCAGATGTACGGCTATTTTGATCTGACGATGGATAAAACAACATCATGGGATAAAAGTCTCAACACCACAATTGACCATAGGGAAAACAACGGACTTCAATTCTGGATCAGTCTGATCGTTATTGGTGTATATCTTTATTTTTCCCAAAGCCCCTATTCGCCCTATATCGCGTGGCTCTGAACTTTAGCTTCACGCTACAATAACAGCCGACTTGCGCTCCTCAGCATCCATGGGTTCAAAGATGGTTTCGCAGAAATCAAAAATCTCGCGAGAGACTTCGAATTGAAAAGTTTCCGTCTGCGCTTCGTTCCGATGGCTCACACGATCCCAGCGGGTTTCTTTATCAACATCCAGATAGTGCACCTGATAATCACAGCCATGATCTTTCAGGAAATCAGCAACCCTTTCACGCTGACTTTTGGCGAAAAAACCCAAGTCGAGAATAACCGGAACGCCTTTACTCACGACTTTAAGCGTTTCTGTTAGCTGTTGGCTTTCACACCGTTGTGTTCGTTCCAGCGCCCAAGAATAAAGTGGCGGGTCCGGCATATCCATAACGAACAGGGTCTTCATCCACTCATCAACGGAAAAGATAATAGCATTTTCCCGCTCGGCCAACTTCGCCGCATAGGTGCTTTTCCCTGCCCCCGTGTTTCCGACAATCAAATAAACACACGCCAAAATTTAATTCCTAACATTTACATAAATTAATCTACGATAAAAATTACACGTTAAAAATACTGATCGAAATTATTTATACATATTCTCAACATCACTTCGCATCGAAGTACATTATCGCTTTTTCTTTTTAGCATCTAATGCTTCATGAAATTCATCAACAGCAAGATCTTTCACAGAAACGTACTGATCAGTTCCATTTTCACGCTTAAACAATATAACTGACCACTCAACGTCATTAGATACAATTAGAGGTCCAATTCCATAAATCATAGCTGGCGGAGTGCGCCTTCTCCAACCACTTTCAGGATCATATCCCGAAGAGTATAATGCGACACAAACCGCAAAACCTGTGTATTCTGTATCAGCTATTTCTGTTTCATACTCTTCACAAACAAAAGAGTTTTCTTCTAAATTGAGAATTACACTTTGAAAATTATACTGCTCAATAAGCAATGTAATTTTTGTTTCAAGCTTTTGTTCTGCCTTTAATAATTGATTGTCTCTGAAAGTTGCAAACTGTGAAGAGCTGTTGTCTTTAGAATAGGTCGGTATTGGAGTGCTTGTTAGCGAAGAATACCAAATATCCGATAAAAAACTCTTAGGTTGAGAGCAAGCGGACAAGAACCCGCCGATAAATAGCATATACAAAACAAACAAAGATCTATTACGTTTCATTTTCCCTCTCAGAAACAACAAACAACATTGATACAAAAAGAAAATTGACCTTCCTTTTGCAACCACCGATGATAAAAGAGTTATCTATATAAACTACTGTCATCAAGTTAAAGCGACTTAACAAAAGCATATACCAACGAAATACTGGGTACAGCCCTTGATAGATTATCAAAGCTTGAGAAGCATATGAGCACCACAGATCAAATTGAAGATCCCCAGCAGTCGCTGGATCAAATTCCGGCTACGCGCGCCTTGATTGATCAGCTCTATAGCTGTGGCAAAATCAATCGGCAGGCCCGTAACGCAGCTTTGCAACACCTGACCCCTCATACCCAATGGGGTATTTGGGCATCTAGATTACTGTTGGCGCTTGGGGTTTGTTTGGTCCTTTCCGGTGTCATATATTTCTTTGCCTTTAACTGGGCTAAATTGTTGCCCGCCCATAAGATGGGGGGCATCCAGTTTGCAATTATCGCCAGCATTATCGCCGCCTGTGTTTGCAGATTGAACCGTCTTTCCGGGCAGCTTGCGCTTATATCTGCAAGTGTTTTTGTCGGGGTTTTTCTGGCTGTTTTTGGACAAATTTATCAAACCGGGGCCGACGCCTATCAGCTTTTCATGGTCTGGTCATTGTTGATACTGGGCTGGACGATTCTCTCCAAATTTGCGGCTCATTGGGTGTTATGGCTTGTTGTTTTTAATGTTTTTTTGGGTCTTTGGTGGGAACAGGTCCCGACTGCAAGATCATGGATTGGACCAGACTGGTCGCCATTGATATTACCGCTTCTTGCCTGTTTCAACGGCCTTGTTCTCTGTACACGTGAACTCTTATCGCAAAGATCAGCCTCTGCCTATGACTGGTTGAGCGCAAAATGGACCCGCTGGATCATTCTGATCCCGATCCTCACCCTGTTAAATATTCCCATCCTTCTATTAATTGTCTCTCCTGATCTGGCTTATGAAGGCGTTTTCATTGGCTCTTTTGTCGGGGCAATTGGACATATTTGTGTTTATGTCTATTACCGCAAAATCGTAAAGGATATCTGGTCACTGGCGGCAATCACCATTTCGGCCCTGATCATTGTCGAAATCCTCACCATCCGGGTGCTATTTGAAATACTCATGGACGAAGAAGAGCTTGGCGTTTTACTGATGGGCATTGTTACCATCGGCATAATCACGGGATTTACCATGTATCTGCGATACCTTACCCGTACGCTGCAGCACGAAAAGAATGCATCAGTCACAACGGCCTCCGCAAAAAGTACAGCCACACGTGTAATCACAGAAGACACGGGAGCCTCAAATGATTAACGCAGAGACTGGACAACACCCAAAGAAAATGTCTGCAGCAGATCTTGTTGGTCACCTGTCGAACAAGAACATGATTACCGATCCCGACGATATTAACAGCTTCATTCAAGCACAAGAACAGACCCTGGACATTCCAATCTACCTCAAAATTCTATCGGGCATCGGGGCCTTTATTGCCTCTATCTGTTTTGTTGGTTTTCTGATCCTGATCGAAGTCATCAGCTTTAACAATGCTGTGGGCGCCTTAACAACCAGCGTTATCTTTATTGTTGCAGCAATCGGGCTTTACACTGTCACATTCGATGACAATACCACGGGAAAAAACTTCTTCCTCCAGGTTTCCTTTGCCCTGATGGGTGCGGGTAAGTTTCTTTTTATCTTTGCAACCTTGGAAACCTTTGGCGAAAAACTGCTTGCGTTTGCCCTGTCCTCTTTGCTCATCACGGCACTGACCTATCCTTTTTATCGGCTGCATGTTGAACGCTTCATGTCCTGTACGGGGGTATTGATTGTTATCCTGCTCTACATTCTTTGGGAAGATGAACTCGGGCTGCCAACCGACATTGCCTTTAACCTCTTTATACTGGTTCAGCTTGTCGCGGCGGGCTGTCTTTTGCTCCACCCCAAAATACCCGCTTTCTTTCAGCCCGTGGCACAGGCCCTCGTTACTGGCCTCGCAATCTCGGTCCTTTTTCTGTCCTCACACACCGAATTTAACTATCTGGACAATCCGCTCTTTATCTCTTCGTTCACCAGTAACATCTTATTTGCCGCAGCCCTTATCTTCTTGATTATCTGGGCCGCTGGCGGGAAAGAACACATAAAACAAGAACCTATTATTGTCGCCATGATCGGGGCCATCCTCCTCGCCTTGTTATCAGCACCCGGTATCCTGTTGTCCCTTGGCTTGATGATTTTTGGCTATGCGCGCCATGACAGGCTCTTTACCTTGCTTGGCTTCTTGCTCCTGCATGTTTTCCTCTGGCTTTATTACTATAATCTCGACATTACCCTGCTTCAAAAATCAATCATTCTGGTCGCCAGCGGTGGCGTTATGATTGCCGGGAAATTCTATCTCAAATTAAGGGGGTGGGATCGGACAGAGCCACAAATCTCAAATGAAGACGGAACCTTGAACAACAAGGCTACAGACCAAGGAGACACATCATGCGCCTAAAAATCATGATCGGCCTGACCGTTGTTATCCTTCTGGTCCTGAACTATAGCATTTATCAAAAGGAAGAAATTATCGACAAGGGCGAGACTGTCTTGCTTGAATTAGCCCCGGTTGACCCGCGCTCTCTTATCCAAGGCGATTATATGCGTTTGCGATATGAAATAGAAAGTGTTGCCGACGAAGCCAATGCATCACCGGATGTCGAAAGCGGTTACATGATCGTCAGCGTCAACGAACAACACATAGCCAACTTTGTCAGGTTTGATGATGACAGCCCGCTAGCTGAGGGTGAAAAGCGGCTTTATTACCATCGGTCCTATAACGGTTTAAAGATCGTCCCGGACTCTTTCTTTTTTCAAGAAGGCCACGCAGACCGTTATCAAAATGCGAAATACGGCGTTTTCAAATTTGACGACAGCGGCAACCACATCCTGACAGGCCTTGTGAACAAACCTTAATCAAACACAAAATTGTTAAATGTTTTTCTTATGGCCAATTTAAGTGCGCCTAAAAAAAATTGTGACTTTTTTTGAACCTTTTCTTCCGACACCCGACCTACAAACTATTCAATCTCATATAATCGGAAACAAGCGTGTGCAAAGCTCTAAAAAACTCTCCAAATTAGTTTCGCCAAACGTTTTAGGTTCCTGTCTAATTGGACTTACCATCATGACAACTTCTCCCAATCTGGCTGACGCGCCAAAGCACGAACAGACATATCAACAAGGTATTCAAGCTTACGATAGTCAAGACTATGAAACCGCCTTCAAATTACTCTTGCCGCTGGCCGAGCAAGGTGATGCACGTGCTCAATATCAAATTGGCGTTATGTATAATTTTAGTGAGGGCATTAAATTAAATGAAGGCGAATATTCTATAGTACATAAAGCAAAGGCGAAAGAATGGTTCACTGCCGCTGCCAAACAGGGAAACGCCGATGCACAAGTTGAATTGGCAGACCATATTCTTCTGTTCTATGAAAACCCCAAAAAAGTGACCGAAGCACTGGCATGGCTGGAAAAAGCAGCCGCTCAAGACCATGCTTTTGCAAAGTGTAAACTTGCTGATATCTATTTCGAAGGTATCACAGATGATTTTGCCTCCGGCACACCTGTCGACAAGGAAATTAAGCCCGATACTGACAAAGCGATGGAATTGTTGAATTCCGCCGCAGATCAAAACAGTATATGTGCATTAAACAAACTGGTTAGAATACATCAAAAGGGAAAATATGGTGTTCCTGTAAATTTAGCTGAAGCTCATAAATCGCTTGTAAAAACAGCAGAACTTGGGAATACAAGTTCGATGACGATGGTTGGCGATAATTATCTCAACGGTCATGGTATTGAGCAAAGCGATATACATGCCTACATGTGGTATCATACTGCGTCGGAAGTGTTAGGAGATTCCAACAAGCCAACGCCTGAGATGATTGCACATGGTATTGTTTATGTCGATCACAATGCTGAACGGATAAAGCCGTTGGACGAAAAGATGTCATCTAAACAAATTGCAGAAGCAAAAAATCTATCTCAAATTTGGATTGATGAACACAAACCCAAATAGCTTCAAAGTTAACCTAGATCTTATAACTCCCCTACTAAGGGCTATGTCTTCAGATATAATCCTTTCCCTTTAAGCACGCACCAGAAAGCTTTATCAGTTATCAAGTAGTTACATTAAAATGGATTGATCCACGTCCTTGATATCGCGCTTGCCGCACAGGGCCATAGTGATATCCATTTCATTGCGAATAATTTCTATCGACTTGGTCACGCCTTCTTTGCCCATCGCGCCCAGACCATAAAGGAACGGTCGGCCGATGTAGGTTCCCTTTGCGCCAAGGGCCACGGCTTTCAATACATCCTGTCCGGATCGGATACCGCCATCCATGTGTACTTCAACTTCATCGCCGACGGCCTCTACAATTTCTGGCAGAGCTTCGATAGAAGAAATCGCTCCGTCGAGCTGACGTCCACCATGATTGGAGACAATAATAGCATCAGCCCCGGTTTTCAGGGACATCTTGGCGTCTTCCGGATCAAGAATACCTTTGAGGATCAACTTCCCGCCCCAGCGTTCTTTAATCCACGCCACGTCATCCCAAGAAAGCTTGGGATCAAACTGTTCTGCCGTCCACGACGACAGAGAACTAAGATCTTCAACGCCCTGCGCATGACCAACGATATTACCAAAACTACGGTTCTTTGTGCCCAGCATGCCAAGACACCAGCCCGGTCGCGTTGCCATCTGCCAGATATGGTGAGGCGTAAACTTGGGCGGCGTGGACAGACCGTTGCGTAAATCCTTGTGACGCTGTCCCAGAATTTGCAAATCGAGGGTCAGGACCAACGCCGAACAGCCCGCAGCCTTTGCGCGGTCAATCAAACGCCCGGCGAAATCCTTGTCGCGCATGACATAAAGCTGAAACCAGAAAGGCTTGGTTGTTTTCTCGGCAACGGCCTCAATAGAACAAACAGACATGGTCGAAAGCGTAAAGGGCACCCCAGCCTCTTCACAGGCTTGCGCCGCCAAAATTTCGCCATCTGCGCGCTGCATGCCTGTCAGCCCCGTCGGCGCAATCGCAACAGGCATAGACACATCCTGCCCGACCATCTGACTGGCGAGGGTGCGATTGGTCATATCCACGGCAACCCGTTGACGGAACTTTATTTTTTGAAAATCGCTTTCATTAGCGTGATAGGTTCCTTCGGTCCAGGACCCTGAATCTGCATAGTCAAAAAACATCTTTGGCACACGACGTTGCGCCAGTTTTTTCAGATCAGCAATTTCCAGAACCTGTGCCATGACATTACTTCCTTGTTCTTCGATCAGATGAAATATTGACATATTGGATAAATAATTTTACCAATTATGTAAAGTGGTAAATTATTATTACCAAAATATCTCAATAAATATTTGGGCAAGATGGCACTGAACAAAATACGATCTGAAAAACTATCGGATACTGTGGCAAAACAACTAGAGAACTATATTCTCGAAGGCGTTCTGCCGCCGGGTGAGTACCTGCCGGCTGAACGTGATCTGGCAAAACAATTGGATGTTTCCCGCCCCTCTCTCCGCGATGCCCTGCAAAAGCTCGAAGCTCAGGGATTGCTGGAAACCCATCAGGGTGGTGGCACCCTGGTTAAAAACTTTCTAGGGCCATCCCTCACCAACCCTTTGACTGCGATATTTCAGAACCACCCTGACACAGTAAATGATTTTATGGAATTCCGGACTATTTCCGAAGGTAATGCCGCCTATTATGCCGCAGTGCGCGCCACCGATGCCGACCGAGAGATACTCACCGCCTGTATAACGGCCATGGATGCAGCCCATGAAAAAGGGGATTTGGAACTGGAAGCCAGTATCGACGCTGATTTTCACCTGAACATCGCCGAAGCAGCGCACAACGTCGTGCTCCTGCACGTTATCCGTTCCCTGATCGAAGTCCTGAAAAAGGGCGTATTCCTAAGTCGAAAGCAGCTCTATACCCATCAGGGATCACGTGAACGCCTACTCGCCCAACATCACGCCATCTATGACGCTGTTATGACTGGCAACCCCGACGAAGCGCAAAAGGCATCGCAAGACCACCTTGCTTACGTCCAGCAAGCCATCCGCGATCTGGAACGCGAAGACCACCGTATCGAAGTTTCAAAACGACGTCTGGAACGCTTTATAGCAAAGCAAAAGAAAAAAAATCGAGAATAAAATATCCGACGGCAGTGATCTAATCGACCTAAAATAGCTCCGTTTGTCGATCAACCTCATTTCCCAGGTCTGACCAACTTTGTCCGAGTATATCGCTATAGAACTGATCCAGTCGACCATCTTCTGCACGTGCTCGCAAAGCATTTTCAAACTTCCGATATAAATTTTCGCGCCCTAGTGCATAAGCCAGATAATTTTTCTCAAATGCAACAGCTGGCTTTAAAACTTTAAGGTTGAGATTATTGTCCTTAATAATTTTTTCCGAGAAGATAATATCTTCAAGAAAAGTATCGACTTGTCCCTTTTCAACCATGGTAAAAGCATGTGGTACAACATCAGGATTATCGCCGTTAAAATAACCAACTTTTGAAACCTTCCAATAAGGGGCAAAGTTCCTTATTTTCTCAGGATATTCATAATCTAACGACTGTAAAACTTTCTTTCCCTTGAACTCTGACAAGCCAGTAATATGGTTTTTGGGATAGTCTTTTTTAACGACAGCACCGATTTGCCACGTTACCAATGATGTACGCCCCATAAGAACATCTGTCGTAAAACCAGTAACCATAAGAATGTCAATCTTGCCCTGAGAAACTTGCTTCATACACCTTTTAAAGGGCAAAAGGCGGAATTGAATTTCATATCCCGTTTCACGCGCAATCTCGTGTAAAAGCGTGACAACAACACCACCTGCTTCATACTCGGAATTTGCATAATAAAACGGCTCCCAACCATCGTAACAGGCGGTGATTTTCTTACTTTCCGCTTTTGTATAGTGTGGGAAGAACCCCAGAAAAATAACAAGTCCAAAAATCAAAAACAACTTAACTTTGTTGAATAATACCATAATGTAAAAACACACAATTTTTCACTAAGATTCCATTAAATGTTCCCTTAGCATTTTATACCGGTATCAGTAAATAAACTACGTGCTTACGATTGAACCCTACGTGCCCTCTTCAACCTCTTTTGGTTGCACTGTTTCTTCTTTGGAATTTCTAGCTTTGAAAATCGGTTTTAATAGATAATCCAGAATAGATTTCTTACCCGTCAGTATTTCTACATTGGCGGTCATACCTGGAATAATCTCAAGCTCTTTACCCTTACTGATGATTTTGTTGTCATCAGTCCGCAGATAAATCCGGTAGAAACTTTCTCCTTCTTCATCTTTGATGGTACTTGCCGATATCCGTTCCAGCTTGGCTTTCATGCCACCATAAACAGAAAAATCATAAGCAGAAACCTTAATCGTGGCATTCTGACCCTTTTGCAAAAACGCACGGTCAGATGGGCGGATTTTAGCCTCGACAATCAATGTATCATCCAAAGGAACAATTTCGACGATATCTTCGCCGCCACGGATAACACCACCAACCGTATTACGCTTCAACTCCTTAACGACCCCATGAACAGGTGATTTCACATCCGTACGTCTGACGGTATCTGCCCCGGCTTCCATACTCTCGGTGACAGATTTCAACTCTGATCGTGCCCGGTTCAGTTCATCAGACAGTTCAGCCTTGGTCGTCAGGATCATTTCATCGCGGCGTTGTTTTGATTCCAGAACGGCATCCCTTAACCGTGGCAAACTAACCCCAAGCGTTTTGATTTCCCCTTCCAAATCCACGATTTCGCGGTTCAGACGAATAAGTTGTAGGCGAGGCAGAACCCCCTTATCCACCAAAGGCTTGGTGATGTTACGTTCTTGTTGGGCAAGACCAAGCGAGTTCCGCAACTGCCCTATCCGGCTATTTGCCTCGGAAATTTCTTGTTCCCGTTGCCGTGTCTGGTTTTCAATCACCTGTATTTGCGAAGACTGCTGATTGCTTCGTGCGGAATAGAGCGCCATCTGATCATCAACTTCATCCGCCGAAGTCTTCATTTGCTCTTCGGTATATTCCAACGGCGTATCATTCAGTTCTGCCATCATTCGCATAACCGAAATCGAAAGTATTCTTCGCTGACCTTCCAGATCATCCGCACTTGCCTGAGCTGACGAGTTATTAATCCGAACTAGAATAGTTCCCTTTTCGACAGTATCACCTTCTTTCACTAGGATTTCAGAAATAATCCCGCCTTCAAGGTTCTGAATAATTTGTGTCTTTTGGGCTGGCGTAAACGTACCCTCGCCCCGGGTAACTTCATCCAATTCGGTCAAGGACGCCCAGATAAAGAAAGCAATAAAAAAGAAAAAAGAGAGAAAAGTTAATACATAGGCAGCCTTACGGCCCTTACGAAGCTCGGCAGATTGTAAATCTGACATAAAGAGCAGATCTTCCTCTGTTCTGGACATGGAAGACATAATCGTCTTTCCCTTCAGTCATCTAACTTTATTAAGAGGATCTGCTACAATTTTTCAATAGTGCAGTACGTATAGTGGGCGTGGTCTTATCACCCTGGCAGGTTTGCCAAAGCTATACCTCTTCTGATCGAAAGGCGAGGCATTATTATAAATCAACCACATAACTGTGAAGAATTGGATAATGGAAAACAACAAAGACCTGTAATCATTTGATTTAAAAGTGAGTTATTTGCCCGCCGTTAGCAACATTGTATACTAAACAAATAATCGATATGGAGGCTGTCTTGGAATACCTGACACTCAACGATGAATTGCTGCAAAATCACCATATTTGCTGTGCGATCAGCGACAAAAAATGTGCAGATGGATATGCTGCAAAAAAAGACTGGTTACGCACTCAATTTGCCAATGGATATCGCTTCCACAAAGGCGATGCACGCGGCAAAGTCTTCATAGAATATGTGCCTATTGCACACTCCTGGTTACCCATCTCTGGCAAAAATTTTATGGTAATCAACTGCTTTTGGGTTAGCGGACAGTTCAAAGGAAAGGGGCATGGCAAAGCCCTTCTTCAGCAATGCCTGAATGATGCAAGAGCCATGGACGGTATTGTGGCGGTATCAAGTGACAAAAAACGCCCTTTCATGACAGATCCGAAATTTCTTGCCCATAATGGCTTCACTGTGATCGACGAAGCGCCACCATTCTTCAAATTATGGGGCCTGAAGCTAAATAGTGAGGCTGATTTTCCTCATTTTTTTGACACCGCGCGCAAAGGAGTATCGCCAGAAACAGAGGGGATCACGGCTTATTACTCCAATACTTGCCCATTCACAGAGTTTTACACCAACAACGCATTACGCGAATATGCGACTTCCAAAGGCATCCCTTTAACAATCAACAAAATTTCCAGTCAGAAAGCTGGACATGCTATGCCTATCCCATGGATCATCAACAGTGTGTTTTATAAAGGTGAATTGGTAACATTAGAAATGAAGGCACAACGGCACCTCGATAAATTAATCGGTTAAAGCACAGAACATCTATTATCGTATCCTAGCCGATTACGGCAACTGGCTATTTTTTTGAGCTCGCGACAGAAAAGAAAGCGCACAAAGGCACGATCAAATATCTCTGCGAAGCATTTGTGTGTTTTGTCTGTCCGCACAGCGGCGCAACAGTCTTCGACAAAGCGTTATAAATTAAACATTGTATTCCCTTTCGATGCAAAGAGCACCTTCAATGCTAAAGAACACTGGCAACATCTCAGTTAACTTTAAACAAGACAGGAACGAGCATTGATTGAGTATAACAAAGAAATGGGAAAAATCTATTCGCGTCCGGCACGCCATTCTTTCCAGCGTAAATAAACATTCGCACCAATTGTAGAAAATGGACGGGGTGGTAGTTTTTTGGGTTCAGGCTCATTCGAAAACACTTTTGTGATCTCACTGCAATGACCACTGGCAAGTTCCGCAGCACCGATACCTGTCATTGTTCCTCGCGCAGTTCCCAACCCATTCTGGCAACATGCAGAAAAAACATTGTCTTCTACCTGCTTCAGAACAGAAACATTGTTTTGACTTAGGCATAAATGTCCTGCCCAGCTATATTCCATTTGCAGCCCGGATAACGCAGGGAAACGGTCATTGAACTTTCGCTCCTGTACTGCAAGGGCCCTTGTAACAGCCTGCTTTGATGCCACCATATCTGGCAAAAAACTTGCGCAGGTTCGGGTAATAATACGGTTCCCCCCCAAAACGGTGTCAATCCGTCGAACAGTTGTCCCCATAGGATCTGATGGTGTGATTCCCCAACGGGGCTGCCCACCAAGTTTCTTTAGCATGTCATCATCAAGATCCGGGGTCATGGAAGCATAGAGGAAAATATGCATTAACCGTCCCTGTGCAAAACCAAAACTCTCGAGGTGACCATTGTTAGCAATAATGATACAGGCCGCAGAAACATTTCCCTTTGGGGTTTCAACACACCAATCAATCCCGGTTTTAGCAAAAGCCTTAACAGGTGTGTTTTCATAAATGCTTATTGTTTGTTGCAAACCATCGGCCAGTCCCTGAATATATCCGGCAGGCTGCAACATTGCTGTACCCGGCGTGTAAAGACCAGAAAGATAATGCGAGCTACCGGTCAATTCCAGCATCTGTTGAGCATCCAGCATTTGAGAAGGCTCGCCCAAACGATCAAGATGCATTGCGTAATCCACATTACGCTGCACCCCTGATGGGCTTGCCGCGCCATTTACTTTTCCCGCTGGATCGAAATAAGCTGGATTGATACCATATTCTTCGACAGCCTTTTTTGCGAAATCAATCGCCATTCGGTTAAGACTGATCATCTTCAAATCAGTGCTTTGTGTTTGTCCTGCATAATCATCGGACGACAAGTCATGAGGCAGATCAATCATAAAACCTGAATTACGACCAGAAGCCCCTTCGGCTATTTCCCTTGCCTCCAGCACAACAACCTTCGCCCCTTGATTTAGCTGCATCAAACGTCGCGCGGCTGAAAGCCCGGCGAAACCAGCACCAATAACAACAAAGTCGGCCGTAATATTTTGCGTCAAAGGTTCATTGACCGGGCGCGGCGGTAAGATATCCCTCCATGCTGCCCGACCTCTGTGTTCAGGAATCTGTTTTGCCCGATACGTTTTCATAATCACCTTATCTTACTCACACGACATGTTCTTAGCTAATCCACCACGTCATCATTATCATCAGCCAAGTCAAGCCAGATTGTTTTTAGTTGTGTATATTGATCATGCGCATAAAGGGAATTATCACGCCCGCCAAACCCAGATTGTTTATACCCGCCAAAAGGCGTAGAGATATCACCCTCACCATAACTGTTAACCGTTACAGTACCCGCCCGAATGGCACGAGCACCACGAAGAGCACGTTTGGCATTTCCCGTAAATATGGATGCAGCAAGGCCATAGTTCGTATCATTCGCAAGTTTTATGGCTTCATCATAACTTGCGACAGTTATCACCGATAATACTGGGCCGAATATTTCATCCCGTGCCAAAGTGTTATCATGGCTCTCTAACTCAACAATTGTTGGTTCTACAAAAGCTCCTTGATGTGACTGCCCCCCAAGATAGATCGCCTCGGCCTTTGCTTTCTCAAGATATTCACACACCTTCTCAAAATGGGCGTTGGAAACTAAAGCCCCCATTCGGGTTTCAGGATCAAGTGGGTCACCTATATTCCAATGACGCGCATGACTTTTGATACGGAAAAGTAATTCTTCCTTTACATCACGATGAACAATCAACCGTGAAATTGCCGAACAGTTCTCCCCCATATTCCAAAAAGCACCGTTAACCACATGCTGCGCAACCTTATCCAGATTTTCAGCATCATCCATCACGATACAGGGGTTCTTCCCCCCCATTTCCAGAACAACTTCCTTCACATTTGATTCCGCAGAATAGGTCAAAAATCGCTTACCTGTCTGCGTTGATCCTGTAAAAGAAATCATGTCAACATCCATATGCCGACCCAACGGCTCGCCTACCTCAGCACCACCGCCCGGCACCACATTCAAAACCCCTTTTGGCAAGCCAGCCCTTGTGGCCAATTCAGCAAGGTAAAGCGCCGTCAACGTCGTTTCCTGAGCAGGCTTTACAACAACGGAACATCCTGCGGCAAGTGCAGGGGCAATCTTCCAGGCCAGCATTAAAAGAGGAAAATTCCACGGCAGGACCAAGCCAACAACACCGATTGGTTCGCGAACAACCATAGCAAGGTGATTATCCGACGCGGGTGCGACTTGATCATATATTTTGTCGATTGCTTCAGCATGCCATTTAAGACAGTGTACTGTTTCAGGAATATCGACTGTTTCACAATCATATATGCTTTTGCCACTATCCAGACTTTCCATCACAGCAAATTCGCGAGCATTTCTTGATAACAGAACAGACAGACGAACTAATATTTCCTTGCGTTCAGACGGTGGCATTTTTGACCATCTGCCATCCTCAAATGATTCACGCGCTTTGGATACAGCAAAATCAACATCCTTTTTATCACACGCAGAAATTTCGCCTAATACCTCGCCAGTTGCCGGGTTTACGGTCTGAAATGTATTTCCCGAAACAGAGGGTCTAAACCCCCCGTCAATATAAGGGTTGCAAGGAAAATTCAGATCTGAAGCTATTGATTTATATTCTTCTGTCGTTAATAAATTCATGAATTCAGTCCTCTGCCCGGATTTTTGCAATTGTTGTTTTCAACACCTGAATAACCTGTTCCAAGGCGCGCTTCTCATCCTTGTTCAACCCCTTGAGAGGAGGACGCATTGGCCCCGTATCAATGCCATCAAGGGTAACCCCGTGCTTTACACATTGAATAAATTTACCGCCCTGTTCCAGAACCCGCATCAGCGGCATCATGGCGGACATAATGCGCCGCCCTTTATCAAAATTCCCTTCCACAGCGCAGGCCTGATACAGTGCAATATGTTCATCCGCTAAGAAATTTGATCCGGCGCACACCCAACTTCTGGCCCCCCAGGCAAAGAATTCCAATGCTTGATCGTCCATACCACACGACATTTGTATATGTGGGTAATCACGCGCCAGCAAATGTACCCGATTGATATCTCCGGAACTTTCCTTGATTGCACAGATATTGCGAGACCGGGCGACACGATCGAGAAAATCTTCCCCCATATGTACCCCCATTCGCCCCGGATAATTATAAAGCATAATCGGCAGATTGACGGCCTTATCAATCGCAAGAACATTGAGCGCATTCTCACGCTCTGTAGGAACTGAATAAGGCGGTGTCGCGACTAGAATAGCATCAGCCCCCATTTCTTTGGCCCCTGATGCAAGAGCAATAGAGTCCGGCGTCATCATTGCACCCGTCCCGACGATCAGGGGTAATCGCCCCTTTATCTGCTGCTTGGTAAAACGTGCAATTTCAAGTCGTTCATTGACATCTTGCGCATAGTTCTCACCGGTTGATCCACCTGAGATAAGCCCATGCACACCCTTCGCAATCAAATTTTCGATAACCTCAGACATAGCATCATAGTTCACACTGCCATCCGAATAGAGAGGTGTTACGAGCGGTGTGTATATGCCCTCAAACTGCATAATCGGGGTCATTGCATCCTCACATGTATTTAAGAAAATGTGCCAAGCGGTATATCCAGCTGACCGGGCATCACAAAAAGTTCTATTTGATGGCGTGAAAGATTCCAGTGATCAGTCGCCAACTGAGCGGCCGCGACTTCGTCCCTGTTTTCAATCGCTGTAATAATAGCGTCGTGCTGATCACTCGCAGCCGTCAAGTTCTCAACCATCTTATGATCTTGGGGACGATAAAAGGTCATGCCAATGCGTGCATGGTCAATCAATAGCCGATTGAAGCTCGGCTTTAGATAAATATTATCGGCCATTTCACCCGTGATCTCGTGAAAACGATTATTTGACAAAGCCCTGTCTGCACTTGACCCGCTACGCAAGGCATCTCGGAAGCGTTCTTGCGCAGCTTTTAGGTTCTCAATTTGATCAGGCAGGGCATTACGGGCTGCCAACCTCATTACAGCACCATAAATCATCGGCGCAGCAAGAAAGAAATCCCGCAATGTCATGTGACTCATATCAGATATTTTTGTCCCACGATTTTCGCGTAATTCCACAAAACCTTCGCCAGCCAATTCACGGAAAACTTCCCGAAGTGGTGTTCTTGAAAGCGAGAATTCTTCGGAAAGCTGAACTTCGTCCAAATCAGATCCCGGCTTTCTCACAAGGGTCAGTATTTCCCGTTTAAGAACCTCTGACATCGCCCGCTTCCGCTTTTTGGCATCATCCTTCATTTGATAGACTCATTTCGCAACACGGCTATCCCTCTGCGTTAATGATTAAGGAAGTTAAATTTATACATTAAAAATACAATTTGTATACAATAATAATTTTCACATTAAACATCACCAATAACAATTTGATAAAAAACAAAATTTATCGTTATAATTATTTTCAGAACAGAAATGAATCGAGAGTATTTTTGCCCCAAATCCATTCCTGTTATGACTTGGAGGGGGCCAAATCAAATTTTATGATGACTGGGTTATAGCTATCTCGCGGGGCAACTCTAACTCTCAAACTCTTTTGGCGACCATTACCATGCTCGCCAATTCAAACGGTTTGGAACCTGAATGATTTCCGAGTCAAATTGCTGTTCTCGACAGGGAAGGCACCAACTTAAACAGCTAACAAAAAACACCCCCGGATGTTTAATACATGCAAGGATGTTTTTTTCTGAGGGTATCTTTTCGAAAATTGTTTTTTCAGGGATCCCGATCAGAGATATTTAATCTTGTCTAAAACTTTGGATCAATTGATCAAATCCCTTTTGAACCAGCTCTTTTTGCTTATTTGTTGTTTGCGTAAAAATAATCACGCGATCAGTTTGAACATTCATTTCATAAAAATCTGCGGTATGGGGAACCTCTACATCCGCAAGGGTAACAGAAAACTGATTTCGAAGTGCCTTTTCAACATTGTCGTTTTGATCAACTTCGAACTCTACGATGCCACCTCTGTCTCTTGATCCAACAGGCAGTAAATCATTAAAACTGTCTATGATCAGATTGACATAATCCTCTAGCTTGATCGTTGCACCATTACTGAATACTGAAATTCCGGCGACCGCATCGGTGGATGTTGCGATATCAATATAACGAAATCCCTCCTCACTTTTGTCACCGACAACCTTCCAGTTCCCCGGTAAGATAAAGCGAACACCATCCTTTTCATAGGACTGGCTATTCACAAGATCAGCAGGTTCATCTCAGGCAAAAAGAACGAAAACCAGTAACAACGTACAAATATTTTTCCACATACCAATAGATCTTTTCATCAAAAAATTAAATCCAGAGCAAAGACAAATACACCCCTTACCCATGAGACAGAGGGACTTTAACAAAGGGTACTTCTTACCCGGATAACTGTTCCCCCAACGAAGCGGCGAAGAAGTCTTCCGGACCATCGATTTCTTTCAAGCGTTTGTTTTCAATCAACCAATATCTGGTGCCCGTGTTGCGCACAAAGGCCCTGTCATGGCTGACCAGAAGACAGCTGGCATTATGGGCCTGTAATTCTTCTTCCAGCGCTTCCTGTCCCTCAATATCCAGATGGTTTGTTGGTTCATCCAATAGATAAAAATTTGGATTGCGCAGTCTTAGATCCAGCATCGCAAGACGGGATTTTTGTCCGCCGGATAACGCCCCGATGGGCTTGCTTTGCATATCCAGATTAATGCCTGCCCCGGCCAGCAACGCAATCGCACGTTGATCGCCGACATCGAAACGTTCCGTGATGATCTCTTGTGGTGTTGCTTTGTCATCTAGTTGGGACAACGCCTGATCGGAATAGCCCATGACCACGGTTGGTGTGGATTTGATCGTCGGGTGTTCCCCCAGAACGGCCTGTTGTACCATGCGGATCAATTGGGTCTTCCCGGTTCCGTTTCGGCCAAGCAAAACAATACGGTCCCCGCGCTTGATCCAAAGTGGCGGGTTCTTGAACAAAACCTTGCCATCAGGGGCTGTGACTTCCCCCTCTTCCAGTGTGATCAAAGCCTTGGCGTGGGTATCAGAATTGACAAGCTTGATCGCCCCCGCCGACTTGTCTTTATAGGCCGCTTGGGATTGCTGCTCAATCTTGTCCGCACGTTCTTTGAGTTGTTTGGTTTTGGTGATCAGCAAATCACTACCGGAATTGACCCCGATGTTCTTGAGCTTCGCAGCCTGACGCCTTAGCTGTTGTGCCTTGCGGCTATCATTTTCGAACTGCCGTTCTTTTGCCGCATCACTTTCATCCAAGGTCGTCCGTGCCTGACTATAGGGCAGGGAAAAAGCTTGTGACTGATCTTCCCGCAGGAAAAGTGTTCGATTGGTTACGGCATCCAGAAAAGCACGATCATGGCTAGCCACCAGTATCGGTGTATCCCGTGCCACAGTCCCCAGCCAGTTCTGAAGAAAGCCAATGCGCGAAAGATCAAGGTGGTTGGTTGGCTCGTCCATTAACAACAGGTCAGGTTCGCCCACCCACACGCGGGCAAGCAGCATCACGCGTTGCCAGCCACCAGACAGTTCGCCGACCAAACGACTGTGTAGCTCTACAGGAACGGCCAGATCATCCAGCACAACATCAACGCGCCAGCTTTCGTATTCTGCCTGTTCTGTCGGTAACGCCGAAAGCACCGCATCATACAGAGTTTGTGTCATGAGTTCTTCGGGAACATTTTGTTCCACGTACCCGACCTTTAGCCCCCGTGTGCGGGTGATATCCCCCTCGGTTGGCTCTAACCCGCCAGCAAGGCAACTTAACAGCGTGGATTTCCCACGACCATTGGCAGCAACCAAGCCAATATGATCACCCTTGTTGATGGAAAAATTCAGGTTTGAGAAAAGCGGCATACCAAGGGTAATGCCCAGATCTTTGGCATTTAAAAGTGTCATAACGGTCTCGAGAAGCGCAACAGAATCAAATTTGTAGCACTACCTTTACAACATAAGCCCTTCGCCCGTGAGATAGCCCCCCATGGAAAACAGGGAAAGACTGGGAAAGGTAGAAGTATTAGACGAGCATGCAACCATATTTCAGATAAATCAAGAAATATAGACTAAATAAATCAAAGAATTATAGTAACGCCCTTTGCACATAAACACTGTATCCTTAAAACAAAAACAACCCATAGATACAATTTATTTGATTTAAGATTACATAGCATGTACTCAACCAAAGGAACCAAAAAAATAAAAACATGCAATTATGAGTTAATAGCATTCTTAACCGTTTGAAGGAATAATTTATGCATAAGCTTGTCACTGTTCTTGCTTTATCTTTTGTTCTGGCAGCTTGTTCGTATCAAGCAACAACCAGTGTCAGCCCAGCTTATAATGTTTATTCTAGCTATGAAAACAAGATCCCTGGATCATATGCCTTGTATGTGGATTCTGATGAAATGAAGGGAACATACAAAGTTAGAGGTTTCACTTGTTCTGCACATAAATTTCCTATTGATGCACAGAAATCCTTTGAAATTTCTGTATTTAAAACAACCCAAGATTTATTTGAAAACATTGAACTTGTCGATAAGCCACTATCAAAAGGACAATTAGCATCATTGAATTATGATGGAATTGTAATCATAGAAGCTGAAGACCTTGATGTAAAAATTTCGGTCATTCAAGGCTTTTGGTCAGGTGAAATTGAAGCTGAGGTCGAAATAGCTGCCAGCATCATTGTTAATTCACAAGAAGAACGCATTCTAGGCACGACAGTAACAGCAGAGAAAGATTCACTACATCCGGCAGGTACAGCCTGTTCAGGGGGAGCAAATGCATTAGGGGAGGCTACAAATGAAAGTTTAGAAGAAACCATGAAACGAATTGGCGAAAAACTAACCAACTCAAAAAAGCTTAGAAATGTAGTTGCCCCACTCAAAGCAACTTAGCTCACACTTTAACAAGTAATATTGAAGACTTATACACCTCTCTTCCGCTTCCAAACCAATGATGCCACGGCGATGTCCTGGGCCGCAATTCCGGTCAGATCGGCGATCGTTATGTCCCGGGCATTCTGCCGCGCCGGTTTCTTCCCAGCCAAGACAAGTCCTAATGAAATCGCTTGATCTTCAGGGATTAAACCGCCACGTACTGCATGCCCCAGATCGCCGTGATGGACACATTGGGCAAGGTCATCGACCATAATGACCGCAGCCTTTTCAAACAATGCAGGATCCAGTTCCTGTTTGCCCGGATTGTCCGTTCCCATGGCAACAATATGGGTGCCCGGTTGTACCTCGTCTTTCATGACTAAAGCTTTGGATGACGGGGTTGTTGTAATAATAAGATTACATTGCGCTAAAAGGCCCTGCACGTCTGGTGCAATGCGGACCTCATAGCCCTGCCCTGTCATGTCATTGATGTATTTTGTCACCTGTTGAGGATTGCGCCCATAAACGACGACAGACTTCACCCCCAACAAACGGCACGCCCACTGTGCCTGTAACCGTGCTTGTTCTCCTGTACCAATTATCCCCACAGTCGTCACTTGATCCGGTGCGCCAGCCTGTGCCGCCAAAGCCCCCGCCGCTGCGGTGCGAATATCAGTAAGCCACCCTTTGTCATCCAAGACACAGACAGGTGCCCCCGTTTGCGCACTAAGGACCAGCATCATCCCGCTGTTGGGGGACAGGCCAAGATTGCGATTATCGCGAAAGCCGCTTGCGATCTTTACGACAAAGGTATCAGCCCCTTTTTGATGACCGTATTTGATGTGGCACTCTCCGACTGCCGGATTATCTAATTGCAAAATACCCGGCGGCGGTGAATTTACCTCTCCCCGACCATGAGAAATCAGAGCCTCCTTTACGGCAGAGAGAATATCATCCTCGCTAAGACAAGCTTTGATCTCATCAAGTGTTATGATCGGTAAAGTATTCATGTGTTGCTCTTGAGATAAGCACGAAAAGCGGCCAATCCTTCATCGATATTTTTGCGACCAAAGCCAATCCGAAAACGGTTCCAGGTGACAGGCAACAAGTCGGATTTGTAAATCCGTGGCGGTAACAACAGCACGCCAGATTTATTGATCAAGTCTTCACAAAATTCATCCGTTGTTCCCTTACCTTTGTATGACGGAAAACCAACACAGCCTCCATCTGGCACCTGCCAGTCAAACAGATCGGGAAATTCATCGAAAAATGCTGTTAACTTACCTGCGTTTTCTTTGACCAGCTTACGGTTATTCGCGAGAATCTGTTCCCGCGAGCGCAGGGCAATAATCGACAACCATTCGCTCGGCCCGGAATTACATATAGACAGATAGTGTTTGTAACACTCCAAACGTTTGAGAAGATCCCTATCCTGACAGGCAATCCAGCCAATACGTAACCCTGGTAATCCATAGGCTTTTGACATCACATTTAACGACAGGGCCTTTTCATAGGCATCTGCTGCCTGTGGCAATCGCAAGCTCTCGTCCCGTTCAATCCCCCGATAGACCTCATCACTGAATAGATAAATTCCGTGAGCACGGCAAAGCTCTATCAAACGATCAAAAGAACTGCGTTTTAAAATCGCTCCTGTCGGATTATTAGGAAAGTTAATGGAAATCAGCTTAGTATTGGGTCTGATTGCTTCTTCCAGTGCGTCCATATCCAGCGACCAGTTATCATCCGGATCGAGCGGAACACCCGTTACATCACAGATATCAAGGGGCAGTGTTTCCGCCGCCTGATAATTGGGCACGACAACAATGGCATGATCCCCCGGTTCCAACAGAACCCGCATGGCCACATAAACGCCTTCCTCTGCACCGGCAAAGCACAAGATATCTTCCGATGCTAACCCGTCATAAGTATTGGCAATTTCTTGCCGTAACAGCGGATGACCAAAGGTTTCCGTATAACTTAACGAGAGATCATAAAACTTTTCGCGGTCTTCTTCGCTTGCCATTGCCAAAAGTTCATTAATCGTCATGCTTTGAATATCAGACGCCGTCATATGGTATCTGGCTTTGAACTCCCAGTCAGAAAAGAAAGTTTCCAGTGAAAAATTACGCATTTCTTTTCTCTCCCTCTACTGAGTTGAGCACATCACAAAATGTCTCGTAGCCAATATTACGCCCACAGATCACAACCGCGATCTTCTTGCCTTGATAATCGCTTCCGGTTTTAAGGGCCGCAGCAACGGCAACACCCGCAGATCCCTCAACAATAAAGCGTTCATTGGCCGCAACATCGCGCATAGCCTGCGCAATTTCTTCCTCACTCACCAAGACATGACGATCAATAACCTGCTGGCAAATCGGAAAGGTAACGGTGCCTTCTTCAACACCACCTGCGGATCCATCGGCAAGCGTGTCGGCTTCCCACGCATCATAGATTTCGCCCTTTTCCAAGCAGTGATGCATGGACGCGGCATTTTCGGCCCAGCACCCGATAATATCCGCATCAGGCAAACACGACTTAAGATAACTTCCCACGCCAGAAATAAGCCCACCACCACCGACACAGATATAAACAGCGGCAAGGTCAGGACATTGTGTCGCCAGCTCTAAACCGATTGTTCCTTGTCCGGCGATAACATCCAGATCAGCATAGGCTGAAACATAGGTGATACCCTGCTTCGTTGCTGCTGCTCTTGCCGTACGCTCACTATCCACACAGGTGCCTTCGACCAAAACGGTCTTCGCCTCCATTCGGGTGATGTTCCCATGCTTCAAGGGAGAAACTGAATTTGGTAAATAGATTGTGGCTTCGACATTCCCAACGCTAGCGGCTTGGGCCGTTGCCATACCATGGTTTCCAGTTGATGCTGTGGTTATACCCTTTGCGCGTTGTTCTTCTGACAAGGTCAAAACCTTGTTCATCGCCCCGCGCATTTTAAAGGAACCCGTCCGCTGTAAATGCTCACCCTTTAGTAAAAAGGTTGCACCCGTTCGCTCACTAAAGGATGGCGCTTCGTCCAGTGGCGTTTCGCGTACACCGCCATCCACAGCCTTAATACGCTGATTGGCTGCAACAATTTCCTCGACCAGATTGCGATCATCTATGATCATGCCGATCCCCTTTGTTCTTTTAGATACTTGTAAACGGTGGCGCGCCCAAGCCCCAGGCAACGGGCCACATAGTTAGCCGACCCCTGCCCCTGAAAAGCACCTTTCGCTTCCAGAGCAATAACCAGATCACGCTTTTGACTTCGTCCAAGCGCTTGCAAGCTAAGCCCGTTTTCTTGTAGCCAATCCTGAATGGAGATATTGATCCGCTCATGCCAATCATCACGGAACAGGGCGTCAATCTTGTCGCTTTGTTTTCCATTATTCTCTTCGGGCTTACTGCCTTCTTTTAGGCCTTCTTCCGGTGCCCCCAGCATCATGCCAAGAACTTGATGCATCCGGTTCATTTCAGACATGTCCAGGTTTATACAGATCATAGCTTCGGCCTGATCTTCACTATTTCGCATGACGACACTGATGGACTTAAGGATTTTACCGTCCCAATTCACCTTGCGGTAAGGCCCCAGCACACGATCGCCTTCGGTAAATTCCACCTCGTCCATATGGGACGGTGACCCAATTTCGCGGTTAGAATAATTATTCGCCAGATAAACAATCTCTTGCATTTTCAGATCGTGTATCACGACTTCAGCATGGGGATGCATTAATGCTGCAACCCCGTCTGCCATCGATTTGTAATTGTCAAATTTCTCCATATATAGACATATAGTCTATATTTAGAATATGAGTCCAGAAATATTTTTCGTTCAATTTAATTCCCGACCAATAAAAAACCACCCCGAGAACGAGGCCCGACGTTAAACTTTTAAGTTGTGTAAGTTTCAAATAAAAAATATACTAATGCATATATTGTTATGTGATTACCTCATAATAACAATCCGTTGGTTCAACCTTCGGCTTCATCATTATTTCTTACTGCTGATCATCCCGATTGGCTGATGGCTGATGGAATTTTTACGTGCCAAATATTAACGATATTCCCACACGCAATACCACTATTGGTGTCAACATTCGCTATACCCGACTATTGAAAAATATGTCCGAAGATGATCTTGCCCACCAAGTCGGTGTCAAATCATCCTATATTCATCAATGTGAAGCAGGACAAATCGAAGTTGTTCCTCCCCTATTACAAGATATAGCCAATGTACTCGGGGTCAGTGTTTCCAGCATCGTCAACACGAAAAAACGTGCTCCGGCTTGTAAAAAAAGCTATTTATCCAAAGCCTTAGAAGCCATCAATCATTTAGAGAATTTTATTGAAGGCCAACAAAGCAAGGCAGTCTAAGACCCAAAGCCTCACATCAGCCGGAACCCACGTTCCAAACAGCTTTGTAGATCGGCGATCAGAATGTTCAGATCTATTCAGCTACTTTTTTCTCAAGCTGCTTAACAATGGCACCTGTGAAGGTCGTTACACCTTCTTTTTTCGCAATTTTCTTATGGTGTGCAAATAAGGTATTCACCGAAATACCCAGTGTCTCAGCCATGGCAGCGTTCGATAATTCCGGGTGACTAATCTGTAACTTTAGAATTTTTTGCTGTATTGGCGACAAGGTAATATTATCTCGGCTTAGTTGTCGCAACAAAGAATGTCCGGGGTAAAGCTGTTGATCCAGCTTCTCCGCCGCCAAAGCCAATAGCCCGGCATACTTACCATACAAGGCCTCAGCCGGTCCCTTTGTTGTCAGAACCAAGGCCGATTTCAGGTTATATCGGCCGGAAAAAATAACAACGCCATCGTCCATTCCAAAAAACGCCCACAATTTTTCTGCAACCACGGCCTGTTCTAGGTCAACAGAAATAGCCTTGCGAGCCTCCGCAAAGGTGTAACTTCGATGCCACTGGTGAATAACTCTCGCGACGGGGCAAAAACGGTAGATTTGTGCTGCGTAATAGTGTTCCTGAAACCCCTCGGCAAGGTGTCCTTCCCAGTTATCCATCGTATCCGGGTACCAGCGTTGAAAGAACAAACCATTGAACCCTAAGCCGATAATCAGGTCTTTGGTCTCTCCAGGCGTTTCCGCCTGGAGAATATCTTTGGCAAATTTCAACTCTTTCACACTTACACTTATCCTTGTGCTTGGGCAAAAACATCGGGAAAAGCACGAACAGCCTGTCGCAACGTAACCTCTTGGTCCATGGTATCTTCGTTTTTCCTGCCCGCCAAAGACAATTTAATCGGAATATAGTCATGCCCGCGATAATTCAACGGCTTTTCCCCTGTCGGTTTAAAACCATAAAGCCGCCAGAACCGCATCAGCTTGGGATTCTCAACAATACCAATAACCGTTTTCAGGCCCATTAATTCCGTATAACGCTTAGCATTTAAGAGCATGGAACGAAAAATCCAGGGGTTATTTTCTCGGGCACTTTTCTGAACGGCCAATCGCTCCCATATCGCCGTTCCTCCTCCGTCCATGGAAATAATGCGAATGCGCATCGTCCCACAAACGGCTCCGTTCCATTTGGCAATCAAATGAACAGAACAAAGATCATTGCCATCAAACTGCTCTTCTTCGGGCTCCCCCCCCTCAATCATAAAAACTTCCCGCCTGATGGCATAGGCAAGTTCCAATTCATCAAGACCTTTAACAATCGCGACTTCAATAACAGATTTGGTCATCATCTTATCCTAACGTTTAAAGTGAACGAACACTCGCCAGAATAAATGCTAAAACTACGTTTCTCTCGCCAAAGATGTTTTTGACGATTTATGGTAACCGTCTGTCATTCAAAAGCCGTTATATTGAGTTTTATTGCGAAAAGGGGATGCACTACTTATCTGACCACATAGCAAGTTCATTGCCATTCGGGTCTTCAGCAGGCCAAAAGGCATCAACTAACCAGTTAATAGGTGCTATTTAACAGAACTCATTTGCCCCTAAGCCTCACCACCTCTACGTTCTTAGATGCTGTATTCCAAAAAACTCCACAATCAGCTACCCCCCTACAAAACAAGCCACACACCCCAAATATAGCCCCTTTCAAACCACAAATATACAACCACTATTACAGCTAAGTGAAGTTTTGCTTCTCAAAAGACGTATTTTCAGGTTATAGTGTTTGGAAAGTTGTTGACGTCAGTGCGTTACCTGAGTGTTTAGCGAAACCACTAGGGGACACCAAGATGACTGTTTATGCAGAATATCATACAAGATATCTCGGCGGCGAAGATCAGAATTTAAACACTTCCAGTACCAGCTCATTCTGGCTTCCTTTTTCCAATGCATTTATTACAAATTTTATTTTTAAAAATGTCTCTTTGGCGAGAACCATAATTTCAAAATATTTTGCTTTTTATTATTTTCTTAAAATTCATTATCGCCCTCAATCACAACTGTTGGCTTTCTCCCAAAAGGCCAATATTCACAGTCATTCTCTCTATGACCTCTTTTCAAAGCATAAAACCTCCCTACCCTGAGCAAGTATAGTTTGTGTCAACTTGCTAACTTCCCCGGCTTCCCTTAGCCGGGGATTTTTTTGAACTTTATTATGAGAATCAAATAAGCAGCCTTAAAAGCTATTGTTCTCCTTCACCAAGTCAGTACTATTTCCCGAATAAGATTCCCTTCTTGGGTATCGTTCATACCTTTATGGGCAAAGATAATGCCTGTGACAAAAGTTTGGGGCCTGTACGCTATTCCATTATGGAACAGGGCGCGATAAAGCCCCCTACAATACTCTCGCAGGAAATGCCAAAAGCGGAAAAGTCTGCAGAAAAGTTCCCACTAAGCCTGATGTTAAAGGTTTTCACGCGTTTATTCATCGATACGCTCCGCGGGCGAAACAAACCCAATGCTTACTTCAAAGAAGATGGCACACCCATTTCGGAATAGCTTTCTGAGACATGCAGATCATGTACGGATGGAATCGGCGAATGAAGCGGCTATTTTCTTTTCTTCTGATGTAGTCTAATCGGAATACGACAAGGTACCTCAGATTTAGGCATATCAAAAATCTGGCTTAAATGAATTAAAAGAGAAAGTAGAGGTTTAAGTAATACCATTGCAGTCTTCCTTATTATTTTTGCTTTTTGTTGGACCCAGATTTCTGGAACAGTCTTTTGGGCTAACCATCTGGACTTTGATTTCCAAAGCCAAAGGCCCCATTATCTTGCGAGCAAATTTCTTAAGGAGCACCTTATTTACAGATTTTAGTCTGCCTGAGAGTCTTTAAAATTAGTTTAACGCCCTCATCCAAATGACAGACAATTATTACTATCCCTAAAGTGGTTTCATTGCAGGGTAATCACTAAGAGAAATATCAGCATCAAAACCAAAGGTAATACCCGCAACTTTTTCCCCTGTGTCAGGGTTAAAAACGGGTATTGTCACCGAAACCTGAAACTTTCGCGTCGAACTATCGAACTGAATATGAGAAAAATTCATCGGTTCATTATCTTCAAAAATACGGCTGTACTTTTCTTCATCGCCTTGCCAGTAGTCAGATGTAATTTGGCTAAGTCCCAATATATAACCTCGGTTATCAAAAACAAAAACTTCTGAAATTTTACCGTTCGAGTTTTGTTTCAGGTTATTTAATTTTTTTGATAAATCATTCCCCAAAATAAATTTCATAAAGAGGGTCTCTGTTTGACTTTTATTTTTTCGGGCTTCTATCCACGTTGCATCTTGTTGCCTTTTGTTATCATCCTGGCTTTTATCTGCCCTGTTCTCTGCAATCTGTTCGGTGATAGCCCTTTGCAAATCCCTTTGTGAAACAAACAACTTTGCCAGTTCGGAAAGCCTTTGTTTTTCAGGTTTAGTAAGCTGTTTAGTACCTGCCGGACAAAGATCAATCTGATTATTGAACTGATCCATAAAGCCCGCATTCTGTGCTAGGAAATCCCGCGAAAAATATGCGACAAGAGGGACATAGCGCACAAAGGATGACCCCACACTATCCAGGCTTAAATCATACTCTTTTGCGGCTTGTAAAAAAGCAGCCTCGTCAGCCAACGCATAGTCTATCCGTTTGTTTAATAGAACTTTGATCAGGCTTTTCATGTCACTTGAAAAAGCCCTTTTCTCAAATCGCCGCCGTGTCAGCCAAATCCCTTCATTTGACCCAAGAACACTGCCAATTCTGTCATCTAGATCAGGGACTGGTTTCCTTGAGATATTTAATGGCACGGCGAGACGGAAAAACTTCCACCTTTCAAGCCCCAAAGGCTCTGTTGCAATTCCCGATCGACTTAGCTCGCTATTTGGAATGCTGAGGAAAAGGCCATCTATCTTTCCACTTTCAAACATGTAACGGTTTCTGTTCGGCGGGGATAAAGCAATCTGATATTGATGCCCCATTTGCGTAAAAACACACCGTACGGCCTGCACCCCTGTTCCAGTCAGCTCTTTACCATCCAAAAGCTGATAGGGTGGATGCAGGTATGTTCTCAGCTTGACGACATCATCTGCGCCTGCCGTAAAACAGACAGACAGGGAGAAAAAACAGGTCAGAAAAAAAGCAATAAACTTTTCACGAAAAAGCACTTTATCTCCGATTTTTACAGGAATAATTACAATTCCTTTACCTCTGTCAAGAAGATAGAGATATCTTGCTTTAACGCATCGTTATTACGGCCCATTTCACCAATCACACTTTGCTGATTTTCCGCGAGTTTACCTGTTTCTTCTGCCGCTTGTGCAACTTTTTGCACAACACTGGCGACTTCGTTTGCCCCTTGCGCTGCCTCTTCCACGTTTCGGGCTATTTCGCTGGTTGCGGCACCTTGCTCTTCAACAGCACTGGCAATTGCCCCTGTCAGTTCATCAATCTTACGAATTGTATCGCCAATACCCAGTACGGCATCGGCAGCAGAGGCGGTTTCGTTTTGGATTTCATTTACTTTAATGCCAATTTCCTCGGTGGCTTGCCCGGTTTGCGTCGCAAGGTGTTTGACCTCACTTGCCACAACGGCAAAACCTTTTCCTGCATCGCCCGCGCGGGCAGCTTCAATGGTTGCGTTAAGCGCAAGTAAATTGGTCTGCTCGGCAATATCACTAATGATTTGCACGACCTGACCGATACTTTTTGCTGCGTCGTTCAATTCCACAACCTTAGAATTAGCCTGTTCAACTTCGGTCACAGCCGCCTGAGAAGCCCCGGAAGTCTGGTTCATCTGGCGTGAAATCTCGCTAATAGAAGACGTTAGCTGTGTGGTCGCCGCAGAAACCGTCTGAATGTTTGCTGATGCTTCTTCAATCGCCGCCGACGCTTCTTGTGACAAGGTTCCGGTTTGAGCTGCATTACCAACCATTGTTGTCGCAGATTGAGAAACGTCTAAAACCGATTTTGTAACCACTTCCAAACCGCTACCCATTGTTGCGTCAAAATCTTTTGTTAAACGCTCCATGCTTTCATGGCGTTTTCTTTCCGTTTCCTGCTTGGCTTCTTCCAATGAACGCATTTCGCGTTGCTCAATAGCGTTTTCTTTAAACACCTCAACAGCCCGTGCCATGCCACCAACTTCGTCTTGACGGTTGGCACCCTGAATTTCAATATCAAGCTCTCCGCTGGCTAGCTCACTCATTTTTTGCGTTATCCGACTAAGCGGGGTCGAAATTGCTTGGGTAAGGGTAAAGGCCAAGAAAATGGCCGCCAAAGCCAATACCGAGATAGAGACGATAATTGTTATTGTAAACTTGCCAAATGCTCCTTCTTTGACGGAAGCCGCCTCGACAGAAATTTGGTTCAACTGATTATTGAGCTCTACCGCGATGGCGTCGAATTCTGCGATTGTTTCCTGTGGTAACCCGGAAACTTCGATCGCCCGCGCCTGATTAACAGTGAGGTAATTGCGCATCAACTGAATTTGTGAATTCGCAAACTTATCGACCCATGTCTGATAATGGGTCGACAACAATTGAACAGACCCCGTAACCTGATCTTGCCCCGCAGATAATGCTTTCAATTCAGTAAAATATTTTTCTGTTGTAAGCGAAAAGTCATTAAACTGCTGTAATCCCGAACGATCACCCGTCAAAAGGTAATAAAGCAGCCCCTGACGTTGATTGGAAAATGATTCTTTATATTGATTATAGGCAAGCTCAAGCTTATTGGCCTTATCAATTTTCTCATCTGCTGATTTGATATCATCAATCGCCGAAAAAGAAACCACTGCCATCAAAAGTGTAACAGCAACAAGTAATGAAAAACTTAGAATGAGTTTATGGGCTATCTTTAAATTTCTGAAAAATTGCATTGGTAAATCCCTTTTACTTCATCAAACGAATTGGTCGGTGGTACAAGACGGTTCTAGTTACCCGTGCGTCGACGTGCCAATTCAGTAAGATTATATTCAACAGTCACAGCACCTATTGGCTTGTTACCAGCGTCAGAGACTGTAAGATTTACCTGGGTTCGCCATGTCTTGGTCGCTTCATGGAATTCTGGATCATCCACAAATATTGCATCAGATCCATTGGGGTAAGTCTTGCTAAATTTTGCTTCATCCCCTTGCCAAAAATCAGATGTAATGGCCGATTGTCCAACATTCAAACCTTTTGCATCCATAATAAATATCTCGGTAAACAGACCACCGGACGCGGCTTGAATTTGTGTAAGATAATTTGATAACGGACTACTCAATGTTGTTGCGATAAGCGGCTGATCTTCTTTTTCCCGCTCTGCACGCCATTGTTTGTCCAGGGCATCCACTTCACTCTGAGAGATTGCACCGTACTTTTTATTCTGTGCGGTAATAGAAATTTCGACGACTGCATTTTGAAGCCAGCTTTTAATCGTTTCAACCGCAGCATCGTCAATCAGGCTTTTCGAAGGAGCTGTCGTTTCAGCATAAACAGGGTGTCCCCAAATAGTCGTCGCGAGTAAACATGCACAGACATTGGTGCGAAATCCAGATTTAGGTGTAACAGCTAATCGTTTTATTTTCTTAATCAGAAAACCAAAAAACATACTCATAACGTTCCTTTCCCCAAAACGTTTTTCCTATGGTCACATATTTCTGCGTATAGTCTGGTCTGCGTCAGTTTACTCTGATCTTTTGCAATTCAAATACCAAAACCCGAACCATAGATTGCCAAACATATGATCGTATGGCCAAGGCATTAAGAATCATTTAAACCTATTTCTGGTTCCCATAAGATAAAACCGACAAACTTTTAACCAAGTTTATAGCCCGACTTACAGCTCGGATAGCCAATTATTGACCCGCTGCTCATTCACCCCAAAATCATCTTTCCCATAGTGAGAACGGCTATAGATCGCTAAGGTCGATGTTGTGGGGCCAAGCGGAATAAAGCGGACAGTAATGCTATCGGGATAACGCATCCATTCTGTACGTTGAATAAAATCGTACTGAAGATTTTCGCTATCCACAGCCCCTCTTTCTATCCGCGGCTGCTTATTCATCAGTGCCATCCATTCGGCCTTTAGCGCATCCACCGAAAGGTTATACACCGGGCTTTCAAGATCGCTTGGCGCATTACAATAACCTTTGGGGCAGACCAGAAACTGATTTGGCGTTGGCGCCAGCGACAAGGTTACAAAATCAATTTTTTGTGCGTCAACCGGACCAAAAAACAACGCGAGGCCCCTATCCCGGCCGATAAAGACCAAAGCAACCAGCAAAAGAAGACTGATCCCGATCAAGGTCCCCATAATCAACTTCAAAAATATCATGAATGCTTTCTCTTCTTCCTATGAGCTTGCTTCGCGGCATTTGTCTTTATTTTACGGTTATAGCGTTTAGGTGTTTATAAATGAGTGTAGGGGGATCTCTGGTCATTCTGGCCGTCCTCAAATCAAGTTGTTAGATCTTCGATTTACAATGAACAACCACGGTGCCGCAGGTTCTTTGAAAAGAATTGAATACTCGTTAACTCTTTACGCGTAAGATATAACCGAGAAATACAGGAACGATGTGGTAAAAATATAATAATTCAAACACGATAGCGAGGAAAACACCCTTATGTCATTAAAAATTTCTTCCCGCTGTTCCTCTGATCCAAATTCCCAACATATTGACAATACTCCCGATGTCTTTAGCCGCGGCAGCCTGATGTTCACTTATGAGATTTTGCGTAAACAGACCCCTGAACTGGCCCTGACAATCCGCAACGTCGTTCATGGTACGCCATTGGAAAAATCAGCTCAGGATATCAACAACAGAAACACGGACCATTTCAGGGTACAGGTAAGTCCGGAACAGGTTCGTGTCATTATAGAAGGACTAACGGCTCAAGACACGCCCGCGCCCTCGCCAGAAAACATGGGCAAGGTTATTATGGCAAAAGCCCTGATTGACGAGTGGACGAAACTTGCCAACAAGCTGATACAAGATCTGCCCGAAGACCAGCGCCCCTAGCCTGTAGCTATATTATTGCCCCCAGCATTAGCCTTTAATGCTTGCTTCTCGCCCACAACACCCGTCAGTCACAGCAAGGTATCAACCGACGCCTTTTACGTAGGGTCTTTTGACCTACCTTTTTCTATCCCCTTATCGTTCAGCCCTTTCCCGAAGCCACTTTACCAATTCCTTGAGGGCCGAATGAGGCAACGCAGGGACAAAATTCCCATCGCGCCCTTCCATATCTTCGTTGGCCACCATCGAATTAATAATGGCTTCTTCCATTGATCGGATCACCCCTTTGAACAGAAAATCCAAATCTGTATCGGGGATAAAAGAAACGTTTTGAACAACCTGTTCTTTCGATGCCAGTACATCATGGTTGGCTGTGGAAAAGGCTAAAAAGATATCGCCCGATCCATGGGCCCCAATCCCTCCGGTAAGGCCCATACCCAATGCGGCCCGCCGTGCCAAACGCTTGAGCTGATGAGGCAGCAGAGGCGCATCCGTTGCAATGATACCAATGATAGAACTGAGTTCAGTACTTCTCGTTTTCTCAACCATTCTGGGTTCGGAAAGCTCTTTGCCAAGGGGATACCCTAAAACGGTCAAATCACCCCGCTTGCCAAAGTTTGATTGCACAAAAGCGCCAACAGTATAAGCCACATCACCGTACTGTACCCGTCGAGATGCTGTGCCAGACCCAGCTTTAAAATCAAAGCTTTTCATTCCGGTACCGCCGCCGACACTGCCTTCATCAATAGGGCCGTCTATTGCGGCTTCGATGGCTTGGGACACATGATCATCAGTGACATGAAATCCATTGATGTCATTTAAAAACCCATCATAGGTTTCCGCAGCAACGGGCAGCCCAAAGCTGTCCGCGAATTCATCCGGGAAAGCCCGATTGGCCCATCGCAAGGTCGCATCACGGGTCAAGCCACAGGCATGAGTATTGGTAATCGTTATCGGCAACGACATCAGTCCCACTTCTTCCAGAAAGTGAGACGAGGTTAGTTCACCATTACCGTTTAGGGAAAAGTACCCGGCGAAAACCGGCGTACACACATCTTCCCTGGGCCGGGGAAGAATGGCCGTCACCCCCGTTCGCACAGGCCCCTGCCCCACCTTCAAAGAACCATCACCATCAATTAGGGTGGTATAACCGACGCTAACCCCCGCAACATCCGTGATCGCATTGTTTGGCCCCGGCTCACCTGGAAACTTTAACCCTAATCCCGCAGCTCTCATTTTCCCGGCAGGTGTCATCCTTTGGCTATCGGATAAAGTATCAGGCATCACGGTTCGTTTCCATTTTGGGTAAAGATCATTGGTTCTTCCCCGGTTGTATAGTTAAGAAGGTTATATGATCAAAGAAGTATCAAGAAAAAACAGACTTCATGCAACGTCAACATAACCGCGCCCACGAACAACCAGACTGCGGTCAAACTCGCCTCAGGAAACTTTATAGAAACCAACGTAGCATCCCAATCGACAGCGTCAATAATGGTGATATAATCCAACACACCATCCAGCAAAGCTATCTACGATCAGCACAAATCATACGTCAGAAAGACCAAAGATGTCAGGTGAGATTTTACGATCAACAGGCTTCAAACCTGAACAGGACGATACACATTTCAATGCCTCTCTCTGGGTCAGTGCGCTTATTGATAACATTGGGAATGCCAATTTTTTCCCATGGATCGCGAAACAGATGAAACAGGTAATTCCGCACGAATTCTGTATTATTTTTCAATATAAAAAGGAACATTGTCCACAGGTTCTCTATGATGGATTAAGCCCGCTGGGGTATCGGGAAGGCTTGAAAAATTTCCTACAGAGCACATGGCAGATCAATCCTTTTTATCACGCTTGCCGCGAAGGACTGAAACCCGGCCTGCATACGATGGAAGCCCTGTCACGGGAAGCTCAGACCAGAAAATCTCAAGCCCGAAAAGCTCAAGCACGCCCCTATATTGAGAAAATCAGAACCAATACTGATTACAAGATGCGGCCAGATCAGATGGAAGAGATCGGCTATGTTACAGACGGCTGGCCCAGCGGGATGCAGGAATTGATGCTGGCTGTTCCCTTGCCCGGTGATGATGTGATCGAAATCTCCCTGTCGCAAAAGATTGATCACACCGACAAAGGCGCCCCCCTGCTTGAACAATCACAAGAACTCGTGCCTGTTATCATCAGCGCCATCAAAAAGCATTGTGAAACCCTTGGCCTAGGTCACTCGACACTAAATCACACCACACCGGGACTCACGCAATCTAGTCAACCGCTTTTGCCTGCGCCAGATTTTTTGACCCGCCGCGAAAAGCATATTATGGATTTAATCCTCTCTGGCCACGGATCAGAAGCCATCGGTCTTCACCTCGGCATAGCCTTGCCAACGGTTAAAACCCACCGCCGCAATCTCTATCGCAAGCTCGGCATTTCATCACAGGCAGAGCTTTTTGCGCTCATGTCATCCCATATGTCCTCCTGCCGCCCCCCAAAAGGGCATCACTAAGGCATAGCATTCTCTCTTTTGAGGGAAAGGAAACACCCCAAACTCATCCTTTAGGATGATTGTTCAAATAAAAGAGGCCTGACAACAATCCTTATAGAACAAAGTGGTTTTTGAGGATTACAACATGACCTTCCCAATTGAAAGCGTTCGCGCGCAATTCCCTTCTCTGTCCCTGACCGATACCATACAGGGCAAAGAACAACGGCGGATCTATCTGGATAATCCCGCCGGAACACAGGTAACATCGCGGGTTATTGAGGCTGTTTCGGACTGTTTTCTCAATGCCAATGCCAACCTTGGCGGATACTTCCCAACATCTATTGCCGCAGAAAAGGTCGTTGATGATTGCCATCTTGCCATGGCGGATTTCATGGGCACCGATGATCCCGGCGAAATCATTATCGGTGCCACGATGACTGCGCTCACCATGCACATATCGCGCAGTATCTGTCGGGATTTCAAACCGGGGGATGAAATCATCGTCACCCGCATGGATCACGAAGGCAACGTTGCCGCGTGGCTGGAAATTGCAAAAGATCTGGATCTGGTGATCAAGTGGGCCGACTTTGACAAGGCAAGCTGGAAGATCGAACCCGAACACATCAAAAGCCTGATCACCGATAAAACAAAGTTATTGGCCCTGAACTATGCCAGCAACCTGACCGGGGCCATCAACGACGTTAAATCCATTATTGCCGAAGCCCATAAATCAGATGTGCTGGTGTATGTTGATGCAGTTCAACTGGCCCCGCACCACCAAATTGACGTCAAAGACTTGGGCTGTGATTTCCTGATCTGTTCGCCCTATAAATTCTTTGGCCCGCACATCGGGGTTCTTTGGGGCAAGCGATCGATACTCGAGAAAATGCACGCCTATAAATGCCGCTGCGTGCCGGAAACTCTCGCAACCAAGTATGAAACCGGTACACCCGCCATTGAGCTTTTGGCCGGATTGACCGCCGCCATCGACTATTACGCGTGGCTAGGCGGCGAACTGGGCCAGACCGGATCTCGCCGCGCACAGATGACCACGGCTTTTAATGCCGCAATTGCATACGAAGAAAACCTGACCAGCCAACTAATCAAAGGTTTGCAAGAAATTAACGGCGTGGAGATCTTTGGTCCCACCGCACAGAACCAGATGAAAGCACGGGTGCCAACAGTTTCCATCCGCCATAACAAGGTAAAACCGGATACGCTGGCAAAGGCGTTAAGTGGCGAAAATATCTTTGTCTGGAGCGGCCATAACTATGCCATCGGCGTGGTTGAAAGCCTCGGCATTCCAATGGACGAAGGCATCCTGCGCATTGGCATCGCCCATTACAACACCGCCGAAGAAGTAGAGGCTATTCTGGGTTCAATTAAGGGCATTGTAAGCAACGTTTAAAGACCGACGGTACAGCCTATTTCCCAGGAGATAAAAACGATCACACCTGTAATAACTGGACCAGTTCCAGGATTTGTTGCAGCCAAAGCGACCTCGCCAATTGTCCGGCGGAGATCTAGCCCGTTCTATCACTTTGCTGCGGAAGAGCTTTGAAAGGCAGGCCCAGAAGGAACCAACCTGATGGGCCTGTTTCTAAATTCAATTGGAGCTGAATCCTGCGCTACCAACTAGAAACATGATGCATCTATTCCAAAGTCTTCGACTTACTTGTCAAAACCCCTTTAATTTTCGGCTTTTCTTGGCGGCGTTCTGTTTATCACATATTGTGAAAGAAAATCCCGCATGCGAGTACGTGTATCTTCCCAGTTACAAAGCTCAGTCTTTGGAAATTGGTATGAAATATCCCAGCCTTCAAATGTAGTTTTTGCATTACAAAAACGATTGTTTTTGAAAGATTTACAATTGGCGTAAAAACCATCTTCATGTTGTAATTTTTTGAGGACTTTTTTTACGTCTAACTCCTGAATTTCCATTGTAGTAAGTGGATAAAAATGTTCTCCATTAGTGAAGGGATAAACATCTTTATACTCTGGGTTAGAAAATGTAGGCTCTGAGCTATCACTATAAATAGTTAAGTCACAAAATTGATCTGTCTCTCTGTAATCACCATCCAAAATCGACGAATATTTTGGACCAGAAATATTCGTAATACCTGAATAAATATCTATATATGATTGATTGCGAGTTAACTCTCTACGCGCTTTACGATAAGCATCCATATCAAGTACGAGTTTTTCTGTTTCTCTGAGCTTTGGCTCAATTGCCTCGAACGCATAATAATCGAGCCTTAATCCAATTTTCCACTGCGGCCCACCATCCTGATTACCTCTGTAAAAGTACATATCTGCTGGAAAGGCAAAGCTGATGCTTTCTCCTGTGGTTTGATATTTATCTTCTCTAGTTGAATTGTATTTATGAAGTGTGACTATGATAGGCTCTGAGCCTTTATCCACCACAGGCCCCGGGTTTAGCCTTACTGGCACAGAATAGGGATATTTGATGGCGTACCAAAGCTTATAGCCACCAATAGAAATTATTATTAGAAGGGATATGGCTATAACTTTACGCATCAAACTTACTCAAATCACCGCGAGAACTAGCAATTTTATTCCACAGAACAACCTAGCACTCTCCAACAAAACAACAACTTAAAACACCATACTCTTTAAACTTATCAATAGTTGCAATACTGTATAGATACCAAATTAAAATAACTTGTTAGCTAAGGAAAATGCCGTGAAATGTCTGGTTGTTATTGCGCATCCGTTGGAAGACAGTTTGTGTAAACATCTCGCGAAGGAGACAATCGCGCATTTAGAGGCCAAGGGGTACGAGATTACGGTCAAGGATCTCTATGCGGAAAGCTTTTCACCTGCACTGACCCATGCTGAACGGCAGAGTTATTTTACGGAAGAGTTTGATAGCAGTGCTTTAGAACAGAACCTTGCACAGCTAAAAGAAACGCAGAGCCTTGTGCTGATCTTTCCGACTTGGTGGTTTGGTTTCCCCGCCATCCTCAAGGGGTGGTTTGATAGGGTGTGGGCACCCGGTCATGCCTATGACCATGCCGATAATAACAAGGCTATCTTGCCCAAGCTCGACAATCTGGTTGAGATGAAGGTCATTACCACCCTTGGTTCGCCCGGATGGGTTGACTACTTGGTTTTGCGCCAACCAGTCCGACGCGTTCTTAAAACCGCGATCCTGGGCACCTGTGCGCCCAAATGCCGGTTTCAGATGCTTTCTCTTTATGGCAGCGAAAGCCTGAACAAAGAAAAAGTGGATCGTTTTATCCGGAAAATTAAAACGCGGTTTTAAACCATCGTTCTATCGTCATTTATCTATACTTCTCTCTTTACGTCTTGAGAAAAAGTTACGCTAAACAACTAAACCAAATAAACAATCCACTTTGGATCAATTCAATTTTCAGAATTAAAATTTAGATACCAACGATTACAATTGAGCAGCATCCTGCTCTGCCTGATCATCTTTGATGCCACGTTGTACACGGTTTACTTCGCTGGAAATTTCAAAAAGAAGCTGCACCATGCGTTCGTGCATCGCCTGCAAGCGGTTAATCTTGCTTTGTAAATCAGCGGTTTCAACAACTTCTACGTTTGGTGGCAGGCTGGTATTGTCATCTGATCCTTCCAGCAACCAAATCATGTTAACGCTCAACACACCTGCCAGTGCAACAAGCTTGTTCGCGCGCGGTTCAGAACGATCACTTTCCCAATTATTCATGGTTGAGACTTTAACACCGACGCGGCGCGCAAGCTGCGATGCACTTAATCCCTTACTTTTACGTGCTGCTTCGATACGTTCGCCCATGGTGATATACGTCATAAAAAATTCCTAATACAATTCAACAAAATACTCTTTCATGCCCGTTGAGAACACCACTTGAACAAATTAAATCATCAAAAGTGTATCCCTTTGGGTAGTGCCAAAGGGATACACTTTTGAACCTATCACCGCAAGAGAAACTTTAATGACGAACATAAAAATACCCTCTAACTAATTGATATTAAACATATTTACACGAAATATTTTCTTTTCGCAGCGATACAATCACTCTTAGCGCAACACTTCAGGAAACCAGATATTCATCTTTTCCCTTTCTTTACCTATCCGATTTATCCTTACGCCCTCACAACACGCGACTTTCCTGTACGGGTCCCTTTTCAGCCTGAAATACGTCTCCTGACATGGCTGCCCCGCAGGATCGTTGATTGACAGGTGGGCTATTCAGCTATAGTGAAATCTGATTCTATTAATTTGATATTTGGCGATAATGAGCAATTTTTCCGATCTCGGCCTCCGTGACCCTATTCTTCGTGCGATTAAGGAAGGGGGCTATGAACAAATGACCCCGATCCAATCACGGGCTATTCCCAACATTATGGAGGGAAAAGATCTGATTGGCGTCGCCCAGACGGGAACCGGAAAGACCGCTGCCTTTTCATTACCACTGATACAGTATTTGCTCAAAGGCGAAGGCAAGCGTAAAGCCAAGACAGCACGGTCGCTGATCTTGGCCCCGACACGCGAACTTGCCATTCAGATTTCAGATAACGTCCGCGACTATTCCAAATATCTGCACCTGCGCAGCACCATTGTTTTCGGCGGCGCGTCAGAAAAACCACAAATCAAAGCAATGGCCCCCGGTGTTGATATCCTGATCGCAACGCCCGGCCGCTTACTTGACCTGATGTCGCAAGGGCATATCAAGCTAAACGAAGTTGAATTTCTGGTTCTTGATGAAGCCGACCGGATGCTCGACATGGGCTTTATTCGCGATATTAAGAAGATCATCAAGGAACTACCTGACAAACGGCAAACAGTTCTGCTTTCCGCGACGATGCCCAAGTCTGTTACCACATTGGCCAACACCATTCTGATCAACCCCGTCCGTGTAGAGGTTGCCCCCGCAGCCACCACCGCCGAAAAGGTTGTACAGCATGTGATGATGGTGCCCAAAAGCCGCAAACGTGACTTGCTGGGACATGTCCTCAAGGACGAAGCAATTAAACGGGTTCTGATTTTCACCAGAACAAAACACGGCGCCAACCGCGTTTCAGAATTTTTGGAAAAACTGGGGGTTACCTCGGCGGCTATTCACGGCAATAAATCCCAGAATGCCCGTCAACGCGCCTTGGCTGATTTCCGTGATGGCGCGATCCGTGCACTTGTTGCCACCGATGTTGCCGCGCGCGGCATTGATGTGGATGGTGTCACCCATGTCATCAACTTTGAACTGCCAAACGAACCAGACAGCTATGTTCACCGCATCGGACGTACAGCCCGCGCAGGTGCCACTGGTATTTCCTATTCCTTCTGTGATCATGAAGAACGCGCTTATCTGAAGGATATTGAAAAGAATATCCGCCAATCCGTGCCTGTTTTTGAAGAACACCCTTACCACGAAGAAGGTATCGCTGCGGCCCCCGCTGGTGCAAAAAAAGATAGTAATAACCGTGGTGGACGCCCAAACAGAAACGCCCGTGGCGGATCACCAAAAGGCAGAGCCGCTAGCAAAACGGGTAATAAAAATCGGCGTTCCGGGTCACAACAAGCATCTGGAAATTCCCAAAATGCTGAGGGAAAAACCAACAACAGCGCAAACAGCAAGCCAGTTGGTAATCCGGCGGGCAGAACATCAGAAAAGCCAACCGGCAAACCAAATCGTAAACCCGGAAGCAGACCCGGAAGCAGACCCAGTAACCGCCCTAGTAATCGGCCGGGAAATAAAGCCGGAAACCAAACAGGAAATAGATCTGGTCGGAAAACCAGTTCTGTCTAACTCAAAGCGGATTATATTGAACACGAGGTCGAAAACCATCTAAGCTATCGTTGATCAGATTAACGATAGCTGGTGGCAACCGTTGCGATTTCAAAATACCCTACAAATTGGAACGACCGACCAAATTAGAGCAACAGGTATGCTGTCAGCCACAAGTATGTGGTTGGCTGAACATTCTGAACAAACAACCATCTCTAAAAGATCTCCCGTTCTCACTGAGGTTGTCTCAGTTTTTTTTCACAGTGTCTTTAACTGCGTCTTTTTCAGGGACCTTGTGAAAAATCACCATTGATTACCCCACAATCAAGGGCTGGATATAGGGCCAATGATAAACAATCATGCTGATAGAAATCGGATTAATGGCAATCGCCAATAAGCACCCCAATGTCTTTGTTATGATAGGGTAATAAATTGCCGTTCGCAGGCTTTGAGGTGACACAAAACGAACGCCCTTTATCCAAAGCTCTCCCCACCATTTAAAAGCCTGCCAAATCGACAGAATGATGATCTCGTAAAATATTCTGAAAACCGCCATTCTGATAACGTTCCAGAAACCCACGATTACCATTATAAAAAGGGTTGAAATAATGCCTTCCAAATTAAGCGCCTCCCCAAGCTTCATCTTAAAGTGGTCCTGTTTTCGCCAACTTCAATAAAAACCACACACGCAGAGCTTGTAAAGAATACTTTTAAAGTGCTTCATTCCCAGTATAATATTTACACAGTATATTATTTACCCAGTGTATTATTTAACAAGATTTCTTTGAGAGCACATTTCATGATTATTAAAACGGCCCTTGTTGGTCTTGGCTCGGTGAACAAAAATCTTTTGACGATCCTGATCAACAAGCAGGAGAGATTACAACGCGATCACGGCATTTGTTTTCAGATTGTTTGCGTTTCCGATAGTTCTGGCGTTGCCGTTAATCCGGATGGTTTTGAAGCTCAGGCCATTATTAACCAAAAAAATGCTGGCAAACGGGCCTCTTCTTTTCAGGGTTTCAGAAAAGGCGCGTCCATTCAAGATGTTCTGGAAGACACCAAAATTGATTTGATTTTCGAAGCGTCCCCCGTCGATTTAAAAATCGGCGAACCGGGACTGGGCATTACCCGCAAAGCGTTATCCATGGGTATTTCTGTCGTCCTTGCCAACAAAGGCCCGGTGACACTTGCTTATGAAGAGCTACAGAACCTCGCACGGGGATCTGGCGCAGCCTTGGAAATGAGCGCGACAGTCTGCGGCGGCTTGCCAATTCTCAATATCGGCAGACGCGATTTGATCGCCGCTGACATCAACAAGCTTCAGGGTATTTTCAATTCCACCAGTAACTTTATTCTGGATGAAATGGCAACCGGGCGTTCCTATGACGATGCACTGGCCGAGGCACAAGAACGCGGCATTGCCGAAGCAGACCCCAGCCTTGATGTGGGCGGCTGGGATACCGCGAACAAACTGGTCATTATTGCCAATAGTATTTTAGGTCAGACTGTCACCCTCAAAGATGTTGATGTTACTGGCATCGAAAAGATTACCGAAGCAGATCTGAAAGCCGCCCAAACAGAAGGCAAACAAATCAAGCTGGTTGCCAAATACGAAAATGACCAGCTCTCGGTGGCACCCATTGCCCTGCCACAAGATAGTTTCCTCGCTCATTGCACAGGCTGGGAAATGGCGGTGGAACTTCACACCGATATCTATGGCATCATGTACCACAAACTCTGGGAACGCGAACCTGTCCCCACCGCAGCATCTATGCTGCGCGATGCAGCAAACATATTTGAGACGAAAAACAAATGAAAACAGTTACTTGCTATAGACCAACTGGACAGAAAGAGCTCGACCTCGTAGCTGAAAGTGGATATCTAAAATGGCCTCCACGCCTACCGGATCAACCTATTTTTTACCCCGTAACTAACGAGAAATATGCCATTGAGCTTACCAGATGGAATATCTCAGCATTTGGTATCGGTTATGTAACAAAATTTGATGTAAACAAAGAATATCTTGATAACTACAAAATTGAATGTGTTGGGGCCCGACATCATACTGAATGGTGGATCCCTGCTGAAGAACTAGATCAGTTTAATGCCAATATTGTTGGTAAAATTGAAATAACCAAGAAACTCGATAGAACTGACACGTAGAATCTGTTTATAAACAACCATGACAAATTCCCTGAACAGCCAAGCCTATCTTATCCTGCTTCTGCTTTTTACCGGGGTTTTTTGTAACGCCATGATCGTGCCCTTCATGGGTTTTTTCATCATCGATGAACTGGGTCGTGATCCTTGGGAAATTAGTATATATGTCGGGCTTGTCAGTGTTTTAACCCTATTGATGAACCGCCAGTTCGGGGAACGCTTTGACAAGGGGGCGCGGGTCCGTCCGCTCATTGCCATATCCGCGTTCGCTTTCCTAACCGCAACCGCGACCCTCTCGCTCTATCCGGCCTATTGGGTGATTATTGGCTTTATCAGTATTTGTTTTAGTTTCTCAAATGCCTCAACCTCGCTCATGTATAGCTTTGGCCGGGCCTATGCGGAACAACAGGGCATGGCCATTACCACCTACAACTCCTATCTGCGCAGCATGACCTCACTCGGTTGGATGATTGCCCCGGCACTTTCCTTTTTCATTGCCGGACAATGGGGAAACTCTTTCGTCTTTTATACTGCAGTTTCCCTCGCCATCCTGTGGGTTGTCCTGTGGTTTTGTGTCGTACCAAATGACTTTACAGCTGCGGCCAAAGAACCATCTTCGCAACAAGCATCATCTCAATCCAGATCACTCAATCACGGATTATACTTGGCATCAGCCGCCTGCCTTTTTATCGCTGGAGCGCATATTTTGACCAGCGCAGCCTTGCCGCTCTATTTTACGCAGGAAGCCAAACTGCCAACCTATGCGCCGGGTCTGGCCTTTAGCATCAAGTGCCTGACCGAAGTCGCTGTTATTCTTCTTATTCCCTATGCCATGCAAAAGTTCAGCGCTAGAACAGCACTCTATGCCGCAACGCTGATCGCCATGCCGACCTTCTATATTCTATCCCAAGTGAACAGCATGCCCCAGTTGGTGGTAGGTGCCGCACTTGAGGGGCTGTACTACGGCATCTTCGCGGGTGTCAGCATCACCTTCGTTCAAAGCTTCGCTAACGGTCGTCTGGGTCGCGCCACTTCGCTCTATATGAACAGCCTCTTCCTCGGCGGCATGCTGGGCAACGTCTCCATGGGCCTCATCGCCAGCGCTTATAGCTATCAAACAGCCATCCAGCTATCCCTCGTGATCATCACAGTCGCGTTGGTAATCCTAATCGCATCCCGACGCAGCGACCGGGCTCTAGAAAATAGCCTGAGTGTGTAAAGGGTCTGCATCACGGCGAGGTCATTGATTTCTGGGGCGGATCTTTTGTTTTTCATCCCGATCAGGAAGGCGTCGGCCTGATGAATTCCTTTTCCAACACCATTCTGCATCTTGTCACCCAAGGAAAATATCGGGACATGATGACAGGCGCGCCCTATTACATTCCTAATTATTAAAGAGCCTGCCCATTAAGCAGGATTAGCGCGTTAACTGTTTCCATAGTTAGCAGCTAAAATAAAAATCCAGAGCATGGGGTGGGAGGCAAATCCAAGTATGCGCCCCCAAAATATTGCCCTGTCGGCACCATCAGGCGCATTTGCAAGTACATTTTCCATGAGCTTGGTCGTGACAGTGAGCCAACCGACCAGCAAATAATGAGTAATAGAACGAAAAAAAGATCGGCCCACAGCGAACATAATTAAAATTATAAAAACTTTCACCGCGCCCCCAATCAGCAATCATAGGATGCAGCTTAGAGGAGAAAAAGGCAACCAGACAAGAGGCTTAAACCTTCTAGCCCAATTTAACATCGCCGAGGCCACCCGGTGACAAAACGTTCTTTATCTGCGCAGCCAGTTCTTTGACCTTTTTTGGGGTGTAGTTATCATAAAACCCCTGATTACTCCGTCCGATGGCATGTTCGGCAGAAAAGCTGCCGTTGTATTTTTCCACCACAATCTGGACCACCCATTCCCGCAAGAACGGAATAAAAGCAGTATCGTTCAGACGCGGGTCATCCTGTGGAATCGACAGGTTAAAGTGCAGACCGCCATCCCCCACATGACCGAAATCACAAATTCGCACATTCGGGAATTTTTCCGGCAATTCTTTCGCCATAAAGGCCCGGAATTTCATCAAATCGCCACGCCGAAATGACACGTCAAAAGCCACCAGTTTACCCGCGTGTTTCACCCCTTCGGACAGGGCGTGTCGCAAGGCCCACATTTCTTCGGGGCGACCAATAAAGGCATTGTCCAGTGGCGCATCTTCGTCTTCCCAGATTTCGGCCAACACCACTTCAATCAACTCGTCCAAACTCTGTTCGCTGTCACGTTTGGCCCAAGTACGGGACAGTTCGACCAGTAGAACATAATCCGGAATTTCACCCCCGGGAAAGGGGTTGCGCAGCGAAGGTACATGATCAAAGGCGGCACGGATCGCCTCAGACGACATACCTTCGAAAGCCGTCAGGTTGCTATCACAGCGTTCTTCCATTTCCAGCAATAGCTTAAGCACCGCCGCCTCGTCACGAGGGACCAACAACGCCGCCGTTGATTGCTGTGGCAAGCGGACAACATTCAAGACAGCTTCGGTTACAACACCCAGAACACCCGTCGTACCGATAAACAGATGTTTCCAATCAATACCAGTGTTGTCTTTGCGCAGGCCGGACATAAAATCAAGTTCAGTTCCGGCTTCATCCGCCAATACAACCTTCACACCAAGCGTATTCTGACGCACATCGCCATACCGCAGGAAGCGGGCACCGCCTGTGTTGGTCGCAATCATCCCGCCGATACGCGGATCAGCGCCGAGGTCAATCGGGAACACATAGCCCTTGAGTTCCAGAAAGGCATTGAGATCAGACAAACGAACGCCAGCCCCCACCGTAACCGAGCGGTTTTCTTCATCAAAAAGTATCTGCTTATGCGAAGAGGCGTCATCCCCTTGTGTTTCTAACAGGCGATCAAAGCTGAGAACACCTTGAGTGCCAGAGCTATCAGGTGTCGAGGCCCCAACCAGCCCACTGTTGCCGGATTGCGGCACAAGGGTAATCCCCCGTCCATGGCAATAGGCCAGTACCCGTGAAACTTCTTTGCTGGTAGCCGGACGCACAACAAAGGCTGCCTGTCCCGAACCATAACGCACACAGGTTTCATAAGGAACAAGATCATCACCATGCACACCCGGCCGCATCAATCCCTTTTCACCAACGATATCATACAGGGCATCAAGGTCTTGTGGGGTCGGGCTTGTCATGTAAATAAACTCTGTTTTTTAAATATTTGGGGTGCCCCAGACAGGACATGTATAAGGCAGGACATGTATCAGGGCACCCGGTAAGATGTAGAGCCATGTTATAAGCAGAGTTATATGACATGGCTATAATTTATCATGGCTATAATTTATTATGCAGCCAACATTAAGCCGCAACAGACGTTTCACTCTTGAGAGATTTTGCCGAAAGCTTCTCATAACAATCCGTCAATGAAGCCTGCTCCAACTCGGCATAGAGTGCGAGTTCATCCAGTACTTTTGCCCCCAAGGCTTTTTCGAACGCAGATTGGCTTGGGTTGCTGTACACAACTTCTGCCCCGCCGTCCCCAAGGTTGGATTGAAAAATACCCGCCGCAGATACAGGCAGAAAATCTTCGTACACAATAGGATCCATCCGTAAGATACCCGCTTCCAACAAACCATCAACAGTGCCGGACACCCCTACAGACTTGGCAATTTCCTCCCCCTTATCGCTCAGAGAATAGCGGAAGAAGGCAAGATTTTCGGCACGTAATTCTTCGTAGCTATCAGGAAAAGCCGCAAAGCTTTCAACCAACAGTTCGTCGTAAGTCCCCTCACCAGCACGGACACGCGCACGGGTTTTGTCCAATAACTCGTCGTAAAGGGCACGACCTTTCGGGGTCAGGGCAATACCACGCTGTTCGATTTCACCAAAACGGGCGGTGTGTGATCCCTCTTCCCACTTTTCTCCTGCCCAATTTCCATTACCCTGCTTAAAGAAAACCTTCTCTTCCAAGGCTTTGAACGATGTCTGGCGTAGAAGGATCGGGCACTTACGTTGCGGCGGCCCTTCGATAACGGCCTTTGGGTCAATACCGCGCTTCGGCATCCCCGACTGAACGGTATCAATATCCAGCGTCCGTGGAGTCAGGTGATTGATATGGGGACCATGGAAACTGACGATATCGGCAATCAAGCGGTGTTCGTCATGCAATCGCTTATAAAGCTCTTTATCGATATTGGCTTTGCTATGCCAACGGAAAGTTTCCAGTGCTTCGGTAACAAACTGTGTTGCATCTTCTGCATTCAATCCACCCTGCGCTTCGGCCCGGTCGATCAGGTTTAGGGCCGCAGTGGTAAAGATTTCACGGCGATCCAAAACCTCTTGTGCCGCAGCCCGCAGGGCTTCGTCTTCAATCAGTTCCAGACGCAACAAAGATGTGAAAATCCGGAAAGGGTTCTGGTTCAAATCAGCTTCGTCAACCGGACGAAAAGCCGTGGAATGCACGGGGATACCTGCAACTGACAGGTCATAGTAACTGACAGGTTCCATACCCATCACCGCGAACAGACGACGCAGGGTAAACAGCTCTTTTTCCGTACCCACGCGAATGGCACCATGGCGTTCTTCGGTAATACGGTCCAGCCCGTCAGTATGGGTCAATTGATCCCGAAGATCCGCGTCCTGTTCCAAAGACGCGGCATTGACATCAGCCACCAGATCCATCAACGCGCCATAGGCAGGAACCTCTTCCTTGTACATCGCGGACATTGCCTGCGAAAACTGGGCGCGGATTTCATTTTTAGCCAGGAAGCGATTAGCCTGAAGGTTATCATTTGTCATTACTTTATCTCCGAACGCAACCACGATTGCTTTTACTCGCCTAACGAGCTTTAACCTATAATAAGATTAGGAGATAGCATTTGTGCAGATGCGAAGAAAAACGATATCTTTTCATCACTTCATGAGTTTTATGAATGCATAGTACAATCATCATTCAAATTAAGGTAAATTTTATTCGGGATCGATTTACATAGATGATTTTGGGCCCCGAGGGCTACAGATTGCAATCTGTAGCAAGAATACAGTCTGTTGCGTATTCAAGAACATCATCAGCATTATATTTTGCTGCTTTTTCGTCTGTCATTTACCTCACCTGATCGGGGGTTATGGCCTATAAACAGATATAAAGAAAAAAGATTGAATTGAATACTCCCTCCCTTTTCTTCGCCTCTTATAAAACCTGTTTATAAGACCTTATAATCTGATCTATTTTAGAGAACTTGTTATAAAAAGAAACCAAGTCCTATTATTTCATTTCTGGCCCTTTCTGGTATGGATAAATAATCATATCATTTTCAAAGAGCGATCATGCCCCTATCATCCGATATACGCCCCAACCCGATCGGTGTTGAGACCTACGTCCCCGATACACCTGTCACATAACGGGGCATGCTTCTTACCAAACAAAAAGGAAAGAAAAGCGAATGAAAAAGCAACAGAATAAAATCGATTGGCATTCAGACCCGTTAACACGCGATACACCGATTACAGACGGTTATCGGCACACCCAAAACGTCCGGCGTTTTATGAAATCGGAATGTGGAGAGCACTTCAAGTTTAACAGGACATTTATGAGCTGGATCAAAAATGGCAGCCCCATAACACCTGCGCCCAAAACACTTGGGGATGTTGCCGACGAATGGTTGCGCCAACAGAACCGCTAACCCCAAAAGAACTTGGCCTCTAACACGAAGAAGTTTCATTGCCGGGTTACAGATGGATAAATGCTTGGATATGCCCCTGAAGAACCGAGATTAATCACATATGATATTAATCAGCCAGGTTATCTGTTCGACTGGTCAAATGATTTGGCTAATCAATCAGGTTTTTTTACAGAATTCTTGGATACAGGACTATCGGGGGATATAGGACTATCAGGCAGGGCTTTAAAAGAATCCTTCAACTTAGACCAAAGCCTCGCCAGACGAATTCGCAACGGCAAGAACGGTACTAATGCCGCGTTATCTGATGTTTCATCCCAGAACATTTTGCCCTCACCTACTTTTATCAGCTCAGCTTATACCAGTCCGGATCTATTTTGCCCGGTTCTACTCTGTCTATAACGACCATACGCGATGATCTTATTATTCTACGTAAAAAACTCTACGCCTCTTATGTGACTCTTATGTTGCATTTTTGTGAATTCACTCTTGGGGAATAGATTGGGACAATCCGAATACTCATCAAAATCAAATTAACTGAGCTCCCCCTCCCACAGAAAGTTAAGGATTTTGTTAATGATTGCCCCCCTATACTTATCCGATAACAGGAAAGATCTGGCCACAATAATTCGGGCAAAACCGAACGGCGTATATTCCAAAGGTCAGACACAAAAGATATTTTCTTAAAGGTAAAAACACCTCTAGGAACATCTTACTTTATGTCATTTTTGGCATATCCCGGTACTTATCAGCTAAATGAAGTACCATGTTTGCAAGGCTTGAAGCATATCTGCCACAAAATGACAGACGGGAAAAGTCAAAGCCTTAATCAGTGCGGTTCAAGTGATGTGTTGCCAGTGTTTAATCTCACTCTAGAAGAGTCTGGACCGAAAGGAACTCTGATCGTGGCCTATAATGCAAAAAATCTAAGCGAAGATTTAGGTAAGGAAATGGAACATGGCTATCGCGCGAGTAAAGTCGCCAAACTAGCCGGGCGAATTCATAATAATCATCGCAGGGAACTGTCCCGGTATCTCGATTGTAAATTGATGCAGCTCACCGCAATGGAAGAAGGGCCGGAATTTGAATTTTCCGAAGGCGAAATGCAGCATCTTATTTCAGAGTTGCGAAGTCACTAACCTCTATCATCTACGCCCATAAAACGTCAAAAAATAAAGAGTTGAAGATTGGTGTATAAGGTCGCCTTACCGATCTGTCGATCGCCAAGACACAAAGGAACAAGAGAGTTGATCAAAAAAGCAGCGTTTTTGCTGCCTTTTTGTTTTGCCAGTGAAGCTCAACCGAATTCAAAAATGTCCTTTGATTTATTTGCTTATATCAAGTTTTAGCTCTTTAAGGCGACGGGACAAAGTTGTCCTGCTGATATTCAGGGCCTCTGCCACTGCCGATAATGTTGGTTTCTTGGCTCCTGAGGTATTTGACGACGATAACATTAGCACCGCGGCTTCGATATCATGTTTGGACAACGTGCTGGATTTATCTGATTTTCCTGACCTGCTTTTTCGCCCAGACGTACTCCCTTCCAAGCCTTTAAGCGTTCGCTCTATGGTCAAATCGCGCTCGTTATCTGCAAGCCCCGCAATAAAGCCATGAAACATTTTCCCCAGCGGCGTTCCCGAATTCAACCCCTCACACAGAGATTGAAAATAGATCCCGCGCGATTGTAAATCCTGTAGAAAAGCAATCAGATCAACCGTACGCCGCCCAAGCCTGTCCAGCCGCCAAACCACAAGACTATCGCCCGCGCCCAATTCAGCCAACGCTTCTTCCAAAGCTGGGCAGACAACCCGATTGGACGCCAGAATTTCAGAATAAACCTTGTCACAGCCCTCATCCTTCAGCGCCGCAACCTGCTGATCCAAATTCTGCCCCTTCCCCGATGCCCGCGCATACCCGATCTTCATTATGTTCCTATACCCCCCCGAACAGATTGAATTTACATTATGAAACAGAGTTTTGAAACGAGATTTGTTTATCATAAACCAACATCACCTTTTGTTGTGAGGACTTAAGTCAATACAGCTTATATTAGTAGATGCATTTGTTTTTCTACTCTGCTAGGTTGCTTTTTCAATCAACTTTTTTGGATATTTTTCAAATGTTTATGGGGCGTTTCATCGCAATGGGGCTTGTTGGCCTCAGCCTTAATGGCTGTTCTTCTATCGTTAATGGTACTGATCAGGATATTACCATCAATACAAATCCATCCGGTGCGAGCTGTATTCTAGAACGCAAAGGTGTCGAAATTGGCAGAGTTCCCAATACACCGGGCAGTGTTAATATCACCCGTACCAAAGAAGATATTACAATTACCTGTAATAAAGATGGGTACCAGACGGCGACCTATCTTAACGATAGTGGCTGGGAAAGTGGTTCTGGGGCAGCCGGCATTGCGCTGGACGTTGTCCTGACACTTGGAATCAGTAGTGCAATTGATTCTGCATCTGGTGCGGACAACCAATACGAAAGCCCGGTAAATATCACGCTTATTCCTGTTGAATAATATAAGAGCAATCGCTCACCAGGTCTCAGATTTAGGTTGAGGCCTCAACATACAGTACCCTGCATCACACAAGATGCAGGGTATTAATATTTGTTGGGCTACCTAACGCTTGGTTATTAAATTAGTTATAGACAGATTAAGTTGGTTCTCACGGGGCATGGCCCAACGCGCATCAGCGACCTGACTTATCACCGAACCTACCCCGGGCTTTCCATAATCAGAATAAGCATTGCTTTGTCGGACAGTGCTTCATAGGAATGTTTGCTGTCTGCGGGATAGCGATAATAATCACCTTCGGACAGTTCTTGTAAATTGTCCTCGGGACCAACACGAACCTGTCCGCGACAAACAAAAGCATGTTCAACCGTGCTTTGTGTATGGGGCTCGGCCTCTCGTACCGATCCGCTTTCAAGGTAAACCCGATAGAGATCCCGGCGACAGGACACAGGACAATCAGCCAATAAAGTAGAAGATAATGTCGATAGGTCAGACGAAAGCTGATCTTTTTCATCGGCGCGGATAATGGTGAAATCGGATTTGGGTGTTTCAAACAGAAAGCTGAGCGGAATATTCAACGCCGAGGCAATAGCCCAAAGGGTTTCGAGGCTGGGGTTACCTTGCCCGCCTTCTAACTGTGACAACGTTGATTTGGCAACACCAGCCTGAGAAGCCAAAGCAGACAAGCTCATTTTTGCGCGGGTGCGTTCACGCTGTATTGCCTGTGCAATCAGAGAAACCGGGGTCATATCCTCAATTCTACTCTCTATAGTGTTTTTTATAAAAAACGAATGTTCTGTTTGACGAACGACTTCTGTTCGTTCATTATACAGAACAATAACCCTATGTAACGAACAAAAATCAAATCTTTCTGCTTTCCTGTCTTCGATCGTTATCGTGACAGAAAGTGAACGCAGCGTTTTTTGTTCTGTGGTTTTTGTCAGGAGACCGCCGAATGAGCGACCAAATATATACAGAGCAAGACCCTGCTGGCGGTATTCCCTCTGGCATTCCCTCGGGCATCCCCTCGGGGGAAAACAGCCCAAAAACGGTTCCAAATCCGGTTAAGGCATCGGACATAAAAGATGGCATCAAAGATGTCCTGCCAATTTTGATTGCCATTGTTCCTTTTGCCGCCGTTTTTGGTGCTGTTGCGATTGAAAGTGGATTGAGCTTTGGCGAGGTCATGATCACGTCGCTGTCAATCTACGCCGCGGCCAGCCAGTACGTGATGATTGATTTGATGGGACAGAATGTACCCGTCTGGTCCATCGTTCTTGCCGTTTTTGCCGTGAACTTCAGGCACGTGCTCTATTCCGCTTCTATCGGTCGAACAATGGGCGCTTTTTCATTTTGGCAAAAGGCTCTCGCCTTCTTTTTACTGGTTGATCCCCAATTTGCATCATCCGAAGCCCGTGCCTCAAAATCCGGGCTAAGACCCGCCTATTATTTTTCCTATGCTCTGATGATCTATGGCACATGGATGGCCGCGAATGCCATCGGTGCTTTGTTTGGCTCTCTTATTTCCTCACCTGCCACCTATGGTCTGGATTTTATTCTGCCACTGTATTTCACAGGCCTTGTTGCCGGCTTTCACAAACGTCCAAATTTTGTTCTGATCCTGATCACAAGTGCAGGTGTATCACTGGCGGCTTATCTGACAATCGGAAGCCCCTGGCACATTACCCTTGGCGGGATCGCCGGGTTGATTATCGCTGCGGCCTTAAGCAAGCCCAAAGTCATAAGTACACCTGAGGAAAGCACAGCCAATGTCTGATACAATTTTTCTAATCCTTGCCTGTGCCCTTGCCACCTATACCACCCGCGCAGGGGGCCATTTGATCCTGTCGCGTTTTGGTACAACCCATTATCGCCTCGAAGCCGCGCTAGAGGCCGTGCCAACCGCAGTCTTAACCGCACTGGTTGCCCCCTCACTGATCACCAACGGCCCCGCCGAAGCCATTGCCGTATTGGTGGGCGGGCTTGTTGCCCTGCGCTACCCACTCGTGGTTAGTGTGCTATCCGGCATAATCTGTCTGATTGTGTTACGAGGTGTGTTGATCTGATCTACGTCACAAACAAGATATTTTTTTGTGGCTGGCACAGGCTATGGTAGTGTTACTTTATCCAAAACCTTGCCCCGCAAGACTTTGATCCGCAAAATTTTGATAAAGCGTAAACTCTCACCACACAGAATAGATAAGCGAAGGCCCGATGAAAAAAGCAAAGAAACAGGAAACATTTCTGTTTAACTATTGGCGGGACTATTGGCAAAACGCAGCACCCAAAAGCTGGCTATTTCTCTTTGGGAAACCACCCTTGGAAGAGCCATTAAGTATGAAAGTTGTCCGCGGCTATACCCAAGCCATTCGCGCCCAAGAATACAGCCCGGAAAACTTACTGATCCATTTGTCCAATCAACTAAAGCAGATTGACCAAATTAGGGATAGAGAAAATACCTTATTCGGGCGTATCTACAACAAAATGGCTGGCGATAACCCTCGTATCATTACACTGGATGGTACCATTATCCAGCAACTTTACGATACTGTTGAGGAAACACCCATCATCACTATTGATCGACAGAAGCTTTATGAAATTGATCATGTTGAGCTAAGGACACTTTACAATAAAGCATCACAACTGACTTCACCAACATCCTGAGAACAGGATATTCGAAGATGAATATTAAAAAATATAATGACCCCCACGAAAACTCTGGTTTCAGAGATGCAATTACGCATGGAGTTACAGAATTTCTTGCTACCGCAACTTATAGCCCGGACAACCTGATCATCGCGACCGAAAAAAAGCTCGAGGTAATGCGTGAAATCATTGATCGGGACAAAACATTTTGGGGGCGCTTTAAAAACTGGTTTAACGGCGAAAAACCTGACCGCATTCTGGTCGATGGCGGCATGTTGATTCAGCTGTTTGAATTATCAAAACAGAAATCGCCCTATACCTTAACCCCAAGCCATCAATACACTATTCCCTATTCTGATCTCTATGAACTCTACAAAAAGCTTTTGATGGCCGTCGCTCCCGAGAAGGCTCTGAAACTTGATAAGAGGCCAAGCCATGACGATTGATATTGCTACCTTAAAAAGTGCCAGTGATAAAATTTTTGCTTATCTGGAAGAAGCCAATATTACCGAAATCCCTTTAGAGCATGATTTGTATTGGGTCATGAAGCATAAAGAAGCACTGGATCCAACCAAAGAACCTCGCTTTTCAGGTTTAGGACAGCTCACCGACAACTATGATGCAATGGTAAAGATCGCAAACAATAATGATGAAAACGAGGATGATGCCCCCATACCTTATAACTTTGTCTGGCTGGCAACTTTATTAGATTACATCGGACACAGAGCTGTGTAGGTATCCAAATAAAATGTAATGAAATTTAACTTCATCGCATATGCAATACATAAACAAGCTGTATTGCTTTTTTTAACCAACCAAAACAATTCTGTAATAATGCGGGGCTATTGTCCAAGTTGGAATAAGCCATGATAGATCCGTGATGCCTATGCCAAAAGATATCGGCATTCGTCTGACCAGGATCACAACCAGACCAAAAGCCACAATCAGACAAGAAGAATGTCCCGCGAATGAAACCAAATTTGGCCGAACGCTTTTTACTCGACGAATGTAATCCAAAAACCAAACGACTGTTGGAGACAGAAATCGATGAAATGATTTCAGGGCGTGGTCCCCGGTTTCGCGAACACCACTTTAATCTCTATGATATCAAGCTAGACGGCACCCGACGCAAGGTCGGCATTGTTGATATTTTTGACCCCAAGGAAAGTGGCCGAATGGAACTAGAAATGTTCCACTTTCGCCTGTTGCTCAAGCGCCTGACCAGCCAATCTGCGCCGGATGATTATGGCCAATCCAACGGTGGGGTTCTCAGCTTTCTGACATCAAGTGCCAAAAAATTATCGCCACGCAAAAGCAGCATTGCTTTTAAAAACAAAGTCCTGAAAAAAAAGCGAGAAATTTACGCCCTGTATGAAACGACCCCCGCATTGCCCAGAAAAATCACAACACTCGGCCTGATCGAAAATAACAAGAAAATCACACTGCTGGTCGAAAGCGACCTTTATGAAAAAGAAACCACCAGAGAAGCCGGCCCTGCCAGAGAAGACGGAAAAACAAAAGAAATAAAAAGAACGGCCACCGCACAAAAAGAACGGTACTGTATCACCTTTGGCAGCACCATAAGCTATCGCCAATCCACAGAAAGCTATCGCCTGCGGATGCTGGCAACCATGGACCCTTCACTTCTGGCGTCACAGGGCTATGGGCTTTTTACCGTGGAAAATTCCAAGTTCTTCAAGTGGCTGGACAAAGAAAGCTATAACCGCTTTGAAAAGCGTGCCCCAACCCATTACCTGTTGATCGCCCACCACGAAGTTTACGACATCCTCAGCTACCACCCGCCAGAAGTAACAGAGCTTGAACCCGATGCCCTGCTCCATCAGGATCAAGATATAGAACAGGGCTTTTCAATCTGGGATTTGGTTTAGAGTTATCTGCTCAAGGCAAGCCGCGTTGCCAAGCCGACAAAAATAACGCCAAGCAGCCCATCAGAATAAGACGGGCTTTATCTTTATGTGATAAGGCGATTATGTACCAATGAATTTTTGTGATAATGTGGATAAGATAAACTTGGCGATCAAGTATTTATATCAATGCAATAGAAATGAATATATCACCCCGTACTATTCATTGATATTCAAACTTCTTTTGGCAACCAATGTTATCTTTCCATTCGCACGCCTGCGCAAATAGCTGCTTTGCCTTGTTTAGATCTTTTCGCACAGTCCGACCTTCTGCATACATAATGCCTAATTGAGAGCATCCCAGGGCAACACCTGTGTCACAGGCAATTTGGAAAAGATCAAATGCAGTTTGGTCATTGGCCTGAACACCCCGGCCAGATGCATACATACGCCCTAACTCCGCGCACCCAACAGCAAGCCTTTCATTACAAATCCCACGGAAATAGGATAAGGCTTTTGCATAATCAGGCGTAAAATAATACCCGGAATTATTGATGTCGCCGAGTGCCAAGCAGCTCCAAGGATGTTCTTTTACACAAGATTTTTCATAAAGCTTTATAGCCTTGTTAATATCTTTATTTGCAACTCTGAACTGATAATAAAACGCCATCTGATAGCACCCTTCTGCACCATCAGCATTACAGGCTTTTTCATAGTAAAAAATAGATTTTTTGCTATCCTGTGGAACGCCCACTCCGCTCCAATACCATTCCCCAAGATTTGTGCAGGCTTGTACGTTATTTCCATCACAAGATTTTTTTGACAATAATATCCCGGTTTTCCGATGTTTTTCACCCAGCTTACCAGTGGTATAAAGCTCCCCTAAATACCCACAAGCTCGTGTATATTTTGCATCACAAGACTGTTTTAAATATATCTCTGCCTTTTCGTAGTTTCTATATTCACCACGCTCATTTGCATACAGTCGTCCGAGATTATAACACCCCATGCGATTTTTACCCTCGCATGCCATTGTATAATACAGCAGAGAAAAATCAGGATCGAGTTCAACACCAATGCCGTGTTCGTAATAATATCCCGTTGTATTACAATCATCTAAATCTCCTGAAAGACAGGAATTTTCAAATGAGGTGAATGCTTCGCTCGCATTATTTTCAGCCTTGGCAACGTCAAAAATGAGTAGAACCCAAACAAGACTAACAAGCCTTATTAAAATCGTTTTAAGTCCAAGCATTTTTTCTCCACAACAGACAGAAAATATCAATTAAAAAAATTTAAACCAAAACTAAAACAATCAAAAGAAGTAAGTGTCATACTCCTCGCCACCGCAGTACGCGCTTTTCAATCAATCCGATGGCTGAGTTCACAAACACGCCAAGGATTGAGAGGATGGCAACGCCTGTGAAAAGGCGCTCTAAATCGTAGAGTGATCCGGCTTGAAGGATATATGCACCGATGCCGTATTCTGCGCCGAGCATTTCGGCAGCAACCAACAGGATAATGGCGATGGCAAGCGCGATCCGCAGGCCCGACAAAATACCCGCCATGGCACCCGGCAAGACGATTTTACGTACGATGGAAAACCACGAGAGGTTAAAGCTCTGTCCCATGCGGATCAGGCCACGATCTACATTGTCCACCGCGCCATAGGTGGCGACAACCATCGGCGTAAAAGTCCCAAAGGCAATGAGGGCGTATTTGGATGCTTCGTCAATACCAAACCAGATCACAAAAAGCGGTAGTAACGCGATCTTTGGCACCGGGAAAAGCGCCGCGATCAAGGGAACCAGCCCCGCCCGAACATAAGAGAACAGGCCAATGGCAATGCCCAGACTAACGCCCACTAAACTGCCAATAGCAGCCCCTATAACAAAGCGCGTCAAGCTGGGGACCAAATGCGTCCACAACAACCCAGAATTATAAAGCTCGACAAAGGTATTAAAAACATCCGACGGTTTGGGCATGGTCAGGGCAGAAATAAACCCTATGCGGGTTCCGGCCTCTAGAAAAGCAATCAGAACAAAGAACACCACAAATCCCATCCACGGACGGGATACCGGGGCAAAGCCGCCACCGCGAAAAGGGACAGGCTGCCCTTTGGTTTGGCTCCTTTGTTCAGGAGCTTTAACTGGTGTATTTGGGGCACCAATATTTGCCACAGAAGCATTGGTATCTCGCGTATTCATTCCTGAATTCGGATCAGATACTTGTTTGGCATTATTAGGCTTTAAATTCTCGGGTTTTGACTTCTCAGGCTGTGACTTCTTAGGCATTGATCAGCTCCGCATCTGCGGCCATGGCCTCGTCCCGCATCATATGCCACAGGGCGTTTTGCTGTTGTTCCAGATCCGGGTCGGCGTGTCTGCGTTCTAACAAGGGTTTATCAATGCTCACGATCTCTCGGATTTCGCCCGGACGACGGGAAAGCACCACAATCCTATGTCCCAATCGCACAGCCTCGGCCAGATTGTGGGTCACATACACAGCGGTAAAGGGCTGACGGGTCCAGAGCGAGACAATATCGTCCATCAAAAGTTCGCGGGTTTGGCTGTCCAACGCCGAGAGTGGCTCATCCATCAACATAACAGCGGGGTTCACCGCCAGCGCGCGGGCAATAGCCACGCGCTGTTTCATACCGCCAGAAATCTGCTTGGGAAAGACATCGGCAAAATCGCTGAGCTTACAACGCGCAAGAACATCATTGATAATTTCTTGGCTTTCGGCCTGACCAATGCCGTGATCTTCCAGAACCAGTGAAATGTTTCCGGCCACAGTGCGCCACGGCAACAGGGCGAAGTCCTGAAACACATAAGTCAACGGATTGAGGCACCCCTCGGGCGTATTCCCGACCTGAAGAATATCGCCCGAAGTGGGCCGTTCCAGCCCCCCGAGCAACCGCAACAGTGTTGATTTTCCACAGCCGGACGGCCCGACAATACAAACGATCTGTCCCGATGCAATATCCAGGTTTATATCGCGCAGGACTTCCCGGTCGCCATAGGTATGATGAATGCCCGCCAGCTTAATATCCATAACGCTTAATATCCATAAACCTGATACCCATAAAGTTCCATAAGCATAGAACCAACTTGTTATAATCAAAAAGAAACAGCGGAGTATAAAACCCCGCCGCTTATACTTTGATCCCAGATGAGCAAAATCCCGTTGAGCAAAACCCAATTCAATAAATCACTGGTACATAAATCACGGGCCAATCAATCAGTGGCCCATAAACGAGGACAATGCCCTTAAAGGGTTTTGACGTAGCTGCTATCAATTAGCTGATCCAGACCGATCGTGCCACTTACCAGATTTTCAGACTTGAACCAGTTCAGTTGTTTTTCAATGGAACCAGCATTCATTGCCACACCGGGGTTCAAACGCATAGATCCATTAATGATGGACTTAGCCGCTTTTTCCCGTGGTTTATCGGCATAGACATACTGGTGGATCAAATCGACCATTTCTTCGCGACCCGCATCCCCCAACGTGCCATCGACCATGGCGGCGTTATAATCGGCAATACCTTTGCTGTAAGCCGCGATAAAGTTCCGGGTCATTTCTTGCTCTTCCGCTGCATTTTTAGCAGAGGTAAAAGCCGTCGTAACCTGATAATCCGGCAGATAGTCAGACACATCCCCAATGATATGCACCGCCCCAGACCCAGCCAGTGGCTTGGCAATGTGCGGCACAATAGACCAGGCATCAATCTGTCCGGTTTTCAGCGCACCGATGATGGCCCCAACCTTTTGAAGCGGCTTGAATTTCAGGGCAACACCTTCTTTCGCAGCAATTTGAGAGCCCATGTAATGAAACGAAGACCCGGCGGTGGTCATGCCAAAGGTCTTGCCATCCAGTTTGTCCGGTGATGTTACCCCGGCCTTGAAGGCTGCGTCAGATACCAGTATTTTCTGGCCATCAATGCCCTGTTCTTCTGACAAGACGCCCCCGATAACTTTGATCGCGCCTTTATCAGCCAACGAAATCAACCCGCCGGAAATGGCCGTCACAGCAAAATCAACATCGCCAGAAGCGATCGCAACGGCCATGGGTGTTGCCGCCTGAAAGAACTTCAGTTCGACATCCAGACCCATTTCCTGAAAGTATCCCCGCTCTAGCGCGATAAAGCTTGCCGCATGGCTGGTAAACCGCAACGCACCAACGGTAATTTTACGGTTCTTTGAAAAAGCAGGTGTTGCCAGAGTAGATGCCGCGACAGTGGATGCAACCAAAGTGCCCCCCATCAACGCCAATGCTTCGCGCCGGTTCAATTTCATTTTTCAGCCTTTGTTTACTCGTCGCAGATTTTCATTCCCAGATTATAAAGTGCTCACTGCCTCATGGAAAATAAGACGCATATAATAAGCCGAGCATAACGGGAAATGAAGCGAATACAGATTATGGTGACGTAAAAGAAGAGTTCTTCAGGAGAAAGTAGTGCCTAAAATAATTTGTGAGGTCAAGTCAACAAGCTTATAAAGTAGGTTGCTATATTACATATTTTCCCATACGCATAGATCCCTGTAGCACAATACATTATGGGCATTTTTCTTAGCTTATGCTGTTATTAATATGCTTAGTAATCAGTTCAGCGAAATAAGATTGGAGACTTGCTGGGAAACTATGCCCCATACCGCGTATTTTTAAAAACTCACCACCATGCATAAGACTAGCCCCTTCAACTGCATGCTCAAAGGGGATACATTGATCTTCATCTCCATGTATAAATAACGTAGGAATTGTAAGACTTTCCAGCATCTCTCTTCGATCATCACAGTACAAAATGGCTAACAACTGACGGCAAACCCCATGTGGTCGATATGACCTTTTCAAACTCACTCTTGAGCTTTCCTCAAACTCATTCTGACACCATGAATAACCGGAACCCGTATATAAATTTTCTACCAAACATGACTGCTTGACTACACTTTCGATATCACCCCAATCCCACGTTTGCTGTAATATCGCCAACTCTACATCTTTTGAGCATGCCAAACCAGCTTGGCCGCCAGAGGTCATTAAACCAGTCAAACTCAACACCTGTTGAGGTAACTTTGCAGCAACATACTGTGAAATCATTCCTCCCATGGAATATCCGACAACATGTGCCGTTGTTATTTCCAACTTTCTGAACAGCGACAGAACATCTTCTGCCATGTCATTCAAAGTATAAAAAGGGTTACGGTATATCTTTTTAAGTTGCTCGAAACTCTTGACTTGTTCAAAACGAATAGCACCATTCAACTGTTCAGATAAACCGATATCTCTATTATCAAATAGTACGAGATGAAATTCTTTCTCTAACGCATTGAGGAAATGTTCAGGCCAGTCAACAATTTGCATGGAAAGTCCCTGTATCAGGACGACCGTAGGGTTTTCACGATTTCCTCGCTCATGAACCCATAATACCTTACCTGTATCCAACAGAGTTTTCATAAATGTATCCAAAAAAATAAGGACGAGTCATCTCGTCCTTGAGTTCCAGGGAGTTATAGATAATCAGAGTACCAGAGCTTTTTTAACACTCGCCAACCCTTCACCACCATCACGAGTAGTGACACCAGCCAACCATTTATCCAAATATTCAGGATGATTTCTAATTGTCTTTATGGCAGCCTCTTTTGGTGAAAGATGATCATTTAAAATATAACCCATTCCTTCACTTTCCAGTTCGATGTCAAAGACCAAATTATTGAGAAATTTTGCGACATTCGGACATGCTTGTTCATACCCTTTTCTCATCTGGGTATGTACAGTCGCACCACCATAATTAGGGCCATAGTAATCATCTCCACCTGTAAGGTAAGCGATATCAAATTGTGAATTCATCGGGTGAGGTGCCCAGCCAAGAAATACGACCCACTTTTCCCTGCGAGTAGAACGTTTCACTTGTGATAACATTCCCTGTTCGCTTGATTCTACAATGGACCAACTTCCCAGATCAAAAGCATTATCTTTGATTAATTTGTCCATAATATCATTGCTGCCCGGTTCAATTCCGTACATTTTATGATCAAATTTTTCTGCATGTTTAGCCAAGTCTGCAAAATCTCTGACACCTGCATCATAGACATATTTAGGAACAGCCAATGTAAATTTGGCACCAGTTAAGTTCTGAGTTGTCGTAATAACAGCATCGCGTTCTTTATAATCACGGTAGAAGGTTTCCATCGCAGGATCCCAATACCCTAAGAATGCATCAAGATCTTTGTTTTCGAGGCTTGCATAAATAACAGGAAGTCCTAAAACATCGCTTTTTGTTTCATAGCCCAATTCCCCAAGAACAGCTTCAGCAATACCCGTTGTGTAAGCTAAATCAGTCCACCCTGGTTCTGCCAATCTTACTTGGTTACAGCTGTCTGCATACACTTGGGATGTCCCTAGCAAAAATGTAAAAGCTATTCCACTCAAGATGTGTACTTTTCCCATGTCCCTATCCTTTATTTATGTTAATTAATATTGACCAGATGGATATTTTATTGACCGATCGGTTAATATAATGACCAACCGGTCAACCAATGTCAAACCCTTGGTGTTTTGCTATATCCGAAACCAGTCAAATTAAAGTCTTCCAAATGAAACGACGCACTATCGTAGAAATAAGAAAACAAGAACTTATCGAAGCCTCATTCGAATTATTACAAGAGCTTGGTATCAAAGGAGCCAGCTTATCCCAGGTTGCTGCCCGTGCTGGTGTTTCAAAAGGGATCGTATTGCACTATTTTAAAAGTAAAGAGTCTTTGATTGAATCCACTATGCGATATGCAAATGCTTTGCTGCGAGACGAAGTTATTGAATTACTTAAAACGGCACATTCCCCTCGCGAGAGAATTCAAGCTGTAATAGACGGAAATTTTTCGCCAAAATTCTTCAAGCCAGAAATAGCTCATGCTTGGCTAGCACTCTGCTCAGAAGTTCCTCATATCGAAAGTTTTGAAAGAGTACAAAACGCAATACATCGCCGAATGCATAGCAACTTGGTATCTGCATTACGAGAAATTATTCCAGATGAAGATGCTGAATCATTAGCCATCGGCATAAGCACATTTATCGACGGATTATGGTTAAGGCTTGGACTAAGTATGGGGAGAATAAACAGAGAGGAGGCTTTAACTCAAATCAACACATTTGTTAAAATACACATCGACAAAGGGTAATTATTCACCCCTAAATCATACCGTTCAAGAGTAACAGAAAAACAAATATCAAAAGCTACGTGATCCAAGCATGATATCAGCCACATAAAACAACACCACAGCCCAGAGAATATATCCCCCCTCAGCAAATCGCGACTGCAAACTGTCGTTAATTTTCTGAACAAGGTAGAAGCCGACTTTGCCCCACACGAGGTTCCTACGACCTCACGCCAAAGATGCATCAATATTGTCAGGAAACAGTATAGAATTTAACGTATTTGATAGCTGTTCCATAAAGAACTCTTGCGCCTAACACTTTGGTAGATAGAATACAATTCTTGCCCAAGGATATTTATCCCCCTGATAATTCTCTACAGTAATCCAAGGTATAACAACATGGCACGTATAGCATTTTTAGGAACTGGCCTGATGGGCACGGGTATGGCCGCGCGATTGATCGATGCAGGTCACGATGTTCATGTCTTTAACCGGACACGCGAAAAGGCGATGCCATTGGTTGATCGTGGTGCAACACTTGCGACCTCTCCAGCCTTGGCGGCGCAGGATGCCGATGCGATCTTTGTCATGGTTGGGGATGACGTTGCGTCAAAAGCAATGTGGATGGGACCAGACGGTGTGTTGAACGCCGATCTTAAGCCCGGCACACTGGCGATAGAGTGTTCGACCCTGTCCCACGATTGGGTTGAAGAACTATCAGCCGCTGCAAAGACAAAAGGGCTGGATTATCTGGATTGTCCTGTGACCGGGCTGCCAGATGCGGCGGCAAGCGGTCAACTCACTCTCTTTCTGGGCGGTGAACAAAGTACCATTGATAAAGCCCATCCCTTTCTGGAAATTATTTCATCAAACCAGCTCCATTTTGGCCCAATCGGATCTGGCACAGCCTATAAGCTGATCGTCAATTTAATGGGGTCCATACAGATCGCCGCGGCAGCAGAAGGCTTAATCACCGCCGAACGCGCCGGGTTGGACCTCAACCTTGTGGCAAAGGCCCTTGGCACAAGTGGATCTGGCAGCCCACAGGTTGCCAGAAACGCCCCGCTGATGGTTGAGGGAGCACATGAGAAAAACGTCCTCTTTTCAACCAAATGGCGCTTGAAAGACACAGATTACGGCTTAAAGTACGCCCACAAACTTGGCCTGTCCCCACAAATCGGCGCCGCCACACTTGATGCGTTTCAGGCAGCTATGGACGATGGTTACGCAGCCTCAGCAGAAACCAAAGTCATCGAGGCATTAAGAAAACGACTACCAGCATCAAAGGGGGGAGCTTGAACATTTCGTCGCCATCGCTAATCTGGGAAAATTATTTAATTATTCAAATGGGGCGCAATCTCATTGTTAATACTTTCTGATAAAAAGCGTGCATGCTCAGCCCCCACCCCTTTTCTACTCTGACAAGAGTAAAAGAAATACTGCCACAATCGATTTACAGTTAAATAAGCTTGGGTAACTATTTGAAAATCAAAATCGGAAAGACTTTTATACCGCCAACTTACTTTCCGTGCAGTATTAAGAGCATATATAGCAACCCTAGACCTCTGATAAATCTCTCCTTTTCCAACGCAGTTTGTTGCTGAGATCGTACTTAAATTGAGTTGATCTAAAAAGCTGATAAATGCTGGTGTCGTAGGGGGAGGAGCAACAATCCACTCTGGATCAATTATAATTAAATTATGAAAATCCTGTTTCTTACTCGTTTTTTTTTGCATTTTGGAAGTAAAAACATCGAGAATAGAAAATAAGGAGTTATCTTGATAACTAACCTTTATCGGGTATCCGTTAAATTCGCCTTTTTCAGTTGAATAGTCCAGCACACGATTAGGGTCAAACGTAAGAACAAACCGCCCATGAGCATCTGTAAATGCTTTTTTATCATGGTTAGGTCCATCATTACCCTTCGTTTTTTTGGCCTTTGATGCCACATTCCATTCTTGATACTCTACGACTGCACCAACGACAGGTTGCATAGTTAATTGATCAAGAACATATCCCGACACTACTGAGCTTTCCTCTCCTTTCGTGACTTTCGCCATACTGAAAGAAAGAAGAATGCATGTAAAAAGAAAGAACGAATATCTAATCATTCATATGAACCTATCGAGAAATATTGATGCTAAAAAATACAGGTTAGGGTCTTAAGGCAATGCAATTGCATCCTTAGCTTATTGAAGAGTCTTGTTTTTATTGTTGTCTTTTTCTGCAGTGATACAGCCAATCGCTTCCCCATAATCACATGCTCTTTCAACATACAGACGCGCCTTTTCCCTACTCTGTTTAACGTGTATCCCTTTGGAATAAAGGTTGGCGAGACCGTAACATCCTAGCCCATCACCATCTGCACAAGCTTGCTCATAAAAAGAATTTATTTTTTTGTCACTTCTTTTTATGCCAGTACTTTCCTGGTAAACAGCTTCGATCTCATCGCAAAGTTGTGGATTATCTTCACTACACGCACCCTGATAATATGATAGCGCCTTTTTTATATCTCTATCTACGCCACGGCCTTCTCTATATAGCCCCCCCAACTCGTAACACCCCCAGGGAATACCTTGTTTACATACCCTTGTTACAATTCTAAGCTTTTCTTTTTCAGCAGCTTTTCTCTTGTTCTCATATGCGACTTGATAACAACTCGATTTTTCAAACTGAAGACAAAAGGGAAATTGATAGTCACCGGATTTCAAACTCAATTCACTTTCATGCATGTAATAGGAAAAGGCTTTCTGAGGATCCACGGCAACACCACTGCCCGTTTTGTACAATTTAGATATTGAAAAACAGCTACCGGCAATTTTCATTTGGCAAGCGCGTTCATAGTATAAAGCAGCCTTGCCCATATCTTGTGGAACACTTTTTCCCTTTGAATATAACTCCCCTAAATTAGCGCAGCCTATTCCTTGCCCACCATCACATGCGCGCAAAAAAAGCACATGAGCTTGGTTCGTGTTAATTGCAACCTCCTTACCCTCAGCATACAACACACCAAGATTGTTACAGGCATCCATGTCGGCTCTATCACACTCGTCAAAAAGCGTAGCCAATTTATTATCTGTCAGTTGATCGGCAAAAGCCGCATGATAGGAGAGGAAAGTGGTTATAATAGTTATAAATAATTTACAGTATAAAAATTTCATATCTGTTCTTTAAAAAAATAATTACCCACACATTAATCAGTGTTCTAGCAATAGTTGATCTTCTCGCTCGATACAAGGAAGAGAAGAATGAAACTATGATCGATCCGTTTTTAAGTCACCATAGATTTTTCACCTTGATTATTCCCCTTCTTTTTGACAGCATCTGCGGCGATGGTTTCTGGATTTCAAAGCTGAGTCTGGAATGAAAAGGGAACACGGTGCGGTGTAACCATCAGGTGCCAATTCCGTGACTGCCCCCGCAACTGTAAGCGGCGAGCTATTCTGAGATAAACCACTGACCCCATAGGGTTCGGGAAGGTTCAGATGTTGCTTCGACCCGCAAGTCAGGAGACCTGCCATTTTTGTTATCAACGCTAACCGGGCGGGGTGCCTCGGGATGGGTGATAAAGATGGCTATCCGGCAATACAAGCCGCGACCTGATATCGCTGTTCCTCCCTCTCTGCCCAGGCACGGAGGGTGCTATGAAAAAGAACACGACCCAAAAGTCATCAGACAACTTTCTGAACAATTGCCCCAACATTATCGGCAGTCGGGGAAACAAGAATAGAAGAGCGAAAACACAGCTCTTACCACTTGTCCTTTCTACGCGATCAACCTATGGGCACGATTGTGCGCTTCGGGGGATTGCGCCCCGGGATTATACCCTGTAGAAAACAATCAATCGAAACGTTATAACATAACAATTTATGTTATATTTCATCCAAAATGAAATGTGCATCTCTACAGGATACATCTGGTTTGACCATATCTAATCTAGACACACCTGACTTAGTGACAAGGCCAGATCCAGCGTCACAAAAAATTTTACCCCATGGGCCACAATTTCAAGAGCCTAAATCTCGTGAACCAAAATCTCAGGGCTCAACATCTGATTTCGCAACATCTCAGAAGGCTCCAATACTTGAGGCCGCGTTACTTGAGGCCAAAGACCTTTCCTGGGGACCAAATGGACAACCTGATTTGTTGTCTAATATCAGTTTTCGTGCAGCACCGGGACGCGTTCTGGGCATTGTCGGGTCTAACGGTGCCGGAAAATCAACCCTGTTGCGTTTGCTCTATCGCTTTCACCAGCCCCGAACCGGGCAAGTATTGATAGATAACGAAGATCTATGGGCCATGTCCCCGCGTTCAGCTGCGCAAAGAATAGCCGCAGTTCTTCAAGAACAACCAACTGATTTTGCCTTAACAGTTTGGGAAATCGTTGCCTTGGGTCGTACCCCGCACCGTCGTGGGTTTTCCCAAGTTGGGTCAGAAGACAAAGCAATTATCGAAAACGCCCTTACAACCTTGGGCCTATTGAGTTTCGCCAAACGATCCTTTGGCACCTTGTCAGGCGGCGAACGACAGCGCGTGATGGTTGCCCGTGCCCTAACCCAAGAACCGCATGTTCTTATTCTGGACGAGCCCACAAACCATTTGGATATTCGCCATCAACTCGAAGTACTTTCGCTTTTGCGTACTTTGAACATGACCATCATCACCAGTCTGCATGATCTCAATCTTGTGGGGCAGCATACAGATGATGTTCTGGTTCTCGCCAATGGTCACAGTTTGGCCTTTGGCCCATCAGATCAGGTTTTGACTGAACCCCTTGTTGATCAAGCTTTTGGGATTACCAGTCGTATTCAGCGTTTGATGCCCAGTGATCAACCCCACTTTACCTTCCACCTTTCTCGATAACCGCCTCTGTGTTTCCACAGAGCAGCTTACAAAAACTTACCTCTATCAATGGAAAATAAGATGTTTAAAAACTCACTGTTACCTTCCCGTCTTGTCATAGGCAGTATCTTGTCTGCATCCCTGACAGCGGCTGCCATTCTGACCCCGGCACAGGCCACTGCCGATCCCGTCACGGTCCAAAGCTGTAACCGACAAGTTACCTTTGACAGCCCGCCGAAAGCAGCCGTATCTCACGATGTCAACATGACAGAAATGATGCTGGTCCTTGGCCTGCGCGACAGCATGGTTGGCTATACAGGTGTATCAGGCTGGAAAACGCTGGACGAAGAAATGCGACATCAGGTCAAGGAATTGCCCGAACTGGCCGCCAAACACCCCAGCAAAGAAACCCTAATCGGGCATGATGTGGATCTGTATTTTGCCGGATGGAACTATGGCATGAAAGTCGGCGGCGAAGTAACGCCAGCAACCCTCGCCCCGTTTGGCATTAATGTTTATGAGCTAACTGAATCCTGTAGCCACATTATCGATCGCCCAAAGATCACAATGGTTGATATGTATAACGACCTGTTGAATCTGGGTAAAATTTTCGGCATCGAAGAAAAAGCAGAAGCACTTGTCGCCGGGTACAAGTCTGAAATGGCCACCATTCAGGACAACCTGAAATCACCAGAAAAACCATTGCGTGTTTTTGTCTATGACAGTGGCGAAGACAAACCTTTTACAGCCGGTCGCTATGCGATGCCGACAGCCCTGATCGAAGCAGCTGGTGGCAAGAACATTATGGACGATTTCGAAAAAAGCTGGGGCACAATCGGCTGGGAAGCTGTGGTTGACCGTAACCCGGAAGTTGTCGTGATCGTGAACTATGGCAAGGTCACAGCCGAACAAAAGATTGCGTTCATGAAAAACAACCCTGCCTTTGCAGATATTGATGCCGTCAAGAATGACCGTTTTGTTGTTCTTGAATATGTCGAAGCAACCCCCGGCCCCCGTAACATCAAAGCCGTGAAGAAACTGGCCGCAGGTTTTCAGGGGTCATAAGTCCTAAATGCCCCAGACCATAAGTTCAGGGATTATAGGGCCTGTATGAATTAATTTGGGGCGGGTGATTTAGGACGGTGATTTGTTTTTTTGGGGGAAAATCCCCACCATTGGCCCGTCCCATTCGCCCGCCCCCTATCACGACGTAAGAACCCGTTACTTCTGCCTTCATTAGGGTAACAAACTAAGGAATTTGAGAGTATGAGTAAAAGATCCCCCCTTGGGGACGACACCGTTCACGGGCACTCTGCGTGGAAGACCACACAGCCCCGAAACCGGGTGTCGGTTTTATCATCCCAATTATCAGAACGAAAAATGACCGTGATGATCACACTGGGGTTGTTTTTTCTTATCATCTCTTTTTCCCTAGCAGTTTCTATCGGTGCGATCTCTGTCCCTGCCCAGACGGTCTGGGGCATTGTTCTGAACAAGATTTCTCCAGACACGATCGAACAGACATGGTCCAAAGGGCGCGAGGCGATCGTTTGGGACATTCGCTTTCCCCGTGCCATCCTTGCCGGATTTGTCGGTGCCGGGCTGGCCATTGTCGGCGCAACCCTACAGGCAGTAACCCGAAACCCGCTTGCTGATCCTCATCTATTGGGCATTTCATCCGGTGCTGCATTCGGGGCGATCATTGCCCTGTTACACACAGGCATGTTTTTAGGGCTGGCGACGGTTCCACTTTTTGCTTTCTTTGGCGCGCTGGCCGCATCTGGCCTTGTGCTTCTGGTGTCCCGCATGACCGCATCCACATCTGCTGATCGGCTGATCCTTGCCGGGGTCGCCGTGTCTTTTGTCATTATGGCCGGGGCGAATATTCTCATCTTTCTTGGGGACCAAAAATCAACCCATACCGTTGTGTTCTGGATGCTCGGCGGCCTTGGCCTTGCCCAATGGTCCCAACTTATCTACCCCTTGGTTATCCTGACGCTTGGCGGGCTTTATTTCTATCTTAAATCCAGCGATCTCAATGCCATGACGGTTGGGGATGAAACGGCTTCGACCCTTGGGATACCTGTCGCGCGCTTCCGGCTTATTATCTTTATCGTCGGGGCCTTGGTAACGGGGGTGATGGTGGCCTTTTCCGGCATTATTGGCTTTGTCGGTCTGATGATCCCGCACATACTTCGCCGTTTGGTCGGGGGAAATTACAGATACATCCTGCCGGGATCAGCCTTGGTCGGGGCGATCTTTGTTATCTGGTCTGACGTTGCGGCCCGAACCATCATGGCCCCCGAAGATATGCCTATTGGCATTATAACCGGACTGGTCGGTGGCCTGTTCTTTATCTGGCTATTGGGCCAAGGTAAAAAGGGATAGCCACCGATACAACAACAACAACAACAACATTCATCTCACCATCAGCCAAGGACGCAGAAGACGGCTGAGAAAGGGCATAACAGGCCAGGTCAGCAATGCGGATAACACAACAACAAGAATGAAGTCCTGTGCCAACCGTGGCAGAAAGCCGATAATCGGGCCGATCAGTTCCAACAACAATATCAACATCGGATAAACCCCGATCACACTCAGGACGATACGCTTCCAGATTGGGGGCAAGCCGGGTTCTGTGTCCTCTGATGTTATCTCCTCCATATGATCAAACCGTATATGGTCGAACCAAAGCCCGACCCCTGATGCGACCACCATATCTGCCGCGCCCCCGGTGATGGTTTCGATTTGCATCAGCACGTTTTTGATCCGCGGGTTTTCGCGCCACTTTTTTGCGGATACTTCATCCACCCATCTGGACAGAACCGTATATTCCATTTGGCGATCCCGATTATAACGAACCGTATCAACCGATAAGAAACCATCCTCGGTTTTAAAAAGCTGATGCAGCTCGTCAACCAGTGCCTCGTAACGATCTTGTTCTGTCAACGGCACATGGTCTGTTACGGCAAGAACGACGGGGTTGTTCGTAACGCAGTTTCCATCGCGATCCTTGGTTTGCCGGGTCATAATACAGCCTCTGGACCAACAGGCACAATGCCCGTGGGGTTCAACTGGCGCAGGCTACCCCAATAGTGGATCTTGATCTGATCCAGCTTCACCGTCTGGGCAACTGATCCCTGTTCATAGATCCGCTTTACCAACGCAGACAGGTTCGGGTAATCAGCAATGCGACGTAAGTTGCATTTGAACAAGGAAAAATACACCGCATCAAAGCGGATCAAGGTTGTGAACAGGCGCAAATCTGCTTCGGTCAATTGGTTCCCGACCAAATACTCTACACCATCAAGCCGCCTTTCAAGCACATCCAAGGCATCGAACAAACCACTTACGGCATCTTCATAGGCTGCTTGTGTTCCCGCAAAACCACAGCGATAAACACCATTGTTGATCTTTTGATAAACAAGATCATTCACATCATCAATTTCGTCCCTCAAGTCATCAGGAACAAAGTTCGTATTATTACCAGCAACACCCACAAAGGCAGAGTTCAACATACGAATGATTTCTGCTGATTCATTACTGACAATGGTGTTGAGTTTTTTGTCCCAAAGTACCGGTACACTGACCCGTCCTGTATAGGTTGGATCAGCCGCTGTATAGATTTCGCGCAAAAAGGATTCACCGCACAAATGATCGGGATATCCGCCCTCAATATTCCCGGTAACATCCCCGGATATATCCCCGACAACATTGGTGAATTCCCAACCGTCATCCTTTAAAATCGGGCTCACAGTTGATACCGAAATAGCACCTTCCAACCCCTTCAGCGAGCGCATAACCAAAGTGCGGTGTGCCCAAGGACAGGCATCACTGACATAGAGGTGATATCGGTCCGCTTCGGGTGTAAATTTTATGTTCTGTTCATTTGTCCCATTTCCATCAGCAGCACTAGTTTCATCACGGCCAACGCTTTCGGGCACAATCCAGTGACGGAACGACGTTTCCTCGCGGCGATACTGACCATCTTCGGATGCCTTGATATCTTCTTCACGGGTCCAGATACCATTGATCAATTTGCCGGGCATATTACCAGTTCCTTATTGTCTATCGTCGATATACTTATCCAAAGCGGGCTATCTAAACCGAAGATGGATAAAAAATGTTCGTGCAATTAAGTCATTTCCAAAAATTTGGCTGTGGGCTTTGATTTAGAATTACGCCTCCCCGAATATCACGATCAACCCACGGTGCCTTTCTTGATAAGAAATATGAACCCAGCATTATTTCAGAACAAGACATCCATTTTAAAACTCATCGTCTCAAAAATAGAACAATATACTTACTTCAATTACTCACTTTTCTAGCCTTCATTTAACAAAATGGCCTGATCCACATAATATTTGACAGCATCTTTATTCAACAATGAAAGCGATAGAACACGCATGGCTTTACCTTTTCCCTGCAAAAGTTCCAGATCATCTTTCATACGTGCCCCCTTTAAGAAACCCAGATCAATACCATGGGACATCGTCCGCATATGACAGATATTGCCCCCGGTATTTTTGGTACTTTGGTTTTTATTTAAAAGAACTGGTGATTTATAGGCATAGGTGGTGATGCGATCCTTTTTAACCTCAATCATGCCAGAAAAAGAAAGCAGGTATTTTCTAGTCGCAAGAAACAAATCTTTATGGGGAGAAATTAAATCGGTATCGTATTGCATTGTGAAGTCCATTTTAAAATTTAAAGAGACCACACCTATAACAACACCCTACTGACAGCCTGGTGTCAGTACTTTTTGATAACTGACAGAAATTTTCCTCTGGAATTTCCAAGGAATTTATCTTGGGCGTTCATCTTGATATTTTCCTTTGGTGCTTTTACTTATTTTCTCAGAATATTAAGATACCAAAGCTCTTGAGAGATCGTCGGAAGAAACTTTGCTCTTAACAGGTGATCTTCCCTGAAATGAAAACCCATCGAAACCAGCCTGATCTGGGGGTGTTAAGGAAAGGTGTAATCCAGTTGTTTCCCAATGCTGTAACTCAAGCAAGCTATAAGGACGCCGCCAAAGCCATTCACGATTAGCAACCGCTGTAAGATCAGGATTTGGTAAAGTCTCATCGTTCCAGCTATAAAAATATAGACAAAACCCTCTGTCCTCTACGGGTTGGATAGACATCAAGCGCATCCCCAGTTTATTTTCGAAATAATCACGCGCCGTAACAAGGTCAGTAACTCGCAGCGTAATATGTGCCAGAATAGCCTGATCAGCTATGGCATGCCCCGATGCTACGGAATTGTGGTCAAGCGCTTGTTCATTCCCCTCAAACCCTTGTTGCAGTAACTCAATATGAAAGCCCTTGGGATCTGTGAGCTTAGTCATATATCCAATATCCCTGAACTGATAGGGATCATTCAGGATAAGGCCTCTACCCCGTAAATAACTGACAGCTTCATCCAGGTTCTTGAGAGTAATACCGATTTTCCAATAAAAGTCTTTTTGCCCAGCTTGATAAGCTGCAACATCAGCTTTTTGAAATACAAGGCAATTTTCAGAAAAATTAAAACTGAAAACAATACAGTCTGCATCTTTGCGAACAATGGTCATCCCTAGCAAGTCAGCGTAAAACTCACAAATATCTGAAAAATCCGGCACTCGAAAATATGTACCTGTTATGTGCGCCATTTAGAAACACCTTTACATAAAAGCAAATGAACCCTTCGTTTTTCTCAATATTACTCCCTGTAAGGCTGCCCACAAAACCAGATATCTATCAAAACCTAATCCTAGGGCTGCCCCTGCTATTTTCAACCTCCTCAGCCCTAAAAGAATTTATCCCTGGGCTTCGAAGTGATCTTCGCGCAACGCCATCGTGCCATCGGCCTGAAGCACCCAAAGTTCACGAGTGATAACCCCATGCGCTTTGTTCATCTTCCAGCCACTGATTAAAAGAACTGATTTTTCATCCTGAACCATGATTTCCGGATTTATATAGTCAACACCGGTAAAGCCATCGTTGATCAGGTTCTGCCAGAAGGATTGGATTTCAGTACGTCCGGCAAAGGCCCCAAAGGGTTTTGCAACCATAACCGCATCGGTTTCGTAACAGGCGGCGCACCCCACGGCATCGCCTGAATTAAAGGCCGTTTTCCACTTTTCACTCGCCTTGATAACCGCTGCTTTTAGATCCGTCGTCATTTTACGACCTCCTCAATTCACCCAAATATCCTTGACCACTTAGATTGTTTTCATCTGATTGGTTTCAGGATCTTTATTGCATGAGAAGGTAAAGACGATAAGATGGCATTAGATAATTTCATAGTTTAGGAAAATTAAACAATGAAGCCCAATATTCATGACATGCTGACCTTTATAGAGGTTGTGGACACACGCTCGTTTACCACGGCATCCAACCGTTTGGGGCGCAGTAAATCCGCGATCAGTCAGACAATTTCCCGTTTAGAAGCAGACATGAATACCCGCTTGCTCCAGCGCAGTACCCGATCATTGACCTTAACAGATGCAGGTGCACGTTTCTATGGCAGCTGCCTTGCTATAAAGAACGCCTACAACGATGCATTGGAAGGAATTTGGGAAGATAAGGGCGACCCACAGGGCACTCTTTCCATTACCGCCCCTCACGCACTTTGTGCCGCTGTTATCACCCCCGCAATCAAGCTTTATCTGAATCGTTACCCCCGAATGTCTGTACGTCTGGTCGCCGAAGACGCATCAATCAAACTGATCGAAGAGCATATCGATCTTGCCGTTCGCGTTGGCAAACTGACGGGACAAACCGCCCGCGTGACCAAGATTGGAACGTTAAGCGAAAGCCTCTACGCACATTCAGATTACATCAAAGCGCAAGGCGGCATTCCAAATAACCTGAAGGCTTTGGAAAAATGGGATCATATTGCCAATGAATGGCAGGGGAACCCTGTAACTTATAGTTTGCCGCAAGGGGTATCTTTTAAAGTTCTACCACGTGCACGTTGTAACAGCCTGCCCGATATCCTCAAACTCACCCAAAGTGGCCTAGGGATTGCCAGATTACCAGACATCACGGCGACCTCAATCGACGCAATTAGTTCTCTAATCAAAGTATCTCCCCTTGGTGTCGCCCCGATCTATGCCTTGCATCAGTTTGACACCAAACCGCCACAACGTGTCCGCGATTTTATCACACTTATCCGCGAACAATTGCGTTCCCCCTCTTCTGTCAGCGATAAGCCAATGAACTAAAAACACGCATTAACAACAAAAGACAGGCTGAATGGATGAAAGAATAAGGTTCTATATCACGCAAACCGAGAATTAATATTGCCTTGCCATTTCTGTTGTCCCGGACCAGCCCAAATGTTCATAGAGAGGGCGCCCCTTGCTGGTTGAGTGAAGAATAGCATAGCGAATACCTCGACGTTGAAATTCAACATCTGCCGCCTTCATTAAATCCGTCGCAACACCTCGCCCACGATAATCAGGTTCGACAAACATATTAAGCACATATCCCCGGCGATCATCCTGCGGATGTGAAGGGTGTGGCGGCCAGTCAATAACCATCAAGCCAATACCACCGATGGCCTCACCTTCGTTTTCAACAATAAATCCAAAATAGCTACGATCTTCCAGACGTGGCCTCAGCCAATCGCGAAAGGGAACATCCATCGCCACGAGTTCCTCTTCACGGGGTTTTCCACTCGCTTGGAACATCTTTTGACGATGTTCACAAATCAGATCCAGATCACGGCTTTCAACTGGCCTTGTTCTTAGCATTCTTTATTCCCTCTCAAAGATCGCTAAAACTCTTTGGATTTATTACACGCATATACATGCCCAAGATCACAGGCTTTCGTATAGAATTCTTTTGCTTTGATCATATTCTTCTCGGTGCCTTCGCCCTCTTCGTACATACGGGCGAGGTCATAACAAGAAGCCTTGTTCTCTCCTGAACATCCCTTTTCGTATAGCATCAAAGCTTCGGGATAATTTTGATCAACGCGCAAGCCCACCCGTTTTAAATATCCCAGATTATGACATCCCTTTGCGTAACCGAGTTTGCAAGCTTGATTATAGTAATGCGTCGCTTTCCCCATATCGCGTTTTATTGTATCGGTTAAACGATACATATCAGCGGCTTCATTACAGGCGTATCCGTAAGATCTTTCACACGAAAACTGAAAGAGATCGATAGCTTTTTCGCCGTTACGGGTTTTTCGATGAGGATAGCGATACATCCTAGCCAGTTGAGAACAGAATACCACGTCACCTTTTTCACAGGATGCTTCGGACAAAGACATCCCTCTATCCCAATACTCGCGGGATAAAGCTGGTTGCTTCGTTACAATTTGGTCTTTCTGATAGACAAAACTTAGGCTTATGCATCCATTGGAAAAACCACCCTCACACGCTTTTTCATAGAGAGCTATCGCTTGCTTATTTTCAGGAGCACCACGCACCCCTGTCTCATAAAATTCACCAAGATTCAAACACCCTGGGTAAAAATTAGCATCACACGCATCATTAAAAAGAGAAACCGCTTTATCGACATTTCTCGGAACGAGTATCCCTTTATTATAATATTCAGCAACACCCGAGCAGCCTCTGGCATTTCCCGCGAAACAGGCTTGATCGAAATAATGAAAAGCTTTTTCCCTACTCGGTGCCACACCTGTTCCATAAATATAAAATGCACCCAAATCAGCACAGGATTGCGCATTCCCATCCTGACATAAAGATTCTAGCTCTTTGGCTTTTTCTTGATAATTAATCTTTACATATTGTTTTAGATAAAAAGGAATTTCGTTCTGCTTTTTATACTGGACTTCTTTAGTTTTCCGACAAGAGGGTGCATAGCCTGATTTGCAAGCTAAATTGAAATAATCCGAACTCTTGTCCTTATCCCGATCAACACCTTTGCCCAAGGAATAAAGAATACCCAGATTATGACAGCCTTCCCCGTTTCCCTGTTCACAGGCTATTTTATAATACAGATAGGCTTTATCATAATCCTGCTCGACCCCTTGCTGAGAATAATATCCATTATAATAACGGTTTCCGAGGGTTAAGCAGCCTTCAGAAAAACTCTTATCACAAGCTCTGTTATATAACGCCGTCGCTTTATCAACGTCTTTTTCAACACCGTAGCCTCTGTCGTAGAGGCTAGCCAAGCGTAAACAGCTCCATTTATACTCGGAAAGACAGGCTTCATTCAGATATATCGCAGCTGTAGCATAGTTCTGTTTCACCCCACTTCCGCTGTAATACATGTCACCAAGGTTATGGCACCCAGGTTTAAAGCCAGCATCACACGAAAGCTCGTATGCCTGAACTGCCTTGAGATAATCTCTATCAAGTCCCTCTGCGTCTCGATACTTATTACCGAGCGTAAAGCAAGACAAAGGAAACGTTGCGTTGCAGTCCAAATCTGACTGTACAGTTTTTGTTGATGATCCAGTTTGTGGTTTTGATGAAACACATCCTGCTGCCAATAAAATCAATAAGCCGACAACTACAAATCGCATTTACGCCCCCCCCCCCCCGCGTTTCGTTACAGGATGAACACTATAATCTGTCGCAGAAAATGAACAAGCATACGTTGTAATATTCTCATCTTCCTAGAACAACTTCCCCCAAGAGAGTGAAACAACCTGACTTCATTTACTTGTGATCCAGCGCGAGGTGACGGCGGTGCTCTTTTCGTGTAATATAGTGCTTAGAAAAGCGGATAGCGGCCCCGTTGGGCGACAGAAACCGCCTTTGCGGAATGTCAGTATTTTAATTTGTGCCTGCCCTTTTGATTGGCGTTTGCCTGTCGCCCAATTGCGAAATTGTATCAAGTTGTCTGTGCTGTTCGCGAACCATTGGTTCAGGAGAAAAGCTTATGCCAAAGACTGCAACGCAATATGATCCCGTCGCCCATCTGGAAAGGGACGCCGTAAAAAGCATTCCCAAAATCAATAAAATTAGCGTCGAAGATCTTATGGATGTTCTTGCCAAGGGGCTGAATGATTTCAAACACAGGCCCAGCCATATTCTGTTGCTGGCTATTATCTATCCCATCATCGGCCTTTTGGCCGCCCGTATGACCGCCGGGTATGACATTATTCCCCTCGCCTTTCCCATCGTGTCCGGCTTTGCGCTGTTGGGGCCGATTGCTGCGTTAGGCCTGTATGAACTCAGCCGTCGTCGGGAAAAGGGGATGAGCTTGGCATGGCGTCACATCTTTAACATATGCCATTCCCCCGCTATCGGGTCTATCAGTGCGCTGGGGATATTGTTGACGGTTATCTTTCTGGTCTGGCTGGTCACCGCGCTTATGCTTTTCAACACGCTTTTTGGCACCACTGAAATCACGTCAATTGGTGTCTTTATTGGTCAGGTCCTGACAACACCCGCGGGATGGAACCTTATCCTTATCGGCTGTAGCGTTGGGTTTGTCTTTGCCGTTGTGGTTCTTGCCATCAGCGTGATTTCCTTCCCCATGTTGCTAGACAAAGACATCAGCGCCGCTTTGGCCGTGCAAACATCGGTCAAAGTTGTCATGACCAACCCGATCCCCATCGCGGTGTGGGGCACCATTGTAGCGGGTTCAATGCTGATCGGGTCGATCCCGTTCTTTGTCGGGTTATGCGTGGTCATGCCTGTGTTGGGGCATTCCACATGGCACCTCTATCGCAAGGTGGTGGCAGAGTAGATTCTTTTGTGTAAGACAGAAATACCTAGGGGAATGCCCCAGACCAATCATTTGGCGGCATCCCCTCAGTCAATTTTCAGCACGAAAAACAGTCCCTATTGGCGAACACACCCCCGAAGATCAGGTGCAGTAAAGAAACCTCCCAGCAGGAATCTTTGTGCTTGAGAGATCTCTTAGTTCTGCGTTAGATTCGCTTTTTTCATCGCCAAAAGACGTGCATAGGTCGCGGCCCAAAGCGCAACCGTGAACGTAAGCATCAGGCCCCATTGAACAAAAGGTACAAAGATTTGAACAAAAAACTTTGACTGGATAGCTAACAAATCAAAGAGGTCGGGAAATTCAGCCAAAAAAGAGAAACAAGCCCAGATGATCGCCCCGAGAACAGCTGCAACAACCAAGTTCAATAAAAACAGCCCCAGAATAGCAAAATAATTGCCCTTACTGAGTTCTAGTGTACGCTTTAAAGCCTTAATAAAATTTGTTTTTTCAATCACGGAAAGCGGTATAAAAACAAAAAGTAAAATACCAAATATATAATTTGGTGCCTGTAGGGCGATGTCCAAAACGATAGAGTATTCGCTTAGAATAGATCCCGGATTATCAGAGTTCAATAAACGATCAACCAAAACATGAGAGGTATACGCATCATAGATATACACTTCAACCGCTGGGTATATCACCTCTGCAATAATCAAAAAGATTAGGAGCGTTGTGTTCAAACGCAAAAATTCTTTGGGAAACCAGTTACCTGTTTCTTTACTATCCGTATTATTTAGTTGTTGGAAGCAACGCCAGGAAACCAACCAATAGAGTGCATAGGTAAGCAACACGGTAATAGCCACATCAGCAAGATAAAGAAAACGTGTTTCCCCGTTTGTAATCCCGGTGATAAAATCAGGAACTACTCCTGTAGGAAAAAAGGTAATCCCCGTCACAAAAACAGCAGCGATTAGGGCAAAGTATAAAAAATTACGTCCCCAAAGACTAAAAGCATCAAGCAACGTATCGAAGACAGGAAGTTTTGCAGGAATGGTCGACGGGATTGCTGTCATTTTGAATTCTCGTTTCTTCTCAAGGTTGATGTTTATACCCACACCACATCAAAACAAACAACTATTAAACCAGAAACTGTTCCCGCACTTTATGCAGACTTTCCATTACCGCGATGCAGAGTTCCGAAATCTCATCGGTGGGGGCCAACATGTCCGGGATCATGATGGTTTGTAATCCTGCCCGATGGGCTGAACGCACGCCATTGTGGGAATCTTCCAGTGCAAGGCAGCTTTGAGGGGATACGCCCAACCCCTTTGTCGCCAAGAGATAGGGTTCAGGGTCGGGCTTTCCACGGGACACATCATCAGACGTCACAATCGTGGAAAAATAAGACCGAACCCCTGCGTGTTCCAAATGGCTCTCTGCCCGTTTTCTACTGGTAGAGGTCGCCACCGCTATGGGCAGATCACGTTCTGCCAAATGTGCCAATAGTTCTTCGACGCCTGTTTTTAATGGCACATGACGCGCAAATGCGATCTCTAGCAATTCGTGCATTTTGCTGTTGAATTCATCAAAGGGAAAATCGGCCCCCATACCCTTGCGAATAATGCCTTCACCCGCCTTCATGGGCAGGCCAACGACAGACTTGTAAAGATCATCACTTAGATGAAAGCCCAATGCTTTGGCCGCATCAACCGAAGACCGCAGATAGATCGCTTCGGAATCAATCAACAGGCCATCCATGTCAAAAACAACAGCCTGTAACTCACTGGCATCAAAAGGCAAAAGGCGCACTCCCGTATTCACACCCCCGCATTGAAGGGCAAAAAAGTATAGAAACAAAGGAATTCAATCGATCCAGATGAACAAGGCAAACAAAAGAAAACGACCGAAGAAGGAAAAGGTGTATCAAAAAAACAAAAACATTATTTACGCGCGGGCAGCTTTCGTAAAGTCATTCCGTATTTATCTTCGTCAGAAAAGCCCAAACTTTCATAAAAACCCTTGGCGCCACCGTCTTTACGACCCTTGCCCGTCAAAAGCATAATTTTATAAGCATTGGCGTCCCATGCCATATCAATGGCCCGTTCCATTACCTGTCGGCCAATTCCCTGCCCGCGATATGCTTGCGATGTAATGACATTTTCAACCAAGGCATAAGGCCGCCCGAGATAGGTCATGTTGGGCAAAACATGCAGCGTAACAATTGCGCAGACGGGGACACAGGTTGGGTCACAGGCTTGCCCCTTTTCCTGTCCCCCCGCTGTTGCGTCGTTACCCTCATCCACGGCGACAATGACCGACGTGCCGGGATGCGCCAGTATCTCTCGCCACCGGACCAACCCTTCGTCGCCGGAAATTCCGGGAACGTCCCCGCCAAACTCGGCATAAAGTTCAACCACGGCGGCAAAATCGGTTTCTCGGGCAAGGCGGATTAACATTTATATTGCACCTATCGCGCTGTGTTCGTCTTTTCTATCAATATCTTACGGCAAATCCCAAGGTACAGTTTTCAAGGTGAGCTGTAAAACAGGTACAGGAATTTTTATTCCGGTATTTTACGCAGACAACATTGATCCCAACGCAGAGGCCGTCATCGTCGGGCTGAATTCGGTAATGGTGTAACGGGCCACGTTATTTTGGTGGAACGGATCTTCATTTATCAGAGTTTCGATTTTTTCTTTGCTATCAGATACCGCCAGAATAACCCCACCCTCACGGGGAACCTTCGCCCCCGATGCAATGAAGGTTTTCTGTGCATAGTACTTTTTTAAAAAGCTTATATGATCATCAATCAAGGGATCAACCGCTTCAAGCGGAACGATATATGTAAGGTCAATCACAAACATCCTTGCGTTTTCTGGCATCCTTGTCTTTTCAGGTTGTAAGTCTTTTGGTTTTAGCGGCATCCTATTCCTCTCTGAAAAAAGACGAGCCCAAAGAAAAGCCAGCTATATTTCCAAGCTGGCCTTCTTTTCAGGGCGTCATTTTACGCCGCCCTAGGCAGCATCAAAAGCTGACAGGACCATGTTTGCACCCGCTTCGCGGGCAACGGTCAGGGCTTGATATTCCGGGGAGAGATAAAAAGCATTCAGCTTTTCCTGATCCGGAAAACGGAACACTGCGGTACTTGGCAGCGGGTCTGTCCCTGTGAGGACCTTATCTGCCCCGCCTTTGAACAACAGCTCACCACCAAACGCGGCAATAATCGGGGCCGCAGCTTTTGAATAGGCTGCCAGTTTAATAGGATCTTTCACCTCGAAATGCGCAACAAAATATGCAGACATGTTGTGGTTCCTTTTTGAACACATGACAAATTTGAATGGGTAAACGCACTGTCACACACATGTACAAAAACCGTAAATAGATAGATTTACATAAAAACTATGCTATATTGCATGGATGGAAAATTGGGATGATCTTCGTATATTTCTGGCCGTTGCCCGCTGTGGATCAATCACAGCCGGGGCAGCACAGCTCGGCCTGGATCAAAGCACCGTATCGCGCAAGCTCCAATCCTTTGAAGACAGGCTGGGCCTGAACCTCTTTATTGGAAGCGCCAAGCGCAACACGCTAAGCCCATCTGGACAACGAATATTTGAGGGTGCCGCCCGACTGGAAAAAGAAGTTGAGGATATCAATCAAAACATCGCCGGACTGAGCGAGCAACAAGGCGGCACAATCCATATCGTCACAACCGATATTCTTTCGAACCATCTGCTGATGTCTGTGACGTCCGGATTTTTGCAAAAATATCCCGATATTAACCTGCGTATTCGCACGCAGGATATGATTGATAAAGATATATCCAACAACCCATTGCTCGGAGACTTGGCCCTCTATGCCACCAACACCCCCAATGAAGATCTCTTTGGTCGCAAGCTGGCAACTGCCACCTTTGCATCCTATGCGTCCCGGGATTATCTCGACAGCTTAAAGGGCGACCATGACAAGATTGTCTGGCTAAACTGGGACGATGGCACCGCGACGCCCACATGGCCCAGACTGGCCCCCGAAATTCCCGATCATATGTGTCGCCTGCGCAGTGATTCCGTCGCCACCTTACTGGAATCTGTACGCTTTGGCATCGGGGCGACCATCCTGCCCTGTTTTATCGGCGAGCAAGATCCCAACCTCATCCGCCTCACCCCCGGCCAAACCGTCAGCCAACGCGACATCTGGTTGCTCATGCACAAAGACCTGCGCCGCGTCCCCCGCATCCGTACCTTTATCGATTTCTTCGTCCAACGAATTAAGGAACGGAAAGGCATTATTGAGAGTGATTGATGATCTTACTTGATTTTTCGCAACACCACTTTAAGTTGATTATTCTGAGATACTCCAATTAAAGGAACAATGAGAATGCCTGAAAGAGCTTGGTTATTTGGCGGCGCAGGACTTTTGTTCCTCGTCTCTCTATCCATGAGACTATTTGGAATACCAAATATTCTAACCCCCTACCCAATGCCTCTTTTCATCGTTATTCTTATGGGCGGAAAATACATCTTTCCCTTTATAACACCCTTGCTCTATATGCTGATTTTAAAGATATTTTCCAATTCCAAGCACTTCTCTAAGGTGGTTGTTTCCCTGATTTTGGCATTTGCATTCCTGAATTTTTACCATTTTCTCAACACGTGGGATCTTGGCGTGAAGTATCGAAGCTATGAGTATGCACAGTTCATCGCCATAGAAAATATTGTTGGATTTCTTATAGCCCTGACAATGGGCATTGCTGGCCATATCAAAAAATCACGCCGTTTGATCTTGGGCGCAAACCTTACCCTCTTTATTTTACTATCCTGGTGCGCCTTCCCCTATCTCGGCGAAATCCTGTAGCAGTCATGAACCTGAACGAGTTTAGAGAGTTATTTTGTCCTCACAAAACGGTAAGAACAACGACCTTGAAAATGCAATTAATCGTTTAAAGCGCGGATTAATCAGTAACCACGACCCAACACAAGCAATGGCCTATAAAGCCATTTATGAAAGTGGTGTTAAATCAATTCCCTTATTACTTAGGGAACTAAAGCTACTGGATCTTGAAAAGTATAATTCTTCGAATACGATACTCGCGGCAGGCTTCTTGACCATTCTGCACGATCTTGATGAAAATCTATCGGAACAGTTTGTAAACAATTCCGTTACCCCCAAAACTGACCCTGTTATCAAACGATCTTTTGATTCAATCCTTAGATTTAAGCGCACCAACTTCACAGAAACAGAGCATCGGGGCGTTCTCATTCTTGAAGACAAAACACTGGACCCACGAAATCACGCAACAGACTTTGTTTTAAAATGGTTGGAGGTAATTCCGGACGAAGATTTAAAAGGGGTTCCCAGAATTTATATTATTCCCCTTAAACCCCAATATGATTTTGCGGGGCAATACCTGCCCTATATTGGAGTTATCAATCTGGTTTGGTTTAAATATGTTGAGAAGCTCAAGTTTCTTAATTTTATAGATCACTTTTTCATACAAAAAACGCTTTATCATGAAATAGGGCACCATTTTCACAAACACAAAGAAGGCGGTCAGGTCCCCTCGCAAGAAGAAGAGGCAGATCGTTATGCATATCAAAAACTACGTATTGCCCGCTCGAAAGTTTCTTGGTTCCTAAGAATGGTTGCAAAAATATTCCGCAGAATGAAAACACACACGGCAAAACAGACACCGACTTAGCTTATTAGCTTTACCTTGATTACATAACATACAACTCACCTAGGCCAACCATCTGAATTTCAAGCCATTTATACAGCATCAAGGTCGATTTTCCGCATATTACAGCTCTAAACCAGTTACCTTCCTCGACGAATTATACATTGGCCCTATACCAGAAAATTTAATGGCCCTATGCCTCGTAAAAATAAATCAATAAGACAAAGAGAATTATTGATAAATCTCCGAGGCAGATTTGCCTCATGAATAAGCCAGAAAACAACCCAGGAAACCACAATGTCATTTTTTCACGGCCTCTCTGCCTTCCCGATAACGCCCACTGATAAGGATGGGCGGGTAAATAGCGATCAACTCTGCCTTTTGCTGGACCGAATTGTAAAAGCCGGGGTCGGTTCCGGGAACGATACTAGAATTGTTTCCGGAGTCAATTCTATTGGACTGTTGGGCAGTACGGGCGGGTATGCCTATCTGACAAGGGCCGAGCGACAACGCACCGTTGCCATGGCTGCCGATTTTATTGATGGTCGTGCCCCCTTGATCGTTGGGATTGGCGCGCTTAGAACAGATGACGTACAGGCATTGGCAAAGGACGCACGCGATGCAGGGGCAGATGCCCTATTGCTGGCCCCGGTTTCTTACACACCCCTGACAGAAGAGGAAGTCTATCAACATTTTGTTGCGGTTGCAGGTACCACAGACCTCCCCATTTCTATTTATAATAACCCGGGCACAACCCATTTCACCTTTTCACTGGATCTTTTAAAGCGTCTTTCGCAGATTGAGACCATTACTGCCGTCAAGATGCCCTTACCGCAAGGTCAGAATATCGAGGCCGATCTGGCACAACTTCGCCAAAATACCGCCGACAAGGATGGCTTTGCTATTGGCTATAGTGGCGATTGGGGTTGCGCGGCGGGTCTTCTTGCCGGGGCCGATACATGGTACAGCGTGGTTGGCGGGCTTTTCCCCTCTCAGGCCCTGAAATTGGCAAAAGCCGCGCAAGCTGGTGATGCACAAGAGGTCCAGCGTATTGATCAATTCTTCCAACCGCTTTGGACGCTCTTTAAAGAATTTGGCGGCATGAGGGTTATGTATGCTGCTGCCAATATCCTGTCGCTCTCTGATGCATCTCCACATTTGCCAATCCTGCCGCTAGGCGCTGCGGATCAAGAACGGGTATTGAAAGCGATTAATGCCCTGAACGAACTGGATTAAAGTCCGTTAGGTCATCAGTCAAAAAACTTTACATAAACATATATAAATCAATATTATGGGCAATATTTTCTCAGGATGGATACATGCCCACCAACGACGATCTACTTGCCAGTATTGATGCACAACGCAAGGAAAACGGGTTCAGAACTTTAGCTGAAACCATGGAGCTTACTGCCCGTGGCAACACAGTGCTGGACCCTTTTTCAACTCTGATTTCAGTGCATGCAAAGGTTGGCACAGGCAACACTTTCTATCCCAATAGCGTTATGCGTTCTGACAAGAACGACGCCATCACCGTTGGTAATGACAATACCTTTTATGCCCAGACCTATCTGGAAGCCAGCGGCGGTACAATCACCATCGGGTCAAACAACCAGTTTGGCCCCGAAGGTGGCGTAACCATCAAAGCGAACTCCCCCGACAGCACAATTCATATCGGCGATTACGGTAGATACCTCGGCGGCGTGACCATCCTTGGCAAGTCAACCCTTGGCAACGGCGCTCAAATTCTTGGCAGTATCACCTTTCAAAACGCATCTTTGGAAGCTGGCGGTTCCTTTACCGAGCAAGACCCGGATCTACGCGCCGCCGTCGCCAAAGGCCGTGGCCTGATCCGCAATCAAGCCATTCAACAGGGATACGTCGCCGTCCTTGGTGAAGCCAGCACCTCTGTTAGTATTCTCCCCCAATCCCATTTCCATCCGAAAGAAAACTGATTGTTCAAGAATAGAAGTACGTCCGGCTAAATCAACGGCATTACAGCTTTATAATTGTGTCGTCCTGTTGATCTACCTGACTTTCACGGCCTTCTTTTTCACATCACGTTTCCCCTTGCCACATCATGTATGAGAATGTTATCCCACGCATATGAAATATCGATGCACAACACTTATTAATCGCTGGTGGCGTTCCTGAACGGAGCGGCACAAGGATATTTCGTATCTATTTTTTGAGCCGCCTCATGGGCGGCTTTTTTATTTCCGGCATCATGGGGCAGCTCTGTTTTTTTCGGAGACAACCATGACACAAAACAAACCAACCATCCTGACTGGTGATAGAACAACCGGGCCATTGCATATCGGGCATTATGCCGGATCACTTAAAAATCGATTACGATTTCAGGATGATCACGAACAATTCTTGCTGTTGGCTGACACCCAGGCCTTAACAGATAACGCAAACAATATCGAAAAGGTACGATCCAATGTGCTCGAAGTCGCATTGGACTATCTGGCGGTCGGGATCGATCCGGCCAAAACAACAATTTGCTTACAATCCCACCTTCCCGCGTTGGCGGAACTGTCGATGCTGTATCTCAACTTTGTCACCGTTGCCCGGCTAGAGAGAAACCCGACAATCAGGGATGAAATCAAAGCCCGCAATTTTGGCCGCGATATCCCCGCAGGCTTTATGTGTTATCCCGCAGCCCAAGCAGCAGACATAACCGCTTTTAAGGCTACGGTGGTGCCAGTTGGCGAAGATCAGGCCCCCCTGATTGAACAAACCAATGAAATTATCCGGAAAATCAACGCGACGGCCAATGCATCTGTTTTACCGGACGTAAAAGCCATCATCCCCAAAACGGGTCGGTTGCCCGGTATTAACGGGAAAGCAAAGATGAGTAAGTCTCTGGGTAATGCCATTGCGCTTTCCGCGTCTGCTGATGAAATAAAAGCGGCGGTAATGCAAATGTATACGGACCCCAACCACCTAAGAGTTGAGGATTCAGGACAGATCGAAGGCAACGTGGTTTTCACCTATCTGGATGCTTTTGATGAAGACACCACAGCAATTGCAGAGCTAAAACACCACTATCAACAAGGTGGGTTGGGTGATATGGCACTGAAAAACAGGCTGAATGATATCCTTCAGGAGTTGATTGCACCGATCAGAGAACGTCGGGAAAAGCTTTCCCAAGATCCCGGTTATGTTCTGAATGTTATCCGAGAAGGAACCGCAAAGTCCCGTGACCTGACACAGAACACCTATCGGGATGTTGCCTCTTCTCTGGGGCTTTTTATGCTATCCTGAAAAAGGATCTTTGCCTTATATAAGAGGCAATATATATGAAGGGCAACAGAACCCAAAAGCAAAAACTGATGAACATAATCGCCGTCGCTATGAAGATGTTTAGGATTTTTCCGTATGCAGCATTATAAAATAACAGCGATTATTTCATCAGTTTTTAAGATCCGCTCAGCGATCTTTTTGAAATCAGAGACAATATTTTCGTCTCCCAGATGTAAAGCCAATAAATAGCGAGCTTTAGATTCTCACCACAAATAATACTTGTAATGAGAATTAATTGCATGTACCTCCAATTAACAAATGATAATGATTATCACTTACTTTTATGTTGGCAGATAGGTAATGAAAGCAGATTACCTGTTTATTTACCAAGTTTGCATAGGCGCGCACAGCAGGAGAATATGATGAAGTTAAGACATCTTGCCTTTCAAACACTGATCGGATTTGCCATGGCGATCTCTCCGTCTCTAGCAGAAGAGATTACTGTCTCGGATGTCGCAGGACGGGAAGTAACTGTTAATGGCCCCGTGAATAAAGTTATCCTTGGTGAAGGTCGCCAGATTTATCTTGTCGGAGCACTGGACAATGATGATCCGTTCAAACGGGTCGTCGGTTGGCGAAAAGACTTCTCTCAAGCCGACCCAGATAACTATGCGACCTATCTGGAGAAATTCCCGCATATGGCGGACATCCCTACTTTCGGTGGCTTCAAGGACAGCTCTTTTGATGTAGAGCAGGCAGTTGCCCTCAATCCTGATGTGTTGCTGATGAATATTGAATCCAAGCAAGCGACAGAAGATGCAAAATATATTGAGAAGCTGGCTGCGGTCGGCATACCAGTTGTCTATGTGGATTTTCGTGAGCATCCCTTCAAGAATACTGAAACCAGCATGCGCATCATCGGCGAATTGTTTGGCGAAGAGAAAAAAGCTGAAGCCTTTATCACCTATCGCAAAGAGCAAATTGCCCGCGTGACCGACGTTATCGCCGCTGCCAACCCTGCTCGACCGACGGTTTTTGTCGATAGAGCCGGCGGATATTCCGATGATTGCTGCATGAGTTTTGGTGATGAAAATTTTGGAAAATTCGTCGAAATGGCCGGGGGACGCAATATCGCCAAAGATATCATCCCAGGTACTTTTGGGACGCTTAATCCAGAGAAAATAATTGCCGCCAATCCCAATCATGTCATTGTCACAGGTGGTAACTGGGATGCCTATGTTCCCGGCGGTAACTGGGTTGGGGTTGGTCCGGGATCGGACCCTCAAGAAGCATTACGTAAGTTGGAAGGGTTAACGCACCGCACCGCAATGACGGGCATCCCGGCAGTTCAGGACCGCCAATTCCACGCGATCTGGCATCAGTTCTACAATAGCCCCTATCAGTTCGTCGCCATTCAACAGATGGCCAAATGGCTGCATCCCGATCTGTTCGCCGATCTGGACCCAGAAGCGACTTTCGCGGACCTGCATGAAAAATTCCTGCCCGTCGATTATGTACCAGGCTATTGGGTGTCCCTTACAGATGGCGACAAATGACAACCGATACTACCGTTCCACCAAGAAACTCAGGGCGCGGTAGCTACCGCGTCCTGGTTCAGCGCCGACAACTTACCTTGCTAGGTCTGGGGCTCGCTCTTCTTGGCAGTATCTGTGTTGATCTGGCTTTGGGGCCATCCAACTATCCGTTGGATCAGGTAATCATGGCACTTGTTGCTCCGGATTCAGTATCTTTGCAAGTCCGGGTGGTCTTGTGGGAAATCCGCATGCCAATCGCACTGATGGCGGTCATCGTTGGCGCGGCCCTATCGGTGGCAGGTGCCCAGATGCAAACAATTTTGAACAATCCTCTGGCCAGCCCCTTTACCTTGGGAATTTCGGCGGGTGCAAGTTTCGGGGCTGCTTTAGCACTTGCTTTCGGTGTTATGTTCATCCCCGCAGCCATTGAATATGTCGTACCTTTAAACGCGTTTATTATGGCGATGCTCGCTGCTCTTCTTATCCATGTAATCAGTATGCAGCGTGGGGTCACGGTTCAGACCATTGTTCTTTTAGGCATCGCGCTTGTCTTTTCTTTTAATGCACTGGTTGCACTTGTTCAGTTTTTCGCAACACAACAGGCGCTTTCAGCTGTTGTCTTCTGGACTATGGGCAGCCTGACCAAAGCAACCTGGCCAAAGTTCTGGATTGCATTCACTGTTCTCCTGATCATCATTCCCATGTTTGTACGACGTGCATGGGCCTTGAGCGCCATGCGATTGGGTGACGCAAAGGCGGAAAGCTTTGGTGTCAAAATTGCCCGACTTCGGCTTGAAACCATGATACTGGTCAGTGTTTTGGCCGCCATCCCTGTATCCTTTGTCGGGACGATCGGCTTCGTCGGTCTGGTCGGGCCGCATATCGCGCGTATGGTGATCGGTGAAGATCAACGTTTCTTCCTGCCAGCCGCGGCCCTTTCCGGCGCGTTGATCTTGTCCGCCAGTTCTGTCGTTTCAAAAATGCTTATCCCGGGCACGGTTATCCCTATCGGCATTGTCACGTCACTGGTGGGCATTCCGTTTTTCATCTTTCTTATCCTCAACAGTCAGAGGCGTGCATGGTAGCTATTCATCTGGATAACATTGGGGCGAGCTATGGCCGAAACCTGATTTTAGAAGGCATCACCACGCCCCAATTCAACGCTGGTGAAGTTGTTGCCCTTATCGGACCAAACGCTGCGGGAAAATCAACTTTGTTCCGGCGCATCGCGGGGCTGGTTTCCGGACCAGGATCCATCGTTCTAGAGGGCGGCGCCGACCAGTCGATCTGTTACATGCCTCAAGATAACAGCGGCACCACAATCATGAGTGTTTATGAAGCGGTTTTGTTGGCCCGTAAACAGGGAAGTCCGCTTCGGGTTTCCCCCCAGGATCTACAGATTGTGGACGAGACTATTGAGGCCCTCGCCATCAGTTCTATCAGCGATCGTAATATGGCAGACCTCAGCGGCGGGCAACGTCAACTCGTTGGTATCGCCCAGGTATTGGTCCGTGAACCACGGATACTTCTGATGGATGAACCAACCTCGGCCCTGGATCTCCACCGTCAGATAGAGGTACTTGCGCTTGTTCGACGGTTGGCCTTTGAGCGCCAGATGATTATCTTCACCGCTGTGCACGATCTCAACCACGTATTACGTTTCGCCGATAAAGTGATGGTGATCTGTGATAGGGGACTGCATGCCTGTGGCCCTGTTGAAGACGTTATTACACCGGCCTTACTGAAAACAGTTTACCGGATTGAAGCGCGGATCGAGGCCTGTTCAAAGGGATTGCGTCATATCATCGTTGATGATGTAGCTCAGGAGCAGAGCTTTTCAAAATCGGCTTGAGCCAAAACCACTCTTCTAATTTTGGGATTAAACAACAAACACAAACAAAATTGATCAGAATAATCACCAGTACGATTATGGATAGTAGGAATTTTTAATCCGCGGCCGATCAAACAACAGCGATTGTTTCGTCCGTTTTCAGAACTCGTTCCGTTATGCTTTTAAAATTCATAATGTTAACGGGCTTCTTAATAAAGGCGCGGCACCCACTATGATAGGCATCCGCAATAACATCCCTATCCGTAGCCGCACTGACAACAATTATAGGCAACGAAGTTTTGTTCAATTTATTTTTAATATGTCGAATGGCTTCTAGCCCGTTCATCTGGGGCAAATTAATATCCATAAAAACCAGATCAAAGTCTTCCTTGTCGATAAGGTCCAACCCTTCTTCTGCGGTTTCCACAGACGTTAAATCCTCGCCCCACAGCTGTTCTACAAAAAGGCGTAAAACACGGGTGTTCATCGGCTTATCTTCTACGTACAGGAACTTCATGCAACCTCCGGTATCATCATAACAATACCATACTACATTACTAGGTTAAACAATCATAAATTTACAGATAACGTTCCAAAACCTCTACAGTTTCCAGTAAACTTATAGGCTTTGCAAGCATTTCACTGAACTTTTGTTTCTTAATTTTACTAATGGTCAGCTTGGAAACGTCAGCCGTAATTGCAACGACGGGCGGTAAATCCCGGTATAATCTCTCCAAACATTTCATGGCGTCAATACCGCTCATCCCCGGTAAATTAATATCCATAAAAACCATGTCACAGGGATGGGCCTGAATATATTCAAGCCCCAATTCAGCAGATGGACAACTATCAAATATAATATCCGGATACACTTTTTGTGCGATCTGCCTCAACAGGGCAATATTCGACGGGTTATCTTCTATATAAAGAATGCGGCCATTCATCTTTTTACCCGCCGCACCTATCACACTTTCTATTTCCTGACTTGTGACTTCCATCTCGTTATTAATGTTTCCTGCGGGTAGATCTATCCAAAACTGACTGCCGTCGGGAGAACTCGAAAAGCCAATATCCCCTTGCATCATCCGTACAATTTTCTGAGTAATTGCCAGTCCAACGCCACTACCTTCAATCGCGGAGTTTTCCAACCCTAGACGATCAAAGGGAATGAATAGCTTTTCGTGCTGTCTTTGGGGTATTCCATAGCCAGTATCTGTCACCTTTATACGAACAAAGTCGTTATCTAGCTTTTCAAAGGAAATGGTAACAGACCCGTCTTCGCGGTTGTATTTAATACCATTGGAAATTAGGTTGATCAAACTCTGCCGAACACGTCCCCTGTCAGCATGAATAAAGGTCTTCCCCTTATTTTTCGGTTTGAAAGCGACCTTGATATTATTAGATGTCGCCGCAAATTTCGTAAGGTCAATGCATTCGTCAACAATTTCATTAACGTCAATATCTTCCAACGAAACAGCAATAATGCCTGCCTCTATCTTTGACAAATCAAGAACATCATCAATCAAATTTAACAAATGATCCCCACTTTTGAGGATATGTTGAACCGCTTCTTGATATAGCTCGTAATTAATTTCGCTTCGATCCGAAACCTGTAATAGCTGGGCAAACCCCAGTATCGTGTTCATAGGGGTTCGTAATTCGTGGCTCATAGAAGAAAGAAAGTGAGACTTGGCCATATTGGCTCTCTCAGCTTCTTCTTTCGCCCGCAAGATATCATTTTCCGCGCGAACCTTTTCGGTCAGATCCCTTAGAATACCCACAAAACAAACTTGCTCCCCCACCATCAGCTCACTGACAGCGAGATACATCGATATTTCCTGCCCGGCCTTTGTGCGGCCTTCGACAATGCGTCCGATCCCGATAATTTTATTCGGCCCGCCCCCCATAAAGTTGGACAGATACTGATCGTGCTCAGAACTGTATCGATTGGGCATTAAAATTTTGACGTTTTTACCAACCAGCTCTTCTTCGGTATATCCAAAAATTTTAAGAGTAGCCGGGTTGACCATTTGGATAATGCCCAAATGATTTATCACAATCATACCATCAACAACGGTTTGCCAAATCGACTGGAACAAAGCTGATCCACTTTTGGCATCTGACAAGACAATATCATTCATTATCAACGTCCAGTTGTTTTTTTAAAAAAACCTCATCTTAACGTTACGCGTCATAGCTTAAGGATGTATTACTTCGATATAAATACTTCGTAGTCAGAACAATATTATCTGGTGACAGGTCACGCCTGGTAGCCTGAAATAATTATTATGCTGAATTAACAATCAGTAAGATTGTACTTTCACTGTGAACTATTCGGGATTATTTTGGGGCACACCAAAACCATCAAAGGATTATAGCGCCCAGATCAGTGTTTATTTTCTAAAAATAGATACGCTGAATACTATCGAAACAATCGAGTTTAACCACGACAGACTTAAAGATGCAGATGAAAAATCAGGCATTACGAGCAGCTTTTTATTGTAAAATGCTGCTCGCTTTTATCCTATCTTACGACGCCCTGATCTGGTTCATAAACTCATCAACCTGACGCGTTAGCACGGCCGCATCATCTTGCAGGGTTTGTGCAGCTGTCAGAACGGATTGGGAAACACTACCCGCTTCTTCTATATTACTGTTAACCTCGGTAATACTTCTGGTCACCTCACTGGTACCCGCTGCAGCTTCTTGAACATTACGCGAGATTTCCTGCGTCGCAGCACCCTGTTCTTCCATAGCAGAAGCAATTACAGTCGATATTTCACTAATTTGAGAAATCGTGTTCCCAATGCCACCAATGGCCTCGACCGACGCATCGGTCTCTTCCTGAATACCGGAAATCTGGCTTGTGATTTCCTCTGTAGCCTTGGCGGTTTGATTTGCCAAAGATTTAACCTCGGAAGCAACCACAGCAAAACCTTTACCGGCATCACCTGCTCGCGCGGCCTCAATCGTTGCATTCAAAGCAAGTAAATTAGTCTGCTCTGCGATATCACTGATCAGCTTGATTACATCACCAATCTTCAAGGCAGCATCCGACAGACCTTGCACCTTTGTGTTCGCACGATCTGCCTCTTGCACTGCCTCTTGCGATACTGCAACAGCACGTGTGATCTGTGCATTGATCTCTCCAATAGAGGCTGACAACTCTTCTGTTGCACTGGCAACAGTTGCAACATTAGCCGATGCTTCTTCGGTTGCAGATGACACAACGGCTGTCTGTCTTGACACATTATCTGTCACCGCGGACATGCTCTGCGCAGAAGTCAAAAGATGATCCGATGAACTGGATACATTACCAACAACGCCCTGAACCTGTACCTCAAACTGATTGGCAATCCCCAAAAGAGTATCTCGGCGTTCTTGTTCTGCCTGTCGATCTTTTTCAACTTGTTCGGATTGTAGATCGCGAACCTGGATTAGCTTATGGCGGAAATGTTCCAGCGCTTTTGCAAGAACACCAATTTCATCACTCCGCTGCTGATCCTTAATTTCGACATTGGTCTCATCTCTCGACAGAACCTCAACGACTTCAGTAATATTTTTTAATGGTCTGCTCATCAAAACTGTAATCAGAACGGTAATTATCAGCGCCATGAGCAAGGTTAAAACGATTGCTGCAATAATCATATTATTACGCACGCTCGTTGCACCAGCCTGTACCTTATCCAGAGGCATAATGGCGGCAATTGACCAAGGCGTTTTTGAATGCCCAACCGTCAAAGGCACCAGAACATAGAGGGCATCTTTACCCAGTTCGTTCGAATATCCGATCCAGCTGGCATTCTCTCCTTTAGCAACCAGGCCTTTGTAATCCTGTAATTGTGGTGAGATTTCTTCTATCGCTTTACCGATTTGATCTCTATCTGGATAAGCAGCCCAAACGCCATTATTGGTGATAAGAGTAACAATACCCTCGTCGTAAGGGCGAATTTCGGCAATCTTGTCCTGCACTTCTTGTAAATTAAAATCAACACCAACAGTACCGATAAACTTGCCATCCAAAATAATCGGAGCCACGACAGAGGTAGAAAGAAAAGCTTCCGTACCTTCATCTTTTACAAGCTCCATCGCATAAGGTTCTGTAATCACCTCTGTCATAGCTTTTCGAGCACCGTCGTACCAGTCTGCCGTTTCACCTTTGTCTATATTCAACCCGCGGACACCAAGATCCGTAGCGTTCTTTAAAAACCAGAGATCAATAAAACGTCCGCTTGGGTTACTTTCCGGTGTATTCGCAAAATCTGCATCCTTACCATCCAGCGCATTTGGTTCCCATCCACTCCAAACTGCCGCAAAGTCGGGGTTATTAAGTGCGACACCTTTAAGTGCTTCTCGGTAAACTTCCCGATCCGTAATTCCCGCCCGGTGATAAGCTAAGAATGTTTCAGCCATAGTACGCGATGCTGTCATTGCCACATCAATATCAGCCTTCACTTGGCTACCGATATTCCCCGCGAGTTCCTGACCGTGTTTTTCAGCAACATCAAGGATTGCATCCTGACTTTCCTTAACGACAAAGGCGGTCGTAGCCGTTAACCCAATCGCAAGGGTAATAACGACAGATGTAAGAATCTTACCTGTGAGACTAAAAGATTTGTTCAAAATTCCGGGCATAATGTGATCACATAAGTAATTGAAAGTAAGCAAGCGTAATAAGCTCCTTACCAATTCTCGATCACAAAGTATTAATTTGCCTTTAACAGCATATTACAAAACAGTTAAACATGTAGGACCACATAATAATATAAATTCCTAGCTTTGATTAATTGAAAGCGCTAAGAAGTCCAAACACCCGGCATCTATAGCCGGGCATTACTTTATAACAATGTCAGAATAACGGTGTCAGAATTGATATAATTACGGAAAAAAATATCCTGTTTTCTCATCACGAAAAGACATTCAGCAAAAATAAAGCAATTATGAAATTGACGAATATATTTTGAACTTATCTTTTTGCAGGGCTTTGTGGTTGTCTTTCAAGCAAATAAAAGCCTCGCAATTAAAAGAAAGCCACAAAACCCGACAAAAGAAGCAAAGGCAGAACGTGCTTACCCCCTTGATAATTTTTAACGTTCCTCTTGCCGTGACAGCTACCTTTGCCACATAACGATCTTTCCTTACCCCGACACCCGCAATTGCGACGTATACCACTACGCTGTAAAAGCAGAACGCGACCCCCACACTTCTCTATCGCAATCGTTCTGATTTACTTACGCCACAGTTGTTAAAACTGCGGATAATGTCATGCTGATCAGGTAGAGCACCTAATCTATATGGTTTCACGTTGGCAAGATCCCCCAATGGAAGTGCCTTTGACAGTTTGAAACCAGACGAAACACAAGCGATTGAATACCACACACCAGAGCAACCACACGCTTTGAATAATCGGTTCGAGCCCAAAACACACTAAGACTGTTCCCATGACGCAACCACACTAGCGTCGAATTATTCAAAAAAGCCCCAGACAATCATGTCAACAACCATGTCCAGTCTCTACCCGCACCCCACTCCATATAACGAAGATCAGATCGTTCCTGTACCACACAAAAACCCAGGTCATATATCTGATCAGGTTTGCAATTGAACCAGTACCTTTTCAGTACTGTGCAAACTCTTATTTTATGGAGCCACCCCTGACTACGTGGAGGGCGAATGTAGGAAAATTACGTTGAATTGGTTAAAGAGATATTAACGCAGCCCCTATTCTACTTAAAGGCTAAAGAATATTATATACAATCAGGGAATTCCGAGTAATTGACTAAAGTATATACAATTTTATAAATCAATAAGATACGGTGATTATTTGAATAAGTCTTATGTATTTTCGGCTTCAAAAAAAAATAATATCTTTTTTTAAATCTATAAAAACATTATTTTACGTGGTTTCGCCGTAAAATATACCGAATCAACTTACGATTAAGAATTATAATCATCACCAACAGTATATCCGGGTATCCTTAGATAACGACAGAGCCTTCTCTGCATCTGATTATATACGTATTAAAATTACACATTTCCGACTGAACTAACCATTTAGGATACATAACGTTCCTGAAGTGCTGCTTTCCCTTTCGTCAGGACGCGTAATTTTACTTTTCCCAATCTTCACCAACAGGGCGGCGGTCTCGTTTGCTTTCGGTGTGGATCAGATTTCTGGCTTCTTTCAAATCCATCACCGTAGGGGTATCAGGCAATTCGTTGTTATGTTCAAAAACATAAGCCAGTTCATAATACATTGGGAAATGGTCCGACCCCATAAAGGGTTGTCGCCGGATTGATACAAGTTCAAATTCTTCAGAATGGAAAATATGGTCCAACGGCCATCGTAAAAATGGATACCGCGCATCGAACGAGTTAAACATCCCTCGCCCTTGACGCGGATCAAGCAAGCGAGAAACCCGCAGAAAACGGCGAGTTGTCGATGACCATGCCACATCATTTAAATCGCCGGCAACCACCAGCGGCCTTTTGCGATATCGCGCCTTTTTCCCTGCCACCAGAATTTCGGCGTCTCTGCCAATCGTATCTCTGTGGGGCACAGGCGGATCGGGATGAATGGCAATAAGATCAAATTCATCCCCGCCCTTAAACCTGAACCGGCAATGAAAGCTAGGGATACTGTCGTTCAGCAGAAAACGGATATCACCCTGCAAAACATCCAACCGCGAGGCCAAGAACATTCCATAGCTGTTATCTTGTGGACAGCTAAGCGTATAGTCATAGCGTTCTGTTACCCCCGCCATAGCATCCACCCACAGTTGATCCGTTTCCATCAGGATCAAAATATCTGGGTCGCAATCCTTAATGATTTCAATCAATTTATCGTAGCTTTTATTGCTCTGCTTTACATTGCAAACCAGCATTTTAAAGGTTGATGCATTATCGTGTTTTGTCGGATCAAACCTTGCCGATTGCTGCCACCAAAAGGGGGTAAAGGGTATGATGTGGAAAAGTTCAATCAAAACCGAGACAGACAGCATTCCCACAAGGGAATAACAATACTGATCACTGGGAAGGAACGCCACGACAGACGCAAGCGTTACAAACGAAATAGTCAGAATTTGAAGGCGTCCAAAATCAAAAATTCTGACGGCACCATGGGCAATTGGAATAAAGGGAAGAACACTGGCCAAAAAGCACAGCACTGTAATTGCCCCTAACAAATAATGTACCATCATCACGCCTGTTTTATCCCCTTTCCCCTTTATTGGGGGTATAAATCTGTACTGACCAACATTTTCATCGCGATCAAACAATCACTAAATCTGGCAAATTTCACTTACCAGCCCAGGCTGTTCTATTCCGCAACAATACAATAATAGAAAATTTTGACTGTTTTCTTGCTGTTATTGGTTATTTCAAGTTTGTTAGCTACTTTTCTTGTGCATCTTTTTTGGGGCTATCATTTTCTTGGTTATTATTTTCTTGGGCACATTTTTCGCTATCATCAACCCCGGATATCCATGTTCGGCAAATGCCGCCCGCCAATAAAATAAGGCTAATGGCCCCAAAAGCAACAATGCCCAGTGCATAAAACCCAAAGCCAATCGTCAGGCCAATTCCCCCGGACGCCCAGATACTAGCCCCGGTTGCGGTGCCAACAACCCGGTCGCCGCGTTGAATAATTGCCCCCGCGCCAAGAAAGCCGATACCGGTCATGACACCTGCAACAATACTGGACAGATCAACCTTTACAATGGTTTCCGCCGAGGAGAAATCCGAATAAATTTCCTGTCCCAAAATCGCAAGAACACACGTGGTGACAGCGACAATCATATAGGCCCGAAAGTCGATTGGTTTATTCTTGCTATCCCGCTCTAGCCCCAAAACAAGCCCGACAACCATCGCCAAACCGACACGAAGCAAAAGCTCCTGCCAGGAAATATACGCAAGCTCGACACTCAAATCAGCCATTTTGCCCCAATCCACCATTAATCTGCTTATACACAAGTACTGTTGCCCCACAGATAGTACCTTGGGCATTATATTGTGCAAGGAAAGCGAGAGGAAAAAAGGGCTATCGGGCACTCGAAAGGTATTGGAGGGAACTTGAGAGCACCAAAACCGGGTGACACTGAGCTAGACAAATACTAGTTTGGCATGCAAGGGACTAGGTGTACAAGGGTCTAGCTGTACAAGGGACTAGCTGTACAAGGGGCTAGGTATACAGGCGACTTGTATTAAGATAAGAAAAAGCTTAGGCAAAGCCGAGATCAACAGAACAAGAAATCAAATAACAAAGCTGATCAGGAAGCCAAGTTCTTTGTGCCCTCAGCTTTATTCTCGCTCTTATTTCCCTGTTCGCCGCTATCCCGTTGTCCCGGTTGTTTTTTAACAGGCGCAAGGATGATCATTAACATGTTCACATTCTTACCGTCCGAGGCCAGCGGCAGGATCAGATCCTCAACATCCAGAATATCCTTTTTGGGGCCAACATACGGCGTAAAGGCATAAACTGGTTCTGCCAAGTCAACTGCTTTGCAACAGTTCTTCCAAACGGAATTCGGGGATTTCAGGTTATCGATTGTGCTCATCAACTCCCCGGTATAATCGCGCTTTAACAATGGCACGATACGGGTTCCGATTAACCTGAAACGGAAATCTAGTGGCTCATTTTCAACATCCAGTAACAGAATATTGGGTAAAAATGGCACCATTTCAGCCGGACTAATGTCCTCACGGCTTGGGATCGTGCCCCCTTGGCATTTCGAAAGCCAGTATTTGTACGCCAAATCAGAAGCGGCCGCTCTGAATTTCACATTAAGCATATCGGTACTCTAGTCCATCAAGAGCTGTTATCTCAAGCCAAGTAAATTTCCCAGGTAACTGCCTAGGTAAAATTATACTGTAAGATTTAATAAAGCCATCATCTGGCTTTTCTCAAGCACCCCCGAACACACAAAATTATGGGGCCGACTTTCGGCCCGTTCCATGACAGACCTGCTTTTTGGGAAACGCACGCTAGTTATGGTAAATAAACCATAAATCCAACCAAAAAGACTGCGCGGTTATGATGTATAGACAAGAAAGAGTCAAGTCTTGGAGGACTACCCCCACACGCAAGACACCGGAATCAGGTCATTTCCTCGCGAACGACTTAATCACACAGCAGTAAAAACAAAATGAACTCAAAGCCTTATAATCTTGCGTTCTACAGTGATAAGTAATTGTACCTAGACACCAGCCTATTCACACGCCTCGGGGATATCATTGATATCATAGGGGGTCGCTTCGTAGAGCGATTTGATCCAGTTGCCATAGATTGCGGCGGTATAACGCCAGGTATTAATCGGCGTCTTTTCGAGATCATCATCCGGGAAGTAGTTCGGCGGGATAGGCAGGTCGGGGAATGACTTGCGATCACGCAGAAATTCCTTCTTCATCGTATCCGTATCGTATTCAGGGTGATTGAACATATAGATCCGACGCGGATAGGTCTTGCACCCCTTTTTGAAGGCCTTGTTCTCTGCCACGAGAAAGATATCCCCTTCGTCGGTACAGGAAACAAGCTCCAGCGGTTCGTGGCCTTCGACCTTATCCCGGTGCAGACGTTGCCAACGCCCCACAGGGATCGGAAAGCGGTCTGGCAAACCAAACAGAAGGTCCGCGCTGTCTGCTTCAATACCATGCTCAAAGACACCCAGCGTCTTTGTCTTGCCGTTGTGACACTTGATATCGTGGAAATAGCGCATGGCGGCAAAGCCAGCCCAGCAAATATACATGGACGACAGCACATTGGTTTTGGACCAGTTAAAGATTTCCTGAATTTCGTTCCAAATCCCCTCGCTTGTGACATCAGCATCCAGTAAATTGACACCCGTGACCAGCAAGCCGTCAAACTTGCGATCTTTCACATCACTCCAGGCGTTGTAATATTTACTGATGTGCTCACTTGGTGTGGATTTGGATTTATGCCCCGCCTTGACACTGGCCACATAGCTGTCCGTCGTCACAAAGGTGAGCCTAACCTGTAGCGGCGTGTGTCCCAACCAACGGGCCAATTGAAGCTCTGTTGTCTGTTTGTCTGCCATCAAGTTCAGGATTGCAATTTCCAGCGGACGAATGTCCTGATGCAGGGCCTTTTCCTCTGCAATCGCTGTGGGATCCCCCAGCGACGGCAAAAAGGGATGCGCTTCACTCGCTGTAATGACGATAGGCAAACCAATAATCCTCTATAAGCAAACCAGTCTGCTCCCCTGCCTGTAATTGAAAAAACACGATCAGGAAAACACGACGACAAAGATATAAACTAAACTTGATATAGATCGTTCATGTTCAAATCAAGTCCACCGTAACTAAAACAAGCGAATAAAAGAATACAATTTTCCCTCGCTATACATCACTTATTTGGTACCAATACTTAAAAAAAATGCTCAGGATCAAAAACTAGCGGCCACAAAAGGGGCAATCTTTCACCAGAATAGGATAAAGCTACGATTTGTAGAATAGTTACTCCACGGGCCTTAATTCTGCCTTTCACAGGGGATAATAAGGTAATGCATAATAAGATAATAAATTTTAATACCCCGTTACATCCCGGATTTTAACGTGCTTATTCTTCTTTTATTCATCCTGTTTTTATTTGCGATCTTCCTGATCATTATAACTGTCGCGATAAAAACACCTAAAAATTTTATCAAGAAGTCCATGACCATTATCTTTGTGCTGTCTGGTTTATTGGGGGTTCTCTTGGGTTTTATATATTTCATAGATTATATAGAAAGTAACCCAGAGTACGTCATTCAATCCAGCTATCCCGCAATCCAGTTATCCTGATTTAGGACTTTCCCGGAATACATTCATCCTATCGCCAGCATGATAGAAACTTTATAACCAGTTTATGTCTGCATCAGATAAGCGCTTGTTCTCCCTCATAACTTGGGCCAAAGTAACATAAACAAAACAACAAGCCTTAAGCACCAGAGCAGCCTTATGCCCCAAACACACATCAAACCCAAAACCCAAAAGAAAACCATTCTTACCTGTGCCGTTACAGGGAACCTGACCAAGCCGGAACAGCATCCGGGGCTGCCCATTACCCCAAAAGAGATCGCTGATGCCGCCTTGGGCGCGGCAAAGGCCGGGGCGGCCATTGTACATTTGCATGTGCGCGATCCCCAGACGGGCAAAGGGTCCATGGATTTTAATCTCTATGAAGAAATGGTCGGGTTGATCCGTCAGCAAAATCAGGACGTGATCTTGAACCTGACCACGGGTGAAGGTGGCCGTTTTGTGCCATCACAAGACGATCCAAAAGTCGCAGCAACCGGCAGCACACTTTGCCGCCCGGAATTGCGTGTTGCCCATGTGGAAAAGCTAAAGCCTGAAATTTGTACCCTTGATTTTAACACCATGTGGTCGGGGGAAGCCGTGGTGATCAACACGCCGCGCAATGTCGAAATTATGGCTGATCGTATCTATGCCGCGGGAACCAAGCCAGAGATTGAGCTATTTGACGTCGGTGACCTGAACATGGCACTCGATTTTCTGGACAAAGGCATTCTGAAGGCCCCAACAATGATGCAGATTGTCATGGGCGTGCGGTATGGCATTTTACCCACCCCGCAAAGTCTGATGTATCTGGTATCGCAAATCCCAAAAGACACCGTTTGGGCCGCTTTTGGCATTGGACGTCATGAATTCCCAATCCTTGCCCAGTCTTTCCTGTTGGGCGGGCATGTACGGGTCGGTATGGAAGACAATCTGCAAATCCGCAAGGGTGAGCTTTGTCGTGACAATGCCCAACTGGTCGAAAAAGCAGCCGATATCATCGACAATCTGGGCGGCACACTGGCCACACCAGACGAAGCCCGTAAGATATTGGGCCTTTAAAATTAACCCCGTTAAAGAAACCCGATAAATTATGGCCCGAAATCTAAGGCTGATAAATTAAGGCCCGAAAACTAAGACCACAAAAACTAATGCCGTAAAAGCACCTTCGCCTCCCTACTTCTCTCAAACGATCTGGATTTGATAATGCCAAACGAGCAACCTGCGACCACACCCATTCCCCACAATGCAAAAGTCGATGCTTCAAAAGCTGATGTCTCAAAAGAAGAAATCGCCAATCTGATCAAAGCACGCAGATTGTTAAAAGAGAAAGTGAGTGTTGCATGGTACTGGGCAATCTTCATGATTGGCATTGTTGCCCCGGCTCTTTTTGCGCCCATTATTTTGATTGCTTCCGCACCGATATCTGTTCTTGTATCACTTTATCTTTTGATCCTACCGGCAAAACGATTGAAAAAAGAACTTACCACTTTGAACGTTAAGGTTCACCAGACACGCGAACTATCGGTCGGTGACTATTGCGGTCCGCCACAAGCAGAACTTCCGCTTTATCAGATTATTGAAACCCGTGATGATCCCAAATTACTGACACTGAAAATCCTGTTATCCAAAGAACAAGATGAAATTGGAAAGATCGTCAAAGATCAGAGAGAACAATTTGTCGTGCCCTATCTGTTTAATAATTAGAGCGGATCACGACAGATAACCCCCGAAAGCCTGATACATCCCAAACAAAAGCAGCTCGGAAGCAATAAAACAGAGGGAAAACTCCATATTTTTTCGACCATCAAATAAATTTTAGGCCGTCTTCTCATTAGATTCATGCTGATTTTCATCCAGATAATTGCGCATGACCTCTTCGACGTCATTACAGTTACGGATAAAGTCAGGAATTAACTCATAAGCCTGTTCGGCTTGATCATCCCGGATCACCCCTTCAATCTGTTGCGCCTGACGTCCCAAACCTTTTGCCCCAAGCTCAAAACAAATAGGCTTGAAAGAATGAGCCGCAGATTTAATGGCCGCATTGTCCCTCTCGTCCAGCGCGTTTTGTATATTCAGGGCCGTCTGGGCCGAAAATTCAACAAAACATTCAATAATCGGAAACACCCTGTCGCCAATCTTTCCTTTTAGCGTTTCAACCTCGGAAAAATCAACCAGCTGTTCGCCCTTTTCAGATCGATCATAGTTTGATCTATCGTCTTCTGGATTACCCTTTGCCAAGGTTCCAGTTTGAAGGTTATCGTCTATAGCCGCTCCGCTATCAGCATTAGATCTTCGGTCAACGATCCACTTTTGCAAAACTCTTTCTAAATCATCAATTAGTACTGGCTTTGAAATAAAATCATCCATTCCAGCATCCAGACATTTTTGACGATCGCCCTCCATCGCGTTGGCTGTAAAGGCAATGATCGGCAAAGACTTGCGTTCACCATCTAGCTGACGAATTTGACGGGTTGCCTCAAAACCATCCATCACTGGCATGTGACAATCCATAAAGACAATATCGAATTGCTGTTGATCCAGCTGTTCCAATGCCTCTTTACCATTTCCGGCGGGTGTAATCAGACACTCATAACGTTCCAGAATTTTTGTCGCGATCATCTGATTGATCGGATTATCCTCGGCAAGCAGAACCCGTACCCCTTTGAAATTAAGGTTTGTTTCCTGTTTAAGTTCGGCCTCGCGGAAGCTGTGCCGGGTAAAGAGCGGGGTTTCTTCGGCCTTGTCCCGCGTCGACCAGACTGCAGCAAGGGTAGAACGTATAATACCGGGAAAAATGGGTTTGGTCAGATAGCCCCGAAAACCAAGATTTTTGACCAACTTACCATCGCCGCGTTCAGGGGAAGATAACATCAAGATCATCTGCGGGGTTTGAATATTTGCATCGATCTGAATTTCGCGCGCAAGATCGTGCCCGTCCATTCCCGGCATGCAATAGTCAGATAATAAAAGATCAAAGGGGTGGGTCTGAGCCATGTCATCACGCAAAAGAGCCAATGCTGCTTCCACTGTACTCGCCAGGTGAATTTCCATGCCAAGCTCAGCCAACTGTTCGCTGACGATTTCCAATGACACTTTGCTGTCATCGACTACCAATAATTTAAGACCCTCCAAAGATTCCTGGGCTTGTATTGCAGCAACTTCTTTTGATGCGACCAGTTTTTCCTGTCGCCCAAGTTCTATATTAAAGCTAAAACAAGATCCCTTGCCCAATTCGCTTTCAACCGAAAGCTGCCCCCCCATTAAGGCGATCAGATCCCGGCAAATTGCCAGCCCAAGCCCCGTACCACCGAAGTGACGGGTTGTCGAAGCATCGGCCTGAGAGAACTTTTCAAAAATTAATTTCTGTTTGTCTGCAGCAATACCAACCCCAGTATCCTTGACATTAAACACATAATTTATCCTTCCATCATCCATTTGCTCTGAACGGACGCCAATAAAGATATGCCCCCGATAGGTAAACTTAATGGCATTACTCAAAAGATTAAGAAGGATTTGTCGGATACGACCGGGATCACCAACAACAAAGCGTTCCGTTTCTGGTGGAAAACTGACCAAAAATTCAATATCATCATCTTTGTCTTTGGGTATCACCAGATCAATCACATCTTCGACAAGCTGTTGCATGTCAAAGGGGATAAGTTCCAGATCCAGTTTCCCCGCTTCAATTTTGGAAAAATCCAGAACATCGTTTATCAGCGCCAACAAAGCATCAGCGGATTTCATGACGGTTTCAGCAAAATTGTATTGTTTTGGTGACAGTTCTGTATCAAGCAAAAGCCCCGTGGCCCCGATAATACCGTTCATCGGGGTTCTTATTTCATGGCTCATACTTGCCAAAAATTCTGATTTCACCTTATTGGCTTGTTGCTCCTTAAGCGCCAAAGCATCCAGTGTTTTATTCTTATCTTCTAAAACTTGATTGGCCTTTTTCAAGTCCCCTGTTCTTTTGAAAACAAGCTGATTAAGGTTTTCATTTAAATTTTCAAGAGATCCTGCCATGTCCTGAAAAGACTGCGAAAGTTCCTTTGCTTCCTGCCAACCTTTTGTCACAGGTGGAACATCAAATTCCCCGGATGCCAAGCGCTTCGTCATTAATTTTAGATGATCAATGGGACGGGCGATAAAATACGCAATAACAATACCCGCCACCACAGAAATCAACGCAACAAGTCCCACCAGCCAAATTAGAGACTGGTTTGCATTATCATAAGAAGCATTGACCTCTGCCTCGTCAATTTTCACAACCAGGCCCCATTCAAATTCAGGAATGATGCGTGTAAACGCTCGAACTGGCTTATTTCGATAATCCGCTACGCCCCGTAAAATGGTTTCATTACCCAATAATGCCTGCGTAATTGGTGTCTGGATATTCTCTTTACTGACTTTACGATTAAAAGCCGCATCCGGGTCATGACGAAGCGGCACCACGACAAGCGCATCACCATTGCTGGTTCTAACAGCAATCAACCATTCACCGGTTAATCCCAAGCCACTTCTGTCTTCGATTAAATCAGATAAAAAATCTGCTTTGAATTCGACAGATATATAACCAATCACACGACCATCTTGAATAAGTCGGGCGGCACTCTGAACAACACCTCCCCCCTTGTTGACAAGGCGAACAGCATAGTCTTTTTCAGGAATATGAAAGGCATCGTCAGGGGCCTCAACCGGGGCTGTCGTCGCGACCTTTTTGCCAACGAGATCAAAAACCTCAATAGCTTCCAATCGCCTCATATTCCCCTGAGCATCTTTCAGGATCTTGGTGATTTTATCTTTGTGTTGCTGTTCTTTTGTCCTGTTCCACTTGTCCAGACTGACCCGCATCTGGGTTCTACTGGCAATCAACGCCGTATTATCCTGTACCCGATCGACAACTGCCAGAACACGTTTTTTCGCGATAAGAGAAACCGCAGACAAGTTGTCTTCGATCTGTTTTTGGTGTTGTTCCGATGAATGCTGGGTATAATATTGAAAGCTCAAAATAAACGGCACGACTGAAATCAGCAAAAAAGCTGTAATCAACATATGCTTTAACTTCATCGGCACCTATTCCCAGCTTATAAATTCAAGTCCGTATCTTACTGTCTTAATTCACGACACGCAGGGCCTAAATCACCACACTCGGGGCCAAATCACACTTCGAAACCTAGTAATTTAACGGGCGTTTTAAGGCCTATTACAAAGTTATCGCTTCAAGATTCCAGTTACAAAACCTACATCAAAGTTTCAAGTTATCGCGAGTACAACTTGTTAGTGCATAAAATACAGTATAAATATAATTAGTTAATTTTTATTACTCTAAAAATATTATTTTATTTCAGACAGATAACATACAACTTCGCAACGAACGACAAAAAAATCAGTCATTTATTCTACTACGTAGACAGATATAATTTGTTGGGCAAATATCGATGGTTGTTTTTCAGAAATCAAGGCCTCCTAAATTACAGTAATTAAGGTGTTTTTACGAATTAGAGTTTTTTTTCTGGGCCCATTTACCAAGATGGACAATCAGACACCATCCTCTAACTTGAAATATTCATCATAATAATCAATATATTAGAGGAAGCATTAAACAGGATTGTATTGTCATTTACCCCGCCGGGTCGTACCCTTAAACAAACTTGCGACTAACCAGACGCAGCTTTGTAACAAAAACACCAAAAATCCGGGATTACGATAACCATGACAGACCTCTCCCCAACGCTTCATCTTGTCTGTGGAAAAATCGCCGCAGGGAAATCAACACTGGCGCGCAACCTGTCGATTGATCCCAAGGTTATTTTGATAAATGAAGATACGTGGCTGTCCCGGCTTTATCCCGAAGAAATTAATAGTATTCCCGATTACGTGCGTTGTTCGAACCGTCTGCGCAGCATTATGGAAGACCACCTACAACAATTGCTTCAAGCCGGGGTATCCGTCGTGCTCGATTTCCCCGCCAACACACCGGACATTCGGGCGTGGATGCTGGGCATTGCGACCCGCGCCAAGGTGAAAAACAAGCTGCACTATCTGGACGTCAGCAATGACCTGTGCAAAGAACGCCTGCACACGCGCAACGCATCCGGTTCCCACGAGTTTGCCCCCAGCGACGAAGAGTTTGAGGTGATCACCAGTTACTTCGTACCGCCCCAAAAGGATGAAGGGCTTAACATTATTCTCCATGTCTGATGGCTGGCGGACTTAATCTCTGACGTATGTAATAGCTTGATCGTTAATCACCATAAGCAGCCTAAGGGGAAATGAGCGCATCTTTGTTTTTCAGATAACCAAAGATCAAGCTGTTTCCTATTTTGAGACTTTCCCCATTTCAAGATTTTTAGACTGATTAACGCACTGATCACAGACAACATTCGCGTTGGTCGATTTTCTCTATACCAGAATAGTCGGGGAATAGCTGGGAATAGTCAGGGTCGATTGCGTCGTGACCATCTATCAGCGCCTCGCTTATTGACTGGCATCCCGATAAGCCTGGACCAGTTTAGCCGCCTCTTTACCAACATTCACAGCATCAACACCGGGCTTATAAAGTGATGAGCCCATGCCCATGGCATAAACACCCGCCGCAATAAACTGATGCATGTTTTCCGCACCTATTCCCCCTGTGGGACAGATCCGCGTGCCAGAGGGCAAGACAGCAGAGATTGCTTTTATAAAAGGAATGCCGAGGGTATCTGCGGGGAAAATCTTTAATATATCAGCACCCGCCTTTAAGGCAGTAAAACACTCTGTCGGCGTAAAGCAGCCCGGAATCGACAGCAAACCGAGTTCCTTTGTGCGCGTAATCACATCTTTATCCATATTGGGAGAGATTATTACCTGACCACCAACATCTTTCACGCGCTCGACATCTTCAACCGTCAGGACAGTCCCTGCCCCAAGAATAATATCATCCCCGTGTTTGGCCTTAATCCTTTGTATGGTTTCATCCCAATCCGGGCTATTGAGCGTAACCTCCATAAAAGGCATACCATTATTAACAAGGGCATCAGATACTGCGTCAGCCTCGTGTGGTTGAATACCTCGCAGAATAGCAACAAGCGGCATCTGTTTAATTCGGTCGTGCAGTTCATTCATCATAACTATGTCCTGAATTAATTAAGTTTAGAGAGATCAATCTCGACAATAGATCCCTTGGCACAGACAACCTGCGCGGCTGTTTCATGTGCCCGGTCAAGCGCCTCGGCAAAAGAAGCTCCCTCTGATCTGGATGCCAAATAGGTACCAATAAAAGCATCGCCAGCTGCAGAGCTATCCACGACATTTGATACAGCTGTAAAGCTTTTAGAAACTATCTTCTGGCCGTTCTGCCAAAGCTCAGCCTTTTTGCCACCGCAGGTCAAAACCCACTCGGCCGCAGCGTATTCAGATGATAAGCTCTCTACATTTTGCAAACCATACAGACTTGCAAGTTCTTCATCTGAAATCTTGACGATATCAATTAGCGGCAGGATTTTTCTGGCAAACTCACAGGCTTCTTCTTTCGACCACAGCTGGGCACGATAGTTAAAATCAAAGACAATCCTTGCCCCTTTGTTTTTAGCTTCGGCAACAGATAAAATCAGATTGTTTCTGTTTTCAGTAATCGCCGCGGTAATCCCCGAAAAATAAACCAGATCAAAATCGGATAGATCTTGGGGTTCATCAAAAAGATGACGCGCAGCAGACTGTCCACGCCAATAGCCGTATTGCTTTTCACCCGTAGCATCATTCCCAAGAATAAATAGACCGATCGTACGCCCATCAACACATTGTACCCGACGGGTTGAAACACCCTGTTTTTCTAGAAAATCGATGCATTCACTGCTGATCGCATCGCGTCCCAACGCCGTTAGATAATCGGCCCTGATCCGTCCGTGACTGGTCACATTTATATAATGCGCCACATTAAAAGTATCGCCGGCAAAGCTCTTTTTAAACAGGCCATCGCCGACATCCGACATCTCTAACATCACCTCGCCAATGGAAAGTATTTTAGTCATAACGGTTTGTATATTCTCTTATTACAGCAAAGTTTAAGATTGTAGCAGCGGTTAAGGTTGTACCCATTACCTAATGACTGTCCCTAGGCAGTCCCTTGCTCGCCGCGATGCGCTGATACTTAACCGCCGGCTTTAACACCATTCCTTCAGAAAGCTGATCGATAATACCACGCTGAATTTCCTGCCACGGGGTTTGGTGTTCGGGAATTTGATATCCTCCCGCCTCTGCCAGTTCTACTTGACGCGCTTTAAGTTCAGCATCTGTAATAAGAATATTGGCCTGCCCCTTTTTAAGGTCAATTCGAACCCGATCACCATTTTTTAACAGCGCAAGCCCACCGCCGACGGCGGCTTCGGGCGAGGCGTTGAGTATGGATGGTGACCCCGATGTTCCCGACTGCCTTCCATCACCGATACAAGCCAGCGACGTTACACCCTTTTTAAGAAGGTAATCCGGCACCCGCATGTTGACGACCTCGGCAGCCCCGGGGTAACCGATGGGACCAGCCCCCCTGATAAAAAGAATGGAATTTTCGGTAATGTTCATTGCGGGATCATCAATTACCTCACGATAGTGTTCGGGGCCATCAAAGACGACAGCGTCCCCTTCGAAAGCATTGGGATCGTCAGGGTTGTTAAGATAGCGATCGCGAAATTCATCGGATAAAACGCTAAGTTTCATAATTGCAGAATCAAACAGATTGCCGCTAATTACTTTAAAACCAGCAGCAAGCACCAGAGCAGTATCAAAGGTACGAATTACATCCGGATTTTCTGATTTTTTACCCCTATAATTTTCGCCGATACTCGCGCCAGATACAGTTGGGCAATCTTCGTGGATCAAGCCTTTGGATATGAGTTCCGAAACCACGGCTGCAACGCCGCCTGCCCTATGAAAATCTTCGGCAAGATATTGTCCCGCTGGTTGAAGATTGACGAGCAAAGGCACATCCAGACCATGTTTTTCCCAGTCTTCAATATCGAGTTCAACCCCGATATGACGCGCAATCGCTGTTATGTGGATCGGCGCATTCGTTGATCCACCAAGTGCAGAGTTCACGACGATGGCATTTTCAAATGCCTCTCTTGTCAGAATATCCGAAGGCTTAATGTCCTTGTTCACCAACTCGACAATACGGCGGCCGGTTTCATAGGATATCTGCCCACGTTCACGATAAGGTGCTGGAATAGACCCCCCACCCGGAAGCTGCATACCCAACGCTTCTGAAAGCGAGTTCATGGTCGATGCTGTCCCCATTGTGTTGCAATAGCCGGCAGAGGGCGCGGAATCTGCGGCGCGTTTCATGAAATCTTCGTAGTTGATCTCTCCCTTTGCATGCAGCTCTCGCGCTTCCCAAATCGCCGTGCCAGACCCGCAAAGACGCCCGCCTGAATAGCCATTGAGCATTGGTCCACCGCTTAACACAATCGCTGGAATATCAACCGTAGCCGCTGCCATCATACAGGCTGGTGTGGTCTTGTCGCATCCGACGGTAAGCACAACACCGTCCAAGGGATAACCGTAAAGCACCTCGACCAGTCCCAGATAAGCAAGGTTACGGTCCAGTGAAGCCGTAGGTCGTTTACCTGTTTCTTGTATCGGATGAACGGGAAATTCCAGTGCAATTCCCCCGGCGTCACGAATACCATCACGTACGCGCTTGGCCAGTTCAATATGGGGGCGGTTACAAGGTGAAAGATCTGACCCGGTTTGTGCAATACCGATAATAGGCTTTCCGGATTGAAGCTCTTCGCGGGTCAAGCCATAGTTCAAATAGCGTTCAAGATAGAGCGCGGTCATATCGGGATGATCAGGATTATCAAACCAAGCCCGGGATCGTAGTTGTGGTTTTTTCTTCGAGGTCAGTTTATTTGACATAAGTCACTTCCTTAGCGGCCGGTCAAGCCAGGGAATGCGATAAGCAAGCCCACGGCGACAATCTGTATACAAATAAAGGGGAGTAGTGATCGGAAAATAACACCTAGACTAATGTCAGGCGGTGCCACTGACTTAAGATAAAAGGCCGCAGGCCCAAAAGGAGGCGAGAGAAAACTAACCTGCATATTCATGGCGAAGAGAACACCAAACCATACGGGATCATATCCGAGTGAAATCACAATCGGTACGAAGATCGGCATGGTTAAAAGTGCGATTCCAACCCAATCAAGGAACATGCCCAGTACAAAGAGGATCAGCATCATAAACAGGATAATGACGATACCGTTGTCGGAAATTCCTGTAATTAACCCCGAGACAAAATTAATCCCGCCCATAAGATTAAAGACCCCGACCAATGCACTTGCGCCGATACCGATCCAGACAATCATCCCACAGGTCGACAGCGTTTGAACCGCTGCCCCCTTGAACATGGCAAAGGTGAATTCGCCACGGATAATGACAGAGAGCAAGACCCCTGCGACGCCAACAGCCGAAGCTTCTGTGACAGAAGCAATCCCCCCATAGATCGACCCAAGAACAAAGATCACCACCATGATTGGTAGAATAATCCCCTTCAGCAATTTTAGTTTCTCTTTCAGGGGAATAGGCTCAACTTCGGGCGCTGGCGCCAGATTTGGGTTGAGATAGCAGCGGATTAAAACATAAGCAACATAGAAACTTGCCAACATCAATCCGGGAATAAAAGCCGAGGTAAAGAGATCACCAATGGAAACGCTGGCTGTTAATCCGTAAATAATGAGCACAATAGAGGGCGGCACCATTGTGCCAAGAGATCCCCCGGCGCAAACGACACCAATGGCCAGATTTCGATCATACCCCTGACGAAGCATCTGCGGCAGAGCCAACAGACCAAGCAGGATAATTTCTCCACCGATAATCCCACTCATAGCGGCAAGCACAACGGCAACAAATATCGTCTGAATGGCAACCGATCCTCTTACGCGGCCCCCGACAAGCTTCATGGCATCAAACAGATCCCGTGCAATCCCGGATCGATCCAACAGCGCGGCCATCAGAACAAACATGGGCACCGAGACAAAAACAAAAGAGGACACAAAAGAATAGACCCGGCTGGTGATCAGGGGAACGGCCATGGGGCCAAACCACCCCAGTGCAAACACCAGCGCAACAAGGAGTGTAACAAAGGCAAGTGGCATGCCGGTCATCAATAGGACCAACAGCATAACAAACATGACCAGCGTCCCGTATTCAACGCCGAGCAAAGAAAGATCAATCATCAATTTAGTTCCGGTATCAGGCGTCTTTTGGGGATGGTTTATTACGGATATGAGAAAACGCATAAACGATGAATTGCACGGTCATCACAACCAGCACGGCAAGAAGAAACATTTTCAACAAGGCCGGGATTGGTGGGTTCCAGGCACTGCCACTGGTTTCAAATCGCAATTCACCACCTGGGGTAAAAATAGCGCGTTTGACCAACAACCAAGCGGCATAGGAAAAAAAGGCCGTCGAAATGGCACAGGTAATATATATACCAACATCCAAACAGCGTTTCACCCTGGGGCCTACGTAATCATAAATAATCACGACGCGGATATGCTTGTTGTGAGAGGCCGAAAACAGGCCACCAAAAATAAATCCGACAGCACAGAGAAATGTTGTCGTCTCGTGTGCCCAAAGCGTCGGGGCATCAAAAACATGACGCAAAACAATTTCGTAAATCAATATCGCCATACTTAAAACAAAACCAAAGGCAAAAACGGAACCCAGTTTATTTATCAGGCTTCCAAAGCGTCCAGATTCCAACGGTACTGTTTCTTTTTCAAGCGCCTCTAGCTGATCCAGAGGCAGGTCATTTTTTTGATCAGTCATAACTTACTCCTGGTCACGACAATACGAAGGGAAAACCTAACCTGAGTAATCTGGCCATAAAAAATATTTCAGGCCAACCAATTACATTAGGCGCGGTTCTCCCGTCGTACTGTAAACCTCTTATCAGATTAGGCCCTGACTTGTGAGGTACCCAAGAAGAACATCATAAACCTTTTGCGCATTTTCAGAACGGGATGCCACTTTTGCCCATTGATCTTTCGCAATTTTACGGAATTTTGCTCTCTCTTCGCCCGACCAGTTGTGAATTGTCAATTCTGGATCTTTGCTGGCTTCTGCAACAGCCTTCAAATCTTTCATTGCCAATTTGGATGTCATATCTATCGCAAAATCACGCACTGAAATTTCTAGAATTTTCTTGAGATCAGCAGGAAGTGCATCCCACTTTGTCTTGTTCATAGAAACTTCAATCATCGGCATAGAATGGAAGCCAGGAAACACAGGATGTTTAGCAATGTCGTGCATGCCCTGTGCATGGTTGGTTGAAAACACAGTGTAATCAGCAGCTTCGATTACTTTTTTATCCAGCGAAGTAAACACTTCAGAGCCGGGCAAATTCACCGGCGTAGCACCAGCAGCAGCAAAAACTTCCTGTACCATACCTTCGGGCGCACGCATCTTAAGACCTTTAAGATCGGCAACACCGTCGAGTGGCTTTGCGGAAATAAAGGCTTCAAGCCCCGGTGTGGTTGCGCCAATAAAATGCAGGCCATATGGCTCTAGAATTTCGTTCATCAACTCTGAACCACCGCCATAGTTGATAAAACGCAGCATTTCAGAAGGAGAAGACCATGCGCCAACAGGATTTGCAATCAAACCAAAGGCAGGATCTTTACCCGCAAAATAACTGGTGTCAGTAATGTGTCCGTCCAGAATACCACCGGCGACCGCATCCTGTGTTTCAGAGTGTTGCACAACCGAGTTTACAGGAAGCATCTCGATTTTGAGACGACCGCCAGTCATCTCATCAACGCGTTGCGCCCATTCCTGTTTCAAAATAAAGTTAGGATTACCCGCAGGATCACTTGATTGGAACTTAAAGTTATAATCCGCCGCGATGGATGCTGTTGACATCAAAGCCGCAGAGAGCCCCATAACAAGGCCCGTGGTGAGTTTTTTCAACATTTTTGTTCATCTCCCAGTGTGAAATACATCTCATTCTCAAAACAGGATGGCGCACTTTCTTACGTAAGAACGCCTTAACCTGTTGTTTGTAATTTATTTATTGATGCGATAGCGCCAGTCGCCAATTTCCCTTTTTTGGTAGCGCTACCACAATGCGGTTTGACAATATGGTAGCGCTACCATATTGTCAAACAATGAAATGAGAGTAACCGTATTCTGTGATAAAACCTTTCGGAAATTCGGACCGCTATAGGTACTTTTCCCTGTCCTTGAGATGCAGAAGAAAGGCGCTTGTAGAAGGTCTCGGCAGGTATTAAAAGACCTGATTAATCAAGATTGGAAAGACTGAGGAACAGTAAGAATTGGGGAAACGTAAAGGATCAGGACGCGCAACGATTACCGATGTTGCCGAACATGCGGGGGTTGGCGCCATCACCGTATCTCGCATGATGCGCGATCCGTCAAAAGTATCTGAAAAGCTGCGTATCCGGATCGAAAAATCGATAAAAGAACTGCAATATATCCCCGATCCCAAAGCCCGTGCCCTTGCCTCGGGCAGAGCCGATGTCATCGGTGTTCTTATTCCTTCGCTCAGTAACATCATCTTCGCCGATACGCTGCGTGCCATTCACGACAGTACCCAGAATACCCCCTATCAGGTTTTGATCGGAAACACGCGGTATGATGCTCAAGAAGAAAACCATTTGCTTTCGCTCTTTCTCGCCCAAAATCCCGCGGCGCTTATTGTCGTTGGCATCGATCAATCAGACAATTCGATCAATCTTTTAAAAGAAGCGAATATTCCCGTCGTTCAAATATATGAAATTGGCCCTGACCCCATTGATATGAGTGTTGGCCTGTCCCATATCGCGGCAAGTGAAACCATGGTCGAACACCTTTTGGACCAAGGCTTTTGCAAGATAGGTTATCTGGCTGCCCGTCTAGATCCCCGGATGGAACGCCGCCTTGAAGCCTATCGCGCAAAGCTCAACTCGCTTGAAATCTTTGAGCCAAAGCGCGTGGTCCTTACCAACAAAGCCTCATCGGTCAATATAGGGCGAGAACTAATACGGCAACTTATTGACTGTGCCCCAGATACTGACGCCGTTATTTGTGCCAATGATGATATTGCTCTGGGGGCACTTTTCGAATGCCAGGCCCAGGGAATATCAGTACCAGAACAAATGGGTATTATCGGCTTTAACGACCTTGAAATGATGCAGGCTGCTTATCCATCCCTAACCAGCATCAGAACAGACCGTTATAAAATAGGCACCTTGGCCGTTGATAAAATCCTGCAAAGGCTAAATGGCGACGAGACAGATCAAAAACAAATCGATACCGGCTTTGAATTGATCCAACGGGACAGCACATCCCGACGATAATTCAGGGTTTCTAGCCGCCTCCTCTGGATTAACATCCATGGCCTTTTCATGAGCTAAAGCATTATCACCCTCGGACGTATGAGCCGAGGGTTTGCTTTTTCCAAATCCCCAAAAATATCCCGCAAACTCGCTTAATACAAATGCTGTTGAAAGCCGACGAAGGCGTCGCGGATGCGGGGGATGCCGCCCAATTCAACTGCGGCGTCACCGGTTGAATTGTATTTCAGCTCCAACAGGCTTGGCAGTTTAGCCTGATCCAGTTCCTGAACGCCCTGTTCTTCGTATTGGCCGAGGACGAATTCCAGAAATGCCTGTAGCTTGTCATCGTAATCCCGCAGGATCGTGTCTTTGTGGGTATCCACGCGCTCGGTTCTGGTGATCGGGTCCATGGCAAAGGCAATGTAAGCAAGCACATCAAAAAGGTCGCTTTTTTGCGCGTCGATCAGCTTGGCAACTTCGCTCAAAACCGCTTCGCCGTACCCGCGTTCTTCCAGTCCCTGTATCAGGGCTTTGCGGGTATCGGGCTTGCCCCAAAGCATACGCAGTTCGTCTTCGTCGCGAAAGAGTTCCGGTAGCTCTCCAAACAGCTTGTTCACAAACTGTGCCGATGAAATGGGCTTGCCATCTGGCCCCCAAAAGCTGGTCGCGGCCATGTGCTGTATGCGGCGGGCCGACCCGTCCGCCAGTTTAATGACAATGGTTTGTTTTTCTTCCGGTACCCCCGGATCATAGTCACCGGGTTCATCCTCCATCCCTGTGGGTTCACCATCTTCATCCGGCTTTGGCGTCCGCACAGGCGCATCTGCGGGATCAAGGGGTTCGCCGTCCCATTCGGGATCTTCGAACATTTCATAGTTTTTACAAAAGTCGTAGATCGTAAAATAATCTTTGTCATCGAACAGTCGCGTGCCCCGCCCGACGATCTGTTTAAATTCGATCATCGACTGTACCGGACGCATCAGCACAACATTGCGTACATTACGCGCATCGACCCCGGTGGATAGCTTGGTGCTGGTGGTCAGCACTGTGGGGACGGTTTTTTCGTTATCCTGAAATGTGCGCAGGAAAGCTTCGCCGCGCGCGCCATCATCGGCCCCGACACGTTCACAATAATGCAGGTCCGAACTTTCTTTGACCTGATTGATCAAATCACGGATCAACGCAGCGTGGGGTTGCCCTTTGCAGAAAACGATGGCCTTTTCCTGCTGATTGGCCTCGTCCATAAAAATCTCAACCCGCTTGGCCTCACGTTCTTTGATCACAATACCGCCGGATTTGTTGAAATCCTGTTCCCGGTAACGCTTGCCTTCTTCGATGATATCCGCGCCCTCTAAAATCGTATCACCGGGGGTAAAGACATAATCGTCCATGGTGGTCGTAATCTGGCGCACCCGAAACGGGGTCAGGAAGCCGTCGTTGATGCCTTCTTTGAGCGAGTATTCATAAACGGGCCGCCCGAAATAGGAATAGGTATCCACATTGCCCTTACGCTTGGGCGTCGCGGTTAGACCAAGCTGCACAGCGGGTTCGAAATATTTCAGAATATCCTGCCACGCACTTTCATCTTTCGCGCCGCCCCTGTGACATTCGTCAATGATAATAAAATCAAAGAAGTCTTCGGGGTAATCACCGAAATAGGGCGTACCATCTGGCCCGCTCATAAAGGTCTGGAAGATGGTAAAAAAGATATTAGCGTTCTTGGGCACCCGCCCCTTTTTCCGTACTTCATCCGGCGCAATGCGCACCAGCGCATCTTCGGCAAAAGCAGAAAAGGAATTAAAAGCCTGATCTGCCAAAATGTTCCGGTCCGCCAGAAAGAGGATACGCGGACGGCGCGTTGGCTCGCGCGTCAGGTTCCAGCGGCTTTGAAACAGCTTCCACGCCAATTGAAAGGCAATGGCCGTTTTGCCTGTGCCCGTGGCAAGGGTGAGCAAGATACGGTCCTTACCCGACGCAATGGCATCAAGGGTACGTTCAATGGCATTATCCTGATAGTACCTTGGCTGCCACGTCCCACCGCGATCTTCAAAAGCCACCTCGGCAAAGCGGTCACGCCAGTAATTTTCGACGTGATATATTCGGTTCCACAGAGTTTCCGGCGATGGCACCGCCCCCATAGACGACAGTTCGACCTCTTTACCCGTCTTGGTATCAATCTCATAAAGGCCCTTGCCATTGGTACTATAGGCAAAACGAACCTGAAGGCGTTCCGCATATTCAATCGCCTGTGGCCGCCCTTCGGATACCGGATACTTCTCTGCCTTGGCCTCGATCACCGCCAGTTTCTTGTTGCGATAGATCAGCACATAATCCGCCGCCAAAGGCTGCGCCCGTCGCCCACCGCCGACCAAACGCCCCTGTGTGATGGTATGTTCCACAGAAATACGACTGCCCTCAACCACCGACCACCCCGCCGCCAACAGCGCGGGATCAATCAGGTCTAATCTGGTTTGGGCTTCGTTTCTGCTCATCTATATTCCTTCAAGGGGGCTATCAGTCAAGAAAAGTTAAAAAGCTAATACACTGATATTTAACAATATTAAAAAAAATAACGTCCAAAAATCGTACACAGGATCAAAACCCAGTTAAGAAACATCAGGCAACATCCCGCATATCAGTGGTCAACTCCCCCGCAAAAGCCTTTTGCAACAGGGATTGTTTGAGTTCTTTAAGGGCTGTTAGTTTTTGATTGTAAACAACTTCTAATTTCAAACTCTCATCCAAAATACTATTTAATTTTCTGGCGATCATCTTTTGTTCTTCAAGTGTTTTAGGGTAAGACACCAAAACATTCCCAAGCTTGGTTGGGGATGTGTGTCGCACCTTGAGTCCAGTAGCAGTCTCCTGAACTAACGCCCTGAATTTCTTAGTGCTAAATTGATGTAAAAAGAAGCCATTATCCCAGTTAACCCCATCTAAAACTTCAACCAGCCCAAGTCTCTGATTATGAAGATATTTGTTGTCGGCTGGAACAATCAAGGAACTTCCAAGAAGACCAACAGCCTGTTCAGTCATAGCTATTAAAAAATTGTCTTTCCGAAGGATATAACCATCAGGGATTTCCCCTTTGTAATACTTGGTCTTTATACCCTGATCTCTAAAGCCACCTCGTTCGTAAAAAGATCCGGGTGTTAAAACAATGTAATCGCTTTGCTGAACGAAATATTCGCTCTTGAAGGCAAATCCATGTTTAATAGAACAAAGATGGTCTAAGCTAGTTTCCACCCAGCCTTCGCCTTTTTGCGTGAAGATGTTGTTGAGATAGCTTTCGAAGAGTTCTTTGGCGTTGGCGAGGTTTTTCTCGGTGTTATCTATCGCCTTATCAATCCCCGCAAAGGCCTCATCCAATATCGCCACAATGCGCTTTTGCTCTTCTAGGCGAGGAAGCTGTAAATTTAATTCTAAAATTCTTTTTGGCGCAGTGTGTCGAACCATTGTTCCTGTTGCAGTTTTTTTTATCCGCTCTGAAGCTTCTTTAGTTCTTAAAAAGAAATAAACGTATCGAGGAAGAACATTTGAATTTAAAAACTTTATTCGCCCGATACGCTGATTGTGCAGAATATTATCTCGTTCAATAAAAGCCGGTTTACCGAGGATTTTCATTTTTGATGATAAATCAGTCATTACAACGGTAAGGTCGCTAATGTTGAATAAGTAATCGTTTGGTAGCTTACCTTTAAAGCGCTTCGTGTTTTTTGCAGTAAACTCTAAAGCCCCATCTTCACAGTAGTTTCCCGGGGTAAGTACAATAGGCTTCGTTGTATCTTCGTCTGTATTAAAATCAACGCCTTTAAAAGCAAATCCATGCGAAATACTAATTAGCTCAGAAAGTTTTACACTATTCCAAACCATCACAACATCCCCCGGATGTTGGCGAGGACCTTTGCGCTTTCAGCATCCAGCGCCGCGATCTCAGCCATAATCTCGCTTGGCTCGCGCAAAGGCGCTTCTTCGGGGGTGTTGGGGTTTTTCACGGACAGGTCAAAGGTGACTTCGTCCAGATCCGCGCGGGCGATGGTCCAGGATTTTTCGCTTTCGGCTGATGTCTTTTGCAGGGTGACAAACTCTGCCATATCGGTGTCGTTGAGCGGGTTGGTCTTGCCCATGTTGCGACCGGGGTCGAGTTGGTAGAACCATGTGTTTTTGGTGGCCTTGCCCTTTTCAAAGAACAGCACCACGGTTTTCACCCCCGCGCCGATAAAGGTGCCCGAGGGCATATCGAGGACAGTGTGTAGGTTACAGCTTTCCAGCAGCTCCTTGCGCAGCGCGATTGAGGCATTGTCGCTATTACTCAGGAAGGTGTTTTTGATCACGATTGCACCGCGCCCGCCTGCCTTGAGGGATTTGATAAAGTGTTGCAGGAATAGAAAGGCCGTCTCGCTGGATTTAATCGGGAAGTTCTGCTGGACTTCCTTGCGTTCCTTGCCACCAAAGGGCGGGTTGGCGAGGATAACGTGATAGCGGTCTTTTTCCTGTAGGTCCATAATGTTCTCACCAAGGGTATTGGTGTGAACAATGTTCGGGGCTTCGATGCCGTGCAGGATCATATTCATGATTGCGATCACATAGGCGAGGCTTTTCTTTTCCTTGCCGTAAAAGGTATGTTTTTGCAGGGTTTCAAGCGCCGCCGTGGTGGTTGCCTTTTCCCGCAGGTAATCAAAGGCTTCGCACAAAAAACCCGCCGACCCCACTGCGCCGTCGTAAATACGGTCGCCAATTTTGGGATCAACCACCTGTATCATCGCGCGGATCAACGGACGCGGGGTATAGTATTCACCGCCGTTACGCCCGGCGTTGCCCATATTTTTGATCTTGGCTTCGTAGAGATGCGATAGTTCGTGCTTTTGCGTCTGGCTGTTAAAGGACAGGCCATCCATTTCCTCGACCACATCGCGCAGACTGTACCCGCTTTGAAAGCGGTTTTTGATCTCGCCAAAGATCTCACCAATTTTATATTCGATGGTATCCGCATCTGTGGTGCGCTGTTTAAAGCCCTTGAGATAGGGAAAAAGATCGCCATCCACATAGTCGATCAAGTCGTCCCCCGTCAGGGCAGTGTCCAGATCAATGCTGCCGTCGGCCTTTTTGGGTGCGGCCCAGACGCCCCAGCTGTGTTTATGGTCGATAATGCGGGTATAATCTTCGCCCTTGAGTTCGGCCTGCATCGCGCGGTCAACTTCCAACGCATCCAGATACTTTAAAAACAACAGCCACGACGTCTGTTCCGTATAGTCCAGTTCCGAGGCGCAACCCGCTTCTTTACGCAGGATATCGTCAATGTTTTTAAAGCGTTGTTCGAACATGTAATTTTTACCAGACTTCAAGAATATTTTTGTTTCAAGGGTATATGGAACACAACACTGCCTCGGCTCGTAGAAACCGAATGGTGTTGTACCCAATTTGGGTCACTTATATCGTAAAGAGATTGAACCCCAAAGACTTATTCCCCCAAACAGTTCAAGAACTGTAATCATATTTTGCAACCACATCAATAAGGTTGTAAAAATTCACACGGGATCACGCATAACGAAATGTAACGATCTGTTTCACCGCGCCTATTTCAGTTAGGATTCCGCACCTGACTTCACGAAATAACAAACAGGGTTTTCACTATGAATTCGGATATGGATTATTCAGACAAAGAGCTTCAGAAAACTTTAGAAAGTTATATCCGCTCGGGCGCTATTGAAGTTATAGAAGATAACAATGATCCCATTGATGAGAGCAACTTCATTTTTAAAAAATTCCCTAAAAAGGGTCCATTCATCCACTGGCAGGCCGTCCCTAATTCAGAATATTATCAGGTACAAATAGATTACAGACCGGAAGAAAGTCGCAAATTTACAGAACAGATGATCCAAAAATATAACCTGTCCGGACCTGTTGTACTTTATGGTGATCTTTTAATGCAGAATGACTATCGGATGGATATTTCACTGCTACCATCTGTCCTTTGGGATTTCATGCCGATACCACTTTGTCTCTATGCTGTGAGTGCTGATAAAAAATGGTGTTTTACCTACAATATGTTTCGTCACCTTAACTTTGGCTATGTGCCAGATAAATCCCCCTCAAACCAATTTCCTCACAGAAGATGACAATGACCTTTCAAATGGATCACCAAGAACAAGAGCTTCACAAAAAGTATGAAGAGTATCTCAAATCAGGTGAAATTGAGGTTGTTAAAAACCCCTCTACTATTGATGACGACACGTTCATTTACAAAGATTTTCCTTGGAAAGTAGAGTACATAGATTGGGAAAAGGTGCCAAACTCATCACATTGTCTTGTTCAAATTCCATATAAACCAGAAGAAAGTCATGATTTTACGACGCGGATGATCAAAGAAAATGATCTGAAAGGTTCTGTATTCATCGCTGGTGATCATATTTTAGAATACGATTACCGTATGGATATCTCTTTATTTCCTCTTCTTCTTTGGGATTTCATGCAAATTCCTCTGTACCTTTATGCCGTAAATGCTGAACAAAAATGGTGTTTCAGTTTTAATTCCTTTCGCCATTTGAACTTCGGATATGCCCCCAGAACAATATTGGAATAAAAAGCAAAGTGACTAAAATAATTTCCAATGACGAGTTTATCGCAAAAAGGCTCCACAAAGAGATAGATTCCTACCTCAAAACTGAGGCCATAAAGATTGTTGATGAAAAGGATCAGCTTTCAATAGATCATCATTTTGATCACATGGGTTTCCCCAGAAGAGTAGAGGAAATTCATTGGGAGATCGTTCCCAATTCAGAGCATTATATGGTCAAAATTCCAACCCGCATGGAAGAAAGTCGGGATTTTACTGTCCGAATAATAGAAAAGTACAATCTGAGAGGCCCAGTCATTCTTTACGGTGATTATTTTCTGATGGAAAATTACCGAATGGACACCTCGTTCCTTCCAACTGCTCTTTGGGATTTCATAGGGGTTCCAATTTGCCTCTACGCCGTTAGTCTTGAACAAAACTGGTGTTTCAGCTTCCATTCATCTCGTCATCTGAATTTTGGATATGCCCCAAACAGTTTGCCAGAATAACTCCCACAAAAAAGAGGCCTTGTCTGATCTCGTTAAGAGAATGACAAGGCCTCTTTTCTATGCACCCAATCAAACCGGGTTCAGTAAACCGTCACAAAACAGTCCCAATAAAACAACCTCCCAAAATAGGAATATGGGGAGGTTATTTTAGTTTCTTTTCGGTTTCTTTGATCACGCTATCCAGAACGTGGCGTTTTTTCATGGTGCTGACGGCTGATTTCAGGACCTTGATTGCGCCTTTGTCATCGCCCTTGTCTTCCAGTGCGGTGGCAAGTTGGTTGAGCATACCGAAATAGCGGATATGGCCCAAGGTATCGGCGGCGCTGTCGGGGTCGTCCATCAAGGCGGCGGTTTGTGCCTTTGCGCCCTGATCAATTTTGGCGTTGATGGATTTGATTTCCAACTCTGCCTTGTCATCAGTACCGCTCAATATCTTAAAGTCCCGCAGCATCGGGCCGCTCAGGGCCAGATTGGCGTGACGGGCTGCTTGGTTATTGGCACAGCGTGCCGCAACCTCACGCAGCACATCATTGGCACTATCCAACGACGGCGCCCCCGCAAAGGAAATGGTCCGGGCGACATCTTCGGTGAAATAATCCGGTGCTAGTTTGCTTTCTTCGAGGGATGACGGTGGGTTTACATATACCCGAAGCACGTTGGAACTGATGATTTCATCATTCACATCAATCACGGCCTGAATATTATAGAAACCGGGTTCATCAATGGTCCAGCCATCGGTCGATGCACTAACCATGTGCGATCCGTAAATGGCTTGTCCCGGTTTCAGGTCCGTCGTGTGTTCGTGATGGCAATGGGTGGAAAGTGATCGCCACTTGCGGGTTTTTCCCTCACTGCGTTGCACAAACAGTGTGATGTGACGCCCGTCTTCCAACAGATCTTCTTCGATCTCGACAGGCTGATCCGACACATTCTTGAGCTTGAGTTCAAGGGATACAGGTTCCAGGAAATCATAGCTGTTGCCAGACTTGTTCGGCCTGATTTCCAGATCAAAGTTACCGCTTTGCAGGCTGCTATCCTGTTCCAGATTGTGGTTAGAGAACCAGTCTTCATTACCCATCTGCACAAAACGGCGGGGGGCGTGACGCATATACACCAGCTCTTCATCCATAAAGCGGAAGCGGAAGTCAGAGAAGAAAGCATTTTCACCACCGGACACCCGGAATGGGTAGCTCATAAAGGTACGCGCTTCGTTGTTATTGGTCAGTGGTATCCACGGGTCGCCGCCATTATAGCTAAGGGATTTCTGCCATGAATGCGCCAGATTAAAGGCATGGCCCATTTCATGAATTGCGGTCCAGAAAACCATGCGCCGACGCCAAGCCGCCGCATTGGGGTCACCCGCCGGGGCGTCTTGAATAAAGCTGTCGGTGAAAATCGCCGTGCCCTGTCGGTGGTTGGCCCCGATATCATCGAACATAATACCGCCAAGGCCGCGTCCTTGATCATGCCGCCGGGCAAAGAGCACCCACATAGCCCATTTGGGTCGGTTCTGGAACCGTGACCAGTATGTCACCATGGCATTGTGCATTTCCGCATCGCTCCACGTGCCATTGGCCCCTGCTCCGCTTGTGGGGATCACCGATCTGTTCGGGGACATGGACACATCAAATCCCGCACGACGATAGACGGTATCCATCGAAATATTTTCCGCAGGCAGGTTCGCCGGACGGTTGGGGTGGGACCCAATATCATAGGTGGTTGTCGGCGCACTGGCATTTGATACGCGATCAACCTCAAACTCAACGGCGTCAAAATGCTGGCTTTCAAAGTTGAGGTTATAGACACGGCGTGTTCTGCCCGGTCCAATCAGGGTGAGTTTGAACGTGCCATAGCCAATTCCCCGACCACGGGAAGCTTCAAAGATAACACGATTGCCGGGGATCAAACTGTTCAGGCCATCGCGATAGGTGATATTGGCTTCGACCCGTCGATGGTTCCACCCCAGACAGCGATCTGATGTGACCTCTGCAATGGCATGGGCTGTCGAGAAAGGAAACCGGCGGTTAACCTCAATAGATATGCGGTTTTGTGGAAAGAAACGATCCACATCAACGCGTACTTTAATACTGATCAGGGACAGGGGCACAAAGGGACCGACGGGACGGGCTGGCCGTGCCGGGACCGACGGTGTCGGCAGCGGAAAAGGACCACGCGGGATTGGAAACGGGCGCGGTGTTGGCCTGAAAGGTGATGAATAGCCATAGGTGCCACTCAACGCTGAACAGAAATTAAGGGGAATTTGGGGACCCGGAATACGTCCTGGTATGCGGCCCGGAATACGTCCCGGTATACGCCCAGGGATTCCGGGTATACTGGGAATTCTAGGGATAGGCCCACCGGGTACAGGGGTCAGGGCCTCCATATCTTCACTGCCGTCATCATCAAATGATTCAAGATCATCATACCCGACCCCGTCATAATCCAGTTCACTAACTTCTGCTGGATCACTATAGATACCGGGCAGGTAATCAGGATGCTCCTCGTCCTGAATAAGAACCACTTCGTCGGTAAAATCATCTGTGTCTAGTTTGGACTTTGCAGATGCTTTTACTTTATTTGAACTCTCTTTTGTTTTTACAGCCATTGTAAACTCCTTCCAAATTCTTCAATTTAAAAAGGAGGACCTGAAATCAACGACGCCCCGAAACAGCTTCCAAACAACTATAATAATTGCCAATTCTGGATCATCAAAAAAGCGTCCTGTTTCTGCTTTTTAATGACTGTATCGGGGATGGTACAAATCTGATTATCGAGCGTTTATTTTTTCCAGATATTCTGTTCCAGACATTCCAATCCAGATTGTCACATCTGAATTATCGCGTCAGGATTATTCTGGCACATCTCTCGCACCGAGATGTCTTATGATGTCAGTATGTTCATACAGTTCAAGCACCCTGTTGTTTATTGTTTATTGGCTATTGCGCTGTGGGATGACTTCGCCAGATACCATTCTGATAAAGCGTGCCCCAAAACACATATGCCAAAAACATATATACCCGAAAGTATATTCCACAAGGGATGCGAGATACTTCCTCTAACCCGATAGTTGGCTGCGGGCTTTGCCTCCATCCCAGAGGGGACGGAATTACAAAACACCGTTTTACCGAACGACCAATTATCGAATAGCAAGCCAAGAGAGAGAATATAAAAGTTACAGACTGACGTGTTCACACTTCTTGTCAGAAACCTATCTCTATTCAGATACCTCTTGCTAAGTTGATGGCTTCCCAAAACCATCGACAATAAGTAAACCACAGCTTGCGTTTCATGTGTTGTGAATAAAAAGTGAATAAAGCGTCCACCCCATAAACAACCAATAGATACAACCCACTAACCCAGATATTTGTTAAAAACTAACTGGATTTATCACGCACGTCATTCTGCCTGAACGCAACGGACCCGACCACGACGACCAGCGCGAGCAAGACAAAAAGACCAAAGGCAAAGCGTAGGGACGATATTTCGGCGATAAAACCGATCAGGGGCGGGCCGAGCAACAGGCCGCCGTAGCTGAAGGTCGCGACCGATGCAATCGCCACGCCGGGGCTGAGTTGTTTGCTGTTTGCCGCACGGGAAAAAACCAACGGGAAAACGATGGAATAACCCACACCCATCAGGGCAAGGCCCAGATAGGTCATCCAAAGGCCCGATGCTGTGGCAGTGATCGAGCTACCGATTAGTGCTGCGCCCCCGCAAAAGCGCAGGATGTTCACCGGACCAAAGCGGATGATCAGACAATCCCCGACAAAGCGCATGGCAACCATGGTGATGGAAAAGACCGTATAACCAAACGCGGCCTGTCCCTCACCAACCTTAATGACAGAGGTCAGGAAAACCGCCGACCAGTCCGCCATGGCCCCCTCGCCCACTGCACAGGAAAAAGCCACCAGCGCCACCACCAGCAATGCCCCCCGTGGCATAGCAAGACGGGGCATAATAAGACGGGGGCCTTTGGGTTTTGTCGTTTCTGGCTCTGGCTTATCTTTTTGGGGAATCAGTTGCTCTTTTGACGGGCTAAAAACGTTCGGTAATGCAGAAAACCAAATCAGAGGCGACAGGATCAAGGTAAAGCTAAAGAACTGATGACCATAGCTTATTCCTTCCCAAGCAGCGATTGCGCCAAGCCCCGCGCCGATACCAGCACCCACAGAGAAAAAGGCATGAAAGCTGGACATGATCGACCTGCCATAGTCGCGTTCGACCTCTGCCGCCCAGGCGTTCATGGCAACATCCATGGCGCCCAAACCGCCACCGAACAGAACAACAGCAACGCACAACATGGTAATAACCGGGCTATAACCAACCAGTGCTATGGACACACAACAGACCACAGCACAGACCAACGTTACCTTTGCGGCCCCAAAGCGATCCGTCAGCCCCCCGGAAACAGGAAAGGCCGCAATCGCCCCGCCCGACATGAGCAACAATAACAGCCCCAGATCACCCGCGGACAGATCAAAGCTTTGCTTGAGCGAGGGAATACGTGCCGCCCAAGATCCATAGAGTGTACCATTAAGAATAAACATGGCCGTAACAGCCCATCGCGGAGATCGCAGACCTTTAGCCTGAATTTGATCCCGCCCCTTTTTTGAGCCTTCTTTTGTTAGGTCTTCTTTTGCAGGGTCTTGTTTTGTCTGGTCTTGAGATAATGTCGCCATGATTAAAGAAATTTCCCGAAATAAGATCCCAAACAAGACCAGAAACAAAAACGATAAGAAGCTGCGATATTGGGTCGGATGCTGGCTTTAATCCTGGGTTCAATACTGGGTTCAATATAGGGTTCTTCAAACATAATGTATCTCTGTTTCAAAACCGGTAAAAACGGCGGTCATTTCGGATGTTCCCGAGGTAATCAGAACATCAATATCAGAACAGGGCACGACCTGATGCGCCGATCTGCACCCCAGCTTATCCCCCGGCGCGAGAACGACAACTCGATCCGCATTTTCGGCCATGACCTGTTTGACCGCGGCTTCTTCCACATCATCCGCCGATAAACCAAAATCCGGGTCCAGCCCACAGGTTCCCAATATTGCAATATCTGCCAATGACTTCGACAGGGTACGAATGGCCTCTGCCCCCGTGGCAATGCCCCCCAAAGGACGTAAAATTCCCCCGACGAGTATGGTTTCGATGCGCTTTTCAAGTAAAACAGTCGCAACCAAAGGCGATGGCGTGATCACCAAGCCCTGATACCCAATGGGAAGATGGCGTGCAAAAAAGAGAACCGAGGTGCCACCGTCCAAAAACAAACTCGGTTGCCCCACGAGCAGGTCTTGAAAAACCGTTTCTGCCTTTACCAGCCAATCCGTTTTTTCTTGAAGACGATCAACCACTGGGGAATGGGGTTTGCCCATGGGGATTGCGCCACCCTTGACCCTTTTGAGAACCCCCTGTTTTTCCAGGGCTATAAAATCCCTTCGGATCGTATCAAGCGAAACGCCTAACTCTTCGCTGATGACACGGGCAACAAGCGTTTTGCCGGCCTCAAGTCGCTTGATCAAAAGTGCTTGCCGGGTATCTGGGTTATTTAAATCAAGTGGTTGCATCATAAAAAGCTGTAAAAAATGATTAATTTTAAACCTAAACGATCAGATACGCACAAAAGTGCAATACTATGCACAATATTGCAATGATAGTTTTATGAAATCTAATTTTTGCCCCAAATCCGGCAGTTTACAGAAACCTATTGTTAATTTAATTCTCTAATAATGAGACAAGGGGTTGTTTAGGAGCACATAATTAATGCGGTTACCAACGGCATGACAGGGAAAATCCCCAACCAGCGCATGCTTAAAATTCTCTATGCACAAGAGTGCGTAGCCCGTTGTGCTGACATGAAAGAATATCTGGAACATTCCCAGCCTGCTCGACAAGAACTGGGGGCCTGCAGCGTAACATCTGTTTTTTCCGGACAAGCTGTTCTGGACAAGGCTGATCAGCAAGTTTTTGATATCATCCTGACAGATTGCCATATGTCAGATATGTCAGGGCTAGAGATTGCCCGTAACCTGTTGAAAAAGCACCCGGAGTGCCCAGTATTTCTCATGGTTGACAAAGGGTCAGAACATCTTGCGCTAGAGGCCATTTCCCTAGAGATCACAGATTATATTGTCCGTGACGAAAATCAAACATACCTGAAATTCGCACCGATCCTGATCAAAAAACTTTTGGCACGGGCAAGGGCAAGCAAGGACAAGATCAAAGCAGAGCAAAAAATTCAAAAAGCAAAAGAACAACTTGAACAACGTGTCGAAAGGAGAACACGGGAACTCCAAGCACAATCTGAGCTTTTGGAGAAATCGCTTAATGCTCTGAACCAAGGATTTATTGTCTGGGCCCCCGATGATCGAATGATTATCTGTAACAAACGGTTCCACGAATTATTTGGCATCTCTGAAGGTACGTTCAAACCGGGCATAACACTGTTCGAATTACTTCTGACCATTGCTAAAAGCGGTTACTATGGCGAAGGTGACCCGAAAAAACTGGCCGAAAAAAGGTACAAGGAAGTTCTGATAGAACGCAAACAACCGAAAGCAATTCGTGTCACGGCAAACAATCGTATTCTGGAAATCTCGCAATACCAAGATGACAATCTAGGACGTATTGCCACCTTTACCGATATGACCGAAGTCCATCACCGCGAACGTGAAGCCGCCATGTTACAGGAAGCATTGGACAACTTTACCGACAGCGTCATTCTGTATGACCATGAAGAACGGGTAGTATTCACCAATAAACGCTATCATGAAATGTATCCGTCCTCTCCATCACAGAATGATATTACCGGATACACCATGACCCAACTGCTGCAACGCAGCCTTAACATTGGCCAAATAGATCACCCCCTTGCCAAATCTGACCCTGATGCATGGCTGGCTCAGCGCCTGAAAGAGCGACGTGAAAACACGCGTACCGAAGGTGAAACCGTTCACGCCAATGGGCGGAGCTATTTCTACAAAGTCAGCAAATCATCCGGTGGCGGGCATATTCATATTCAAACAGAGATAACAGAACGCAAAGCTGCCGACGAAGCCTTGCGTATCAGTGAAGAACGCTTGAAAGCACAGGTCAATGAGTTCAGAGAAAACGAAGTCCGTATGGAGGCACAGGCCGCCGATCTTGTTTTATTGGCCGAAAATTTGTCCGAAGCCCATGACAAGCTCTCCCGTCTTAATGAACAGAAAGACAAGTTCTTTTCCATTATTGCCCACGATCTCAAAGGACCTTTTAATGCCCTGCTCGGCTTTTCAAGCTTGTTGTCGGATCGCGGCGAAAGCCTAAGCCCCGAAAAGACTAAAGAATATGGAACATTAGTGCATCAGTCCGCCGAACAGGTTTTCAAGCTTCTGGAAAATCTGTTGGAATGGTCCCTGTTACAAATGGGGCGGATGGAATATGCCCCTGGCCCCGTAAGTTTGGATGAAGTTATTCAAACCAACAAAGTTCTATTTGCCCCGGCCGCAGACAAAAAAGGTGTTACCCTTATCTGTAAACCCACAGACTATATTGTTCTGGCTGACTTCAACATGGTGGACACTATTATCCGTAATTTGATTAATAATGCGATCAAATTCACACCCTACGGTGGGGCTGTCACAATAGATACGCGCAGTAACGGCGATTTTATCGAACTGGAAGTAACAGATACTGGGGTCGGGATTGCGCCGGATCAAATATCAAAGCTGTTCAGGCTGGATGAAAACCTCTCGACCAAAGGTACAGATGGTGAAATAGGCAGCGGCCTTGGCTTGCATCTTTGCAAGGACCTTATCGAACATCAAGGTGGCAAAATCCACGTCCTGAGCACGAAGGACCCGAATAATAAAGCGACAGGCGCAACCTTTCGCATCACCATTCCGGTTTATCATGCCGAGCTTCTTTGTGATAAGCGAGACAAACCATCATCCAAAGGTTGATAGAACTAGTTTACCAACCTCTTTGTCATCTGCATTTTTAACAAGACATCGTTTTTTCTGCGCAACAATCCATAACCAGACCGTCGGTTTCCCATCCGAGCCTTGCCCGTCTCTTTTTTCTATAGTCAAAAGTTCAAAACCGCTGTTTACAATCAACTCAGCCAAATGATTTTCTGTCATGGCGCAAAAGTACCGCCCAAGATCGTCAACCCAATCGTGATCACTCTCTTTAAAACTCGCCACAAGAACGCCTGTGTTTCGCAAACTTCGTTCAACTGACTTCAGAACGTCCGGCAACTTTAGAGAAGGTACATGAAGCAAGGAAGCTGCTGCCCAGACACCATCAAACTCGGTTTCAAAAGCAAGGTCCTCAAAATCTATCACCAGAACATCCTGTCCCGTTCTCTGTTTGGCAATTTGCGCGAGTTGTTCTGCCCCATCCACAAGAGTGACATCAAATCCACACGACATAAAAGCTTGCGCATCTCGCCCGCTCCCTGAACCTAATTCAAGCACTCTAGGCTTGTGAGTGTCATTCGCTTTAAGCAAGGCCTTAGGTTTGGGTAACACTGTTTTTTTCGATGATACTGTTTTTTGAAACTCTACCTTAACCGTGGTAACAAAGAGATCCCGATATTCACCAAAAGTACCCAAGAAATCTCGATCAGCATAGGCCTTAGCATTTTTTTCATAATAGGCCAGTGTGTTGTTTTGCTTTGTCATAAGGGCAACAATCCAAAGATGATATCATCTGATCAGATATCAGTACTCATCACAAAATTCACAGAGAACCTTCATACTTAGCCCCGCGAACTTAAAGCGCTTTCTGGTTTTCGATCTGACGCCAGAGCTTGTTTGCTTCTAAACCTAAAAGATTACAAAGCATGGCAAATTCTTTCTGTTCACGCGGATCTACTTCGCGATCGGCACAAATTATCAAATGCGCCACCCGTAACAGTGTTCGGGATCTTTTGTATTTCCCTTCGAAGACTTTGATCTTTTTATAAAGCTCGGCTTTGGCGCCCTCTGCACCACTTTTCAAAAGATAGATATAGTCATCCAGAATTTCGATTGCCTGTGCCGGATCAAAGGTTTTCAAGGCTTCGATATTATCAATGGCATAATCAATAGAATAACGTTCTTCGATGGAAACTTCCCCATCCGAATAGGCCGTGATAGCGCAGACTGCCATTGCTGCATGCAGAAAGTCTTTGTTTTGATACCGACGCACTTCGGTAACAAGTTTTTCCAATAACAAGCTGGACATAATCCTGGACCTTCCTCTTATACTAACATCCCCATTACCCAGTGTAATAGGTAGAACCTTTTGTTCCTAACTTCCAGTAGCAAAACGATAAAAGAAATTTAAATCGTTACTTTCCCGGGAAACTTGATCATCACAATATCTTTTTCATCCGCCCTATTGTCGCCCCAAAAATACATAATTCTTCCTGATAATCATTTGTTTTTCATCGTTGCAATTTACGGTTTGACGGCAAATACTGGCGTTCCTTTCTACTGGTAATCATTTTTTAAACAGCATTCGAATTCAGGACAGTTTCATGGGCACGAACTTCATGGGCATTATTCACGTAACAAAGACCGCAATGACAGCTTTCCTTCGCTCGAGCGTCCTTGTTACAGGATTAATCATAGGTCTCAGCTTTGCAGCACAAAGTGCCTTTGCCGATAGTAAAATCAACCCTGCGATCTGGAAGTTGTCCGATGAAGACAGTGTTGTTTGGTTATTCGGCACAGTCCATGTTCAGAACGAAAATTTGCAATGGCGGACACCAAAAATCAAACAGGCATTTGATAGCGCAGATCGTTTTTATATCGAAGCCCCCATCGGTGATGCCACGCCGGAAACCATGGTTCCTCTGCTCCAGAAACATGCATTTAACAAATCAGGCACGCCCTTTTACGAAAAGCTTTCCCCACCAGAACGGGAAAATTTTGTCCGCGCCTTAAGTTCTTTAGGTATTCCCGAAACAGCCATGCAGAATTTTGCTGAGCTACGTCCATGGTTCACCGCCGTCACCCTGGCCGGAATTCAAATGCAAACCAAAGGGCTCAACCCGGAATCAGGTGTGGATAAAGCGCTTTGGCAAGATGCTAAAGCTGCGGGAAAAGAACTGGGTTATCTGGAAACGCTTGAACAACAATTGCGTATTTTTGGCGACATGACACCCGAAGAAGATATGGCCATGTTCAATAGCTCCATGGAAGAGATGGTCGAAGACACCGATATGCTCGACCAACTGTTCACCTATTGGAAAACCGGCCAGATCGAAAAACTTGCCACCCTCATGAATGCCTCTTTCGATGGACAGGATCGCATCAAAACCGCCTTGCTAGACGACCGCAACGCCGACTGGGCTGAACAGATCGAAGACATCATGCGCGGATCAGGCACCGTCTTCATCGCCGTCGGCGCGGGACACCTTGGCGGCGATCAATCCCTGCAATGGTATCTGGAACGCCTGGGGTACGAAGTTGTGCGGCAGTGATGCAGTAGAGCAGCAAATTTCCTACAGTTAGATAACAGTCAGGTTAGGACAACAAAAATACACCTCACAAACATCACGCAATGGTTGTTTTACAGGAATAGATTTACTATAAAAAACGTCCATCCATACCAATCTTCTAGTCTGAACCTGGTTTTCAGTCGTCTGCTCGCACAAACGATTTACGAACCAGTCAATTTTCTAAAGATTTTCATTCAGGACTGTTATTATGAATCTGTTTAAAACAATTTCTTTGGGCGTAATATTGCTTGCTGTCGCGGCCTGCCAAACCACACGTCCGGTGCCACCGGGCATGTACTATGATCAACAAAAATACCTCACCTATGGTGACCACAAGGCAATGGTCGGTGCCATTGGTAATCACAGTGCCTATACCTATGGCTGGGCATGGAATCATCCCAATATTGACGATGCGATTGTCACGGCCCAAGAAGGGTGTGAAAAAAACATGAATAGCGCAGGAATGCAGGCAGAATGTAAAGTTCATTTTATTGGCAATCAAAATGTGATGAGCCTGTCACCCGAAGAGCTTAAAGTAGCCATTAAAAACTACAAAGCGGGTCGTCGGGTCGGAGACAATGCCAACACTGATTGGCACTTAGATATAGCCGGCGTGTATCAAGGAAAATTAATTAACAACAATATATCTGATTCAATTACGACGACATTTACCCTTACCGCTGAGAATAAAATAACTGGTACCTATGAATTCGAAAATTCCGGAGCTATTCAATTCGGAAATTTGACAAACTGTTTTCCAAATCAAACCAGAGTACTTACCTGTACATGGCAAGACAGTAACAGCACAGGTGATTTTGATTTTAAGTTCAATAATGTTCTGGACGGATTTCGCGGACCATGGGGGGATGAAGAAACAGGTCCCTACACTTATTGGAGTGGCAAAAAACAATAGCGACAATCATCTAAGTTGCTAATGAAAGAACAAATGAAGGTATTTCATATGAAGTACCTTCATTTTTTTTATCACCTTACGCTGAACCACACTTTTGGTCGCTCGCAACAGGAATTGGCTTGTCCTTCTTTGTACATCACACCGAGATAATATTGCGCTGTGGCGTTTCCCTGTTCGGCAAGCGGTGTTAATTCCGTCAACGCAGCGGGATACCCCCCCCGGATCAGCGCGGTCGTCCCTTTATCCAAATCGGCAGCTTGAACAAGATTTCCAAAAAGAAAGCTACAGAGAAAAAAAGCACGAACAATAAATTGTTTCATTTAGAACCCCACATTAAGAAAGTTAGAGCCAGATACCCGACCCTTAACATCCCTGATAATCTTGCGCGATACATTCTCTAACCATTGATTTAGCCTTGGCATATTGCGCGTCTGTCATTTGTTCGATGGCATAGTCAAGGTTACCTTCAGCGTTGTCTTCATTTTGCTCAGCCGCAAAATAGAACCACATATAAGCACGCAATAAATCGTGCGGAACCACGTCCCCTATTGCATAGTCATAAGCCAATTGAAATTGCGCACCAGCATGACCGCTTTCGGCTGCTAACTTATTCCACCGAAAAGCTTCTTTATCGTCTTGCTTCACGCCCTTTCCCCGATCATATGCAACACCCATGTTGTATTGAGCTTTGGCATCCCCCTGATCAGCAGAAAGCCGGAACCATTTAACGGCTTCATCATAATCTTGAGATACGCCTTTTCCCTGAAGGTACATCAGACCAAGATTAAATTGCGCCAATTCATCTCCGTCTTTTGCTGACATTCGGAAGAGTTTGTGCGCCTTTGCAAAGTCTCCGGCATCATAAGCCTGATTAGCGTCATCAAAATCATCCGCAAAGGCAACAGCACCAAACAGGATGTTCAATATTAGATAGATTGAAAAAAGAAATCTCATCTCAAAGTCCAGCTTTTATAAGGGTATTCCTATTTACCAGACGAGAGAAATCAATACACGCCTTAATTGCAAAAAAATCATTCACACCTAAAGCGTAGCATGTTCAACCAGAAAATCGAGGAACACACGGACATGCCTGACGACTTTGTATTCAGAATAGTAAACGGCTGATACGGGTATTGTGTGCGGCACGATTTTATCGCAGAGGACAGAAACAAGTTTACCACTTTCCAGTTCGTTCCTGACTGTAAAATCCGACAGACACAAGATACCATGACCATGTATCGCCAGTTGTTTGAGGGTCTCGCCACTATTAGCTGTCATATAGGGTGTAATTTCAAACCATTCCCCACTCTCGGTCAAAATTGGCCACCGATTGAGGGATGGTGTTTTCTGTGAAAATCCCAAGCAATTGTGTTCTCGTAAATCAGCCACATCTACCGGGACGCCTTTTTGTTCAAGATAGCCCGGCGATGCGTAAAAAGCCCGCTGGATCGACCCAATTTTTTTAGCTTTCAAGCCAGAGCTTTTTAACGCACCAAGGCGAATAGCAACATCAACCCGCTTTTCAATCAGGTCTGCAATATCTTCGTTGCTTTCCAGCGACAGCCGCACCTTGGGATGTTGGCGCGTGAATTCGGACAAAATAGGCGCAAGCAGATGAAGGGTAAAAGGCGTCGGCGCATCAATAACCAAGTTTCCCTGAAGTTCTGTGCTTTGATCGCGAAAGTGCGCGCGAATATCATGCACATTATCCAGAGTTTTCGCCGCATGGCTCAACAGCCATTGCCCCTCGCCCGTCAGAGTAATCTTGCGGGTTGTGCGATTAAACAGGGTGGTATCCAGCTGAACTTCTAGGCTCTTGATACTTCGACTGACAACCGACGGCGCAATGTTCAGATGCTGCGCTGCGCCAACAAAACTGCCGGCCTCTGCCGTTGCGATAAAGATCTTGAGATCATCAAGTTTAAACATACGTCTTTATGGATTAATTCATGCTGATTTAGCAATTATTAAATAACAAAACTAACATTTAATGCACCAATCAATTGCGATACAAAGTGATTGTTATTTCAGACGAACATCAAGTTACACATCACTAAACACCATTAAATCAGCCCCCTAGACCCTTAGACCCATTAACAAAAAGAGAACATGAACATGACCAGAGTAAAAATTGATAAAGTCCAACCTGCTGCTTACGAGGCTATGTTCGGGTTAGAGAAGTATCTGGGCACCATAGACCTTGGCACCAGTTTGCCAGAGCTAATCAAAACCCGTGCATCACAAATCAATGGCTGCGCCTATTGCATTCAGATGCACACCAAAGCCGCACAGGAAAACGGCGAGACAACCGAACGCCTGTTCGCCCTGTCTGCTTGGCGAGAGTCCCCGCTTTTTACAGAAAAAGAGCGCGCTGTTCTGGCCCTGACAGAAGAAGTCACACTGATTTCCGACCATGGGGTCAGTGACAGAGTTTACAGTCGTATAAGCGAACATTTTAACGAAGAACAGATCGCCCAAATCATCATGGCTATTACAACAATTAACGCATGGAACCGTATCGCTATCGCAATACAGATACAGTAGTCGTTATCGTTATCTCGGCAAAACACTTCATGAGGCTTCATTCCAAGGCCACGACAGTGTCATTAAGGGGCCATAACAAGGGAAATAAGAATGCTGAAGATTACCAAATGCCGAACGCGAGTAACGGGTCGGCTTCTTATGTCACTTGTAATGTTAGGTGTTATTTATGTGCCCCATTACGGCATGACATACGCACATGAAATTTCTTCCCCAAATACCCCCCGGAATATTCACCAGAACAGCCCCGAGAATAGCCCTGAGAATAACCCAGAGAACGGGGATGCAAAAAACCAACGCACGATGCTTTTGCAAGAAGCCATCGGGAATATGCCCGGACATGAACTGACGGCAATTACGGTCGAACTGGTGCCGGGGAACAAATCCCCGGCGCACAGTCACGAAACATTTGTTTTTGTCTATGTGCTAGAGGGAAATGTTCGCAGCCAGCTCGGCAGCGAAGAAGCCATTGACTATGCGGCCGGAGATAGCTGGATAGAACCACCGGGGGCTATCCACACGCTGACGGAAAACCTGAGCAACTCAAAACCTGCCAAGCTTCTTGCGATCTTTGTCGGCAAGAAAAATGCCCAGCTCACGACCTCGGGAACGATAAGTCAGTAATGCTTTTACAACAAAAAGCAGCCTTTAAATTTGCGTTGTCGGCACTCTGCTACCCTTTTATTGGCTTTTAGTAATTGTGCTTTTGTCAGTGGTTTCGCAAGTAGATCCTTGTAAACCAGGGCCTCTTCGACGCCCTCTTCGTCTGCCAGAGAGAACCATATATAAGCGATGTCATGATCCCGATTGACACCGCCAACACTATGATAATAGGCCAAGCCCAATTGAAACATCCCAGTCGGGTTGCCATTTTTAGCCGCTTCACGGTACCAACGTACAGCGATTTTATCGCTCTGTGGTACGTCATTTCCAGTGCTATAGATATGCCCCAGATTAACTTGTGAAAGGCTATTTCCCGCCTTGGCTTCCTTGTGGTAAATCTTCAGGGCTGTTTGACGGTCCACAAACCCCGCACTTCCGGTGAAATAAATATACGCAAGATTATGTCCTGCGCGACTCACGCCGTTCTTGTATGCAGCCTTGAACCATTTTACAGCAGCCTTGGGGTTCTTGTTAATGCCCAACCCACGATCAAACATTTCCCCCATATAATACTGGGCATAGGGAACACCCTTTTCTGCAAGCGGATATAAAAATTCCAGTGCAAGGGAAAAATCGCCATCCAAATAGGCATTAGTGCCCACTAAAAAATCATCCTTGTCGTCTTCCCAAACGCGATCAGAAGATTTTCGTGCCTTTTCATCCGGATACTCGACAGCAATATTGCTCCCAGAAGAAGAAGAAGAACTTTTTGAAGAAACAACCTTACGATTATTACCAGCTGTCTGTTTGGCGTCAGCATTTTGCGCCTTTAGTCTGGCCAGGGGTTTTATTGCATACTCATCCCCCTCATCAATGGCACGCTGATACCATCGTTTTGCATTATCAATATCATCGATTTTTTCATAAAGTCGCCCAAGCCCCAGATAAGCCGGGGTAAATCCTTTATCAGCCGCCAACTGATACCATTTAAGAGCATCTTCATCACTTTGGGCCACCCCGGCATGACCCTTTTCATAAAACTCTGCCAAGGTAAACTGAGATGCATCACTATTATTATCTGCTCCTCGACGGGCATGATATAACGCCAAGGTATCACTTTGTTCTCCGCCGACACCATGCAGATAAAGAAGCGCGAGCCGACTATCGGCATCGAAATTCCCCTGTTCAGAAGCGCGCAAAAACCATTTCCGGGCCACGAAAAGGTCACGTTCCACCCCGTGGGCCAAACCATACATTTCACCCAGGTAAAACTGGGCCTCACCATCCCCCATTTCGGCAAGCATATGAAACTCATTGAGAGCGACGGCATATTCGCCATCAAGATAGGCACTGAGCCCCTTGTCAAAATCTTGGGCGAAACTTGGCAAAGTCCAGAATGCCATGGCCACCCACCATATGATAACCCGCATCAAAATACTCTGTCTGGTCTGTTTCATTACTTCTCTGCCCCAACAAGCGTCCATCACTCACAGTTCCGGTAGTTTTGATCAATACAATTGCGCGCCATATTTTCCACTCGCGTGACAAAGCTTTCAGAAAAATGTTCTTTTGATTTGTCAACGTTTGACTTTGAAAGTTTATCCCCTCGAATGGCCGCCACGTACAACCACATCCATCCTTCCTTGTCGTCTGTATCAAGTGACGTAAGCCCAAAACCCAATAACGATTGAGCATCAACACCACCCTGTTCCGCTGCGAGCCTGAACCATTTCACAGCCTGTCTTAAGCCCTGATCACTTTGATCTTTTCCTGCAAGAACAAGCCCCATAGCCTCTTGACCTAGAGCATCCCCCTGAACTGCTGATTTCAGTGCCCAGTTATGGGCTTTATCAAGATTTTTATTGGTACCAGTCCCCGCCAAATAATGATAGGCAACCTTAGCCTGTGCTTTCGAGTAATCTAACAGTGCTGAACGTTCGAAAAGCAGGAATGCCTGTTTTGTGTCTCGTTTAACTCCTAATCCTCTGAAATACATATCAGCCATAAGGTATAAAGCTTGGGGATTATTTACTTCGACGAATGGGTGCAGTATCTCAAGTGCTTTGCCATAGTCACCCGCAGCATAGAGTTCCTTATATTTTTCCATGGACGAGGCAAGATATCCAGAAGACGAAGACGGGAAAGTCCCCTTGTCTTGCCGCTTAATTATCGGGGTTTCCTTGGCAAGCTGTTTGGGAACCGGACGCGCAGGAATGTTATCAGGCTTTCTTTTTGGTTTGGGAATACTGGACAAAACTGCCCTCAGTTCTTCCAGTTTTGCCTCGGCTTCTTGATCCCCGGCTTTTGCCGCCAATGCGTAATAATGCTGGGCACGCGCAAGATTCCTTGCCCCCAAGTCACCATTTTCATGCATCTCCCCGAGTGAGGTATAAGCCCTGACTTCTCCCAGCTCCCCGGCCGTTTCATAGTAGTCTGCCGCTTTTTTTAAATCTTTGGGCACCCCCAGACCGTAATGATAGTGCATGGCCAACCCGACGTGAGCTCTGGGATCTTTCTGTTCGACCGCAGACTTGTGCAGGTCAAAGGCTTTTTCAAAATCCTGTGCGACGCCCTTCGCGGCAAGATAGTGCGCAGCCAGTAAAGTCAGAGCAGCACCATCACCTGTTTCAGCTGCACGGGAGATCCACTTGAACGCTTCGTCATGATCGGGCGGACTTTTTCTGGCATAGATTTTCGAGACCAAAATTTGGGCTTCGAGATCACCTGCTTCTGCCAGAGGCAAACCGGTTGATAACGCAAGCTCATAGTCCTCCATGCGAAATGAAAGCCACATAAGTCGATAGCTTGCCTCGTTAGCGGCGTCACTCTCGGCCTTTGCTTGCTGAGAAGATTCTCTCTGTTTGGAGGCGACTTTCTGTTCCGGGTTTTCTCTCTGTTCAGGGACTTCTTGGGGAAGAGATTTTGCCGCCTTCTCTGTCAGCTCTACGGGTTCTATTGTTTCACCAGGGGGCTGAGCCGAAGTTGTATCAGGTGACTGCGATTGCGCGTCTTGCAACCGTTCCATTGCCTCTATCGCAAGCCAATAGTTCTGATCCGCAGATTTCTGGTACCATTTGTGGGCCTGATCCAGATCTTTTTCCACCAAAAATCCATGTTCATACCAGTACCCCAACTGGAACTGGGCATACTCAGATCCCTGTTGTGCATAATGGATTGTCAGCTCTTCAGCTTTTTTATGACTTTTGGGAACACCCTTTCCATGAACATGGGCTGAAATAACCTCGGCCACAGCGCGGTTTAACCCTTGATCTGCTGCGCGCTTATACCAGTGATATACCTGTTGTAACCCCTCATCCTCAAATGAATAGACAGCCAAATCACTTGCATATTGCACCTGAGCCGGGGCATAGCCGCTCTCTGCGGCCTCTTTAAGCCATAATTGAACTTGATCGAAATGTTCAGTGTCAAACCACTTAAAATACTTTCTTTGTAATTCTAGTTGAGCAGGCGCATAGCCTTTTGATGCCAGACGAAACCATATATCCTTAGCTGTCGTTTGATGATTTTTTTCGTAAGCATCGACACCTCTGTAATATTCCCTGTAATGATCTTCCACCTCCAAAGTTTCAGAGGCCAAAGGATCCATAATCAAATCGGGAAACGTTTCCATAATTTGGAATAGAGCAACCTTCGCCAAATCATTTTTGTTATCAACGGCATGTCGGAACCATCTAACAGCTTGTGAAGTATCTTTCGGGATACCGTCCCCGTCTTCATAGAGCTTTGCCAATAAATATTGAGCTTCACCATTTTCTTGCTCTGCAGCAAGATAGGCCCATTTAAAAGCAGCTTTCAGATCTTTGTTTTCATCATCCTTGTAGTAATATTCGGCAAGTTTGAACTGAGCACGATGAAATCCCGCCTTAGCAGATTTTTTAAACCACTTGAAAGCTTGATCTTGATTATCAGGAATATCTGTTCTGTTAAGATACAATTCCCCCAGATCGTGACCGGCATAATCAACGCCAAGATCAAAAGCCTTTTTGTACCAGAAAACAGCCTTGTCAAAATCTTGTGGTACAGATTTCCCTTTACTGTAAAGCTCTCCCAAACGATGCATTGCAATAGCCTTATCGGTATTATCCCGGGCACCTTTTTCAAGGTATTCTATCGCCAACGCAATATCTTGTGGCCTATCCTCTCCTTTCAAATAGGCATAACCAAGACGAACCAAACCATTGCTATCACCTAATTGTGCCAAATGATCAGCATTGTTGAAATTTTCCTCCATTTCAGTTATTCGCAGAAATTTTTCAACCTCAAATACCTTGTGTCCTATGGCATCATCGACAAGGGAACCATAACCGTCGAAAAACGCCCCCCCAAACAGCGAAAAAGTCAGTCGGGACCTCGCTTTCGGGTGTCCTTGATCGGTAGCTTTTCGATACCAGTAGATGCTTTTATTTTTTTCATACTCAATACCAAAACTGTTTTCGATTACAAACCCAAGCAAATACTGCGCCTCGGCATGGCCTTGTTCGGCTGCTTTTCTAATCCATGCCAGCCCCTTTTTCTCATCACCTTCAACACCCAGAGCTTTGCGATAGATTTCCCCGACCAAATACTGGGCTTCGGCATTTCCCTTAATCGCATGGGGCAGAAGGATTTTGAGAGCCTGCTCATAAAGTTCATTCTTGAAAGCCAGCGTCCCATCAACCAAAGATCCGGCCATTTCACCGCTTATCACTTCGGGGGGGGGCTCTTTTTTAGGGCCTGTTTTCAGATCATTTTCAGAAAGCGATTGCTGATTGGTAACTTGTTGCGTATCGGATGACGGCTCAGATTTTTGTTCATCTGGGCTTCGTTCTTCTTCCTTGTTCTTATCATCAAACAGGGACACCAGCATTTCCAAAACGCCGCCGGTAGCTTCCTTATCTGGGTCTGTTTCTGTTATCGTTTCGGTTGCTTTTTCTGGGTTTAGATCTGGTTGGTTGTTTTCTCCACCCTGTTGGTCAACATCAGTCTTTGATGTTCCTGTCTCTGGTGATTTATCCGCATCCATTTCGACAACAGGTAGATTGTCACCTAGATCATTGCCGTTCTTGTCTGTGGTGTTTGACGTATCCTTGGCCGTACTATCAGACCCTTGACCGAGCTTCTGGTTAATAATCTCGGACAGCTTCACCAGGGACTGTCTATGTCCCTGATCCGCGGCAAGTCGGTACCATTTCAAGGCCATATCCGGATCTTTTGGAACACCCAGCCCCTGTTCATAAATTTGGCCCAGAATGTACTGTGCTTCGTCATTTCCATCTTCAGCAACGGGGATCAGGGCCTCGCGGGCGACAATATAATCCCCCTGTTCATAAGCTTCAAAGCCATCCGGATTTTCAGTAACCAGCGCAAAAACACCCAACCCGACAAGCGCAATAAACAGAGGCAAAAGCAAAAAACGGATCATGAGAAACCTATGGAACAAAAAAGAAAGAACGACAAATAAACTTACCAATCAAACCAAGGGCATCCGACATCCGTTTGCCCCCAAACAACAAAACATCAGCAACAAAGCGTCACAATCAACACCGCATCAGGGTTTTCCCCTGACATTTTCGGGATAGGTCATCACCGGTTGAGATTTGATCAGGTGTCATTTGCTGCTCAACATTCATCAGCCGTGCCTTTGCTGCGGGATTGCCCAGCGCATCGGCAACAGACAACCACATATAGGCCTTCACTAAATCCCGGGGCGTCCCTTCGCCCCACGCATACATTTGCGCCAAACTGATTTGGGCGGCGGTTTCCTGTTGCTCGGCAGCAAAGGTAAAGTATCTGCGGGCCAAGGTGTAATCCCTTGGGACCAGTTCACCAGCATAATAGATATTGGCTAACTTGTTCTGGGCAAAGGGAATACTCTGTTTTGCGGCGCGCCTGTAAAGCTTGAAAGCTCTTTCCGGGTTAAGGGGCACACCATTGCCCGTTTCATAAAGGTATGCCAAGGCTGCTTCACTCCTTGCGTCGTGACCATCAACAGCCCGTTGCAACCAGATCACCGCCTTGGGCAAGTGATCCGGGTTCGGGGCATCGCTCTGCAAGCTGTTTAAATACATCCGGGCCAGACTGGCCTGTGCCGAAACATCATCCTGATCTGCCGCCATGCCATACCACAACAGCGCCCAGTCAAAATCCTTGGTTCCCCAATCGCCGTTTTCATAGGCATGCCCAAGCCTGTTTTGGCTTTCGACATGGCCCAGTTCGGCAGCACGCATAAACCACATTTCAGCGGTATCATTATCTTGCGCAACCCCCTGCCCCTTTTCGTACATCAGGGCGACATTAAACATGGCAATAAGGTTGTTTTTCCCGGTTCCGTCTTCGGCAAACGGCAGGTAATTATCCATCGCGGTTTCATAATCACCGATGTCATATGCCAGTGCAGCCTCGTTAAAATCCGGCCCCCAATGATCAGACCAATAGACATGAAGGACTGGACCAAGCCCCGCAGCAAGAGCAACAAGGCCCGCGACAACAATTACAAAACGTTTCATTTGAGCCTCTTTAGATATTTGCCAAATTGCAAACAATGTTGCGGACACACTTGGCTTACGAGAACACTTAACGAGTGAACGCGCCTAACTTGCAAGCACACAGAACCAACAGGAACAAGAACAGAACCAAAGAGGTAAAACCATGACATAATAAGCGATTAGACTCTCCCCAGATTGCGAATAATAGCGTGACGACGGCTAGTTTTGCAACCAAGGATATAGAGATAATTTACCTGCTTCCCTGTCTTCTTTGTTCATTCCCCTACCTCTCCCCTCGCTCATTGGTTTTGCGTTCTTTGGCGCGCCAATGATCCAATTGGTCTAGACACTCAGCAAGCGGGACAGTCTGGACCCTTGGCATCTGTTGGTCTTTGCATAAGAAACGTAAGGATTGCGTAACCACAGCGGGTAAGCCGCGCAGGTAACGATGGTAAAGCGACCTCAATTCCGCTTCTTCGTCGCTCATTTCTGCGCCATAGCCCTTGGCCCCACCAGAAAAGGGCTCATAACGGGCAACCCCTTCGGAATGGTAGAGAAATTCGTAAAGTTCCATAAGCCAGAAACCATTGTCCCGGCGACGCTCTGCCCGGCGATCTCGACTGTCCTTGGAACCAAGAACACCTCGATCATATAGCTGTTCCAACAAACTTGAGGCTTCGCCGCTATGGCTTTCCGTTCCAGCGCCTGTATGTGTTGCATCTGTGCTTGCCTGAATGCAATTATTTTGGCCCTGTTTAGATTGGCTGACTCTTTCTTCAATAGCGTTATGAGCCGTTGATCTTCCAGATTTTGCCGTTTTCATAGATCTTCCCATATCCAAAATCGTCCCTTTGACTTTTGTTTCTTCAATGTTTTTAACAGACGTAATTCAACCTAATTTTTCTTTCGGGTTTCCCTCGCCTTTCTTCAGGTTATTCACCCCTGATCCCACTTTCATGTTGCGGCTCTAAATCCTTCAGGAAGAAGCTCAACGCTTCTGGCCCTTCGCTGTTTAGCCTTTCCCGACCATGTCGCCGGTGGATCAGGTTATCCCGTGCCTTCAAGTCCCTTAACAGCCGTTGTCTCAATTCCTGTAACGGCGTCAGCATGCTTTCCAGCGCGCCCCAATCCGGCCACCACTTTTGCCGCCCTGCTCCCTTTAACGCCTGCAACACACAGTCCGCCGGAAACCGCGCTAGTTCATCCGCATAGACTTCTAGCTGTAGTTCAAGTGAAGCTTCGTCCATATTCCGGCTGCTGGTTTTAACCTTGAGCTTGAGCAGCTCGCGCATGATCTCTACTCGCGACAAAGGGGCTAAAGACAACGACAGAATACGGACGACTTCACTCTGTTGTTCCCGCGTCATCGACTTGGGAAAGATTACATCCTCTAACCTGCTCTGACTGCCCCCGCCCTTGGGAAATATCGTCTTGTATTTCAGCCCGACCGAGGACCCGAGCACCGATTTCACCGAGGTTAAAACCGCCTGATCGTTGTCTGCCACCCGTTGCCCCCGACGAATAGCTTTTGCCAGTCGGGTTGCGGCCAGTCGTGTTGTTGCCGGAGATATTGTTACCGGCGATATTGTTATTGGTGAGACTGTTGCTGGTGACACTGTTACTGGCTGGGTTGTTATTGGCTGGGTTGTTATTGGCCGATCTATCGCCGGTCTGGATACGCAAGATCCAGTTTTGCCATGTCCGATGCCAGTCGATTTTACAGGCCCTGCGCCCGCCAAGGCTGGTCCAATAGTTCCTGAATTTAAGGGCTTCTGTGGCAATATCTTCTTCCTCTAGTCCACGGGTGCGGGCAAAATCATGATCTCGCCCATCCGGCACCCAATCCGTATCAAGGCGACAGGCTCGCCTGTTTTGCCCTGATTGCTCTTTCCGGGATTGCTTTCCCCGATCCAAATCCTGATCATGAGGGGACTTAACTCCCTTGGGAGTTAAGGGGAGAGTCTGGTCTCTGGCTTCTGGACTCTGGGGTTTATCACCTGTCTTATGGTTGGCTTTATCCCCTCTAATATCCGCAGCCTTATGCCCTGCCCTCAAATCTGGCTTAAGCTTTGCCATTTTTTTCCTTTTAGAAGAAGGACTTGGCTCATAAACGAAAGCGGTGTCGTCCTCGGCCAGCACTCCACCCGCAACAAGGGATGGGTTGCCACCTTTGCGCCCGTTACTTCGGGCAACAGAGGATTTTTTCAGATCGCGCAGCATCCGTCGTGAATACAATCGTCCTTTGCGATCCCGGCTGAATACCCCCGCCTCTTCCAGCTCACCAAGTAACACGGTGACTTCCTGAGGTGATGATCCAGACAATGATGCAAGGGCCGACGTCGTAACGTTGCTGCCATTGATCTCTAAATATCCCCCGGCCTCGTGCATGATACAAATCATCTCAAGCCACAGCCCCCGCGCCGCAAGGGAACAAAGCTTCAAGCCCACATCGGCCCGCCAATCAGTCGGAAAAAACTTGAACCACGGAAGTTTGCTCATGGATAAGCCTCCTTCTTTGTCGTCCAGACACCGAGCATTAATACAGCCACTCGAAACTTGACAGAATCAGCTATCTTGCTCAGTCTTCGGACACACGCAATAAGGGAGAGATCGTGTTCAAAAAACTTATTACTGCGTTTATTATGATATTTCTCGTTGCAGGACAGTCGAACGCGTTTCCAACCCAGGGCCGTTTTATTTACGACCTTTGCGAAAGAGGTATAAAAGCAATTGATCGGGTTTATCTGGAGGGTGAACTTTGGGGAATGCCCGGCAATACTGTTGACGGAAATATGGCTGTTTACTGCGCCGCCTACATTATGGCAGCCGAAGATGATCTCAGTGAAAAAGGCTCTATCTGTCTTCCGCCTACCCCCCCAAAAATATCTATGAAAGCTGTTGTAGAATATTTCGAAAAGCATCCAGAGTTGAAGAAAAAGAGCGCTCGCATTGCCGTGGATGCTGCGATCAAAGCCAAGTTCCCTTGCCCGTAACCATAAGTTAGAAAAACACCTGAGATGAATTTTATAATTTCCATTATAACCGCGTCTAGCATATTGGCTTCTGGTACAACCCTTGGAACTATCGACGACACAACACCATTCCCCCGCCCCAATACTGGTGGAGGCCTTTACGCCCAGTGCAGTCCACCTGCTGAAACACCCCAAGCCGAATATGGTGGCCTTTATTGCAGTGGCTATATAATGGCTATTCACGATAGCCTCAAAGAACGCGTCGACTTTTGTACCTATGGCGACCCAACCATCTATTTTATCGATCAGGTCATGGCATATCTGAAGGCCCATCCTGAAGAATGGCCTCAAAGTGCTCCCGCTCTGATCCGCAAGGTTTTGATTAAGGAAAATGACTGCTAGTTTCAGCATAATTTCCGCCTGAAAATTATTGTGCATCAATAAAGCCCCGTGGTTAGGTCAGACAGGCCGGAACCGTCTGTGTCGCCTTCGGGGGTGTAGGGGTTATCCGGGTCCTGCCAAGCCGGGGTCAGTTTACAATCACCGCAAATACGCATGCCGACCCATTCGCTTTTGAAGGTCTTCTGACAGGAAAGACATTTGCGTTCTTTAGCTGTGCTTTGGCTACCACCTTGACTATCGGGGCGGGAATGCTGGCTGGTCTTGCGGGCATAGCGGTTGACCTTTTCAACACGTATGGGATCAACCTTTAAAATCACATAGCGATCACGATGCGGGCCAAGACATTGGATCACCCCCTTTGCCACCAGCTCCTGTATATGCTTGGGAAAGGAATTCACCTTTGCCATGCCGCTGTTTGTTTTCAACTCGGTATAGGGCAGCTCCTGCCCCGGGGCATCGGCAAGTGCCTTGAAAACAGCAAAGGGCGTTGGCGTTAGCTGAATTTTCGCCTCGGATCTGACTTGTTCGACGGGCGGACCTTCAGGTTTTGGCTTTTCCGCGAGGTGTTTTATTTGTCCCCCAGATTGAGCTGGTGAAAATCCGATAGAAAAATCGGGTTGTAGGTCTTCGGCGGGTGTATATTTCATCTGATTATCTATCCCTTATTTAAATTTTCCTGTTGGGAGCTTTGCTGTTACGAATTTTGGTGGGGTTTTGGCGTTTTCTGGGCATAGATAAAGCCCTTTGGTACGACCCTTTATTTTCCCTCTTGCCATGCTCTTCCCCATGGATGATTTTTTTGAAATTGTATTTTGAGCGATACGACCTTTTGGATTAAGTTTCTCTAGTTTTGGTTCTGAAGTACTTTTACCCTCACCTCGTATCAGGCTTGCTTCTTTAATGCGTGGGGGAAGGACTTCCGTTAGATGTATCAAGCCCCCCATTTCCTTGACTTTCTGACGGTAAAAATCCTGCCAATCATTCCGGTTTGTCATTCATCCCCCTGTTCGACCGCCTTTGCGACAAGGGACCATGTCTGATCGCTTTTTATTGCAAAGTATGAAAAAACACATATATTGTTCATGTTTTGTTCTTTTTTTGATGTGTAAAGTTTCCTTATTGGAAACTTATGTGACAACAATTTTAACGATATTCAAGCGAGGCAAAAAACAACGAACGTAAAACTCAGTTTATTCAGAGATTAATATCAACGACTAATTGGTCTGAATACAAAAAGATAGAAGACAACAAATTCAGTTTCTGCTTGACTTGATGGCGCAAATGTATCCATAGTGGAAACTGAAGTCAAGAAAAATGTATCCATTTTGTAAACTTATTTTTGATGATTTTGGATACTTATGAATTGACATCAACAAAGAAGATTGATCAAAAACATCCTTTTTGATCCTAGTACCTTGTATATAGGGCGCGCGGTAAAAATCGAACAATACCAATAGGATAAAATCGTCAGGCTGATGATATGGAAAACAGAATCAAGGAAATACGCACCGAAAAAGGCATGACCCTGCAACAGGTTGCGGACAAGGCTGGTACAACCAAAGCACAGGTGATGAAACTGGAAAAAGGCGATCGGCGTTTAACCGATGTCTGGATGGTACGCCTTTCCATCGCCATGTCCTGCGATCCAAAAGAATTGCTCAGCACCAACCGCAGCACTCACCAGTCTATCGATATCAACAAATCTGATGATACTGATGGAACAGACCACTTTGATGACGATGTTTTAACGCGTAAACCTACCCGAACGACTTCTCCCCCCCCAGCTCGTCCTCTTGCCCCCGCCTCTGGCTGTGAGCCTGTGGCTGAAATTGCCGTACGGGGCGGCATGGGCGGCGGCGGTGAAGCGGGGGTATCCTATAGTGACGATGGACAGGGTGGCGTTGCCATTGCCGACGATGTCAAGGGCAACTGGTTCCTGCCCACGGATTACCTGCGGTCTGAACTAAGTGTCAGTCCCGTCGCCGCACGTATCATAGAAGTACAAGGGGATTCCATGACCCCAACGCTGGTATCTGGTGATCGCGTGATGATCGATACCAACGACCAGCGCCCGACCCCACCGGGTATCTTTGCCCTCTGGGATGGTTTCGGTGTTGTCGTCAAACGGCTGGAATTGATCCCCAATTCAGACCCGCCCCTGTTGCGTATCAGTTCAGACAACGCCAACCACAACGAATACAAACGCACCATCGAAGAGGTAAACATCATCGGCCGCGTCGTCTGGTACGGTCGCCGGATGTAGGTAAAAACCCTTTACCAGAAAGCAAACATTAATGCCAGAAAACACGCCCTCTACCGCACATCATTTTCTTCTGGACGACAACCATGACGTTCAATAAAGTCATAACGATTAGTACAAAAATTACAAAATATATTTCTACACTGCTCGCAATATAACCGATTAAAAACCACATATGCCTTACAAAATTTTCCACCTGATCATCGGCCTCTATTGGGGGACGATAAGCTATCTCTTTATCCTACTGGTCATGGGGCTGGGGGCCGATAGCTTTTATCCACAGCTTTTGTTTCGGGATATTCTAAGTATCCGGCAACTCTCGGTTTTTCTGTTTGCCTTTCCCGTGGGGTTCTTTGCCCTGCCTCGTTTCTTGAATGACCTACAAGGTGCCAAACGTCGGGCCTTTATGGGCGGTATGTTATGTTTTGCCCTGACAATGCTTGTTGCCAACACTACCTTTATGCTCACCAGCAGCTATGAAAAACTTCAGTTCCTTGGGCCAGAGCCTTCTGATCTGTCGAAAATATTTTTCCACTTGTCCGGCATTTTGATTTCATCCGCCATGATCTCGCCACTCGGCGGCCTTTTTGCCCTTATAGCTTTATGGATATTTCCAAAACCGGATCATGAGCAGTCCCTTTCGTACAAACCGCGCCTTTCCCGCAGATTAGTTCCTTCATCCAAACCAGAACACATATCTCCAAAATAATCCCTATTGAAGCAACAAAAGCAATTTCACATGAACCCCAAATTCACCTTCGCAGAACGCCTTGGCAGTGGTTTTTATTTCGGTATTGTTGCCGCCCTTTCATTATCGATTATTTTCGCGGACATTGTTTTTCTAACCCCGATTTTCCTGGGGGGCCTCTGTAGCGGATTTTTCATTCCCGCCGCCATTTTAAAACCCACCGAATACAAGACCCTGCGCGCCATAGGGGCCGGTTCGTTAACCACCCTGTGTGCCGCCCTTATAAGCGGATTTCTGATTGGTGTTTTTTACGAAAGCGATCTTCAGTTTACTAATTTCAGGAACTTCAGCTACGCAAATTTGATACAACACGTCAAAACGACATTTTTTTTCATGTTTTTTGGCGCTGTCTTTGCCGTTCCCTATAGCCTCATCGGCTCCATCGCGGCCATAGGTCTCTCACGCGCAATCGCCAACCAAAGAAAAAAGTTCGCCCCGGAAATAGAACCAAGTGTTTTTGAATAGGCCTAACCCGAAAAAAGGGACAACAACAATGCGCCAACAACTCAATTATCAAGCCGTCTTGAACTGTTTGATGTCACACAAGGTTCGCTTAACCCTAGCTGTTATCACTTGTTTGATCCATGAACTTTTCAGGCAAATAATTGTCTATAGCTACAGTTATTTGAGCTATGGATCCCTTGAGATTGTTACCCCTGATGTTCAAAACATATCACTCTATTTTTACTCGACTATTATCTATTTTATCATCGGCTTTGTTATACTCCCTCACTTTGTTTTACGTTCTCCTTACAGACCGTTACGTGCATTTTTCGGCGGTACTTTTGCCTTAACCCTCGGGTTCTTTCTATCTGGATTTGCGTATCTTGTAACTTCCGGCGAGATAGAACCATTACGTTACATACTATTCTCTCAAAACCTTGTTTTAATTCTCGATTTTTTAAACCTGCTCCTTTTACGGGAAACCGTCTTATACCCTCTCATAGCCTATGCGGTAACAGGTGGGATCATGGGATGGATCGCGCACAAATTGGTATTCTTGAATAGGGTGACTTCTAGCCCGGCGCTATCAGAGGAAATCGATAGAAACCAAGAACTAAATTATTCAAATACTCCTGACTACATACCAACAAGATTTAACACACAGCTCTCACCAACGTCGATGAGGCTCTATTCATCGATAATCTGTGGCGTCGTAGCCCTGTTACTGCCCTTTATTATTCTCACTGTCCTGAACTTTGTCGATGGACGGTCCTTTAGTTTTCAAAAAGATATAAGCATAGAAATATTAATGCTCCTGCCCGGCTGTTTATTCTTTGGCTTTATTCTTCTGCCCCACTTCTTAACACTCGCCAAATTCAAGCCACGCAGAGCATTTTTCGGTGGCACTCTTGTCATAGCCATCGCAAATTTTATTACCGGCCTTTCCGTACAGCTGTACAAGGTCCCATTCGCGAAAATTATTTTTGAGTTTGAAAACAATTTTGACCAAATTCTGTACGGTATCGCACCTATAGCCTTAGCTGTCTTACTCGGTACTTCTATCATCGGGTCAATTGTTATTTATTGCGCTTACCGATTTTTATTCACAAAAAAAATCATCCTCACATCAACTGGCGTCTCTATTTTTGACTAGGAATAACGTGCTTAAAAATTCTCTCGTGCTAAGAGTTTTGTCAGGTATTTTTATATTGCTTCTGGGCGTGCCGGGGGTGATTTTATTTTCATACCTTTATGTCGACATCGCCTTTTACACAGAAGATATCGGGCCCCATGGCGACTACTATTTTGTCTTTGACCTAGATTATCTGGCGTTATACGCAACACTATATTTTTTGATCGGTTTTTGTATATTTCCACTTTTTCTGGGATCAAATTATTGGAAAAAAAGAAACCGTATCTCTAATACCCCTATCTCTATTACAAGGGTTATAATGGCATGTTTGGTGATTTTTCCCACCACCTTGCTGCTTTTCAATTATGACTTTGTTTTTCCGGACAATGAATTCTTGGAGCAAATTTCGTTACACACAAGTTTGTTTCCCCCATCGACATTGCAGCCCGTTTCTTTGTTTAATCATTTTTTTGTACTCCCCCCGGCAAACAATCGCTTTTTTGGATTAAGTCTTTGGGCCCAACAAAGCGTATATTCTTTATCTGTGTACGTCTTGGTAACTTCGATATTCCTAAGAGTTATTAACGCAAAGTGTAAAAGCAAAAATTAAACTCCAGATACTTTGAACAGCCATAGAGTTTACGGGTAAAATTATTCCCCGTTAATGATCAAAAGGTTCTGGTTAATGACACAGTCTCATAGTGCTTCTCTGGACCGTCCATTATCTTCAAATCCGGATACCTCCTTGGCAAATCCGAATATCCCCTCCGCAAAGCTTGAACTGACCTTTCCCTACCTTTGCGGTCATCGTGTGGCTGCCGAGTTTGATGCACGGGTAACCGTCGGCCAGGAAGACAGCGTTCTTTTGATTGGGGAAGTTGAGCTTTTTGGCTACGACAACGATCATCGAGGTTCCTATGAAACCTGCGTTGATCCGTCCCTTTGTCGCTTGATCCGTAATTATGTCGAAAACTCAACAACGGAAAAGGACCGGGCATATGAAAAATTACACCAGAGAAAAGAGACCACGGGAAAGATGCTCCCTCGTTCACCTCACCTTTCAGTGAATTATTCAGCCCCCAAAACAGCATCAGAGACAAAACCCACGACAAGATCAAGCTCAGGCTCAGGCTCAGGCTCAGGCAAAGAGAAGAAAAACTCTTCCAGATCATTATCAGATCATGGATTTGGATCTTTTGTTAATTCTTATGCCAGCACCTTTGTTGTTCCACCGAACGACGCCCTTTAACTCACGGCATATAAGCTTGCTAAACCCACACATTTTGTAAGTTTTATATCTTCATTAAACCTTGATTTAATAAGACAAAATTAACAAAGTGCTTTATATAATCGGGGCATGACTAAGTTTGGTAACACTCCTCTTATTTCCTTATTCCTCTGTAGCTGCATTATAAATTTATTCTTTATAGTTCCGGCACATACACAGGATGATGGAACAGATTCCGCCCGGTCGCTTTATCTCGTCACCGAAGAATACCCCCCTCTAAACACCGTCAATAGCGAGGGAACTATTACCGGATTAGCGACCGAATTAATCCGCCTTGCCGCCGATGAAAATAACATAAAACTGAAGATAGAAATGCTACCGTGGAAACGGGCCTATCACATTGCTGAAAACCGCCCGTCGGTCTGTATCTATTCAACATGGCGCACCGCACAACGCGAAGACGATTTTCTCTGGATTGGACCACTTGCAAAAGATGCTTGGTCTTTTTATGCCCCCAAGGACAAAAAAATCCAGTTAACATCGCTAGAAGACACCTATCGTTATCGGGTGGGCGGTATTGATGGCTGGGCCTTCACTCAATATCTTCAACAAAAAGAACACCCCTATCTTGATTTGATCCCTATCGAAGACGAAACCAACGCCCGAAAATTGCAGACGGGGCGTATAGATCTTTGGGCAACAGGGCGTATTTCTGGCCAACAAATTATAAAGCATCAAGATATATCTAACTTAGAAGAAGTCTTTGCAGTGCGGGAAATTGGACTGTGGTTGGCCTGCAACCCCGAAACCGACCCAAGTATTATTCAAGATATTCAGGCGTCATTGGATAAATTTGAACAGGACGGCACTGCACATAAAACCAGAACTGTATTCCAGTTTTAACTCACAAGGCGCCCGTCCCCCAAACACAATTTTAAATTGCAATTTATCTTTTTAATACTTTTTTTACATCCTACGCATACAATGGTATGCGAACCTGTATTGAAACCCTGTATTAAACCTAGTGAAATCAATACCTTTCATAACTAATTAACAGAATACATCCTGAAAAAATAACAGGATGAAGGAGACACCATGAAGCTAAGTTTTTTTACAAACCTTGGCATACGATTTCAAATTTTAGCAATCTGTGTTCTTGCCCTTGTCGGTTTCGTCGCAGTGGGTAGTGTTTATCTGGTCAGTAACCAAATTAAAAACGGATACATTTCAAATCAGGATAAAGCACGACATGTTCTAGAGCTGGAAGAAGATCTGGACAAATTACTTCTGAACGCCCGTCGTCGCGAAAAAGACTTCCTGTTGCGTCTGGATGAAAAGTATATCGGCCAGCACGCAGAAATTATGATTGCCATAAACAAAAACCTAAGTGAGCTGGAAATAGAAGCAAACACTCCTGAATTTACAGGTTATGTCAATGACCTGAAAAATCTGTCCGCAAGCTATGAAAAACAATTTAAAACCGTTGTACATGACCTGAAAGAAATAGGTTTAAACGAAGAAGAAGGTCTGCGTGGTGAACTTCGCGGGGCCGTACACAACGTTGAAGAGCGCTTAAAATCCCTCAATAATGCTGACTTAACAGTCCTTATGTTAATGATGCGCCGTCACGAAAAAGATTTTCTTTTGCGGCTTGATCCCAAATATATTGGCCGAATAGGGGATCGTATCGGTGAGTTCAAAACAGAAATGAAAGCATCGGGCATTGCCGCCAATGATGCCACGGAAATCACGGATCTATTGGGTAAATACCAAACTGCCTTTAACAAGTTGGCTGATCTGAAATTGGCCCTAGAAAAAGATCAAAAGACACTTAGCACTGTCTATGCCGAAGGTATTCCTGCCTTGTACAAAATGGAAAAAGTCGCGACAGCTGATTATGATATGGCCAAAGAACAGACCATTGCCAATGCAGAGCAAACAACCCTTGTTATGGCTACTGTTATTTTGATCACAGCGATTATTGTTTTTGCTATTGGCTGGTGGATCAGCACGCTTTTATCCCGCCCAATTCAAGGTTTGACCACAGTCATGGAAGAACTGACAAATGGCAATCGCGACATTGATGTGCCAAACACAGAGTCAACCAATGAACTGGGCAAAATGGCAAATGCTGTTCTTTTCTTTAAGGATCAGTTGATCGAGAACGAGCGCCTTAATCAGGAACAACAAGCCGCACAGGATGAACAGCTACGAAAAGCAGAAACACTGCGGGATTTGATTGCCAATTTTGACCAGGAGGTAACCAGTGTTATCTCGCAAGTTGATGAGGCTATCGAAACCATGTCGAAAACGGCCCCGTCGATGCGGCAGGCCGCCAGCGAGGTGAAGGGCAAATGTGATGTATCTGCACAGTCCGCAACCCGTGCGACAGAAAACGTACAAACGGTCGCCACAGCATCAGAAGAACTTTCAGCCTCTATCAAAGAAATTGGTCGACAGGTTGAACAGTCCACCAACGTAACGCAAGAAGCCGTTCAACAAGCTGATAATACACGTGGCATTATGTCAGAGCTGGCAGAATCAACCACGAAAATTGGTGAAGTTGTCGGCCTGATTACCGATATTGCGGAACAGACCAATCTGCTTGCGTTGAATGCCACGATTGAGGCCGCACGTGCCGGCGAAGCTGGCAAAGGCTTTGCCGTTGTGGCCAGCGAGGTTAAAAACCTGTCGAACCAAACATCCAAAGCGACGGACGAAATTGCGCTACAGATCAATGGTGTACAGGCAGCATCCATGCAAGCCGCAGAGGCTATTACAGGTATTACAACGACGATCCAGCGTGTTCACGAGATTGCCTCAGCCATTGCTGCGGCAGTACAAGAACAGGCTGCGGCAACATCGGAAATTGCTAGGTCAGTAGAAGAAACGTCCAGCATTGCACAGTCCATGCGCCAGGATCTGACAGAAACGTCTGAAACCGCCCAGAACACGGAACACGCTGCGGGCAATATGCTAACAACAGCAGATGATCTCACCAGCCAGTCCAACGTTCTCAGCACGTCAATTCAGACGTTCCTCGGAAATATACGCTCTGCCTGATTAAATCGTTTCAAACTCTATGAGCTTACTTCTGACAGGGAGTTTGCTCCTGACAGGTCAGTTCCAATTGGGGCTGACCTGTTCTTTTGTTATTTGTATCCAGTAAATTTGTCTCCCCAAAATTTGAGGTGATTCCAAATCTTGAATTAGTCATAAATCATGAATTAACCCTCAAACCTTCAATGAATCACGCCCAAAACATTTACTTAAAACATAATTACGCTTAAAATAAACATGAAATAAAAATAAAACAAAAACTCAAATAATTATGAATTTTTATATTGTTAATTCAAATAAAAACACCATATCTATTTATAAGTAGAATATTTTTTCTACTTAAATGAAAGTGAACCATTATGTCTTTCAATAAGTTCTCCGTCGCCCGAGATGATGCGACAAAAAAAATGCCTGAAAAAACAGTAAAAGAAGTACCGACGCACAATGCGGCCGGCAACGTTGCTGATGCGGGGGACAAATCTGCCTCGGGCAAAAGTCCGGAAATCAAAGCATAGAATTTATATTCTCTTGTATGAGTGTCGAAGATAGGGCCCTTTTTCGCCACTCTACAGAGTGTTGAGTGCGTAATGATTATTCATAACGAGGCTACCAATGCCAACACGAACCACACAAAAAACCGTTACGTTCAAGAAGCCTTTTTTTCTTGAAAATTTCAACGAAAAGCTCCCGGCTGGTGACTATATAGTCGAAACCGACGAAGACTTATTACAAGGTATTTCTTTTTCTGCCTACATCCGCGTCGCGACAACAATCTATCTACCGGGCACACAGAAAAAGGCCAACCTCAAACGTGCTTTGACAATCAAACCGGAAGATCTGGAAGCCGCACTGTTAAGAGACCAGAAAACCCCAAAAGAAATTTTAAACCAGTTTGTAAAACCATCTTCCGATGACCTCTTGGCAATTGACCAAGCCGAGAATGAGGGAATGAAAAACCTTAGATATTAACGACTTAGATACCCAGCCGGAAAATACACACCGCCAGAAACCACCTCGTTTTGCCGTGTTCGCTTTACCTTAAATCTCTGCACATTACTCTAGGCCGATTTCCTGAACTTTGCTATCAAACCACGTGGGATAATCATCAATCGTCTGACCTGGCTTTAACTGTTCCAGTTTTGCAGCAGCATCGTCATAAATACGCGTGCGTTCGGCATGGTAATAATCCCGCCGTACCGGGCTGATGTAACGATCCGGAACCCCCTTGTTCAGCTTATTATAAAGACGCCGAAGAGCTTCGGGAACAGCCGTGATATTCCGATTGATTTCAACCCGTGTCACGGCCAGTGCCTGACGGATCTTTTCTACAGGCAAACTGGTGATACGTTCCAGCGAGTTCACCTGAGCTTCAACCGTGTGCACCATCACCTCTGCCCGCCAGTCCACACGCTTTTGCAACAGATCGTCAAAAAAAGCGACCGTACTCATTCTTGCCGAAACCAGCCACGAACTTTCGATCACAAACTCTTTCTCTTCCCCTGCCTGCCCAACGATCGCTCTGGCCTCGTCCGAAGACAAATAGACGCCATTGTTTGATCCCGGTCCCCGATAACGGGTCAACAGCTTATCCCAACTCACCCGTTTTGGTACTGTAATGCTCCAGCTTTTCTCACCGGGTTTGTTTGGAATACCAAGGTCGAGCACGATTCCATAGCGTTCTTCCGGGGTTTCTTTCCCGTGAAAGATAAGTTTCAGCTTCACATCGTAAAGCGCCAATTGTGACCAGCTTTCTTCGGAAAGTTCACTTAAACGCGCCCGTCCGCCGGGATGGGGCGGCAGTGGCAAAAAGGTATTGGCCTGAATATTCCAGATCACTTGCCCCTGTGTAATCGCCTGTGCTCCGCCGTTTTCAATCCGCCAACGATAGCTGTAATCAATATTTGGTAAAAATGTATTCTGTTTAATCTCCCCCGGCTCAGGTAGAGCTGTGTCCCCCCACACCTTTTTTGTGAAGGAAAGTTTATTGAACGAAAGGAACTGGTGATCGCCCTCTCCCCGACCAATCACATCTGCACGAGCAACAGGCCCCACCGCCCCGACAAAAACAAGTAAGGCCCCAAGCATCAGAAGACGACGCAACAAATTAGCAGAAGACAAAATCATAAATAGAAACTTCAATTTTCCAACCATGCGTCGACCTCCTTCACAAAGAGGTTTACCCGCTGTAAGCGACTGTAATTCAACTCATTTGGCTGTAATTGAATCGCCCCTGTTTTAAGGGGAAGCTGGCTTTCTTCGGCAAGTTGAAAATATCCTTCGATCAGGTAGTGCGATGCCATGGGCAAGACAATTTTTTCGTTTTCGACAAAATCTCGCACTTGGGGAATATAATGAGCACCAGAGCTCAACAAGGCAAAGGCCATGCCCCCGTAAAGGGCATAACGGAAACGATAACGGCTGAACAAGGCACAGATCAAAACAGCCACCACCACAATGCCCGACAGAATAGAAAGGTTAACCCATTCCGCCCACGCCATTGCCGGCGTCAACAAGGGAGAGACAAGCGCCAAGGCCGGTAAGGTAATGTAAACCGCCAGTACGATAAGGCCACTAATGAACCCTAGAAACCCACCGCCAGATCTTTCATCAACATCGCTGTCCCACACATAAGGTGACGGATCACGGGGCGACAAACCTATGTCTTCGTCATTAAAATCGATATCCTCGTCCCGTTTGGGGCTTTTAGCTCCCTGCCCCACCCGATTCTCTGTTCGACGATCCTTCCGACGCCTCTCTCCCTCATCCATAGGTGAAAAATCATCCAGATCAATTCCCCCCTGCTCCATGCCGATATCAGCACTTCCCGGTCTGGTTCTGGATGTTTCCTCTCTATTAGACGTTCCAAAGCTGCCTGCTTCTCTTGGTGTCCCAGATACTCCCGGGGCAACAGAAGAAGAGGAAGAAGATGTGCGTGGTCTCGTCAACTTCTCTAACAAAGGCTGCTCAGCAAAAAGAGGTTTTTCTTCCAACAGTAAAACATCTTCATCTTCTTGATCCCGCTCGGACAAATAGCTGTCCACCGAAACATCTGAAAGAGCATCTTCTGAAGGCACCGTTTCCGGTTCATCAAGGCCAATCGCCCGCGAAGCCCCATGAGACGGCTCATGAGAAATCCCATGAACAGTACTGCCGTCTTCGACCTTAGGTCTGTCATCCACGATATCTGTGGCTTCACAAGATGTATCAGCAGCAGCAGATGATTTTTCAGAAAGAATACGTCTGACTGCTTCGTCAAAATTTACTGTCTCCAGCAAAAGTGACCGTTCATCCAGGGGGGGATCTTTTTTCGTAAGACTGGTAACAAAGATTTTCCGCGCCCGAAGCAGATAATCGACCAGATCATCTGTTTCCATATCATGTAACGACGGCAAGCCCTCTTTTAAAACTCTGACTTTTTCTTCTGGCAACCTCTACTCCGCCTGTTTTGCACACTTTTCACAAACACGACAGCTTTCCGATGACAGGCTTATAAAACCTGCCTCCTTGGCTAATCCAAAGACTGGCTCTTTATTTATCTACCCCCATAGATAAAGTCAGTTTAATCGGCTTTTGCCCCCACACACTGTCTATTGTTTGTGCCACCTGATGAACACATAAGTCTTCTTGTTCTGTATCTTAACCTCGTTCAGATAAAAAGGGAGACCTTTTTCATCTTTCTTTTCCCAATCGTGAATTTGGTCGCAAACAAATCTATCGGCCTGTTATAATCACAAACTGGTTGTCCGCCCAAACCATACCCAATTCCCAGATCATTCGGAACGGCATCCCCCTAAAACCATCCAAGGGCGATAAGTCCAATTACCCTTGCGGTATATCGCGGGTTTTATCCAGACACCGCTGTTCAAAACGATCAGCCTGATAAGGCATCACAAGCTCTGGCTTGTTTTCGGCATAAATTATGTCCAGATGATCATGGGGAAAGGCTTCCCAATAGCTTTTTTGCCCGATCTGCTTGGCAAAACTGGTCTCTATCGTTTCGCCCTGATGCTCAAACCGCAACAAGACATAAAACCCGCGTCCCATCCGAGATTTTATCCCCATAACCTTGGCTTTTGCCACCTGCCCACGGCTATAGACATGCACCATATCCCCAACCATTTCGATCAGGGTCCACCAGATATAAAGCGCGATCAAAGTTCCAAAAATCACCGGAATTGTCAGATCAGGATTAAACGAAAACCCACTTGCCGGACTAAAGACAACCGCCCCCATAACCCACAAGATTACCCCCGCGACAACAAGTGCCAAAAGGCTGTACAACAAATACCGCCAAAGATAATAGGAAACCGCAGCGGAACGAATATGCCCGGCGGATTTAAGATCGCGATAAAAGGGCAGGAAATCCCGCGCCCCGATCTTGAGAAAAATTTCAAATAAAGCTGTCATGAACAATCTTGGAAAAATCTTGAATGATGAGAATAAACACTGGCCATAGTGTGCCTTTCCCCGCCCCTCAAGGCAAAGGTATTATCTCGCCGAAGCAAACACTCCCTTAACACGTCATAAGAAAATATCCCCGAAGATGCGGGCATTAAAGGATCGCGGATAGATGTAAACAGCTTGACCAATTCTGCCTGACCGATCAGGCTCATGAATAATCAGATATTGAAAAGAGAAACGAAGATGACCCAGCCCATAAATCAGGCCACAAATCAGCACATCGGAATCTCTGACTTACAGGGCATTTCCCGCGCAGAAACTGATGCAAAAGAATGGGCGCTTCGGGTTGATCTTGCCGCCGCTTTTCGCTTGGCGGTTCATTTTGACTGGCACGAGTCCGTGGGTAATCATTTCTCTGCGGCTGTATCTGCAGATGGTAAAAAGTTTCTTTTAAATCCCAAGTGGAAACACTTTTCTGACATCAGGGCCAGTGATCTCTTGCTATTAGATGCCGATGACACCGATGTTATGAACGGACCAGATGCCCCCGACCCGACAGCATGGTGCATACATGGTGCCGTGCATGCTGCGGCCCCCAATGCCCGTGTTCTGCTACACTGTCACCCAACCTACGCCACCGTGCTGGCGACACTGAAAGACCCCGCCATCAAACCCATTGATCAGAATACCGCCCGCTTTTTTAACCGCATATCTATCGACCTGAACTATGGCGGCCTCGCCGATGAAGCCGAAGAAGGACAGCGCATCGCCCGCGCCTTTGGCAACCAGTCCATCATGATGATGGGCAACCACGGCGTTTCCGTTGCCGCCGAAACGGTCGCCGAAGCATTCGAAGATCTCTATTTTCTGGAACGCGCGGCGAAAACGTTGGTCCTCGCCTATTCCACCGGACAGGGCCTCAACATTATGAGCGACGAAATCGCCGAAAAAACCGCCCAAAGTTGGGAAGATTACAGCGACGCATCCTTCGCCCACTTCGGCCACCTGAAATCCATGTTGGACAAAACAGACCCGTCTTATAAGGAGTAATTATTCTGAAAATCCAAGAGCATAAAATAACTTACTCAGATTGTTCGTCTTTCAAAGTTTATTGCATATAATTCAGATAACATGCACATAATTAGCGCTAATTATCACGCCCTTAATTAGATAAAATTGAAAACATAATTAACGCAATAGTAGTAGAATCTAATTACGATCCATTCACAATAAGCTTCGTATTTTTCAACAATTTCCAGTAATTAGATATTTTCATGTTCACTGCTAGATTTCTTACGTCGATATTAGTACTAGGCCTAATAACCGGCATTACCTTGTACTTTTTCTCTATTACCGAAAGACAACCATCTCCCTTGAAACCAGCAGGTTATGAAAAGAAACAACCCCTCACAGAAAAAGAGCGGGAACTGGAAAAGAAAATGCCTTCTTATATTCTAGTAAAGGCATTCCCCCGCAAGCCTTTCAAAGAACAATATATTGCTGATCTCGTTCACCCTATAAGAAAGCAGGGGAAGGATAATCACTATATCGATCAAAGCGTGATTATCCAGATAGATAGAAATGAGATTATGACAAGGGTAGAAAAAATCCTGAGAAGATATAAAAAATATGACCTTAATCAGGATACATTAATCACCGAAGAAGAACTCAAAAAGTGGCTCTACGAAAGAGTAAGAAACAAATCAAATAAACCTCAACATAAAGTTGAAAATATCATCAAAAAAGAAATCGATACGATTCTGTCCGTGGACAGTAATGCAGATCGTATTATTGACCAAGAAGAAGCTCGAAAAGCCGCACAAGAAAATGCTCTCGCTCGTCCACTTCGAAATAGTAAAAAACTAATCACACTTCTTACACTTGACCCCAATAAAGACGGAAAATTAACCGTAAACGAACTATTGGGTTTGGGGCTCGATGCTTTTGAATTTTATGACATCAACAGAGATACCATTCTCGATATAGAAGAACTCAAGCTATTAAACGAAACTAAGAAACTCTTACAAAAGCGCCAGTATCAACAAAAAGAAAGAGACAAACAACTGGTCAGAGTTGCCGCCTGTGACATTCCCGACCCCGACAGCCACGATGATATCTTTGTCATTGGGACCCGTAAAGGAAGCGCAATTTCAACTGTTTCCGTTGCAGGACAGCATCAAGAAACAACGACGGGTACAATAGAAATAGAACCTGGCGAAGGAAATTTATATATCTATGCCATTAGTTTTGACGCAATGATCTGGCAGATTAAAGGAGCGACCCACCGTATTGCACACCTTGTACTCGCCGCAAAAAGAACAGACTCTGGGGTAGGAGCAATTGGAATACCTAAAGAAAAAATTACTTTTGTGAGTGAAGAAAAATGTATTCGTTACTTTGACAAACACAAAGAAGATCGTGCGAAAGAAGCACAGCAGTTCGTAAAAGATAAGTTTGGAAGACATGCCACTAACGTTGTTGGTGGCTACAAGGTAAACAGGCTTGTACTCCCTTCTCTAGCGACCTCCAAAAGCCCGGAAGATTCCTATGAGCCCGGAAAACGCTACCTTATAAAGGAAGAAAAAGAAGACGCCCCATATTATATGGAAAATGGGAAAAAGAAGAAAATTGAAGAAATCTGGGCCAAAAATTTACCACAAGGGTCAAAAGCTCACCCTGAAACTGTTGGTCTTGGACGCTTCTTTACACCTGATGGGGTTGCCAATCTCGATCATGCTTCTATCGTCACCTCAAAATCAGCAGAAAAGTACCTCATTTTACCCGGCTATGCGGGACTTATTCAGCTTATGGAACAGGGAAAAATAGAACGCATATCCTACAAAAAATATAAAATTGTATCAGAGTTTGAACACTTCCCCGCCGAACTTGCCGGAGGACGAGCAGTAAACTTTATTCTGCCCGAGGGAATCAGCATTCCTGTCGGTGATCCCGGGCACTCCTGTGTATACGACGAAAAAACAGAAAAACCGCTTGCAGGCCCAAAAGTCCTTTGCAACAAAACAGACAAAGCCCCAAAAAGCACTCAGCCTTGGGATGGTTTGGAAAGCAGGTAAGGAAGCACTCGTCCTTTATATCCAGCGGCGGACTTTTTCGCAGTACGCCTTGTATTCTACACCGAATTTGTTGCGCATGACCTTTTCTTCAAAGGCGATATACCAGCGGTCAGTAACCACAACAAACAGTAGGGCAAGCGCGAAAGAGCTATAGGCACCGCCAAGCAAAACCGCAAAAGCAAGCAACGCAATCACAAAGCCGAGATACATTGGGTTTCTGGACCATTTAAAGACTCCCTCTGTCACCAATAGATCCGGTTGACCAAAGGTCATAATATTGGTGCGTTTTTTCTTGAACAGCCAACTGCCAGAAAAAGCCAGCGCAAGACCGCCGATGATAAAAGGAATTGCCAAAAGGCTATAACCGTCAGGAACGGTGTGGGGGCTTCCCTGTTGCCAACACAACACCGCCATAAGGATCACAAAAATGAGAAACAATACGGGTGGCAGCAGTTTTTTCATAACATCACTCCGATAATAAAGGGTCATCACGCCGGATATCCCCGGCAAGAAATGAGTGTTTTCGTATACGAATGGATTGATGGATCTTGTAATCAAGGCAAGCACTTGGTGCCTTAACATATGTTAAGTCACAGGCGTAAATGAGAGTTGAATCTCTGTGAGTTAGATATTGGGGAGTTAAAAGACAGTGCTTTTCAGATCATACCCATTCCACGGCGAATACGGGATAGGGTGACATCGGTAATCCCCAGATACATAGCAACATGCCGCAGGGGTATCAGATCGCTTTGGGGACCAAATTCATCAAGAAAACTTTCGTATCTCTGACGTGCAGATTTCATTAAAAAATCAGCTTCACGACGTTCTTTTTTTAGGGCAAGGTTTTCATAAACACGGCGAACAAACGTCGCCCAGTTTTTGTTTTCATCCGAAAGACGGATCAAGTCATCATAGTCAATCACCACCGTGTTACAGGGGGTAATTGACTGCGCATAAAAAGGGCTCTGTTCTGCATTTACCACGGTTGAAATACTAGCAAAGGCCCCACCCGCTTTGACCAACGACTTATTTCTCTCTCGCCCTTCGCTATCAATATAATAATAACGCCCGATGCCATGGATCAGAAAGTACACGCCTTTGGGTTTATCCCCAGCCGAAAAGATAATTTCCTCGGCGCCAAAAGAGCGGGAAGAAAACAGCGACTTTGCATCGGCCCATTCAGCAGATGACACAGGGGACAGTTTTTGAATTAGTTCTAAGAATTGAGACATACCTAGGATGTAAAGTCTTATCCCAGATCAAACAAGACAAGAAGCAGACTAAAACAGGTCCAGCAAAAAATTCAGATCAAGAAGTTTAGCTCGGGAAACTTAGATCAAGATGTTTCGTCATCCGTCAGGCGTTTCATGTAACGATCATACTTGCCACTTTCTCGGAACTCTTTTAGACCCTTGTTAAATCGGGCCACAAGCTCGGCGCTGCCTTCCAGAGCTTTTGGAAACAGAACATAGCTCAGATTATTCAATATCGCTTTTGGGTGATGGGTAATCAACGACCGTTCCTCGGGCGAGAAATCTTGGGACAGGGCGTAATAACCAACTGACTTTTCTTGGGGATAGATCTGAACCCGATCTGTTAACAGCTTCTGAAAATTCACTTTATCGTTCGCGCCACGGTCCATAATCACCCTACCATCAGCCAAGGCGGCATCCAATTCGGGGCCATAACTATATTTGATCCCGCCGCCAAGCCGATAGGGCTTTAGGTCGGCCATATTCTCCCAATCGAATGGCTTGTCTTTACGATGAAAAAAAACAAACTGTTCTTTGAGAATCGGGTCACTATACAAGAACTGCTTTTCACGTTCGCTCTTATGCATCCAGACACCCATGGCCTGGAATTGCCCTAGAGCCGCTTCGTGATAGCCCCTGCCCCACGGTAAAAATGATAATTCTGCCGTGATACCTTGCGAAGCAAAAATCTCGACGATCATCTCGGCAACGACGCCATTTCCCTTTAATTCCTGAGATAAAAAAGGTGGCCATTCGCCGACTGTTACAGTGACCTTTTCATCACTCGCTTGTGCAGGAGCAGAGAACGACAACGACGAAACTGTCGCAACAGTCATGACTAAAAGTGTGGATAGTAATCCCACACCTTTACGCAATTTTTTTAAAGTGCTTTCCATCCGATGTTCAGCCCTTTTCTCTTCATGCCATCATACTATAGCATGAAATTGATTTCTTTTCTCTGTTTTTAGTTTCAGGGTGCTTTCTGGGCAAAACTCAAGGGCAGAGTTCTTCAAAAATGGTCTTTTGGTGAGCTTAGTTCTCTTGCAAAAAAAATACGATGACATCGGTTATCAATCTAACCGACAGCAGCAGCCATCATATCTGTTTTATTCAATCCCAGATCTGAAAAATAACTAAAGATCAGAATCACAGACGCGGATAAAACAGCCTATTATCCGCGTCTGTATTTTTAGATCTGATATCCAGAGTTCAGGTTTAGGAACCCAGAAACACTCTAGGCCTGAACAAATCCTTCCCAGCGGGACATATAGGTAATGAATTTCTCGCTCAAGCCTTCTTGCTCAAGGTGTTCTTTGCTCACAGGTAACTTCGTAGGGATAAAGTCAGCGTTCTTTGCCAATTGTTTGGGAAAGTCATGGTGCAAGATCGCGCCCCGACCAATCAGAACAAAATCTGCCCCCGCATCCAGACAGTACTCGACATCTGCTTGGGTCATGATTTTACCCGCAACGCCCAGCTTTACAGTTCCGCGATCAAACTCGGTAAAGTACGAGATCAGCGGACGTCCCTTATAGGCTTCATCTTCGGGTTCCTTGCGGACATCCCACAGGGACATATCCAGAAAATCAATTTCCCCCGCCGCAAAGATATCTTTTGCGACCTGAATAACCTCGCCCAGATCCATATCAAAACGTTCAGGTGACAAACGCAAGCTGACATTAAAATCAGCCCCACAACGCTGTCGAATGCCCGTAATAATTTCCTGAATCGGCCGCATCCGGTTTTCAAGGCTGCCACCAAACTGATCATCGCGTTGATTGATTGTTGGGCTTAGGAATTGGGCTAAAATATAACCATGTGCGCCATGGATTTCGACCCCGTCAAAGCCAGCTTTTTCAGACCGTTCAGCGGCGACAATAAAGTCTTCGATCAACTGCTCAACCTCGGCCGTGCTCAAGGCACGTGCGCCATGCTCGACATTATCTGACGCACAGACAGGGCTGGTCCCGATCAGATCAGCGGGTGATCGCATTCCGGCGTGGTGTAGCTGAATAATAGCCAAACTACCTTCGGCTTTGATGGTCTTTGCCAAACCGGTTAGCCCCGGCAGATGATCATCAGAAAACACCCCCAACTGTCCGGGGAACCCTTGCCCAATGGCCTGAACATGCGCCGCACAGGTCATGGTCAGGCCAAAGCCACCCTTGGCCCGCATGGTCAACCAATGGAACTCTTCATCGGAAAGCGTTCCATCCGCGTGGCTTTGCGTATTGGTCAGGGGCGCCAGCATAAATCGGTTTTTCATTGCCGGACCACGGGAAAAGGAAAGAGGCTCAAATAGCTTGTTCATAATCAAATTCTTATCGGATGTTTCATTAAGTACGGATCACATATAGTGCTGTTTCAAAATTCTTGAAGGGGCAGGTGAACATCTGTTACGCCACACCCTGCCCCTTCAGATATTTGAATAGCTTAACGACCTAGGCCTTTAGCACATCAAGCAACAAGCGCGCGGCGGAATCAGAAGACCCCGGATTTTGCCCGGTAACAATGTGACCGTCACGAATAGAAAAATCAGCCCAATCATCCGCTGAACGGAACACTGCACCCGCTTTTACAAGATCTTGTTCTACAGAAAAGGGGACAATATCTGTCGCACCAACGGCGGCTTCTTCGCTATCTGTAAAGCCTGTGATTTCGCGCCCGGCAACAATCGGGGTATTATTCGTATCTGTTGCTTTGATCAAGGCGGTTACACCATGACACACAGTGCCAATTGGCCGCTCATCCGCATTGAAAGAACGCAACAACGCCAACGAATGCACATCATCAGTCAAATCGTATAACGGCCCGTGACCACCGGGGTAAAACACAGCATCAAAACCATCTGCCTTAATGGAACTCAATGGCTTTGTATTTGCCAAAAGATTCTGTGCTTCACCATCTTCATTAAAACGGCGGGTATCATCACTTTGGAAATCATCGCCTAAACTTCCTGGATCAACAGGCGGTTGTCCCCCCGCAGGGGACGCCACCGTGATATCAGCCCCGGCTTCCTTGAAACGATAATAGGGTGCCGCAAATTCTTCCAACCAAAGGCCTGTCTTTCTGCCACTGGTGCCGAAATCTTCGTGTGAGGTAACAATCATCAGTATTTTCATGTTCAAGTCTTTCTTTTATCGCCCAAAACCAAAAAATTTTGTTTGCTTGAACACAAGATAATTCGTCTTATCAAAAAAGATAATACATCTAGAAACAAACATATTGTTTAACTATATTAGACAATATGTTTGTACAGAAAGATTTATAGGGGCACGTTTACAGTCGCTTTAGCCCATAGGAATAAATCCGTAATGAAAAAGGACCAGATCAATGGACGACCTTCGCGGTATGATAACCTTTGCACGTGTCGTCGAAAGCGGCAGCTTTGCCGCCGCGGCACGCAAGCTTGATCTTGGACGCGCCGCGGTTAGCCACCAGATAAAGCTGCTCGAAGAACGCCTTGGGGCAAGGCTGTTACACCGCAGTACCCGCAGCCTGAGCCTGACCAGCGCCGGAGAGGACTATTATCAAACTTGTAAGCTAATCAGCGAAGAGGCCGAAGCAGCAACCCGCCGTATCCAGAGCCTGAGTGATCAACCCGTGGGGCGTATCTCGCTGACCTGTTCCAGCAACTTTGGGCTTAAACGCATTGTCCCCCTTCTCAGCCAGTTTCGCCTGACTTATCCTGGCATTGAATTGGATGTGGAACTGACAGATGAAATCACCAATCTGATACAGGGCGGGTACGATATTGCCATCCGTTCCGGTCCTTTGGATGATTCCGACATGATGTCTAAGAAAATCTGTAGTACAGCGCGCCATATCTGCGCCGCACCCGCCTATCTGATAAACAGACCAAAGCCAGAAACACCCGAAGATCTGGCCACCCATGACTGGGTAACCTACAGCAGGCATTCCGGTCTCATCACACTAAAAAGAGATGATCGACGTTATACCGTTAGAATTAAAGGCCCGGTTCACACCAACAACGCGGGGGCACGGTTAGAGTTTATCTTAAAGGGCCACGGCTTGGGCCTGTTGCCGGAACACGACATCAACGATCACCCCGCGGGCAGTTTGGAAATTCTCTTACCTGATTATACCATTCCAACCCTTGATCTCTTCGCCGTTTATCCACGCGGCGCTGCGTCCAGTCTCAAGGTTCGGATGCTGATTGATTTTCTGGCAGAACAACTTGCCTAACAAGCCCCAATATTCCTAGGTCTTACTTAATGATCTGAGTTAAAATTCTTTCTATTTTTAACGGTAAGAATTCAGTTCTCAGAATTCAATTCTCCAAAGCCGCACATTTTTCCGGTTCCAAAGTGACAAAATATTTCAAAAAAAGTTTTGCGAACCGACAAATTATTTGAACAAATAGGGTGCGTATTGTTTGCTTGATGTTTAAGAATGAAACAAGCAACCTATCTAATAAGTAAAGAGAAGTAATAAACAGGTTGATACCCTGCGCCGAATTTGGCCAGCGGCAATAAAACAACCCAATAAAAATAACACAACACGTCAGCCAAGAATGAAACACCAGAGATGATACAGATGGATCTAGATACACATGCGTTATGAATCCCCTCAAACCGTAGAAGCCGCCGCTGCTTTATTGGCAGGTGAACAAGGGCTGGCCCGCGTCTTGGCGGGTGGCACAGACCTTTTGGTACAAATGCGTTCAGGCATGGTAGAGCCTGATCTGATTGTCGATGTGAAAAACATCCCCACCATGACCTCTATTACCGAAGAAAATGGTGGCTATCGCATTGGTGCGGCCGTTTCCTCGGCAGAGATGAACGAACACAAAGGCCTCTGTGCGCTTTGGCCCGGTGTTATGGAAGGTGCTGATCTTATCGGATCTACACAAGTCCAGGGCCGCGCCACCATGATCGGAAACCTGTGTAACTGTGGTCCCGCGGCGGATAGTGTCCCGGGTATGGTTGCCGCTAATGCAATCGCCACCGTTGTCGGCCCCAATGGTCGTCGTGACGTTCCCGTCATAGAAATTCCCGTTGCGCCCGGAAAATCCACTTTGGCCAAAGGCGAGCTGGTCGAAAGCGTTTTCCTGCCAGCCCGCCCCAAACGTGCAGGTGATGCCTATCTGCGCTTTATTCCGCGCACAGAAATGGATATTGCCGTTGTGGGCGTTGGTGTCAGTCTGGAACTGGATGATGATGGTATTTGCACCGATGCCCGCGTTGGCCTCGGCGCGGTTGCGATCAAGGTATTATTGGTCGAAGACGCGGCCAAAGCCTTGATCGGCAGCAAAATTGATGATGCAGCGCTGGAAAAAATGGCCGCGGCGACATCAGCCGCCTGTAAGCCGATCAACGACAAACGCGGGACCATCGAATTCCGCACTAAGGTTGCTGGCGTTCTGGCAACCCGCGCCGCAAAGATTGCTCTTGAGAGAGCCAATGCAAGAGCCTCTAACGGGGGAGAGAAATAACAATGTCCGGTATTCATGTTACCACCACAATCAATGGCGATGCCGTTGAATATGTCTGTGATGTCGAAGAAACTCTTCTAGATGTTCTCCGCGACAAGCTCGGGATGACTGGTTCTAAAGAAGGCTGTGCTTCTGGCGATTGCGGTGCCTGTTCTGTCACTGTTGATGGCCGCCTGACCTGTTCGTGTCTGATGCTCGGCGCAGAAGCGCAAGGTCATGAGATCGGCACGATCGAAGGGATTGCCAAAGGCACCGAACTGCACCCTGTTCAACAAAAGATCTTGGACAATGCTGCCTTGCAATGCGGCGTTTGCACACCGGGTTTTGTTGTTGCTGCAAAGGCCCTTTTGGAAAAGAACCCCGACCCGACCGAGACAGAAGTTCGTTACTGGCTCGCCGGGAACCTGTGCCGCTGCACAGGCTATGACAAAATCATTCGCGCGGTCATGGACGCCGCCGCTGAAATGAGAGGCAATTGATATGGCTCGTAATCCTGATGCAGATAACGCACCCGTAAAGAAAGAAATCGAAAGCCCGACATCAAAATATGATGCTGAAAAAGCAGCATCCTTCAAGGTTGTCGGCAGCCGCCCTGCCCGCCCGGATGGGATGGACAAGGTAACGGGCAAAGCACGCTTTGGTGCCGATATGGTCATGCCTGGTCAGTTGGTGGGCCTGATCCTGCGCAGTCCGCACCCGCATGCCGTCATTAAAAATATCGACAGCTCAGAAGCCGAAGCACTGTCCGGTGTCAAAGCCGTTGTCACCCGCGATGACTTTGCCCCGAACGATGATCACGCCGATGTTCTCTATAACATCATGGCCCGTGAAAAGGCCCTGTACGAAGGTCATGCGGTCGCAGCCGTTGCCGCGACCAGCCGTGCTGTGGCCCGCAAAGCGCTCAAGCTTATCAAGGTTGACTATGACATCCTGCCCCATGTCACAGATGTGGACGCGGCCATGTCACCGGATGCGCCCGTACTGCATGACAGCATCATCACACGCGGCATCAGCCCGGCACCGACAAAACCATCTAACGTGGTTGCCCGCAGTGAATTTGGTCACGGCGATATCGACGCGGGCTTTGCCCAAGCCGACGAAATCATCGAACGCAGCTTTAAAACTGCGGCGACTCATCAGGGCTATATCGAACCACACGCCTGTGTCGCCAACGTCGGCGCAGATGGCATGAGCGAACTTTGGTGCTGTACTCAGGGTCACTTCCACGTCCGTCAGGTCTGTGCATCGTTGCTGGGTATTGATGTATCCCGTCTGCGGGTCACGGCCTCTGAAATCGGCGGTGGCTTTGGCGGCAAGACAACGGTCTTTATTGAACCCGTTGCTCTCGCCCTGTCTCGCAAAGCTGGTCGTCCGGTGAAAATCGCTATGACACGGGACGAAGTATTCAAAGCTTCCGGTCCAACCGCAAGTTCCAGTATGAACGTCAAGATCGGCGTCACCAAAGACGGCCGCATTACAGCCGGATATGGTGAATTCCGCTATCAGGGCGGTGCCTTTGCGGGTGCCCCGGCTGATTTCGGGGCTATGTCTGCCTTTGCCTGTTATGCGCTGGATAACGTCAAGACAGAAGCCTACGACGTGGTTACCAACCGCCCGAAAGGCGCGGCATACCGCGCCCCGGGTGCCCCCATGTCCGTCTATGCAGTCGAAAGTGTGGTCGATGAACTGGCCGCGCGCATTGGCATGGACCCCATTGATCTACGCCTAAAGAACGCCGCCAAGGAAGGCAGCAAAAGCTCTTACGGGCCAAAGTTCGGGTCTTGCGGCCTTGTCGAAACACTCGAAGCAGCCAAAGCCCACCCGCATTATAATGCCCCCCTAGGCCCTAATCAGGGTCGTGGTGTTGCCAGTGGTTTCTGGTTCAACTTTGGCGGTGAGACCTGTTCCAACCTGAACATCAATGCCGACGGCACCGTGACCATCGCGGTGGGCACCCCCGATATCGGGGGATCTCGTGCTTCCATGTGCATCATGGCCGCCGAAGAGCTTGGCATTCCCTATGACAAGGTACGAGCCATCGTGGCCGACACCTCAGCCCTCGGGTACAATGACACAACAGAAGGCAGTCGCGTGACTTTCTCTAGCGGTATGGCTGTGATCAAGGCATCACAACAAGCCGTTACCGAAATGTGCAAACGTGCCGCTATGATCTGGGATATTCCTGCCGAGGCTGTGACTTGGGAAGACGGTTGTGCCAAACCATCCGGCCCCAATGCCGGGGACTTTGAACCACTTTCCCTCGCTGAAATCGCGGCCACAGCTGGCAAAACGGGCGGCCCCATTGCCGGGCATCACGAATACAATGCCGATGGTGCGGGCGTCAGCTTTGGTACCCACATTGTGGATACAGAGGTTGATCCCGAAACTGGCAAGGTGGATATCATCCGCTATACGGTGGTTCAGGATGCGGGCAAAGCCATTCATCCGGACTATGTCGAGGGACAGTTCCAGGGCGGTGCCGCACAGGGTATCGGTTGGGCACTCAACGAAGAATATATCTATGGCGAAGACGGCAAGCTGCAAAACGCTGGCTTTCTTGATTATCGTATGCCCGTCGCATCCGACCTGCCGATGATTGACACCGTGATTGTCGAAGTTCCCAACCCCGGTCACCCCTATGGTGTGCGCGGTGTTGGTGAAACCGGAATCGTGCCGCCGCTGGCCGCCATTGCCAATGGTGTCTCTGCCGCTGCGGGTGTGCGCATGACCGAGCTGCCCATGTCACCGCCACGGGTGCTCAAGGCCATCGACGATGCCAAAGTGGCTGCAGAATAGGGCCCATTGGCCCTCGCACTCGTTTGCCATAAAATGATCAAGCGGCCTTTATCGACAAAAGGGCCGCTTGGCACTCTAAAGGCTTTAAAATTTAGGTTTATAATATGGTTCAAGTCACCCTTTCTGGCACAATCCAACAGGCTGCTGGCGGTATTTCTTCGCTTGAAATAGAAGCAAAAAATATCCGCCAGCTGCTGAACGGTGTGGAAAAGCAGTGCCCTGACCTAAAACCTGAACTGGAAAAAGGTATCGCCGTCGCCATCAACGGCACCATCTACCGCGACGACTGGTTCCAGCCTATCCCCGAAGACAGTGAAGTTTTTCTTATTCCAAGACTGGCGGGTGGCTAGCTCTAAGTATAGGAAGGATTATTTGTTTTTACTTCTTCGATCCTAGCAATGTTATTATTTTGCTGATCAAGACCAATTAACGGGATAGTTTTCCGGAAACGGTCCTTCACGATCGGGGAAAATCGGGTTGATGTAGCTGATTTTGCTCTCGCTGGCCAGATCACTTTGCAAGACAACTTCGCGAACCATTGCCGGGATCATTTCCATACCAACGTATTTACCCAAACATTGGTGCGGACCGTACCCAAGCGCAAAATTGTGATAAAAATTCCGATCGGGATTAAAGCTATCCGGGTCCTCATAGGCATAGGTGTCAAACATGGCTGAATGTATCAACAAACGAACGATTGTTCCGGATTTGATCTCTGTTTCGTGGTTGGTGCCTTTGCCCATTGTGTAGTCACTGGCGGCCTGACGGAAAATATCGGGGCGGATAGGCCGAAAGCGCAACGCTTCCCAAACCATCGCATCAAAAGCAGTAACATCACTTCCCTGTGCTTTATCTTTCGCCTGCTTCAAGATGGCAGGATGTTCAATGAAATATTCAACCACCTGTGCCACGGCCTGCGATGTTGTTTCTATTGCCCCGATCAACAAACCCCCGGCGTTGGTTCCCACGCGGGTCAACGGGAAATCAACCTGCTTTGCGAACTTCGTCCGTATCATCCGCATGACCATCGTATCTGTACGTTCTGGCGCATCCATGCCCAAAATTCGGTAAATCAATTTCTGGACCGGATTAAGAAACATGTAAAACACGCCCATAATTTTAACGCGAATAATCTTGCGCAACATTAAGGAAGCAATATAGGCAACCAGCTCTTTTGACGCTTCGTCATGATAGTCAACAATGCGCTTGTGGTCTTGATCAGATAGCATATCAAAGGGTTGGTTATTAAACGCATCGTATTGATTCCAATAGGACCAGCGGATCAATTTTTCACGGTCAATACCATCCAGACCAAAGTATTCCTGTACCAATTTAACCGGAACCATACGACAATAATCATTGACCAGTTCAATCCCGCCATCAGCATCATCCAGAATTTCCCGCGAAAATTCCGTGATCATTTTCCGTACACGGGGAAGGTCATTCCTGTTCAACAGCCCCTGCATCAATGATTTTTCCCGATAGTGCAAGGCATCGTCATCGTGCGCCATCAGGTATCCATCATCCGGCCCGGTCACACTCATTTTGACCTTGTACAAATCAACGGTGAATATCTTGGGCATCTGCAACATATCCCGCACATCGGTAAACTTGGCGACCAACGTACATTCCGGTGTTTGCAGGACGGGGCGTTCTTTTCGAAGCTGCTTGAAAAAGGGCAAAGGCTCTGTTCTCATCCAGCCCTGAACCAAAGAATATTTTTTATCTTCCGGTGCTGCGTCGTATTCTTTCAGATAATCTTTTCCAGCGGTATCCATATAACTCGCTCCCCTTCTGGTATCTCCCTTATAATCACGGGACGTTTAGTATTTCTGCACCGTCAACTTTCAGTATCTTCAATTTTTCAGCACTTTAGTCTCTCAAAAAAACCTCGTCGGGATTTCCCTTATAGAGATTTTAAATACTCAATCAGGTCCCAACGATCTTGTTCGGAAAATTTGCATGCACCATATTCATGACCGATATTCCTATTGCCTCTGATAGAGGTATCAAACCTGAAACCTTCATACCCTTCGGTCAAAAAGCCGACGTTTATGGGATCAAATTCACGTGCTCCGACCATAAAGGAATTGGTTCGAACAGCGGTTGTACTACAGCCCCTGTCATTACCGTCTTTGTCTTGAAGCGATTTTGGTAAAAGTAATTCATACAGGCTTGGCACAGATCCGTTGTGCAAGTATGGCGCTGTTGCCCAAATACCGTTTAAAGGTCGTGCACGATAGGCTTTCAAACTGTTATAGGGTTGTGCCGTGGTATCTGGAATATACTCGCCAGCCTTAAGACTTGCTTTCACAGGGTTATCGAATAATGTCATGACAAGCGCATAAACCCATTCGACAAACCGCCTCGGCCACCATTTATCCGGATCTGGTGTCGTCACTGTACCTCGGGTCGCTGCTGTCAATATTTGCGCAACCGGGGCTCTGCCTCGCTCAACAACCTTGCCAATACCGACATCTTGATAAGTGTCTTTAAAGTTGCCCGAATTTCCGAGATAGCTCGTGCTATTTACAGCCATGGCATCATCGGTTGTTTCCGGATGATTAATACCAACCATATTACTCACGACCTTCCGGTCCCAATTATCGCGTACAATAACCTCGTGACAGGATTGGCATTTACCAGCATACAACACCCGACCGCGGGAAACACTCTCTTGATCCAGCTTACGATCACCTTGCCCGCATTGCCGCTCATCAACGGGACTATCGACTGTGCCGGTTGGCAGGTAATAATCGCCCGTTTCTTTTGAACGACAAAATGGCCATCTGGGTGATTCCAGTGTAACAAGGTGACTTTCAAGACGCTGAAGATTAAAAAGATCAATCGACGATTTAAAGTTGATGACTTTGCCTTTGGATCTTTGGCCACTGATAAAGGCTGGCAGGCTAAACTTGGAAAACTCGGCCCAAAACCCCGTTTGCTCGTGCCAGTCGAGAGTCGCGAACACACCCGTTACTTCACCCGCATTACGCCCCAACGGACCAATAGCGGCATTACTTGCCAATCCGTTCCACTGAACATAGTCAGCACGTGTTATATCCCATAAAAAGGGATAACTGACCGGCGCATTGGCGGGATTAAAGATTTTATCCCGAACCCTCAACAAATCGCGAATACCCAGATTGGGATATCCTGGCTGATCAGATTGCAGGTTGGTAAGGATTTTCCAAAACTCATCATCGTTCAGGATTGTCTGTCCCTGAACATCAGCTAAGACCTTATCAACCTGGGCATCTGTCAATATGCGCTGCTCAACGCCATCTCGCTTAACGGTGACAAGTTTAAGCGCCGTTTCTACCTGTTCATGATTAATTGTGTGCTGCAAAACCCGATTAAAAATTCGTCCAAAGGCATCCAGACGGGCATAACCATAGTTAACTTTTTGGGTTCTTTGGGAATCAGGGTCTTTTCTATAGGTACTGCGATTGACAACATTATAGAGCGACCTGATATTGATCCACTTTTCAAGATCCGCCTCTACTTCGTCTTGCGACGCATAGTCATTATCTATTGCCAATACACGCTCAACAAATCGATCGAGCCTCGGATTTTCCTGATCGGGTTTTCGTTGAGTTTCTTTCAAGGCCGTTGTGAGAGAGGTTAAAAAACCTACCATATCTGCCATGGCTGGACCGCCATCAATTCGCAGTGCACGCCCTTGATAATTCACCTGCCCGGTATGACAAGCTGCACAAGTATAGCCAACATAGTCTCTATCTTGGTATACGTCCTTAACAAATCCAACGGGCAGGGCATCTGGATTAAAAAGGGTATCTTTTTGCGGTAAATAACGGAAATAATCGATATTTTCATCGCATAGAAACCAAGGACCGACCTCTCCATTTCGTTCGCAATCAAACTGCGGGCTTCCCTCCGGTTGTTCTAAAGCCAACAGGAAATCATAAGGTAAAAGATCTGATCCCTGTGTTGTATTATAAAACCAGAGACTATCCTGTCTTTTCCATCCCTGAGCCAGATATTCGGGCGTGGTGTAATTTTCGCCGAGCGTCGCCTGACTAACAGCAACAGCCCCCCGGTTTTCATCCCTGTCCAGATTTTGATAAATTTTAGTCCCGACAATTCCCATAAAAGGAAGCCCGACAATGACCAAAAGAAGCCCGAAAACAAGCCACTTCGGCTTTTGAGATATGAACAATGCGATGTAATACAACAGTCGACTAATCATAATGCTCTCCCGAACCAATAAATTGATTCTTTTTTTGATAATTATACCTATGATAGTCAAAAAAGGAAGTAATAACACTTAAACAGATACAAAAGACTTAAAAGCTGAACCATATTCACGCCGCTTTCCTCAAACCCTCAAACTCTTTCAGGGGCCTCTATCATCGCGATTTTTGATAGAACACTGCCTCACAGTTTCCCATGATATCAGTAAGATTGGGGGCTAACTTCCGCGACGGATGGTTCCAAGCCATCCCCAAAGACAGCGAAGTGTTTTGATACCTAGGCTGGCGGGTGGGTAGGTCTGACGAATTACTATAAAATTGATGGCATGGGATTATTGTATTCTTGCCAACAGGCACATACGTGACCTCAGCTTAATGATCTCGGGGTCATAAAGCCTTAATATGATCTAGAGATCATAAAAATATTCCCCCCTATAATTTAACAGCGCATATATCAGTGCAGAGCAGCGGTTAGAAATCAGCATCTAAAATGAGCACCCGAGACAAAACCCGATGCTTTATAACCACATAACAAAACAGCCCCCGGATTGTACAATCCGGGGGCTGTTCTTTTTAGCTATTGATTAGCCAGCGTTAACCAGTACCGAAGATTGTTACTGTCAATTCGTCTTCGACATAGAGCTTAACATCTTCACCGCCAGCACCAACACCGATATACTCCTTGAAGGTCACGCCGTCGATTGTGCCACCGGAACCTGTGATGGAATTCCCAGTTGAGGTCCAGGCAATCTCGGTATCCCCATTACCACCGGGGACACTGTTCCCGGCTTCGAGATTCACACCATCTTTTGCGCCATCGCCCATAATATATAGGATATTATTGTCATCTGTAATGTCGATAACATCATCAACAGACAACATGCCCGTCGAAGACATGGAAGCATTCGGTGAATAAACACCAAAGTCTTCGTAACCAGTGCTGCCATTGGTCAGGTCGATGACTTCGATATTGCTGATCAAACCATTGCCCGCACCATTATTGGGCTGAAAATCAACATTAACACCATTTTGTGCCCCGTCAGGATCAATCCAAATGGATTGATTACCAGCACCAGCGCCCGGCATTACCAAGGTATCAAAACCATCGCCGCCATCAATCAAAGTGCCCGGAACAAAATCAAAGCTTTCATCCGTACCTGGCGGAGGTGCTGTCACTGCCGTTACATTGATATCCAGTTTCGCCGTAGAGGTATCACCATCAGCATCGGTAATCTCATAGGTAAAGCTGTCAACCAGATCAGTGTCGGTCACATCTGCTTTTGCTGCGTAGGAGTAAGAACCATCTTCGCTGAGCGTCAGGGTACCATAGGCCGTTTCAATCGGTGCGCCCAATGCCACAGGTGTGCCATCCCCGGCAACAACGCCGGTTACAACCGCACCATCAGCCCCAAGATGATCGTTAACAAGAACACCAGCAGTGGCCAAGACAGTAAGGGTTTGCCCCTCATCCACATCGCCACTGTCAACAACAGCAAGCGGACTGTCATCGTTCAGATCCAGCCAGATTGTACCAACAACAACATCACCATCATTATCCGTTACCTCATACCGAAGACGAAACACTGCATTACTTTCATCATTCCCGTCAGAATGCCGCAACGGATTGCTTTGTGTAACGGTATAAGCCCCAGTTGTGATATCAACAATGTTAAAGCGCAAAATTTCCGTTACGACACCATCAATCTTTTGCCCAAGAATATAATGCGTATCAGACGTTGGATGCATTAATTGAAGACCATCAGCATGACCAGTGACCACTCCAAAATCTTTTAGAACCAGACTTTGAAGGCCATCAGCACCAGCATCAAAGTCCAGTGTACCGGTCAAGTTTTCGCTATCAGGATCAACATCGCCTGTACCACCAGCGTGACCACCCGCAAGGGCGTCATCATCCAGTTTAATACGTGCATTGTTTACATTGTTCACCGTTGGTACGGCATCTTTAACCGTGATGTTCAAGGTTGCGGTTGAGATATCACCGTCCGCATCCTTGATTTCATAGGTAAAGCTATCAACAACATCGTCGCTGATTGTGCCTTCTTTAGCTTCGTAGGTGTAGGAGCCATCGGCATTCATGGTCAGGAAACCGTAATCGGTTTCAATCGCAGTACCCAATGCCGCAGGCGTGCCAGTACCCGCCGCAACACCAGAGACAACTGCACCATCAGCACCTTGCTCGTCATTGGAAAGAACACCATTCGCCGCCGTAACGTCAAGAGTGCCAGATTCAGTAACTAAGCCATTATCATCAACAGCAAGCGGGCTGTCATCATCAACATTGATTGAAATTGATCCAGAGGCACTATCGCCATCCCCATCAACCACTTCATAGTTAATAGTGAATTCGGTATTGTTTTCGTCCAGACCAGCCGTATGCGCAACCGCCGCTAGCTGTGTGACCGTATAGGCACCCGATGTTTTGTCGGTCAGGTTCACACGGAAAACGTCTGTCGATACACCATTGATAACCTGACTGACCGTGAGAACAGTGCCATCGTTGGACAAGACTGATGAAAAACCTGCACCGGATGGCAAAGCCGCCCCGGTTAACAGAACACTTTCAACTCCATCGGCACCCGCCGCAAAGTTCAAGGTTCCGGTCAGGTTTTCGCTATCAGGATCAACATCACCTGTACCACCCGCATGACCACCCGCAAGGGCATCATCATCCAGCTGAACCAACGCGTTCAGGTTGCTGTCAACAACAGGCTCACTGTCTTCGATATAGATGCTGAGAGTTTCTTCGTCTTCATCACCGTCGCCATCACGAACTTTAAAGCCGAAATCAAGCGTCAGTGGGTCAGTTGGGTTGCTACCGTCTATTGACCGGTCAGGGTGATCTACTGGCCCGTGTAGGGTAACAGTGTATTCACCCGTCTCGGGATCAACCTTGAGCGTCACGACATCAGTTGCGCCACCGTCGATTGTTCCCACAAGAACAAGATTGCCATCAATATCAGTACCAACGGTACCAAAATCAACATCCTTACCACCTGATTTCAGAACCGCCCCATCCGGGTTGCCATCTTCGCTGTCTTCCCAGCCTTCAAACCAGAGATCAACAACGGCAATACCATCCGCATTGTGATCAATATCAAGCGTACCGGACACGACATCATTTGTATCGTCGTTGTCCAGCAGGTTTGCTTCACTGATATCTTCAGACGCATAGGTATCATGCGCATCCGCTTCGTCATCTTCGATAACAACAACAAGGTTTGCGGTATCTGTATCACCATCATTGTCAGTGATCGTATATTTGAACTGTAAGCTTAGCGGATCTTTGTCATTCGCATCGTCTTCCAGGCTTAGATCAGGATGATCAATGCCCTTGGTCACATCCACAGTGTACGCGCCTGATGTCGGGTTGATCGTCACGGTAACAACAGGTGCTGTGCCGCCATTGCCATCAGGAACAGTACCAACCATAACCAACTGGCCACCAACCATTTCAGCAGGACCAAAGGTAACGTTCTCGCCACCAGATGTCAGTGTTGTGCCATTGGGATTGTTGTCTTCCGTATCTGACCAACGAATGAATTCAACACCTGTGATCGCACCACCATCAGCACCGAAATCAACATCCAGTGTACCCGCGACAGCCGCACCACCGTGCAACATATCGTGTTCTGAAACCCAAGAGCTTTTATGCGTTCTATATTCATTGTCCGCATCCGGACCATCATCTTTCACACGGACAGAGAAGTCTTTCGATGCCGTGTCGCCATCACCGTCTGTTACTGTCGCGGTGAAGGTTAGTTTGAGCTGATCACGAGATCCAACCTGTTGGTCACCATTCTGATCGGGGTGATCAATTGGGCCAAGCAGCGTTGCTTTGAATGATCCGGAATCTTCATCCAGTGTCACCTTGATGACTTCATCATCACCCGCTTTACCGATCAATGTCAGCTTGCCACCAATCACAACAGCAGGCCCAAAGACAACAGCCACGCCATTTGACGTCAAGTTACCATCAAAGCCAGGTGCAACCGCATCACCCCATGTACCATCTGGGTCAGTCACAGATTTCAGCTCAAGACCTGTGAACTTGCCACCATCAACACCGAAATCAGCAAAAATGCGGCCAGAGACAGTATCTTTGTGATCGCCTCGTGTCAGATCAGATTCTTCAAGATCATCATTGTTGTTACGGATATAGCCAATGCTTGGGCCGTCATCCTGAATAGTCACAGCCAGATTTGCGTATTCGCTGGCATCGCCTTCGTCATCAATCGCACGAATTTGCAGGTTAAGCGCCGCTGTAACTTCATCATGTGAATCTGGATCAGGGTTCTTAACTGATTGGAACTGAACAAATGATGCTGTCAGACTGCTGCTTTCGCCCGCAGATGGCTGTTCCAAATGAACAGCAAAGACCGCGTCGCCATCAGCTGTCAGACCCCAAACGATATTTGTGTTCGCTGGATCTGTATGCAGGAAGATCGCTTCGCCCCCTGTTGTCTGCAAGACGCTAGCTGTGGTTCCGTCATAAGACTGGAACTCAAAACTTTCTGCGCCAACATTATTATCATCAACGGTTGAATCTGTAGCAGCATCCCCTGTGTTTGGCCCATCAGAGAAGAAGTTAACTGCAACTTCACTCTGCGCAAAACCAAGTAACCCCGGCACAGAATCAACTTCACCGAAGTTAAAACCGCTTGATGCAATCGCGATACCAGCAGAACTTTCAATCCACCAGACATCATTCGCATCCCCCTGAGGGAACGGGCTTTCATCGTGAACCAGTGTCGCGTCCTGTACTTCGGGCACATCTTCTTTAATATCAACAACAACAGAGTCCACTGTTGTTGCCACATCATTTTTCTCAGTAAGTTCATCACCGCTTAGATCTGTTTCAGTTGCCGTAGCAGTCACTGTGATTTCAGCTGGACCGTCTTCGTGCTCGGAACCATCGTTCAGACGCTGTGACGTCCAATCCAGAGGATCAAAAGTAAAGTCGATAGTTACGCTACCATCGCCAACAACACCATCTGGCGTATCCGTAACCGGATCAATGCCGTTCAGTCTGTCGACATAGTCTGTGATATCGAATGTATAGGTCACAAAACCACCGGATGTTTCGGTTGTGACAGTGACCAGACCAGCGTTTTCACCAAAGGTTTCTTCAAGATCAAGAACCCAGTCAGCCGGAACACCTTCGAGTTTAACCTCGTGAGTTTCTGACCCATCCGCGAAATCATCAAAAGTCAAAGAAACGGGTATCGTCGTCAATTCAGGTGTTTCTTCATCCTGACTGATGATTTTTCCTTCGGTGGAAAGATTGTCCAGAATGACAGCAGGATCAAAGCTTCCATTGATACTATCGCCTTCGTTAAAGAGAACAAAGCTGATTGTCGCATCACCAGTTTCATCAAACGTATGGGTAAAGCTTTTCGCGCCAGAACTTTCATCCCAGCTTTCGCCATCAAAGCTTTGGGCCGCACCGTTAGGTGCTTCCAGATTATCACTCAATTTATAGGCTGTGCCATTGATCACAATGAACAGAGCATCATTAAAATTGTCACCAATTTCGTTGACCAAAAACTCATAATCGAGTGTCAAGGTTTGCCCCGCAGCAACCTGGAATGTACCAGACATTGCAACGCCATCGAAGAAACCTTCGTCGTTATCGTTCTGTACGGTACGCAAATCTTCAAATGTACCATCAGCAAGTCCCAGAGACGTTTCGATATCAGAAACATTTACATCTCCAGGGTTCCCGCCAAATGCAAATAATGCATCATTGCCACCATTGACTTCAACCAACTTTCCAGCTGACGTTAGAACCGTCCAGTCAGATAGATCAGAAAAAGCGTTTTCAATGACAGTGCCTTCTTTGGCCACAATATCCACATCAGGTTTATCAGCCGCCGCATCAATAATGGCTGTGCCAGATGCTGTAATAGATGCTGTTTCGCCGCTGTCAGGATCAGAAATATTTGCTGTGATCGTAACCGGAATATCTGCATCACTGTGCTCATCGCCCTGCAGATAAACTTCATCAAGGTCTGATCCAAGAATATTGATCGGTAAAATACCGACTTCTTCGCCTGGCACACTGCTGAAAACGATATTTTCAGGAGCAAAACCACCAACATACAATGTCACACCAACTGGCAAAGACGTGATGTCGATAGAATCAACAACCTCATTGTCCGCAGGCGTAAAGGTAAAGGCGATTTGCATCGGAGATTCTGTCTCATCCCCAAGATGCTGGTTTGCCTGCCAGTCTTCGAAGCCACCTACAAAAGCACCGTTTACATCTGCGCCATCAACAACGGTTGTTGCAAAGGTAAAGCTAAAAGTACCTTCGGCAGGATCTGGATTGTCCGAAGCAAGAGCAGCCCCAGCCAACTCGGCAAGCGTACCTTCAAGCGTACCCTGTGCATTCAGGCCACCAAGCGTTTCACCGAAATCATCACTATAGACACTACCGCCACCGCCTTGTGGGCCAGCGCCTGCACCAGCCGCAGTTTCAAGGGTTTCGCCATCGACAAGGGCCTGTGCCTGACCGATTAAAAGTCCTGCGGAAAGTTCGATACCGCCAATAACAAGTACAGGTGCATCTGCACCCTGAGCATCTTCAACTAAATTCTGGAAAACGATACGACTATCGGCGCTACCGTCACCGTTACTGTCAAAGGTCAGAACAAAGTCATTGCCTTCCAGTACCGG
>NZ_JBLWTH010000006.1:0-241240 GCF_048270245.1 Kiloniella sp.
AAGCTCGGAAAAGTAATATAAAACCTAAAAACAACGGACAAACATCACCCTAACGCGGGGTGGAGCAGCCCGGTAGCTCGTCAGGCTCATAACCTGAAGGTCGTAGGTTCAAATCCTACCCCCGCAACCAATAAAGTACTTAAAAGCCTCCTCAGCAATAGCTGCGGGGGCTTTTTTGCGCCCGTCAGGAGTGAGACAACGAATTCTTAATGTGAAAACAGTAAGTAGCGAAGCTGAGTAAGTTCTCGAAGTAACCTTATCCATGGCAAACAAGCATCAATATATTGCAAGTGATAACTATTCTCATTAAATTGTTTTTGATAATTAGAATCAGAAAAGTAGCTATAAAGGCCAGATAATGCAGTTTAGTGATCGCGAGTATAGCGTTGAGGATTTGCGTATTTTTAGTGAACACCTGAAGCTTAATGTGGAAGATCTGACAATAACTAGATCGGATAAAGCAGTTGATCTTGAAACTGGCCTGATAAATGGATGTTTTCGGGAAAGCAAAATTTTACCTGGTTTAACAGTCTGTACATTAAAGGGGGCGATTCTTGGCGAATATAATGTTGAAGCAACGAATCCACCGGGGTTAAGCCTTTATATTGGATTTGAGGGGAGTGGTCATACAAAACAAGGTGAAAACACTATTGAGCATAAAACAGCGCCTAAAATTTATTATCTGTTCCACGAGAGCCTTTTAACAATCAAGCAGGTATCTTTCCCTGGAAATATTGAAACTGTTGTTATTCATTTTGCTTTAGATGAATTAAAGCTATTTATCGAAGAATACTGTCTAAATAATGGGGAAAAGGACCGTTTAAATACTTATCTACTAGCTGGTCGAGATTACAAGGTTTGGTGTCCAAATCCTTCAATAACCGAGGCTTTAAAAGGGCTAGTTTGTACCGAGTTGACTGGGATAAATCTAAGGTTACATTTTATTCAAGTGGTGGTAGAGGTCTTAAAATCTTTCTTCACACACCTGTTGCAAAGGAACAAAATACAGTCGGAAGAGCAGGTGGTTCTGGCTAAAGATGTTCGGCATGTTGATAAGGCAGTCGAATTTATTAAGAGCAATATGGGTAAGAAGCTAACTCTTCAGGCCATTGCAGATGAAGTTGGCTGTAGCAAGAAGCATTTGAAATTGAATTTTCCAAAAATTTGCGGTTATCCACCAGCTCATTATGTTCTGCGTACACGAATGGAAGTTGCTAAAAATATGCTCAGGTCAGGGCGAGCAACTATTCAGCAAACAGCTGCACACGTTGGCTATGCAAATCAGGCCAGTTTTACGACAGCTTTTCGAAAATATCATAAAATTACGCCGAGTGAAGCAACATCGGCTGCTCTTTAGCTCTCCCTAAGCCCCCAGTACCTCTTTGCGATAATAAAAGGACTAAATGGGAAAACAACATCAATTGAGAACTCTTAAATAATCCTTCAAAACATCCAACGTTGTTTCGTACACTGTTGGAATGTAGATATCATGTTAAATTGTTATAAAAAAACTTTGTTATCTAGCTGCATAATCTGTAGCGCGTTTGTCTTAATTAATGTCCCTGGAAGTGGTGCTTTTGCTGAAGGAGGTAAGACAGATGAAGAGAGTAAAATGCAGCTTGATCCTGTGTATGTAACAGCACAAAAACGGGACGAGATTGAGCAAGAAGTTCCCATTAGTATGGAAGTTTTTACAGCAGATGAACTTGAAAAACAAAATTTAACATCCGTATTTGATATTATTCAAAAAACACCAAATTTGTCTGTTCGAACTGGGGCAAATGGTGGAGATAGTCAAATTACAATCAGGGGGCTTGGCGCTCAACTTCCTTACGTAGATAGCTCTGTTCCTGTTTTTGTTGATGGGGTGGCGATACCTGCAAGCCAAGCTATGATGCTTTTGAAAAATGCAGATCGGGTCGAAGTCTTAAGGGGGCCTCAAAGTACCCTCTTTGGCCATAATGCGATAGCTGGTGCCATCAATATTGAAACCAAATTACCAAGTGATGAATTTGAAGGGCAAATCCAAGGTGGTGTGGGAACCCGTGATCACTACCAAGGGGATTTATACCTTTCTGGCCCGATTCTGGATGAAAAGCTTTATGGATCATTCACAATCTCTGGAACGACAGGCGACGGTTTTGTTAAAAATCTTTCAGATGATAAAAATGCAGATAAATATGACACTAAGTATCTGCAGGGGAAGTTGCGTGCCCTACCTAATGACAACCTAGAACTTAGACTTAATCTGGACTTATCTGACCGCAACGGTCCCGCACGTTATTGGACAGATAGACCTAATTATACGGTTACAAGCACAGATAATCTGAAAGAGGAAACTCACTCACGAGGAGGATCCTTTGATGTGATCTATGATTTTGATGAAGCCGAGCTTCGTAGTTTAACAAACATGCGCCAAACCAAAATTGATTCCCTATTTGCCTGGCCTTACAAAATAGATAGCAAAGAAGAAATTTATAGTCAGGAAATCAGGCTTTCTTCTGTAGATGACGATAGTTCATTATCGTGGCTTGCAGCGGCTTATGTATCTCATGAACGAAATAACGTTAAGCAAGATATTCCCGCTTATCCTGCTATTTACGATACCGACTTGAAAACTCAAAATTATGCGATGTATGGGTATTTAGGTTATGACGTAACAGAACGTTGGAATATTAATGTGGGTACTCGATTTACCCGTGTGGATCGCAAGGCTGATCAGCTATTTTCTTTTGGTGGTACCTCAACAACGTTGGATTACGATGAAACCTTTTATGGTTTTACGCCTAAAGTTAGCACTACTTATGCACTTACACCCTCTACAAATATTTATGGTTCGATTGCTTCAGGATTTAAACCTGGAACAGTTAACTTTGCAGCCTCTAATGCGTCTAATCAGAAAGTAGATAGTGAAAAGAGTATTAATTATGAGATCGGAGCTAAAGGCCGTTTAGCAAACGACAGGATCTCTTATGGTGCTGCGGTGTTTTATACAGATTTCTCGAATTATCAAGCCTATGACACCTTACTCAATGCAATCAATATAAAGCGAGCCTATTCACGTGGTATAGAAGCTAACCTTTCAGCTCTACTGACAGATGAGTGGCAGATCGGGGGGAGTGTTGGATATCTAGATACGGAGATAACCAAAAGTAAGGATCAGTCATACGAAGGAAATAACTTCGCAATTAGTCCGGAATTAACGGCACGGATTTCAACCACATATGAGAAGGATTTGGGGCAGGATCTTACGGGTTATATTACGGCAGATATTACTTACCAATCTGAAACTGATTATAATTTAGCAAATGATGATAAAATTGAGGGTGATGCATACGCGCTTTTAAATGCTTCTATTGGTATCGACTACCAGAATTTACGCCTGGCGCTCCACGGCAAAAACCTTACGGATAAAAAATACGCTGCTGAAATTTCCACAGAAAAATTTTGGACCCCAGGTGCTAGACGATCCGTTCTAGCGACACTTGCTGTTAAATTTTAAGGCTGTGTATCGTGGATGAATTGTTTAATCCTGCTCAGGGTAAAGAACCCTGGGCAGAGGAGAAATTCTTTCCCTTAAGAGACGCTTTTTTACGTCTTTTTGAGCAGGGTGAAGAAATCGGGGCTGGCCTTTGTGTTTATGTGAAAGGGGAAAAAGTTTTAGATTATTGGGCTGGATATGCGGACCTTTTACAAAATAGCTTATGGCAACATGATACTGTAGTAAGTACCTTTTCTGCATCTAAAGCGATGGTCGCAGTTTGTTTACTTCACCTTATTGATAGAGGTTTAGCAGAATTGGATGAGCCTGTTGTTACCTATTGGCCAGAATTTTCCCACAAAGAATGCAGTTTAAAATCAAACGTTACGATAAGGGATGTCTTACAACATAGATCAGGCTTGCCGGTACTTAGGGCAAATAGACCGGGTGACGTCTATCATTGGGACCGCATGATTGGTGCTATTGAAAAGTCCGACCTTATTTGGCCGACAGATACTGAAACGGCGTATCACGCAATTACTTTTGGGCACATCGTTGGAGAAATCATACGGAAAATCAGCGGGATGATGCCTTCTGAATATTTCGATAAATATTTCGCGAAGCCATACGATGCAGATTATGCTTTGAAGCTACTGCCGTCCATGAAAGATCGAGTTGCCGTATGTACGGGATACGGGAGAGGTGCGCAAATATTCTTAAGCATTGCAGCCCGGGTTATGCCATGGCTTGGTGGTTGGAAAAGGCTTTATTTCAAACCCTGTGATGGAAATTACCATCCGAATAGCGATGCCTGGCGAGAATGTGAAGCACCAGCAATTTCAGGGTTTGGTACCGCGAGGAGCTTGGCAAAAATATATAGTGTTATTGGGCAACAAGAACCCACGCTGTTTTCTCCTAAGTTAATGAAAGAGTTGATGTCGGCACCTAAAACTCAGTTAGATCAAGCGACAAACTCATTCGTACGAATTGGGCTTGGGGTCTTTTTTACAGATGATAATTTAGCCCCCTTTGGGCCAACGAGAAATAGTTTTGGTCATGCCGGGATGGGTGGAAGTTTAGGGTTTGTGGACCCGGAAAACCAGGTAGCTTTTTCCTTTGTTCATAATAAGCTCCACCAAAAATCAAAACAGGATCCATCATTGATGGGGAATTCATCTAAGAAATTGATCGACATAGCGTATTCTTGTTTGAGGTAACAGATATCCTAACTTTTTTATAAAAAACTCTCTTAGTTAATTGTCGTTTCTCTTAAAATGAAAAGTATTCTTTATGTCGGCTTGTATTTCTAAAGAAAAAATATTGTTACTTGGAGGACTGTACTGTTCTCAGTTTCTTGCTATATCGTTCATATTTACCGCTTTACCAGCAATACTTCGTAGCGAAGGTGCGGATTTAAATTCTATAGCTTGGTTGTATAGCTTTGGGTTGATTTGGTCGATAAAGCTTTTATGGGCACCTATTGTTGATGCTTATGGATCTCGTAAATTCGGTCATTATCGTAGTTGGATTTTAATCTTACAGCCGCTTATGGTTTTTTCGATCTTACTCGGTGCTATTTTTCCCGTACCTGAAAGTCTGGGCATGCTCGGGGTGGCTCTAGGTTTTTTAAGTATTTGTTCCGCCACTCAAGATATTGCGGTAGACGCGCTGGCAGTTAAATCTTTATCCAAAGATGAAAGAGGACTTGGTAACTCAATCCAAACAACAGGTGGCTTTATTGGATCTATAATTGGCGGCGGTTTTGTTTTGTTGGCTTATGATTTGTTAGGCTGGAAGGGAAGTATGTTTCTTTTAGCTCTAATGACGACAATCCCGCTGTTCATGATAAGCAGGTACAAGGAACAGGGAATGCCATCTGTTCATGGCACAGTACTGCCTCACCTATATAGCTCTAATTCTATAGCTCGAACAACAGGCAGGAAGGGATATCTCCGAGCTTTAGAGTTTTTGACAAAAAGAGAGAATTTGAGCTGGATCCTTACATTAATAGCCTTCAGCATAAGTATTAGTGCGGTTGCCACCCTTCTTACGCCAATGTTGGTTGATTTTGGTTGGTCGCTACAACATATCGGCATAGCTACCAATATAATTGGTCCTATATCGGGGGTTCTTGGGGCATTTTCTGCAGGCAGTATCTTACTTCGGATGTTTAAGCGAAAAACATCGATACTGATATGTGGTTTGTTTATGGTGGTGGCGATAGCAACTTTACTTCTGCCTGCTGGGGGGTATTCATCCTCGTTTATCATCTATGGTGTGATAATATGCATATACTTTGGCTATGGAATGATGGTTACAGTTTTTTACACTGTGATGATGGATAAAAGCCGTCATATTTCAGCAGGAACAGATTATACCGTTCAATATTCTTGTTTCTCCATTACCGGCTATATATCGGCAATGGTTATGATGTCGATAGCTAGTGATTATGGTTATTCTGTTGCGATATATTGCGCCTTAAGTACAGGTATGATGAGTATTTTTCTTGTAATTATATTAAGTAACTCATCATTTACCTCTAGAGAAATTGTCTCTCCCTGAAGTAAATAGGTAGCTCCTTTTTTATTCAAAATTCTTACTTTAATCTGGTCTCGGCAACCAATAAAAACGGAAGATGAAAATCAACGTTAAGTGAGTTAATCTAATCTCTTTTTAATTGAATTACTTAGTCTTTGTAAAAATGATCTGTAATGAGCTTTTTTACGAAAATAATTATGCTTAAGATCTTGAGGCATTAACGTTGGCCAAAGATTTTTTTTCCAACTAACATAAGGCAAGCTGAGTTGGTCGCGTTTACTGTGCTGCAGTAATTCAGCCCACCATTGTTCGTGTAGCTCGCTGATATTGCTTTGATTATGACGGCGTAATAAAAAGTTATTTTCGATAAGCTGTGACGGATTGGGGAGTCCCTGATCAAGATAGAAATTTTTTTGTTTTTCAAAAGTACTTTCTAGATCCATTCCTAAAGCCGAGCATTCTGTAAATTCATCATAAATGTTATCCCTAAAAGGATGATATGCGGCGCCAAAATCTGGCCAAGACAATTTATCAAGCAGCTTTGTCGGGTTGTTTATAAGTCGAGCATTGCCATCAATATACACCGAATATTCATATTCGGATAAAAAGCGATGCGGTAATAATTTGGGCATTCTTGAATAGCGTGTGTTATCAACACCAGGGTTTGCAAACGGGATTATTTTCCAGTTTGATAGCCCAAGTTTTGTTCTCCAGCCAAGTGATTTTTGGTCGGTGAAGCACACATAATCCCAACCAGCGTATTTAGGTTGTTCGATAAGATTGTCGTAACCACCTACAATAGTAGTGTAGATTACATTTTTTTTTGATGTATTCAAAACAATTTTCCTGTTTCTGACAATCTTTGGATCGCGCACTAGAGTATAATTCTATATTGCTCTGGACAAGCTAGCTTTGTCCTATAAAACGAATTGTCATAGCATTTGTTAAAATCGCAGAGGGGCTAAAATGTGTGGGTACGTCGGTGTGATACAAAAGAAAATTCATCAAAGCTATGATGAACTTTCTAATCGTCTTCGTGCCAGTGCAGAAAGGATTAGTCATCGAGGGCCCGATGATGCTCATGAATGGGTTTCAAAAGATGGGCATATAGGATTTGGTTTTCGTAGGCTATCTATTCGAGACCTAAGCGAGGCGGGTCGTCAACCGATGCACTCGCACTGTGCTCGTTTTACGATGGTCTTTAATGGTGAGATATATAATCATCTGGATATTCGTAAGAAGCTTGACGGTATTTCCAGCCAAAGGTGGCAAGGGCATTCTGATAGTGAAACATTGCTTGCTGCTATTTCGTGTTGGGGACTGGAAAAAACATTAACTCTGTTAGATGGAATGTTTGCAATTGCTTTGTGGGATAGGTCAGAGCAAAAGCTTTTTTTGGTTCGTGATCGTTTTGGAGAAAAGCCACTTTATTATACCCAACAAAACGACATGCTCTATTTTGCATCTGAGCTTAAAGGGTTACCAGATCTTGGTGCTTCATTCGGCGACATAGATCAAGAAGCTCTGCAAACGTATTTTCGTTTGAGGTATGTTCCTGCTCCCCGGACAATTTATGAAAATATAAAAAAAGTATTGCCAGGGGAAATTGTTATTTATTCACTGGCTGGTAATCACAATCTTTCATACAGGAAGTATTGGGATACAGCTTTTGAAGCGCAGAAGTCTGTAGATACGGGATACGCAGGAAGCCGTGAAGAAGCTTTAAACGATATTGATAGCCTTCTAAATCAATTGGTCGAAAGACGTCTGGCTTCGGATACACCGATTGGTACTTTTCTTTCTGGAGGGATTGATTCTTCGCTTGTAACTGCTTTAGCGCAAAATCAATCAGATAATGCCATCAAGACCTATACGATACGTTTTGAAGATGAGCGTTATAATGAGGCAGATGAGGCTTTAAAAGTGGCCAAGCATCTGGGAACAGACCACACAGAAATGTCTGTTACAGAAAGTGATGCGCTAAAGTTAATTGGTAATATTCGAGAAGTATATGACGAGCCTTTTGCGGATCCATCACAAATTCCGACAATGTTGCTCTGTCAGCTTGCACGCCAACATGTGACAGTTGCTATTTCTGGGGATGGAGGGGATGAGTTCTTCGGAGGTTATTCGCGATACCTGCAAATAGAAAACGATTGGTATAGTCGCAAACATGGAACGCAAAATGAAAATCTTGCTCGATCACTCGCGGGTCTTCCGTGGCATGTTATTGACAAAGGGGCAGGCATTTTTAGGAAAAAACCAAACCGTTTTGGCCCGAAAGTCAAAAAATCATTGATCAAATCCTGTGCAAATTCTTTAGGAGCTTTTTCAGAGCATTATTCAGGATTTTGGCGAGATGGCCTCCCTCTAAAAGGTGTTTCATTGGATGATAATTGGCAATTTGGGCGAACGTGGCCTTTAGATGAAGGGCAGATGGACAGCTTTGGAGTTCTAAAGTCCTTGATGGTTTCTGATGGCTTGATTTATTTGCCTGATGATTTGATGGTAAAGGTTGATAGAGCAAGTATGGCGGCCTCTCTCGAGGTAAGAACCCCATTTTTAAATCAGGATCTGGCAAAGCTTTGTTGGTCTCTTCCAACGGGGTGGCACATTAATCAGAGAGATGGCCTAAAACAACTGCTTAGAGAAACGTTGTATAAATACGTTCCTCAAAAATTGGTCGACAGGCCTAAAAAGGGTTTTGATGTGCCGATCCGGGATTGGTTAAGAGGAGAGTTAAAACCTTGGGGGGCAGAGTTGGTTAATAGCACAAATGCTGAAGTCTGCGAATTACTGGATATGGAAATGATCCGTCAAAGCTGGCAAGAGCACCAAAAGGGAGCTAGCCGAGAGGGTGATCTATGGCCTGCTCTGATGTTTTTAAGCTGGAAAAATGAAGAATAACTATAGCAATTTTTGTAAAATTGTATCTGTACGCTTTGCCAGTTGTTTCCAACTGTAGAGCTCTTCGGCTGCTTGCCTACCATTCCACCCGTATTTTTTTGCACGGCTTTGATTTTTGTGAATGGAGGTGACGGCTTCGCAAAGGGTTTCAGGCGAGGAGTTCGGAATGACGATTCCGCAATCATTATTTATTACAATATCTTTTTGCCCAGGAAGTCGAGTAGTGATAACTGGTACGCCTGCGGCCATTGCTTCAAATAATTTTAAAGGGTAGAGCCCGAATTGCCCTCTACCATCTGTATCCTGAGTCAAAACGAAAGATAGTTTTGATTCTGAAACGAAATATGGCATGTCTTGGTAATTTATGCGTCCAAGATAACCGATGTGTTTATTTTTTTCTGCAGCTTCTTCAACTAGCGGTCTCATAACTCCGTCGCCAGCAAGGCGAAGCTCTAAGTCTGGAGGCCAAAACGGTGAGGTTGCTGCATTTAAGAGATTATCCAACCCTTGCCATTTGGCAAACGTTCCGTAAAAAGCTGCATATGGCTTTTCATTAGCTTTCGTGAAAAGGTTAGATTTCGGTGGGAGTTGGTTCTTTGGCATAAAGATAGATGTGTTTGCTCCGTTTGTAACTACTTCGAAAAAGGGCTTTTTCTTGTAACAGGAAAGTTTTTTTTCTGAGTATTGCTCTAGGCCTGGCGTTACTGAGATAATCACCGAAGCTAGCTGCATTTGTTTCCGCATAAGCCCGTCAAATATAAAGCGAAATTTTTTTACGCTAGGCCATGCTATGTAGAGATCTTCAAAGGGGCCATTTACTTCGACCGCAATTGGTATGTGTTTTAGCTTAGCAATTAGAGAAACGATAAATCCTGCAAAGTGCATTCTCGTGTATATGATATCTGTTTTTGGAGAAAACAATAAGCGCAACCATAACTTTAAGAAGCTGAATAATCGTGTAATAATACCGGGGAGGTGCGTTGATTTGTATTCTGGAGCAATAAGGTTAACAACCCACTCCTGCTCTTTGAGGCCATTAATAATCTCAATAACGTGAGTGTAGGAGGCATGCCCCTGTCTTAAGGGCTCAAAAGAAATATACGTTAGAGTTTTTTTTCGGTCATTTGAAATATTACTCATCAAACTGTAACTCGTTTATTTCAGCCCATTTGGCGAGATTAACCCATCGCCAGATTGCCCTTGGAAACTCAATTTTACCTTGTTCAAATGAATTCCAAAACCTGACAGCTTTATTCGAATCTATGAATGGAATTTGTTTGAAACTGTCACTCTGTAAAACTTGATTGATCCATGGAGAGAGTTCGTTAAACCAGTTGGTTTCGGGGGTCTGGAACCCGATCTTGTCAGTCCTATTTAATATTTCGTCGGGTACAAGGGATCGCATAGCTGCGCGAAATACAGCCTTGTCACATCCATCTTTTCCTATGAGGTATTCGGGTGGTAGAGATGCTGTGAAATCAACTATTTCAGGCGTAAGGAAGGGAACTCTACTTTCGATAGAATGAGCCATACTGTTACGATCTTCATAACGAAGAAGTCCTGGAAGGTTGAAGTGACATAAGTCTGCGGCTAGAGCTTCATTTAAATCTTTTGCAGTACCAGGGAGGTTTGCAAACTCTCCTTTATGACCTTTTTCACTAAACCAGCGCCAATGAATCGCTGAGTTTATCGTCCCTTCAGCATATTTTTTATGAATTAGTTTCCCTACATGAGGAGGGCATAGACGGGCAATTATGCGAAAAAGAAAATTCGCAAAGGATACTTTGCCTTGTTTTGAAAGAGTTCGGCAAAGGTTTATAGCATCTATGATTTGTCCAGAGCGAACCATACCAGCAATAGCTGCGGAATAATATGATCGGTATCCGGCTAAAATCTCATCTGCACCTTGTCCTCCTAATAGAACTTTTATTCCTGTGTCTTGGGCTTTTTGAAATACTCTGTATTGTGCGTAAATACTTGTGCTACCAAAAGGTTCGTCCTGGTATGTGATAACCTTGTCTATATCTCGGAGCAGATCTTGTGAGGTAAGGATAACTTTATGAGATGTTAGCTCTGCCTTTTTGACCATCAGATCCGCAAAATTCTCTTCATCAAAAGCTGTTCCTTGAGTGCTATAGGTAAAAGTATGAATCGCCTTGTCTCTTGGTAAAATGGTTCTCATTACCGCGGTAATTGCGCTTGAATCAACTCCACCAGACAAGGCTGCTCCATAGGGAACATCGCTCCGCATATGAAGTTCTACGCTTTTGATAAAGAGTCCTCTCAAATGGTCAGTAGCTTCCTGGAAAGAAATATCTTTTGTCGTTAATTGTGTTGTCGATCGTTTATAGTATCTATGAATTTGAAAGTCGTGGGGGGTATTCGTATTGAGTTTCAGGTAGTGACCGGGTTCTATTGAATTGATGTTAGAATAAAAACTTTGCTGATTGTTATTTACAAGTCCAAGAGAGAGATAATCGCGGACGGTTGATAAATTTGGTTTATTATTAATCCCCGGAAAAGTCAGGAGTGCTTTAATTTCGGAACCAAAAACTAAAGCGTCTGTTGTCGGGGCATAGAAAAGAGGTTTTATACCAAAAAAATCCCTGGCAAGAATAAGCTCATTCTTTTGTGTATCCAGAATAGCAAGGGCAAACATACCGACAAACTTCTTAAAAGCTTTGTGGTTCCATTGGATAAAGCTTTTAAGAAGAACTTCTGTATCTGATGCCGTATGGAACGTATGGCCAAGCTTTTTAAGTTTTTCTCGGAGTTCTATGTAGTTATATATTTCACCATTTTGAATAAGTACGTAGCGACCATCATCACTTTGTATGGGTTGATGACCATTAGTGCTAGTATCTATAATTGACAAACGTCGATGAACAAAGCCAACATCAGGGGAAGTTGTCGAAAAATTCGTGGGGGTTTGGTGGTTGATTTCAACACGACGACCCTTCTTCCAGATTCCAAAACCAGAAGCATCAGGTCCTCTGTGAGGTATACTATGGGATAAGTTGTATAGAATCTGTCTTGTATCAAGCTGGGCGGGCGTAGTTCTTATAAAGCCGGCTATCCCACACATTAATAATACTCCGACACTAACTGCTTTAATCCTCTAGAAAGATCTGTTTTTGGCTTCCAATTACTCAATCTTGTGATCTTTCCAATATCTGCAACTCGATAATGAACCTCAAATTTTTCACGTTCTGCTGGAATGGGAAGGTGGATGATTCTTGCTGAGGATTGGCTCTGGGCAATAATTTTTCTTGCTAGGTCATTGATGGTTTCCCCCTGCCCAGAACCTATATTAAAGATTTGGTATTCACCCGCCACTTCGGTTGCCGCAATGGTAGCTTTGGCCAAGTCTGTAATGTAGATAAAATCTCGAACTTGTTCTCCATTCCCAAAAATTTCGATATTTTGGTCGGCTAAAGCTTTTGTGATCATACTCGGCACAGCCATTTTTGCAAATTGATGAGGTCCATAGGGGTTAAAGTACCGCAATATGGTAGATTTGATATCAGAGTTCTCACTGAGAAACTTTAAGCGTTTTTCTCCCTGTAATTTTCCTTTGGCATAAGGCGAAGCTGGTGCTGCATCTATACTCTCATCTACTGCCTGACTCATTGCATTTTGCCCATAAACAGCACAAGTTGATGCATAAACTATACGCTTTGCTTTACACTGCTTAGCGAGAGAAATGACATTATCCAACATTATTGCTTCGTGCGTTTCATTTCCCCAAATTTGTCCTGCTAAATGATAGATAGTCTCAATTGTTGTTGGTAGTGTTGGGAATTCAGTTATATCAGAAAGATCTATAGAACAGCTAGGAAGCGCAGTATGAGCTTGACCCATACGAATAATTTGGAGAAGCGATTGGTTTTGAGCGGCAAGTTCCCGGATTACATGGCGACCAATAAAACCGTTTGCGCCGGTAACCAATATCTTACAGTCGGGAAAATTCATTAAAGGCCACTATTTATGTTCGATTAAATGATAGGAAGTTTCTTCTAATAAACGTGACTGAGAATGTAAATCAGCTTTTTCTTTTATCAGGGCGATGCCTTTGGTTCTCAAGGTTTCATAACTCTGTTGATCCTTGAACAACTCTAAAATGGCAGTAACGACATGTGAGGTTTCAATTTTTGTAAACCACCCTGTTTCCTTGTGAGCAAAGAACTCTTTATAGCGTTCAAGGTCAGCCATAAGAACAGGGGTTCCGCAGGCCATGGCTTCCATAACTGAAACAGGGGTTCCATCGGAGGGGGACAAGCTAATAACAAGATCGGCACTATTATAGGCGAGCATCATCTCTTGTTGGTTCATCGGCGGTGCATAGCGTACATGGTCTTCCAGATTTAACTCTTTGGTTCTGGCTTCCAAATTTTTCCGATAGTTGGCATCCTGATTGTAGGTAGCAAAAACTAATACTGATTTTGGGTTATGCTGTACAACCTCTTTCAAGGCATCCAGCATCATCATTTGGTTATAGAAAGGCTTTAACATGCGTGGACTGAAAATTATTTGCGCATCTTCTGTAACGCCCCAAAGACATCTAGTTTGTTGTGTTGAACCCTCGGGGTGAAAAATTTCATGATTTACTCCCCAAATTACGCGTTGAATCTTTGACCTGGGAACTCCAAATCGTTCGACGGTTTTGCCGAGGTGGTTCGAGACAACAGTAACATGGTCACATTTTTTTAACGCACGTTTTGTGATCCAGCGCCCAATGGGGCCAAGAGTTCCTTGTTCATCAAAAAGAACATCACCACCCAGGCAGCTGATAATAAAAGGTTTTTTACCTAGAAGCCAAGCCATCCAAGTGGTAAGTTCTGCTGCATAGTGCGCGTGATAAACATCGGCTTCAACAGATTTGACGCCATTATAAATGGCTTTTAACCAACGTAATTTTCCTAAAATTCCTTTATCAGAGGATATCGCGCAGGGGACATGTCTTACGCCATCTGGGCACTTGCCGTCATCGGGCGATACCAAGGTCACATGGTGCCCAAAATCTTGTAAAATTCCACATTGCAGATAGGTATGGCTGCTACGGGCTGCGGCTAAAACACATATTTTTAAAGGTTTCTGTTGCATCTTCTTCAAACGTCTCGTGATCAATACAGAAACGGAATTGTGTGTTGTGGCTGTATTTCTTGTTTATTTACGGGTTTGTTTTCTCAAATACTTCCGGATTACTTCCAATGTCCTGCAAAAGATTTTTTACCATCGATAAGAGCTTCCCATATGCCTCGCAAATTTCCTTTTAAACGATCTCGAGTAGGTTGACCTGGTTTTTTTACAAGAGCCAAAAAATTCATAAACACGAGGCCGAAAATGCTCCATGTAAACAATAGTGAGGAAAAATCCCCCATCTTTCGAAACATATAGAAACGGTTATAGGTTTGTTGGCGACCTAGGATATACATTTTTGCATCTGCCATTTGGCGTTCATGATGATAAGTTCGTGATCCTGCCAAGACAAATAGTTTATAATCACGGCCGACCCGATAACTATATTCAAAATCTTCTCCAAAACCGTGGCCTACAAACCATTCGTCATAGTGAAATTTAGCAATTACGTTCCGATGCCACAACGTTGCCCCACCGTAAAGCCATTTTGTCTCAATGGTCTCTTTTACTGTTGGGATTGCACTGTGAAAGCCGGACCTTGTCACACTTCCGGCTGGGTCACTATACATCAAAAAAAATTTCAACCAGTTTTGGCGATAAGGGGCTGATTGATTAATGATAGACATGGATACACCACCAACCTGATCATCCGCCTGTATCCAAAAATCTACCATTTTCTGAGTTGCCTCAGGCTCTAATTCAAGATCATCATCCAGATAACCTGCAACAGTTATCTCATCATTTAGTGCTGCCATTCCTGCATTACGTTGTTTCGCTAAAGAGGGCGGAAAACACCGTACGTAGGTAATATCTAAATCGGGATGTTCATTACAAACGGGTTCAATAGCTGGATCACTACCGTCTACAATGATAATCTGGTTTGGTTGTCTTGTTTGTTTTTGTAAACTTGCAAACAATACCCGTAAATCATCAGGACGATCTTTGGTAGGGATGACGTAGGCTATTTTTACATAATTTTCAGAACCGATCATTGAGGGAAAACACCCTTTTCGGGTAGTTGGTTATTGTCTAGACCCTCAATGGCCGCCCGGCCCATGGCCAGAATTGCTTCGTCCGCACTGCCGCCGATGTGAGGCGTGCTTAAGAAATTATCCAATTCTATAAGGCCTTTGCTCTGGGGTGGTTCTATAGCGAATGCATCAAAAGCAGCCCCAGCTAGTTTTCCTGTTCGCAAAGCATTTTCCAAGGCTTCCTCATCAACGAGGCCTCCGCGGGCTGTATTGATCAGAATAGCGCTGTCTTTCATCGTTGTGAGGCGCTGTTTAGAAATGATATTCGCGGTTGTCTCATTGTACGGAATGTGGAGGCTCACTACATCTGATTGAGCTAATAACTCATCAAGGCTTACTGGGTGGATACTGTTCTCTTTATAGAATTCGGGGTAATCCCTAATGTCATGTACAAGTATTTTACTTCCCAGTACCTTTAAAATCGATACGAGATCTTTCCCAATATGACCGCAGCCAATTATGCCGATAGTTTGATTGCTTAGTAGTCGGCCAGGTAGTATTTTCCATTGTCCGTCCCGAATTTTGCGAGAACTCTGATCAATATTTCGAATTAGGGAGAGCATCATGCAAAGCGCTAATTCAGATACAGATCTTTTATTTACTCCACCTGTCCACCCGAGGTGTATATTTTTCTTGATGACGGCGTCTAAATCAATTTTGTCGAATCCAACACCGTATTTACTGATGGTTTTTAATTGGGGGAGTTGAGAAAGTACTTCTTCGGTAACTGGTTCCAAAGCTAGGATTGCACCGTCCATACCAGAAAGAAATGAGACTAGACTTTCGCCCTTTAAGCTTAAACCTTCATCATTGAAGATGGCTTTAGGATAGCGGGCTAAAAGTTCTTCTCTCAAGACCGGGTGGCGAGAAAAGCTGCGAGAGGCAACTGCAATATTCCAAGAAGAGTCAGCTTTATATTTGGTCATTGTTATCTTATGTTAATCGCAATAAAGATATATTGTTTCTTATGAATTTCTTATTGAGTTTATAACTGATTATCAAGATGACACAAGTCGACAACATGCAGTGCTCTGCCGAATTAAAACTTGCCAAATCCCTTGCTGTTAAAGCTGGAAATGCCTTGCGAAATCACGCTGAAGAATGGAGAGATGCCGTTGCATTGCCTGAGAGAGATATCAAGGTTAAGGGAGACTTACTTGCTGAAGAAATAATTATCTCGGGTCTGAAAGCGGGCTCAGAGTTTCCGATTTTTTCTGAGGAGGCAGGTTGGGCTGTAGAAGATCAAGAAGATCAATCCTTCATGTGGGTTGTTGATCCTCTTGATGGAACTTACAATTATTCTCGTGGAGTTCCGCTTTGTTGTACAAGCATCGCTCTGGTAAAGGGCGGGGTTCCTCGTCTGGGAGTAATTAATGATTTCAATCGAAATGAAATTTTTTATGGGGAGGTAAACTCAGGAGCCTGGTTGAATGGTGAAGAAATTAATGTTTCCACAACAACAGAACCAAACTCAAGTGCTCTGATGACAGGGTTTCCTGTTAATCGTGATTTTTCAGCTGAAGCTTTGTCCTGTACAGCCCTTGAATTCGGGCGTTGGAAAAAAGTACGAATGATAGGTTCCGCAGCCCTGTCATTGGCCCAAGTTGCGTGTGGTCGTGCGGACGCCTATCACGAAGAGAACATCATGTTCTGGGATGTTGCCGCTGGCTTAGCCCTGATAGAAGCTGCGGGGGGGCGCGTTGTGATGCCTCGGGTAAAAACTGAGATTCCCAGAACCGTATGGGCAATGAACAGTTCTCTTAAACTCTAACCGCTCTCATGAGATAAGTCCCAACGATATGATCCAGAATCATGTGGAGATCTTCGACGGGGCCGTATTCCCCTTTGGCAGTTTCGATCAATATGGATAGATCTGAGACTTTACCACTTATACCGCCATCAAAACCACATAGAGATATTGTTTTGGCTCCAACTTCTTTCGAGTATTCCAAAGCTTTGACTATATTTGGGGAATTCCCTGAAGCTGAAATGGTTATGACCAGATCACTCGGGCGAAGAAGGTTCTTCAGTTGAAGTACAAAGAGATTTTCATATCCATCATCATTGGCAATTGCAGTCATGACAGCATTATTGTCTGTAAGGCTTTGTACCCGAAATGGTTTTCCAGGAGCTCGTGTTCCTAGCCCAATATCATTTGCAAAGTGTGAAGCTGTCGCCGCACTCCCGCCATTACCAATAAAGAAAATTGACTTATCATTTTCTCGAGCATCTAGAATCAGCGTAATGAATTCTTCGACCTTCTGGTAATCCAGATTTTTGAGTAATTCACAGAGGTAAAGAGAATATTCACGTGCGTATTCTGCCGGAGAGGATATGTCTGCGAATATCGCGTCGAGTTTGTTCATAACTGAGCCGTTTTCTGTAACTTATTCAACTGATATATCATACTTGCTCTGCCACTCAGGGTCAGCACAGTAGATGCGGTAAACTAACTCCATCGTTTTGAGGGCGTCAAGGCTTGTTCCCACTGAGACTGGTTTGTCGTTAGAGATACTGTCGGCAAATTCAGCTATTTCACGTTCCCATGAGTTATCATATATGTAGCTCGTGGTTGTTTCTCTCGGGTTTCCACCACTCTCTTCTTCACGATAGGCGATAGTCAGTACTTCTTGCCCATAAGAGCGTGTACTTGAAAGAATTCCTGAAAGTGTCAAGGCCCCTTTTTCAAACATCATCTCCAGAGAAAATTTGTGACGCCATTGCGTGGCACTGGATTGAATGAAAGCTACAACCCCTTCATCGTTACGCATAAGGGCATAAGCGTTGTCTTCAACGTCCTTATTCCAGAAATCATTTGTAACGAAGCTCTTAATTTCCTTGAATTCGCCAGCATAACAGCGAATTAAGTCAAGCATATGTATCCCTTGGTCGAGAAGGATACCTCCCCCGGCGATTTCTCTGTGGGCGCGCCAGTAAACAGGATCGTTAGGATCTGTAATGCCTTTGATTTTTGGCGTGAGCACTGATTTTCCATAAACACCGCGTATATTAACGATTTTGCCGAGTGTCTTCTCTTTAACAATCTTAAGTGCGTCGAGAACGGAATCGTGATATCGGTGATTGAAGCCGTATTTGAGCTTTAAATTTGGGCGAAGTTTTTCAGCTTCAATTACCCTTCGTATATCCTGAACATTGCGGCCCGGAGGCTTTTCACAAAAAACATGGCTGTTCTTTGTTAATCCCATTATCGTAGCATCGGCCGCGACATGGTTGGGTAAGCAAACAAAAAGAACATCAAGTTCTTCCTGTTCAATCATTTGGCGATAATCACCATAATAGCAGAGGTTGTTACGTTCTTCTTTTTCAGGATTGTAAGTTTGATCGCTGACTGCACTTACGTGAAATAGAGGGTGCTTATCAATAAAGTTATGACGTCGCTTTCCGACAAGCCCATGCCCAGCGATACCGACTCTTAGTTTTTTTGCCATCTTATCCACAGCTATTTGATATTCAGGTAACGTGATGTGGTGCTATCTTTTTCTAAAAAAATTTCAGCTCGTTTGCGGTCATTTTCAGTATCAACGCCAATGGTTTCAACTTCACTTTTTACCGAAAATAAGGGAATGCCATTTTCTATGAGTCGCAGCATGTCAACTGACTCTGCAATTTCGAGAGGTGTCTGAGGAATTTCAGCATACTCAGCCAAAAAAGATGAGGAATAGGCGATAATTCCGGTTTGTTGATACATTTCAACCGTTGAGCTTCTCGAGCGATTAGGAATAGGACTGCGTGAGAGGAAAACTATCCGATTTTCCAGATCAGTAACAATTTTTACGACGTTAGGATCGTCATGTTCTTCGGTGTTATAGAGCCGACTAACGAGGTTAATTGCGGGAGATTTTTTCTTCTTATAAAGGCGGACCATGTCATCTAAAAGTTCAGGATTGACCATAACTTCGTCACCTTGAACCATGAGAACTAAATCGTCATCCTTGAGATTGAATTTACCATTATCGATAGCTTCAGCAACACGGTCAGTACAGCGCTCGTGTGTGTCGGCAGTCATTATGGCTGAACCGCCCGCATCAGTGATGCAATCGTAAATCTCCTGATCGCAAGTTGCAACGATAACTCGGTCGATTTCTCTCGCCAGTTGACACCGTTCCCATACATGTTGAATTAAGGGCATTCCCAAAAGATGTTTCATCGGTTTTCCCGGAAACCGGGAAGAGGCCATTCTGGCAGGTATAATACAAATTGACTGAGTCATGAATTTAGAGGCTCTAATTTACGATTAGTGTGTGGCAGTTTCGAGGTCTATAGTTACTTCAGAGAGCTTTTCGGCTAAAAAGATCATGTCTGTGCCGTAAGCTATGAAGCGAAAGCCTTGTTTGATGTTACTCGCAAGGGATGCTTTATCTGTGTGTACAACGTGTATGCCGCCAGCTTTGTCTGATGTTTGGCAAAAGCGTTTTGCTTTATCCAGAGATGCTGCAACTTCAGGTGCTGTGAAATCACCCGGCTTTCCAAATGAACCTGAAAGATCGTAAGGGCCTATCATGAAAGCATCAACTCCAGGTATGGAAATAATATCGTCTAATTGATCAACGGCATCTTTATGCTCGATCTGCACGATGACGACAATTTCAGGCGCGATATTTTCTTTGTAGTCATCGAAGGTTGTGCCATACCCTTGAGCTCGGAATAGGCCAACACCGCGTTCACCTATTGGCGGGTAGTATACGGCATTAACAACTTGCTGCGCCTCGGCAGAGGAGCAAACTTGCGGAACGATAATTCCTTTGGCTCCACAATCTAAGGCACGTTTGATTTGCAATGGATCATTTGAGCCCACTCGAACAAATGGGGATATTCCCGCAAGATCAATCACCTGTATCATTTGTGCCATGGTCTCTGTTGATATGCCGGTATGTTCCATATCGATGACAAGCCACTCAAATCCTGCCAGCCGCGCCATCATCTCTACGGTATGGACATTGGGAAGGCTGATCCACGAACCGATTGTGGTCACATTATTTGCCAATTTTTGTTTGATTTTTGCAGACATTGATCGGTTTTTACTCCTGAGTGCAGGGTGCGTGCTATGGTAATTTCTTAAAGGTATAGTATTAATGGGATAACTTATAAAGCCTATTAATCCGTACGGACCTAACAAGTGTTAAAGCAATGAAAATAGTAGAAGTTAAAACAGAGGATGTGCTCTATCGGGAGGTTGTGGATAGAACTGCCGATTTGCTGAAACAGGAGATCAAAAGCTCTGGCCGAGCATCCTTGATCCTATCTGGGGGCAATACGCCGCAAAAATATCTTCCGGCATTGTTTTCTATCCCTTTGGATTGGGGGAAAGTTACAATTACGTTGTCAGATGAACGCTGGGTTCCCCAAGAACATCGTGATTCTAACGAAGGTATGATCCGCAAATGTATGGAGAATTATCCGGAAGCACAAAAGGCTAAATTCATCTCCTTCTACTTTGGAGAAAAGTCACCTGTAGAAGATGCTAATCGTTTGGAGAGGCTTCTTATCGCAGAAGCGATGCCTTTCTCAGTCGCTCTTTTGGGGATGGGGGCTGATGGTCATATTTGTTCTTTATTTCCAGGTGCAGTGGATGATGAAGAAAGTCCCAAAGGGGTATGCATCGTTAATCGTGATGCACCGCTGCACCCAAGGATCTCTTTATCTTATGAGGTTGTAAGAAAGCTAAAAACACCTATTTTAGTTTTAAATTCGTCAATGAAAGTAGAAACCTTTTATGATTTTAGAAGGTCTGGCAGGAGCACTAGGTCTCCTGCTCTTGATGAGTTAGTCGAGAATCAAGGTCTTATTGTGTTTCAGTTGAAGTCAAATTAGTCTTATGACGAAACACAAGGCAAATTATACAGCATTGATTAAACGGTGTATTTTTCCCAGACCTGATTTCTTGTGTACTCAGCTGACCAAACGACTTTCATGCCTGCATCGGTAAGTAGATCTATACAGACTTGGTTGGCTGTTTCATCCATTGGCATTTCGATTACAATGCTTCTTAACTGTGGATCTGTAAGGGTCTTTTTTGCGCCGCGCAGAATTTTAGGCTCATTTCCATCGGTGTCGATTTTCATACAATTGGGGACAACTCCAATATGTTTGGAGAGACTATCAACGGTAGAAGTGGCGATGCCTTCTTTCCAGACGACTTTATAGCCTTCATCTGTAGTGGATATGTCATTAACACTTTCAGTGTGGACAGCCGCACCCGGAGTGACATCTTGAATATGGAGAGAGCTTAGCTGATCTTTGTCGCTCACTGCGACTGAGAATAAGTTAACTTTTTCCGTCAATTTATTGGCAATAATATTTTCTTTTAAGTAGTGGAGATTTGAATACTCAGGCTCAAAACTGTAAATATTTACATTGTTTTTTGAAATGGCAGTATAGAGTGTGAAGACACCGATGTTCGCACCGATATCAAATAATGTGTCGCCTTCTTTGACGTATTTATCTATGTATTTAGAGACTTCTTGCTCTTTTTTATTGTATAGGTACCATCTGAAATGGGTAATTGAATTGTCGCAGGGTAAGTTTAATCTTGAAGAGCCGATTTTTACGGTTCTTCTTGGGACCAATACTTTGGCAAGCCACCATGTGAAGGGCATATATAGATAGCGCCAATCACCTTGAGAATCACTCCAATAGCCGTAAAGTCGACTGTTAACCACCCATCTTGCTATCGGTTTTAGTCGATCTTTCCAAGTACGACTTTCCATTATGCGAATACCTTCTTTAGTAAATTTTGATTTATTGGTGCAAAGCAGAACTTAGCCCAATCCCTCTGGGTTTTGTATATGTCATCTCGTTCTTGCTGAGACATTTGCGTTAACTTAGTGAGAAGATCAAGGAAATCTTTGCTGGTTTCGACAGGTAAGAATGGCTCGATGTTGTCAAAAACCGGGTTGATTGAAAAGCAATCTGTTAAATCAGCATATATTCCAAGGATTCCAAAGTTTATTGCTTCTGGACCGGCACTTGTTGCGCAAAATAATACAATGTCGTTGGCTTTTACGTTGTCTCCTAGATCTCCTGAAACTTCAGATATGTTCGGATATCGTTCTTGTAAATCAGCAAAGGCTAGGTCGAAAAATGTATCATCTACAGCCTTATATCGCCGTAAATTAATATCTGAGATTTCGCATATCTCGGGAGTGGATAATAGCCAAGATCTAAAAATTCGAATCTCTTCGGGATGACTAACTGTGAAGAGAACCTTTAATTTCTTTTGGGACGAATAGCGAGGTTGCCAATTGGAAACTGATGGAGATTTCCGGCTTCCCCATACTAATCCTTGAGCGTTTACCTTATTACCCCATTCTTTAAAGTAGTTTGAATAGCCTTCTCCACAATACGCATAGGTTATTGGTTTGGGGCAGGTACCTTGGTCTTGATCTTTAAGGGCCAATAGCAGTTTGTGTTGGGGATGTGGCGTGAAGCCAATTGTCTCTACCCCATTTTCCAATGCGGCTAATAGAACGGCTCTTTCAATCCCTTTTTCTTCGTAGGGCAATATTACTCTTGAGTTTTTCCGTGACTTAAGAAGACGTTTAATCATTCTATAAGTAGCTTGTACTTCTATCAGTTCTTCCGGGTCATTGAGTTGGGCAAAATACTGTGACCAAAACTTGGGATAATTAAAGCTATCCAGTTGGCAGGGAGACCCTCTTAGTTTCCTTGTAGATAGGTAAGATCTGATCCCTGCTAATGTCGCGATTACTACATCAGTGTAGTTTAGTTGGCGTAAAAGAGAGACGGTTCTACCGTCCTTATTGTCGGGTGTTAAGCCTAAAGCCAGTATGGAAATATTGTTTTGGTCTAATTCATCAAATAAATTTGTATAGTAGTATTTATAGCCATCTTGAAGGTTTTGATTATGTATATGTTGATAGATAATGAAGTTGGACGTGTTTGAATACTTTGCAGCGGGGCGAGAGCGCGCCAGTCGAAATAACGACCATATTCTTTTTAATGTAGGCAGGAGTTTATGCTGGCCTCTGTTGCCCGCGTATTTTTTTTCTTTGGTTGAAAAGTTATGATGAATGGTAATTGCCATAGTTTTAGCAACGCTTTTAAGGTGGGTATAGACTTCAAAAGGTGCGCCGTTTATATGGAGTGTTTGCCCTTCAGTTTGTGAATTTAACCAAGTGATCATGGCGTGAGAAAATATAAGAGGCTTAAATATATCGGCATTACCCCAAGGTCTGACATCTAGTCTTGATAGGCGCGAGAACCACCAGGATTTATCATTTGCAGCAATCTCTTCTCCCAATGTTGAATGAGAAAGATTAAGTTCCTCAAGCCATTTGTCTCTGTGTACTTTAATGATAGAGCGTAGATCGAGTAAATTGGGGTGATTGAATATTGTTTCATCAAAATCGTAATAAGCGGTTTTGTTTTTAGATGTCTGATTACTAAATATTACGGTGTGAGTTGGCATATCTTTTAGATGTAGTCGCTTTGAAAGTATCGCCAGCTGGCAAGGGGGAACAAATTGCAAAGTATTTTTTTAGATCTCTCTGGTGATTCTAATAATATAATGCGTCCATCTGTTATCATGTCTGCAGGAGAAGATCGCTGAAATAATAATGTTTGTAAGTCATTACTTCGAATAAAGCATCTGGGAGTATCTATGCTAGGTTCCCCGATTTGAAATATTCCCTGGTCAGGCGTCTCAATAGAGAGGGTGTCTTTTGCCTCTGATTTCGGGAGGTTGCCCGGGAGTTTAGAAATTTTATTCAAGTAATTTTGAATATTAAATACCCGGCCCATGATATTGGTCCGGCGATTTCTATATCGATATCCGTTTTCTTCAATCCAATACCTTAATTGATCTTGTGCGGAGCATTGTATTCGAACTTCATTGACTTTAATTTTGTGAGCATAGCCCTCAATTAAGGACACAAGGGATGATATTTGCGCGTGTTCAGCTGCTACAAGTTCAAGAATATCAAGTCGATCTATATTGTCTCTCATTGAAGTTCGAGCAAGAACTGCGAAGCTGGTGATATTGGTATCTGATCTTGTCGCCAATATAGATAATTCGTTGAAATCCTTGTAGTAATAAGAGGAAAATAGTTTCCTCCAGTGCTCTGGATTTCTTTTCGGAATACCACAGATCATGCTATTGTTTAAGCAACTGAATAGATCTTCTTCATAAAACTTCAGATCCTGATCGCTTGTTATCTGGACCCAATCGTTTGTTGGATTTAGGGGGGTAAAACCATCGATCTTCTTTTTATAGGCAAGTATGGGGAGAAGTGGAATGAAGTTGTTCTTTTCATACCATTTATAAGCTTTGCTGCTTTCGTCTTCACGATAGACACCAAAAGAGTCGAAGTTTTTGCCAAACAAAGAGATCGTGTTATCCAGAAGTTGTTGTCCGATCCCTTGGGATCGGTATGGAGGGTCTACATGTGCAGCACTTACCCATAACATTTGAGTGTGATGTTCGTTCGTGATTTTGAATGTTCTTTTTTCAAAGGGAACAGCGCCGATTAGCCTGCCGCTCTCAAATGCTAAACAGGCAGTCATTGGGTTCCCGTCCCATGTGGCGTCCGTTCGCGGAGTAGAGTCTGATCTTTCTATCAGCGCGAGCAACTCTCCCTTATCACATGGGGTGAATTTACGAAACTCAAACATGTAATTATGAGGTATTTCTTTCTGAGTGATGTTTTGTTTCCAGCCATTCTTTTAGTGTGTCGACAAAGGGTTGCATTTGCTCTGGATGGCCTAAGCTAACCCTTACACAGCTATCGTATGGTGGTTCAAATGCGCCCCGAATATATATCTTTTTCTCACGCATAAATTTAACCAACTCGGCCGAGTCAGTTCCATTTTGTAGGAAAATCATCAATCCGTTTGTGAAGTTTCCGCCATGCCATTCAAGACCAAGTTTTTGTAGTTCTGTCTTTAGGAGGGAGCATCCTGCTTTGGCTTCGTTTACATGGTCGTCAATTATGCTTGGGCGATTAAGCGCAAAAAGGGCAGCTTCCATCGAGATGGCATTCGTCTCGACTAAAGATCTGGTTTTGCTCAAATAATTGATATTGTCAGGGTGAGAGATTGCATAGCCTAGGCGTATCGCAGGGAGTCCCCAAGCTTTTGAAAATGTTCTTAATACAACAAGATTATCATATTTCAGCGTAAGGTCATAAACCGTATCTGTTCCGAAATAATGGTAGGCCTCGTCTATAACGACTACAATTCCTCGCTTAGAGCAATGCTCCAGAACTTTTTCTATTTCTTTCCGTGTAAAGGACGATTCAATTGGAAGGTTAGGATTGGCAATCATAACCATTGTTGTTTTGTTATCTATTTGATCGTAAAGAGTGTCCCAATCTGCATCATGTTCTTTGTTATAGGTGAATTTTCGATATTCTACCTGGTACATCTCAGCATAGATGGAGTACATCGGATAAGTTGGGTCTAATACAATGACATTTTCACGTGGTGAGCATAATGTTGCAAAAAGAAAGTTTATACACTCAGTAATTCCCTGGGTAACATAGATTTGCTCTTTGCCGATATTATGGAATTCTGCCAGCTTATTATAAAGAGGTGCAATATCCGGGGTGACATTGAGTATGTGATCCGGCAGGGATGATAGAAACTCGGTCATTAGACCGTGGTCCATATTGGCTACCCGTTCATTTCGGTCGAGTCGATATCCGTTTTCGATGTCCCGGTTTGAGGAAGTTTGATATCGACGCATCTCTTCAATGTGTGGCTTGAAATGAGATCGCATAATTTTCCCCAGAATTTATGAAGTTATAAGTTAATTAAGGTAAGTCGTAGGTGTTATTCAGAATCTCTGCGCGGAGGGGCGATAGGCCTTTCCAGATATTCGGGAAGCAGCCCGTCAAAAGATTCGTTTGTGTTGTTTCTACAATTGTAACAAATCGTATTTTCGAGTTTGTTATTTACATGCATACGTCTGAAATTCTTGTACACTTCGTTGGACCAGGCATCTGCGAGGCTTACGATATTCAAATCGGCGACAACAAGAGCCTTGTGATAGTCTAGAACGCATGCGGACATGAAGCCCTCAGGTGTGACCGTGAAGCTCTTAAAAGGCTGGAAGCATACACCTTTATGGCCTCGGCCCCTTATGTTGTCAGCTTCAATGTCACCGATTTCGTTGTTTTCCGGCATGGTTCCGCATGAATTAGTCAGAAGATGCGGATCCCATTCATCAATATACGGACGAACAATATCATGCAGCATATCCAGTTCAAACATATTGTCATGCGTTTGAACGATCGTTACGTAAATTTTGTACTGCTTTCCTGTTTCTTGTCTGTAATTATGAACCCATTTTAAGTTCTCAATTACGCGATCGAAATCGTCTTTACCGTGAATTTTTTTATAAGTCTCGCGCGTACCGGCGTGGATGGAAAATTTGATGCTGTCTAAGCCTGCGTCTATTACAGATTTTGCTCTGTGGGGAACGGCACCAGCTCCATTCGTTGTAATATAAACGTAGTCATAGCCGACTTCTTTTGCTTCGCGAACATACTGATCCAGATTACGGGCCATAAATGGTTCACCTGTCGCATAGAGGCCGAGTTGAGTTGCCCCGCATTCTTTTCCTTCGCGCAAGATACGAATGACATTATCAGCTTCCATAAGGATCTTATTGGCCATCCGGGGGTTAGCACAAAAGGTACATGAATGGTTACAAACCGATGATATATCGATAAGAAACTCATCGGGAAAGTCGGGGACAAGCTTGTACTTAGCTTTTTTTGCTTCCTCTTTGCGATCTTTAATCGATACTTCAGTCATAATTTACAAGCTTTTCTTTAGAATAATATTAAAAAATGACATTCTCGGGAGCTTATTCTTAGTTACTGAGAAGGTCAATAATTGCAGTAGATGTATATGTCATTTGTAAGTTAATGCAAATCGATCTTTTGTATGATTGATAGTCGAGAGTTATCTAGGGTGTGGACTCGATTGATCCAACATTTTATGTAGAACATGAATAGCATGTTTAGAAAGTTTGCTCCCTTTTTCTCAAGTCTTGTTGCTAGCCGGCTGTTATCCTTCATTTTACAAAAGAAACGCTCGACAATATTCCTCCTTACATAAAGGTTTTTATCGTGAGGGGCCGGCTTTTTGGCATTACTTTTTGTGGGAATGACAGACAATGCGCCGTCATCAGCGATAGCTTTTCTGATCTACGGCCACGTGAACCTTACTTGTCCGACCTCCGCGTGAGCGGCCGATATTTTTCGCCAGGTTCCCCTTTTTTGACCTCGCGGCTGCGCGGTGAGCCTTTACAATAGAACCATCAATAAAAATCAGGGCGTCTTCGCATTCTTCAGCCAAAGTATCAAATATGTTCTTCCTGACACCGCGTTCTCCCCAACGGACATGACGGTTATAGATTGTTGTGTGAGGGCCGTAACGCTCAGGAAGATCGCGTCATGGCGCGCCTGTGCGCAATATATAAAAAATCCCGTTTAGAATAACCCGGTCATCCCGACGGGCCGGACCACGGCCTCTTTTCGGTAGTAAAGGTTCAATAACCAGCCATTCTGCATCGCTTAAATCAAATCTTGCCATAGTAAAATTCCTTAATTCGGAGTTATGAATCATAAAAAGTCATATAGAGCAAGAGATTGAATTGGGTTCACACCCTAATTGTATTTTAAAATAAGAGCTCGAAATTTATCTATAAAATTATTCTCAATGTTGTTTGAAATAAATTTTTCGAAATATTCATTTTTATTTATATTCTTATGAAGGGTTTTGTTTTTAATTAAATCTTGAACAGTTTTACTTAAATCAGAGGGGCCATGAATAATAAAAGATGTAAAATCAAAAGGGTATCCATGATGACTATGATCTGGATCATACCAAAAAGCAGGGATGTTTGCACATAATGCATCTGCTGTAGGAGAAGATAAGCCATCAGTAATCGTTAAATCAGAAATTGCAATAACTTCAGTTGGATCAGCTGTTTCGGGGAGGAGTGTAACATTATTTCGTTTTTGTAATTTTCTTCTTACATTAATCAATTTCTGCCCTAAAGAGTCTGAAAACCAAATGTAACTTGGATCAACAAAATGATTATCATTCTTCGATGGTTTAAAGAATATGTGACAATTTTCAGTGCAAGATATTTGATATATATGTTCCAAAAACATAATTCCATGAGTGTAGTTTGTTCTGCACAGAGGTGAATCTATGTACGTAGTGTCAAATATTGAAATTATAATGGCAGGATTACTGTTTAGTTTTAAATATTTTTTCCGAAGAGCAACTCGATCTAAATTTTGGATCATTTGTGAAAATGGGGAGCCCCAACTAAGATAATTTTGAACATCTTGTGTGTGCTTTTTGTGAGAATTTATTGCATCCTTAGAATAAAGAAGCATATAGTTTGGATTCAAGCCATACCAAATTATATCCTTGGAGTCATTTCTTGATCCCTCTTTGGCAAATATGGCCGGTGACCCTATGAACAGTGGATATGATAAACTTTCTATATTATGCTTTCTAAGACATATGTTTTTTGCAATTTGATTGGTGTCCTCTTTGTTCGTGTATATGTATACTTTAAGACTTGTATTTTGACTTAAGTTTTCAGAATGTATTAGTTCGTCGAAGGCTATTATTAGGGCTCTATTTAAGGCTTCAAATTGGCTGGCTAAGCTAAGTGACAAGATTTTTAGCAAATTAAATCTTGTTTTGTCATCGATAGAGATGATTTTTTTATTTAATAATTTAATTGAAGAGTCTGATGTGTTGAAAAATACATAATCAGCGTTCTCTTCTTGAATTAAATTGTCTCTTGTTGATTGATATTCCCGTAAGAACAGAATGTCTTTTTTTAAGATATTTTTGTTATCAATAATGAAATCAAATTTTCGAGGGCCTTGAAACTTCATTAACCATGAAGTGTTCAAAGCAAAAGAAATTCTTTGAGTGTGTTTTTTAGTTTTTATAGGCTGTGCATCAATTTTATTATTTGATATTGCTAATCTTCTAGTGATGTATTTGGCCCATTTTTTAAATGTGTTTAAAAAATGGGAAATGCATCTACCAAACATAATAATTTTGTTAGTGTTAAGGTTTTTTAATTCATCAATAAAACCATATTTTTGACAAAGATAAATTAACTCGATATTTTTTGGTGAAAATAAAAAAGTCTTTTTTGACTCGTTTGCTATTGATAATATGAATAAAAATCGTAGTAAATCTTCTGCAAGTATTTTTTTTACTAAAATATCAGCATGTGTGTCTGAGAGAATCTCTTGTAATCCTTGGATACCTTTATGCGATTTACACTGCATTACAATGTGCTCTGCTTGTGCAATTGCTTGGCTATGAAACGGCGCCATAATCAAAGGAGGAGTTAATTGAATTTTTCCTGATTTTATTGCTTTGTTCCATTCAGGGAATTTTCGGACACTATCTTTGTCAATTACATGAATGCTTATTCCCGTTAATTTTAAAAGAAGTAAAAAACACAAAGTCCATCTGGGCGGTTGGTCAAGTAAAAGTGTTAATTTGTTATTTTGCATGAAGTCACTGTATGTACAGTTGTGTACTTTACTAAAGATTTAATTAAAAAAATATCGTAGAAGTATGCTTTGAAAAATAATTAGGGTGTGGACTCAGTTGATCCAACATTTTGTGGATAACATGAATAGCATGTTTAGAAAGTTTGCTCCCTTTTTCTCAAGCCTTGTTGCTAGCCGGCTGTTATCTTTCATTTTACAAAAGAAACGCTCGACAATATTCCTCCTTACATAAAGGTTTTTATTGTGAGGGGGCGGCTTTTTGGTGTTACTTTTTGTGGGAATGACAGCCAATGCGCCTTCATCAGCGATAGCTTTTCTGATTTTATGACTGCTATAGGCCTTATTAGCCACAATGGCCAGAGGCGGTACTTCCCAATCAAGGAAATCAGGCATCAGCTTGCTGTCATGAACGTGACCACCACTAATCGCAAGACGGATCGGGCGACCTTTCTGATCTACGGCCACGTGAACCTTACTTGTCCGACCTCCGCGTGAGCGGCCGATATTTTTCGCCAGGTTCCCCTTTTTTGACCTCGCCGCTGCGTGGTGAGCCTTAACAATAGAATCATCAATAAAAATCGGGGCGTCTTCGCATTCTTCAGCCAAAGTATCAAATATGTCCTTCCAGACACCGCGTTCTCCCCAGCGAACATAACGGTTATAGACTGTTGTGTGAGGGCTGTAACGCGCAGGAAGATCGCGCCATGGCGCGCTTGTGCGCAATATATATAAAATCCCGTTTAGAATAACCCGGTCATCCCGACGGGTCGGACAACGGGCTCTTTTCGATAGTAAAGGTTCAATAACCAGCCATTCTGCATCGCTTAAATCAAATCTTGCCATGATTGTTTTTTTATTTAACCTATGCTTTTTGATTAAAGTCATTCCTACTATATCGAGAAGTTAATGAAATGAGTATTTGAATATTATGTTTTAAATGGTGAGTAATTAAAGAAAGTTGGACTTTGCATGTAGTCGCGTATAGCTGTTTCAAGTTCTTTGGAAGTAACATCTAGTGGTTTCTTGTAATCTGTAGTCCCAATGTTAAATGCGCCAGAATAAATTTCGGAACCTATAATTTGAAGTGATGTTTCGTCAAAGGAAAATTGTTTAATTAAGCTCTGGGACGTATTCTGTGCAGAGATTTCATAAACACCATTATACACACTTTCAGATATAGTATATTTTCTTGAGGTATGATCTGATAAAATATCAATACCGTCGAATGTGTCTTCATAAGTGAAATCTAACAAGTTATGCAATGTTGGGCGTAAATCAATATTAGGGGAGCAGAGGCCTTCGTAGTCCATCGTAGGGACTCCGGGCCCTTTAATATAAAAGTCAATCTTCACTCGGTCATGTGTAAGAGTGGGCTCTGGGATCATTTTGTTACTGGGTCGAAATGCTTTCCAGGCACTACCATGGTCTGCAGTTAACATAACTAGAGTATTATCTGGAACGTTCTTTTCTATGAATGAAAAAAGTGCACCAAGTTCTCGATCCAAATCATGGACACGTAGCTGTTCTAGTTGTTTGCTCTGGGATAGAGCATCAGGATGGTCTTCTATTTCAAGAAAATCTAAACCGGTTGATGATCCTTCTCGACTTAAGTTATAGCTTCGAGATAATGGAGGGATGTTCCATGGTGGATGTGGGTCGGGTAACTGTAAGTAAGTGAAGGTTTTATCATGGCGATGTGTAGAAAGTTGTCCAATAACATCGGATACCCATTTGCAGGTATCGTAATTATATTCAGTTCTGCCTTCTTCAGCCCAGTGATATACAAATCGATCAAAACCCCTATTGAAGCCATAACTTGGAGTTATGCGGTTGGCTGCAGAATAACATGTTGTATGAAAGCCATTACTTTGAAAGGTTTCAGCCAAAAGATGATTGTTTTTAGATAATTTATAATTACGAGTAGGGTGAAATGCATGGTGTCGTGATGTCCGCAATCCCGTGAAAAAACTGGTTACAGAAGGAAAGGTCCATTCACTAGACGAAAAGCAATTATGTGCTTTGAAGCTTTTCTTGAAAAAGTGATTAATATTAGGTGTTAATTCTATATCCGGCAAAGTGGGATGAGTTTTACCCTGTATCCGTTTACACCCACCATCAAGGACAAGAACAAGAACATGTTTTATTTCACTTCTTTGAGTAGAAGGCTTATGAGCTTTGACACTGATCCATCGAGGCATTGTTAAATGAATTTTCTCATTACAATGGATAACAATCTTTTCCGCTTTTGGGGGGACAGGGAGGCGTATATCTAGCCATCGTCCCTTTGAGGATTGCCAGTGTACTGATTTTAGGTGTGTTTGTTCAACGGTATGGTCGCCAATTGTTATTTTTAATAAGCTGTTTTGTTCCCAGCTGTCAGCTGTTACGCCGATTTGAATGTGTGAGGCTCTTTCCCCATAAGGCAATGGAAGAATCGTTTCATCAGAAATCGTTAGACTGCTTCTAGTATCGTCACTTCTTGTTATAGTTTGTCTAATACCTTTCAGGCCTTTGAAATACTTTTCTTCAAAACAAGGTATTCCAAGAGGTTCAGCTGTCCAAAATTTTTGTGTAGTATTTTGTTGGTTGGATCGGATAAGAAGGCTTTTAATTTTTGGAGGAAGCAACCAATTCGTTACAAAGTTTTTAAATTTAAATTGCATTTTCTAAGCGAACTTCATAAAATCTATATTGTTTCTAATTAACAGGTATTTTGTAATCAAAATTTTTGGTGTTACAAGTTTTTTTTGTTTTAAGTTTTAGTTGCACTTAGTCTGATAACGACAGGATTATCATCTTTGTACTTTGCTAGGCCATCGCATTCACTGGACTGTATTACTTGTAATCCGGTGTTTTCGACCCTTTTTGTTAATTCATCTAGAACGATGAAGCGGCGATAGTGTCCAGCTATTCGTTCCGTTGGGCTTAATACCTCCCCCTTTCTTGCAAGAGGGTCGTTTATTGATCTGCATTCAACAAATATATACCCATTCTTTGATAATAATTTAGCTGCAATATTCCAAAATTCTATTTCTTCAGATGGTGTCATCGCGTGTAAGCAGAATCTACTATAAATTACATCGAACTGAGTACTATCTTCTTTCCCTAACGAATTTATAGTCCCAACGGAGAACTTAATTTCCTGTTTTGAATAATTTTCAATACAATAATCGATAGCCGATTTAGATAAATCTAATGCAGATACAGTATGTCCACGGCTTGCAAAGAAAGACGCATCTCGACCGTTCCCACAACCAACCTCGAGAATACTTTGTTTTGAAGTAAGTTGTGAATTCACGTGTTGGGCAAATGAAGATGGGATATTTGGAGCAGATCCTTTTCCATAATAATTGTTCCAGTGTTTTTTCCTGCCTCGATCTGATGTAATTTGTCCATCTTGGGATAGGAAATAATTTACAATTTGTTGAGCTGCAAATTCAGGATTGGTATCGCCATGGTTTTCTATTGTCAAATCAGGTTTTTTCGGAAAATCATACAGATTTTCAAAATCAATATCTTTTTGATAAATACCTTTAGTTAGACTATCTCTACGCCGCCGCTCTTCATCAGGTACATTTAAAAAAATCTCAACGGAATGAGATACATTTTCTTTCATCCAAGCTCTAACTTCGTCGTACATTGCCACTGCTGAAATAATAACGATAAAACCTTGTGAGGCTAAATGGCTAGATAAGTGAAAATACACTTTAGCTAATTCGATTCTATCTTCTTTATTATAGCCCCATTTGTTCGCGAAGATTGCTCGTAAATCATCTCCGTCTAAAAAAATACAAGAATAACCACCTTCCTTGAGTTTACTTTCAACTTTCCTACCTATTGTAGTTTTCCCAGAAGCTGAATATCCTGAAACCCAAATAATTCCGTCTTGAATTTTCATCTAAAATATAGCGCCTTGATGTGTAAGGTTGAGATAGTAAAATCAGTATTAATAACAGAAACAGTAGTGCCAGATGCACAACAGTGCATAGAGAATCCATAAACCAGATTTAATAAACTTTTCGTTCTATGTATACAAGATTAAAACGAAATTCTTAGGTGCAGGCAGTGATATTGAGTGACATATCGTTTGTTTTGCGGAAGAAGGCCTGAGAAATGAATCATTGAAAATTTATTGAATAATCAACCATTAAATCTTAGATTTAAGCATATCAATTGTACCAGCCAGTTTGACAGAGAAGGTAGAGGGATACTAAATCGCCTAAGTTGGCACTGTTAAGTTCTTCTCCTGCGATATACTTGTCCACTATTGTTGAGGCATAACCCAGATCAAATGTATTTGTGTCGAGTATTTCTTCGTAGGGTTTGCTTTTTAAAGTATCAACGGCTAATTCTCGCATGGAGGAATGATACAGTAGTTCAAAATTATGATTAAAGCTGTGGTCGGTATCGTATGTATAGGAATGAGGACCGGTTTGTAGGTTCTTTGGATATGGAATACGGTCATTAAGCATGGATTTTAATAGGTACTTTGTCGATTTGAAGTCCAGGCCTCTTCCATAGTCTTCCGGCATTATTTTAAGTAAGCTTTGAATTTGGCCATCCCAATAAGGCATATCTGACTTTATACCAAAATGATCTGACATAATATGTGCTGTTAACACGGTTGAACCCTGCCAATGAAAGCTATTGTATAGTTCCAAGTACCAGGAATAAATTTCCTCGGGATCAGCATTTTCAATACCTGAAAAATAGCTCTCTTCCATTGTTTGTGTGTAATTTTCCGCACCTGATGCGTTGAGAAGCTTTGAATTGGTAATTGACCAAAAAGGCATACGGCCGTTGCGGAGAAAAAAGCTAGTAAGCATTTGACGCATCTGGCTGCCGGGATTGTCCTCAGCACTGTCAAAATTGCTGGTATTCGCTCTGGCTTTGAACAATTGAAAAATGGGGTCTTGGTTATGGGCGTTGTTATTTATTTGCTTTATAAAGGTGGGGCCAAATAAATAGGAAGCCATTTTATCCGCATATTCGCGGAAATCGTATGAAGGATGAAATATTGTAGCGTACTGGCTAAAGCCCAAATTGTGGGCCCCGTCACTTATTTCTCCAATATAGTTGGTTTCATCACCATTTGCTGTTTCTTTAATTTTCTGAGCGAGAAGATAATGGTTTAAACCTGTAATGCTTTGAAAATTATGTTTCTTAAATATGGGTTTTGATGCGGCAATTGTCTCTGGAGCATTATTTAGGTGATCAAGGTCAACGATATCGATTTTAACCCCGTAATGTTCAGAAAACTTCTCTGCCCTTTCAATTTCATACCTGTTACAAACACCGCTTCGCTCGGAATATTTCATCCGACCAATTACACCTCTTACCTTTTGGGGGCCGTGTAAATGGACCAAACCAGCTAATATTGACGTGGAATCCCACCCTGAGGAGAGAAATACTGCATTGCCGTCAGCAGAAGAACTGGCATCCAAATGATCCAGAAAAGAATTGGCATAAATCTCTTCCTCTTGGGCGCCAAAATCCTTGAACTGTTTTTGACCAGTAAAAGGTCTGTTGTTTATTTTGAAGTTGTTGCGGTTGATTGAAATTGTGTCTCTGACACCTAAACGAGTAACGGATTTATATATGGTGTGTTTTTTTGGCGGCCGGTGCCCATAGTAGGTTAGTGTATGGGCCAGTGCGGACTGGTCGTATCCATCCCTAGCGGGATTGTCTGGTAATAGTGATAAGTCACTTGCGGCAACTAAAATTCCGTCTGCCTTTTGCAGATAGACATCTATTTTCCCAAACTGGTCTCTGTAAATGTCAATCTCACCAGAGGATTTAATCCAAATGAGTAGAAAGCGCCCTTCCAGATGGTCTTGAGAGTTAACTCTGGATTTACCGGAGATATCTTGGAGAGCTGACAGCGTTGAGGGGTAGGCGTGCAGCTTTTGAGCGGTGTCTCGCCATCCATTTATGTCGCCATAACAAAAAAGTTTGTCACCAGATAGGGTGGATATCGAAGCAGGAGCACTTCCTTCAATCTTAAAATGTGGGGATGAATATAAACTGGCTAACGCACGATTGCAGCCAGCACCTTCTTGAGAAATTTGACCTATGGTTAGCCTGAATTCCATATCCTACCCCTGATTTAATTTCCGCTGCCAAATTTCAGTAATAACTCCATCAGCCCTTGTTAATTTCTCATCGACAAGAACATGAAATCCTGATTTAGCAAAAGCATGTTGTGACCCAACATTTTGCGGGTCGATTGCAGCAAGAACTTCTTCTGTTTGTAATTGATTCAACGCGTAGTTACTGACGGCAGTAATAATTTTTCTCCCCCAACCTTGTCCCCACAAGGTCGTATCGAAAATTGCCAGGCCAAGCCAAGAGTTTTGTTGCCTAATATCGTGCAAACGACAAGTGCCGCAGTGTATGCCCTTAACAAAGAAGCCAAATAAGATGCAATCTGAAGCTGTGTCGTTTTGTAATACAAACTGGGTGACATTTGTATTGTTATACTGACTGCCACCCTGAGTAGATAGGTATTTTCTAACAATAGGAGTATTCAAGCTATCAATATAATTACTGCTGATATCCTCAGTCTTTAATGGCCGGAGCAATGCGCTGTCAGCAATTTGAAGGATAGGGTCAATAGCGTGAGCTAAATTCAGAGATGAAAAAGACATGGCTATATTATGGCCCTAAATACCGGTTTAATTTCGGGGCCGATCAATAGCTTTTTTGCATTTCCTGTGTCAATTGCCTGTTTATAGATTCCACATGCCTTCTCAAACGCAAGGCACGTTAGTCCAATATCACTTTGTGTATGACTTGGGGTGACAATGAAAATACCTTGGAAGAGCACGCCATGTGAGGCGATTTCCTGCATAAAGAGAGTTCTAAACGTCCAGTCGAGTTCTTTATCCGGCCCCAGAATGTTAAGGAGTAGGTTGCAGGGATAGCCCTTCAGTTGGAGAAAATCCTCAAGACCCTCTAATTTAATAATACGGTTTAATCGCTCTTGCAGGATTGTACCTATTTCCCAAATCTTTGAGACGTAATTTTCTTCTCTGAACAATTTAAGGGTGCTCATCATGGCGGCCAATCCGACAGATTCAGCTCCATGTGTGCTTGATAGCAAAAACAATTTTGGGTCACCAGATCTTGAAATTCCTCCGAGTTCCATTATATCGGAGCGGCCGGTTAAAGCTGCGAATGGAAACCCATTGGCAAATCCCTTGCCATAGGTGTTGAGGTCTGGTTTTACCCCGTAATAATCAGAGGCACCGGGGACACCCATTTTTAATCCTGTGATCATTTCGTCCAAGATCCATAATGATCCGTTTTGATCGCATAATTCCCGAATACCCTCTAAAAATCCTTCTTTTGGAGGGTCGAACTTTACCGGCTCCATAAGAACGCAGGCTATTTGGTTGGGATATTGGACAAACAATTGCTTTAGTGAATCAAGGTCATTGTAAGAAAATGTGACGGTAAATTTTTTGAGTTCATCGGGAATGCCAAAATTTGCGGCTGTTACGCCGATGAACCAATCATCAAAAGAAAAAAAAGGATGTTCTTTTGGAACCGCGATTATTTTTCTTCCAGTAAAGGCGCGAGATAATTTGACTGCAGCTGTGGTAACTGATGAACCATGGCGGGCAAATTTGACCATGTCCGTTTGTGTTGTTTCCAAGAAGAGTTCTGCTGCTTCAAGTTCAAGATTACTGGGGCGAGATAAGTTTACGCCTTGAGATAATGTATCTATTACCGCCTGATTAACTTGTGGTGTTGCATGGCCAATTGAAACAGATGCTAAGCCCATTGACCAGTCTATAATCTCGTTGCCATCTGCATCCCAAAGGTGTGTGCCTGAACCCTTTATAATCCCTGAGGATGATAATTCTGGATATTGATCTCTACCTTTTGAGTAGGTATGCGCACCTCCAGGCACGAGGCGCTCAATGCGTGAAGTAAACTCTTTGGATTTTTTGAAGGATAATTTGCTATTTCTCATGGGGGAAAGTTTCTTTTTGGCAGTGAGCCCATAGGGGGGTCATATCAACAAAAGGCTCAACAAGTCTATGCAGTTTGGGATGTCGATCAACAAACTTTAGTATTTCTTCTGTCGGAATATGGGGTTTTGTATTCTTTAAATTTTTAAAAATAGCGCGACATAGAATTAAATCTTCTGGATTATCCACTGTTAATCGGAGATCTAATCGATTCCAATTTTCTTGGCATGGAATGACTTGAATATTGAATTTGTCGTGACAGCGCCTGGCATAAGCAGAACAAAATTCACTACGTTCGTCGTCGTTACCTTCTTTATGAGATTTTTCTAAAGAAGCTAAAGAGTATATTTCAAAGTTTAAGCCTTCAGGAAGGAATTCTGTGACGGTGATATCGTTGTTATTATTAGTATGTTCCTTCCACACCGCAGGAAGCATTTCCCAAGATGTAAAAGGACATTCGCTAGTAATACGGAAGACATCTGAAGCGGATTCATGGTGTCCACATTGAATAAGACGTTGTAAAACATCTTTTTGGTCGCCTAGGATATAACCGATATCATGACGGTTCGCGACATCTATAAATATTTGGTTTTCTATACCTTCAGAAATACCAAGGACAATAGCATCGATTTCAATCGCTGCTTTCATTTCTTCCAAAATATGATCAAGAATGGATATTCCTTGGTCAAGGGTTTGGAGTGGTTTTCCAAAAAGCCTCGTTCCTCCTGCCCTGCATGCAAGAGCAGCAACGAGACGTCTGTTTTGTTTTGTACGTTTTTCGGAGTGCAATTTGTTACCCAATATCACTTGGTTTTATTGGTTGTGCTTCTTTTACTTTAGCAATTAATTTCTTGCCGATTACTAGATCTGGATTCTCTATACCAATAGGTTCATTCGGGCGTATTAGTGCAATATCGGTATGCGTGAGAATATGCCCTATTTTCAAATCACGAACCGCGACAATTTTTTTCACTGCTTTGTTTCGATATTCCACTTCTTGTGGAGAGGGAGTTATATCATTGCTACCAATCGCTGATAAAGTACGCTTAATGGTTTGAGCATAAACCAAAAACTCTTGAGGTGGGAGTGCAGAAATATAATCTTCAATTTCAAGAATTCTATCTAAAGTAATATGTTTTTCAATTATACGGCAACCTAGGATTAAGGCCATTGATGTTATGGGGGCGGCATCTTCTGATGCACCGTCGACATGGTCTAAAAAGCCAATTTCAACACCTAAAGAGTCTGCTAAAACAGGGATGCGCGCCAAGTTTGTGAGTTCGAGTGGAGTTGGCTCGGATTGAAAGCCGTACATTAATGTAACATTTGTACGGTTTGTTATGTTATAACGCGCTACATAATCTTTCAATTCTAATAAAGTGATACCGCCAAATGCAATCAAAACAGGTTTTTCTTCAGCGAGAACTTTCTCGGTTAATTCCTGATCAAAAAATGTCGTCGTATGAAGCTTGTAGCCGTCGACACGAATTTCTTGTGCAATTTGAAAAGAACGATCACCAAAGACATCAGCATAAAATTCGATATCGAGTTCTTTTGCGTAGTTTTTAAGCTCCTGCCAGCTTGCGAGAGGCATTTCCAGAGATTTAAAAATATCATAGTGAATATTACCTGGCGCAGCTAGTTCATCGACAAAAACGATCTGGAATTTGACTGCATCTGCTTTTGCTTCTTTCGCGCCACGTATAAGAAGTTTAGCAGTATCAACACTGCCTTCGTAGCCTTGTGCTGCTTCTGCAATAATTTTTAACTTTGTCACGTTCTTGATATCTTTATCTGGAGGTCCAAAATTTGACTAGCATCTTTAACGGATGTAACCGGTGGAGTAAGGCCTTTAATTCCCTCAAGAACATGTTGTGTCTGTGCGACATACATTTCATTGAGATCGTCTATTTTTTCTTCAGGAAAGTGTTTGGTTTCACCATCTTTGTTAATCAGCGTCAAACCGCTATTAAAGTCCCATTCCAAGATACCTTTTGTTCCTGCTATTTCATATTTTCGTCGATAGACAGGATACAGGTAATCCATTTGGATGGTGGTTAGAGTCCCATTGTCATGTTTTAGGCAAGCAATAGCTAGGTCATTCGTATCTATTTCTAAAATCTGCGTATTGGTTGTCATAGACTTTATTGAGTTAACAGGTCCCAGCAGCCATGTAATGGCATCAAGTTCATGGGCGTCAAATTCTATACCTCCGCCCAGATCTTTGCGTGCTGAATAGGTTGTTCTATAATCTTCCCATGGATGCCAGTCTGGTAGCCAATAACCACCATGTACTCTGGATGAGAAAACGACACCAATTTTGCCATCACAAATCAGCTGTTTCATCTTGGTAAATGCGGGATGAAACTTCCAATTTGAACCTACGTGGGCAAATATATTCTTTTCTTCAATTGTTTGGATTAACCTTGGTACGCTGTCTTGATTTGTTCCCAGTGGCTTTTCAATTAGTAGATTACACCCGTGATCAGCAGCAGCAATGGATTGTTGAACATGAAATAAGTTTGGACTGGCAATTACAACAAGATCAGGTTTTTTTTCTAAGCCTTTCTCAAAATCATCACAACTCTCTAACCCCATTGTTGTTTCGAAAGAGAGCCTTCTTTCTTTGTTGGGATCATATCCGATAATTTTCTGTATTCCACAGGCTTTTAAATTACGTGTGTGTCGTAAACCGATTGACCCTAAACCAGAGATAAGAACTGTTGGGCTTGTCATGCGTAATTGTACTCGTTTAAGAAAAATAAAGCTGTAAGTCGCTGGCAATGCATTTTGCCCAAGCGCGCAGGATACGATAGTTGGCCTTCAGGACACCGCCGATTCTGGCCTGATCGTCTTGACGAGAGATTATATCAACGGGGACGCTCGAGATTTTTCCACCATCTCTCGCGACATCAAGCAATAATCCTGTATTGATAGTCTTTTTCGTTCTTGGTTTATTGTATTTTATATAAGCATCTGATTTGATTGCTTTTAATCCACAAAGAGGATCTGGAATAGCAAAACGTTTTTGAGTGTAGTATCCAAAAAGAATTTCAGAAAATCTTGGGAAAGATGCACGAGCTCCGATAGCTATTAATGCATTCTCTTTAAGTATTGTTTCCAGAACGCTTTGAACAGATTGTAAACTATGTTGTCCATCAGCATCACAGCTTAACAGAATTTGTGCTTTATGGGCTATTGCAGTTTTGAAACCGGCTGCTAGCGCGCGATCATATCCCTTGTTCTTATCGTGCTTAATGACCAATGCTCCAGCTTTTGTTGCCTCTTCGGAGGTTAAATCAGTGGAGCCATCATCAACAACAATAACCATGCCTAGCTTAGTTAAGCCTTTAACGATGTTAAAAATAGTACCGGCTTCATTAAGTGCGGGGATAATTATGGCGACTTTGGGCATTCAACATCTTCATTACGTACGCAATCACCCGCAGGGATATCCCTAATCAATCTTTGTCCAATTAAAGTATCTATTTTATAGGGTTCAAGGGCATCCGGGGGGCAAGGACGAAGAACAACAAGATCTTCTAGCTTAATAATTGATCCTGAATTTAGATCTTTAGCAGAACGGATTGCTCTTCTTTGCACGACTACTGTTTCTTCTTCATTGGGCATGACCATTTTTTCATGGCACCCTAGTGCTGATTCGAGCCATCTCGTTCTCTCGACCATTTGAGACCATGTCTGTGGGTTCATAGCAAAGGGGTGATCTGGTCCTTCACGATTATTGTCATCAGTGAAATGTTTCTCAATAACTCGTGCGCCTAATGAGACAGCACCAAGCACCGTCATATCACCCGGAGTATGATCTGAAAGACCTAAAATAGTATTCGGAAACTTTTCACGATAGGTTTTTAATACGTTTAAGGCAGAATAACTTATGTTATCAATATTTCCCGTATAATTCGTATTGCACTGCATGAGAACCAGTTTGTTTGTCTCTCGGAGAGCAACGTCCATTGCTAAATTGACTTCTTCCATGGTTGTTGCGCCTGTCGCGAGCAAAAGGGGTTTATTATCTTTTGCCAACTTGGATATCATTTCATGCCAGGTAATATCTCCTGAGCCGAGCTTCCATGCGCAAACATAGTTACTTAGATAGTCAACTAGATTAAGGTCATAAGGTGTTGTAAAGTAATCAATTTCAGCTTCGTCACATGCTTTTTGAAGCTCTTCTGTCCATTCCAAAGGGAGTGAGGCTTCTCGATACACCTCTACGACAGATTTTTTCCATTTGGCCTGATGGCCTAAGCCAGCGTTAAGGTTTTCAAAGCCATAATCAGAAACAATAGTCTCAGCAACAAAATTTTGAAACTTTGCAGCGTTGGCACCAGCTTCTGCAGCCAAGAAGATAAGTTCCTTGGCTCTTTCTAAAGATCCATCATGATTTGCAGCAATATCTGCAATAAAATACGTTGGGTGTTCAGTGCCGATACTATTGTTTCCGATGGAAATATTCATTGTTTGCGGCTCATCAGTTATTATGAAATCTAACTTTTGGGGAGACTAAGCATCTGATTCAATAACAGAACGAAGCTGTTCGGTATTGAACCAATCGGTATTTGTGTCACTGGCGTATTCAAAATCCTGCACGACAGGCATACCTTTTTCTTCGTTAAACACGGGACTTGGGTCATAGTCCCAAAAAGTTGACTGCGGCTTTATTACAAAATGGTCTTTGAACTCTAAAGTGTTCCGTGCTTCGTCTTTAGGAATCATCATTTCATGTAGCTTTTCACCAGGGCGAATTCCTACAATTTCTTGCTTACACTCGGGATCGATTGCAGAAGCGAGATCTGTGATTTTCATAGAAGGAATTTTGGGAACAAATATTTCGCCACCTCTCATGCGTTCAGCCGAATCAATTACAAATTTAACGCCGCTATCAAGAGTAATCCAGAAGCGAGTCATTCTTGGATCGGTGATCGGTAAAACACCTTCTTTTGCTTTCTCCTTGAAAAAAGGAATAACGCTTCCTCGTGAGCCAATAACATTGCCATATCTAACAACAGAGAAACGAGTACCGCCAATATCGGATAGATGATTTGCTGCTACAAAGAGCTTATCGGAACAAAGTTTAGTTGCGCCGTATAGATTTAAGGGGTTAACAGCCTTGTCCGTTGATAAGGCAATAACCTTTTGGACGCCGGTGTTTATTGCGGCGTTAATTATATTCTCGGCACCCAAAACATTCGTTTTAATACACTCAATCGGGTTATATTCAGCAGCAGGAACTTGTTTTAGGGCTGCTGCGTGAATAACATAGTCAACTCCTTTAAATGCTCTTTCCAGTCGAGCTTCGTCTCTAATATCACCAAGAAAATAACGAAGATTAGGATGTGAAATGTCTTGCGCCATTTCAAATTGCTTTAACTCATCGCGTGAAAAGACAATCAAGCGTTTTGGGCTGTGATCTTTGAGGAGCTTAGAAATGAATACTTTACCAAAGGAGCCTGTGCCGCCGGTAACTAGTATTGACTTTCCATTGAAGACGCTCATGTTTTTAACCATTCATTTCTGCATATAAACTATCTATGCCTTCATCTATCGAAGGCATTTTTTGATCAAGGAGTTTAGAAGTTTTTTCTGAACTCAATGACATATCTTTAGGTCTTAATGTTTGTGATTGTATGTTGCTGCTTTTTATACCCTCAAGTCTCACATCGGGTAAACCAAATTTAATTGCGACTTTCTTTATGAAATTATATTTAGAAATTCGTTCGGCACTGGCCACATGGTAAATACCCTTACCGTCGTGTGCGACAAGATCCATTAATATGTTGATTAAGTGGGTTCTATGGAGAGGTGAAAAAAACACATCAGTGTAGCCATAAACCGTTTCTGCTCCTTGTAGAGCGCTCAAAATCCAATCTGAAAAAGATGTCCTCCACTCAAGGCCTTTACCATAAAAATTCGTACGAGCAACAAGAGTATTGGGATTACTTGAAAGAACTTGTTTTTCACCTAGGTATTTTGTCATTGCATAAGCATTAAGAGGCTGTGGTTGTTCATGCTCTTGGACGTGTTTTTTTGATCCATCCCATAAATGATCCGTGGATATATATACCATTTTACAAGCGTTTATTGATGCCCATCGAGCCATAATGTCCGGTGCCGTAACATGCAACTTGGTTGCTAGATCAATGTTTCTTTCGCATTCATCTACATTGGTTAGAGCTGCACAGTGGATTATTTTCTTAGGTTGCGCATTCTCTAGAAGCTGAAGGATTTCAGCATCATCTGTAATATCACATTGTATTGTTGTTATTCCCTTAAAGGGCATTGAGTGATGATTAACAACTCCAATTGCATTGATATTATTCATGCTTAAGTGATAACAAATCTGGCTCCCCAATAAACCACTGGCGCCTGTGATTAGCCAAGTCATTAACTTATATTCCAGATTTCTTTATTTTGTTGATGTGTCTACGGCTAATGATAAGCATTTCAAACCTGTTTAACGATAGGACTTATACTGAATATTGTTTCTCATTAAGTTGGTTAGCTGGAGGATCATTTAGAATTGTACCGCCAGTAATTGCGATATCTCTAAAGGTAGAGTTTCGAGAAACCAACTCGGCAAAATTACCAAAATCAATAACTTTGCCATTATCCATATAGACGATTTTATCAAAAGACTTTAATGCGCCCAATCTGTGTGTAACAAATATCAAAGTGTTTGTTGAATGTTGCGACACAAGTTCATCTATAATGAATTTTTCAATTTTTAAATCTAAAGCGGAAGTTGCTTCATCAAAAATAAGAATATCAGGCTGATTATAGAGGGCTCTTGCAACGCCAATACGTTGTGCTTGCCCTCCAGAAAGTTGGGATCCTTCGTCTCCTACAATTGTATCCAATCCATGTGGCAGAGATTTTATGAAATCTTTTAACCCGGCATTGGTAACAGCTTGCTTTATTGCTTCTTCATCGATTTCTGGGTCAGATATACCAAGTGCTATGTTTCGACGGATAGAATCGTCGTTGATATATATTTTTTGGGGAACGTAGCCTATTGATTCTCTCCATAGTGCAAGGTCTGAAAAGATGTCTGTGGTATCACTCAGCACCATACCTTGCTGTGGTTTCTGAAAGCCGAGTAATATATCTACGAGCGTTGATTTGCCTGCTCCGGAACTACCAACAACAGCAATGTTTTCGCCTTTTTTTAATACTAAATTGAGATCTTCTATATGGCCTGCTTCTTGATTCGGATGTTTAAAACAGACTTCCTTGAATTCAATCTTCTCTTTATAAGTCAGGCTTTTACCCGAAGTTATTTTTGATGAGTTTTTTGTTGTTTTGATAAACTTAATTTCTTCTGTCAAACAATCAATGGCTGCTGAACCTGCTCTAATTTGTTGTGCTGCAACTAATATTCTATTTGTAGAAGAGGCGACCCGTAGGCTTGCTGCGCCAAGTAGTGCTAACGTGGCAATGATTTCACCTGATGATCGCTGTGTCGAGAGAGCAAAAATAATGATCGCTAAGCTGATTGCGATAAGGATTTCGAGAAGAAATCGTGGTGCTATTTGATAAAGGCGTTGTTCTGCAGAAATGTTCGAAAGAATTTTCGTGTATTTGGTCACCAAATCAATAACAAATTCTTGCCTGTTAAGTATATGGAGCTCTTTCAGGGCTCCATATCCCTGTCTAATCCAAGTTAATTGTTTAATATTTATAGTTTGATAGGTTTGAGCCAAGAACCCCAGTCTTTTGTGAAGCAACATGTAAATTGTGAAGCCACCCCCACCGAGAACAGCAAACGCTATACCGGATGATAAAGGATCAATTGTAATGAGGACAATGAGAGCCAGAACAATTGTTACAATCTCAATTAAAATTGCTGTCACGGGGAGAATTATCATCGAAACGATTTGGCGACTCAAGGCATATACGTTTCTGATAAGTTCAGATGTACTACGTGTTTTTATTTTAGCATACGGTGCTCTTAAGTGGCTGGAAAATATCGAGGACACAAGTGACGCTTCAAAACGTACGAGCGTTTTATTTTGCCAATGGTAAATGAATAAAGAGCCAATATTTTTAAAGACAATTAATCCAAAAATGGAGATGGAAAGGATTAAGGATATTTCTTCACGGTTGTAATTAGGGAAAAATTCAAAAATGATTTTTATTATAGGACTGTTATTCGACCCATCTGTATCTAAAAGCATAAGGATGAGTGGGAAAACCAACCCTAATCCTAAAACTTCAAGAGCTGATAACGCTGCACCAGATAAAACGATTAATGGTGTAAGGCGCCTTGTTCTTTGGTCAAGGAGGCTTAGTAAATTAAAAAATTGCTCTTTCATTGACGCTTTAAAATCTTTTCTATTGTGGCGCAGATATAATTTTGGTCGGCTTCAGTTAGATAAGGAGACATCGGTAAACTAAACACTCGTGATGATAGCAAACGTGAGTTTTGAAGTCCCTCTGGGGCTGATGGATACGTTTGGTAAGCTTTCAGCTCGTTTAAAGGAGTTGGATAGTAAATGGCTGTTGGAATTCCTTGATTAATCAGTTTCTCTCTAATGATCTCTCGTTTTGTGCAGTGTACAGTGTACTGAGCCCAGGCAGGTTGGCTTGTAGAGTGTATTTTCTGTTTTATAAGGCTCTCCGGTAGTACGGCAGAGTAGGTGCTTGCTATCTTTTGACGGGCAAATATCTCGTCACTAAGGATGTTGATTTTTTCAAGAAGTATAGCTGCTTGAATAGTATCTAATCGGCTGTTCATACCTACACGAACATTGTCGTATTTATCGATGCCTTTTCCGTGAATTCGCAGAGATTTTATCTTATCTGCGAGTTCTGTGTTATTCGTAATTACTGCCCCACCATCACCATAGGCTCCTAATGGCTTGCTGGGGAAGAAACTTGTTGTGGTTATCTCTGCAAGAGTTCCGACTTGTCTATTACCATAAGTGGCTCCTATGCTTTGCGCCGCATCTGCTATAACAAATAGGTTATTTTCTTTGGCTATAGAAGTAAGCTTATCGTAATCTGGAATTGCTCCGAAAAGATCAACGGCGATGATCCCCTTGATGGAGTGACCATTACGTTTTGCATCGTAAATTGAACTTTCTAGGCTGGCAAAGTCGATCAAAAAAGTTTCTTCATTAACGTCCACAAAATATGGTATGGCGCCTAGAAGTGCTACAGCTTCGGCCGTTGCTGCAAATGTAAAATTTGGCACGAAAACAACATCGTTGGGCTGGATATCCAATGCCATCAGTGCAAGAGAGAGCGCATCTGTACCATTTGCGCAGCTAATAACGTGCTCTGCGTTGGTATATCTTTCTAATGCTAGTTCAAATTGTCGTACTTCAGGGCCCATAATATATTGACCGTGTTCGATAACTTTCTCGACGGCGGCTTCAATGGAGCCTTTTAGGTGAATTCGTTGAGTCTTTAAATCTATAAAGGGAATTTTATTCATTGCGTTTCTTCTAGGAGAGATTTTTGAGTACAAGAAACCCATTTGATGTCTCTAGATATTCGGTTTTGTCTGAAGGGCAAATCAAATCTTCCGAGAGTTTTGAGCCAGCTTTGCTCATCCATCCAATCTGCTTTGCAGGCACGCCTGCCATCAATGCGTGAGGTTTGACATTTGTTGTCACAACAGCGCCTGCAGCGATGAAACTGTATTCGCCGAGTTCGTGCCCACAGACAATTGTTGCATTGGCACCAATCGTGGTGCCCTTGCGAACAACCGTTTCTCGAAACTCGGCTTTACGTTCTATTTCAGCTCTTGGATTGTTTACATTGGTGAAAACGCAAGAAGGGCCACAGAAAACACCGTCTTCTAGTGTGATGCCTTTGTAAATACTAACATTGTTCTGTATTTTGCAGTTTGTACCAACCTTGACAGATGGCCCAATCATAACATTTTGTCCAATAGTGCAATTCTCGCCGATGATAACGTTTCCAAGTATATGGCTAAAATGCCAAATTTTTGTGCCGTCACCGATAGATACATTCTCATCTATGTAAGAGCTTTCATGAATAAAGCACGAGGATGATAGGGGAGACATTTTGATGTTATTATAGCTGTGAAGTGGTGAGGGGATGACGTTCGCCAAGACGAGGGGTCAGATCAAGTGTTCGGATAGTGGAAACAAGTTCAATAGAGGTTTGTGCATCATCCAAAGCAAATCCTTCCCCATCAAGAATATGCTGATAACTGGCTGTATGAAGATCTGTGAACCCGCCAGAAAATTCGATCTCATCACCGTCAACAGTGATTGATCGATAGGTTGGTTGTTTTCCTTTTACATGTTCTGGCAAATCGGATTGATCTACAGATAAAAACCAACGAACGCGCGCTTGTTTGAATTCCAAATAACCAGCGCCTCTTTCGCCTGAACGAATATGGACTTTATTTTCTTTAAGTGGGCCAAAAATAAAACCTAGCATATCATAAAAGTGTACACCTATATTGGTTGCAATGCCTCCGGATTTGTCGTCGGCGCCTTTCCATGAAACATGATACCATTTCCCTCTGGATGTGATGTAACTTAGATCAACATCGTAAATTTTATCTGGATTTTCTGCGACTTTCTTTTTTAAGTCGATAATGGCGGGGTGGAGGCGCAGCTGCAAAATGGAATATATTTTTCTACCTGTTTGCTCTTCTATCTCACGGAGCCCTTCAATATTCCAAGGATTAAGAACCAGTGGTTTTTCGCAGATTGCGTGAGCATCTGACCTTAGAGCAAAGCGGCAATGCGCATCATGTAGATAGTTGGGTGAGCAAACGCTTACATAGTCAATTAAATCGCCACGGCGTCTCAATTTATCTATGTGACGATCAAATCGTTCAAATTCTGTAAAAAAGCGAGTTTGCGGAAAATAGCTATCGATAATACCGACACTATCATTAGGATCCAGTGCTGCTATCAAATGATTGCCTGTATCTTTGATAGCTTTCATGTGTCGGGGGGCAATGTACCCAGCGGCACCAATCAGAGCAAATGTTTTTGTCATTGAGTTAATGTGTATTTCTTCAAGGTTAAATCGTACGATTTTCCCACGCTACCGCACTTTGGGTGAACGCGTTTTCACCCATAAAATGAACTTTCTATTAGCCTCTTTATTTGATTAAGCGACCGATGTCACATCAAATCTAGAGACCGTGGTTTTTACTTCTCTACCGAGCAAATTGAGCAAGACAGCGATACGTTCTTTATCAACCATGTGGGATAAAGAACCGATAATATTAGCAAACGGGCCAGATAAAAATTGCACTTTTTGGCCAGGCTTAAAATCAGGATCTACATTTTTATCTTGGGAAATGCTTTCCTTTAAGCCTGCAACAAAATCGCTCGGCAAGCTCGGGAGGAAGTTACCATTGGATATCAAGTGCCTGACGCCATAAGTATTGTTAATTGAGCCCCAATTATTGGCTTTTGTATCCAATTCGACAAATAAATATCCGGGGAAAAGTGCTTTTTTTACGATATCAACTTTTCTGGCGTGTCTACGTGACTTCATGTAGTAGGGGAAAAATACCCGGTACCCTTGTCTTGCCAAGTTTACTTCAGCGCGAGTTTCCTGATTAGAATGGGTATTCACGACGTACCATTTTTTCATGCCTTCACCTTGCCGGTGTTAACAAGGGCGTCAAGTGAATGAATTCGAAGGAATTCAGGAACAATTAAATCAATACTCTCGTACTGTTGGCTTGCTTTTTCAAAAGTTTCTTGCGGTGCTTCAGAGTCTGTCAAAATCATAACGTCATAGTTATCGATCTTATCCAGTGTGTCTAAGACGGGGATGTTGCCAATTTTTTCTCGATGCGTGGTGTTGTCAATAACGGCGAGAATTTCTACCTTTGTATCCCAAGCTGCCATAATTGCAATTTCTGCTAACTCGCCACCACCAAGTAATACACTTGCTTTGTCGCCTTGAGCTTCAATTGTCTCGAAAATTTCGGAGTATTGGTTCCGGGCGTTCTTAAAAAAATCTAATGACGTGTCTAAATATTCGACGACTAACCTGCTCTTTTCGCTAAAGCCTCTAGGTGTCAGATAGTAGGCATATCGTTTGTAAGGAGCTGATTTTGCTTTAACGTAACCTTTGTGAATGGCACGTTTTAGTAAGGCATTAGTGAAGCCGATAGAAACCCCGATGCGTTTCGAAAGCGTCATCTGAGAGATCACTTCACCCTCTTCCAGAGACTGAAGAAATTCGATATCAGTTTTTATATCTGACTTTGAAGGCATTTGAATTCCAAAATTTTTCTTGGATAATGTAGATCGATTTACAATATAGGTCAATCATCATTCATGCTGTGAATTTCACATTCTGAATGATATGTATGTTCTTGATGCTTTGCCCTTACATATGCTTTGCGGATATAGGAATCTAATTAGTTGTTTGTAGTAATACTTTGGTGGTAAGAACTAAAAATGTTGCTTGTCTTATTCATTATATAATAGGTCGTAATTTTTTATGTCGAATAAAACCTTTGTGGTTACTGGTACAGCTGGATTTATTGGATACCACCTTGCGGACCGTTTATTGAGCCAAGGGCACAAAGTTGTCGGGATTGACATTGTCAGTGATTATTATGATGTAACTTTAAAAGAAGCTCGCTTGGCTAACTTGACTAAGTATGAATGCTTTTTCGAAAAGCGCATAGATCTTGCTGATTGGCCAGCTGTTGGAGCTGTTTTTAAGGAGCATCGCCCAAATTATTGTGTGAACTTGGCGGCGCAGGCGGGTGTTCGGTATAGCCTTGAAAATCCGAGAGCTTATCTTAGAGCGAACGTTGATGGCTTTTTAAATATACTTGAAGCATGTCGTCATTACCCTGTCGAGCATTTGATATATGCATCAACAAGTTCTGCTTATGGTGCGAATACAAATATGCCTTTCAAAGTTTCTGAAAGTGCTGAACACCCAATGACGCTTTACGCGGCCACGAAAAAATCTAATGAGATGATGGCGCATTCCTATTCTCATTTGTTCAATATTCCAAGCACAGGAATGCGGTTTTTCACCGTATATGGTCCTTGGGGGCGCCCGGATATGGCGCTCTTTATGTTTACACGTGATATTCTGGCGGGCAAACCGATCAATGTCTTCAACAATGGCAACATGCAGCGCGACTTTACTTATGTGAAAGATATCGTTCAAGGTATCAGCAGGTTGGCTGAAGCACCGCCTTCAATAGATCCCAACTGGGATAGTAATAACCCCAATCCAAGTACGAGCGGTATTGCCCCCTATCGAGTCGTTAACATCGGAAATACACGTTGTGAAAAGCTGATGCGCTATATTGAAGTACTGGAAGACAAGCTCGGTGTAAAAGCAGAATATAATATGTTACCGATGCAGGATGGTGATGTACCGGCTACCTGGGCGGACGTTTCTGAGTTGACGGCTATTACAGGCTATAAACCGATGACGACGATCGAAGAGGGTATCGGCCACTTCGTTGATTGGTATAAATCGTACTATAGAATTAATTCATAAACCTCTGCTGACAAAGTCTAAGGTTAAGTAGGCTTTTATACGGCTACGTATTTTCTCTGTGTGGTGACTAAGGAGTCATAATTCATGTGTGGTGTCGCGGGATTTCTCGAGAACAATGCTAATCGACGTGAAGAGCATCTTTCTCAGATAGCGCATGCTATGGGAAATGCAGTGCTACATCGCGGTCCTGATAGTGGGGATGTCTGGGTTGAGGGATGTTCCGGGATTGCTTTGTCCCATCGACGTTTGGCTATTGTAGATTTATCTTCAGCTGGCGCTCAACCAATGGCTTCTGCCTGTGGTCGTTATGTCATTATCTATAATGGTGAAGTTTACAATCACAATGAGATTAGGCCTGAACTGGCTGCTCAGGGAATTAATTTCAGGGGGCATTCTGATACTGAAGTTATTTTGGAAGGCTGTGCTCTTTGGGGGGTGAAAGCAACAGTACAAAAATTGATTGGAATGTTTGTTCTCGCTCTGTGGGACCGTCATGAGAAACGCCTAACAATTGTTCGGGATCGATTGGGTATTAAACCAGTTTATTGGTCTAAAACGTCCAATAGCTTTTTGTTTGGTTCAGAACTCAAAACCTTGCGAGTACATCCAGATTGTCCGGAAGAGATTAATCGTGACGCTGTTTCTGGGTTTTTAAGGCATAATTATATTGGTGGCGCAGCAAGCATTTATGATGGGATCAATAAACTCGAACCTGGTTGGATAATTAGTGTACGAGCGAATGAAGAGCCAATATTGGAGCAATATTGGTCTCTAGATGATGTTGTTGCTGGGGCAAAGAAGGATCCTTTTGAAGGAAGCGACGAGCACGCAGTAGAGTCGCTTCATGAGCTACTTCTTGATGCAACAGGTCGTCGTATGATGGCTGATGTTCCTCTTGGGGCTTTTCTTTCTGGTGGTATTGATTCTTCGACTGTTGTTGCATTGATGCAGGCGCAAAGTGAGCGTCCTGTTCGGACTTTTTCAATTGGCTTCAACGAAGAGGGATATAACGAAGCGAAACATGCTGCAGAAGTAGCGAAACATTTGCGCACAGATCATACAGAACTGTATGTCTCTCCTCAGGAAGCGCGAGATGTTATTCCGAAGCTTCCCTTTTATTTTGATGAACCCTTTTCAGACTCATCACAAATACCAACTTATCTCGTGTCAAAAATGACAAGAGAGCACGTTAGCGTTGCTCTCTCAGGAGATGGCGGGGATGAGCTTTTCTCTGGTTATACAAGGTATTTTACCGCTGAGAAATATGGAAAAGCGATTTTTCGACAACCGCAAATGCTGCGTCGTATTGAAGCTACGCTCATTCAAAGTTTGTCTCCCAAAAATTGGGATCAAATTGGAAAGCTAATTCCTTCTAGCCAACGCCCAGCTTTATTCGGGGATAAACTGCATAAGTTGGCTAGAATATTGGATGGTGGAAAAGATGATTTTTATCGCGGTCTGGTAAGTCATTGGTCAGACCCGGACAGTATTGTTATTGATGGGGCTGAGCGAAAAGGCATTATGTGGAACGACGAAGTTAAGCAAAGAATTCCCAACTTTATCGATCGGATGCAATATCTGGATACCTTGACCTATCTTCCGGATGATATTCTAACCAAAGTGGATCGAGCTTCTATGGCGGTTTCTTTGGAAGCGAGAGTACCTTTGCTTGACCATCGAGTGGTGGATTTTGCATGGAAACTGCCACAACACATGAAAATTCGTAACGGTCAGGGAAAATGGCTCTTGAGGCAAGTTCTCTATAAATACGTTCCCCGAGAACTTATAGAGCGGCCGAAAATGGGCTTTGGCGTACCAATTGATTCATGGCTTCGTGGGCCCTTGCGTGAATGGGCGGAAGATCTGTTGTCAGTAAAATCCTTAAGCGAAGGTGGTATTTTTAGACCAGTGCCAATACGTGTGAAGTGGCACGAGCACCTTTCCGGCCGTCGAAATTGGCAATATCTGATTTGGGACATCTTGATGTTTCAGGCATGGCAGAAGGAGAATGCTGTCTCTCCGATTGTAAAGTTGAGTCAGGGTGGGTAACTATTTCTCTTTTTCAAGTATTTTACCCAAACCATACCTAGCCAGTCTTCTTATATTACTTGTCTATCGTTTTGAAGCCTGCTGCAAAAAAGGGGGAGGGTTAAGCATCGAGATAAGTTTACCTCCCATTTAGGCAATTTAAATCTTAAAAGTACTGAACCAGATGATCTGCTCTCAATTATCATTCCCCAAGTTTTTTATGCACATGTTCCAGAGCATGATCCCAGGCGGTAAATCCCTGTTCCTTCTTTAGAAGATTTAACCCCTCCAGCGTAAATGTCCCTTCTGTGGCAATCTCATTGGTGATGGTGGCGAGTTTTTGATCTTCTTTTTGCAGGGCGTAGGCGGTTGCGCCTCTTATGTTGTGTAGAATAATGTTACGGGCCTTGTCTTCGGGAAGGCCTTTTTCTTCCAGCCAATTTGTCATTGTGCCAAAAAACTCATAAAGCCATCCGTTCATACAGGATGTTGTTAGAGCCAGATCAAAATCATGTTCGGAATCAAAGCTTATTGGAGTACCTGTGAAATTTGCGAGTTTTTCTACCTCTGGGTTGGGCGGATAAATAGGAACAACGCCTTCGCCAGCTTCGATGCTACAGACAGGGATCATACGAACCAGTGTTTGGGGTAAGTGCTTTGCTGCTGCGTAATGTTCGGTAATTGTTTTTCCGGCGACTGCGGTAATCACAATCTGATCCTTCCGAAATGATAATGGTTCCAGCAAAGCGGATAATTGTTTGGGTCTGACAGAGAGCAAAATGATATCTGACTTATCTATAACGTCCTGATTATTTTGTGCGATTAAACAATGATGTTCCCTGGAAATTTTTTCAGCAGTTTGCGCATTTCTCGGCGATAGATATATTTTCCCTTGGTATCCACCGTTTCTGAGCGAGCTTGTAAAATAAGAGGCGAAATATCCAGCACCCAATATGCCGAGTACAGGATTTGTTGTGTCGTTGGTCATCCTCTTATTCTTTCCCAGTTCGTACCTGTTTAGATCGTTTGTAAGTTTCGATAACTGTAAATGGATTATTTCTGTTTGCCTATTGTAGATTTCGGTTAAATATCTTTCGGAAACACAGCTTGCCTAGTCAAGTTAGGTTCTGTTAGCCTTGCACAGCTTTTTACCCGTTATTCCTTGATCTCAAAAATTTATATCAATGATCACAGGGTGTTTTTGACGGAATTCAACATGCCTTATCGGGGCTAATAAAAAATACAAACACTAGGAGCATAGGAATGAGCGCTTTGGAACAAGTGTTATCCCACGTGGATGACCATCTGGAAGAATCAGTAGATAGATTATTTGACCTTGTCAGAATTGAAAGTATTTCTACAGATCCCGCTTATAAAGCAGAATGCCAGAAGGCGGCAAAATGGTTAGAGCGTGAACTCAAAGAGCTTCAGTTCGATGCTTCTGTGCGGCCAACCCCTGGTCATCCTATGGTCGTTGCCCATACACCCGATCAGGATACAGGCCCACATGTGCTGTTCTACGGACATTACGATGTTCAGCCTGTCGATCCGTTGGAGCTATGGGATAATCCGCCGTTTGAGCCTACCATCAAGGAACTCGCTGACGGTAGCAAAGAGCTAACAGGTCGCGGCACATCAGATGATAAAGGGCAGCTTCTTACTTTTGTCGAAGCATGTCGCGCTTGGCGTGCTGTAACGGGTAAGCTACCGCTGAATGCGTCGATCATTTTTGAAGGCGAAGAGGAAACTGGTAGCCCAAGTTTGGATGATTTTCTGGCGGCGCATAAAGATGAATTAAAGGCCGATCTGGCGTTGGTCTGCGATACTAGTATGTGGGATAAGGATACGCCTGCGATTACAGTTCGCCTTCGCGGGATGATGAAAGAGAACCTTGTTATCAAGGCTGCTGACCGTGATTTACATTCTGGTGGATATGGTTCTGCTGCGCGCAATCCGTTGCATGTTTTATCTAAAATTATTGCGGATCTTCGGGATGATAAAGGGCGTGTTCAAATTCCCGGGTTTTATGACGGCGTGGGTGAATTACCAGCGGATATAAAAAAGCAGTGGGATGAATTGGGATTTGATAGCGCAGAATTCCTTGGTGAAGTCGGACTTTCTGTGCCTGCAGGTGAAGAGGGCTACTCTGTCCTTGAACAACTGACATCACGCCCGACCTGTGAAGTGAATGGTATCTGGGGTGGATATAACGGCGAGGGGTCTAAAACTGTTATACCGGCCGAAGCGAATGCTAAGTTCACTTTCCGGTTGGTTGATCAGCAGGAACCTAGCAAAATTCGGGAGGCATTCCGACGCTTTGTTGAAGCTCGTTTGCCAGCCGATTGTTCTGTTGAATATGAATCTGTCGGGGGAGAATTTGGTCCCTTGGTTGTCGATACGGATATGCCAGAAACGCAGAAAGTAATTAAGGCGCTTTCTGACGAGTGGAACAAAGAAGCTGCCCTGATCGGGTCTGGCGGTTCTATCCCTATTACGACTGAATTCCGGCGTGTCTTAGGTATGGAAACTCTTTTGGTTGGCTTTGCTCTGGAAGATGACCGTATTCACAGCCCTAATGAAAAATACGACCTCAAAAGCTTCCATAAAGGTATTCGATCCTGGGTCCGCATTATTGCAGCCTTAGGTGACGCATAGAAAGACATAGGTGGCAGTTGATATAGCTATCTTATTTATTCAAGGGCACGAACATTAGGGATTATGTTGGTGCCCTTTTTGTGTCTGCTTTGTCAATGTATCAAATAGATACTGCCTATGATCAGGCCTGCAATAATGATGGTTTCGACGACGACCAAGATTAATGCTTGATGACCAATCTGGAGAACATCGCGCAGAGATGTTTTGAGCCCGACGGCTGCGATAGCGGCGATGAGGCACCAGCGGGATAGCTCGGACAGTTGGGTAATCCAAAAATCTGAAAGCACCCCTGTAGAACGTAAGCCAGTGAAAGCAATGAAACCGATTAAAAAGAGTGGGGGCAGATAAGCCTTAATTTTGTTTGTGCTGGTTTGCTTGAAGATTGTCATGACAAAAAGTGTAATCGGAACAAGAAGTGCCACGCGGAAAAGCTTTGCCACGGTGGCCGCATCACCTGCTTCTGCTGAAATGGAATAGCCTGCCCCAACAACCTGTGCGACATCGTGAATTGTTCCGCCAATAAAAAAACCTGATTCTTCGGGCGTCATTTCTAGCCATAATGCAAGAGGGGGGTAAAGAATCATGGCCAGCGTGGACAGAGTTGTGACCGCGACAACAGCAAAAAGAGTAGAGCGTTCTTTGCTTGGAGACGCTGGCATAGCAGCCGAAATCGCCAGAGCTGCCGAAGCACCGCAAATTGCGGTGGCGCCTCCTGTTAACAATCCGAAGCGTTTATCAAATCCAAAAAAGCGGGCAAGTAGTACACCCGATGCAATGGTCACGACGACTGCGATGACCAAAATTATAGTTGATGTAATCCCAAGTTGGGTAATTTGATCGAGACCAATCCTTACGCCTAAAAGAGCAACACCAATGCGTAAGAGAGATTTGCTTGTGAATTCAATGCCTGGCTTTGCGGATGATCCTTCGATGAGGGAATTAAGGCTCATACCAAAAAGCAAGGCGTAAAGAAGTGTCGGCCCCCCATGGTGATCGGATATAAAAGTTGCTGCAAAAGCCAAGATGATTGCTAGCATTACGCCAGGTATGAGTGGTTTCATCTGGGCGTACTTTTCAGCCCCGAAAACGAGAACAGGCATTGTTTTACTCAATATGCTTTGTGATTGTATCACGCTAAAGGCGCAACAGGTATTTGCGAAGATCCTATAGGAAGATCACTCTGAAATCTCAAAAAATTATCTGTTAAGCAAAACTAATGATAGAGCACGCTTTTGATTAAAGAGGCGGCAAAATTATGAATATTGCTGAAGGATAAAGAGCTATCAGGCGCGATTTGGTTCTGTATTTTCGATTGATGTATCTTGCTTAGCCTGATGACGCATACGATTCTGAACCATTCTGTCGTACAGTTTTGTAACTAGTTGGCTGCCGGTTTTTTCAAAAGCGCCTGGAATAAAGGCATGGCAAAGGCAAACAAAAAAACCAAGGCACATGTTAAATGAAAAATACAAAGCCTGTCCCATGTGCTCAAAATAGGTTTCGTTCACAGCTTGTGGATGATCAATAAAAAGATTGTCGATAATTTTTTTCATTTAGTTCACCAAGAAATCGTTTTTCGTTTTTGCTTTTTCTCAGTATAGATCAACATTACAGGTAAAATTTTCTCATTCTTCGTGGTAATGTGTCGACTTCTTGAGAAAATATCCCAATATAAGAGAGTTTGATGAAGTTAGATGATATTGATCTCCGAATTTTAAAGGAGCTACAGCGTGATGCCAGTCGCCCCGCATCGGAAATTGCAGAGTTGGTTAATCTGTCTACCAACGCCTGCTGGCGTCGCATAAAGCTATTGCAGGAATCTGGTGTTATAAAAAAACAGGTGGCCTTGGTTGATCCGGCTATGGTGGGGAAAGAGTTGACGGTTTTTGTCGAGTTGCGAACGGCGCATCATGGGGATGGATGGCTTGAAAGTTTTTCCGAGGGTATCAGTAAGATTGATGAGGTGGTTGAATTCCATCGGCTCAATGGGAACGTGGATTATTTGTTGAAAATTCTGGTGTCTAGTATCGAAGACTATGACAGGGTTTATAAGAAGATTATTCGCACGGCACCATTGCATGATGTGACGTCATACTTTTCTATGGAAAAAATTAAAGAAACAACAGAGGTGCCGCTGGATAAAAGATAAGAGGAAGGCATATGGCGTTATCATTTAGCGTCGTTAAATACAGAAATCGGGCTTTTTACTTCCCATGATTTCATCGACGTGGCAGCTTACTATTCTACGATATTCTTTATTTCAGATGTAAATCTTTTGTGTGAATTTTTTCTCTCCAATAACTGAGCATGGCCATGGCTGAATTTGAAGCTTTCAAGCATGAACCTTTTTGGTGGACTGATCCTCGTTTTCAGCCAGATAGTTACGTTCAGCCTGATACCCCACCTAAAAAAGTTGATGTTGTCATTATTGGCGCAGGATACACAGGACTTTCTGCGGCGCTTACCCTTGCGCGTGCAGGACGATCTGTCGTTGTTTTGGACGCTGAACGTCCGGGATGGGGGTGTTCAGCGCGAAACGGGGGCCTGTTGGGACCAAGCTTTCATAAACTTGGCCTCAAAGGGCTAGAGCGCGCGTATGGGAAAGATAAAGCGCGTGGCATCATGCGTGAAAGTTTGGATAGCATGCGGTCGCTGATTTCTTTTGTGGAAGAGGAAAAAATAGATTGTGAATTGGTAATGCGTGGGCGGTTTCGAGGTGCCGTTCATCTTAAGCATTATGATAACCTCGCCCGACAAGTTGAGGTTATGCAAAAAGAGCTTGGTCTTAACGCGCATATGGTTCCAAAATCTGAACAACACTATGAAATTGGGTCTGACCTTTATCATGGTGGAGCTGTGTATGAAGATGATGGCACGCTTCAACCTGCGTTATTACTACAAGGTATTTTGAGTAAAGCTACTGAGGCGGGTGCAAAGGTTTATGGTGGACAAGCTGTGCAGGATGTTTCTGGCTCAGCAGGTGAGTTAGAGGTGCGCACGAAGAACCATTCTGTGAAAGCGAGCGATGTTATCGTGGCTACGAATGGCTACACGCCTAAAAATTTAAAATGGTTTCGTCAACGCATTATCCCGATCCGGTCTGCGGTAACAGCGACAGAAGAGTTGCCGCCGGAAAAAATTGTCGAACTTTCACCTAAATTAAGAGGTCACGGCGATACGCACCGTTTGGTTTTTTATTACCGTCCGTCGCCTGATGGAAAGCGAATGGTCTTTGGCGGTCGTGCAAAGGATCTCAAGGATAACCCCAGAGAGTACGTTGCTTATCTAGGAGCCGCGATGCGACGAATTTATCCACAGTTACAATCGGCAAAGATTGAATATGCGTGGTCCGGTGTTGTGGCCTATACTTTTGATCATGCGCCGCATGTGGGGAAAATCGATGGTGTCCATTATGCTATGGGGTATTGTGGTTCAGGCGTTGGACGCGCGGTCTATTTCGGTCGTAAGACAGCGTTGAAAATTCTGGGTGATCCTGAAGGTCGGACCGAATTGGATGACCTGCCTTTTAATAGCAGGCCATTTTATAGCGGATCTCCGTGGTTCATGCCCTTTATGATTCGCTGGCATGCTTTTGCGGACAGAATGGGATGGTAGCTTACCTTTGAGCCGAAGCGAGTAGAGCACCAAAGCTGACAAAAGTTGCGCCGAGCACGCGGCGAACAAGACGAATGCGCTTTATATTGCTCATAAAATTTTTCAAGCGTCCGCCCATCATGGCAATCATCAGGTGGTTTAAGAAACAGAGAATCGCATAAGTTGCGGACAAGATTGTTGCCTGAAATAGTGCGGATCCTTCTCCGCTCATAAAGGGCGGGAACAGCGCCAATATAACGACGATCGCTTTTGGGTTGGTCAGTGATACAATTAGGGCTGTTGAAAAAAGTTTGTGTTTTTGAGGGGGACGTATGTTTAGATCGTCTTCTACCAAGCCGCTTTTGTCTCTCCAAGTTTTAATGCCGAGCCAGATCAGATAGCCTGCGCCAATAAATTTTAGAATGGTAAAGGCTAGGGCTGACGTTTCCATAATTGTACCCAAGCCCAGAGCAACTCCAAATCCGAGAATAAATAAGCCAAGCGCATTGCCTGTTGCAGACCAGATCGTTGCGCGCCCGCCAAATTTAAGGGTGTTTGAAAGTGCTAATAATACCGCCGGTCCTGGGCTGATTGCCGGAACAAAACTAACGGCTATGAAAAATAGCCAAACTTCTAGTGTCATGGAGAGGCTCGATTTGAGGGCGTGATTGATGAGAGCCAAACTCTGCGCCTTTTTTGAGAGGCAGGCAAGCTTGATGAATGAAAAAGGGATTATTGCGTTTATGTCACAATTGTTAATCCGAATTTACCCTTTTTACAAAGGGTCCGTTTGCGTACTCTCTGATGAATTTATTTTAAAGATACTGCTAAGGATTTAATGATGGCTGGCCGCAATTCACTTTTCATCCCCGGACCAACAAATATGCCGGAACGTATTCGTCTGGCGATGGATATAAATACAGAGGATCACCGGGCTATGTCTGCGCCGGATTTCATGGTGCCCTTGTTTGAAGATTTGAAAAAAATCTTCCGGACAACCAAAGGTGAAGTGATTGTTTTTCCATCATCCGGGACGGGTGGATGGGAAGCGGCCATTACCAATACGCTTTCACCGGGCGATAAAGTGCTTACGGCGCGTTTCGGACAGTTTTCGAGCCTGTGGATTGATTCGTGTCGTGCACTTGGTATTGAGGTCGAAGATATTGATGTGCCGTGGGGTGAGGGTGCGCCTGTAGAGCAAATTGCTGAACGCCTTGCTGCTGATACCCAGCATGAGATCAAAGGTGTCATTGTTTGTCACAATGAGACTGCAACGGGTGTTACATCTGATATCAAGGGTGTTCGCGAAGCTTTGGATGCCTGTAACCACCCAGCGTTGCTGTATGTGGATGGTATCAGTTCAATTGGTGCCATTGAGTTTGAGATGGACGCATGGGGCGTTGATCTTGCCGTCGCTGGTTCACAAAAGGGCTTCATGTTGCCAACAGGGCTTGGCATTATTGGCGTTAGCCAAAAGGCACTTCAAGCGGGTGAAACGGCATCGTGCCCGCGGTTCTATTTTGATTTTAAGATGATGATTAATCAGACACGTACTGGTTTTGGTCCCTATACACCTGCCATGGGATTGTTGAGAGGCTTGCGTGCTTCTGTTGATGTTCTGCTTGAAGAGGGCATGGAAAACGTGTGGCAAAGACACCATCGTCTGGCCGAAGGGGTACGGCAAGCTGTTGCCGCATGGGGACTGTCGACCTGTGCCAAAACACCTGCATGGCAATCTGATACGGTTACCGGTGTTATGGTTCCTGAGCATATTGACGGGCAGGAAATCGTTAAGCGAGCCTATCAGGATTATAACCTTTCCCTCGGCGGGGGGCTTACTCAAGTCGCTGGAAAGCTATTCCGTATTGGACATCTTGGTGATTTGAACGAATGCATGCTGTTTAGCGCACTTGGCGGAGCTGAGATGGTTATGCGCGATCTGGGAATGGATATTGAACCAGGCAAAGGTGTTGGTGCTGCGATCGAGTATTGGCACAAGAATAAAGTATAGCTGTTTTACTTAATCCTTCTTCCCGATATTCTTATGCGTTGTTTCATCGCTCATGCAGAAAAATCTACACTTCACTCTTTACGCCTTGAATAACAATTAAGTTAAACAGCTAAAGCTAAATACTGCGTCTAATTATGAAAGGCTGTCTGTTTCAGGCAGCCTTTCTTGTTTCTACTATTGAAACCTTGGAAAAGGCCGCTTAGAAGGGGATGTGTCGTTTTATGTAGAAAGCGACAGAATCCAGTTGTTGTACTCGTGACACGTGTCAAACATTTGTAAAAGAGAATAAAATGTTTCCAGAACCCAAAGAAGGCAAAACCCGGCGTGTTGGCTTTTTGCTCTTGCCTGGGTTCTCAATGAACTCTTTTACCTTTGCGATGGAGCCCTTGCGGGTTGCAAATAAAGTTGCGCGAGAAGAGCTTTACGATTGCCCTGTTTTCTCACTGGATGGAAAGAACGTTGAAGCATCTAATGGCTTGCGATTGGAGGTGCGGGGTGATTTGGTATCTGCGAGCGAGCCTGAAAATATTATCCTTTGTGGCGGACATAATATATCGGGGTTTGATACCAGTGATTTTATGCCATGGCTCAGAGCCGTGGGGCGTCAGGGCAAGGTGATTGGGGCGCTTTATACAGCGTCGTATTATTTGGCCAAAGCCGGGTTGGTTGATAAAACCAAATGTGCGGTCCATTGGGAATATTTGTCAGCCTTCAAAGAAACTTTTCCCGAGATTGAAACATCAAACGAACTGTTCGAAGTTAGTGCAAGAGGCTTTACCTGTGTGGGCGGTACGGCTGGGCTGGATATGATGCTGAACTTTATCTCTGACCTGCACGGGTTTGAGCTGGCCAGAATGGTGGCGGATCAGTTTGTGCACGAACGTATTAGAGATCGTCGAGAGTTCCAGTACTTTGGTCTTTCCGCACGCTATTCCATTCAAGATCAACGCCTGTTGCGAGTGATCCAAATTATGGAAGATCACTTGGAAGAGCCTTTGAGCCTTGAAGAGTTGTCCAAAATTGCGGGATCGTCACGCCGTCAACTAGAACGCATGTTCAGCAAGCAGTTTAATAAGTCGCCGGCCAGATATTATAGCGAACTCAGGCTCTATCGATCACGACAGTTGATCATGCAAACCAAGATGCGGATTATCGAAGTGGCCTTGGCTTGTGGCTATAATTCATCGGCGCATTTCTCGCGCTGTTATCGTAATTTCTTTGGCTGTACGCCGCTTTCAGAACGTAAACTGCCAACTCAAAGCCAGAAGTTATAATCATCATTTACCCGCTAGGTATATCTACGCTGATCCAATTATTGCCTCTTTTCGCTTATACTCTTCCCTAACGAACAAGAAATGAGGTTACGTTATGAAGCGTCTAATCAGAAAAAGTTTCACTGCGGCAATTATACCAACCGTTCTTTGTTTGACGGCTGTGGGGATTGTGTCCATGTCGCCAGCCTATGCGGCACAAACGTCGCAAGAACAGGTCATTGGAAATGTGATCAGTGAAATTGAGCGGACGGTGATTAATCGTTATTTTGGCAAAGAAGACCAGACGTCCAAAGATCACAAAAAGAATAAAGGGAAGGGCAAGAAGAAAGGCCTGCCGCCAGGTTTGGCTAAAAAAGGATCTTTGCCTCCCGGACTACAAAAGCAGCTGGATGAAAAAGGGTCTCTACCTCCTGGTTTAGCCAAGCGTGATCTGCCTAGCGACTTGCAAAGCAGATTACCTCGCCGGGCAAACAGCAGATTTGTGATCGTAGATGACGATGTTGTCTTGATCGATATTTTGACCAATAAAGCCTTGGATGTTCTCGAAAACGTTTTGAAGAAATAGACTTCCGAATTTAAAGCGGCGCGGGCTCCTGAAGGGCTTTGCGCTGCTTCAGGAAACGCCCGAGCGTCCCGTGATTCGGGGCAAATATCATTGAAAAGGCCTGTAGCAGACACGCGACAACGGCAATCATACCCGCTGCGTTTAACGCGTAATTTTCACCGAGTAGAAACGGGCCAAAAGCGGCGATCAAGTATCCGAGGCATCCGGATAAAAGTGCAAAGAAGGATGACAGGATGATCTGGGAACTCAGTTTATCCGTCCACATACGTGCCGTTGCGGCGGGGCAGATGAACATGGCAATGACAAGAATGGATCCAACGGCATCAAATGCGGCAACAGCAGAGGTTGCAGTTATGATGATCAGGCCAATGCTGATGTAACGGGCATTGAAGCCCAAGGATGTTGCCATCGCGGGATCAAAGGTTGATATCTTCAATTCTTTAAAAAAGAGGATAATGACAAGCAGGACGAGAAGGGTAACACCCCCAAGCCTGCTGATACTGCCCGGCATCTGTGCCAGCCCATCAGTTGATAATATATCAGACCAGTTGTTTAGCCCGAACCAGAGAGTAGATTCCAGATTTCCGTAGAGGGCATGTTCGACATCAAGATGAACACCAGAGGCTCCGGTCTGTTCCAAAATGAGCACACCAAGAGCAAACATGGATGTAAAAACGACTCCCATGGCTGCACCTGGTTCTACATTACCAAGACGGCGGATAACTTCGATCAAAAGGGCCGATATCAGCGCCGCGCCCAAAGCGCCGAGCAGCATGGGCAATGTATCTAACGTTCCAGACAAGAGGTAGCCGACCACGATACCCGGCAAAACAACGTGGCTCATGGCGTCGCCAATCAAACTCTGGCGCCTGAGAACAAGGAAGTTGCCAGGTAAACCACAACAAAGCCCAGCAAGAGAGGCAACCAGTAGTGCTGGGAAATCAATCTGGAGAAAATCTGCGAGTGGTAAATCCATTAGCCGATTTCCTTCTGCGGATTGTCAATCGACATTTCCAGCTCTTTTATTAGATCGCGGGGAAGAATGTCGGTAATCATGGCAAGCGACCAGCGGTTTTGAGCGAAGGCTTCTTCCGGATAGTCATTGAGGTATTGATTCCAAAGTGCTTGGTCTCTGGACATGGAAGTAACGATTCTCGTCCCCCTTTTTGTTAGGGTGAGGTCGTTGTTCAAAACGCCTTCATGTTTCAACAAGAATGAGGCCAAAAAAGATAGATCCGGTTGCCCCTTGTCGAGGGATAAAAGAGCACGGCGGCGCGTAATTTTGAGTCTGAAGGAAAACTGTCTTAAGGCCGTGGCAACCACACCTCTTTTCGGGGCAAAAAGAAGAGAGAGTGTAAAGAGAGCTGTTGCGGTCAACACGATTGTTGCCCCAGAAGGTAAGTCCGGGGTAAGCGCAGATAACGCTGCCCCAAGATAACAGCTCATCCCGCCCGTAAAGGCAGAAATTGCGACCATAACGCCCAGGCGGTCAGTCCAAAAACGGGCCGCAACGGGTGGGATAATTACAAGCGCGATGATCAGAATGAGTCCTACAGTTTTAAGGCCAATGACAACAACCGCGAGCAATAGGGCCATCATAAGAAGGTCAATTTTACTCACGGCCCAGCCACGTGATGCAGCGTAATCCGGATCAAAGCATACCAAGCCAAATTCTTTCATGAACAGGACAGCAAGCACAGTTATGACAAGGGCTGAAGTGGCGATCATTTCGGCTTCACTCTGTAGCATGCTGGCTGTGGAGCCTAGTAAGTAACTCTCCAGACCCGCCTGGCTCCCGCTTTTCAGGGTTTGAATGTAGCTCATCAATACAACGCCCAGACCAAAGAACGAGCTGAGCACAGTACCAATAGCCGAATCTTCTGGAAGGCGTGTGTTGTCCTTGATCCATTGGACTAATAAAACGCCAAGTATACCGCTCAGTGTTGAGCCGATCATGAGAAAAGGAAGGCTTTTGCCTGTCCCTGTCAGGGTAAGGGCAACCAGAAACCCCAATGTGATGCCGGGAAGAGTTGCATGGCTGATTGCATCGCTGATCAAGGCGCGTTTACGCAAAAGAGAGAAGACACCGACAACTCCCCCTGCAGTGCCAAGTAAGCCAGCACCGAGAAGGACAACATTCGTGTTGTACCCACTCTGTAAAGTTAGGGTTTCAAAAAGTTCCTGAAGCACGATTCTGCCTTTGGCGTTTCTGGTGGTATTTTCTGGTTTTTAATGTGTTCTGGGTCTTTAGGTTAGGATCATTGGCCTGCGAGAGACATCAACCCTGACAATTCCGAAGGTGCTAGGCGGCCACCGTAGGCACGTTGCAAGTTTTCAGAGGTAAAGGCCTCGTGCATTGGGCCACTGGCCACTGACCTGACATTGAGAATAAGCGCGTGATCGAAATAATCCGGGGCCGATTGAAGGTCATGGTGAACACAAATTACGGTTTTCCCCTGATCTTTTAGCTTTTTCAATACATTGATAATGGCACGTTCTGTCGCGGCATCGACACCGACAAAAGGTTCATCCATGAAATAAAGCAATGCGTCCTGTGCCAGTGCACGGGCAAGAAAAACACGTTGTTGTTGCCCGCCAGATAGCTGTCCGATCTGCCGATCTGCGAAATCGACCATCCCGACTTTCTCTAAATAAGATAGAGCCTGTTCTTTATGGGCTTTTCGAACGGGTTTCAGCCAGCCAATCTCGCCGTAAAGTCCCATGGTGACAACATCAAGCGCAGAGGCGGGGAAATCCCAGTCCACGCTGCCGCGTTGAGGAACGTATCCGATAAGCTTACGTTGCTTGTCCACGGGCTTACCGTAAACGGTGATTTCCCCCGATAGCTTCGGGATCAAGCCAAGGGCAGCTTTGATGAAAGTTGACTTCCCGGCCCCATTGGGGCCTACGACCGCGACCAACCCTTTCTCCGGTGCAATAAACGAGAGATCCCAGACCACTGGTTTGTGGTGATAGGCAACAGAAAGTCCTTCGATTGCCAAGGGGGCTTTTTTTGCGGTCTCTGAGCTGAGGGATGTACTCGGTTGCAATTTCAATAGTTTCGCGATCATCGGAAAGTTTCCTGTACAGCCTTAGTTAGCTGTGTGTTGGGTCAAGGTCAATTGTTTGCTCATGCCAGCTAGCGGTGCTTCACCCCCAAGGGCACGGCTAATTACTGTCGCATTGTGATCAAGCATGCCGATATAGGTGCCTTCGTAGGTTCCCGCGGGCCCCATCGCATCGGAAAAAAGCGTGCCCCCGATTGTTATGTTATGGCCACGAGCTTTAGCGCCTTCGATTAAAGCTTTTACATTTCGATCGGCTACAGAACTTTCAACAAAAACGGCGCTGATCTTACGTGTCACGATAAGATCAACAAGGGTTTCAATCTTTTTTAATCCTGCTTCACTTGCGGTGCTTAACCCCTGAATGCCGACAACTTCAAAGCCGTATGCTTTGCCAAAATAGTTAAAAGCATCATGAGCAGAGATAACAACTCGCTCGTTCGAGGGAACAGTTGCAAGAACAGTTTCTACATATCCATTAAGCTGTTCCAGTTTGATCAGATATTCGGCGGCATTTTTGTCGTAGAAATCGGCGTTTACCGGGTCGTGCTTTTTAATAACATCAAGTGCTTTACTCGTCACGGCCATCCACTTTCGGACATCCATCCAAACATGGGGATCGTTTTTGTTTTCGTAATCCTGGCTAGTTAATAGCATAGATTCATTGATCGTTTCTGCCAAAGGAATCACTGGCTTCTTTGTGGCCATACGCTTTAGGGCGTCTTCCATCTGGGCTTCTAGATAGAGACCATTATAGAGAACAATGTCGGCCTTGGTTAGGGCGGCAACATCGTATCTGTTCATCCGATAGGTGTGTGGGTCAACGCCTTCGCCCATCAGACTGTCCACTTCCATCTTATCCCCGACGATATGGCTGACGACATCGGCAATCTGAGCAATGGTGGTAACAACAACGGGTTTATCAGCTTTGGCGAGCTGACCAGATGCGATGAGCATCGCTGCTGCTAAGATAGTCTTTGTTACAAAGGTAAACGATTTAAATAACATCATTTGTTTCTTCAGGTCCGCTTGCTTTTGGAGCTTAGGGCGAGAGCGAATCGATTCGCGTAGGTGGGCAATGTTATGTTGCTGCTAGATTAATTTGTAGCTTAGGCTACATTTGGTGTCAATGGCATAATAGTTGGCGTGTGCCTTCTAATATTTCGTATGGGCTTAAAAAGAAATTTTTAAAGAATAAATGAAAGAGCTTGCTCTTTTACATACGGGATTCTTTCAGGTAAGTAGGGGGCGAAGCAGAGTTGATCTTAAGGTGAATGGCGGAAGGTTATATTTAAGTCCATGGCATCAGTTACTGACCCGGGAAACGCTGAATCGAACTTAGAGTTAGAAGATGCAGAACAACAGGCTGCAAAGTTTGAGCGTGTCCGCGAAGCCCATAAAACAGAAGTCGCCGAAGATTACGTAGAATTGATTGATGATTTGATCAATGTGAATGGTGAGGCACGAGTCGTTGAACTGGCCGAACGTATGGGCGTCAGTCACGCGACCGTTAATAAAATAATCCAACGTCTACAGCGCGAGGGATTAGTTATTTCTAAGCCTTATCGATCGATTTTCTTGACGGAGGAGGGGCGTGAAATGGCTTTGGCTGCACGCCGTCGGCATGAAATTGTAGTTCGTTTTTTGAAGGCTGCGGGCGTCAGTGATGCAACGGCAGAGATTGACGCCGAGGGTGTGGAACACCATGTGAGTGAGGAGACACTTAAATGTCTTTCTGCTTTAACACTTAAGATCGAGAAATAAATAGCCTTTCGCTTGAATGTCCCGTTTATCTGTTCCCGATTTTCTTTTCTTTTTGATTATTCGGAACTGAAAATCATATAGATGCGGTTTTCGCTTTTGAAACAGGGGGTAAACGGGCTAAAGTGCGGCAGAAATTCGAACACTGAAACGAAACTAAAGAATTGGGGAAATCTCATGGCTCTTGAATTACCAGCCCTTCCATATGCTTACGATGCACTGGGACCATACATGTCAGCAGAAACTCTTGAGTTTCACCATGACAAACACCATAACGCCTATGTTGTAAATGGTAACAAACTTCTCGAAGGTTCAGACTTGGAAGGTAAGTCCCTTGAAGAGATCGTTAAAGGCTCTTTTGGCGATGCGTCTAAAGCGGGCATTTTTAACAATGCTGCACAGCACTGGAACCATATTGAGTTCTGGAACATGATGAAGCCAAATGGCGGTGGCGCTATTCCTGGTGAACTTGAAAAGAAAATCATCGAAGACTTCGGTAGTGTTGACCAGTTCAAAGCTGACTTCGTAAATGCGGGTGTGACACAGTTCGGTTCTGGTTGGTGCTGGCTTGTGCTAGACGGTAGCGGCAAGCTTGCTGTGACCAAAACAGCAAATGGCGAAAATCCATTGGTAACTGGTGGTCATGCGCTTCTTGGTTGTGATGTGTGGGAACACTCTTACTACATCGATTACCGCAATGCGCGCCCAGATTACGTGAAAGCGTTTGTTGATAGTCTTGTGAACTGGGAATACGTTGCTGAGCGCTTTTCAAAAGCTGGCTAATTCCGGTAACAGATAATGAAAAACGGTCCGTTTGTCGGGCCGTTTTTTATATGTAATCAGGTGGCTTCTCTTGGGAAGCATTAGTTAATCAGGTAGAATTTTAACTGGAATTTGTGTGGAAAGATCAAGGTGGTTTTCTTTCCCCGATCTTCCTGTTATTTTGCCAATACTTTTTAAAGTGCGTTTGAGCCAGTTTAGTGGCCAGACAGAAGAAGATTCTGTGTGAGATGAGGAAAGTAAGTCGTATGAGAGCATTAGGGCGTATTGCCGGAACGATGGTGGCTATTGTGGCTGGTTTCAGCTCTCTGGCAGGAACAGTTCATGCTCAGGATTTGGCCGGAGAGCCAGCTCCTAATCAACTTATTGCGTTTGATGGATTAGAGTATGCGGGAGCCGCGAAAGTTTTTGAACTTTCTGCTGACCAGCTTTATTCTTTTATTCCTTCTCTTGGTGATCTCTCTGGTCGGGTTTCTTCTGTGAAGCTTGGTTCCCAAGTCGGGGCGTTGTTTTTCGAGGGGCCGTTGTTTCAAACCACGGATAAATCCTGTTCCCCGCTTTTGGGGAGTAAAGAAGAGCCTCATTTGTTATGGCAGGGGGCATCTGCTGACTTAGTCCCGCTAAAACGTGTAAATGATGCGCCAGTTTCAATGGCAGTCCCGAAAGATGATACCTATTCGTCTATGATTATTTATCGCCGAGACATGGGGCCACCACCGGGAATTCTTATGTTGCAGCGTTTGAATACCTATAGCCGTGGCTGTGCAAATGTTCTTGAACAGTTGAACTACAGACGCGCCTTTATTCCAGCATGGGACAAAGGGCGTACGGGGTATTGCCAAAATCTGGTTGGTCCAACGACCTATGCCGGAGAACGTGGCACTTTTCGATTTAACGATAGCGATCAACTGATCTTTATGCATCCCGACGGCATGGATGGGGCTTATCAGTCCGTTCGTCACCGCGTGCGGGCAACATTATATGATTTCCCTGATTGTCAGGGAAATCACGTTACTTTTCCTTTCAAGGCAGAGAGTATTCGCAAGTTCAATCTTGCTGACTATGGCTATAAAGGGCGTGCACGTTCTGTCAAAGTTGAATATGTATCCGGTCCTGCTGCTTCCATATCAGGGGTAGCCGTTGCAAGTTCTGCTCCTAAGACCGTTGTTGCAAAAGCTCCTGCTCAGCAAAAGGTTGCTTCTCCATCTGTGTCTGTGCAATCAGCAACGCCAACAACCGAAGTTCCTGTTGTGAAGCAGGAGGCAGAAGTACAGCAGTCTGCAGCCATACAGAATGCTGCTCCTAAAGCGGCGACTTCAACCGTAGAACCGCAAACATTTGTGGCGCCTGAGCCCGCCCAGACGTTCTCTGCCCCTGCCCCTCAGACGTTTACGGCACCCGAACCTGGGACAACATTTCAAGCTCCAGCATATAGTTCTGCGGATTCTGATCTTGTTGCTGCTGGCATTACCCCGGCAGGTGATGATGCCTTGATCCCACCGCCAACTCAGGTGACAGAGGGTGAGCTTCAGCGGCAGGCAATTACATCTCAATCTGAAAACCCGTTGTTTACGTCGTCTTATCAATTGTTTGAAGCGAAACCCGCCGAAAATGTTGAAAGTCAACCTTTGGGCTCGGAAACGTCACCTGATCAAGGAAGTTTGCCGACTGAAACCGCACAACGATTTGTTAGTCCAACGGCAGTAGGGGGGACCACCTATGAGTACCCTGTTTTTGATGCCTATCGTCTGAACTATTGTCTAACTCCTGGAACGAATTGTGGCGAGCCTGCTGCGGTTGAGTGGTGTAAGAAAAAAGGCCATGGAACAGCTGTTGCCTGGGTCAGGGATGATAACATTGGCTCTCTTTTTCCGACCATCAACATGGGGTCCAAAGAAATTTGTTCAAGCTATCGCTGTGATGGTTTCAAAGAGCTGACGTGTGGTAACTAAAGGCTAATTTTAAATCCCTTATAAATGTCGAGAGTCAGTATCTCATTTTATAAGGGATTGGCTAATTTCTGGCTTGCCATGTTCTCAATGTTGAACCTTGGGCATTGTGCTATATATTTCAGCAAGTAATGCAGTGTGTTTATCAATAGCTTCTGGGCCTTGTTCTGGCCCGTCATAAAGGCCGAGCTCTTTTAATAGAATGAAAAAGCCAGTGCGTGGAATAGCTGGCTCCCCTCGACTGACGGCCACAGGGACGAGTGAAAGCACGCCGTTTTGATGGTCTTGCCGGAGTATGTCTTCTAGTACATTTGTTAACTTATGGATAATTTGCGGACCAGGAATCTCAGCTTCGATAGCAAGCATACGATAGCTGATGGTTTGATGTTTGCGAGCTGTGTTCTCTAGAACGGTCCTGATCTTTTGTTTCACGTGTGCCATCCTTCTCGCAATAATTCCTTTGGTACAAATTTTTGGTTCTAATGTTGATATATCCGGTATTGATGTACCCAACTATCTGGCTTTCCCAGATTGCTGGAATTCGAACGCCTATGACCATTCATGCCGTTATATCCTGATTTCTCGAACAGGGCTATAGTATCCACTTCTTGCTTGAATTTGATGGGGTGACTCTGTACGACTTCCATTAAATAAAAAACGATTTGGGCGCCAGAAGTCTTATAAGAACAACAGGAAGTAATCATGACTCAATTTCAAACTATTGACGATCTTCAGTTGAGCGGAAAGCGTGCGCTTGTCAGGGTGGATTTTAATGTTCCGATCAGGGACGGAAAAATTACTGATAACAGTCGTATCGTGCGGGTTTTGCCAACAATTCGGGATTTGAAGGCTCAAGGCGCAAAAATAATCCTAATGGCCCATTTCGGACGCCCAAAAGGTAGTGTCGTTCCTGAAATGAGTTTGGCACCCGTTGCTCAGGGCCTTTCCGATGCCTTAGGCGGTGAAAAAATTGCCTTCGCAAATGATTGCATTGGTACCGAAATTAATGCGCAGGTCGACGCGTTAGAAAATGGTGACATCATCATGCTTGAGAACCTTAGGTTTCATGCTGGTGAAGAGGCTAATGAAGCCTCTTTTGCACAAGAGCTTGCGAAGCTGGGGGATGTTTTCATCAATGACGCTTTTTCTGCTGCACACCGCGCACATGCTTCTACTGAAGGGCTGGCACGCTTACTTCCTGCTGCGGCAGGACGTTTGATGCAAACCGAACTGGAGCATCTGACACAGGCGCTGGGGCAGCCAAAACGCCCTGTTGCTGCACTGGTCGGTGGGGCGAAGGTATCTACCAAACTGGAATTGCTTAGTAACCTGGTGGGGCGGGTTGATGTACTGGTTATCGGCGGTGGCATGGCGAATACCTTTTTGAATGCACAGGGAATCGAAATTGGTCGTTCTCTTTGTGAACATGAAATGGCGGATACAGCACGGACTATTCTCAAGGAGGCTGAGGCGCAAAATTGTAAGGTAATGTTACCATCTGATGTTGTTGTGGCAGAGACTTTGGCGGAAAATGTACCAACATCTACTGTTGAGGCTTCTGCGGTTCCTGAGAATAAAATGATCTTGGACGCGGGGCAACAAACCGCGCAGGAAATCATTGCTGAATTGAAAAAATGTAAGACACTGGTTTGGAACGGCCCGCTTGGCTGTTTTGAAACAGAGCCGTTTGATGCTGCCACTAATTCAGTGGCTCAAGCAGCAGCCGCTCTAACGATATCTGGTGATCTCCTGACTGTTGCGGGCGGAGGAGATACGGTTGCCGCTTTGGTTCATGCTGGGGTTGATAAAGATTTTTCTTATATCTCAACGGCGGGCGGAGCATTTCTTGAATGGCTGGAAGGAAAGACACTTCCAGGAGTGAAGGCGTTGGAAGACGCGGCTTAATAGGATTAGAGAAGCTTAAACTGTACTTTTAGCTGGGGCCTTTTATAGAGGTCCCAGTCTTGCCATTAGAACCAGTGCTACGGCTCCCGCGGTTACTCCGGCGAGTAGGTTTTTTCGAGTTAGAAAAAAGACGGCTAGAGAAATGATTGTGGCTCCGGCACGTTGTTCTAATCCCAATTCAGCCAATGGGCCGATGGGTAAAAGAATCATCCGAGCAATTAACCCTGCGAGTAATGCGTAAGCAACGCATGTAACCCAGCGGAAAATGGCGCTGTCTTTATCCATTTTGCCTGATACGGCAACGCCCAAACCCCGCCAAAAGTAAGTAACGGCGGCAGCAACACCCAATGCAGCCATTGGGGCCATAAAATCCGAACTTAGAAAGCTGTCTAATCCATTCATGATGATTGAGTTTTCTTGAGTCTGTGCTCGCTGATCAGGAAAGCAATCGTCCCGGCAACCACCCCGGTTATGAGCAAGCTCCAATTGGGTGTGAGTAAAAAGGTTAGTGGGCCTAAAATTGCGCCTAGAATTAAGGCTGTTGGTCGGCCGGGTTGTGTAAAATCAGCAAGAAAGACCAGCATAAAGTAAACTGGGTTTAGGAACACCAAACCCATTGTAACTTCGGCGGGAAGCACACCGGGAAGGTGATATCCAACGAAGGTTGCGAGCATGCAAGTGGACCACAAAGGGATGACAAAACCTGTGAAGTAGGGAAGGCGCTGTTCTTCGGGAAGTTTGGGACACAATTTCATTGCTGCTGCCCATCCTGTAACGGCGATAAAATTGCTCATGAAGTAATAAACAATTTTTGGGGTTGTTTTGTTCCGGATCAAGGGCATTAAGACAATTGTCATGGGCATTAATCGGCAGTTAATCAAACCAACTGCGGCGGCGATAGCAAACAGCGAGGCATTAATCGCATAAAGTTCCATCGTCGCAATTTGCCCCGGAATAGCCCAGTTAACAGCCGTTGAGATCAAGGCATGCCAAACTTCCAGCCCGGTTTCACTGACCAGGGCGCCAAATCCCATATAGGTACTGCCTAAAATGAGGGCTGGTATGGTGAGAGCATCTTTTGCTCCCTGAATATAGGCGGCTCTGGTGGAGCCAAAATTAACAGGTGTATGTTGCATACCCGGCTTTAGACTCCGGACTAAAAGAAGAGAGCGAAAGCCTAGCACAGAGGAATGAAGGGACGCATCTGTTTTGTGCAGTGCGAAATCAACTGGGTTAGATTCGTGTCGATAAGTGCTTTAAGAGGGCAGGATTCTAGATCCGGGTAGCACACATTTTACAGAAGTTCCTTTGCCGGGATCACTGGTCATTTCAAGTTCACCACCGTGAAGTCTGATGAGGCCTTGCGCTAATGGAAGACCGAGACCTGTGCCGTCAAACTGGCGACTTAAAGTGCTGTCAATTTGGGCAAAAGGTTCAAAAGCTTTCGGTATATCATCTTCGGACATACCGATTCCGGTATCCATAATGACAAATTCGAAATCACCGTCGTCGTTCACCCCACCAGCAAGTTCAACGGTCCCGCCCGAAGGCGTGAATTTAACTGAATTTGCAAGAAGATTGATAAGTACTTGTTTTAGCTTTCGTTGGTCTGCGTAAATAAGCGGAAGCTTTGACGGAAGGGACAATTTCAGTTTTAGGCCCGCATTTTCAGCGCGTTCTATCATCAGGCGCTGAACAGATACTGCTAATTTGAGAGGGTCTGTGGCATCTTCTAGTAGTTCGAGTTTCCCGGCTTCTATCTTTGCAACATCCAGAATATCGTTGATCACGCTTAACAGGTGGCGAGCAGAGGTATGAATATCATGTGAATATTCATGATATTGCTTGTTTCCGAGCGGCCCCAAAAGCTGAGATGACATCATCTCGGAGAAGCCAATGATAGCGTTTAGTGGTGTGCGAAGCTCATGGCTCATATTAGCCAGAAATTCAGACTTAGCTCGATTGGCGACTTCAGCTGTTTCCTTTGCTGTTCTCAGCGCGCCTTGCTGGTGTTGCTGTTCTGTAACATCTCGGGCGCTTCCCCGGTAACCGGCGTAGGTACGATTATCATTGTTATAAAAGGCTAGGCCACTGACCAGGAACAGCCGTTCTTCGCCGGATCGGCTTAGGATTGACAGTTGTTCGTCTCTGAAGGGTTTGTGGGTATCTGTCGCTGCTGTATTCGGGAAGACATGATCTGGTTCTTCGACGATCAGATCTTTGATGCTCCGTCCCAGAAGTTCACTTGGGTGGTACCCTAGGGCTTTTTGTACCTGCGGGGAAACGTAGGTGAAATTCAGATTTTTATCTGTTTCCCACGTCCAGTCTGAAACCAGTCTGCTCATATCATTCAGACGACTCTGTACAGACGTTAAAACCTCTTTTAGACGGGCATTTTCGTCATAGGGGCTAAGAACAACTGCTGTTGCGCCGGAATGATTTTTGGTCCCGTTTATATAGTGGTAGGAAGCTAAATAGTGTTGGGCTTTCTTGTTGACGACAATGGTATATTCATCGGGATTGCTTCCACCAGCTGATTTTATTGCTTCGATTTCTGCTGGACTATAGGGGGGGGCAATAGCATTTTCTATTAATCCGGCATCTTCCATTTCTGCAGCGATTGTTTCATAGGCGTTATTGGCAAATATAACCTGACCTTCATTACTTATGACGCACGTTGGGGGGCCGTTGTGAACAATATCATTTTTAAGCGCAGAAATAATTTCCAGCGAACTGCTCAAATTATGAGGAAGGCCGGCACTTTTATTCTTCGTATCGCGATCCTTGGGGAGCTTCACGATACGCCCTTTTGTTTCTTTTACCATCACGACGCTTTTGCCCCGCTAGCTGATTTTTCTTCGGGCGAGGCTGCATCGATTTCGCTTATGGCGTCTTGATATTTGGGATCCATACGCCAGGAATCAGTAATTAACTGAGCGTCATCTTTGTTGACTTTATCATAAATTAACATTGCTCGGGAAAGATCACGGGGATCTGTTGTTTGTCCTCGAGGATTACCTTTGCGGCTAAGTAAAAAGATCGTCGCGAACGTTTGTTTGGGTATCCCCATCGCGAGGCATAGAATAGCAATACCTTCGCCCTTCGTTTCATAAAGTGCTTTTCTTAGGCCGCCCGGACGAAAGCCGCTCATTTCACAGAACATACTTTCGAACAATTCAACTTCCCCCTGACGAAGAGATTGAACCAGACTTTCTACGGTAAGCAGGTTATTTTGTTTTAGCTTTTGCGCGAGCTTTGTCGAAGGAGCATGCGGCGTTGGCTTTATTCTGTCTTGGTCAATAAGTTTATGAACGCCAGATTGTATCTTGTTATCTATGTCCTGAATATCAACTGGGAAATTCTTGAGAATATGTGATCTTAGGGCTGCTGATACCCACCAATACATGCGTTCTGCAAGGTGTATAGGTAAATCTTCTCTGTTGATTAGGGGCTCTTGGAAATCATCAATGCGCCGGGATTGATCGGCTAGATACTCTAACGTTAGTTCTGAAATAGATGCGTTTTTGTTTTCAAGGAGTGTTTTGATAACGTCTTTTTTGCCCGTATTGATCAAGGCATCAGAAACTTCGCTGCTTAATTCATTCCGGAGTGCGATAGAGAGTTGATGTTGATGAGTTCGGGATTTGATAATGTCGACCAGATCTTGATCTTTTAAGATATCGCTATTCAATAAGATCGGACGAGCCACTTCGATGTCGTCGTTCGCAAGCATTAGAATCAGTTCATGGGGAACGGTCTTGGTTGCGGCAAGTTCTTCGCTTAGGGCCTGGCGGACCAACTGTTCTACGTCGCTGATCAATTTGCCCAAGATATCAGTCATCAAGGCTCTCTCTAATTCAGAAAGAGCGATTTCTTCTTCTGAAAAAAGATGGCCAATTGTCCGCGCAAGCGCTTCTCGGCCTTTGACCGAGCGGTCTAGAGCCATCGAGAGCAACTTTTGCAAGTTATTATCCTGGTTTTCCGGCAAGGGAACCCCCGCTTCCTTATACCCCGGTGCGCTACTTGCGCGTTCACAGCCATTATTGACTGCATTAGTCCTTATTATTGTCAGAGAATCCACACCCATGTAGATTGCTCATAAACAAACAATTACGTCAAAATTTATGAAAATAGTCTTAATTTTTTGGTTAATCTATTCGAGATATGTGTGTCTCTACATAGTCGATACTAAATATAGTAGTTTATGTGCATAGTTGATAGCAAGTTCTGTGCTGTTAATAAAAATTTCACGGAAAGAATCGGTACTGATAAGTTGTAATAAAGAGTTGTGTAATTATTTGATTTTAACTTAATTGCTGTGGGTGCTCATTATTATTCACCTAAAAAGAGTGATTTTGTGCAGTTAATATATTCTTTACGGGAAGTTGCCATAATTAAGATATGAAAATTTCTAATAAAACGGATGCCGGGTTTTTATCAGGTGTAGCGCTGGATGGAGCCACAAAGCAACAACCGTCGCGACAAGAATCCTCTGAGATCCCCAAAGAAACAACTCCTGCTCAGCTTAGGCTTCAAAAGGTTCTTCAGCCCTTTACGGGTGACCTTAGAAGCTTTGGCGTTGCCGAACGGCTGAAAGAGTTATTTGATGCAGCAAGATTAGCGGCTGAATCCGGTAAAATACTTCCCCGAGGGTCGTTTTTGAATATTAGAGTATAACGATCAAGTGTTCATTGATTGAGTAAGTAGCTGGCCGACCTTGGCTGGTTTTTGGTTAAACAGAGCTGAGTAAAAGACTTGTTTCGCTGTTGAGTATGCCATCAATACTTCTGACTTTTCTAAGAGTGACGTCAAATTCCTGCAAGCTGGTAACCTGTATTTCTGCTACAAGATCCCATTTTCCATTTGTTGTGTGTAGCTTGACCAATTCCGGCATGCCTCTGAGTTTTTGAATGACCTGGGTTGTTGATTTACCCATTACTTCTATCGACATAATTGCTTTAATCAGGTTTGGTTCGCTTTCTTCTCTGACGCGAACCGTAAAGCCCAACAAAGCACCTGAATTCAACAATCGATCCAACCTATTTTGCACTGTGCCCCTTGATACCTGCAAAATATCGGCTAGCTTGGATAGTGGCGCTCGACCATCTTTTTTTAAGATGGTTATTAATTCTTGGTCTAAGGAATCAAATTTATACATGAGTATAGGCCAAATTGAACAAATTGCTAATATGAGTATATAATTTGATTAAAAAAATGCAATTATATACAAAATACTGACATATTAATTAAAGTATCACTCTCCTAAGCTCCAGACCTTATCAAACACATTATTTTTGTCGTGTACTCATCAGTCTAGGAAGTTTATCTGTTATGTCCTCTTGTGCTCCTGCAAATTTACACCCGTCTGTTATAGGTAAAAATCCACAAACTCCGGTGGGGGTTGTTCTTGTTCGACCTCATCATTTTATAGCGAACCCCGAAACAGCTTTAGATAACAGTTTTCAGGCGATAGCGAATAAACAGGATATAACTGATGGATATAACGCTTTTAAGGAAGCCTCTGGCGTTGTTGATGAGCTCAAATCTCTTGGGGTTGATGTGCATGTTTTTGAAGATGAAAATTATCACACGCCTGATTCTGTCTTTCCGAATAATTGGTTTTCTACACACGCAGGTGGTCATGTCGCTATATACCCTATGTCTGTGGAAAGCCGACGACGAGAGCGCCGTACGGATATTATCGAGATGCTTAAACAAGTATACCGGGTCCAAGACATTATTGACTATTCAGGACAAGAGAAAGATGGGCGGTATCTAGAAGGCACAGGAGCGATGGTGCTGGATCATATAGAGCGTGTGGCATATGTATGTAAGTCGCGACGATCTGACCCGGTTCTTCTAGAGCGATTTTGTTCTCAGTTTAATTATGAGCCGATGGTTTTTGACGCCTCTGATAGCAATGGAAATGCCGTTTATCATACGAACGTGTTGATGTGTATTACAAGCGACCTGGTTCTGATCGGCGCAAAGATGGTCCGCAATGATACCCAAAGGGCAGAGTTGTTGCAGCGACTTAAAAGCACGGGGCGAAAGGTTATCGAGCTTTCGGAAAAACAAGTGTCATCATTTGCCGGGAATATGTTGGAAGTTCAGGGGGCAGCAGGGCGACTGCTTGTGATGTCAGCGACTGCTTATCATTCATTGACCTCTGAGCAGATTAATCTGATTGAGCAGTGTCTCTCAATTGTTGTCGTTTCAATCCCCACGATTGAAAAGGCTGGTGGATCCGTTCGGTGTATGTTGGCTGGCATCCACCTTTCAAAGCGTTTGTAAGTCTCCTTGATTTGTAAGAGATCTTGAAATGATATTGTTCTTGCTCTGGGCTCGCGGCAGGGACATGCTGAGCTCATGAGTAATGATGATCATCTTCATATTCCTGCGGATGCAGCTTTTTCACGTAGAATTCCTGAGCAAGATGACAGGGAACGACTGGTTTGTGATGCCTGTGAATATGTCATTTATGAAAATCCAAAAATTGTCGTCGGGGTTGTTGCTACCTGGCAGCAAAAAGTATTGTTGGTTAAAAGAGAAATAGAGCCTCGACGAGGATATTGGGCGCTGCCAGCTGGTTATATGGAGTTGAATGAGACTGCAGACGAGGGAGCAGCTAGGGAGGCTTGGGAAGAAGCCCGTGCAAAACTAAAAATTGATCAGCTTCTCGCTATATACTCTATCCCTCAAATTAGTCAGGTGCAGATTATTTACCGGGCCAAGTTATCCCACCCAGAAGTCTCTCCCGGGCCAGAAAGTCAAGAGGTCGCTCTTTTTGGCCGGGATGATATTCCTTGGCGCGATTTGGCCTTTCCAACTGTAGAGTGGGCCCTCAATCAGTACTATTCCGTTCAGGAAAAAAACTGGTTTCCTCCATTTTCTAATCCCCGTGAAGCCTGAATTTTACACGCCTTATTGCCAAACATATTCGTGATATAGGTATTGGCTATAATTAATATAGAATTTTTTTATATTTAAAGAATATGTATTTGTATTTATAAAAGGTAATTTTTTTCAATAAAAATTTCAAAATATAAGTATTTATTAGTTAGTTGTTAAATAATCCGAACTTACATTTGTGTTTCAGGTCGCGCGATCCCGGGTCGCTAATGCTATGGAGTTCGAGTAAATGCCGTCTAAAGCCCTAACTATTCGTAACAGTCTTTATGCTGTTGCTTTAATCCTAACAGGACTTGTTATCTACCAAGCCGCGATTTCTGTTCTAGATGATTGGCAGGATTATCAGGATACGCAGACAACGTTGGAATATAACAGGGTTGAGGGGCAATTAATTCAGGCTGCAAAGTATTGGGCAGAAGAGCGTTCTTTAACGTCTGTTGCAATTGCATCAAGCCAAGAAATAACGAAGGCGGGGCAAAAGAATATCATCAATGCCCGGGAACAGGGGGATGAGAACTTCCTGAAAGCTTTCTCTTGGTTGGAAGCTAATGCAAAATTTCTTGATAAAGCAGCTGTTTTGGAAGAAGTACAGGCAACTCATACGTTATTAGTAGAGATGCGTCCTGATATAGATACATATATCTCAGTCCCGAAGTTTCAGCGAGATCGAAAGGTAGGATCTGCCGCAGAACCCGCCATTACAAGTATGATCATGGCGTCGAAAATACTGCGGGAAAGGTCCTCGTTTCAGCCCAAAAAATCAGGTCCGAATTTTACGATGGTGCAGCGCTTAAAAGAAAGTGCATGGGTCATGAGTGAGTATGCGAGTCGAGAAAAAGCGGGTTTGGCCTATGCGATCTCTAAGAAGGTCAAATTGCGGGGTACACGTTTAAAGAACTTCTATACCGATCGCGGACGGTTGGAGAACGCGTGGCAGAACTTTCTTGTTTATACAAACAAGCCAGAGGCTGCAGAAAAAATTACTGGTGTGATGACCGAACTGGAAGCTGGTTTCTTTGCAAAGGATCAGTTCGAAGGCATGCGTGAGACTGTTTTCAAAAAGGGTATTCGTGGCACTGACTATCCGGTTGATGAAGCAACGTGGTCTAAAACAGCCGAAAGCGCGATCAGTCCTCTCTGGGATTTGGTGGATGTAACAACAATTACTTCAGGAGAATTAGCAAATACTGCCGCAACAGAAAGCTGGAATCGTATGGTTACGGCGTTGATTATCTTGGTTGTTGGTGTCGTTGCTGGCCTGGTTTCATTTTGGATTGTTGCCATGCGGGTGATCTACCCAGTAAAGTCGATTACATCTTCTATGCAAGAGTTGGTTGATGGTAATCTGGACGTTGAGATCCGGGGTGCAAGCGGTCATGATGAGATTGCTGATATGGCTAAGGCCGTTCTGGTGTTTAGAGACAATGCAATTGCCGTTAAAAAACTGGAAGAAGAACGCAAGGAAGTTGAGAAGCGAAACGAACAAGAAAAACGACAGGCTATGGTCGAACTTGCTGATCGCTTTGAGAGCGAAGTGAAGGGGATCGTTCAAACTGTTTCGTCTGCGGCAACGGAGATGAGAAGTACCTCAGAAGGGATGCAAGAAACAGCTGGTAACACGTCTCAACAGGCTGTGGCCGTAACCTCTGCCTCAGAACATGCCACGGGTAATGTGCAGACTGTGGCTGCTGCGGCTGAAGAACTCTCTAGTTCGATTAATGAAATTAGCCGACAGGTTAGTCAATCGACAAGTATTGCAAGTGATGCTGTTGCCAGAGCTGAAGATGCAAACACGCAGGTTTCGGGCTTACTAGAAGCATCTACTAAAATTGGGGAAGTTATCAAGCTAATTTCGGACATTGCTGAACAAACAAACTTACTTGCTTTAAATGCCACGATTGAAGCTGCCCGTGCAGGTGATGCTGGAAAAGGCTTTGCTGTGGTTGCAAGTGAAGTGAAGAGTCTCGCGACACAGACAGCCAAAGCAACCGAGGAGATTGCGCAACAGGTGACGGGTATTCAAGGGGCTACAGATACAGCGGCTGATGCCATCGGTAAAATTACAGGCACGATTGAGCAAATAAATGAAATTACGTCTTCTGTGGCTGCGGCGGTAGAAGAGCAAGGGGCGGCGACGCTTGAGATATCGCGTAATGTTCAAGAGGCCGCGACAGCTACGGGTGAAGTGTCTTCTACGATTTCTGATGTCACAAACGGCGTAGAAGAAACGGGTCGATCAGCACAGGATGTTTTAAGTGCAGCATCAGAGCTTTCACGACAGTCTGAAATGCTTAATACACAGGTTGATGATTTTATTCATCAAATCCGTGAGGCTTAAGGTTTTTTTATCCCTTAGGTATTCAGTTAAAAGGGACCTTGGCTATAGCAGGGTCCCTTTCTTTTTTGCGGCTAAGCAAGTAGCCAAGCACTGTTTGAAAGCTTTAAGGACGGGTGATGCATGTGTGCCTGCCCTGACAATTAATTCAAATGTTGATTCATAGCCAAGTCCTTGGGGATTGAGCGCTTTCATAGCACCCCTTTCTACCCATTTCTGAGCGAGATGGTCAGGAAGGTGAGCAATGAAATGACCAGAAAGAACAAGGTAAACAAGTCCCTCCATTTGATAAGAAAGGGCACCTGATCCTGCTGTTTTGATGTTTGATGGGTGAGGTCGTCCAGCCGTATATCCACGTTGAGCCACCTTGTGTTTTACCAAGTCCTGAAGGCTGAGTTTGTCCGTATTACTGTTGAAAAGAGGATGTTTTGAACTGCAATACAGGATCTGATTTTCCGTAAAGAGTGGTTGATAATGAAGGCCGGGAAGTTGCTTGGGAAAGGCGCCGATTGCAATATCCAGACGTTGGTCAAGTACTTCTCTTTCTAATAAATTAGGAGGGAGGATACTGATCGCAGCTTCTATTTTGCCCTCCATGTTAAAGAGCTGGTGCAAACTTTGGGAAATCGAAGGGTTTGGGTGGGTCACCAGATTATCTGCGATACCTAACAAAAGCTTGCCACTAAGCTCCTGTCTCAGATCATGAATTTCGTTGTTAAAACCATCTATCTGACTAAAAAGCGTTTTAGCTGCGCTATAAACACGTTCCCCTTCCTTTGTGAGTGAAAAGCCCGACCGGCCCCGTTGACATAGGCGCATACCAAGTCGGGTTTCCAAATCTGACATTTGAATGCTAATTGTCGAGATGCTGATATTCAACTCGGCCTGGGCCTGTGAAAAACCACCACAGTCGGCAACAGTCAGGAATACGCGAAGTTGGCGAAGGTCCAGATTGTCAAGTTTCATAGTTTGATAATTCTCAAAGTAACATTTGTTATTTTATTATTTTATTAAGTTACCCGCAGGGAGACACTAAAGGCGAGATTTATTTTGGGAGGCAAGAATGAGCAAGTTAACGGAATTACCACCAGATGGAATGGACATGCCGCGATTCAGTGGCATTGCGACATTTATGAGACTGCCTCATGTCTCTGAATTTACTGGTTATGATATTGGAATCATTGGTGTCCCATGGGACGCAGGGGTTACTAACCGACCTGGTACACGTCATGGCCCTCGTCAGCTCAGGGATATGTCTAGCCTGATCCGTCGCTATAACGGAGCAACCTGGATCGCGCCCTTTGATGATTGTCGGATTGCTGATTTTGGGGATGTAAAAGTTAATCCTGTCGATCTTGATATGACAATGCAACGTGTCACTGACTTTATGGCGAGTATTCGTAAGGCTGGTGTCATGCCGATGGTTGCTGGCGGGGATCATATGATTTCGTTGCCAATTCTTCGCGGGCTTGTCGCGGATAGTGGCCCGGTTGGTATGGTGCATTTTGATGCCCATATGGATGTGAATGATAGCTATTTTGGCGGGAGTAAACTGACCCATGGAACACCGTTCCGCCGCGCAATAGAAGAGGGATTGCTTGACCCCAAGCGCGTTGTGCAGGTTGGCATTCGCGGATCACGTTATGATCGTTCTGATGAAGAATATGCGCAAGAAGTTGGGATAAGAGTAATTACGATTGAAGAGTATTTTGATCTTGGAATTCAAAGGGTCATTAAAGAAATTCATCGCGTGGTCGGCGACGAAAGAGTTTATGTGACCTTTGATATTGATGCTTTGGACCCTTGTTATGCACCGGGAACTGGAACCCCGGAAATCGGTGGTTACACCCCTTTTGATGCGCAGGTGATGATTAGATCTCTTGGGGATTTGAACTTGATCGGCGCGGATCTAGTTGAAGTTTCTCCGCCCTTTGATCAATCGGGCGGGACAGCAATAGTAGGTGTTAATCTGATGTTTGAGCTGATTTGTGTGCTTTCACAAGCACGGTGCCGACAAAGGGGATAATCTCAAATGTAAAGCAGTTGTTTGGCGCAAGCGGCTAGGGTTTTTTGGTTGCAAAGGCCAACCGAAATTGTTGCATCAACAGTCTTGTTAGCTGCCACCCCTGTAGAGCTTGTTGGTTGGTTTGCTCGTTGCAAGAGGTTTTTTCTTGGTTGGCTGCTTCGGTATATGAAGCCTTGATACGAGATGTATCCGGATTTTCCGGGTACCGAATTTTCATCGCATCAGTTAATGCTTCATAGCCAACTCGTAACTGTTCTGCGTATTCGGGTAAAAGATGCTCACAAACCGCGTTTGTACCAGTCGCTGCAGCGATAATAGTTATTCGTTGTTCGTCGAATGCCTGGTCACTGACGTTTTCTTCAAAAGCTTTCCCAGTTAGCTTGAAATTCAGGTCCCGTGCTTTTTGGAGTGAGCTTTGGATGAAATCCAATGATTCCTGATCACATTTGAAGCGCTCATCTTTTGAGGTCTGGTGGGCTGTCCCGCGAATCATTGTCAGAACGGGAGAGCCTGTAAAAATTTTGCTGAGAGAAAAGTCGAGTAGATATTGATGCCAATAGTACTCTCTGGTTTCTACGGAGGAAAGAAGCAGACATCTTTCTTCTAATGCTAGCCCCGTCGCTATTTTCCCGTATTCAGTGATGACTTCGTTTGAATCAAGTTGCTGATTTTGTTCTGCATAACTTGCAGATAATAGAGACGTGATAACAGAAAAAGAAGCACAGATAAGAACGAGATATTTTTTGAACACGGAAGAGCTTTTCTTTTATTTTTTCAAAGAGAGGGGGCGCGGCGATTTAGATCTTGTCCAGCCCCATAAGAGAACGTGAAAAATCCTTGGCTGTAAAGGGGCGTAAATCATCGGCGGTTTCACCGACCCCGATAGCATGAACTGGTAGCCCGAACTTTTCTGCTAAAGCGACAAGTATTCCCCCGCGTGCAGAGCCGTCCAATTTAGTCACAACCAAGCCAGTGATATCGACGAGTTCTTTAAAAGTGCCAACCTGTGAAACGGCGTTTTGACCTGTTGTTGCATCCAGTACCAAGACCACGTCGTGGGGGGCATTCTCATCAAGCTTTTTAATAACACGAATGACTTTCTGGAGCTCTGACATTAAATCTGATTTGTTGTGGAGGCGACCGGCAGTATCAATAAGAACAACATCAGCATTTTCAGCCTTCGCACGTTCAATCGCTTCGTAGGCAAGACCTGCTGCATCTGCGCCGGTTTCTTTGGCGACAACCGGGCATCCTGTGCGGTCCCCCCATATCTGTAGCTGTTCTATGGCTGCTGCCCTGAAGGTATCACCTGCGGCAAGCATAACATTGAGGCCCTGAGCTTTGTATTGAGTTGCCAGTTTGCCGATTGTTGTGGTCTTACCGCTACCATTAACGCCGACCATCAAGATAATATGAGGGGACTTGGACCTGTCAACGTTAAGTGGGATTGCAACAGGTTCTAGAATTGTTGCAATGTCTTCTGCGAGTGTTTCTGAAACTTCTAGCGGTTCTACATCTTTGTTAAACCGGGTCTTCGCTAGATTTTCTGTTAATTTTGTTGCGGTTGCGACGCCTAAATCAGAAGTGATCAAAAGCTCTTCCAGCTCTTCGATACTCTCGTCGTCCAATTTCTTCTTGGTAAAGATTCCGCCAATACCGTCACCCAGCTTAGAGGACGAACGGCTAAGTCCAGCTTTCAGGCGGGAAAACCAGCCACCTTTTTTCTTATCTTCGCTCATTTGGAGGATCGCTCTTTTTGTGGTGTTTGTAATAGATTATTGAGGCATCTTATTGCTGGATATCTGGGCTCTGGCGGTGTCGGCTGCTTTTGTTCCTAAGGGGTAGGCATGCAGCTTTCCATCACGAACATCTGCAATGTACACAGGAACGACTTGTCCGGAAAGATCTCCTTCCAGTGCATCAACTTGTACAGGTGCATAGTGTTCTGTTCGGCCGAACCCGTTCTTTTCAATTAGGACCTGTGCTGTCGTACCCACTCTACCCTGCATAAAAAGATTCTCCGCTTTTTGTCCGGCACCCCTTAAGCGTGCAGCCCGTTCTTTACGAAGATTACCCGGAACTTGAGGCATTTTTGCTGCAGGTGTTCCCGGGCGCTCGGAATAGGGGAATACATGTAAATAGGTCAGGCCCAGCTCTTCAACCAGACGATAGGTGTTTTCGAACATTTCATCGGTTTCAGTTGGAAAACCAGCAATGATATCTGCACCGAAAACAACATCTGGACGTAGTTCTCGGGCTTTGACCACCATGTCGATGACGTCTTGTCTTAGGTGCCGCCGTTTCATCCGCTTGAGAACCATGTCATCACCTGCCTGCAAAGAAATATGCAAGTGGGGCATGATTCGTGGTTCTTCACTGAACAGTCTGTAGGTATCTTCGTCAATCTCAACAGGATCAAGAGAAGAAAGCCTAAGGCGTTTGAGTTCTGGTACTTGAGCCAATAATCTGCGGGTCATCTGGCCAAGGGTTGGTTTTCCCGGTAGGTCCAGTCCATAGTCGGTGATATCAACCCCGGTCAAAACGACTTCTTGCACGCCATTGTTAACCAAGGTTCTGACTTGTTCGGTAATTGCTCCGATTGGGACAGAGCGATTGTTGCCGCGACCAAAAGGAATGATACAAAAGGTACAGCGGTGATTACAGCCTTGCTGGATTTGAACAAAAGCGCGTGTATGTTCTTCAAAACCATGAACAAGATGAGCCGCCGTTTCTGTGGCTTCCATAATGTCATTTACGGAAACCTTGGCGTTTGGATCTAGGTCAAAACTTTCGCGCTTTAATTTTTCTTCGTTGCCCATAACATGATCAACCTCTGCCATATTGGCGTAGAGGTCGGGATTAATCTGGGCAGCACATCCCGTAACAATGATCTTTGCATCAGGGTTCGTGCGGCGTGCTTTACGAATACTTTGTCTTGCTTGGCGTTCAGCTTCGGTTGTTACCGCGCACGTATTGAAGATTATAGTGTCTGACAGTCCGGCTTCGCGGGCATGCTGACGCATTACCTCGGACTCATAGGTGTTAAGTCGGCAACCAAAAGTAACAATCTTTGGATCTGTCAGATTCTTTGTCATGCCCGCTTTATGAACGATCACGCAAGCCTTGTCCAGCAACGGCTATGCAAGCCAGCTATGCTGGAGGAAGGCTAGTTTGTGCTATTGGAAGCTTGCTTCTGTTCAATGGAAATACGGTGTTGAATATATTGCCAAATTTTGGGTGTTTCTTTTTCTCTGAAGCAACGGCTCCAAGGATAGCCATGAAAGTCAGAAATGCCACAGTCTTCCGGGGTTTGAACGAGTAGGGTGATGTTCTTCATATTTTCCATAAAATCAAGATCTTCTGGCGGTGCGATTGTGTCGCCTTCGAAGGCGTAAACCAACCCGGATTTTTCCGTTGCTTGTTCTATCGTTGATTTCCAGATTTGATAGTAAGGTGCCAGGTCGTCTGATTCTTTACTTTCGCCCGTATAGGCAAAGCCGTATCCCGGGGCTGAAACGACGAATCCGTTAAAAGAATCCGGTATATCTGCTGCAGCAATCAGGGTGGTTGACGCGCCCCCTGAATGACCTAACAAAAATGTTCTATCGGGAGTAACCCCATGGCGTTTAAACCTTTCCAAAAGAAGTTCTAGTTCGACACTTCTTTTGAAATAACGGGACTCACCCGGGGCTTTCCCGCTTACTTGTTGAGAGCATAGATAGAAAATTACAGTGTTGTCGTGTTGACGCACAATTGCACGTGCGTAAGACGGAATTGATTCAGGGTAACACTTTTGCCCGTGCCCACCGTTACTGGTGCCGTGATTATAGATAAACAGAATGGCCTTATCCGGATTTGGAATATTTCGTTCCATTTCCTTTACAAAATCAATATTCCGAAGCGGGGTAAAGTTGTGCCCAATCGCAAAGGCCCCGTAGGGATCTTCAATTTTATCGGATTTTGTTGTCTGACATGCCGTAAGTGTGGTGAGACAGAAAGCGATAATCAATATAGTTTTCATTAAATTCCCCTGAATTGATAAGAAAAATGTACATCTTTAAGGGGAAATGCAATGAGAAAGTTAGCGTCAACTGCCTTTCTGTTCGTGCCGAGGAGAGAGTAGTTTCTATGTGTTATGTTTTTTTGATTTTTTATCTATTTAGATAGTTGTAAAAGTTCGGGGGAAATTTGCCCTTCGAATGCCTTTGAAACGGGGCCGGTCATAAGAACCGTGCCGTCTTCTTGCCAATGGATATACAGGGGGCCGCCATCAAGGTCGACTTGTACTTTTTTGCCTGTTAATCCGCGTCTGGCTGAAGCCACTGCCGCGGCACAGGCCCCTGAACCACAGGCAGAGGTTATGCCTACACCCCGTTCAAACACACGTAACCGGATATGGTTTTCATCGACTAAAGAGGCCACACTGATATTGGCCTGCTCGGGAAAAAGAGGGTGGTGTTCCAAGCGAGGTCCGAGAGCTTCGAGTTCAATAGCCTCAGCGTCTTCAACAAAGAAAACGGCGTGTGGATTTCCCATGTTGACACAAACAGGGTTGCGTAACGGGGGGAGTTTTATGCCTGTGTTAAGAGTGTCTCTTTCTTCTGCAAGCGGGATATCTTTCCAATCCAGGAGCGCAGGCCCCATATTTGCGGTAATTAGACCATTCGCTTCTTTGCTGACATGTAGTAAACCTGCAAGTGTTTCTATGGTGACGTTATCTTTTTCTGCTTCATCCATGAGTAATGAGGCAATGCAGCGGGTAGCATTGCCACAAGCGCCGACTTCACTGCCATCGGCATTTTTTATGCGCATGAAGGCATTGGCTTCAGGCTTAGAGCTTTTTTCAATTATAATGAATTGATCACACCCAATGCCAAAACGACGATCCGCGATCAGGCGTGATTGGTCTTTCGTTGGGGTGAAGACTTCTTCGCGAGCATCAATGACAACAAAATCGTTGCCGAGGCCATGCATTTTGGTAAAGGATCTACCGCTCATTTCGTACTCATCTGAAGGCATTGTTGCCCCAGAGTGTCTATTCACTGAGGCTTTGCGTCGTTAATCAGGTATAAGATAAAGGGTAATCTGTCTATTTAAAAGCGTACAAGGTTATGGATGTCGAAGTATTAAGGTGAATTAATCAGTTGTTTTGTGTGTATAGGTAACGCCGACGAGTAACATGTCGACGTTTATACCGTCTCTGGCTAAGGGAAGAATCAAATCTTCCATTTCCACGATATCTTGTTTTGGTCCGATATATGGGGTGTAGGGGAAGACAGGCCCACGTGTCTCGACAGCCTTTTTGCAATTATCCCATATTCTGCTGGGGGGCTTTTGGTGATCTAGCGTACTCATCCATCGGCTTGTGAGGTCTTCTTTTAGATAAGCAGATATATGTGTCCCAATTAGCCTGTATCTGAAATCGAGTGGATCAGTTTGCACATCAAGTAATATTAGGTGAGGCAAAAATTCAGCCATTTCAGCTGGATCAATATCATGCCTGGCAGGCAACATGCTTGGAGGAGCTTTGCTTAGCCAGTAATCGTAAAGTTTTTTGATCGGTTGGGTTTTTATATTAATTTCTAGCATGCCGACTCTTTTCCTGAATCAGATGTAGATTTGATGTTTTCAATGTGTAAAGTTCGCATGTTGGCATCAGAAGGCATTGTTTTTTATATTTATTTGCCGTGTATAATTAGCTGTGATGCAAAAATTGACAACTGACGAATGATTGTATTTCTTGGTGTAATGACACTTGGCGACTCCAAAGTATTGGAAAACTGGGCTCTCTAGGATCTGATTTGCTGAAAAGACTTGACCTGATCACTGGTTTTTTATAGGTTCCGCTCAAATATCTGCAAAAGTTTAAGTGCATAAGCTCTAAGGAGCTCCGCCAGTCCGCGAGTATCGCGCACTGGCGTAAGTTGCGTTTGGCCTTTGGGGTTACCGTTTCCAGCCATGTTGGCTGGATGATTGAGGGAAAGAGGAACAGTATGTTCGATAGCTTACAGGATCGTCTGGGATCAGTCTTTGACAAGCTGAAGCGCCGTGGTGCATTGAGCGAGGCTGACGTTACAGCTGCTCTGCGCGAAGTGCGTGTTGCTTTGCTTGAAGCTGACGTGGCGTTACCTGTGGTCAAAGACTTTATCGAAAAGGTAAAGGGTGAAGCTGTCGGCCAGGATGTTCTGAAGTCTGTGACCCCGGGGCAGATGGTCGTAAAGATCGTCAACGATCAGCTCAGCGAGATGTTGGGTGCAGACCACGTTGCTCTTAATCTACAGGTGACACCGCCTGCCGTCATTATGATGGTTGGTCTGCAAGGATCTGGTAAGACCACATCGACGGCTAAAATATCTAAGCGCCTGACCGAAAAAGAACGCAAGAAGGTCCTGATGGCTTCTCTCGACGTTCGCCGTCCGGCTGCCCAAGAACAGCTGGCTGTTCTTGGGGCGCAAATCGGCGTGAGAACCTTGAATATTGTTCCCGGTGAGCAACCTGTCGCTATTGCCAAACGTGCGGTCCAAACCGGTGCGCTCGAAGGTTTCGATGTTGTTATGCTCGATACCGCAGGGCGTTTGGCTATTGACGAAGAGTTGATGGGCGAAGTTGCAAGTGTTCGGGATGCCGCCAAGCCAGCAGAAACATTGCTGGTAGCTGATGCCATGACAGGTCAGGATGCGGTTACTGTTGCTGATACCTTTAATCAAAAAATTGGATTAAGTGGTATCGTGATGACCCGTATGGATGGTGATGCCCGCGGTGGTGCGGCATTGTCTATGCGTGCGGTAACCGGATGTCCGATCAAGTTAATTGGTGTCGGTGAAAAGCTCGAAGAACTAGAAGATTTCCATCCTTCGCGTGTTGCCTCTCGTATTTTAGGCATGGGCGACGTGGTTTCCTTGGTCGAAAAGGCTGCTGAATCCTTTGAAGAGGAAGAAGCTGCCAAACTTGCCGAGAAAATGAAGAAGGGTAAGTTTGATCTGAATGACTTGGCGTCTCAGCTTAAACAAATGCAAAAAATGGGTGGCATGTCGAGCCTGTTGAACATGCTTCCGGGTATGAACTCCGCCCAGATGAAGAAATTGAAAGATGCCAAAGTTGACGACAAGATTATCAATCGTCAATTGGCTATCATTTCATCAATGACACCTCATGAACGTGAAAAACCTGAAGTTATCAAAGCAAAGCGGAGAACCCGTATTGCGAATGGTTCCGGCACTTCGGTTCAAGATGTGAATAAGCTTCTAAAGCAACAGCAGGAAGCTGCCCGCATGATGAAGAAGGTCCAAAAAATGGGCAAGAAAGGCATGATGCGGGGTGGGTTGCAAAACCTGATGCCTCCTGGGATGGGCTTCCCTAAATAAGGGACGACCACGAAAGAGTGCTTCTGAGTAAATTGAGTATTATTAAGTTTAGTGTTTAACAAGAGGAACTGAAATGGCTGTAAAAATTCGCCTAGCCCGTGGCGGCGCCAAAAAGCGTCCATACTACCGTATCGTAGTTGCCGACGTTCGTGCTCCACGTGATGGTCGCTTCATCGAAAAGGTTGGCGCCTATAATCCAATGGTACCAAAAGATCACCCAGAGCGTCTGATCTTGGACGAAGATCGCGTTAAGTACTGGTTGTCTACTGGTGCTCAACCTACAGATCGCGTTGCGCGTTTCTTGGGTAATCTTGGTCTTACTGAAAAGCGTGCTGTTCCAGAACAGACCAAGAAAAGTCAGATGAAAGCGAAAGCAAAAGAACGTCTGGAAGAAAAGCGTATGGCTGCAGAAGCAGCAGCTGAAGAAGCTGCTGCTTCCGAAGAAAGCGCAGCTGAGTAATTCGGCAAACTTAGGATTTCTTAGCTCATGGCTTCAAACCACGAAGATAGAATTTGTGTAGGTGTGATTGCTGGTGCGCACGGTGTGCGTGGCGGGGTGAAGGTCAAAAGCTACACCGAAATTCCTGAAGACGTGGCGGCATTTGGACCGGTGATGGATGATACGGGCAACCGTCTCAAAATTACCGTAACAGGCCAGGCCAAGGGTACTGTTCTTACGCGGATTGAGGGTGTGAAGGATCGTGATCGCGCCCAAGAAATGCGAGGAACAAAATTGTATGTTAACCGTGATCTTCTACCGAAACTGACGGAAGACGACGAATATTACTATTCTGATCTCGTAGGCCTTAAGGTCGAGAACGCTCAGGGAGTGGCTCTTGGCACTGTAAAAGGTGTCTTCGATTTCGGCGCTGGGGATATTCTTGAATTTGTCAGTGACAGTGGGCAATCGGAAATGGTCAGCTTTACTGAAAGCTCTGTTCCGGTTGTGGACCTCGAAGGGCAGCGTATCGTTGTTGATATGCCCGAAGTTGTTCTGGGTCGGGAAGACTAGGGATCAAGATCTATGATCTTATTTCTGTGTCTTTCAAACGAGGTTGCTCGACAGGATGTTGGATAACGTGTCAGCCAACTGGAAAGCAACAGTACTTTCGCTCCATCCGGAAATGTTTCCGGGCTCACTGGGATTATCCCTAGCGGGCAAGGCCCTTGAAAAAGGGATCTGGGAGTTGGAAAAGGTAGACATTCGCAATTTTGCGTATGATAAACACCGTACTGTTGATGCCATCCCCTTTGGGGGAGGTGCTGGTTTGGTAATGCGTCCGGATATTGTTGATGCGGCTTTGGACTCTGTGGCTGGCAATGCTGGTCCGGTTATCTATCTCTCGCCGCGCGGACGGCTTTTGGACCAGAGCCTGGTCAAAGAGCTAGCGGCAGGACCCGGGGTAACTCTCTTATGTGGGCGTTACGAAGGGATCGATCAGCGGGTCTTGGACGCGCGTGAAGTGATAGAGGTTTCGGTTGGTGATTACATCCTGTCCGGTGGTGAACAGGCGGCATTAATCCTTATGGATGCTGTCATCAGGTTATTGCCGGGGGTTATGGGAAACAAGGAATCCGCAGACGAAGAATCGTTTGAGACTGGGTTACTGGAATATCCGCTCTATACGCGACCTGCCGAATGGCAAGATCGCAAGGTGCCCGAGGTTCTTTCCTCTGGCCACCATGGAAAGATAAAGCAGTGGCGTCAGGAACAGGCGGAAAAAATTACCAGGGAACGACGCCCGGATTTGTGGGAAAAGTACCTGGATAAACGTAACGATACCAAGCTGGGCCGTTAGGTCCGTTGAAAAGTTAAACGGGTCATTGGCCCCAATAGAATGGTAGAGGATAGAAACATGAATGTAATCGAGAAGCTGGAAGCTGATCAGGTTGCCAAACTTACAGATGGCAAAAAAGTTACCGAGTTTGCTGCTGGTGATACCGTCCGCGTAAACGTTAAAGTTGTTGAGGGTACACGTGAACGTATCCAGGCATTTGAAGGCGTATGTATTGCACGTAAAAATGCTGGCCTGAACTCTTCTTTCACTGTTCGTAAGATTTCTTACGGTGAAGGCGTTGAGCGTGTATTCCCACTTTACAGCCCACGTGTTGATTCAGTTGAGTTGATCCGTCGCGGTGATGTGCGTCGTGCGAAGCTTTACTACCTGCGTGGTCGTCGTGGTAAATCTGCACGTATCGCAGAAAAAACAACTGGTGCTGCTGGTAAAGCTGCTGCTGCGGATCGCGCTGATAAAGCTGCTGCTAAGGCAGCTGCTAAAAAGTAAGCGGTTCGACAGGCTGTCGACGAAGAAATTTCTCGTCGATCAGAAATTATAAAAAAGGGTGCCTTGCGGCGCCCTTTTTTATTAGTTCTATTTCATAGTCGATTTTGGTTTTACAAAGAAATCAGAGGCTTTTCAGGATCCTGTTGAAGCCGTGGCGACGATGGGAACAGAGTTCAAATCCCAGTTATAGGTATGGTTTTCGATAGAGCGGATTTTCATCAGCTCTTTTTGGCGTTCTTTCGAGGCGTAGGTACGCAGATGATCCAGCACAGATGCATCGCTGCCGCCAAAGTCATCTTTGAACCAAACATAAATGCTGGAAACAACAGCTTCGTTATTTTCGCCGATGCTTACTGCACGCGGGTGGTCAATGAAACGTTGAGCCGCTGCTGTTAACTGGGTATCGAACTCTGTGGCTGTGATGGCTTCATTGGGAAGATCGGGACAGCCGAGTGATGCGCAGTTGAGCACATAATGGACGCGTGGATCTTTCCAGCCCGGACGTAGGATGCCGTGTTCTATATCATTCAGGGAAACTTTCTCTCCTTCTATACGGAGAAGTTTCTTTCCCCATGGACCAGATGCAAATAGTCCTGGTGAAATATTGATGTCCCGGATACTTTCAAGGGGCATGTGTTCCAAAATCAAATTTACGGTTGCTGCATTGTATAGGTTAATCCAATAGGCCAGTTGTTGGTCCCTGTTAAGGTTCTTGACCTTGATACTTTGCAGGTATTCCAGATGTTCTTTGAGCGCCAAATGGTCATCAAGATCGACGCGGTGGTAAGCAATCCGTGCGATACCGTCAAAGCTCTCTTCACGATACTTTCGAATAAAATTGTTCCATTTGCTCTGACTAACAGTTTCAGTACTTTCAGCACTAAAATCTGCCCATCGAGGAATAAGGTTGGAGCTTGGGGCAAAAAGCGACTCGAAGGGGCTGAAGCCACTGGTGAAGACCAGTATTATCATCGCCAAGGGCACAGCCAGTTGTCTGGAGAATCTCTGTGTAAAACTGGCCATATTAATAAATCCCACTTCTGCCGAAAACTTAATCTAAAAGTATATTGTCATGAACATATGTACTTATTATGGGCAGACTGAGACCATTTGGTGAGTGTTCGTCCAGTAACAATCCTGTGGCATAAATGGTCAATGGCTGTGAAGATGATTAATAATTATCTGTTATTAAAGCCATTTTTCCTCACAATGGCTTCACTTTATCTGTGAGGTGAGCTGCGTGCAAAAATGGCGATATTTAGAAAGTTGAGCAATTTCTCTCTATATTAAAGTATGTGATTCGCAGGCCAAACGTGAAATTTTCTTATAGAATCGTCATAAAAACAGATTCAATCGTTCTAAAGGACTTTTCGCCGCACTGCGGAAGCGCTATGCTCCGCCCGAAACTAGTAAGAAAACTGCTTGGCCGCTGTTAGAGGTTTAGCCTCGTTGACAGGGCTTGTTTAGGTGGAAATAGCCACCAAAAAAATTACGCAGTAAAATATACGAGGACGATGTTAGGATGAGTAACCCGCGTACCCTTTTCGAAAAGATTTGGGATAGCCATCTGGTTGACCGTCAAGAAGACGGCACCTGTTTGCTTTATATTGATCGCCACTTGGTGCACGAAGTCACAAGCCCGCAGGCATTTGAAGGACTTCGTATGGCTGGACGTAAGGTTCGCCGCCCGGAAAATACACTTGCTGTTCCCGACCACAACGTACCGACATCTGGTCGTGCACAGGGAATTGCCGATGAAGAAAGCCGCATTCAAGTTGAAACGCTTTCCAGTAACTGTGAAGAGTTTGGCGTGCAGCTGTTTGGCATGGATGATGTCCGTCAGGGCGTCGTGCATATTATCGGCCCAGAGCAGGGCTTTACCCTGCCGGGAATGACAATTGTTTGTGGTGACAGTCACACAGCGACGCACGGTGCATTTGGGTCACTTGCTTTTGGTATCGGAACATCCGAAGTTGAACATGTTCTGGCGACGCAAACGCTGATCCAGAAACCAGCCAAGACAATGCGTATCACTGTCGAAGGTGATTTACTGCCGGGCGTTACCGCGAAGGACATGGTGTTGCACATTATTGGTGTCATCGGTACTGCGGGTGGTACAGGCTATGTGATCGAATATGCTGGTGAAGCTATGCGTAAGCTTTCTATGGAAGGCCGGATGACGATCTGTAACATGTCAATCGAAGCTGGCGCTCGCGCAGGTTTGATTGCACCTGATGAGACAACATTTGAATATATCAAAGGCCGCCCAATGGCCCCGAAAGCGGGTAACTGGGAACAGGCTGTTGAATATTGGAAGACCCTGCCTTCTGATGAAGGTGCGACTTATGATAAAGAAGTTGTCATCAAGGCCGCAGATATTGAACCACAGGTTACCTGGGGTACTTCGCCGGAAGACGTGGTTGGTATTTCTGCCGTTGTACCTGGACCGTCTGATGGTCGTGACGACAACAAAAAATCAGCGATTGAACGTTCCCTTGAATACATGGATCTCAAAGCTGGTCAGGCGATTAAAGAAATTGCGATTGATAAAGTCTTTATTGGGTCCTGTACAAATGGACGTATTGAAGATTTGCGCGAAGTGGCGCGTATCGCAAAAGGCCGCAAGGTTGCCGATAGTGTTTATGCGATGATTGTTCCCGGATCTGGCTTGGTTAAAATTCAAGCAGAAGAAGAAGGTCTTGATGAGATCTTTACCGAAGCTGGTTTTGACTGGCGCGAGCCGGGTTGTTCAATGTGTCTGGCGATGAATGCTGACCGTCTGTCACCGGGCGAGCGTTGTGCATCTACATCAAACCGTAACTTCGAAGGTCGTCAGGGCCGCGGCGGTCGTACACATCTGGTAAGTCCGGCAATGGCAGCTGTTGCTGCGATCGCGGGTCATTTCGATGATGTTCGCAAATACGACTAAGCAAAGGATTACAGAGTATGGATAAGTTTACATCACTCACCTCTGTGGCGGCTCCCTTGCCATTGGTGAACATCGATACGGATATGATTATCCCGAAACAGTTTTTGAAAACTGTTAAACGTACAGGTCTGAAAGCTGGTCTGTTCTATGAACTACGAACGGATGAAGAGGGTAATCCTGTTGATTTCGTTCTGGACGAACCTGCCTATAAAGAAGCGCAAATTTTGGTGACAGGCGATAACTTTGGCTGTGGTTCTTCTCGTGAACATGCGCCGTGGGCACTTTTGGATCAGGGCATTCGCTGTGTTATTGCGCCAAGCTTTGCAGATATCTTTTATAACAATTGCTTTAAGAACGGTATCTTGCCAATCGCTTTGCCACAGGAAGATGTGGACAAGTTGATGGATGATGCGAAACGTGGGGCAAATGCTGTCGTTTCCGTTGATTTAGAGACACAGGAAATCAAAGGTCCGGATGGCGGGACACTTACTTTTGAAGTTGATGCTCACCGTAAACATTGTTTGCTGAATGGTCTGGACGATATTGGTCTGACTTTTGAAAAGGCGGCACATATTGATACGTTTGAAAATAAGCGTAAAGCGACGCAGCCTTGGCTGTAAGAATTTGATGGGGGCCGTTTATGGCCCTCATTTTTTGTGAAAAGGCCCTGAGGTATTGCTGAGATTACCTCGTGAGCCTGTGTTTATAGAAAGGCTGGCAATCGCCAGTCTTCTCTTTGTAAAAAATTCGGAAGAAGAAACATGGCATCTAATAAAAATCTATTGATTCTCCCCGGGGATGGAATCGGTCCTGAAGTTATGCGTGAAGTCCGTCGCGTTGTGGATTGGATGGACAAGCGTCGTGCAGTGACCTTTGATATCGACGAAGATTTGGTCGGTGGTTCTGCGATTGATAAGCACGGTGTTCCCCTGGCTGATGAAACAATGGATAAGGCAATGGAAGCCGATGCCGTGTTATTGGGTGCCGTAGGTGGTCCGCAGTGGGATAATCTTGATTTTTCTATCAAGCCTGAACGCGGCCTTTTGCGTTTACGTAAGGAAATGGAACTTTTTGCCAACTTGCGTCCGGCGCTTTGTTTTGATGCGCTGGTTGATTCTTCATCCCTAAAGCCAGAGCTGGTTTCTGGTCTGGATATCATGATCGTGCGCGAACTGACTGGTGGCGTTTACTTTGGTGAACCGCGTGGTATCGAAGATCTCGGCAATGGTGAGCGTCGCGGTATCAACACGCAAGTTTACACAACATCTGAAATTCGCCGTGTTGCCGAGGTTGCTTTTGATCTCGCACGTAAACGTGACAGTCGGGTTTGTTCTGTTGAAAAAGCCAACGTTATGGAATCAGGCCTGTTATGGCGTGAAGAAGTAACCAAGCTGCATGGTGAAGGCTTTGACGATATTGAGCTGTCTCATATGTATGCTGATAACTGTTCTATGCAGCTGGTACGTACCCCAAAACAATTCGATGTTATCCTGACTGATAACCTGTTTGGTGACATGTTGTCAGATACGGCGGCAATGCTGACGGGCTCCCTTGGGATGCTGCCATCTGCGTCTTTAGGCGCGACGGATGAAACGGGGCGCCGCAAAGCAATGTACGAGCCTGTGCACGGATCTGCACCGGATATCGCTGGTGAAAACAAAGCGAACCCGCTGGCGACCATTCTCTCCTTTGCCATGAACCTGCGCTATTCCTTCGATATGGGCGATGAAGCCGATCTGATTGAAAACGGCGTGAACAAAGTTCTGGCATCTGGTAAACGCACAGGTGACATCATGGCTGCTGGTTGTGAAATTGTCTCCACCGAAGGCATGGGTGATGCTCTTCTTCGTGCTTTAGACGAACAAGCTGCTTAATTCCTTAGATTTAAGCTAAGTATTTTAAAGAGCTGTGAGACGTTTCTCACAGCTCTTTTTTTGTGTGAATCTTCCATAATAGCTAATAAATAATATTACATGCAGCATCCTTTCCACCCTTAATTGAGCAAGAAAATAAAAGGCTAAATTTATGTTAACAAAGCGTTTATTTAATGATAATGAGTCGCATTATCATTAAATAATAAGAGTTTCCTAAAATGCCTAAAAACACATCTCAAGCTGCTGGCTATCGCCGAGCAGCTCTCGCACTAATGTTCATGTCCTCAACGATGCTTTGTAGTACTCGGGTTGTTGCCCAAGAAAAAATTGAAGCAAACCAAGGCCCGTCAAAAAAATGGGGTGCACATATAGAACTGGAAGGGAAGTACGGTACAGATCGACATCTTGGTGAGAGTACCGTTTTTCTCCCATTACACCAAAATGACAACAGTATGCTCTTCCTCGATGTGCGGGGGAAAATGGATAACAACAAATCAAGAGAAGCCAATGTTGGATTGGGGTATCGTCATATTATTGATGAGGACTGGCTGATTGGTGGATATGGCTTCTACGACCGTAGACGTTCGCCCGAAGGTAATAGTTTTAATCAAATGACATTTGGTGCGGAAATTATGTCGGGTGATTTTGATCTTAGGATGAACGGTTATGTGCCTTTTGGCGATACAGTCAAAACCTCAGCTCGGCATGATAGCGTTCAGCTTAATGGTAGTTCGATTACCATGAAAGAAGGTGAAGAGCGGGCTATGAAGGGGATGGATTTTGAAGTTGGCCATACTCTTCCATGGTTATCCGTAACCGAGGATAGTTCTGATGAGTTTAAGTTGTCGCTAGGTGGATATCATTTCTGGGAAGATGATTTGGATAGTGTAACGGGGCCAAGATTAAGGGCAGAGTATCGCCTTAATGATGTTCTTATGGCTGGTTCACGGATTAGCTTTAGCGGTGAAGTGCAACGTGATAGTCCGCGGGGAAATCAAGGGTTTGTCGGTGTTAAATTCCGTATTCCTTTACAGCCTGATATCGCAAAAAAACGGAAACGTCTTTCAAAAATTGAAAAAAGAATGACGGAAACTATTGTCCGTGATGTTGATGTGGTTGCTCAAGCGGGAAGTTTTGGTGCTGAGGTGCCTGCGATTGATATGGAAACGGGGCAACAGCTTACGAATTTGAATGTGATTGATGGCAAGTCAGGCGCTGATTTGAAAACCGCGATTGAAACCGCGTCGGTAGATCAGGTTAGCTTTGTTAATGGAAAAGGTCAGGTATTAAACGTTGAGGATACGATAACTCTACAATCGGGACAGCGGGTTCGCGGACAGTTCAACGTTAAGCATCCAACTACAGGACGGGAAATGAGCTTTGGCCAAACCCATATCCATGGCACAGATGAAAATAAGCACGTCTTTGAAATGAATAATAATTCGACACTTTCAGGTATGACGATTACTGGTGGATCACACGGTATTCATGCTGACGGGAAAAGTAATGTCCGTATAGATAGGGTCCGAATTAGTAACACAGCGCAAGCAGGGTTAAATTTTGAGAACGGATCCGGTCTTACCGTCTCGGATTTGGAAGTCACTAATCTGGATTTTGAAAATGCAGACGGCTTTTCTAATGCGAACCCTAATAGTACGGTAACAGGGGTTGGTCTGCGACTGGTTAGTTCCGATAATATCAATATTGATGGATATAGAGCTGATTACTTAGGCACGGGGCTTTTCTCGAATGCTGTTACGGATTTAAATGTGACAAATTCATCCATCTCGCGATCGCGTAAAGAGGGGATGGTCCATCATTATCTTCACAATGCGACTTTTGATAATTTGAACATCGATAAAACGGGTGCTGATGGCGCGGCCTTTATCGTTTCGGCAGATGTGAACTTTAAAAATTCCAACTTAAGTAATTTAGGCGCGATGAACTCACTTGGAAATTATAGTGGAATTAATATTAGTGGTTTTTCGAGTGACGGTTCAATTATCGTCGGTGCAACTGAAAATAAAAACTATAACTTTGATAACATCACCATCACGAATGCGTCGAATAGCGGGATGATGATTCAGGAAATCAAAGATTCTACGTTTACGAATATCGATATTGCGAATGTTGATATTATCGGGGTGCAATTAATGAGAATGATGCGGGATGTTGAAAACTTAACTTTTGATCAAGTTACAATTGATAATGCAGCAAACGCTGGTTTCTGGATGATGGGTGATTTTAAAGATATTGATGCTAATATCACGACAACAAATACGTCGGTTGCTTGTGGGAAATCACAATTCATGCCGACAAACCTGACACAAAGCGGTGGGCAGGAGCTGACGATTAATGGAGAGGTGTTTGCACCGATGGATATTGCGGCAAAGTGTGACAATGCATCTAACTTTTAATATTTAAGTGAAAAATAGTAACTGAAATATGGGCGGCTATATGAGCGTATAGCCCACCTGTCTGGCAGCTTAAAAAAAGAATCCAACATTTCAATGTTGACCAAGCTGGTAAAGCTGACTAGGTTTACGCCCGAGTTAAATTCCGAGTGGAATAGAGTTTATGTTTAATAACGTTGTACATATGGCCCCGCGCGCTGCACACACTGCGAAATCTCTTCGTCGTGCGTTCGCTGCTGCGCGTCCAGTTGCAACAACTACATGGACCATGATTACCACCACGCCTGTCAAAACCGTGAAGGTTAAGATGGGCGGCAGTAGGTAAACCCTCTCGGGAATAAAGGCTGATAAAAGGGCCGTCCCATTGAGGGGCGGCCCTTTTTCTTTAGGGCTTCTGTCACCACTTTTAAGGTGGTGAGGATGTGAAGATTTTTTAAACCGGTCCTCATTGGGCCAGTAAATGAAAGAGCATAGGCTAAAGCCATGGGTCACAAGATTGCAGTAATGGGCGCAACAGGCGCCGTAGGTCGTGAAGTTCTAACAACTCTGTCCGAGCGCGGGTTCGATATCAAGGATATCACCGTTCTTGCTTCTAGCCGTTCAGCGGGTACTCAGGTTTCTTATGGTGAAGAAGGTGAGCTGACAGTTCAAAATCTTGCTAATTTTGACTTCAAGGGGATCGACATCGTGCTGTCATCTCCCGGTGGTGCTGTGTCTGCGGAATACTCTCCAAAAGCTGCGGCGGCTGGCGCTGTTGTCATCGATAATACATCTCACTTCCGTATGGATCCGGATGTTCCTTTGATCGTACCGGAGGTTAATCCAGAAGCTTTGGCTGGCTACAAAAAGCGTAATATCATTGCCAACCCGAACTGCTCTACCATTCAAATGGTTCACGTCCTGAAGCCATTGCATGAACTTGGCTTGATCAAGCGTGTGGTTGTTTCTACCTATCAGGCTGTTTCTGGTTCTGGTAAGGATGCTATGGATGAGCTATTTAACCAAACACGCGGGATTTTTGTGAATGATCCGGTGAAAAAAGAATGTTTCACCAAGCAGATTGCTTTTAACGTAATTCCACACATCGATGTCTTTATGGAAGATGGATACACCAAAGAAGAGTGGAAGATGATGGTCGAGACCAAGAAGATTCTCGATCCAAAAATCAAGGTTACTGCAACTTGTGTTCGTGTTCCTGTTTTCATCGGTCACGCCGAAGCTGTTTCAGTTGAATTCGAAAAAGATGTGACTGTCGAGCAAGCTCGTGAGGCGCTGAAAGATACACCAGGGATCACCGTTATCGACTATCGTCAGGATGAAGGTTACGTAACGCCACATGAAGCACAGGGCGAAGATGCAACATTCGTTAGCCGTATCCGGACGGATCCAACTGTAGAACATGGCTTAAGTTTGTGGGTTGTTGCTGACAACCTACGTAAGGGCGCAGCCCTTAACGCAGTTCAAATTGCTGAACTGCTTATTAAGGATCATCTCAGTTAAGCTGAGGTTATTCCTTAATGCCTCCTCTGTCGTACTTGCCGGGCTCGGAAATTTATTTCCGAGCCCTTTTTTTATGGTCACTGGTGCTTGGAAATTTATTTCGAACCCTTTTTGTATGGTGCTGGCACTTGGTGATGTCTTTCCGTTTTTTATTGCCTTTGGTTTTTGCAAGTTGATCACAAGACTTGACTCTTTTTAGACTATAGTAGAAATTTAGACTGTAGTCTAAAAAGAGTGATGCTTATGATTAAAACGTCTCGTCCTAAATCGCGTGATTTAATTATGGATGCTATGGAAAGCATCTTGAATCAGGATAGTTTCGAGGCCGCTACAGTTGATGCGGTTATTGAAAGATCCGGTGTTGCCCGAGGAACCTTTTATTACAACTTCCCGAGTAAGAATGCGGTTATCCATGCCCTGGCCCGTCGCGCTGCGCAGCCAATGATACTGACCGCAAGAGATAGATTATCAAACAAAGCGCCACTATCAGAGATTTTGACTGATATTGCATGGGGAATTGCAGACTGGAACCAACAACATCCCAAGCTGGGGCGCGCAGTCCTAAGCAGTATTTATGATGACCGTGGCGTACCTGTGTCGCCGGACCCGAATAATCCAGGATCTTTCCGTAGTTTTCTTGCTGAAGTCTTTCATGAGAGCCAGCAAAGGGGCGAAATTCGTGAAGATATTCCGGCGATGCATTTATCGTTGATGTTTATCGGCATGATTTATCAGGGACTGTTTGGTTGGTTCATGCGGCCAGAAACAGTTGATTTGACGGTTTGGGCGCAACAATCAACATCGCTTTTTCTTGAGGGAGTTAAGTTATGAGTGGTTTTATTTTGTCGATGGAAGAAGCATTTGAGCGCGGTGCTGATGTTGTCGGGGGCAAAAGCTGGGGCCTTTCAAGACTTGATCGCTATGGATTTAAGATCCCCAAAACACTGGCGCTGACGAATGGATTGTATTTGCAAGTGATTGAAACAGTTTTGCCGGAAAGCTTGCGGACGGATTTGGAATCAAAGCCGGATGATCCAGTTTTGATCGAACAGGTACATGCGATCATTATCAAATCAGATTTGCCAGAAATATTTATTACGGAGCTAAATGCAAAGCTTGCTGAGAATAACTTGCAGAATGTGGATCTTGCGGTTCGCTCGTCTGCGGTTGGCGAAGATGGGACCTTTGCGTCCTTTGCCGGGCAGCATCAATCCGTTCTCTACGTTAAGGGAGTTAATCCCCTGATCCTTGCAATTAAACAGTGCTTTGCGTCTTTATGGACGCCTTCGGCCGTGGCTTATCGTCAGCACATGGGATTTGATATACTTGGCGTATCCATGGCTATTACGCTGTGTCAAATGGTGGGAGAGAGAGCTGAGCGAAGAACCAAAGGCCAAACCAAAGCTGGTGTTGCCTTTACAATCGATCCAGTTACTGGGCGACGCGATATCATGGTTGTAGAGGCCGTTACAGGATTGGCTGATGAACTGGTCAATGGGCAAGTGCAGGGATACCGTTATGAGATGTCCCGTGAAGATTTGACGGCATCTTTTGTTAAAAACGGTCCCTTAAGTGATCGTCAATTAGAGATACTGGCTAATCAGCTATCGCGTCTTCATTGGGCCATGGGGGATGGTGATACCGCTTACGATACAGAGTGGGTTTTTGATGGCGATGATTTGTATTTTGTACAGGCGCGCCCTGTCACTATTGTTCCGCATCTAACGCTTCCCAAACTTGCTTCTGATCCTGTTATTTGGAGTAATGCGAATTTCAAGGAAGTCCTCGCCGAAATACCTTGTCCCATGAGTTGGAGTTTTATTGAAACAGCAATCCCAGAAATGTTACACATTATCCCAAACTGCACTGGATATCAGGTCCCCAAAGGGCTGCATACCATAAAGCGGATTAAGGGACGGTGTTATGCCAATCTGTCAGAGTTGCAATGGCTTTGGTACGACGGGTATGGGCAAAGCCCGGATGATTCCAATAAAAACCTTGGCGGACATCAACCTGCTATTGCTTTGCCCGAAAAGGAAAGCTGGTTTGTGAAGCTAAAACGTATCTGGCGCGGAATTCGGGTTATGTCACTCTTGAACGGCGCAGAAAAGAAGCTGGAAGAAACAAGTGCAGATATATTTGAACGAGTTCGATCTTTCCGAAAATATGATTTGAGGGATTGGAAAGACGAGGAATTGACCGATCATCTGTGGCGCTGGGTGGAAGATACAAAAACCTTCATGCCTGATTTTGCAAAAGGTGCGAACTATTGCGGCATCAAGCTTTTTCTTTTTGACCAACAAGTCGGTAAGCTGAAAACCGAGGCCAACCGTATGCTTGCCTATGCACTGTTGAGCGGGGGTGGGCAGATGGATAGTGCTGAACATGCTATTTCTCTGCGTGCAATTGCTGAAGTGGCAAGGAATGATCCCAAGGCAAAAGATATACTCGGAAGCAACGATCTGCCCGTTGAGGTTGGTGATGGTGTTTTTGAAACTGCTTTGAGGGATTATCTGGATCTTTATGGGCACCGTGGTGTCGGAGAGCTGGACATGCGCTATCCGCGTTGGAGTGAAGCGCCCCGCTTTTTGTTTGAACAAATTAAATTTCTTATGAAACAGGAAAAAGAGCCTTCGGGTCGATCCGCTGTTGATCATGATCTCGAGCAGATGCTGGATACTTTACCAGCACGGCAACGCAAGGCATTGACTGCGGCTGCGGAACAGGCCCGCGCGGGTATGGCGTTGCGTGAGCGCGTCAAGTCAGCGATTGTTGCCCTAATGGAGCCAGCTCGGCGATTAGTTATGGAAAAGGGGCGACGTATGGCTTTAGAGGGGCGTATTCAAATAGCTGATGATTTGTGCTGGATTACTTTTCAGGAGCTTTCGGCCTTAGTCGAAGGAACATGGAATGGAAAAGGACTCTGCGAGTTAATTGAATCGCGAAACCTGAAGCATGATCAATGGGCTAAGGAAGCCGTTGCAAATGTCTATACTGAAGAGCCCGGGCAAAAGCCTGTTCAACAGGTAGTTGAGCGATTGACCGGGACTCAATTATTGGGGTTTGGAGCTTTCCCCGGTCAGTATCGAGGCACTGCTAGAGTGCTGACGTCTCCTGATAAAGGGCAAGATATGATGCAAGGAGATATCATGGTTGCTCCCTTTACAGATCCATCTTGGACGCCGCTTTTCTTAAGGGCTGGGGCACTTGTTATGGAAATTGGCGGTGCTATGTCCCATGGTGTTATTGTTGCACGTGAACTTGGACTCCCGACTGTGGTTAACACTCCCGGTGCTTTGGAGTGGGTTGAAGACGGAGAACTATTAGAGGTTGACGGAAGTTTGGGGCGCATAACCAAAAAGGCTGCGTGACATAATTGAAGATATGAAAGCTTTGCTCAAAGCTTGGTTAGGAGGGGCCAAAATGTTGCAGGTATTCCGTTGTCGTGATGCCTAGATTGCGGAGAAAGCTTCTGCGCATTTTCTGAAGATCACCAAAGCCACATAAGCTGGCGACCTGCTTCATTGAAACCCCTTTGGTCAGAAGGATTCTGGCTTGGTTAAGGCGGGTCAGTTCAACAAATTGGACAGGGGAAGAGCCAAGAGCTTGATTGAAGCGTCTATCAAGCGTGCGTGGTGTCATATTCGCCTCTTTTGACAGTTCTGATAATGTCCAGTTTCGGCAGAGGTCAGAACTTATCTTGTCGACAAGTTTTAGAAGTCTTGGTTCTAGACGCTTTTGAGCTTCGAGAAGATCAGAGAACTGTTTCTGCCCACCATTTCGGCGCAGATAGACGACCAGCTCTTGGGCGACATCAAGTGAGTTTGCTGTGCCGTGGTCTTCCTCGATAATTGCCATTGCCAGATCAATACCTGTTGAGACGCCCGCCGAAGTGTAGATCTGATCTGACTTTGTGTAGATGGTGTTGAGTTTCCAGTTCACATTGGGGAAGCGTTCTCTTGCCATTTGTTCCCGGGACCAGTGGGTTGTGGCATCGCGTCCGTCAAGGATGCCTGATGCAGCCAGTATTAGGGCACCGGAACAAATCGAAATTAATCGTCGATCTTTGTAATTGGGGTGGAATGCTTTAAGCGTATGGAGCAATACCTCGTTTTCAAGAAGTTCATCAACGCCGTTGCCGCCGGGTATTAACAAGTCCGAACAAGGATGCAGGTCGGTGATTTTCCCGTGGGGCATTATTTCCATCCCACAGGATGTGTGAATGGAATTACCATCAAGCGAGAGGAAGTGATGCTTGTAAAGCGGTATATCATTTGCCCTGCTTACAGGCTTTTTACTTGCCGTTGGTTCCGTTTTTGTTGGCGTCTGTGAGGCTGTGGTCTCTGGAGACGTGGCGCTATGAAAAGCTTGTACGGGGCCGCTTATATCTAGAAGATTCACGTTATCAAAAACTAGGACGCCGATTTCTCGGATCCTTTTCTCTGTTCCCAGGGTTTTTCTTAGTCTCAATGTTTTGCTCCTTAATCGTCCGCCCATATTGCCTATAATGCACTATTTGGCAATATTTGATGTTTGAATTACATTTTTGACAGTAGTTATTTGGAATACAGTCGGAATTATGATCGCAACCATTAAAAATAATTTGGGTTAAGGATGCCTGTAACAGTATGAGCGATAGTGTGACGATGCGGGACCAAACACAGCGACTGAATTTTTCGCTGATTTTACTGGGCAACGCCGTTCTTGGAACGCCGATGCCTATGTTGATTATCTTGGGCGGGTTGGCGGGGGCCATGTTAGCGCCAACAAGTGAGTTCGCAATCCTGCCGGTTTCGGTGCAGATGCTCGCTGGTATGTTAACGGCGGCACCTATGTCTGTTTTTATGGGGAAGTATGGCCGGAAGCTAGGATTTCTTCTTGGGGCTACGATTGCGGCATCTGGCGGGATTTTAGGTGTTTACAGTCTATTCTACGATAATTTTTATACCTTGTGTTTCGCCCATGCTGCGATGGGAAGTGCGCTGATTTGTTTTGGCTTCTTTAGATTTGCGGCAGCCGAAGTTGTTTCTGAATCTTGGCGACCGAAAGCGATTTCTTTTACTCTTGGGTCTGGTCTAGTTGCAGCGCTGGTGGGGCCAGAAATCTTTATCTACAGTAAAGATCTCTTCTCTCCTATTCCCTTTGCGGGTGCCTATGGGGCGATCACGGTATTGTCCATTATCGGGAGCCTTCCTATTCTTGCGTTACGGTTGCCAAAAACAAGCAATGCTGACCAATTGAATGGAAGTGAGCAAGTTGCAACAGTTGGTGAAATTGTGCGACGCCCGGCTGTTTTTACCGCCATTCTTTGTGCAGCAGTTTCGTTTGGTGTCATGGTTTTGTTAATGGCACCGACTCCCCTTGCCATGGTCGGTTGTGGCTTTACTGATGTGCAAGCCGGTGACGTAATCCGCTGGCATGTCATTGCCATGTTTGCGCCGAGTTTCTTTACCGGAAGTCTCATTTCACGGTTTGGGTCCGGGAAAATTATTTCCTGTGGTTTATTGTTGCTTTGTCTATCGGCAGGCATGGCCATGGCAGGTATTGAGTTAGAGAATTTTTACCTTGCGCTGATCTTTCTGGGGCTTGGATGGAACTTTGGGTTTATTGGGGCAACAAATATGTTGAATGAAAATCTGAGTGCAGGTGAGAGATCCGCTGTTCAAGGGGCTAATGATACGCTCATCGCCCTTGTGTCGACTCTGGCGTCTTTTGGGTCAGGGGTTCTGATTTCCAGCTTCAGTTGGACAGCAGTTGCCGCGACTGTTCTGCCGCTTGTTTTGATTGCTTTTATTGGTCTTGTCTTTTTACGTCAGCGTGTTCGGTCTGTTGCGTAAAAGGTGGATAGTCAAAAGGGGAAGGGTACAACCTTCCCCGAACTTGAGTAATTATAGATGGATGTGAAAGGGAAAAAGGAAATAAAAAGTCTTGTTTGTCGTTTCGTTTGATGGAACTATGCGGTAAATGCTGCGGTGCACAATTAAGTATTACGTGATTAAAATGACAGCAAAACAAGACAGAGGAGTTGAAGATGGTAGCAGCCCCAAAACCGAGAAGATCTGTTCTTTATATGCCCGGTTCAAAAGCCAGAGCCTTGGAGAAGGGGCGTAGTCTTTCGGCAGATGCGCTTATTTTTGACTTGGAAGATGCTGTTACTGACGACAAAAAAATCGAAGCACGAGAAATGGTCGTTGAGGCTTTACGTCAAGGTGGATATGGCAAGCGCGAAATCATTGTTCGTGTGAATGGCATGGATACCGAATGGGGCCTTGAGGATATCAAAGCAATCTCTCGAACAACAGCTGATGCTATCTTGCTTCCCAAAGTCGAAAATGAAAGGCAAGTGCATAATCTTGTCGATTTGATGAACAAGTCTGATGCCCCAGAAACCATGTCTGTCATGTGTATGATGGAAACGCCTTTGGGCATGCTCAATGCCAAAGAGATTGCGGCGTCATCTGAACGAATTTCCTGCTTTGTGATGGGCACATCTGATCTGGTTAAGGATTTACAGGCCCAACATACGAGGGAACGCTTACCTGTGATTACGTCGCTGGGGCTATGTGTTTTGGCTGCCCGAGCTTACGGCATCGCGATAGTTGATGGGGTTTGCCTTGATCTTAACAACGACGATGCCTTTACAGAATCCTGTGTACAGGGATTGGCCCTAGGCTTCGATGGCAAAACACTGATCCACCCTAAAACAATCACTGTTGCAAATAATACCTTTGGTCCTTCAAAAGAAGCAGTAGAAAAAGCGCGATCCATCGTATCGGCATTTGAAGAAGCCAAAAGACAGGGACAGGGCGTTGTTGTGCTTGATGGGCATCTGATTGAAAACCTTCATGCCGATGAAGCGCGAAGATTGATTGCTTATTCAGATGCAATTATCGCTTTGGAACAGGATGTTTAGGAGGATAAATCTTGGGTGCGAAAAATCATATGAAAAGTAAAACCCGAACAGGAAATTTTTTCGAAGATTTTTATCCGGGAATGGTCCTGACGCATGCGACCCCAAGAACAATAACCTCTGGTGATCAGGCGCTCTATACATCCCTGTACGGTTCCAGGTTTGCTTTTTCCTCTTCAGATGAGTTTGCGCGGACTCTTGGTTTTGAGTGCGCACCAGTAGATGATTTCCTTGCATTCCATATTGTTTTTGGAAAGACCGTCGCCGATATTTCCTTGAATGCCGTGGCAAACCTTGGCTATGCCGAGGGCATTCTGGGAGTGCCGCTGTATCCGGGCGATACGGTTTCTACAACAAGTGTTGTGATTGGTGTAAAGGAAAATTCCAACGGTAAAACCGGGGTTGTTTATGTGCGGTCCACCGGGCGTAATCAGCACGGTGAAATGGTGTTACAGTATGTACGCTGGGTTATGGTGCGAAAGCGTGATGTTGATGCTGCCGTTCCGGTAGTTGTTGTGCCTGAGTTGAGCGAAAGTGTTGCCGCAGGATCTTTATCAATTCCCAAGGAAGTAAATTTAACGGGGTATGATGTTACTTTATCAGGATCGGCCTACAGGTGGGGAGATTATAGTGTTGGCGAACGTATAGCCCACGTCGACGGCATGACCATCGAAGAGGCTGAGCATCAAATGGCGACCCGACTCTATCAGAACACGGCAAAGGTTCACTTTAACCAGCATACAGAATCTCAGGGGCGTTTTGGGCGGCGCTTGATCTATGGCGGGCATATAATCTCTATTGCTCGTGCGCTATCTTTCAATGGTATGGAAAATGCGTTCAAGGTAGCTGCGATTAACGGGGGTACTCATGTTGCCCCGACTTTTGCAGGTGATACGATCTATGCTTGGAGTGAAATTCTGGAGAAAATCGAAGTTCCTGAACGCGATGATCTCGGCGCCTTGAGAGTCCGTCTGGTTGCGGCCAAGAATAACAGCTGTGAGAATTTCCCCCTCAAGAATAGCGAAGGGCAGTATCAGGAAGATGTCGTTTTGGATTTTGATTACACAGTACTAATGCCAAACTAATGCCAAAATAAAAATCTTTCTGATATTGGGCGATTTACAGTGTTTGATGTGATTAATAACATTGTATCGAAACAATAAATATTCGGTGTGTTCAATGCACTTTTCTTGGAGGGTCCCTTTTTGCAAGTAATGTGGTTTGTTTTTCATGAGTTTTATCAGTTATTGCAAAGCTAAAATTATTTTTTATTTTAATGCTTCTTTTTGTGAATGTGGCTGTGCAGTGCAACATGGAGATGTTTGGAAGTTTTAAGACGATGTTAATAAGTAAAAGTCACAATTCTTATGTTCGTAAAATACTTGTTTGTCATCAGGTCGTTCTTTAGCGAGTTTTAGTCGCCTTGCATTGACTAATGCTGCATTGCGGTTTAACGTCATCAAATCTTTGGGTTCTGCTAAATATAAGGCGCGCGAAGTTGAAAAGCGGAACCAGTGCGCAATATCGGGAAAGAAAACATGTCCAGGGGTAACAGACCTCTTTCACCTCATTTGCAGGTGTATCGTCCTCAATTAACTTCCGTACTTTCTATTCTATTCCGCATCATGGGCGTTGCCACATCCGTGGGTTCCATCGTTCTGATCTGGTGGCTTGCTGCGGCAGCAAGCGGCGCGGAATATTTTGAACTGGTACAATCCTTCTTGGGATCTTGGTTCGGCCGACTGCTTCTCTTCGGTTGGACGTTTGCTCTCGTTTTCCATCTTTGTAACGGCATTCGCCATCTCTACTGGGATGCGGGTAAAGGCCTAGAGCTCGAAACCGCATATGCATCTGGTAAGGCTGTGATTGTGTTCTCAGTTATTATCACCGTGGGGCTTTGGGCCCTTGCCTATGCAGTAGGAGGAGCTTGATATGTCACTACGTACGCCTTTGGGACGTGCCCGTGGATTAGGGTCAGCAAAAGATGGCTCTTCACATTGGTGGGCACAACGCCTGACCAGCTTGGCACTTGTTCCGCTCGTTCTGTGGTTTGTGTTTTCGGTTGCGTTGATGACCGGGGCTGATCATATACAGTTTCTAGAATGGGTACAGTCGCCTGTTGTTGCAGGATTGTTAATTCTTTTGATCTCTGTTGGCCTTCTTCATTCTCAGCAGGGAATGCAAGTGGTGATAGAAGACTATGTACATGGAGAGGCCAGTAAAGTTCTTTCCCTGTTCCTGAGTCTGTCGGTCCATGTTGTCTTGGGTTTGACAGGTATTCTTTCAATTTTGATGATTCTCTTCAGGGGCTAGGAAATAAACGATGAACACTGCTCCATCAAACAAAGCATATGAGTTTATCGATCACACTTATGATGTGGTTGTTGTCGGGGCCGGTGGCGCAGGTTTGCGTGCGACGCTGGGTTTGGCAGAAGCAGGTCTGAAAACGGCTTGTATTACCAAGGTTTTTCCAACGCGTAGTCACACCGTTGCTGCTCAAGGAGGTATTTCTGCTTCTCTTGGTAACATGGGTGAAGATGACTGGCGCTGGCACATGTATGATACCGTAAAGGGATCTGACTGGCTTGGTGATCAGGACTCAATTGAATACATGGTACGTGAAGCTGTTCCGGCAATTGTTGAGCTGGAACACTACGGAATGCCTTTTAGCCGTACGGAAGAGGGTAAGATCTATCAGCGTCCTTTCGGTGGTATGACAACCCGCTTTGGCGAAGGTATTGCACAACGTACTTGTGCCGCAGCCGACCGAACTGGTCATGCAATGTTGCACACGCTTTATCAACAGAGTCTAAGACGTCACGCTGAGTTCTTTATTGAGTACTTTGCCATTGATTTGATCATGGAAAACGGCGAATGCCGTGGTGTTGTGGCGTGGAACCTTGATGATGGTACGATCCATCGTTTCCGTGCACAGAAAGTTATCTTGGCGACTGGTGGTTATGGCCGTGCATACTTCTCTTGCACGGGTGCGCATACCTGTACGGGTGATGGTAACGGTATGGCTTTACGTGCCGGCCTTGATTGTCAGGATATGGAATTTGTTCAATTCCATCCAACTGGAATCTATGGTGCTGGTTGCCTGATTACTGAGGGCGTTCGCGGCGAAGGTGGTTATCTGACCAACTCTGAAGGCGAGCGTTTCATGGAACGTTATGCACCGAGCGCTAAAGATCTTGCGTCTCGTGATGTGGTTAGTCGTGCCATGACAATGGAAATTCGTGATGGCCGCGGTGTTGGCACTGGAAATGATCATATTCATCTGCACATTGAGCATCTGGATCCGGATCTGATTGCTGAACGCCTGCCAGGTATTGCTGAATCAGCAAGTATCTTTGCGGGTGTCGATGTGTCGAAAGAACCTATTCCGGTAATCCCGACTTGTCACTACAACATGGGCGGTGTTCCTTGTAAGTATACAGGTGATGTCGTCACCAGTAAGAACGGGGATCCCAATACGGAAGTTCCCGGTTTGATGGCCATCGGTGAAGCTGCTTGTGTTTCTGTACACGGGGCTAACCGTCTGGGGTCAAACTCCTTGCTTGATTTGGTTGTTTTTGGTCGCGGTGCAGCGCTTCATTGTATTGAAACACTGAAGGCTGGTGCTTCTCAGGCGCCGCTTCCTGCGGATGCTGGGGATAATTCTCTCGCACGTTTGGACAAGGCACGCTACGCCAAGGGATCAATGAAGACATCCGAAGTTCGTTTGGAAATGCAAAAAGCGATGCAGAACCATGCGGCGGTGTTCAGGACTGGGGAAAGCCTGAAAGAAGGTATTGACCTTCTAGGGTCAATCTGGAGCAAGCGTGACGATATCAATGTTACTGATCGGTCGCTGATCTGGAACTCTGATCTGGTTGAGACTTTGGAACTTGATAATCTGATGTATCAGTCACGTGTCACCATGGCTGGTGCCGCAAATCGTGAGGAAAGTCGCGGGGCGCAAGCCCGTGAAGATTTCCCTGATCGTGATGATGAAAATTGGATGAAACACACACTGGCCAAGTGTGATGAAGACGGGAATGTTACTTTTGATTATCGTCCGGTTAATCTGGAGCCGTTAACTGATGAAGTGCAATCCTTCCCACCAAAAGCCCGCGTTTACTAAGTGGCTAAAGGGAAAGCGTCTAGGAGAAAATAACAATGGTAGAATTTGCACTTCCAGCTAATTCAAAAATAAATAAGAGCGGGAAAAAGCATCCTGCTCCGGCTGGAGCAACAAAGACCAAGACCTTCCGTGTGTATCGCTGGGACCCTGATAGTGGGGAAACGCCACGGGAAGATGTTTACGAAGTGGACATGGACGATTGTGGCCCTATGGTCTTGGATGCCTTGATCAAGATTAAAAACGAGATTGATCCAACTCTGACATTCCGTCGGTCTTGTCGTGAAGGTGTCTGTGGGTCTTGCGCCATGAACATTGATGGGTCAAACACACTGGCTTGTACCAAGTTCTGCAGCGATGTGGACGAGGATGATGAAGTCAAAATCTATCCCTTGCCACATATGCCTGTGGTTAAGGATTTGGTTCCAGATCTAAATCAGGTCTATGCACAATACGCCTCTATTGAGCCGTGGTTGAAAACCACGACTGCTGCACCAGAGAGAGAGCGCCTTCAGACACCTGAAGATCGTAAGAAGCTTGATGGTCTGTGGGAATGCATCCTTTGTTTTAGCTGTTCAACATCCTGCCCGAGTTATTGGTGGAATGGCGATCGTTATCTTGGGCCGGCTGTTCTGCTTCAGGCTTATCGCTTTATTGCGGATTCTCGTGATGAAGAAACCGGATCGCGCTTGGATAATCTGGAAGATCCGTTCAGGCTTTTCCGATGCCATACAATTATGAACTGCACTAAAACCTGTCCAAAGGGGTTAAACCCGGCGAAGGCGATTGCAGAGATTAAGAAGTTGATGGTTGAGCGAAAAGTTTAATTATTCCTAGTGATTTTGATGAATTGGAAAAGGCTGGCGTTTTGCCAGCCTTTTTTGTCGTAAAAATTGTTGCATTTACTTCCTATTAGTTTTCATTATTGATACTAACTTAAATATGAAAATAAATGCTTAAATTCTGGAATCGTCCCCGCTAAATTGGGGTGATAGAGAAGTAAGAATTTTGTAGTGTAGGGTGGGGAGCCTGGTCTTTAATGCTGGATTTGACGGCGGAAATATTTCGTACAGCCGTTCTAATCACTCTTGTTGGTGTTGTTATTTGGCGTCGCCCGGCCCAAGATCTTGCTTTTCGTGGATGGAACTTTATCACGGCTGGCTTTATTCTTTTGGCTGTTGCAAGTCTGTTGGATGTGTCTGATAACTTTCCACAGCTTAATAAATTCCTGATTATCGGCGATACAGCGTATCAGGCAATATTGGAAAAGATGGTTGGCTATCTTGGGGGCGCAATCTTTCTTTTTATTGGTATTATCAGGGCAGTCCCTAGCTTTCAAAAACTCAATCAACAGATTAAACGTCTCGAAGAAGCTGAAAGTGCGGTAGAGCAGCATAATCACTTTTTACAAACATTATTGGATGCTGTTCCTGCTCAGATTTACTTCAAAGATCAAGACGGAAAATATCTGGGATGCAATAAGCTGTTCCTCAAAAATATTGGGTTAGAGCTGGATGAGATTATTGGTAAAACATCCCATGAATTGTTCCCAAAGGAATTGGCCGATACTTTTATAGCGGCGGACCAGCAGGCAATTTATGCAGGGATGACTGACGAAGGGACGGCCGTTTTTACACGTCCAGATGGTTCAGATATGCACATTTTGATGCATAAAGCGCGATATAATAATACTGATGGAACATTTGCGGGGTTGATTGGAGTCAGCGTTGATATTTCTGAGCGTATTAGGGCGGAAGAAAATCTGAGGGTGAGTGAAGAACGTCTCCGCAGATTATCTGAACTTTCAAATGAGGGAATTATTATTCATGCTGATGACGTAATGTCAGATTGTAATGATGCAGCTATGCGTATGTTTGGCTATGAATATGAAGAGATGATATCTTTACAGGTCGAGGACTTGATTGCTCCGGAATCTCTGGATGAGGTTCGTAATTCAATTAAAATGAAGAAGACGGGAGCGTATGAAGCCATCTGTATTCGCAAAGATCAATCTCGTTTTGAGGTAAGTATCGCAGCAAAAAACAGTGTCCTCGATGGTGAGAATAACAGAATTACGTTTATCCGGGATATCTCTGCTCAAAAAGAGGTAGAGGGACGTTTACGAAAACTTTCAAAAGCTATAGAGCAAAATCCCGCTGTTATTCAAATCACCGATCCGAATGGTGTTATTGAGTATGTAAACCCAAAATTTACAGATGTAACGGGATATGTCCCGGATGAAATTATCGGTAAAACCCCGAGTGTTTTAAAGTCCGGTTACACGACTGATGATCAATACAAAGAGCTTTGGGAGACAATTTCCAACGGTCATGTCTGGACTGGAGTTTTTAAAAATAAACATAAAAATGGTGATTATTTTTGGGAACGAGCGTCGATATCAAGTGTTGTAAATGATCAGGGGGAAATTACTAATTATGTCGCAACCAAAGAAGATATAACCAAGCAACGCCAAGCTGAAGTGCAGTTGATGCAGGCCAAGGAGAGTGCGGAGGTCGCGAACCGAGCTAAATCAGAATTTTTGGCTAATATGAGCCATGAATTACGTACGCCGTTGAATGCGATCATTGGTTTTTCCGAGTTGATGGAGCGTGAAGTTTTTGGGCCTCTGGGGTCTGAAAGGTACCAAGACTATTTATCGGATATCCGAAATAGTGGTGATCATCTATTGAACCTGATCAATGATATTCTTGATCTGTCTAAAATTGAAGCTGGAGAGTTTTCTCTTAACGAAGAGGAGATTAATCTTCAAAACTTGATTAATTCATCAGTTACAATCATTCGTCCAAGATTGGATAGTGGTGAGCTGAATCTTGAAATTGCGTCGACAGCGTCTCTTCCTAATGTTTTTGCTGATGAACGGGGAATGAAACAGATTTTGATTAATTTGTTGTCCAATGCTGTTAAGTTTACACCAGCGGGTGGAAAGATCACAATTGAGGGTGGCTTGGACGAGGATAATATCTTTATTGAAGTTACGGATACCGGGATTGGCATTCCCCAAGAGCGTCTTCAGGATGTGATGAGCCCTTTTATTCAAGTCGATGGAGCTATGACGAGGCAAGTCCAGGGAACTGGTTTGGGACTTTCAATCTCTCAAAAGCTTTGTCTGCTTCACAACGGCAGCCTTCGTCTTTCAAGTGAAGAAGGTAAAGGGACAACAGCATCCATTATCTTGCCAGCAAATCGGATTGTTCAGTAGTTTTTTATCTTATCGCTGTTGATGCTTGCCTCTGCTAGGGCCTGTCCCCCACAAGGAGAGGAAGGTGCTACGGTCTTCTGGTGGTAGGGTCATTGCTATATCGAGTAACTTTTCCAAAGTTTGACTGTGAATGTCGGATTGTTCTGCCATAAAGATTTTAAATGCAGCCTCAAACTCTGGACGTTCGGTCTTCCCTTTTAAATTGCCTTTTAATTTTTTATGCGATGCGCGCAGTTCCTTAAAAGAGGATTTAATATCTGATTTGTGTTCTCGCCATACTTCTTTGAAAATATCACGTTGTTCTGACGAGAGGTTGCGCCACTGTTTCTTTTGTTCTTGTGATTTACTATGAATACCAACAGGACCATAAGTGCGTGCGTGCCACATATGCGATCCGATAAGGCCACCCATGAAAATATTCAAGGCCAAGGAAATAGAGAAAATTATAGTAAGAACCTTTTTTGAAGGAACGGGCATTAGTCAATTTCTCCTTCAGGAAAATTATTAGTGAAGTTCTCACCCAGAGAGAATTCTAGATAAGCGGTTTCTATTTCTACTGCCTCTTGTTGATAGAGGAAGGCCGGAGACGTTGTTCCAAGCATAATGCCGAATATGCCAGCTGTCGTCAGTGCTGAAATAGGTCGCCATATACTTTCAAAGGGCCACAGTTTATGAAGTATGCTTTGTTCTTGGTTCGGCTGTTGTTTCTTTTGCGGCGCTTGAGCTAAAATGGAGTTGATGAGGTGCACTGAATCTGGCTCTGCTGGACTTTGGTCAAGTAACCGATCGAGTTCAAGAGCCTGATCCCTCAACGCCTTGGCTTCAGGGTGATGGTCGATAAGGTTTGAGGCCCAATCGCGTTTTTCTTCAGGCCAGTGGTGAGCGTAAGCACCATAGCAGTCAAAAAGATAAGTGAGCTCAGTTCTGTCTTTGCTTGAGAGAGATGAGTTAGGCGTCATGATGCTGCTCCCAGTAAGTCTTTACGACTTTCAGAAAGGATCTCTTTGAGACTCCGCCGTGCTCTTGCGAGGAGAGATTCAAGTGCGTCAACAGAGATATCCATAACGTGAGCGGCATCTTTATTGGACATGTCCCTATGATGAACAAGGGTGATCGCCGTTCTTTGCCGCTCGGGTAAGTGAGATATGGCTGTTTCAACCTGCCGTGTTATGTCTTGTTGATGAAGCATCTGATCCTGAGTTTTTTGGGTGCTTGTTGTGTTTTCGCTTATTTGTACCCGATCATTTTCGGATAATGTCTGCCGATTTTTTCGACGGATAGCATCAATAGAAAGATTGTGGACCACTCTGTAAAGCCATGTTGATACCTTGGCTTTGGCTTGCCAGTCATGGCTTTGTTTCCACAGTCTGACAAAAGCTTCTTGGGCGATGTCTTCTGCTTCAGATTTACTTTCAGTCATCCGCATGGCTAATCCCACAAGTTGATTGAGGTGTCGTTGCACAAGAAGACGGCATGCATTTGCGTCCCCCTGTGCAACTCGGGCCATTAAATTGGCATCCTCTATTGGGGTTTGAGGCATTGTCATTGATGACCCGGTTTCTCTACCACTCAATTGCACTTTGGTTGATCAAATTAAAAGATTATCCTTTGTGCTTTTTTTTATGGGGTATTTCTTCTTTATCAATGACCCCGTCGTTATTACGATCAAGGTGTTCTATCATCTTGTCTATTCTAGCATTAAATTCTTCGGTAGAGATCCCGCCAGAATTATCAGCATCCATTTTGCTAAATTTGTTTTTTGTTCTTTCGGCGATGTGCCTAGCAACAGCTTCTTGCATTTCTGGCAAGCTGATAGAGCCGTCATTATTTAGGTCGGTCTGACTGAATTTTGTCGCCTGTACATTCGCAATTTCTTGCTGTGTGATTTGCCCATCACCGTTTGTGTCAGCTTTTTCGAAGTGGTTCTTCCACTTTCCGCCGCCGGCAGCAAAGGCGGCACTTGCAGTAAGAAATGCAATTGAACTTGCAACAATAAAAGTCTTTTTACTGATCATGGTTTTTCTCCTGTAATGATCGTTTCATGTTCTTTCAACGCAGGAAGAAAATAAAAACCGTCGCTTTTTTTAAAAAAATTACTCCAGCTCTATTTTGCCGTCGATTTTATGATCGAGTCCGAGTTCAGGTGCGTGTAATTGAACTGATATCGCGAATGAAGGTTTTTCGCTTAATTGGTTGTTTTTAACATTCTGTCGAATTGCAGCTTCGATTTCACGTTGTGATGTTATCCCAACTTTTTTGAGGAACTTGCGGATACTCATATTCAGGGCATCTTCGTTCATTGTTTTCTCCTGTGGTTTGATGGGGTGAAGCTAATGTTACTTATTTTAAAGTGTCTTATTTGCTCGTCCGAGAGTTGAAATGACAATCATTTCGGGCTTTTATGATCTCGCATAGATATATCAAGTGCAAGACTGGAGATGTTATGAGCAAGGTAATGATTGTCACAGGCGGGAGTAGAGGCATTGGTGCTGCCATATCAAAAATGGCGATTGCTAAGGGCTATGTCGTGGTTATCAATTATCATGCTCGTGCTGATGCTGCTGTTGATACAATGACCGTTGGATTGGCAAAGGAAGTTGGTGGGGAAGGTATTAGAGTAAACGCAGTATCCCCAGGCATTATTGATACTGAAATTCATGCGTTTGGGGGGGAGCCTGGGCGAGTGGATAGAATTGCCCCTGCTATTCCGGTGAAACGTGCGGGAACAGCAGATGAAATTGCGAATGCTGTTATTTGGCTTTGCTCTGATCAAGCATCTTACTGTAATGGAACAATCCTTGATTGCTCTGGTGGACGTTAAAGGCGTGCGTTAGAGAATGTCTTTTGGTTAATTTATATACAGGCTTGGGAATTTCTTTTCTATGAGTGAGGGACCGCTTTTTCTTTATCGTGATATGCGAAACGCTGGTGAGCTTCGCCCAGATCAAACGCAGGAACTTGCGGCTGAAAAATTACAAAGCCTTTATCATGCTTTGAAAAATTACCAACCTTCGACAGGAATGGGGGGGTGGAAAGAACGCCTTGGTCTGGGGCGTCGAAAAATAACCCCACCGCAAGGGCTATACCTGTTTGGGGGTGTTGGTACTGGGAAATCCACAATTATGGATATGTTCTTTTCTATCGCCCCGACGGAGCCAAAGCGACGTGTTCATTTCCATGCCTTTATGTTGGAGGTGCAGGAGCGTCTTCACAAATGGCGAGAAAAACATAAGGGAACGCGGGCTGATCCCTTGCCGGATGTTGCTGCGGAGCTGGCTGAAGAGGCTTTACTCCTGTGTTTTGATGAATTCCATGTGGTTAATATCGCTGATGCCATGATTTTGGCCCGCCTGTTTGAAGCATTATTCGAAAAGGGTGTCGTTGTTGTCGCGACTTCGAACTGGCCACCGGATCGTCTGTATGAGAATGGACTACAACGCGAGAGTTTTTTGCCTTTTATCGATCTTTTGAAAGAACGATTGGATGTGCTGCAGCTTGATTCTGGAATTGATTATCGCCTGGAGCGGATGAAAAATCTTCCTGTTTACTATGCGCCGCTCGGCAATGAAGCCAGCCAGGCACTGGAGGACGCTTTCTTTCAACTGACAGAGGGCGCGCGAGCCGAAGAGGAAACCCTTCATATCAAAGGGCGAAAAGTTAGAATGACAAAGACAGCTAGAAAGGTTGCTTTTGCAACTTTTGACGAGCTTTGCTCAACCGCGCTCGGTCCCGGAGATTATTTAACAATTGCTAAGAAATATCACACATTAATTTTATCGGATATTCCTATAATGGGCTCAGAGAATAGAGATAAGGCACGTCGGTTCATGTCTTTAATTGATGCCCTATATGAACATCGGTGTAATTTGGTTGCTGCGGCTGCGGCTGAACCTGAAGAATTATATCCCAGTGGTGATGGCGCTTTTGAATTTGAGCGCACAGTCAGTCGGCTTCAGGAAATGAGATCTCAGGAATATATTATCCAGCCACATATAGATAAGTAATACAGGTATGCCACAGGTATGACCCTTTTAATTTTATGTAAAGCTTCCCTTAAATCAAAAAAAGCCGTAAAATGACCACTCATGAGAGTAATCTCTCATGAGTGGAGTACTTGCTATCTCTTAAATAATGCTGACCTGAGTCAATGACTCGTTTAAAGCAAGTGCCATAATCCCAATAGTACTATCCAAATCAATAGAGCTATCAGAAGGGAAACTGTGCAAATGCCTGATCTGAACAAAATTAAAACCAACCTGAAAGCCCGAATGGAAGAACTTGGCGTTCGGGTCGATCAAATTGAACATGATCTTCGGGAACCTCATAGTCAGGATTGGGGAGAAAACGCAACAGAAAGTGAGGGAGATCAAGTGCTTGAAGGGCTTGAAGAGGCCGGGCTGGTGGAAATAAATCAGATTCGAGCTGCGCTGACGCGGATAAAGAATGATACTTATGGTATTTGCTCTGGTTGTGGGGAAACAATCCCGGAAGCCCGGCTGATTGCCCTTCCCTATGCAACATCCTGTGTGAAATGCGCAAAATAGTTACGAACAGATAAGGGTAAGTACTTTGCCTGTTGAGCCGAGATCACTAAAGTTTGAACAAGAGGAGACTGTGTGCAATGCAACAAAGTTCCTTGCTCAAAATGGGGATACGCGCTAGGACTCCCTGTGTATTTTGCAGGTTCTTTTATCTGCGACGCATTTGATCGAGGGCCCGATCGGGCCGAAGAAATCCTGATAAGGACAGAAATCATGGCACGTAAAAAGATCGCGCTTGTTGGTGCTGGTAATATTGGCGGCACACTTGCTTTGTTGGCTGGAATGAAAGATTTGGGCGATGTCGTTCTTTTCGACATTGCCGAAGGTATTCCTCAGGGTAAGGCGCTGGATCTTGCTCAACTTTCTCCTGTAGAAGGTTTTGATGCTGATCTTAAAGGGGCAAACGACTACGCAGACATCGCTGATTCCGATGTTGTGATTGTAACTGCCGGTGTAGCCCGCAAGCCAGGCATGAGCCGCGATGACCTCCTGGGCATTAACATCAAGGTTATGCAGTCAGTTGGTGAAGGTATTAAACAGCATTGCCCAAATGCTTTTGTTATCTGTATTACCAATCCTCTGGATGCAATGGTCTGGGTTCTTCAACAGGCTTCAGGCCTTCCGGCTAATAAAGTTGTTGGTATGGCCGGGGTTTTGGACTCTGCTCGTTTCCGTCACTTCCTTGCTGATGAGATGAATGTATCTGTTGAAGACGTAACAGCATTTGTTCTTGGTGGTCATGGTGACACGATGGTGCCAATGGTTCGCCATTCAACGGTTGCCGGTATTTCTTTGCCAGAACTCATTAAAATGGGTTGGATGAGCCAAGAGAAACTGGATTCTATTGTTGAGCGCACAAAAAATGGTGGGGCCGAGATCGTCGGGTTGTTGAAAACTGGTTCTGCTTTTTATGCACCGGCTGCTTCTGCAATTCTGATGGCGGAAAGCTATCTGAAAGACAAACGTCGCGTGCTGCCATGCGCTGCATATCTTGAAGGTCAGTATGGCGTTAATGGTATGTACGTTGGTGTCCCCGCAATTTTGGGTGCAAACGGTGTCGAAAAAGTTGTTGAAATCGACCTGGATGCTACGGAATCTGCGCTTCTTGCCAGCTCTGTAGAGGCTGTTAAGGGGCTTGTCGAAGCTTGTAAGGATATTCAGGCTAAAGGCTAAGAAGGTACTGTGCATTGCACAATTAAATCTTCTTGTGATTGAGAATAGTGAAAGGCGTTGTTGACGATAAGTCGCAACGCCTTTTGTTTTTCCGACTATCCGCGGCATTTTATGCCAATTTTCCGACAAAAATTGTTGCGGTGCGGTTGCGCTCTGGGTCCGGGGTGTTAATCTATCGCTAAGTATCTATCGGTATGCTCTTAACAAATTAAGTGTATATTGTCGGTACGAGGGTTTTCGGACTCGTTAACCATATTTAAAAAATAAAACCAATTGAGGCTTTGTGGCGTCCCATGAACATTCATGAATATCAAGCTAAAGAGCTGCTGAGAAAATACGGTGTAGCTGTTCCCCGTGGATCAGTTGCTTTTACACCGGAAGAGGCAGAAAATGCAGCCCGTGAACTGGGCGGCCCAATCTGGGTTGTAAAATCCCAAATCCACGCAGGTGGACGTGGAGCAGGCCGTTTCACCGACGACCCTGATGGCGACGGTGGAGTTCGTCTCTGCAAGACGCTTGATGATGTGAAAGAAAACGCGCGCAAGATGCTGGGTCATACCCTCGTGACAAAGCAGACTGGCGCTGTCGGTAAAGAAGTGAAACGCCTTTACATCGAAGAAGGTTGTGACATTAAACGTGAACTCTATCTTGGAATGCTAATTGATCGCGCGACCAGCCGCGTGACCATAATGGCATCTACCGAAGGTGGAATGGAAATTGAGGAAGTGGCCGAAGCCACGCCTGAAAAAATCTTGAAAGTTGCTATCGATCCTGTCGAAGGTTTTATGCCTTATCACGGTCGTAACCTAGCTTTCGGCTTGGGGCTTGAGGGCAAGCAGGTCGGTGCAGCTGTGAAATTCATGGCGACGATGTACAAAGCCTTTATGGATCTTGATGCCAGTATCGTTGAGATCAATCCACTGGTTGTGACTGGTGCAGGCGACATTATTGCACTCGACGCTAAAATGAACTTCGACGATAACGCGCTTTTCCGTCACAAAGACGTTGCAGGTATGCGCGATGAAGACGAAGAAGATGCAAAAGAACTTGAAGCGGCTCGCCATGAATTAAACTACATTTCACTGGATGGTGAAATTGGATGCATGGTGAACGGCGCTGGTCTTGCGATGGCGACGATGGATATCATCAAGCTATACGGCAGTGAGCCTGCTAACTTCCTAGACGTTGGTGGAGGTGCGACGAAAGAGCGTGTGACCGTTGCTTTCAAGATCATTCTTTCTGATCCAAATGTTAAGGGCATTCTGGTTAACATCTTTGGTGGCATCATGCGGTGTGATGTGATCGCCGAGGGTGTTGTTGCTGCAGCTCGCGAAGTATCCCTCAGCGTTCCATTGGTGGTTCGCCTCGAAGGTACAAACGTCGATCTTGGTAAGAAAATTATGGCGGAATCCGGTCTCCCGATTATTTCTGGTGATGATTTGGCTGATGCTGCTAAAAAAGTGGTCAAAGCCGTGAAGGAGGCCGCGTAAAATGTCGGTACTTGTTAATAAAAATACTCGCGTCATTTGTCAGGGCTTCACAGGCGCGCAGGGAACTTTCCACTCTGAGCAAGCAGTTGCTTATGGTACAAAGATGGTTGGTGGTGTGACGCCGGGCAAAGGTGGCACAAGCCATCTGGATCTACCAGTTTTCAACACCGTTGCTGAAGCCGTTCATAAAACAGAAGCAAATGCATCTGTTATCTATGTGCCACCACCCTTTGCTGGTGACGCTATTCTCGAAGCCGTGGATGCGGGCGTTGAATTAATCGTTTGTATTACCGAAGGCATTCCCGTTCTTGATATGGTGCGTGTAAAGCGTGCTTTGGAAGGGTCTGGATCTCGCCTGATCGGACCTAACTGCCCAGGGATTATTACGCCGGATGAATGTAAAATTGGTATCATGCCAGGGCACATTCACCAGCGCGGTAAAATCGGAATTGTTTCGCGTTCCGGTACATTGACCTATGAAGCTGTTGCACAAACAACGGCTGCGAACCTTGGTCAATCTACATGTATCGGTATCGGTGGTGATCCGGTGAACGGTACGAACTTTATCGATTGCTTGGAACTCTTCCTGGAAGACGATGAAACCCAAGGCATTATCATGATCGGTGAGATTGGTGGTAGCGCCGAAGAAGAAGCAGCAGAGTTTTTTGCTGCGTCCAAAGTGAAAAAACCAATTGCAGGTTTTATCGCGGGTGTTACAGCGCCTCCAGGGCGTCGTATGGGTCATGCCGGTGCGATTATTGCTGGTGGTAAAGGTGGTGCGGATGACAAGATTGAAGCCATGAAGTCAGCTGGTTTCCTTGTCGCAGATTCTCCTGCTAGTCTTGGCAGCACAATGCTGAAAGCTATGCAAGGATAACAACCTAATTTGGAGGGAGCCGAACTGGTACCCTCCAGTTCGGCTACAGGTTATAGATGGCGAACACTACTGTTGGGCATGAAGCCCGCTATTTTGGCCCGAAAGCTGGCGAACTGGCCGATCTCTACGCTCAGTTCATAAGCCACCCTGATTCTGTAGATGCGGGGTGGCAATCTTTCTTCTCTAATCTGGAAGAAGATGCCAAAGATTTACTCGCAGGGATTCATGGTGTTAGCACTGTCCCTGCGGCTCCGGCACAAGCAAGTGGCGTGCCGTTGAGCGATGAAGAAAACCGTCGTGCAATCCTTGATTCAATTCGTGCCTTGATGTTGATACGGGCTTACCGTGTCCGTGGTCATCTCGAAGCGAATCTTGATCCTCTTGGCTTGAAGCCGGTTAATCCACACCCTGAATTGGACCCAAGAGCTTATGGCTTTGGTGATGAAGATATGGACCATCCGATCTTTATCAATGGTGTTCTTGGGCTGGAAACGGCGACATTACGTCAAATTGTCGAGCGGGTTCGCAAGACCTATTGCGGCAAAATTGGTGTCGAGTTTATGCACATTCAGGAACCAGAACAAAAAGCCTGGATCCAAGAGCGCATCGAGGGCATCAATAACAGAACAGATTTCACGGCTAAAGGTAAACAGGCAATATTGGAACGTCTGTCTGCGGCCGAAATATTTGAACAGTTCCTTGGTAAAAAATACACAGGTACAAAACGCTTTGGTCTTGATGGCGCCGAGACAATGGTGCCTGCGCTTGAACAAATTCTCAAAAGGGGATCAGCCCTCGGTTTGGAAGAAGTTGTTTTAGGGGTTGCGCACCGCGGACGTCTGAACATTCTTGCTAATCTGATGGGAAAACCTTTCCGGGCGATTTTTAGCGAATTTAAAGGTGGCGCAGCCAATCCTGAAGATGTTGGCGGTTCCGGAGATGTGAAATACCACCTTGGTACTTCTTCGGACCGCGAGTTTGATGGCAATTCTGTCCACCTTTCTCTAACAGCTAATCCGTCCCATCTTGAGGCGGTTGACCCTGTTGTTGTGGGTAAAGTGCGGGCCAAACAGGATCAGAAAAACGATACGGATCGCAGCAAAATCATGGGTATTTTGCTTCATGGTGATGCGGCGTTTGCCGGGCAGGGACTTGTTCCCGAAACCTTGGATCTGTCTGAACTGGATGGCTATACAACGGGTGGAACGATCCACTTTATTGTGAATAACCAGATCGGTTTTACCACTGATCCGGTTCACTCTCGTTCTGGTCCTTACTGTACTGATGTTGCCAAGATTATTCAGGCTCCGATTATTCACGTTAACGGCGATGACCCAGAAGCTGTGGTGCATGTGGCACGTATTGCCATTGAATACCGTCAGACATTTAAGTCTGACGTTGTGATCGACATGTTTTGTTATCGTCGCTTTGGGCATAACGAAGGTGATGAACCGACGTTTACTCAGCCACAGATGTACAAAAAGATCGCGCAACAGCGTTCTGTTCGTGAGCTCTATGCCGAGCAGCTATCGTCTGAAGGTACTGTTACCCAAAGTGAAATTGACGCGATCAACAAAACCTGGTGGGACAAGCTGGAAGAAGAATTCCAGATTGCCGAAGGGTATAAGCCAAACAAAGCTGATTGGCTGGAAGGTAAGTGGTCACATATCGGCGCTGTGCGGGGGTATGATGCCCGTCGTGGGGATACAGGTGTAGAGCTGGATCTTCTTAAAGAAGTTGGAAATACTCTTTGTAAGGTTCCTGACGGATTTGACATTCACCGCAAGCTAACGCGTCAACTCAAAGCCAAACAGGCAATGATCGACAGTGGCGAAGGCATTGATTGGGCCACGGCGGAAGCCCTTGCTTACGGGACTTTGCTTGTTGAAGGTCACCCGGTTCGCCTTTCAGGACAGGATTGTAATCGCGGAACATTCTCGCAGCGTCACGCTGCGTGGATCGATCAAAAAGATGAAACAGAATACAAGCCCTTGAATGGCATTCGATCCAGCCAGGCAAAGGCTGAAATCATTAATAGTCCGCTTAGTGAGTTGGCTGTTCTTGGTTTTGAATACGGTTATTCATTGGCCGAACCAGATGCGCTGGTTCTGTGGGAAGCACAGTTTGGCGACTTTGTGAACGGGGCGCAGATCATTATTGATCAGTTCATCGTTTCTGGTGAATCCAAATGGCTGAGAATGTCTGGTTTGGTTATGCTTTTGCCGCATGGGTATGAAGGTCAGGGTCCTGAGCATTCATCGGGTCGTGTTGAGCGTTTCCTTCAGTCTTGTGCGGAAGACAACATTCAGGTTGTTAACTGTACGACACCTGCGAACTATTTCCATGTTCTGAGACGTCAAATGCATCGTGGTTTCCGTAAGCCGTTGATTATTATGACGCCAAAATCTCTTCTGCGGCACAAGCAATGTGTTTCCAATTTGGAAGATATGTTGCCGGATACATCGTTCCACCGTGTTTTGCCGTGTAGCGTAAAAGTGAACCCGCCGAGTAAGATCAAGCAGGTTATTCTTTGTACGGGTAAGGTTTATTATGACCTTCTCGATGAACGTGAAAAGCGTGGCATTAACAATGTTCACCTTATCCGGCTTGAGCAGCTTTATCCATTCCCGGCCGAAGCACTGTCACAAGCTCTTAAAGGCTACGAGCATTGTGATCTGGTCTGGTGTCAGGAAGAGCATCGTAATATGGGGGCCTGGACTTTTGTGTCAACTTTCATCGAGGAAGTTGCAGAAGAGATGGGCTTTGAAAGTTACCGTCCTCGTTATGCTGGTCGTAAGACTGCGGCATCACCTGCGACTGGATCTGCCAAAAAACATGCGCTTCAGTTAGAGGCTCTGTTGGATGATGCTTTTACACTTGGCAAAAAAGCGATGAGTCGTATTCAAACACGCAAAGCTGAAGAGCTTGAAGCGAGAGATGCGGCGGCGACAAAAGTTGAAAAATTACGTCCGGTTGCGAAAGCCGGTGAATAAATAAGAAGGGTGGCCTGTCCCGGGTCACCCTTTTTCTTAACGGATGAGCTGATAGAAATGTGAGCGCGTTCAAATTACACATAGCATAATAAACATAATAGAGACAAAAAATGGCCACCGAAATAGTCGTTCCGGCACTAGGGGAATCTGTAACAGAAGCAACAGTTGCGAAATGGTTGAAACAGCCAGGTGAAGCAGTTGCGATGGATGAAGCTATTGTCGAGCTTGAGACAGACAAGGTCACGTTAGAAGTAAATGCGTCAGTTGCTGGTGTTCTCGAAGGTATTGTTGCCAATGAAGGTGATGATGTTGAAGTGGGTGCCGTACTTGGATCAATCGCCGAAGGTGCAGCATCTTCGGCTCCTGTTGCATCAAAACCAGCTGAGTCCAAAGAGCAGGCACCTGCAGAAGCTTCAGAAGCGGCAGAGCCCGAGGCGGTTGAAGCAACAGGTGAGCCTGTTGAAATTCCCGTTCCTGTTCTAGGTGAATCCGTGACAGAGGCCACAGTTGCGCAATGGATGAAGTCTGTTGGGGATAGCGTTGCTCAGGACGAAGCTATCTGCGAACTCGAGACGGACAAAGTCACCTTGGAAGTTAATGCCCCGGTTGCGGGTGTGTTGACGTCCATTGCTGCAGAGGCTGATTCTGATGTTGGCGTCGGCGCAATTCTAGGCGTTATTACACCTGGATCTGGCGGTGCAAAAGCTGCTTCTAAACCTGCTGCCGCATCTAGTGCACCAGCTTCGTCACAAGAAGCGCCAAAGGCTGCAACGCCAGCAACGGGCAATGATTTGGATCCTTCTCAAATTAACGGTTCGGGTGCTGGCGGCAAAGTGACGACAGCTGACTTGGTTACTTTCCTCGAGGGTAATACATCTCCAGCTGCGATGACTTTGCCTCCTGCTGTGGCTAAGCTGATTGCAGAAAATAACCTTAATCCACATCAGGTTAAGGGTAGCGGCAAAGACGGTGCTTTGACAAAAGGTGATGTTCTTGAGCATCTGAAGAATCCTCCGGCTGCACCTGTACCTGCGCCAACTGTTTCTGCTTCTCCTGCTTCTGGGACCGCGAGCACGTCTGCCGCGCCGGTCGAAGAGCGTGAAACACGTGAAAAAATGTCAAAGATGAGAAAGACTATTTCTCGTCGTTTGAAAGAAGCGCAGAATACCGCTGCGATGCTGACAACATTCAATGAAATTGATATGTCGGCGGTGATGGATACGCGTAAACAATATAAAGAAGCTTTCGAGAAAAAGCATGGTGTTCGTCTCGGCTTTAATAGCTTCTTTGCCAAAGCGGTCGTTCAGGCATTGCAGGATGTTCCATCTGTGAATGCACGTATTGATGGCGATGATATTGTTTATAACAGCTTCTTTGATATCGGTATGGCTGTTTCAACACCATCCGGGTTGATGGTGCCGGTTATTCGGGATTGCGATAAGAAGAGCTTTTCTGAAATAGAGGGCAGTCTGGGCGACCTTGCGAAGAAGGGGCGTGATGGCAAGCTTGGTATGGATGATATGGCGGGCGGAAGCTTCACCATTACAAATGGTGGTGTTTTTGGATCGTTGCTTTCAACACCAATCTTGAATATGCCGCAAGCTGCAATTCTTGGTTTGCACAAAATTGAAGAGCGCCCGATTGCTGTAAACGGCCAGGTTGTTGTTCGTCCGATGATGTATACGGCGCTTAGTTATGACCATCGCCTGATTGATGGGCGTGAAGCTGTAACGTTCCTTGTTCGTATCAAAGAATGTATGGAAGATCCTCAGCGCCTTCTTTTGAGTATGTAAGCTCATTCCAAGATTAAAAAAGGGAGGCTTCGGCTTCCCTTTTTTGTTTGGAAGGCTCGTTAATAATGGTTACTTGGTACTGTCATGTTTTGTCGATATAATGATGGGCGCATGTGGCGTCTCTTTTGAGATGCATGATAAAGAGGGTGCGGTATGGAAGACGATACACTAAACCTGAACAATCTTATTGATGGCAGCGGGTATGCAGATTTTGAGCTGGACCTTACTGGTTTGGATCTGAGGCATGCGCTGGAATCCGTACGTCAGATGATTGAACGTCAACGTCGTCGCCGTGATGTTAGGTCTGTTTTGATTCGCCTTGATCCGCCGGTGCCGGGGCAAGGTGAGACACTTTTTCGTCCCGTCGGAAAACATCTGGTCGAGCTTCTCAAAAAAGAAATGATTTCCCGTGTGAAGCCTTACGCTGACAAGGAGTGTTCTGGCTTTGTCATTCATTTACCTGCGGGTAAAGAAGACGATATCAGTGAAGACGAAGCTGAAAGCTAAGCCTCTCAAGTTTCAAATATTCCCTTAAGTAACCGCATTAAAAAGCCTCTGATACTTTAGTACCAGAGGCTTCGCTATAAACTCACCCATGAGCTACTGTCATTTTATCTGGTTGGTTAACTCTTAGTCGAGAAGTTAAGGTTAACCGCACCTGATATGGATAGAAACTATCCTTCTTTCTTCTCTGCTTCTTTGTCCTGGAAGTATTCTTTGGTTAGTTTGAAAACCACAGGGCTTAGAAGAAGAAGTGCAACTAGGTTTGGTAGCGCCATCATTGCATTAAGCGTATCAGATAGCAGCCATACAAAGTCAATCTTCAGGGAAGCGCCAACAAAAACAGCTACACACCAGACAATTCTGAAAGGCCAGATTGCTTTTGTTCCAAAGAGGAAACCAATGCATTTCTCACCATAGAAGCTCCAACCCAAAATGGTGGTGAAGGCAAAGATTGAAAGAACGATAGCAATCATGTAGTTGCCAACACCCGGCAGGGCTGTCTCAAAAGCAAGTGATGTAAGGCTCGCACCGTTTTCACCACTTGTCCATGTGCCACTGGTAATGATAGCAAGTCCAGTAATCGAGCAAACGATGATGGTATCAATAAAGGTACCTAACATTGCAATACTACCCTGTCTGACAGGATCATTTGTAGTTGCTGCGGCGTGCGCAATTGGAGCACTTCCCAAACCAGCTTCGTTTGAAAAGACGCCACGTGCTACACCAAAACGAATTGCCATCCATACTGTTGCGCCTGCAAAGCCACCTGCACCAGCAATTGGAGTAAAGGCGTGTTGGAAGATAAGGCCGAAGGCTGCTGGAATTTCAGCTGCATTGATCACGAGTACAATCAGACCACAGGCAATGTAGATGATCGCCATGGCTGGAACCAGTTTCCCGGCAACAGAACCAATACGCTTGATGCCACCCAGGATAACAGCTGCGGTGAGAACAAATAGAATTCCGCCTGTTACGTAAGAAGGAAGGCCAAAGGATGTGTTGATTGCCGCGGCAATGGAGTTAGACTGAACCATGTTACCAATGCCAAAACCAGCAATAGACCCGAAGATAGCAAAAGTTGGTGCCAACCAGTACCAACCTTTGCCAAGACCGTTTTTGATGTAGTACATCGGCCCGCCAACGTGGTCGCCATTGTCATCTTTTTCACGATATTTGACGGCGAGAACAGCCTCGGCATATTTTGTCGCCATGCCGACCAATGCAGTACACCACATCCAGAAAAGCGCGCCAGGACCGCCGATAACAATCGCGGTGGCAACGCCGGCAATGTTTCCTGTACCGATCGTGGCTGATAGCGATGTCATCAGTGCGTTAAAGGGGCTGATTTCACCACTGTCTTCAGTTTTTTCTCTTCCCTTCCACAGCAAAGAAAAGCCATAGCTGATTTTGCGAAGAGGTAAGAAGGTCAACCCGATCTGAAGAAAGAGACCTGTTAAGAGAATGAGGGCAAGCATGGGGGCGCCCCATACAATGCCATTGATGTAATTTAGTATATTTGTAAGCGCTTCTAAAGCTTCCATATTTATCCCCTGGTTCGCCTATTCCAAATGTAGGCAAAACTGTTTGGTACGCTGCGTTTGCTGGACGATCACGCACTCAATACGTTGATAAGAGTTACTCTGCTGGGAGCTATTCAATAAATCGTATGGTCGATTTTTAATTGCGAAAGTATTATCCTATCGGAAATATTTTCGCAATATAGGATTTGTTGACTGAAATAAAAAAAGCGTGATCTATTGAGGGTCAGGGGCAAAAGGTTAGCAATATCAGTTTTTTACTAGATATGTGGGGTAGAGACCCAGATGATGACGGCGTCTTGTGGGCTGGTAGATACGCAGGAATGTCCCATACCACTGTCATAATACAGGCTATCGCCTTCTTTAAGTGAAACTGGTTCGTAGAATTCTGAATAAAAAGTTAGTTCGCCTTCGAGAACATAGAGAAATTCTTCACCATTGTGGCGGACAAGTTCGCCAAAATCATCCATGGATCGGGCGCGAATAGTACTTTTGAAGGGAATCATGCGTTTGTTGATGATTTCGGTGCAAAGAAGTTCGTGCTGGTAAGTTGCAGTGGGGTGCTCTTTTCCTTCCCCTTTTCTCGTGACCGTTCTACGTCCGACATTTGCCTGAAGGTCGCCCTTGGTAAAGAGTTGAGGGATATCAATCTCTAAGCCGGTTACCAGTTTTTGTACGACTTCGAAGGTGGGTGACATTTGGTCATTTTCAATTTTTGACAAGGTCGAGCGCGCCAAGCCGGTCCGCTTGGAGGCTTCTTCTAACGTCCAGTTTTTGTTTTTGCGTACATCCCGAAGGCGCGTGCCAAGTTTCAAAGGTTCCAAAGTGCGTTCTGCACCTGAAATGGTTGCCTTCGGTTCGACGATTCTTGGCGTCTCTTTGCTCTGCATAGCCTGTCCCAACTTATTGAGTTCTCTCTATCATATCGCTATTTTACCTTTTAGTGGAGAATTTTCTTATTGTTTCCGATAAGAAATATTTGATCTCTATCGGAATGTTGTTATTCTCGTCCGTGATAAAACGCTGTTTAGTAGCGGAGTCCTGCTTATTGTTTTATTTTGCTCAGGAAACTTGAACATGGCCTGAATTGTGTCCCTTGCTTAAGGGGGGCTCTTCTGAATGCTGTTTTCTGAGAAATTATTGCATCTAGGCTATATCGTTCGGGCTTCCTATGCTATCCAGATAGACGAAATCAAATAGCTTATAGCCGACTTGATGCGATAGTCTTGCTGTCATCTTACAGGACTGCATCTTTTCTGGCGGTATGGGGAAGACCCTGAATACGGAAAGGATCCTTAGAAAAATGAGTGAAGCTCTTTACGACCTGGTCATTATTGGCGGTGGCCCAGGTGGGTATGTTGCCGCAATTCGTGCTGCTCAACTCGGCCTGAAAACGGCCTGTATTGAAGGGCGGGGCGCATTGGGCGGAACCTGTCTGAATGTCGGGTGTATGCCATCAAAGGCGCTTTTGAATTCTTCTGAGAAGTTTGTGGATGCGCAAAAACATTTTGCCGAGCATGGCATTAAAGGATCCTTCGAACTTGATCTGGAAACCATGTTGGGTCGTAAAGACAAGGTCGTTGAAGATCTGACCAAAGGCGTTGAATTTCTACTTAAGAAAAACAAGGTTGATTACATCAAGGGCTGGGGATCTATTCCAAAGGTTGGTGAGGTTCTTGTCAAAGGTGATGACGGCGAACAGACGCTAAAAACCAAAGATATTTTGATCGCGACGGGCTCTGAATCAACACCGTTGCCGGGTATTGAGACGGATGAAGAGCAGATTGTAACTTCTACAGGTGCGCTCTCGCTGAAAAAAGTACCAGAACACATGGTTGTCATTGGTGCAGGTGTTATCGGTCTGGAACTTGGGTCTGTTTGGTCACGCCTTGGGGCGCAAGTCACTGTTGTTGAGTTCCTCGATAAAATCCTTCCCGGTATTGATGAAGAAACCGGCAAACTTGCCAAACGTGTTTTGGGTAAACAGGGCCTGAAATTCAAATTGGGTATGAAGGTTACAGCAGCAGAAAAAGTGGATGGCAAAGTTAAGCTGACGATGGAATCTGTCAAAAAAGGGAAAGTTGAAGAGCTGGAAGTTGATACGGTTCTGGTTTCTATCGGACGTCGCGCCTACACTTCTGGCCTTGGTCTTGAAGAATTGGGTGTTGTCATGGAACGTGGAGTGATTCAGGTTGATGGCAATTTCAAAACATCTGTGGACGGCATCTACGCGATTGGTGATTGTGTTCCTGGACCAATGTTGGCGCACAAAGCCGAAGAAGACGGGGTTGCCTGTGCGGAAACTCTTGCCGGACAAAAAGGCCATGTGAATTACGATCTGGTGCCTGGTGTTGTTTATACCCATCCTGAAATTGCAACAGTTGGAAAAAGCGAAGAAGCTCTGAAAGAAGCTGGCATTGCTTACAATGTGGGTAAGTTTCCTTTCAGTGCCAACAGCCGCGCCCGTGCCATGGGTGAATCAGATGGGCAGGTGAAAATTCTGTCTGATGCAACAAGCGATAAGGTTCTTGGTGTTCATATTATTGGCCCCGCAGCAGGCGAATTGTTGTCCGAAGCCGTTGCTGTGATGGAATTTGGTGGCTCAGCGGAAGATATCGCCAGAACCTGTCACTCTCATCCGGGGTTGAGTGAAGCGGTTAAGGAAGCTGCAATGGCTGTCGATAAGCGTGCCATTCATATGTAAGCTGATAGACCTTTCGTTTCTATGATAGAGGGCAGCTTTGGGCTGCCCTTTTTGATTCCTGAGCGTTTTATGCCTTTCATCTTCAGCAAGTGGAATTAAGTCTGGACAATGCAGGGGCTTCACGGCTTATCATCGGACGAAATAGAGAGGAGCAGAATAGATGCTTGATGGAAGCACAGCTAAAAAAGCGACAATATTGATTGCGGTGATGTGCCTTTCTCAAGTGTTGGGGATGCTGGATAACGCCACATTTTCTGCCCTGATCACGCTTTTCCAAAAAAAATGGTACCTCAATAATACTGAAATCGGCTGGATCAGCGGTATTTACTATGGCGGTTATGCGGCGGCAGTGCCGCTGCTTGTTGCTTTTACTGACCGTGAGGATGCCCGCAGGATATATTTGTATTCTATGGCTTTAGGCGGCTTTGCTGCACTGGGCTTTGCATTTTTTGCAGAAGGTTTTTGGACAGCGATGTTTTTCCGGCTTTTCGCTGGGATCAGCCTTGCGGGGACCTATATGGTCGGCCTTAAACTGCTAACAGACCTTATTCATGGGAAAAAAGAACAGAGCAGGGCAGTGGCTTATTATACCGCCCACTTTGCGATTGGAACTGGCGTTTCTGTCTTTGTCGCGGGGGAAGTTTGGCAGCTGTTGGGGTGGCAGTGGTCGTTTATTGTTGCGGGTATAGGTAGTTTTTTTGCTTGGTTAGTGGTTCTATTTTTTGTCTCGAAAGGGTTAAAACCAGAACACCATATTCCCTTACGTGATGTGGTTAACTTCAGACCTGTTATCGCTAACCGACCTGCACTTGGGTATATCCTCGCCTATGCGGCCCATTTGTGGGAGCTGTTTGCTCTTCGGGCCTGGTTGGTGGCTTTTCTAGTCTTTTCGCTTTCATTACAGCCTATGGAAAGTTTTGACTGGAGCCCCACACAAATTGCGTCGTGGGTCTTTCTTCTTGGGCTTCCTGCGAGTGTCATTGGGAATGAGTTCTCGGTCCGTTATGGCCGCCGTAAGTTGTTGACCATCGTTATGGGGGCGTCAGCTTTCATCGGCTTTGGTATCGGATTTTCCGCTAGCTTACCTTTTGTTATTGTTATTATTGTCTTTACTATTTATGGCATATCTACAACGGCAGATTCGTCTTCCCTGACATCTGGTGTGGTTGCGAACTCTGACCTTAAAAGAAAGGGCGCGACAATGGCTTTGCAGTCACTTGCGGGCTTCGCGGCAGGATCTTTGTCGCCAATAGTTTTTGGGGCAGTTTTGGATCTGTTTGGGGGGAGTGGAAATACCATGGCATGGGCAGCGGCTTTTTCGACAATGGGTATAGGGGTTCTTATGGGACCCTTGATCATTCACAAATTTGGTCGTGATAAGCCTTTGTCGTCGGGAAATATTGCATAGGCTGCGCTGTGCTGGTGCCGTTCGCACAGGCCAGTGATTAGAGGTCAGAGATCATAGGCCGATGTGATGATTTTTGCTGTATAGAGTTAGTACCTAATCATATCGTTGATTTAGCAACGTAACAGGAACATTTCGATTTATGATTCGCCAACTTTTACCAATTAGTGCGCTTTTATTAGGGGCTGCCTTTCTCTTCTTTGCTGGTGGCATCAATGCGCTGATCTTACCAGTGCGCGGCAATATGGAAGGCTTTTCAGCGTTCTCTTTGGGTTTACTTGGAACGGGATGGGCCGTTGGGTACGTGAGTGCTTGTCTTGTTGTGCCAAGGTTCGTTTCCAAGGTTGGCCATATTCGTGCGTTTAGCGTTATGGCTGCCTTTGCTGCCTTTGCTATTCTAAGTTCCTTGTTGGTTGTGTCTCCTTTTGCCTGGATACCAATGCGTGCTGTTTCGGGCTTTTGTTTCGCCGGGGCTGCGATGATTGTCGAAAGCTGGCTGGGTGAGCGTGCTGATGCCAGTTCGCGAGGGCGAATTTTCGGGGTCTATACGATGGTAACACTTGCTGCGACAACAACAGGTCAGATGGTTTTGCCCCTTGGTGATAGTGCGGGCTTTTTGTTCTTTGTTTTGGGGGCGATGTTCTATTGTCTGGCTTTGGTCCCTACGGCGGTTTCATCCAGCGCATCGCCCAACCCTTTGGCTAAAGTTAGTCTGGATATAAAAGGGTTATGGAAAAATTCTCCTGTTGCTGTTTTTGCCGTTTTCATGGTGGGCATTTCCAATGCTTCTTTCGGAACATTAGCCGCTGTTTATGCTGACCGTATCGGCCTCGTCCTTACGAGTGTTGCGCTTTTTACCAGTATTCCAATTCTGACAGGGGCTTTGGTGCAGGTACCTGTCGGTCATTTTTCGGATAAAATGGATCGACGAAAAGTTTTGTTGGTGATTGCACTCACAGCCATAGCTGTAGATTTGTCCTTTATCCTGATTGCACCAGAAACACAGCTTTTCAATATGATCCTCATTGGGTTCTTCGGCGCATCGATTTTCAGCATGTATCCGGTGATTGTTGCGCATGCGAACGATCATGCTTCGGAAGGCAGTTTTATCCAGGTGAGTGGTGGACTGCTTCTTGTTTTTGGTTTGGGCTCTATCGTTGGTCCCTTGCTATCAGGTTTTGGAATGGCGAACATTGGAACGTCGGGTTTGTTTATGACATCGCTGGGCGCGCATGTACTTATTGTGCTCTATACGATTTGGCGTATCACGCGCCGTGCACCTGTCGCTACAGACGATAAGGTTGCCTATGTCGCAACTCCGCCAGCGAGAACCTCAACACCAGAGACTGCAGCGATGCAGGTCGAGGACGATTAGAGTGCATGGGGTTAATTCTTCGTCGTCGGATGGGCTTTGTCGTATACCTTTAGCAACTCGTCTGCATCTACATCAGTATAACGCTGTGTTGTGGAGAGTGAGTTATGGCCCAAGAGCTCTTGAATCGCTCTGAGGTCGCCGCCATTGGAAAGCAGGTGGGTAGCGAAGCTATGTCGAAGAGCGTGCGGCGTTGCGGTCTCTGGTAAGCCAAGCAGGCCACGGAGCTTTTGTGTTTGGAGTTGTATAATTCTTGGTGAAAGCCGTTTTCCTTTAACGCCAAAGAAAAGGGGCGATTTCGGGCTTTGTGGAAAAGGGCAACTTGCTTGGTATTCTGCTATAGCATCGGTAACAACAGGTAAAATAGGTACCAGACGTTCTTTATTTCTTTTGCCCAAAATGCGAAGGAAATCTTGTCCTTTTTGCGGAGTATCTTCTTGGTTTAATTCCAGTGCTTCTGAAATACGTAGGCCGCAGCCGTAGAGAAGAAGAAGCACAGCTTGATCTCTGAGACCAACCCAAGTGTCGTCTTGAAGTCTAGAGCTTTGATCCATCACTTGTTGCGCTTCTTCTTTGGTGAGCGCTTTGGGAACGGCATGTGTCTTCTTCGGTGTACGAAGAATATCAAGGGCATGGTTATTGACCAGCTGCTGCTTGTTCATCCATTTGAACAGGCCACGGACAGCGGACAATGCCCGGGCAGTTGAGGTCTTACTTAAATTTTGTCCGGTGCGAGCGGCAAGCCATGATCTGAAATCGCGGATTTGAAGCTGGTCTATTGATTTCAAAGTTACGTTATAACCGCTATGTTCAGCATGGAATCTTAAAAATGATCGAATGTCGTGTGCGTAGGCTTCAATCGTTTTGTCAGAGGATCTTTTTTCGTTGCGGTGCCAGCTTAACCAATCTTCGAAAGCATCTTGCACATCATCGTTCCAGGGAAGAACTGTGAGATCGATTTTCTGTGTCGTTTGGGGGGGCTTTTTTATTGTTCTTCCCCTTGTGAGTTTATTATTCAGGTAATTTAAGCCAAGTTCTGATCGTGTTCTCAACTACTGAGCCCATAAAACGAATCAGCTCAGTGCCCTGGCCAGGTTCAAATTGATCGTCCCTTTGTGAACCGAATGCTAGCATGGCTGGGGGCGTTGTCGACGAGATATGTAGCCTGATCAAGGCATCAGATTGGATAAGGGGGGCCATGGTGCCGTAAAGGCAAACATCGCCTTGTATGTGGCTTCGAAGAACGGCTGGTTGCCCGCTGCCGATCAATCCGTCGACCATACCGGGGAGAAGGCAGGAAATGCCCTCTACGGGGGCTGCGACATCTGATTCGCCAGGTTGCTCAACACCTATGGCGATTGCGTCCATCCCCATGATGATGGGAAGTTCGGTGCTGATAATATCAATCAGATGTTCAAAGTTCTGGGCAGAAATTAGCGCAGTGACAGCCCGATGCGTTCTGTCTTGAGTTAGCTTATTGTGATGGCTTCTTGATATGACAACATCACGTTCTCTTGTTATCTGAGCAAGTTGATTGCGCAACTTTTCAATCATATGCTGTTGCAGATCGGCAAGACCGCGCCCTTCTGTTTTTCCGGGAATCTCAAGGGTGTCTATCACTTGGGGATGTTGCACCAGAAAATCCGCGTGCTGACGAAGGTATTTTTCGACATGACGCGCAGTGATGAGAGGTTCTTTGATTTGATCTGTCTCTACATCCTGAGAAGGGCTGCTCATAATCTTGTCCTACACCACTTGCTAGAGAATGGATTGACCGGTTTTTTTCCAGTCAGCCATAAAGGCCTCTAGACCTTTGTCGGTTAATGGATGCTTGAACATTGCTTTAAGAACGGCTGGTGGAATGGTTGCCGTATCTGCACCCATCTTTGCCGCTTCAACCACATGAAGGGGGCTACGGGTAGAAGCAACCAGAACCTTTGTGCTGATATCCGGATAGGCACTGTAGATTTCAACAATGTCTGAAATTAACATCAAACCGTCTTGTGCCAAATCATCAAGGCGCCCGATAAAAGGTGAAATATATGTTGCGCCAGCTTTTGCCGCCAATAGGGCTTGAGCGGAAGAGAAGCAAAGCGTTACATTGGTATCGATACCTTCGTCAGAGAAGGTTTTACACGCTTTCAGTCCATCAGGTGTAAGGGGTAGCTTGATAACAATATTGTCTGCGATGGCAGCAAGCTTACGACCCTCAGATATCATGCCGTCATATTCAAGGGATGTAACTTCGGCGCTAACAGGGCCAGGTACGACGTCGGCAATTTCTTTGATGACCTCAATAAACTGACGACCACTTTTGGCAATCAAGGACGGGTTTGTCGTTACGCCGTCAACAAGGCCGGTTGCCGCTAGTTCGCGAATCTCGTCGATATCCGCTGTGTCGATAAAGAATTCCATCAATCAATCCTGTAATAATATGTCGCGTTCTGTTTCTTACCTTGGAGTGTTTTCCAGGTATAATCGAACATGTTGTCATCCTGTCAGGTAGCCTATTGCTGCCCGAGGTCCATAGTTTCAATATATATAAATCATGAATGTACGAAGGGAAAGTGAACGATATCGTTTTTACATGTATCGTTTATATGTTCTTGATCGGTTTTCTGGTTTTCTTCCTTGTCATTGTCGTTTCTATAAGCAAAGGCTAAGGCGCAATTTATTAAGTAGGGGATAACGATTCGTGCTCGATGGTGGTAAAGAACAGGCTTTGTTTGAAGATATGGATAAACAGCCTATTCGCTGCCGAGTACAGGTCATTCTGCCGATTGAGAAGCCTTATGATTACCTTTTGCCCTATGGCCCCGACGGAACTCAGATAGAGTTGGAAGCCGGACAGGTTGTGATGGTACCTGTCGGACGTCGTATCTTGCCTGGTGTTGTTTGGGATGGGAATGCGGATGAGAATGTTCCTCTCAAAAAATTAAAAGAAATTGTTGAAGTTTCCGAAGTGCCGCCATTGCAGTCGGAGTTACGGAAGTTTGTAGAATGGGTTGCGAACTATACACTCTCTCCGCAAGGTTCTGTTCTCAAAATGGCTTTGTCTGTTCCCCAAGCATTAGAAAGGTTGGTGGGACAAAAGCTTTATCGGCTGGTTACGGATTGTCCAAATGAAAAGCCCGAAGCAGGTAAGCCTCGTCTGACGAATGCTCGACAGAAGGTAATTGATGTCATCACTGATAGCGGGGGCTGGGTACTAGCTGATCTAGTGAGGGAATCTGGAGTTTCTAGTTCTGTCGTTAAGGGGCTGGAAAAACTTGGGTTGATTGAAAGTTATTTTGATGCGCCGGACTTTTCCTTCCCTCATCCAATGTTTGATGTTGCGGGGCCAGAACTATCCCCTGATCAAAAAGCTGCGGCAGATGATTTGATTGGCAGGGTTAAAAATCAAACCTTTTCTACGGTTGTTCTGGATGGTGTTACGGGATCTGGTAAAACAGAGGTCTATTTTGAAGCTGTAGAAGCAGCGTTGAAAGAAGGGCGCCAAGCATTGGTCCTGTTGCCCGAGATTGCGCTTTCAAGCCAGTGGCTGGATAGATTTGAGAAGCGATTCGGGGTGGCGCCTGCGGAATGGCATTCGGACTTAACACCTGCTTCAAGACGAAAAACTTGGCGGGCTGTTGCCGCTGGTAAGGCGCCGGTTGTGGTTGGGGCGCGTTCGGCTTTGATGCTGCCGTATAGTGACCTTGGCCTTATTATTGTTGATGAGGAGCACGAAGGCTCCTTTAAACAGGAAGACGGTGTTTATTATCACGCAAGAGATATGGCCGTTGTAAGGGCAAAGGGATGTAATTGTCCGATTGTTTTGGCGTCTGCGACACCGGCGCTCGAAACGATGGTTAATGTACAGAACGGGCGATACGAACGCTTGATTTTACCTGGCCGTCATGGAGGCGCCGGGATGCCTGATGTTGAACTGATCGATCTGCGTTTTGATAAGCCAGAGCGATTGCAATCTGGTCCTGGGTGGCTGTCTCAGGCGCTTCGAGGGGCTATTCGCCAAACCCTTGAGGCTGGAGAACAGGCAATGCTGTTCCTGAACCGTAGGGGATATGCGCCACTCACGCTCTGTCGAACGTGTGGTCATCGACTGCAATGCCCGCATTGTACGGCGTGGCTGGTTGAACATCGACGGTTTCGACGATTGCAATGTCACCATTGTGGCTTTTCGGCCGCTCTCCCCGAAACGTGCCCTTCATGTAATGCTGAGGATTCTCTCGTCCCTTGTGGTCCAGGTGTCGAGAGGATTGTGGAAGAGGCCAAGTTGCTTTTCCCCGATGCCAATGTGGCTTTGATGGCGAGTGATACGATGACGTCTCCAGCCGCAACCAAAGAGATGGTCGACAGTATCCAGAATCGAGAGGTTAACCTTCTGGTGGGTACGCAAGTCGTGGCAAAGGGGTATCACTTCCCTTATTTGACATTGGTTGGGGTGGTGGATGCTGATCTGGGATTGTTTGGGGGTGATTTAAGAGCTGCGGAACGGACCTTTCAGCTATTACATCAAGTGGCCGGGCGTGCCGGGCGTGCCGAGCACAAAGGACGAGTGCTGTTGCAAACATCTGATCCTAAGCATCCTGTGATGCAGACACTTAAAGCTGGGGATCGAGACAAGTTTCTGGAAATTGAAGCTGAAACGAGAGCGCGGGGGAATCTCCCGCCCTTTGGTCGTTTGGCTGCTGTTATCATTTCTGGCCCGGATGAAGTTGAAGTCGATAATTTTTGTGCGAGCTTGGCCAGATCGATTCCCCAGTTTGATGGGGCGCAAATTCTTGGCCCAGCACCTGCTCCACTTGCTTTGTTACGTGGAAAATTCAGGCGACGATTCTTGATCATGAGTAAAAAATCCATTGCGCCTCAAGGCATAGCGAAAAATTGGCTTGCCCAGATTAAAGCACCATCGCGGATCAAGGTCGTTGTTGATGTCGACCCCTATTCTTTTCTGTAGCGGATTTGTAATAAAACCTGTCACGCTGCTCTCTCTGCCGTCGTATTGCTACGGGGTAGGGATGTCGTGATTAGTCTTGTAAAGAGGCGGAGATGCAGGAGTAAAAGTTTTTTTATAAAAACGAGAATAAAAAAGTAATGGTAAAATCGGTACATTTTTAAGGATAAACAGAGACTTCTCAGGGGTTCCAGAGGACTCTTTTCCTCAGGTGCGGCGAAAAGAGTATCATAAAAGGTCGAATCTTTCGTCTGACTCGCTTGAAACCCTGTTATGACTGTGATACCTAACCCGCGCCTGATGATTAGTACAGCTCGTACTTTTCGTAAGAATTTAGTTTCGGCTTCACTGAAATGTGACCTGTACAGGCAGGGTCAATTTCTGGCTTATCTTGGGGGCAACCAGCTTGGCAGGCGAAAACACTAGCTTGAATGGCTTGGCAGGGCGCTATGCATTAGCGCTACTGGAAATTGCCGAGGAAAAATCTGCATTGGATGCAGTGGCTGAAGACTTGCAGGGCCTGAAACAACTCGTTTCAGATAGCTCTGAGCTTCAGGATTTGCTCAGCTCTCCGCTTTACACTCGCGATCAGCAGGTTAAAGCGATTTCAGCGGTTCTGGACAAGGCAGGCGTTAATGACGTAACGCTTAACTTTGTACTGGTTGTTGCTGAAAATCGTCGTCTTGCTGTTCTGGCTGACATGGCTGATGCCTACTTGGCAGAATTGGCGCGTCGCCGCGGTGAGGTCCGAGCAAAAGTAACAGCAGCACACGAATTGACAAAGACACAGCAAAAAGCAATCGCAGATGCGTTAAAAGCTTCCGCTGGTGGATCTGTCGAAGTTGACGTAACTGTCGATGAATCCCTAATCGGGGGCATGATTGTGCAGGTTGGTAGCCGCATGGTTGATAGCTCCTTGCGTACAAAACTTCAGAGACTTGAATTGATGATGAAAGGGGTTGGGTAATGGATATCCGCGCCGCTGAAATCTCTACCATTCTCAAAAACCAGATTGAAAACTTCGGCGCTGACGCTGATGTGGCTGAAGTAGGCCAAGTTCTTTCTGTGGGTGATGGTGTGGCTCGTATTTATGGTCTGGACAATGTTCAGGCTGGCGAGATGGTGGAATTTGCTAACGGTATTCGGGGCATGGCCCTTAACCTTGAAGTCGACAACGTTGGTGTCGTGCTTTTCGGTGATGACCGTGGTGTTAAAGAAGGCGATACAGTCAAACGTACCGGTTCTATTGTTGACGTTCCTGCAGGTAAAGGTCTGCTGGGTCGCGTTGTTGATGGCCTCGGTAATCCGATTGACGGTAAAGGTCCTCTTAAGGATGTTGAGCGTACGCGTGTGGAAGTAAAGGCCCCTGGCATTATTCCACGTAAGTCTGTTCATGAGCCAATGCAGACTGGTATTAAGTCTATTGACAGTCTTATTCCAATCGGGCGTGGCCAGCGTGAACTTATTATCGGTGACCGTCAAACTGGTAAGACAGCGATTGCTCTGGATACTATTCTAAACCAAAAAGTAACGAATGATGCTGCTTCTAGCGAAAGCGAAAAGCTTTTCTGTATCTACGTTGCTGTTGGTCAGAAGCGTTCCACTGTTGCTCGTTTGGTCAAGACTCTCGAAGATAATGGCGCTATGGAATATTCCATCGTTATTGCTGCGACAGCGTCTGACCCTGCACCGCTTCAGTTCCTTGCTCCATATACTGGCGCAGCAATGGGCGAGTACTTCCGCGACAACGCAATGCATGCTGTGATCGTTTATGATGATCTTTCCAAGCAGGCTGTTGCTTATCGTCAGATGTCTCTTCTCCTTCGTCGTCCTCCTGGACGTGAAGCTTATCCTGGTGACGTTTTCTATCTTCACTCCCGTCTACTTGAGCGTTCATGTAAATTGAACGATGAACACGGTGCAGGCTCTTTGACTGCTCTGCCAGTGATCGAAACTCAAGGCGGTGACGTGTCTGCCTTTATTCCGACCAACGTGATTTCAATTACTGATGGTCAGATCTTCCTTGAAACGAACCTTTTCAACAAAGGTATCCGCCCAGCTGTAAACGTTGGTCTATCGGTTTCCCGTGTTGGTTCTTCAGCGCAGATCAAGGCTATGAAACAAGTTGCGGGTAGTATTAAACTTGAGCTCGCTCAATATCGTGAAATGGAAGCTTTCTCTCAGTTCGCTTCTGATCTCGATGCAGCTACTCAGCGTCTGTTGGCTCGTGGATCTCGTTTAGTCGAGCTTCTCAAACAGCCTCAATACAAACCGCTGACTGTTGAAGAGCAGGTTGTTGTTATCTATTCAGGCGTGAAGGGTTATCTTGATGCGATTGACGTGAAAATGATCAGTCACTTCGAAGAGAAACTTCTTTCTGAAATTCGTGGCAATGGCCAGGACATTCTGGAAACTATCCGTACAGAGAAAGCTCTTTCTGCTGATACAGAAAGCAAGCTGAAGTCCTTTATGGATAATTTTGCCAAGACTTTTGTTTAACGGATTGGCAATCCAGAGTTTAATGGCTGTGGGAAACGAATAACGACATGGCAAACTTAAACGATCTGAAACTTAGGATCTCTAGCGTTAAATCAACGCAAAAGATCACTTCGGCCATGAAGATGGTTGCCGCGGCTAAACTGCGCCGTGCACAAGAACAAGCTGAAGCATCCCGACCATACGCTGAGCGTATGGAACGGATGTTAGGTTCTCTTGCTGCATCTGCAGGCAAACAGCCCGGGGCATCTCCTCTTCTTGCTGGAACAGGTAAAGATGACGTTCACTTACTCATCGTAGCCGCGGCGGATCGCGGTCTTTGTGGTGGCTTCAATTCTAATATTGTAAAAGAAGCGCGCAAGAAAGCTCATGAGCTGATCAAAGCTGGTAAAACTGTAAAGTTTTACTGTATTGGTCGTAAATCTCGTGATCAGCTACGACGTGAATTTGGGCCTAATATCGTTGATACGATTGAAGATGTTGCAAAACCTAGCTTGAGTTTTGATAAAGCTACGACAGTATCTGATACCGTACTGAGAATGTTTGATGCTGGCGAATTTGATGTTTGCACGATCTTCTACGCGAAGTTCAAATCTGTAATCGTTCAAATTCCTACTGCTCAACAGTTGATCCCATTTGAAGCTGAGGGCGATGCGGATGCATCTGGCCTTTCTGATGGTGGTATCTATGATTATGAGCCGTCTGATGAGAAAATCTTGAGTGATTTGTTGCCTCGCAATATTTCAATTCAGATTTTTAAAGCGATGCTTGAAAATGCCGCTAGTGAGCACGGTGCTCGTATGTCTGCTATGGACAGTGCGACACGTAACGCTGGCGAGATGATTGATCGACTGTCGATTCAGTATAACAGAACGCGTCAAGCAAACATCACAAACGAATTGATTGAAATTATCTCCGCCAAAGAGGCTCTCTAATCTTAGAGAACCCTGGCAAGCGCACTGGCTAAGGAGTGACACTAAATGGCTGATAAGAATATCGGTAAGATCACACAGGTCCTAGGACCGGTGGTTGACGTTCAATTTTCAGGTGGAAATCTTCCTGAAATTTTGGGCGCTCTAGAATTACAGAACGATGGCAAACGCCTTGTTCTTGAGGTTGCCCAGCATCTGGGTGAAAACACAGTTCGTACCATTGCTATGGATGCAACTGATGGCCTTATGCGCGGTCAGGAAGTTTCTGACACTGGCGATGCTATTAAAGTTCCTGTTGGACCTGAAACTTTGGGTCGTATCATGAACGTTGTTGGTGAGCCAATTGATGAACGTGGCGATATTGGAAACAAAGCTTCTTTCCCAATTCACCGTGCTGCACCTAACTTCGATGAACAGGCTACTGATGCCGAGATCTTGGTAACTGGTATTAAAGTTATCGATTTGCTTTGCCCATACTCAAAGGGTGGTAAAATTGGTCTCTTCGGTGGTGCCGGTGTTGGTAAAACCGTGACAATCATGGAATTGATCAACAACATCGCGAAAACACACGGTGGTTACTCTGTGTTTGCCGGTGTTGGTGAGCGTACTCGTGAGGGTAACGATCTTTATCACGAAATGATTGAAGGTGGTGTTATCAACCTAGACGGCGACAGTAAATGTGCGCTTGTTTATGGTCAGATGAACGAACCTCCAGGGGCGCGTGCTCGTGTTGCTTTGACTGGTCTTACTCAGGCGGAATACTTCCGTGATGAAGAAGGTCAGGACGTTCTGTTCTTTGTGGATAACATTTTCCGTTTCACACAGGCTGGTTCTGAAATTTCAGCGCTTCTCGGACGTATTCCTTCTGCTGTTGGTTATCAGCCAACTCTTGGTACTGATATGGGTGCCATGCAGGAGCGTATTACGTCGACAAAGAAAGGTTCAATCACATCTGTTCAGGCCGTTTACGTTCCTGCTGATGACTTGACTGACCCTGCGCCTGCAACAACCTTCTCTCACTTGGATGCGACAACTGTTTTGTCTCGTCAGATTGCTGAGCTTGGAATTTATCCGGCTGTGGATCCATTGGATTCAACAAGCCGTATTCTTGAGCCATCAGTTATTGGTGAAGAGCACTATACAATTGCCCGTGAAATTCAACGTGTACTTCAGTCTTACAAAGACTTGCAGGACATTATTGCGATTTTGGGTATGGATGAGCTATCCGAAGAAGATAAAATGACTGTTGCGCGTGCTCGTAAGATCCAGCGTTTCTTGTCACAGCCGTTTGACGTGGCTGAGGTCTTCACTGGCTCTCCTGGTGTTCAGGTTGCTTTGGAAGACACCATTAACGGTTTTAAAGGCATTCTTGCTGGTGAATACGATCACCTTCCAGAAGCAGCTTTCTATATGGTTGGTACCATTAGCGAAGTTGTTGCCAAAGCTGAGAAAATGGCCGCTGAAGCCGCTTAAGGTTTCTGATCTTTAATTGTCGTTAAGACAGGTAGCAGGAAGAGAATAATGGCCAAAGAACAGGTCGAATTCGAACTCGTTTCTCCAGAGAAACTACTTCTTTCCCAAAGTGTCGACATGGTTGTCGTCCCCGGTGAAGATGGTGACTTTGGTGTGCTGCCGCGTCACGCACCGATGATTTCCACGGTTCGTCCCGGCGTAATCGCAATCTATTCTGGTAAAGAGATTAGTGAGCGAATTTTTGTCGCCGGTGGCTTTGCCGAGGTAACCACGGAACGCTGTACCGTTCTCGCCGAAGTGGCTCAGCCTGTCGGTGAGATTGACAAAGCAGTAGTCCAGCAGCAGCTTCAAGATGCAAAAGAAGATCTTTCTGATGCAAAAGATGACGCCGCTCGTGACGCCGCAAGAAAACAGATCGGATTGTCTGAGGCCATGCTTACAGCTATTGGCTGATTAGACAGTTTATGAATTAAAAAGCCCGGTGCTTTCGAGCCCGGGCTTTTTTTATGTCTAACAGGCTTTGAATCTTATCATTGATCCTCAAGACTATATCGCTAATGATTGTTCTGAATTATTTAGCCCTCAACTTCTAAAAGTGAACTTATGGAAAATTTTGTACCCCTGCTAAGTGAACCGTCAACCTGGTTGGCTCTTTTTACCTTGATCGTTATGGAAGTTGTTCTTGGAATAGATAACCTTATCTTTGTATCTATTCTGACAAATAAACTTCCAGAAGCGCAGAGGCCTAAAGCACGTGTTATAGGGTTGAGTCTTGCTCTTATTTTCCGACTTGCTTTGCTTGGGACTGTTGCAATTATTGTCCAACTTGTGGAACCGGTTATCACTTTGTTCGATCACAGCTTTTCATGGCGAGATATCATCCTGATCTCGGGCGGATTATTTCTTGTCTGGAAAGCAACTAAAGAGATTCATCATAGTGTTGACCCCGAGGATAGTGATGCTGATGCTCAAGGTGCTGTCGTGAGCAGCTTTGCAACCGTCATTGGTCAAATTCTGGTGCTTGATCTTGTCTTTTCCATCGACAGTATTATCACAGCGGTCGGAATGACCGATCATGTACCAATTATGGTGATTGCTGTGGTTATTGCGGTCATCGCGATGTTGTTGGCTGCGGGGCCTCTATCCCGTTTTATCGAAGCGAACCCAACAATTGTAATGCTGGCGCTAGGTTTCCTTTTAATGATCGGTATGACTTTGATTGCGGATGGTTTCGGTGTTCATGTGCCTAAGGGATACATCTATGCCGCTATGGCTTTTTCTGCCTTCGTTGAACTACTTAATATGTTGTCTCGTAAACGCCGCAAGAAGAAGGTCAGTTAGAGCAAAGAACGGGTACATTAAAAGAAGAGAGCTGCAAACTTCAATTTTGCGGCTCTCTTGATGTATCTATAAGGGCGGTTAGTTTTAGGATTTTTTGACGTATTTAGTCAAAATAACGATTTGCTGCCCGTTTACTCGACCTTCTATGTGTTCAGGTGTGTCGGGAACCAAAGATATGCCCCGCACAGCTGTTCCTCTTTTAGCCGTGAAGCCACCACCTTTGACGTTTAGGTCTTTTATCAGGGTAACAGTATCACCAGCTTCAAGAATCGCTCCATTTGAATCAAGGTGCTTTACTGTGTTGTTATCTGAAGAAGTAGCCTCGGTGGATTGAGCCCATTTTAATGTTTCTTCCTCCAGATAAAGCATATCGAATAGATCTTGTGCCCATCCTTCACCATTAAGGCGTTTTAACATCCGCCATGCCATAACCTGAACGGCGGGTGTTTGGCTCCACATACTTTCATTGAGACAACGCCAATGATTTATATCCAGATCTTCGTTTTGTTCAATCTGTCCGTGGCATTTTCCACAGATCAAAATACTTTGGTCTAGTGTTGCATCTGTAGAAGGTGGAACAACGTAGTTAACTAAGCCATCTGGCGTGCTACATAATTCACATTTGGCTTCTGCTCGATTGAGGAGATCTTTGTCTACGGCCATTACAGGGTCTTTCGCTAGATATAATAATCCCTGAGGATTAATGCTGTTTCCTTGCCTTGGGTGGGGGCGGGTTTTGTTTCAGGGCTTTTGGGGACAATAGCAGCGCTTTAATGGCACAACAATATCGGATACTAATTATCCGCAGGTTATTTTGTATTTATATTGATGGAAAGGATGATACTTTTTTTTCATTCTTTTGAAGCACACTGATTTTATAGAATAGAGAAGATATTGAAGACTTTTGGCCTTAAGGTTAGGGGGCAACAAGACATAGTTGATCAACAGGGGAGCCTTTATGTCTTTTATGGAAATCGTTTTTCTTAATGACGGCAGAATAATCAGGCCTTGCGGTATTGATGATATCGAAGATGTATCCGAAATGGTGATTACAGAAGCCAAAAGAAGTATTGCTTCGGACTTTGATGAAAAGAGGTGGGAGGATTTTCAGGAATATGTATCGTTTGACCAAATCTTGAAAAGGTTGGTGACAGGATCTAAAGCACTTTTGGTGCAGGAAGAGGATGATCGGATATCAGGTTATCTAGAGATTAATAATAATCAAATTGTGCTTCTTTTTATTACGGGCTATGCACAAAAACGTCATCTGGCAACACAGCTTTTCAAGCGTGTCGTTATGGCCTTGTCACCGAATGAGTTGTACGTAAATGCGTCTTCTCAAGGATATGATTTCTATTGTTCTCATGGCTTTATTCCTCTTGATGAGTGGAGTGAGAAAGAAGGCGTAAAATATCGTCCGATGAAGTGGGAAAATAGTGACTCCACTGATGAAAACGAGTTCACAAAATAATGGTTCTGTTGTTCGCGCTTTGTTACCCTTAAGGTCTAATTCTCCCTATTCGGAAAAAAATAATGCCTCACTGTATTATTGAGTACGCAAAACCCTTGGAAAATCAGATTGCCGTCGCTGATTTGGTCAAGGAGCTATTCGAAGGAATGGTGAATAGTGGTTTATTTAACCGCTCATCAATCAAGGTAAGAGCGTTACCTTCGGATCATTTTGTGAATGGATCGGACAAACAACTTTATATCCATACGACCATTAAACTGCTACCGGGACGCAGCCCAGAACAAAAAGAAAAGCTAGGGAAGGGACTGCTTGATATAAAGACGCAAGCCCTTGGCGATACTGCCATGCTATCTGTTGAGGTGGTGGATCTGAAAGAAGCCTATTTCAAGTGATCAGCTATATTGAATAAATTCATCAACCAGTTGCTGATATAATCTTTGTTTAAAAGGAACAATGAGATCTGGCAAAGATTTCATTTCAACCCACTTCCAATCGGAAAATTCTGGTATCTCTGTGTTGATATTGATATCGGTATCTTGGCCTTCAAATTTGAAAACAAACCATTTTTGCTTTTGCCCTCTGTAACGGCCTTTCCATATCTTGGGGACAAGATCTTTCGGTAAATCATAGGCGTACCAGTCCCGACTTTCAGCGATTAAACGAGCATTAGCAGTACCGGTTTCTTCTTCCAGTTCTCTCAATGCCGCGGTCATTGGGTCTTCGCCTTCGTCAATACCGCCTTGTGGCATTTGCCAAGCTTCTCCGGGATTGTCTATACGCTGAGCCACAAAGACATGGTTGTTCTGGTTAAGAAGCATGATACCAACGCATGGCCGATAGGGAAGAGTGTCGATCTGGTGATCTGTTAAGGGGGCGTCAGACATGATTCTGTTATGCTTTTTCTAATTGGATTCAATTGATTGTCGTTGGGCTTGATGGTTCTTGTGTTGGTGTCGTTAGTGAGCTTTCATCAATTACAGCAGTAATGGGGACCAATTGAAAACCACGTTGCTCGATATCATTCACCCATTTGGCGATTCGTTCCAGCGTCACAGGAAATGGGCGCCCAGTTGCAATAGCAAAGTTATTTTTTGTTGCTATGCGTTCAATTTGTGCCAAACGGGCGTCAATTGCTTGTCTGCTCAATTGTGCTTCATCAATCGCGCGTTGGTTCACGACAACAGGTGTACCAAGGCTTTTGCCAAGTGAAGACACAAGACTGGCGTCATTATCACCACTATCCAGAAATAGGAGGCCGTGGTCTTTGAAGTATTCCATAACAGGGCGCATTTGACGTTCTGATGTAACAAAGCGGCTGCCCATATATGCCGCCATGCCCACATAGCCAGATCCTCTGGTTGCAATCCAGGCCAGGTTGTTGAGGTTGCCTTCGGGTTGGCGCCCGGTCAGAAGTGCCTGTGGTCCAGGATCATCCGATGGATAGGTCAGGGGCTCCATCGGCAAGTCAAGCATCACTTCGTGATTTTGAGATCGCGCAAGGGCAATCCAGCTTTCCAAATTTTTGGCATAGGGCGTAAAGGAAAGTGTAATTTGGCTGGGAAGTTGGCGGATCGCGGCATCGGTAGCCGCTTTTGATAGGCCTAGTCCAGTTAAAACAATTGCTATTCTTGGGCGTCCGTTGGCCTCTGGAACTTTTTGACCAAAGAGCTTCCAGCTTGGTTCATTACTAAAAACGGGTGGGTTTGGGGGATAGGGTGATGGATTGATCGCGGCGACTTCTGGGGATACCGTAGATACTCCTTCAGCCGCTGAGGTTGTTTCTACGGTTTCGTCTTTTTGAGCTATGGTCGCATCAGAAGCGTGATCTGCTGTTTTGTTTTCTTCTTCCTTGGTTTCTTCTGCGGCGTTTTCTTCTGGCGTTGGTGCCGTTATTTCTGTTGTTTCTTGACTATCTTCTGCTTCATTATTGAGGTGTTCAGTGTCAGTTCCATCTTCAGGCAATGAAGCCGTGGCTTCATCCTGTGTCGATGGCGAATAGTTCGACGCATTTGGCGTTTCTTTTTCTTCTATAGGGAGTTCTGGTTGTGTGGGATCCTCTGAGAGGGGAGAATCTTGGCCTGAAATATCTTCGGCTGCTATGTCCTCATTTCCTAAAGAAGATACATCTTCAGAATGGTTCTCATCACCGTCTTGGGGAGACGTCTCTTGTTCATATTGGTAGGGTAAAGGTACGTGTGGCCCCAAAATCGTATAGCCAACGGCTGCACCGATTATAGAAACCAGTACAGCCCAGCAGGTTATAAGTAAGATTTTTTTCCAGTTCACGGTTGGTCCAACTGAAGTTATCAACCAAGTGGGAGGTTAGTTGCTTGCTCCGTTGCTTGCGCTGTAGAGAGCAATTCCCTGAATGAGATCCAGAGCACGATCAAGCTGGTAATCTTGTGGCTTTGCAGTTTCCTCTGTTGTGCCGTCACCATCTTCCTCGCCATCACCGTTTGTCCCACCTTTGTTTTCCAAAGCGCCTCTGAGATCAGCTTCGCGTCGTTGCCCCTTGATATCAAGGGTTTCAACCTTGGCCTGTTCAACAACAATGTCCGGTGCAATCCCTTCAGCCTGAATTGAGCGGCCAGATGGTGTGTAGTAACGGCTGGTCGTTAAGCGCATGGCCCCGTTTCCAGGCAATGGCATAATAGTCTGTACCGATCCTTTACCAAAAGATTGTGTTCCCATAATGATTGCGCGACGATGGTCTTGAAGGGCACCAGCAACAATTTCTGACGCAGAAGCGGAACCGCCGTTAATAAGAACAACCAGCGGTTTTCCATCGATCAGATCGCCGGATTTAGCATTAAATCGTTGCGCGTTGCTGTTATCGCGTCCGCGCGTTGAAACAATTTCACCCTGTTCGAGGAAGGCATCAGAAACGGAAATTGCTTCCGTCAACAATCCGCCTGGGTTCAATCTTAGGTCCAGAACTAAGCCAACCATCTTGTCGCCCAGTTCCTCCTGAATCGCTTTGATCGATTTTTCCAGTCCTGGGGTGGTCTGCTCATTAAAGGAAGAAACCCGGACATAGCCGATGTTGTCTTCTACGCGGTGACGGACTGAGCGGACCTTGATGACATCGCGTTCCAGAGTGACATCAAAGGAATCAACACCTTCGCGGCTGATTGTGATTTTTAGCTCGCTGCCGACTTTACCGCGCATTCTCTCGACGGCTTCTTGCAACGTCAGGCCCAGAACAGCTTCTCCATCGAGGTGGGTGATGTAATCACCTGCTTCGATACCTGCGCGGGCTGCTGGGGTGTCGTCAATGGGGGAAACAACCTTCACAAAGCCATTTTCCATTGTAACTTCGATACCAAGTCCACCGAATTCACCACGGGTTTGCACCCGCATATCCTTGAAAGATTCTGGTGTTAGGTAACTGGAATGGGGATCCAGACGGGACAACATGCCGTGAATAGCTGATTCAATAAGCTCTTTATCAGAAGCTTCTTCGACATAGTTTGCTTTTATCCGTTCGAAAACATCTGCAAACAGTTCAAGTTGTCGATAGGTATCAAGCCGGGTATCTGCAGTCGTGTCCGCCACCAAACTAGATGGTAGTGCAATAGCAAAAGCTGTTGTTAAGAGCACTTTTTTGAAACTGAGCATTAACCGTTCACCTTATCGAGATTTGAATTCGTATTGTTTGTTAATATCCACGGAGATGGATTGATGGGCTGTCCACCTTGACGTAATTCAAAGTAGATTTCAGCATATTCCAGCTTCTTATCGCTCATCCTAGCGACAGGTTCACCAGCCAAAACCCATTGTCCTTCAGTTACATCAATTCTTTCAACACCAGCCAGTAGTGTATGATATCGTCCAGAATGTTCAATGATTAAGATGCGTCCATAGCCACGGAATTCACCAGCATAGGCAATTCGCCCGTCAAATGGGGCAATAACCTGTGCCGAAGGACGTGTGGCTATAACCAAACCTTTATCATATGATTCATTTGTGCCTCTTTTTTGGCCGTATTTACTAATCACTCTTCCGCGAGCTGGATACAAAAGTACACGTTTTTGGCGTGAAGGAAACTCTCGGATCTGCGATGGGTCAGGCACGACCGTTAATTTTGCGGTCTGTTGTACGGGGGCAGACGGGCTTTCAACTACGGTATCTTTGGGCACCTGATTGGGTGTTTTTTTCGGTTTAGGCTTGGGTTTTTGTGCTACCAAAGCCAGACGTTTACGTTCGGCTTCCAGCTTTTTCACCAAATCTTTCATACTACGCGCTTGCTGGGCGAGTTTTTTTACTTTGGCGCTCACTGATTTTTGCGATGCTTGGGCCTTTGACTGCAAAGCTTGTTTTTTATCGAGAAGGGCATTCAAATCGTTGCGTTCGCGTTTGATGTGTTTTTGAGAAGCTATTAACGCGGCGCGTTCATCTTCGATTCGGCGTTTCAATTCAGCGAGTTCGTCCAAATCGCTACGTAGATTTTCCACACGGGTTTCTATTTCAGGAACCGCGACTTTTAAAAGCATTGCACTGCGGACAGTGTCTACAGGGGAGCCGGGGGCTGCGACCAAGGCTTCGGGCGGTAGCAATGCAATCCGCTGTAGTGCAGACAATGTGTGCCCTAATTTTTGACGATTTTCAGTTAGACGGATTTTTTTATGTTCAGCATCTTCTTTTAGCGAGATCAAAGTTTCTTCAATATTTGTCAGATTGCTTTCGTAGTTCTGTACCTTTTTGGCCGATGCGATCAGCTGTTGTTGTAAATTATTTACCTCGTTGTTGAGTTTTTTTGCCTGTTGAGAAAGTTTCTGTGCTTCTTTTTTACTTTGTGCAGCTTTCTCTTCGATTGTCAGAAGTTGCTGCGTTGCATCCTGAGCTGAAGCGATATCGATAATCAGCATACACAAGCTTAAGCCCGCAACAGCTATCAACGCTCGCCAGCTTCGAAAAAAATTGCTGCGAGTGGATAGTTGGTACGGGCGCAAAGCGTTTGGCAACTGTAACCTCAAAAAGATTTATCCTGGATGTTTAATCGTCATCACGTCTGATAAGCGACTGTCCATCCATATCAACAGGTTGATCCAGATTTAATAAATCTAGAATTGTTGGTGCAATGTCCGCAAGGCGACCATTTGCAATCTTCGTAACATTATCGGGCCCATTTACTAATAAAATGGGAACCGGATTCAAAGTATGTGCTGTGTGTGGCAGGCCTGTGATTGGATCTAGCATTTCTTCGGCATTGCCATGGTCAGCTGTGATCAGTAGGCGCCCCCCCATTGATAGCGTAGCTTGATAGATATCCTGTAAACAGCTATCAACAGTTTCGGCGGCTTCTATTGCTGCTTGCAAGTCACCTGTGTGACCAACCATATCACAGTTGGCGAAGTTACAGATCAGTAGTTCGTATTTGCCGCTTTTTATAGCAGTACAGAGCTTTTTATTTACTTCTGGTGCCGACATAGATGGTTGAAGGTCGTAGGTTGCGACTTTCGGTGAAGGCACAAGAATACGATCTTCACCTCGCAAAGGTTCTTCTACGCCCCCGTTAAAGAAATAGGTCACGTGGGGGTATTTTTCCGTTTCTGCAATACGAAGTTGACGTAATCCGGCGTTGGATACGATCTCTCCTAACGTTTTTGTCAGATCTCTTGGGGCAAACATAACGCCCATCTTTTTCGCCAATTCATTAGAATAGGCCACCATGCCGAGATATGAGCAACATTCGGGGTGGCTCTGACGCTCGAACCCTGAAAAGTCATCGTCAATAAAAGCGTGGAGTATCTGGCGTGCGCGGTCTGCCCTGAAATTGGTCATTAATAGCGCATCACCGTCTTGCATGCCTTTGTAGCCATCAATCACACAGGGTAATACAAATTCGTCCCACACCTTACTTGCATAACTGTTGGCAACAGCTTCGTCTGGTGAAGATGCTGTCTCGCCCTGACACATAGTGATAGCATCATAGGCCTTTTGCACACGCTCCCATCTATTATCACGATCCATTGCGTAATAACGTCCCAACACAGTTCCAATCTGAACGTCCGGTGTCGTTGCTCTGAACGCCGTAAGGAATTCGGCAGCTGATTGTGGTGCTGTGTCACGTCCATCCAATATGGCGTGAACGATAACAGGGATACCCGCTGTTTTAAGCGTGTTAACCAAAAAGGAAGTTTGGTCCTGATGCCCGTGTACACCACCATTAGAAATCACGCCCAAAACGTGGGCGGTTCCACCACTTGCTTTCAGGCTTGAAATTGTCTCAAGCAAAGCAGGGTTTTGTGCAAAACTTCCGTCTTGAATAGCGGTGTCAATTCGGGGGAGCGATTGCATAACGACACGCCCGGCCCCTATGTTCATGTGCCCGACTTCAGAATTTCCCATCTGTCCTGTGGGAAGGCCAACATCCAGTCCACAAGTGGCGAGATAACCCAAAGGAACTTCTTTACTTAATTTGTCGATTAACGGTGTTCTTGCCAGATTAATGGCGTTGTTGTCATCTTCTTTGCGAAAGCCCCAACCATCAAGAATGCAAAGAACGACGGGCTTTGGTTTTTGAAGTGCAGGCGACATGGATAAGTAACTCTTTCTAATAGGAAGTACGTTGTTTGGTAAATGTAAAGTCTGTCGCGTCGGGTTTCTTAGTCAGTTGTTGTGTTTTTAATTAATGTAACCGTCTTATAAGATAATTTCACGATCTTGTTTAGCTCTATAAGAAAAAATCTAGGCATGGGACTCGTGCATGTAAACAGGGCGGGGAGATAATTGGGAGTTAATAGATAGTATTTGGTCGTAGGCTGCAGCTGTTTAAATTGCAATGATTTAAATTTATCCCTTAGAAACAGGAGGCTATTACAGGTTAAAATTTTGGTGTTTAATCTCTGTGGTAGGGGTGCCCGCTTAGAATACAGGAAGCCCGGTATATCTGTTCGGCAAAAAGGCCCCGCACTAGCATGTGTGGCCAAGTTAACCGTCCAAAACAGAGGCTTTGCTGTGATTTTGCTTTTACGGTATCGGAAAGACCATCGGCGCCTCCTATGAGGAAGGCTATATCCTGGTCGCCGCCATCTTGCCATTTCTCTAAAAGCTTTGAGAATTGTGGGCTGGAAAGGTCTTTTCCTTTTTCGTCCAAGATCACAATTTTTGCACCCTTGGGCGCGGCGGCAAGGAGCAGCTCGCCTTCACGTTCTTTCAACTGAGAAGCAGGCAGGTTTTTCTTTTCTTCTACTTCCTTGAGGTCAAGGCTCCAGTTGAGCCTGTTACCTCGGAGGCGATTACAGTAGAGTTCAAAAAGATCCCTTGCCGGACTGGCCTTGGCCTTTCCGACAGCAATTAGTGTTATCCGCATTACCTACTTCTAGTTTGTGGCTTTCGGCCTATACTAGGCTTCTTGCGATGCAAAAGGCTGTGCTGATTCAGGTAATTCCAAACCCCACATTTTTTCCAAGTTATAAAAAGCTCGGACTTCAGGTCTGAAAAGATGAACAACAACATCCCCGGCATCCACCAATACCCAATCACCACGATCTTTTCCTTCGGCAATGATGCTTTTCATGCCGGCAGCTTTAAGGCCGCGAAGAAGGTGGTCGGACATGGCAGAAACCATACGGTTTGAGTTACCGCTGGCAATGACCATGTAGTCAGCAATGCTAGATTTTCCGGCAAGTTCGATGACGACAATATCTTCAGCTTTGTCATCCTCAAGAGAGTTACGAACTAGTTCAAGCAGGTCACGGTTATTTCCCGTCGTATCCTGTGTATTGGCCTCGGGGGCCGTAGATTCTCGTGGTATGATCGGTCTCCGTAAAAATAATCTGCTCGTGAGGTCACGACTTCCCACTACAGATAGTTACTAACACGTTCCGTACTTATCGCTATACAGAACAAGGGTCTTACAGTGTCAGCTTAGCACAGTAAAGGTGCGCGACTCTATATGTTAATGAACATCGTTACATTAATGGGATAAAATCGTTGTTTCTTTGTGATTTTATTCTCTGTACCCGTAATCGCTTCGGCTGGTTGTTATCCTTTGTGTTTCCCGTTCCTGATCGCGGTTGATGATATGTCCAACTGTTGACCGTGAATGACGGTCCAGGCCGGGGCAGAGCGTGAAGACAGATTTCGTGCCAGTTTCTCCGAAATTCTGACATTCTTAAAGCGTCGCGCCGCTTTTGAATTGGTCGCTTGTAGCGAGTATCCCGGGCGGGCAAACACGGCGACTTTTACGGTACTGAAAATATCTTGCCAATCGCGCCATAGGGAAATTTGGCTCAGGTTATCTGCGCCCATAAGCCAGGTGAAATCAACCGCAGGAAATATCTGCTTTAAACGAGATAGGGTATCAGCGGTATAAACCGATCTGATCTGGCTTTCTATTGTGGTAACGCGCACTTTTGGGTGTTTGGGGATCGACAGGGCACTGTTGACCCGATCGGCCAGAGGTGCCATGCCCTTGGAGTCTTTCAAGGGGTTTTGTGGCGAGACTAACCACCAGACTTCATCGAGACCCAAGTGGACAAGAGCTTCTTTAGAAATCTGACAATGTGCCTTGTGTGCAGGGTTGAAGGACCCGCCAAGTAAACCAACTTTACTTCCCCTTGGGGGAAGTCGACCACCCAGACTGTTTGAGATACTTTGCGGACAAAGCACCTTGGTAAAGGTCAGGCTGGGTGGTTTTTGGCTTAGCATTACGGTTTGTGTGCTGCTTTGTGACTAAGGTCTGGCATGGCCTGTGCCACGGACAAGATATTTGTAACTTGTCAGCTGGTCGGCCCCGACGGGTCCACGGGCGTGCAGTTTCCCTGTGGAAATACCGATCTCGGCTCCCATGCCAAATTGTCCGCCATCGGCAAACTGGGTCGAGGCATTGTGAATTACGATACCTGCATCAACTTCCTGTTGGAATATAGCCGCAGCTTGATCACTTGCTGTGATAATAGCTTCAGTATGATGAGAGCCATGGCGATTGATATGCGCAACCGCTTCCTTCAGATCGGCTACTCTTTTGACGGAAAGAATAGCGTCCAGATATTCAGTATCCCAATCACCATTAGAGGCTTTTTTTACCCGACTGTCCATCTTCTGGATTTCGGCATCACCCCTGATTTCACAGCCTTTGTCGATCAAAGCATCTATAATTGGCGTCAGGTTTTCGTCTGAATAGTTGGCATCAACCAAAAGAGTCTCTGTTGCTCCGCAAATGCCTGTGCGACGCATTTTTGCGTTCAAGACAACTTCTAGGGCCATTTGGGGATTAGCTGCTTCGTGGATATATGTATGACAAAGGCCGTCAAGATGCGCGAGGACAGGCACACGGCTTTCGGTTTGAATCCGTTCAATAAGGCCGCGTCCGCCACGTGGAATGATCAGATCAACATAGTCGTTCATAGTCAGCAAGTGGCCAACTGCAGCGCGATCTGTTGTTGGCACACGTTGGATTGCGGCAACGGGTAGCCCAGCTTCTTCCAAACCTGTTTGCAGGCAGTCTAAAATGGCGCCGGAAGAATGAAAACTTTCCGAGCCGCCACGCAGTATAGAGGCATTTCCGGCCTTCAGACACAAAGCACCCGCATCCGCTGTCACGTTAGGGCGACTTTCATAGATGATACCGATCACGCCCAAAGGCACAGAAACCTGCTCAAATTTAAGACCATTGGGCTGATCCCAGCTTTTAAGCGATTTCCCGATTGGGTCAGGAAACGCAGCGATTGCTTCAAGCCCCGCGGCCATGGCTTCGACACGGCCATCGTCCAAAGCAAGGCGATCAAGCATTGCACTGCTGATGCCTTTGGCTTCGGCAGCAGTCATGTCCTTTTTATTGGCTTCAAGGATTGTCGGGAGTTGAGCGCGAATGGCTTTGGCGGCGGCAATCAATGCATTGTTTTTTGCATCTGCCGGGGCCAGAGCCAGATCCTGTGCAGCAGCTTTTGCAGCTTGTCCTAGCTGATCCATTTGCGCTTTCAGTTCGCTCATATCCTTACATTCCTGTTTTGGTGCAGCTTTCTTTGCTACTTTGGTTATGTCTCAATAGAGATTTGATTATATTGTGTTTTTTTAATTGAGGACAAGATCATCCCTGTGAATTAGTTCTTCCCGTCCCAGATACCCTAATCGTGCTTCAATTTCTGATGACTGCAGGCCGATAATTTTTCTGGCATCACCGTTGGAATAGGCTGCGAGGCCCCGGGCGACTTCTCGTCCATCGGGTGATTTTACCAGAACGGCATCACCGCGCTGGAACTTTCCGTCAACAGCAGTAACCCCGGCAGGTAGAAGAGACTTTCCGTTTTGCAAAGCTTTGAGAGCGCCGGCATCCAGTGTCACAGTACCCAAAGGTTTCAGGCTGCCTGCGATATAGCGTTTGCGGGCTGTTTTCGGCTCAACAGAAGCCTCAAACACGGTGGCTCTATTGCCCTCTATAATATTTTGCAGCGGATTAAGCTTATGACCGTTTGCAATGATCATGTTGCAGCCAGCACCGACAGAGATTTTGGCTGCAGAGATTTTGGTGATCATGCCGCCTGAACTATAGCCGGGAAGAGCTTCGCCAGCCATAGCGTCAATCTCAGGTGTAATCTCACTGACAACAGGCAGGAACTTTGCATGTTCATCACGTTTGGGGTCTGCTGTATACAGGCCGTCGATATCGGATAGAAGTACCAGTAGATCAGCATTGACCATGGCACCAACCCGTGCGGCCAAGCGGTCATTGTCACCAAAGCGAATTTCGCTAGTTGCCACGGTATCATTCTCGTTAATGATGGGGACAGTGCCCAACCGCAACAAGGTTGTCAGTGTGTTTCGGGCGTTGAGATGACGACGACGTTCCTCCGTGTCCCCAAGGGTCAGAAGGACCTGAGAAACTGTTATATCGTGTCTTGCCAGTGCTTCTTGGTAGGCATGAGCGAGTAGAATTTGTCCCGTTGCGGCAGAGGCCTGTTTTTCTTCAAGGCGCAGGTTCTGTTTGGTCAGGCCCAGATGATTTCTGCCGACGGCAATCGCGCCAGACGAAACCAGCATGACCTCTGCGCCTCGTGCGCGAAGGTTTGCGACATCGTCTGTCAGGGCGTTGAGCCAGTTCAGACGTGGCTTGCCAGTCTTGTCATCAACCAGCAGTGCGGAACCGATCTTGATGACAATACGTTTTGCGGATCTGAGGTGTTCAGCGGCAGACAAACCTGTCCCGGATGATATGTTGCTCATAGACCTGTACCACGACTAGATAGGGGAGTAGCCTTGCGGCCCCTGTTCAGCTTCGAGTTCTTCCTGTTCCTCTTCACGACCATCAACAACATGATCGAGCAGGCCTGCAAGAACTTCTTTTACGCCGTCCTGACTAATCCCGGAAATAAGATAAACTTTCTGACCGGATAGAGCTTCTAATTCAGCTTGTCTTTCAGCGGCTTCTTCTTCGACCAAGGCATCGATTTTGTTCAGTGCCAGAATGGAAGGTTTTGTGTCCAGACCCTCGCCATAGGCTTCAAGCTCGGCACGAATGATTTTGTAATCTTCGAGATAGCTGTCAGAAGTTCCATCCAGCAAATGCAAGAGAGCACCACAGCGTTCAACATGACCAAGGAAGCGTGTGCCAAGGCCGTGACCTTCGCTCGCACCTTCGATCAAGCCGGGAATATCGGCAATGACAAACTCTTCACCACGGCTATAGACGACACCAAGGTTGGGGTGCAGCGTGGTAAAGGGGTAGTCTGCGATTTTTGGTTTGGCACGGGATACAACTGACAAGAATGTTGATTTCCCGGCATTTGGCAAACCAGCTAGTCCCACATCAGCAATTAGTTTTAGACGAAGCCAGATCCACATCTCTTCACCGGGCCAACCGGGATCAGATCGACGAGGGGCGCGGTTTGTTGATGTTTTAAACCGGGCGTTCCCAAAACCCCCATCGCCACCTTTGCAGATCACAAATTCCTGACCTTCTTCGGTGATGTCACAAATGACTTGTTCTTTATCTTCGCCAAGAACAACGGTGCCAACGGGCACTTTGATAATCAAAGGTTTTGCGGCGGCACCAAACATATCGCTACCGCGACCATGTTCGCCGCGCTTTGCTTTGAAATGCTGAGCATAGCGGAAATCGATCAGTGTATTCAGGCCGTGGGCGCCCTGAATGATAACATCGCCACCACGACCGCCGTCCCCGCCATTGGGGCCGCCGAACTCGATGTATTTCTCACGTCGGAAGCTGGTACAGCCGCCGCCGCCATCGCCGCTTTTTACAAAAACTTTGGCTTCATCAAGGAACTTCATCGTGGTGCCTGTTCTCTATCGTTTTAAAACCGCGTCATTCTTTAGTAGACGGGTGTCGCAACGCTATAGGTATTCAGAGTTAGCTATGGCCGCAGATGAAACTGCGATATAGCCGGAATATAAGTGGAAAATTTAAATACGAAAAGGGGGGAATGGATTGCCATTCCCCCCTAAACCATTTCAACCCAGACACAAGGACTGGTTGGCGGGGCCGTTAGGCCGCCGGCTGTACAGAAATGTATGTGCGTCCACCAGCTCTTTGGCGAAAAACAACTTCGCCTTCAACTGTAGCAAAGATCGTGTGATCTTTACCCATGCCGACGTTAGTGCCGGGGTGGAACTTGGTTCCGCGCTGACGAACCAGGATGTTACCTGATACGACATGCTCACCACCAAATTTTTTAACACCTAGGCGGCGACCAGCTGAGTCGCGACCGTTGCGGGACGAGCCGCCTGCTTTCTTATGTGCCATGAGGTCTTATTCCTCTGCTGCTTTTTTCTTAGGAGCCGCTTTTTTAGGAGCAGCTTTAGCCTTTGGTTCAGCCTTAGCTTTAGGAGCCGCTTTCTTCTTTGGAGCTTCTTTTTTCTCCGCAGTGTCTGCGTCTGCTGCTTTGGCTTTAGGAGCTGCTGCTTTTTTAGCAGGCTTCTTAGCGCCATCGGCGAGAATGTCAGTGATCTTGATGACAGTGAGATCCTGGCGATGGCCGTTTTTACGGCGATGGTTCTTACGACGCTTCTTTTTGAAGATGACGACTTTGTCGCCACGTGTCTGTTCAACCACATCAGCCTTGACCATGGCACCGTCCACTACGGGCGCGCCAATGGTTGCCTTCTCATCGTCACCGATCATTAGAACTGAATCGAAATCAACAGAAGCACCAGCTTCGAGGTTGATTTTTTCGACGACCAGAACGTCGTCCTTACGGACTTTGTACTGTTTACCGCCGGTTTTGATTACTGCGAACATGTTTATCGGTCACTTAGCTGTTAAATTAGGCATTCTATTCATGCATACATGGCCGCACGGAATCCGGGCAGCCAGTGATGCTGGAATATAGCTGTGCTTGCGCGAGAGTCAAACGCTTTGTGAAGATTGTGTGATTCCGGTCAAATCTTTATTCGTTGACGTCGCTCATTTACGATGAAACCGACTAATTTAAATGACTGGGGCCTTATATCTTCAAAAGATTGTCTTCTTGGTGTAGAGAGGTCTCAACAAATAAAACATCGCTGGATATATAAGGAATAAAAAATGGCGCGTATTCATTGGCTGGGGGCTGGCCTTTCAACGGTACCGGGTATTCGACGTCTAATCGAACGGGGTCACAGTGTAACAGTATGGAATCGTACCGTCGAAAAGGCACAGGAAGCAACAAAGGGTCTGAACGGCGATTTTGATATCAAGGCTTTCAGTCTCGAGGCGCTGGAAAGCGATTTGAAAACAGGAGATCTGGCGGTTTCTATGTTGCCGGGGGATTTCCACGTTGCTGTTGCGCAGATGTGCTTGAATGCCGGGGCAAACTTTGTATCCAGTTCCTATATATCCCCTGAAATGCGTGCCTTGGATGCTGTCGCGAAAGAAAAGGGCCTGACGCTGGTTAATGAAGTCGGCCTTGATCCGGGGATTGATCATCTAATGGCACATGTGCTGATGGATGACTATAAGAACTCACCAGTCTTTGCCAAAGACAATGCGCACTATTTCAGATCTTATTGTGGCGGTCTGTCCGAAGAGCCAAATGATTTTTGTTATAAATTCAGTTGGGCACCCCTAGGCGTTCTTAAAGCTTTGCGGTCGCCGTCGAAAAGCTTGCGCGATGGCAAAGTGTATGATGTCAGTCGGCCTTGGGACGCCGTTGAATCTTACGATATTGATTTGGAAAAAGGTTCCGAGACCTTCGAGGTTTATCCTAACCGTGATTCCTACCCCTTTATGGATGAATACGGATTTGGCAAAGATTGGAATGTACAACAGTTTGTACGTGGTACCCTACGGTACGGCGGCTGGTCCACAGCATGGTCAGATCTCTTCAAAGAAATCGAAACCCTAAAAGGTGAGGCGGGAGACAAGCGTCTGGCTGAAATCTCTGCTGATCTTTGGGATAAATATGCACTGGTTGAGGGGGAGCACGACCGTGTTGTTCTTTCTGTCGATCTGTGGGCTGAGCGCAATGGCGAACAGGTCTATAGCAAGTCATATGTCATGGATGCCTATGGGGATGATACGCACACCGCCATGGCTCGTTTGGTTTCAACACCTGTTAGCTATGCTGTCGAAGCTGTGTTGAAGGGCGAGATTGCCCCCGGTGTTTCTGCGGCCCCAAGTGATGTAAAAGTTGCCAAACAATGGCTTGCTGATCTTCAGGCAGCGGGCGAAAAAATGGCGATTGTTGATCACCTTGCCTGATAGATTTTAGAGTTTGATGTTGGATGTGTAAGGGCCGCTGAATGAAATTTTCAGCGGCCTTTAATTTGTGGTGCCTTTAATTTAACTGGATTTCTTGCTCGGTCTATTCTGAAACATGACCTAAGGCTTTGTTATACGCCATCCACCAGTAAGAAAGTGCACTCGGCATTAGCTCGACGGATCTTCTTAACGGGGGCGTATTCTTCGCTGTTGACGAAGTTTCGAGCCGTCTGCATGTCAGTAAATTCGACGATAACAATGCGTGTCGGCGCCCAGAGATCTGATTCCATCGTATCCATGTCGCCGCCTCTGGCACGGTAAATGCCGCCAAATTTTTCGATGATCGGTTTGGCTTGAAGCTTATAGGCTTCATATTCTTCTGGATTGCTGATTTTGGTGTCGACGACGAGATAGGCTGCCATTGGAATAAATGTCCTTGTTATGGGGGGGCTTGAGCTAAGTAACACAGTAATTAAGGCGTGTTTGAATTTATTCAACTTTGATACGAGATATTGAATAGATTCTCATCATTAATGATTTTCCTCAAATACCGTTATTTGATTTTACCCAGCTAAGGCGTGCTTCCGGCACAAGGCCATAGTTGTAATAGTTTATTCCATTGGCACCAGTCTCGATGGCGGTGTCTATTCTTTCGGCCAGTTTTTTTTGCGTTGGTGTATGCTCGTAAAATAGACTGGCGCCGAGACCAAGATATTTACCCGGCCCTATATGGTCCCGGGTCTCGGTGAGGGTCCTAGCGATTTCTTTTTCCGTCGCCGTATAAGCACAGATGATAACGCCATCACAGGCTTGACCAATGGCTTTAATATCAACGCCATCACGCCAAGAGTTTTCGCCTTCTATAACGACAATTTTGCTATCGGGATGGGCGGCTTCTTTGATGCTTTGGACAATTTTTGTCGGTGCTTGGGTGCGCCACTGGAGAAATGCGTAGAGCGCCGTGTGATCTTTAAAGCACTCGAGCCTTTGTCCGGGAAATTCCGGAAACTGTACTTCGGGTGTTTCTCTGTTACTGGCTTGTGTGATCAGGTTTTGGGCATCTTCTTTCGCTGAGAGGGCATCAACTCCGACGTTTTGTGCTGCTTTGATGCAGTGATCGCAAAAACAGATTGAAAGCAGGAAATCATCTTCGGCGGTCAGGCCAAGGCCATCTTTCTCGTGGTGATAACCGTGATCAAAGCCCATAAAACCGATGGTTTCCAGCTCGACCATATCTGGTTTGTAACTGTGGGTTAGGTTCGCAACAAGGGTTGTTGCATAATCTCGCACCGCATTGCTATTTGGACAGAGACTATAATAATTGGGATCACCAAAGGCGTTCCGTGCGACATGTTCAGGATGTTTGAACCCTAAACGACTGTTGTGCAGACAGACTGTCCAGCAGGAAACGCTAAGCCCGTGTTGTTTTTTGTCCCTTATAAGAGGGGAAAGCATATCGCCTGAGTCGTGCAGATTTTGCGCAACAAGCGGCTGGACTTCTTTGCCTGCCCATAGGTTGTCATCCGGGACAAAATAAATCGTTCCGTCTTCTGGGTAGTAGCTTTTTCTATTGGGGCTACGGGGTTGAAGAAAGCGCCCGGCGTGGTAGGAGACAGCGAGACTGATGCCATTAACACCAGCCAGTTGTTGATAGTCATGATAGACCGTATCCAGCCCGAGATCTTGTAAATCCCACGGATAAGCCCATATCGAATGACGCATATCTGTCTCCCCCTCTTTGTCGAAACTCTATCGTTACAGCTTATACGGCGGCGACAGCGGTCATTTCAACAAGGATCATCGGGTCAGCTAGACGCGCTTCGACACAGGCACGCGCAGGCGGGTTTTTAGGGTCGATCCAAGCGTCATAGACAGAGTTCATTTTATCGAAATCTACTATCGCTGGCAAAAAGACATCAATTGCCAATATTTTGGATTTATCTGTCCCTGCCTCAGCCAAGAGATCTTCGATTTTTTGTAATACAGAACGTGTCTGTGTTTCAAGGTCAGCCGATCTGTCTTCGGCAACCTGACCAGCAATATAAACAAATCCATTGTAGGAAACGGCTTGGCTCATGCGGCTGCCAACTTGAAAGCGTTTAATCATTATTTCTCTCATTTAAAAAGTTGTGTCCAAAATAACGGACATTAATATGTTTTTTTGGAATTCAGATGATACTGTATTATTTTGTAGACGCAAGTGCGCCGCAAAATGGACTGAGAATAATGGTTTTTGTCTTCTTGAGAACTTTCTGGAGTGGCGACTAGGCTGTGGATTAGAAGCTTGTGTTCAAGTGCGCTTCCAATTGAGTCGCAGCTGTTTTTAGGCTTGTCAGGTAAGCCTCTTTGTTGCGATGGCCATCGTCTCTGGGGGTGACAAGACAAAGCGTGGCGATACAAACTGATTTTGTGTCTTTTACAGGCACGGCAAAGCAATGGGTAAAGGTGTCGACAATGCTGTCAAAAGTATAGTGCCCATCCAAAGTTGCCTTACGAACTTCTGCTATAAAAGTATCTGGTGATATTGTTTCACCGTTGGGTAGAAGAAAGTCGTCCTTGTCGAGAAAATCAATAATTTCCTGATCAGAGAGATGTCCAACGAGCAGACGGCCAGATGCGGTGCTGGGAACAGGAACAAGTTCCCCCAAGTTGGCTGAAATCCGAAAGGGACGGCTGCCTTCTTTCATCAGGGCGACGGTGTATTTGTTGTTTTCCAGCTTGCAGAACTGTGCAGTTTCACAGGTTTCTTCTACGATGGAATTCAGAATGTTTTCAATGCGCCTATATAGATCGATTTTGTCATTGTAGGCGCGACCCAGGAAGTACAGGCGACTTCCAAGGAATACCTGACCATCGCCCCCGTTATTTTCCAAAACATTCATGTCCAATAATAGATGGACAAGCTCATAGACGGATGATCGTGGGGCGCCCATGAGTCTTGCGATTTCGTTGGGTCGCATTGCACGGTTTTCTCGACGGATTAAATCAAGGATATCAAAGGCGCGTTCCAACCCCCGTGCACGTTGATTTGATGTCTTTCCCTCGATTCCCATAAGAGTATCCTGTTGGCTATATAGTGTGTTGTGTGAGGGTGTTATATAGTGGACGGAATGGGGAAGCCAACTTTTATCCAACTGTTAGTATGCAAGATTAGGATCGGTTTGTTCTGGTGTCCCTTCTTTGTGTCTTTAACATTAAGCTAAGAAGGGGCTTGGTTGTGCTTCCTATTTGTGGGACCAATCATCCGGATCATCAGAGTTATTGGGCGATAAGCCTATAATGTCGCCTTTGGTTGAGCATCCAAGACCTAAAACGGTACGATTAGCATAGTTGAAATAAGCTGAAACCTGATTGACTTCCAGAATTTCCCCGTCGCTATAGCCCGCATTTCGCATTGCGTTCACCATGTCCTCAGTTGTGCTTGCCGGGGATTTGGTCAGTGCTTCTGCATAGATCATTGCCTGTTTTTGTTTCTCATCCAGTGGGGCAATGTCGATGTTGCGGCTATCAATCGCTTTTCTGATTCCTACGGCTTTTTCATCGTCCTGAAGAAGGCGACAGAGGCCGCCAAAATGATGATCTACGCAATACCCACAGTCATTGAGTGAACTAACCCATACACCCAATGTTTCCAAAAACCACTTCGGAATGGTGTTACCCGTATGATGCAGGACGTATTTGTAAATCGCCATGTGCCCTTCCATGCTGTGGGGGCGCAGTGAATGCATCATCATGATATTATCGACGTTATTATCCGGACCTTTTACCCGATCATAGAGACGTCGAAGTTTTCCTTCTGATTCTTCATAAGGAATTGTTTCAATCCAAGGCATTTTTATGTGTCCTTCTAATATTTAAATTTTGTAGTAAGTACAAAAATAATGTTATTGTCTCAAATAATGAGATCATGTATCATATAGTGGGATTTGTTATCTGTGGATGTCAAGCAACAATCTAAATCTGCACAAATCCCGGCGCAGGCCGGGGTGGGCTTGTTACATAAAGCCTTTGAGATTTTGGACCTCTTTCAAGTAGATCACACTGATTGGTCCCAGAGCGAAATAATTGAGAAAACAGGGGTGAGCCGTTCTACTGTGAGCAGGCTTGTCCGCTATCTGGTGGAAACAGGTTACTTGGCTGAGATTCCAAAAACGGGACGCTACAGCTTGGGTATGGCTGCGATTAATTTGGGGCAAAGAGCTGAGGCCGCATTCGATCTTAAAAGCTTTTGCCAGCCCGCCTTGGAAGAATTGGCAAAATTAACCGATGAAACCATCATCTTAACGGTATTTGATCGTTACGCCAAATTAGCCGTATGTATTGATCAGGTTGAGGGGGCGCGCGGCGGGTTGAGAGTGTTTGAAAACATTGGAGCATCTTTTCCTCTTCATGCCGGGGCTGCACCACGGGTTCTTTTAGCTGCTCTGCCGGCACACGAACAGGACGTCTATCTTTCGGGTGAATTGCCTGCCTTTACCCCCCACACATTTATTTGCCCCGAAAAAATTCGCGAAGATTTTGCCCGAATAGAACGTGACGGCTATTGCTCATCGATAGAAGAGACTTATCTTGGTGCGGCGGGAATGGCAGCTTGTTTTATTGGCCCAGATAATTATCCAGTGGGATCAATCGCGATTGCTTTTCCTCTTCATAATATGGATGATATCAAAAAGAATAATATTGGTATCGAAATCGCCAAAATTGCCGATGGTTTGTCAAAAAAACTGAAGGCATGAAGGGGCTGATGCCAACGGCGACAGGTGAGTATTATGCAAGGGTGGCGTTCATCAAAAGTTCTTGGTGTGGATGGTCTTGAATTTGTTGACCTTGATTTAGGGTCTGCCAGTGACCAACATCTTGTCGTTGATGTTAAGGCCGCTGCCCTTAATTTTTCCGATCTGCTTATGTCAGAAGATCGCTATCAGGTTCGGCCACCGCGTCCCTTTACGCCGGGGCAGGAGATTGCGGGGACGGTTCTTTCTGTACCGCAAGGAAGTCGCTGGAAAGTTGGTGATCGAGTTGCGAGTAAAATTCCATGGGGTGGATTCGCCGAGCAGGCTTTGGTCCCCTGCGGTTCAGCATTTCTGATACCAAAAAATATCTCATTTGAACTAGCTGCGGCCTTACCTGTTACATACACCACGTCTATGATTGCTTTTTTTGACAGTACGAAATTACAAGCGGACCAAACCGTGCTGATTCATGCTGCGGCTGGCGGGGTCGGTCTTGCGGCTGTGGAGATTGCCAAGGCCATCGGGGCGCGAGTCATCGCAACTGCCAGTAGCTCGCACAAACTGGATATCGCCCGGGAACATGGTGCAGATATCTGTATCAATTATACTGATGAGAACTGGGTTCAGATGGTCAAGGATGCAACGGATGGGCTTGGTACTGATGTGATTTATGACCCTGTCGGGGGAGAAATCGGGCTTAAGAGCTTACGGTGCCTTGCTCGTAATGGTGTCATTCTTGTTGTTGGCTTTGCTTCGGGAACCATTACGGAAATTCCTGCCAACAGATTAATGCTGAAAAGGGCATCTGCAAAAGGGGTCTATTGGCACCATGATCATGATGCAGACTTAATCAAAGAAATGATGAGCAAGATGTTTGTTATGCTAGAGAAAGGTCTTTTGAAGCCCTTGGTTGATAGGCGCTTTAATTTTGCACAGCTTCCAGATGCTATGCGGGCTTTGCAGAATAGAGACACGACAGGTAAAGTTGTTCTTGCAATTTAGGCCGGCGGTTTAGAATTTGAACTGATTTTAGCTATTTTTACGAAGACTTTTCTCTTTTTGCACTTCTCTTTAGATGAAATATCTTGGGGTTTTGTGTAAATATAGTCCGTAATTTTTTTCGTGATTTACTGAAAAATTTACAGCACTCTTTTCTGTAGTTTACCCTTTTATGGCAGGTGTTGAGATGGTGATGTCTCCTGATGCAGTCGAGCTGAATTTTTCCCGAGCAGAATATGCAGATCGTCTATTAAAAACGCGTATAGCGATGCAAGCCGCTGAGTTAGAATGTTTGATCATTACAGATCCTGCGAATATGGCCTGGCTGACGGGGTATGATGGTTGGTCTTTTTATGTGCATCAATGTGTCATCATAACACTTGCTGGCGAGCCGATGTGGTACGGCCGGGGCATTGATATGAATGGGGCAAAGCGCACCACGTATCTTTCAGATGATAATATCATTGAATATCCAGATTATTATGTCCAAGCCGAAGATCGGCATCCGATGGATTATTTAGCCCAAATCCTTGGTAGCAAAGGTTTTGGTAGCTTTTCTATCGGCGTAGAGATGGATAATTATTATTTCACGGCTGCAGCTTTTGCTTCCTTAGTGCGCAATTTGCCAAATGCCGACTTTAAGGATTGTAAAAACCTTGTCCACTGGCAACGATCGGTGAAATCGGAACAAGAGTTATCTTACATGCGTAAAGCTGGCAAAATTGTAGAGGTTATGCACCAGCGAATCAGAGAAACGATCCGTCCAGGATTACGTAAACACGAACTGGTAGCCGCCATTTATGATGCGTCGTTGTGCGGTGTTCCTGAATACGGTGGTGATTATCCTGCTATTGTACCGCTGCTTCCTTCGGGGCTGGATGCCTCTGCCTCTCATTTGACCTGGAATGATAAGCCCATGAAATCGGGCGAGGGTACTTTCTTTGAAATTGCGGGTGTTTACAGACGCTATCACTGTCCTTTGTCACGAACGGTTTTTTTGGGAAAACCTGGTCAAGACATCCTGGACAGTGAAAAAGCTGTTTTGGAGGGTTTGGCCGCAGGGCTGGAAAAGGCTAAGGCAGGTAATCTCTGCGAAGATATAGCAATTGCCTTCTTCGCCGTATTGGAAAAGCATGGCATTATTAAAGACAGTCGGACGGGCTATTCTACTGGACTTGCTTATCCACCTGATTGGGGTGAGCATACCATGAGCTTGCGTAAGGGAGATAAGACCATCTTGCAAAAGGGGATGACATTTCACTTTATGCCAGGGCTTTGGTCGGATGATTGGGGCCTTGAGATTACAGAGACGATTGCAATTGGAGAGAACGGTCCAGAGCTATTGTCTTCCGTACCACGTGAGTTGGCTGTAATTTCATGACGGAACTGCTGGCCTCAACCAAAGAAATCTTGAGTAAGCTGGTTTCTTTTCAAAGTCTGTCGGGGCAGTCCAATCTGGACATGATTGGCTATATCGAAGAATATTTGAAAGAACACGGTGTTTCATCGTCTCTGTCTTATGACGAGACAAAGCAGAAAGCCAATCTCTATGCCACCATCGGCCCCGAGGTAACGGGGGGCGTTGTGTTGAATGGGCATACTGATGTTGTGCCGGTTAAAGGCCAGACATGGACAATCGATCCCTTTGTTCTTACCGAGCGAAATAATCGCCTGTATGGACGCGGTGCAGTTGACATGAAAGGGTTTCTGGCCTGTTCTCTGGCTATGGTACCTGTCTTCCAGGCTCAAAATCTACAGCGTCCGATTCATGTGTCATTCTGTTACGACGAAGAAATTGGTGGGTTCGGCGCACCGATTTTGGCAGATGATATTGTCACAAAGAATTTTAAGCCTGATGTTGTGATTGTTGGGGAGCCAACAAGCATGAGCCTTGTAACTGGTCATAAAGCAGGAATGGAAATAACAACCCGTTTTACAGGGTTTGAGGTTCATTCTTCTCAACCGGAAAAGGGCGTGAATGCAATTGAATTCGCATCGCGTTTTATTGGGAAAATCCTAGAGGTCGGCGCACGTCTTGCTGCGGCACCTAAAATCGGTTCCCCCTTTGACCCACCCTATACAACTTGTAATGTTGGACGTATAGATGGGGGGGCGGCAAGTAACATTACGGCGGGACGTTGTGAAATGATTTGGGAAATCAGGCCGATCCCGGATGATAATGGACAGGCTATTTTCCAGGAAATTCTCGATTTCTCTGATCATGTATTGTTGCCTGAGATGAGAAAAATTTCTCCCGATGCCAATATCGAAACAATACTTGATGCCGATGTTCCCAGCTTGGACGCTTGTGATGATTCCCCAGCGGTTCAGCTAATCAGGACTTTGACCGGAAGCAACGTACAAAACGTTGTTTCTTTTGGAACTGATGCTGGATACTTTGAACGTGTTGGGTTGTCGACAGTCGTTTTTGGGCCGGGATCAATTGATCAGGCACATAAGGCGGATGAGTTTATCGAAATTTCAGAGCTTGAGCGCTGTCTTACTTTCTTGCATGATCTGGCGAAACACCAGTCTCAATAAGAGAAGCCAATTATAACAAGAAAAGAAAGTTAGGTTACTGATGCACGCTGCTGGCCTTCGTTTAGATGATCGCGATATTGCAATACTAAAGATATTGCAAACCGAAGGACGCATAACAAAAGCGGCTCTTGCCGAACGGGTTAATCTGTCCCCAACCCCTTGCTGGGGACGATTACAACGCCTGGAAAAAGCCGGTATTATTGATTCATACGAAGCACGATTATCTGTGAAGTTCTTTGCTCCGTTATCGTTTGTGTTTATGGAAGCCGAACTTGGAAGCCATCTAACTGAAGATTTTGAGCTCTTCGAAAAAGCTGTACAGGACTATCCTGAAATACAGGAATGTTGGGCTGTTGGTGGGGGGCTCGACTATATTTTGAAAGTTGTGGTCAAAGATGTGGATGGGTATCAGCGTTTTGTTGACAGGTTGTTGGCTGCCGAAGTTGGGTTAAAACGATATTTTACCTATGTTGTGACAAAACCTGTAAAACAAACTAATGCCTTACCAATCGACCTCTTGGTGCAAGAGAAAGCGACATCCTCATAGACGAAACGTCTGATTTATGAGTTATAGACGAAAGCTCTTCTTCTTTTCCTTTGTTCTTTAGAGACACTTTTTGCCTGAGATCCGACATTATTAGGCTGTGATATTAAACGCAGTTAAATAGGTGGTCTCTAGAATGAGTAATCAAGCATATAAAGAAACAGGAACGGATAGTGAGAAAAACAGATCCGTATCCCTATCTTCTCTTCGTGATCCACGGCTATTTAAGCAGTTTAGCTATATAGACGGTCAGTGGTCCGATACGTCTTCCGGGGAGAGTCTTGTTGTTAAAGATCCCGCCAATCAGGAAATAATTGGTACTGTTCCCAAAATGAGTGCAAATGAAAGCTTGGCTGCTGTTGATGCTGCGCAAAAAGCTTTTCGAGATTGGGCAGCTTTATTACCACAAGAAAGGTCAATAATTTTACGGCGCTGGTTTGAACTGTTGCATGAAAACCGCGAAGACCTTGCGTTGATTATGACCGTTGAGCAAGGAAAGCCAATATCTGAAGCGCGTGGAGAAATTGACTACGCCGCAGATTTTATTGAGTTCTATGCCGAGGAAGCCAAGCGCCCGAATATTGAGAATGTAACGTCTCATATGTATGGTGGGGAAGTTGAAGTCTGGCGTGAACCTGCGGGAATTGCCGCTTTGATAACGCCTTGGAATTTTCCCTGTGCCATGATTACACGTAAGGCATCCGCAGCATTGGCCGCCGGATGTACCTGCGTTATTCATCCGTCAAAGGAAACCCCTTTCTCTGCGACTGCGTTGGCCGAGCTTGCTGAACGCGCAGGGATCCCCGCTGGCGTCTTTAATATTGTGACCGGGGAACCGGGCGAAATTGTCCCGCAATGGACTTCGGATGGTCGTGTGCAGGTTGTTTCCTTTACCGGGTCGACCGAAATTGGCCGTCTGATCTATCAGCAATCCGCGCCAACAATTAAGCAATTGGTCCTAGAGTTGGGAGGACATGCACCGTTTATCGTTTATGGGGATGCCGATATCGATCATGCGGTGAAATCCGCGATATCAGCAAAATTTGCGACATCAGGGCAGGACTGTTTGGCTGCTAACCGCTTCTTTATTGAGCAGAGCGTGTATGAAGAGTTTACCCAGAAATTTGTTGCAGAGGTCAAGACATTAAGCCTTGGGCGCGGATTGGATGATCCGGATATTGGGCCGCTTATGAACGAAAACGCTGTCTTAAAACAAGAGGCCCATGTCGCAGACGCTTTGGCAAAGGGCGCAAGTCTCTTGTGTGGTGGGAAACGGGATCCTCTTGGGTCATTGTTCTATCAACCGACCGTGTTGGGGAATGTTCCTGCCGGTGCTTTGGCTAATCGCGAGGAGACGTTTGGCCCTGTTGCCTGTTTGACCGCATTTGATGCCGACGACGATATTATCGCCCGGGCTAATGAATCAGAATACGGTTTGGTCGCTTATGTTCATTGTCAGGACCCCAAAAAGATTTATCGGGCGAGCCGAGATTTGCAGTACGGCATGGTTGCGATCAACAGAACAAAGGTAACGGGGGCACCTATTCCGTTTGGGGGAATGAAGCAGTCAGGTCTGGGCCGTGAAGGTGCTCGGCAGGGTCTGGAAGCTTTCACAGAAATTAAATATGTCTGTCGCAACTATGCGTAACGACAACAGGAATGTACGGCTGTAATCAATGGCCAATATGTTTAAGCCCTGAACGTTTGGGGCAGAAAGTTTAAGGAAAGTAATATGCTTAGAAATGATCAATTGGCTGAGTGGGATCGCGATAATTTTTTCCACCCTTCAACACATCTCGCACAATTTGCCCGTGGAGATCTTCAAAACCGGGTGATTTCTGGTGGTGAAGGTCTTTATATTGAAGACCGTGATGGCAACAAAACGCTGGATGCCTTTGCGGGACTTTACTGTGTGAATATTGGCTATGGGCGTCAGGAAGTTGCGGATGCAATTGCGGCACAGGCCAAAGAACTTGCCTATTATCATTCCTATGTTGGTCATGGGACCGAAGCGTCTATTACATTGGCCAAAATGATTTTGGACCGGGCACCTGCCAATATGTCCAAAGTATATTTTGGGTTATCTGGCTCTGATGCAAACGAAACCAATATCAAACTGGTTTGGTATTATAATAATGTGTTGGACCGCCCGAAGAAAAAGAAAATTATTTCAAGATGGCGCGGCTATCATGGTTCTGGCTTGATGACGGGTTCTTTGACAGGCCTTGAGTTATTCCATAACAAATTTGATCTGCCATTGTCGCAAGTCGTACACACTGATGCGCCTTATTACTTCCGTCGTGAGAACGTGGATCAGACAGAAGCCGAGTTTGTGCAGCAATGTGTCGATAGTCTGGAAGAGCTTATCGCCCGAGAAGGGGCGGATACCATTGCGGCCTTCATTGGTGAGCCTGTTTTGGGTACTGGAGGCATTGTGCCGCCACCAGCCGGGTACTGGAAAGCTATTCAGGCAGTTTTGAAGAAACACGATATTCTGTTGATCGCGGATGAGGTTGTAACTGGCTTTGGTCGTCTAGGATCAATGTTTGGATCTGATCACTATGATATCGAGCCAGATATTATCACGATCGCGAAAGGCTTAACATCAGCGTATGCGCCTTTGTCAGGTTCAATTGTATCTGACAAAGTCTGGAAAGTTCTCGAAGAAGGGACGGATAAACTAGGGCCGATCGGTCACGGTTGGACCTATTCGGCACATCCGATTGGTGCTGCTGCGGGTGTTGCAAACCTGAAGCTGATTGATGAAATGAATTTGGTTAGTAACGCACGCGAAATGGGGGCCTATTTCAACGAAGGTCTAAAGAGTGCGCTGTCTGACATTTCTATTGTTGGCGATGTCCGAGGCGAAGGTATCCTATCGGCTATTGAATTTGTTAAAGACCGAGATGATCGTATTTTCTTTGATGCAGCGGATAAAGTTGGACCGCAAATTGCCACTGCTCTGCTCGAGCGGAGTAAGGTAATTGGTCGGGCGATGCCGCAAGGTGATATTCTTGGGTTTGCGCCACCACTTTGCATGACGAAGGATGAAGCCGATATTATTATTGAAGCTGCGAGAGATGCGATAGCTTCTGTTGCAGTAAAAGTTCTCTAAATTTTGAAGTTCACACCAACTATCCGGATATAGCTTGTCCTGGATAGTTGGTGTTTTCGTTCAGATGATACCGAGAAGTTCTCGTGCCTCCTGCGCCGTCGCGATTGTTTTACCCATTGCTAGGGCATTGTCGCGAGTTTGTTCTATTATCTCTGCTGTCGATATTGCTTCTTTGCCGGAGCTAAGGTGGGAATTGTTTTCAAAACCAACGCGGGCATGACCGCCTTGTTTGATGGCCTCGGACACGCATTGGGCTTCGCTGTGACCAAAGGCGCATACAAACCACGGCCCAAGGTCAATGGTTTTTGGATCTTGTTTAATCTTTAAGAAGAGGTCCAGCTCTTCAATTTTTCCTAGGTTGTCTGAAGCATAGCGACCCAGAACAAAAAGAAGGGATGGTTGATTTACTGGTATCGAGCCTTTTTGGATCAAAAGCAGGAAGCGTTTGAAATCTTCAGCATCGTAGAGAATGTGTTGGACGTGAACAGAGGCATCTTGCGCCCAGTGGTAGAATTCAGATCCCTTTATCTCTCCACCTTCGGGCATCATTTCTCTTAAGGCAACACTGACGGCTTCGGGCTGGACGTTCTTAACGCAAGAAATTTGTTCTTGTTGGTTGAATCTTCCAACGGCCTCTGTCGTTATCTGAACCAAGAGATCACGGCCGATGGCCTCTTTAATGCCGGAGAGAACGTCTGTGTAAAGGCCGGAATCAAGAACATGTTGCTGATCCTGGTCTCTGACATGAAGGTGAACCATCGCTGCGCCTACTTTTTGGCAAGCGACAGCCTCTTCAATGATTTGAGGTACTGTCACAGGCAAGTTCGGATGATCTGACCTGGTTTTTCTGGCGCCATTCGGGGCTGCCATCAGAATGGTTGGGGTCATTTTCAGTTTTCCAGTGAATCAAAGACGGATGAAAAGCTGGTGGACAGTTTCTCGACAATTTCTTCAATATGCTGCTCTTCTATAATAAAGGGCGGTGCGAGCAGCACATGGTCGCCGTTCTTACCATCAATGGTTCCGGGCATAGGATAACAGATCAGACCGTTTTCAAAGGCCGTCTTTTTGATCTTTGCGTGAACGGTTAGGCTTGGATCAAAAGGTGTTTTTGTTTCTCTGTCCTTTACCAGTTCCAGTGCAATGAATAGACCGCGACCTCTGATGTCGCCGACAAATGGGTGTTGCCCAAATTTGTCTGATAGAGCCTGCATAAGCTGTTCTGAACGCTTATTAACGTTGTCGATAAGGTTACGTTCTAACATTGTTGAGATAACAGCGTATCCGGCGGCGCAGGCGGTCGGGTGTCCCTGATAAGTATGACCGTGTTGGAAAAAACCGGAACCATTTTCGATAGCGCTATAGACTTTCCTGGTACATAACATGGCACCGATAGGTTGGTAGCCCGCACCCAGCCCCTTTGCGATACAGAGAATGTCTGGAGTAACACCGTCGTGCTCGCAGGCAAAGAGGGTGCCTGTACGTCCCATGCCGCACATGACTTCGTCGAGAATTAGCAGTACGCCGTATTGGTCGCAGATTTCGCGTATGCGTTTTAAGTATCCGGGGGCTGCGGCAACCGCCCCCATTGTCGCTCCGACAACGGGCTCGCAAATAAAGGCCGAAACTTTCTCTGGTCCAATTTTAAGGATCTCAGCCTCTAATCGGTTTGCGGCGCGTAACCCATATGCTTCGTCGCTCTCGCCTTCTTGTTGGTCGCGATAGGGGTAACATGGATCAATATGCGACATAGGAACAAGCATGGGCATGAAGGGTTCTCGTCGCCACTTGTTGCCCCCTGCGGAAAGGGCCCCAATGGTATTGCCATGATAGCTTTGCCAGCGGGCGATGACGTGGGATTTGTCATTATCTCCGCGTTCCAGATGGTATTGTCTCGCGAGCTTTAGTGCGGCCTCAACGGCTTCTGAGCCCCCGGAAACATAATAGACACGATCCAGTCCTTCCGGCGCATTTTCTATAAGTAGGTCGGCCAGTTGTTCTGCTGGTTCTGTCGTGAAAAAGCCGGAATGGGCAAAAGCTAGTTGGTCAGTTTGTTTTTTTATTGCCTCTTGAACTGTATGGTCTGAATGCCCCAGGCAGGAAACTGCTGCGCCACCAGAACCATCAAAATAACGCTTGCCGTTTTGATCAATGACGTAACAGCCTTCACCTGCAACAGCCGTAGGCAGTTTGGTTTTGGTGTGGCGTGGAAATACGTGCCCCATGTTTATTTCTCCGGGAAGCTCAAAAGCGAAGTAAAGCGTTTGCTAAATGTAAAACATGACAAATAGAGTTCGTTAAAATACCGTTTGTGTCAATAAGCGAAATATAATAACATTTGTTATGTTTTGGGTGCGTTGATAGAGGATAAAAATGAGTCAGGTAGATAAAGCCCGCATTGTTGAGCGTCTGACAAAAGAATTGAACGCTTATCCTCGTAGTTTACGCCGAGTTGCTATGTTTATCATTGATAATCCTGCCAAGTTTGGCATGAAATCAATTCGTGATTGTGCTGAAGCCACAAGTGTAAGTACGAATACCTTGGTTCGCTTGGCACAAAAGTTGGGTTTTGAAAGTTATAACCAGTTAAGAGAGCCATTCAGGGCAGCTTTAACAGCCAGTGCATCAAATTCAAACACGACACAATGGGTGAATGAGCTTTATGATCGTGGCGGGATCGAACGGGTCCGAGCGGATACAGTTACCAGTGTGATTGGTAATGTTACGGAAGCTTTGCGTCATAATGAGGCCGAGGATATTGAGCAGGCCGCGGATATGATCTTGAGCGCAAGAAACGTATATCTGATGGGGACACGCGCACCTTACACCTTGATACACTACCTCTATTATGTCGGTCGAATGGCATTACCTAATTTAATTGTAACGCCGGGACATGCCAATTCACCTGTGGATGAAATCCTGACGGTTGAGGCTGAAGATGTGGTGCTCGCGGTTTCAATTTCACCCTTCTCGAGAGAAACGATCGAGGCGTGTAAGATTGCTAAATCAAGAGGATCCAAGTTGATCTTGATGTCTGACAGTACGGCCAATTCCCTCCCTCTCAAGCCCGATGTAACCCTAATCTCACCAATTACGACGCCTCGGAATTATAAAAATTTTGTTGGCTTTGACAGTTTTGTCGGCTTTTTTGCTTTGGCTGAGTGGCTTATGACAACGTTGATAGAAAAAGGCGCGCCGGATACAAAGCAAAGAATCCAGAGTTTTAACGAATACCGAAAAGAAACAAATGTCTTCTGGAAGTCTTGAACTGCGCCATTCTCAAAGGATGGGTAGCTCTAGATTTTTTGAAGATTCGTGGTGTTGAGGTTAAAAAAAGAACAAATGTTATCTGTTGACTGTAAATATTACATACGCAACCATGTCAGCGGTAAAGAACTCATAAAGTAGTTCAATCAGACAGGGAAAAATGAATTGGCTATTTCTTTAGTGATTGGTTTGACGTAAGCTAAGCACATGAAACGAAAGTAGATTCGAAAAGGTAACAACGGATCCTAGATACTTTTTGTAGCGTTCTGAACTGTTTTGTTTTAGGACACTACTGCCAAAAAATAATTATTTACCTGTCAGAATATAAAGAATTCTACGGTGCTTTTGCATCGAGGGAGTGTTGGGAATTTGTGACAAAGACCCAATGGTTAGAAAATTTAATTGTCATTAATTTGATAGTTAATCGTATTCGTTTGTGGTTCGGCACATGAATATGTCTGTAGGATAAAACAGCTGAAAAAGTTGATATCTTGCAGGATAGATAAGTTACTAAAAGCATGAAACCAAGGAGTAGGCATGTTTGTAAAAAAAATGGCAATGACAGCAGTAGCAGGTGCGGCACTGATGACGTCCGCAGCTTTTGCTGACACAAATCACGTTGTGATCGGTACAGGTGGCCAGACAGGCGTTTATTACGCTGTTGGTGGCGCTATTTGCCGTTTGGTAAATAAAGGTACGAAAGATCACGAGATCAACTGTACACATAAAACTGGCGGTTCTGTTGCTAATATTAATGGCATGCGTGCTGGTGATCTGGATATGGGTGTTGCTCAATCTGATTGGCAGTACCATGGTTATAATGGCACTGCGCCAGATAAATTCCCAGATGGTGCTTACAAAGAGCTTCGTGCAGTATTCTCTGCTCATCCAGAGCCATTTACCGTGGTTGCACGTGCTGATTCCGGAATCAAAACCTTTGAAGATCTAAAAGGTAAAAAAGTGAACGTGGGTAACCCGGGTTCCGGTGCACGCGCAACGATGGAAGTTGTGATGGGGGAAATGGGTTGGGCAATGAGTGATTTCGCTCTTGCGTCCGAGCTGAAATCTTCAGAGCAAGCCGCTGCTCTTTGCGATGGTAAAGTTGATGCCATTGTGTTCACAGTTGGTCACCCATCAGGCACGATTAAAGAAGCCACAACATCTTGTGATTCGAAGCTTATCAATGTTGATAACGACGTAATTCAGAAGCTTGCTGCTGATAATGATTATTACGCTATGACCACTATTCCTGGTGGCATGTATAATGGTTCTGATGATGACACGACAACCTTTGGTGTTGGTGCAACATTTATCAGTTCTACAGCAGTAGACGATGAAGTAGTTTATCAAATGGTGAAAGCTGTTTTCGATAACTTCAAGCGTTTCAAAAAAATGCACCCGGCATTTGAGAACCTGAAAGAAGAAGACATGATCTCTAAAAATCTGTCTGCACCTCTGCATGATGGCGCTGTTCGCTATTACAAAGAACGTGGCTGGATGTAATCAGTCGTCCTTAAATAAGGCGGGAAGGTTTTACTTTCCCGCCTTTTCTATAATTGTGTAACGGTTGCCTTTTAAATGTTCGTGTGATGTTTCCAGTCTGCATAATACTGTATTTTGGATTACACGAATAACAATCAAATAAAATTACCAAGGGTACCGTGTGATCAGCATCGGGCGCAGATAACAGGGATATGGGGTATGGCATCAGAAAATTCTGAAAGTGCAAAATTAAGTGACGAGGAACTACAAGACCTTGTCGCTTCTACGGATACGGGTGGACGTGTCCCATCTAATCAAAAGATAATCACATTACTTGCTGCAACAGCACTAATATGGTCAATTTTCCAAGTTTGGATCGCGTCCCCATTACCATATACAATTGGGTGGGGTGCTTTTTCCGGCCGTGAAGCGCGACCAATACATTTGGCGTTTGCTATATTTCTTGCATTTTTGGCTTACCCCGCTTTTAAAAGCTCTCCACGGCGGAGGATACCGCTTGGGGATTGGGCCTTTGCCATTATCGGTAGCTTGTGTGCCTTCTATCTTTTCCTCGCAGATACAGCCTTAATAAAAGCGATCTCTGGCTCAAGATTATCTGATCGTTCTGGTAATCCGAATGATGTCGATATCGTTGTGGCAATTATCGGTATGGCTTTGCTCCTCGAAGCGACGCGTAGAGCCCTTGGGCCCCCGTTGATGGTGGTGGCAATGGTTTTTCTTGGCTACACATTTTTCGGCCCCTATGCCCCTGATTTAATCGCTTGGAAAGGATCATCCTTTGGCGGAACAGTTGACCAGCAATGGACATCAACCAATGGCGTTTTTGGTATTGCATTAGGTGTATCGACGGATCTGGTTTTCCTCTTTGTTCTTTTTGGCGCCTTACTTGATCGCGCAGGTGCTGGTAATTATTTTATCAAGGTTGCTTTCTCATTAATGGGGCACTTTAGTGGTGGACCTGCAAAGGCTGCGGTTGTTGCATCTGGCATGACAGGCCTTATTTCTGGATCATCCATCGCAAATGTGGTGACGACGGGTACTTTCACGATTCCGATGATGAAACGTGTCGGATTTAATTCAGAAAAAGCAGGGGCCGTTGAGGTCGCATCTTCTGTGAATGGGCAGATCATGCCGCCGGTTATGGGCGCTGCGGCGTTCTTGATGGTGGAGTATGTAAATATTCCATACTTCGAGGTTGTTAAACACGCCTTCTTGCCAGCGATAATTTCATATATTGCGCTTGTGTATATTGTGCACCTTGAAGCACAAAAATTGCACATGAAGGGTCTAACCCGTGCTGGTGAAGTTAAAACTGCGCGTGATGTTGTCTTGTCTTGGTTGATCTCTTTATCAGGCATTTTTGCATTGGCCGGAGGGCTAACATATGCTTCTGAAGCTTATCAGTTCTTACAGGGAACATCGGAAAGATTAATCGCGGTTTTGGTTATTTTAGTTATACAGTTTGGTATAATTAAAATGGTGAAAAGCAAGACTAGTGTGAGTACCTATGCAAGAACGATTTCTACTGGCGCTGTTGTGTTGGGTAATGCAGTTATCGTCTCTTTTGGTCTGTTCTTCCTGATCAATTTTATTCAAGATACGGCTGGTAAAGAGCTTACACCTTGGGTTGTTGGGGCTTTGGTTCTTGTTGCCTATCTTTTCTTGGCAAAGTATAGCTCTCAGTATCCAGATTTGGAGATTGATGATCCAAACCAACCCATTGCGAAGTTACCAGAAGTCGGCCCAACGTTAAAATCTGGACTGCACTTCCTTTTACCCGTTGTCGTTTTAATCTGGTGTTTGATGGTTGAGCGGCTTTCACCAAGCTTGTCTGCCTTCTGGGCCACCGCATTAATGCTGTTTATACTTCTGACGCAGCGCTTTCTTTTTGCAATGTTCCGGAACGAAGCAAAGAACGGTACGTTCAAACGAGGGCTTGAAGAACTCGTTGAAGGGATGATCGCCGGTGGACGCAACATGATCGGTATCGGCATTGCAACAGCTGCTGCCGGTATCATTGTTGGGGCGGTAGATCAAACTGGTGTCGGCGGTAAGCTAGCTGCTTTGGTTGAGTTCCTCTCACTTGGTCATATTATGCTTATTCTTTTCTGGACGGCTATTTTAAGCCTGATCCTTGGGATGGGCTTGCCAACAACAGCAAACTATATTGTTGTTTCGTCACTTCTGGCACCTGTGATCGTGGCTCTTGGTCAGCAAAACGGACTGATCGTACCGCTTATTGCCGTGCATTTGTTTGTGTTCTATTTCGGAATTATGGCGGATGTGACGCCCCCGGTTGGACTTGCTTCCTTTGCTGCCGCGGCGGTATCTGGTGGCGATCCTATCCGGACAGGGTTTGTTGCTTTCTTCTACTCCTTGCGAACAGCTCTGTTGCCGTTCCTGTTTATTTTTAACACTGACTTGCTGCTTATTGATGTATCTCTATTAGAAGGGGTCCTTATCTTTATAATAGCAACCGCGGCGATGTTGATATTTACGGCGGGGTCACAAGGGTACTTTTTTGCAAAGTCGAAGATCTGGGAATCGGCGGCACTTCTTTTGATTGCATTCACATTATTCCGTCCCGGTTTTTGGCTGGATTATGTTGTCGCACCATATGAAGAAAGAGGTGGTGACCAGTTGGTTCAGGCAATGGCAGATGTTAATCCTGGTGATGAACTTCGATTGTTGATTGATGGTACAGATGATGTTGGTGATGCTATTACTTTAACGATGCTTGTTAAAGTCGGAGATGAAGCTACCGGAGAAGAGCGTGTCGAATCGTATGGTCTCGAGTTGCTTGAAGACGAAGGTAAAGTCATCGTTGATGGCGTTGGGTTTGATAGTGCAGCCGAAAAAGCGGGTTTCGATTTCGATCAGGTTATCACATCAGTTGGTGTGCCGATCGAACGTCCAGCAAAAGAGCTTTTCTATATACCTGCTTTCTTGCTGCTTGGCTTAATCATTATGCTGCAACGTCGCCGTCGTGATCTTCTTGCGCAAACTGCAACTGCTTAGTGGAGAAAAATAATGTTTAAACATATCCTATTGGCAGTCGATCTTGATCAGAAAGATAGCTGGGGCAAGGCACTGCCGACCAGTGTTGAATATGCCAAGGCTTTTGGGTCAACACTTCATATTATGACGGTTGTCCCTAACTTTGGTAGCAGCATTGTGAGCTCTTTCTTTCCGAAGGATCATGAAGAGCAGATGATGGAAGGGGCAAACAAAGCTTTGCATAAGTTTGTCGATGAAAACATCCCTGATGGTATCAAGGTTCAACACATTATCGGACACGGAAATGCCTATGAAGAAATTCTACGCATTTCGGAAAAGATAAATACTGACGTGATTATCATGGGGGCACATCGCCCACGGATGGAAGATTATCTGCTGGGACCAAATGCGGCGCGGGTCGTTCGTCACGCAAAGTGCTCTGTTCTGGTGGTTCGTGACTAATTACGGATAAACAACTTTAGCAAAAATATTTCAGGCCCGATCATGAAAATGGTGGGGCCTGTTTTGTTTCCCCCGACAGGTGATTTGTGGAAGCCATTGAAAAGATGGACCTTCTTTTTTCGTTGTGTCATCATGTTCGAAAGTTTTTTCTTTTGATGGGAACAGATCAAGGGACAAAGCAAGACGAAACAACAGATACGAAGAGCGCTTTTTCTGCCCTTGATAAAAATGCTCTGGTAGCGTGAAGACGCTAGGGGGATAGATAGATGGGCCTTTTTCATAACACATCGCTGGGATTATTTCTTCTTCGCCTTGGTCTTGGTGGAATGATGATCTTGCATGGTATTCACAAGCTGGGAAATCCGGGATCAATTCAATTTATTGGCGGTAAGTTAGCCTCTTTGGGATTACCTGAGTTTATGGCTTATGGTGTGTTTGTTGGTGAGGTGATTGCACCGCTGATGATTATCGGGGGATTTTATTCACGACTAGGATCTTTTTTGGTCGCTGTTAATATGATTTTTGCGCTGGTGCTTGTTCACAGTCACCAACTCATGCTCTTGAACAATCAAGGTGGTTGGCAGTTAGAATTACAGGGGTTCTTCCTGATCTCGGCCTTGGCGCTTCTTTTTTCTGGTAGTGGTCGTTACGCGATTAAGCCTGATTAAAATTTTATCTGGTTAGAGAACTGGAAAGCAGCGCACACGATTTTTGTGCGCTGCTTTCGTTTTTTAAAGTTGTTATGTAAGTTGCGTTTCTGACTGTCTTTCTATCCAAAGCATGATACCTAGCGAAATAAGGCCGAGGATGGCAAAGGAATAAACCAGAGGCAAAATCGTGGTGTCGTAGCTTTGGCCGATGGTGATACCGATTGCCATGCAGATATATGTTGTGAAGGATCCAACAACGGCGGAGCCAAGGCCAGCAAGCTTGCCAAGAGGTTCCATGGCAAGGGTATTGAAATTCCCGAATAGAATGCCGATACAAAAGAAACTCAACATCATATAGACCATAAATGACCAAAGGTGTGGTTGTCCTGAGGCTAGGTTTGCCGGCACCAGAAAAAGTATGGCAAGAATGGTCATGGTGATCAGGGCAATTTTTGACAACTTTCTCATACCAAATTTCATGACAAGATTGGCATTGGTCAGTGAAGCTGCGCCGATAGAAAGGGACAAGATCGCAAAGTAGATCGGGAAGAGCTCTGTTATGCCGTATATATCCTGAAAGATCTGTTGAGCACTGGTGAGATAACCAATAAAGGCCCCAAAAATAATGCCGGCAGCAAGAGTATAGCCTAGGGACTGTTTGTTGGTAAGGATCGTTTTTAAGCCATTCCAGAAGTGCCCGAAGCTCAAGGAAATTCGACTTGCTTTTGACAGTGTTTCCGGTTGTCTGCCTGCAAACCAGACAAGGACAATGCTCGCGAGTAGAAAGAAGCTATAGAAAATAGCCTGCCAGTCAAAGAGCATCATAATCGAAAGGCCCAGGGCCGGGGCAATTGTCGGTACTATAATGAAAACGGCCATAATAAAGGACATAATACGCGCCATGGCGCGGCCTTCGAATTGGTCACGGACTAGGGCAACAGAAATTGTCCTTGGACCAGAAGCTCCGATGCCCTGAAGTAAACGTCCCAGAAGCATAATATTAAAGTCGCTGGCTGTTGCTGATATGATGGAACCGATGATAAAGATGGTTAAACCACAATAGATAACCGGCTTCCGCCCAATACTATCTGACCAAGGACCAAAGAAAATTTGTCCGGTGGCTAATCCAAAAAAAATGATTCCGATGACGAGTTGTACATCGTTTGGGTTTGTCACGGCTAGTTGTTGCCCTAACAAAGGAAGGGCAGGCATAACGGCATCAATTGACAAGGCAACCAGTGACATTAAAAAAGCCATAAGGGAGATGAATTCCCCTGAACTAAGGGGCGTTGTTGGGCGTGTGAATAGCATGGGACTCTCAAAAGGCACAAATATATACCTTTTCATATAAGAGCTCCTGTAAGTCGAGGCAAGTGAAGGTATTTTTATTGATCTATGAGCTTCGCGAAGAGTTCGTCTTGATCCAGTTGTAAACCTTTTTCACGTGGGGAGACGCGTCGTCTCTTTGTTCAAGGCAATAGGAGCGATCACTTCGCACTGATTGTGGCCAGGCAATGACAAGCTCGTTCTGTTCAAGATGCTCTTCAATAAGCCCCTTCCAGCCAAGGGCAAGACCCTGACTTCTTATCGCTGCTTGTATGACAAGGCTATAATTGCTTAGGCCAACAGCGGTTGTTTGCGTTGATTTTCTTACGCCTTGCTGTTTTAGCCAACTTTCCCAATTATGCCAGATTGCGTCTGGTGAAGCGGTTAAATCAAGTAGAGGGTTATTCCCGATAGCTGAAACATTTTGAAAAGGACCATGTTCTTCAAGAAATTGGGGGCTGCATATCGCAAAGACTTCTTCCTCAAAAAGAATATGATTTCGCGGATTTGTATAAGGTGACGTTTTTAACGAGATGATGAGGTCGCTTTGAAATGTAAGCGGGTTATTCGGGGTTTGAGATGTGAAAACCTGAATATCTATACCGCGTAGATCATTCCTCAGTTCTGCCAAACGTGGGACTAGCCAGTGCCCCGCAAAGGCAAAATCAGTGCTAATGCGCACTTGTTTCGTTGACTTTCTATTCTCGATGTTTCCAAAAACTTCGCGAACGGCCTGAAGGTTTTCGTGAGTAGAAGCAAAGAGAGCTTTGCCTGTCGGGGTTAATTTTACGCCGCGGTTCTGGCGCAGGAAAAGAGGCTCGCCAACAAAAGCTTCTAGGCGTTTAATTTTTTGGCTGAGAGCTGGTTGAGTGATTTTGAGCTGTGCAGCGGCTTTGGTTAAGCTACCTAATCGGCTTGCGGCATCAAAGGCGTGTAACTCAGCGATGTGAGTGTGAATTTTGTTATCTAAATTATTTATGACAGCCATATGGAATCTCAGTCTACAAGCTGGAATTTATTTATAATACAGTTTTGATCGTAATTTTTGTTATGTCTCGAGGTCAATCGAATTGTTGATATCTCAGATGATGTTTTTTGGATAGAGGATCCTGACAATGAGCGCACAACCAAACATTTTGATCATCATGGTTGATCAGTTAAACGGAACATTATTCCCAGATGGTCCGGCTGATTTTCTTCATGCGCCCCATCTCAAGGCTCTGTCGCAAAAGTCTGTGCGCTTTCAAAATAACTATACGGCAAGCCCTCTTTGTGCGCCGGGGCGTGCGTCATTTATGGCGGGGCAGTTACCTTCGAGAACAAGGGTTTATGATAATGCAGCTGAATATGCGTCAGATATCCCGACCTATGCGCATCATCTACGGCGGGCAGGGTATTACACCTGTCTGAGTGGAAAGATGCATTTCGTTGGGCCGGATCAGCTTCATGGTTTTGAAGATCGCCTGACGACCGATATCTATCCTGCTGATTTTGGGTGGACCCCTGATTACAGAAAACCCGGTGAGCGTATTGACTGGTGGTATCATAACCTTGGTTCTGTCACTGAAGCCGGGGTGGCGGAAATAAGCAACCAGATGGAATATGATGACGAAGTCGCATTTCATGCTCAACAAAAGCTTTACCAACTCGCCCGTGAGCAAAGTGAAGAGAAACGTCCCTGGTGTTTGACTGTTAGCTTTACGCATCCACACGATCCCTACGTTGCCCGCCGTGAGTTTTGGGATCTGTATAATGATTGTGAATATTTGGAACCGATGGTTGATCAGATTCCTTATGATGAGCAAGACCCACATTCTCAACGCATATATCTTGCGAATGACTATGAGAATTTTGATATCAAATCCGAGAACGTGAGGCGGTCGCGTCAGGCATACTTCGCGAACATTTCTTATCTTGATCACAAGGTCGGCGAGCTTGTCAGTGTTCTTGATCGCTGTCGGATGCGCGATGATACCATCATCGTTTTCTGCTCTGATCATGGTGATATGCTGGGTGAACGCGGACTGTGGTTCAAGATGAATTTCTTCGAAGGATCTGCACGCGTTCCCTTGATGATTTCGATTCCGAACGGTGATAGGGGTTTGGTAAATGCCCCTGTTTCAAATCTGGATGTCGTTCCGACCCTTGCTGATCTTGCCGGTGTTGATTTGAGCCAAGTTGAACCCTGGACGGATGGCGAGAGCTTGATTCCGTTAATGCAGGGTCGGGAACGGGTAAGTCCGGTTTATATGGAATATGCTGCAGAGGGTTCTTATGCGCCGTTGGTGGCTATTCGTGAGGGAAAATATAAATTCACATACTGTGAATTGGATCCGCCGCAACTCTTTGATCTGCAAGGAGATCCTTATGAATTAAATAATTTGGCTGAAGAGGGGCGTTATTCAGGCTTAGTCAAAGAATTTATGGCGAAAGTTCAAGACAGATGGGACATGTCTTTGTTTGATGCGCAAGTGCGTGAAAGTCAGGCGCGTCGCTGGGTTGTTTATGAAGCCTTGCGCAACGGTGGTTATTTTCCTTGGGATTTTCAACCTTTGCAAAAGGCATCAGAGCGATACATGCGTAACCATATGGATCTTAATGTTTTGGAGGGAAATGCACGCTTTCCTCGCGGTGAATAAGGTTTTGTTTGGAAACTCGAGAAGGACACCCGATATTAAATATCGGGTGTGTCGCTTGTGGGGTGATTTGGTTTTGGGTGTGCATTGAATGATTTAGGTGAATGTAAAATTCATTTCTCAGAAACGTTGAGCAATTATGGGTTGTTGGTATTTATCGTTTGTTTATACTTTTGAGCGTTAAATGAAGGGGGGGACCTTTATTGTAGCCGACGATCATGATCATGCCGAGGTCAGGGGGAATTAATGTTTTCCAAAGAACCGCGTATACTTTTGATAGAGCCGGATCAGGCTATTCGAACAGAAATCTGTGATTTCCTGACGGAGAAAAATTTTGAAGTCATCTGTTCTTTAGAGCCGGACAATGTTCTTTTTGATGAAGCTTTAAAAACAGATCCCGTCGGATTAATTTTGATTTCGGACGAATTTGACCGGGATTTACTGTCTGAATCATCTCTGGTTCTTGGGGCTCCTAAAAAGTTACCTCAGCAAATTCCGGCAGTTATCATGACTGAAATTGATAGCGGAAAATCACCGTTGGAATTGGTTGTGCATAACTGGTTCCATACGATTAAAAAGCCGTGTGATTCAGATATTTTATACTCTGTGACCTGTGCGGCGATTAATCAATTTAAGCATATTCGTGCATTGTTAAACGAAATTGAAACGCGCAGCTCTGCGATTGGTTTGATCACGTCTGGAACTTTTGAATTTCAATCCGTAGAAGAAGCCAGAAATTTAACGACAATGTTGAGCTTAGCCTGTCCCGGGGCAGATGGTATTGTAATAGGTTTGAACGAGTTACTTCAAAACGCAGTTGAGCATGGAAATCTTGAAATCGGATATGATTTGAAAACAGAGTTACTTGAAACAGGACGTTTGTATGATGAAATTCAAAGTCGTATCAAACTTGAGCCATTTGATTCAAGATTTGTCAGGGTTAATTATCAACGAACAGATAATGAAATTATTTTTGTCATTGAAGATGAAGGCAAAGGGTTTAACTGGCGTAAATATCTGACGATTGATGATGAACGGATACGGTCAAGTCATGGGCGGGGTATTGCTATGGCAAAGATGATGGCCTTTACCGAACTTACTTATAATGACGTAGGTAATCGTGTGACAGCTCGAATTGCTCTATGACTAAGGAGTATCTTATCCCCTGTAAAAATGCGTAACGCATTGTTGTTATAAATAATCAAAGCAAACCGCCGTCAGATCATCACGTAGCTTATTTCCACCTCTTTCAAAGAAGGTCGATATTAATTGATCCAGCAGCTTTGGTTTTGGCCTGCCACCAGTAAGGTACTTTACCAGCCCGATTAATTCTTCACCCTCCAGATATGTATCATTGTTCAATTTTGTTTCTATCAGGGCATCACTGAACGAAAAGAGGAAATGGTTCTTTGTAAAAGGAACTGTCTGAAGATCATATGTTGCTGTTCTAGTTATCCCAAGCGGTAACCCGGTTGTATCAAGGTACTGTAAATTATCGGGTTCTTCCCACAAGCCATAAATCGGCGGAGGGGACGCGGCGCCAGCATAACTCAAGGTGTTATTTTTGGGAGAAATCAAGCCAAGTATCATTGTCGCGTATTGCTCAGTTGGTAGCATATCGCACAAGCTTTGGTTAATGCTGGAAAGCAACCGATCTGGTTCTTGCCATGCTTCACCTACATTAAATAGAAGCGTGTGCAACCTAATAGTGTTTAGGGCCGATACGACACCATGCCCTGAAAAATCGGTGACATAAAAACCGATCGATCCATCATTTAAGGCGTGGACCCCCCAAAAGTCGCCACCGAGTTCTGATGATGGTTGGCACATAGAGGAAATTTGAATACCAGTTTGTTCTCGAATTTTTCTAAGGTGCTTGGAAGATGGCAATATGTTTTGCTGTACATCTTTTGCCATTGCCAGTTCGTCGGCAACTCGGGTTCTGTATCTTTCCCGGTTCTCAGTTAGAACTAAATTTTTAAGATGTAGTGTTGTCCGGATTACGAGTTCGAGTGCATTCACAGGTTTCGTAACAAGGTCACTCGCGCCGGCAGCAAATGCTTTAAGACGTTCTTCGTTGTCATGCATTGCGGTTTGGACAAGGATCGGTATAGATTCTGTTTTTTTCGTTTCTCGTACTTGGTAACAGACTTCCATGCCCCCCATAATTGGCATGATGAGATCGAGAATAATAAGGTCAGGGGGGGCCGCAGTTATTTTGGCCATAGCTTCCTGACCATTTTCAGCCTGTTGTATATTTTTAAACCCAGCTTTATGCAAAATAAGACTCATGACGTCTCGCAATGATTTTACATCATCAACAATCAAAATCTTCCGGTTTGCAAGTTGTTCAAAGGGTATGTCGTTTGGGTTCTGGGGCATGTAAATTCAGCCTAATTTGGCTTAGTTATTTTTTGAGATAAGCTATCTGTTATTGCTGGCATAGATTAGTCGTTTATTATCGGAACGATAGTTTCTAGTTTTGCAAGAGTGAACATTTTTTGAGTTTTCTCTCGCGGATTACTTATTGAAAATTTCCATCCTTCTTCTTCAGCCCTTTCATTCGCAACAAGAAACATACCTAAACCTGCAGAATCAATATACTCTACATCTCGTAAGTCCAATTGGATGGATCGGGATCCTGTTTTGACGGCTTCGTCAATCATATCGCGGAAAGTAGGGTGATCTGCAAAGGTAAATTCACCGGTCATTTTGCACTTTAGTAAAATTCCATCTGATTTAAGTGTATAGTCCATTTAGTGATATCCTTTTCCATATTATATCGCGAATTCAGGTCTGGGTTATGATTTGTCCCTACATTCTTAAAATAGCTCTATGTCATCTTCATCGTCTTCTGGCTGGGTAGCATTTACCTCGGATGTTGAAGTCTCTGTGCTTGTCGTGCTCTGGTCATCATAAAGTGCGTGCATAATGAAGCGTTCGCGCATTTCTCCCAGATGAAATCCATTGATAAGTTGGTTGAGCCATTCTCTATCAAGTTCCGGTGTTATTTTTTCACCAACTTGCTCTTCAGTTTTTGCTTTCATTTCTTCCCCCGCTTCTGACAAGACGTTCAAAGCGTCCAAAATATTACCAAGTCTTTGACTGGTTCGATCTTGGAATTGGATACCTGTAATCATTTCCGAGACCTGGCTCGTCATCGTGTCGGAATTACTTGCAGAGTTTTGGATAGTTGCACTGAAAGCTTCATTGCGTTCTATGAGACAAGTCATGATTTTTTCTATTCGATCTTTGGCCATGATATTTTCGGTCATATCAATAGAGGTGACTTCTTTCAGGTTTACCTGGCTATCAGATAAGGACTGAGAAACATCGGATATTTCTTGCCTAATTTGTCCTGAAAGATCGTTAATTGAGTTTGATAATTCCCTCACGCCATCGGCAACAACCGAAAAACCGGCCCCGGCTTCTCCGGCTCGCATGGCCTCTATTTTAGCATTCAGGGCGAGCAGGTTTGTTTGTTTTGTAACTGTTTCAATATCGGTTACCCTAGCTTGAACCTTTTCGACATTGCCAAGCAAATCTTCCATAGCATAGGCCATAGACATTCCGTGTTTTGCGACATGCAATATTTGTTCAACGACCGTGCTAATAGACCCATCCATGACATGGAGAATATCCGTTAAGGTTATTTCTTGATCATCGACAACCACTGTACTTGCTGATGCTATTATTGATTTAAGGTCTTCGGCTTGTTTTTGAGAGAAACTGGCGAGTTCTTGGAAGTTTTTAGACAGCTCTTCTGTTGATGTTTCAACAAGGTTACTCGCAACTTCAACCTCTTTTGTCAGCGCTTTAAAAGTTCTTTTTTGGACGTTGGATAAACCGACCCAAAGGGTTAGCAAATCATGCATACCTTCATGGCTTCCGACGGGGGGGAGTCCAGGGATAACGGGCAAGCTGTGATCGTCTGATGCCCCCTCCTGATCTACTGTCGCTTCTGGCTCAGCATCATCCATGGTCTTTTCCTTTTCAGGATCATAGATATTCGGTTGTGCTACCATAGCCATAAATTTCTCCTTACAGTGCGAGACACTACTCTCACGTTGTGTGGTACGGTGTCCGAGGTTTAATTATGTTTACACTCGGATATGCCTGTCTTTTGCTGCGCCACAGGCTGTTAACATTGTTTCCGTCATTTTGTTTAGGGGGACTTGTTGTTCGACAGCACCTATCTCATACGCTGCTTTAGGCATGCCATAAACAACACAAGAAACTTCGTCTTGCCCGAAAGTTTTTGCGCCAGCTTTCCGTAATTCGAGCATCCCTTCTGCACCATCTTTGCCCATACCAGTTAGAATAACACCGATGGCATTTTTGCCTGCCGCTTCGCAGGTAGAGTTGAACAAAACATCAACTGATGGCTTGTGACCTGATACAGCTTCGTCATCGGTTAATTGGCAGAGATAGTTTGCGCCAGAACGATGAAGCTTTAGATGTTTCCCCCCAGGGGCTATATAGACGTGCCCAGGAAGTACCCTTTCGCCGTGTTTTGCTTCGCTAACTGAAACAGCAGAAATTTTGTTTAAGCGGTCTGCAAAGGTTTTGGTAAACTTTTCTGGCATGTGCTGTGTCACGAGAACGGCCGGACTATTCGCCGGTAAGTTCTTGATCACAACACGCAGAGCTTCGACCCCACCAGTCGAAGCCCCAATGGCAATAATTTTTTCAGTTGTTGAAAACGTGATGTTTGAGAGAACAGACGAATCAAGCGGTGTTTGAGGGGGGCGCTCAAGTGTTTTTACTCTTGCTTGTGCCGCATTTTTTACTTTTTGTATAAGCTCATCAGCGCGATTTTCAATGCCACGTTTCATGTCGAGTTTGGGCTTAGGGAAAAAATCAACTGCGCCGAGTTCAAGCGCATTGATTGTTGCTTCGGCACCCTGCTGTGTTAAGGAGGAAACCATGACAACGGGCATGGGGCGGAGTGTCATTATTTTTTCCAGAAACGATAAACCATCCATTCTCGGCATTTCGATGTCCAAAGTGATCACATCAGGTAATAGCTGTTTGATCATTTGACGCGCTTGATACGGATCGGGGGCCGAGCCAACAACCTCGATTGATGGGTCTTGAGATAAAAGGGCTGATAAAAGCTCTCTCATAAGAGCAGAATCATCAACAATAAGGACTTTTATTGGGATCAAAATAACTTCCTACTCAAAATAATTCGACACTGCCTTCGATTTCTTGATGGTCAAGATTAGTGCGTAGCTTCCTTTCGTTCATGAGAACTTCTTCGTCAAATGCATGGGGCAAGAGTTTCATTTTTACGATTCCGGTCTTAGGAAAGAAGATAATTTTTCTGGCCTGAGTCCCCCCTAGATGTTGCGATGAAGGGGCTAGATGTTCGTTCTTTAAATAACGTTCAACAAACTGGACATTCTTCTCGCCCACAAGGTTGGATGAATTGAGAACATGTCCCCCACCAAAAAGTTTAATTTCCAGGCGATTTTTTGCGCCGCCCATGGCGAGAAGATCATTCAATAAGGTTTCCATGGCGTGATTTCCGTACCGCATAGCAGCACTGCTTCCGCCCCATTTTCCTGTGTCGCTTTCCGGGAGCATGAAATGATTCATTCCACCCACACCAAGCGCGGTGTCCCGAATACAGGCACTCACACATGAACCCAAAGTTGTTACCAGCATTTCGTCATGTCTGGATGTGACATAATGAGTACCCGGCATGATTTTTACGGCGTAATGCTTGAACTTTGGGTCGAAAAACCTTTTGGGTTCGCCTTCGTGTGGATGGCGCAGGTCTGTATCATCTGAATAAAAATGATCAGGAACTTTTTTTGTTGAGGGGGTGCTTTTATTATCAGTTGTTTGTAACATTTCACCCGTTCCTGTCGTATCGTTGATAAATGGTTTTACCAATGAGTTTGAGGTTGGTTTCGTTGGAAAGGCTTTCGGAATGGCCGATATAAAGCCAACTATCTGGCCTCAACATATTTGCATAGCGCTGACCAAGAGACATTTTTGTTGCTTGATCAAAATAGATCATGACATTTCGGCAAAAAATGATGTCGAAAGGGCCCTTCATAGGCCATTTTTCAAGTAAGTTAAGCTGTTTGAATGTGATCAGATCGCGTAAATCTGCGGTCATTTTGATCTGGGTATCTGATATATCGTGTGTATATTTTGTTCTAAATTTTTCTGGCATGCTTTCGGTTGATTTATTGTTGTAAACCCCGGTCATCCCGGTTTGAAGCATGCTTGTATCAAGATCTGTGGCTAAAATTTTAATATCAATCGGCGATGTCTTTTTCAAAAGCTCACTCATAACAATGGCTATTGAGTAAGGCTCCTCCCCAGATGAACACCCTGCAGACCAAAGACGAAGTCGACGTTTCTCGCCTCTATCGGACTGTGCTTGTGTAATTGTATGACAAGCATTGTAGAGGTGTTTGAAGTGGTGGGATTCCCTAAAAAATTTGGTTAAATTTGTTGTTATTGCATTTATTAGCATGCCCGTTTCATCTGTACTGTCAGCGCTATCCAGATACGCTAAGTATTCTTTGAACGAATACATACCCAGTTTTCTTAATCGTCTGGCAAGTCGGCCGTACACCATATTTTTTTTATTGTCTTTTAGGACGATGCCAGTTCTTTCATAAACCATCTTGGTTAAGGTATTGAACTCTTTATCTGAAAAGGGAAATTCACGCTCATGATTATCATCTGGAGCCTCTGTTACTGAGGCTCCAGATGAACGTGTGCCAGATGAAACGAGTGTAGATGAAATCATCTGTTTACCCTTTTAATTTCTAATGGGTTCAAAATAGATTCCTTTTGGTTTCGATTTAGAATTCAGACCAATCGTCGTCGTCTTCGATGGCGACGGTTGTGGTTGGTTTTAAGGCGGTAACTCTTTTTTGTTTTGCCTGTGGTTTGGTTGTCGTTGCTTGGGGGACCTGTTTGACCTCTTTGGGTTTTGGGGAACTGATCCGGTTTGCGTTGTTGGTTTTGAAGAAAGCAATCATTTCAGACAAACCTTCGGCTTGTTCTTCGAGGGTGCGAGCCGCCGCAGAACTTTCTTCGACCAAGGCAGCATTTTGTTGGGTCATCTCATCCATAGAAGTCACCGCTGCGTTGATCTCTTCAACACCGGATGCCTGTTCCCGGCTAGAGGCTGCGATCTCGGAAATGATATCGGCGACCCGTTTGGATGAATCAACAATCTCGGACAATGTGTCCCCTGTTGAGCGAACCAGTGTGACGCCTTCCTTGACCTGATCATTGGCTTCCATAATCAGGGTTTTGATATCCTTGGCGGCTTCACCAGAACGTTGTGCCAGTGTACGAACCTCGGCGGCAACCACAGCAAAGCCCTTGCCTGCTTCTCCAGCTCTGGCAGCTTCAACTGCAGCATTAAGGGCAAGGAGATTGGTTTGGAAGGCGATTTCATCAATCACACCAATGATATCGGAAACTTTCTGGGATGCCTGTTCAATACCTGTTACGGCAACAACAGCTTCCTGTACAACCTCTCCGCCACGTTCAGCGGTCTCAGTTGCATTCAATGCCATCTGGTTTGCCTGTTGGGCGCTGTCGGCGTTTTGTTTCACAGTGGTCGACATTTCCTCCATAGAGGCGGCGGTCTGTTGCAGGCTGGAAGCTTGAGCCTCTGTTCTTTGGGACAGGTCCATGGACCCAGATGATATTTCTGTAGAGGCAGAGCCAATCTCGTCTGTGGTGGTGATGATTTCACCGACAGTTTCAGACAATCGCTTTGATGTCTGGTTTACATCCTGTTTTAGGGTTTCATACATACCCGTATAGTCAGCGGTGATTTCGTGGGTGAGATCTCCGCGTGAAAGGGCTGAAAGGGCGGTTGCAACATCATCAACGACATCACTGACATTTTTGTTCAGGGAATTCAGGGCGTTGGTTAAGGCAAGCATGAAACCTTCTTTGCCTTCAGCGGATAGTGATTTTGTAAAATCACCGGTCGAGATCGCATTAACCATCTGATCAACTTCGGCCTCGATTGCGAGTTCAGCCGTAACATCATCCCACTCGACAACTGTGCCGAGACGTTCTCCATTCTCGTTGGTGATTGGGTTGGCGATGAGATCGAAGGATCTGCCGCCAACATTAATACGCCCTTGGTATGTTGTGGTTAGGGCTTCGAGCATAGAGCGCTGATGCGCGGGGTTTTTATGGAACCGGTCTATACTTCCGCCAAGAAGCTTGTTTGTATCAAATCCCGTAAGGTCCTTGCGGATGTCTGTTTCTCCTTCGCGCATCATATTGAGGACAGCTTCGTTCATATAGATGATGTCAAAGTCATTGTTGGCAACCATGACATTGGCTGTACAGCTGTCCAGGGCGACTTTGACGCGAGCATTTTCTTGGGCAATACGGTCAGCTTCTTGCTGTTCGGCAAGTTTGAGAGTCACATCATCCCACTCGACGACAGTCCCTAAACGTTCACCCTTCTCATCGTTAATAGGGGACGCAATCAAGTTGAATGTTCTACCTCCAACTTCGATTGTGGCTTTATAAGGGGCTTTCAGGTTTTCAAGCAGACCGCGTTGATGGGCTGGTGATTTATGGAAAGTATCAATGTTGGTGCCAAGCAGCTTATCTGTATCAAGATTAGGTAGGTCCTTTTTGATATCGCTTTCAGCGGTGCGCATCATATCGATCATCGTATCGTTCATGTAGATGATAGTCAGGTCAACATCGGCAACCATCACATTCGCCTGACAATTATCTAATGCAGATTTGATACGAAAATTTTCAGAAGCCAGTTGACTTTGCTGAATAGCATTCTCTTTAAAAGTTTGCAGCGCAGAAGCGATGTTTCCGATTTCATCTTTTCTGTTCAAGCCTGTGATTTCGATCGTTTGATCACCATTTGCCAGCTCTAACATTTCCGATGTTGATTTTTGGATTGGACGAACGATTGAGCGTGCGAATAACCACCCTAGTAGAGCAACAACAGTTAAAACAATTGCCCCGATCATAAAGATAAAGAGTCTGGCCTCTTTTGCCGGGGTCAACATTTCTTGTTCATCTATTTCAGCGATTAATGCCCAGCGAACATTTTGAAATTCAAATGGTTGATAGGCAGAAAGGACAGGGATATTTCTGTAGTCCCTTGTAATTTCTGCACCTGTTTCGCCCTCCAAGGCTTTTTTGACTGTGGCGGTTTGTACTTTGTTTCTAAGGATTGTTGATTCCTCTGAAAACCTTGAATCGCTGCGCATCAGATAGTCGTTACCGACGAGGTAGGTTTCGCCTGTCTCACCCATTCCGACGCTTAACTGAAGGACTTGATTAATGCGATCAATTGGCATTTGAAAAATCAATACGCCTTCAAACCCAGATTGTGAAACTACAGGAGTAGAGATGAAGCTTGCAGGTGTATCGTTGCTTGGGGCATAAGGGGCGAAGTCTACGAAGCTAATGTTGCCTTCTTTCCTGCTTGATAAAGCCGCCTTAAAAGCTTGGGAAAGGCCCGTCTGGTTGTATTTACCGTCAAGAAGGTTTGTTGCGTAATCAAGCTCTTTGAATACGGTATAAACAACGTTACCTTCTGGATCGGCGAGAAAAATATCGTAATAGCCACGTGCTAATAATATTTGGCGGAACCATGGGTGAAAACGCTGGTGCTGGTTATGATAAATGCCTTCTACTACTGTGGGGCCATCAAAGAGATGCTTTTGACCGAGTGCTTCTTTGCTGCCAAATGAGTTGGTAGATGTGGTTGCCTTCTCATTTATGTAGATACCTTGCAGTGATTGAAGCGGATCATTGTGGCGCCGGGCTTCGTCTTTAAATCCAGCTGTAAATCTTGTGAGGGCATCCTGAACGTTGCTGCTGGCAGCCGTAATCACGATATCTTCACTTATAGATTCAAGATATTGGCTTAGGGAAGAGCTTCTTGCCTCTGCCAATGCTGTCAGCGTGTGTTTTTCCTGTGAAATAAGAGCATCAGATGTACTTCTTATACTGAAAGCGCCGACCGATATCACAGAAATCATCGCAATAAGAACAAATAGTATTGGTAGCTTGTATGCGATTTTTAACGATAATCTGTTAAATATTCTGTGCATCATCTTCTCCATTTAGCAGCGATTTTTTAGTTTTCTGGGTGGAAATTTTGTTTAATCTTCTAAGTCAATTTCACCTGTAGCGATTCCGTTTTCGATTATTTGGGTGTCAAAGAGACGTTCTTGATTGAGCAGGGCGACCATTCGTTCTTCTATGGTGACCAAGCCGGATAGATATTCTTCTTCGATAAGTGTTTCCATTTTGGGGACATCTCGAATGTCAGAATTGGAAACGGTTAGGATATCTGAAACAGTATCGACCAGAATGCCGACCATTCTATTCTTCACGGCAATGATGATGATGACATGCAGGTTTGTGGCTTCTGTTTTTCCAAGCCCAAAACGACATCGTAGATCAAAGATGGGAACAATGACGCCGCGAAGATTTAAAACGCCGCGCATGTATTCGGGTGTATTGGGTAAAAGAGTTGTTTCTACCCAGCCCTTAATTTCGCGCACGGACATGATATCAACGCCATATTCCTGGTCGCCAACCGTAAAGGTTATGAACTGTTGCTGGCCAATGTCCTTTGCCACGGCCATTCCTGTTTTTCCCGTGGTATGACCTTGATTATGACCTGGTGAATTTGGTTCGCCTTGTCGTGTTAGGTCCATATTTTCCTGTGTTGCGAGGCTATTACTTTCCATCCGCGGTTACTCCATTACTTCGTATTTTTGTGTTATCGCTTCCGAGGCTGTATCGGCCGGAATGATGGATGTGTTTTCAGGCTGAGCAGGTGTCAGTTTTTCTTCGGAGCCTAATTTTTTCGTGTCTGAGTCTGTGGTTATTAAATCTGGTTGGTTTCTGGTTTCATCTTTCTCGTCACCCTGGTTTTGTTTGTGGCTTGTTTGCCTTGCCATAGCATCCAAACCATCCACATCAAGAATGAGTGCAACCATGCCGTTTCCAAGGATTGTTGCGGCGGAAATACCTTCGACGGGATCGTAGTTTTCTTCGAGGCTTTTGATGACGACCTGTTGTTGTCCCAGCAGCTCATCAACTAAAATGCCGACTTGTTTTCCACCCTCAATTTCAACGACAACCACAAGAGCTTGGCTTGGGTCATTTTGCGCACCGGGAATGTTGAAAAGACGATGTAGTTTGACAAGACGAATATATTCACCACGCAAAGAGACAACTTCTGCCCCGTTCGAGAGCTTGTGGAGCTCGGTTTTGGCTGGGCGCAGGCTTTCAATAATTGCGGTGAGAGAGATGATGAATTTTTCTTTCCCGACAGCAACGACCATACCATCCAGTACGGCAAGCGTAAGGGGAAGAGACATAATGAATTTGGTTCCTTGTCCGGGGGTGGATTGTACGGAAATCCGTCCACCAAGATTACTAATATTTCTGCGAACAACATCCATACCAACGCCACGACCAGAAACGTCGGTGACCTCTTCTGCTGTTGAAAATCCGGGGCTGAAAATCAGATCATCGATTGCTTCATCCGAAAGGTTTTCGTCGGGGCCGATGATCCCCTTTTCTATGGCCTTGGCTTTTACACGTTCGCGGTTGATACCGCGACCATCATCAGTGACAATAATATGTATGCGTCCGGATCGATGTTCAGCCGATAGAGTGACGGTTGCAAGTTCGGGTTTACCTGCTTTAATCCGGTCTTCGGGTGTTTCTTCAATCCCATGATCCAGAGAATTTCGTATCATATGGGTTAAGGGGTCAGAAAGTTGCTCTATGACTGTTTTATCAACTTCGGTGTGTTCACCAGAAGTCTCGAGCTCTACTTTCTTCCCAAGTTTTGTTGCAAGCTCTCTTACCAAGCGTGGAATTCGGGCGAAAACAGATTTCACAGGCTGCATACGGACAGCCATGACAGATTCCTGAATTTCCCTTGTGTGCATTCCAAGATCTTCGAAACCCTTGGCCATAAAGGCCGCTAGCTCAGAGGGAAGGTTATCGACCTGTTGGCGCAACATAGCTTGAGTAATCACCAGTTCACCCACCATGTTAACCAAGCGGTCCACACGATCGAGCTCTACCCGTATTGACGAAACACGTTGCGAAGCTTGGGTGTTGCCAGCTGGGTTTGGCTTTACGGGTGCTGGCGTTTGAATCGTTGGCGCCTGCATCGCTTCAACAGCTTGTTGTTTTGTCGTTTCCAGTGATTTTTCCGAACTGTCTTCTACTGGTTCTGCTGATATTTGTTGCGATATAGCTTTTTCTTCTTGTTCGACCTCTGCCTCTGCGGCTTCTTCTTCGATTTTTATGTCGAGGTCACAATCTTCTGTGACGAACTCAAACACTTCTTCCACATCTGACAAGCTACAATCTGAGATAAGTTCAAAAACCCAGGAAAAGTACGCTTCATCTGAGATAATTTTCTGAATGGGGGGGAGGCGATCTGTATTAACTTTAGTTGTTAACTCGCCCAGCTCTTTCATCTCTCGGACAAGGAGGAGGGGCTCATTGGCGTGCTGTAATAATTCAGGTTTGGGATTGAATGAAATAATATACTTTTTTGCCCTTATTTCGTCGGGCGTCATGGTTTCGTGTTCACTTTCCTCAGCTGGACCACTAACTGGTTGATCAAAAGCGAGAAGATTCAGCTTGTTTTTGACATCGGCAAAGCTTTCTTCGGGAAGGGTCGTATCATTTTGGGCTGCCTGGATGAGGTTTGTGAGGATATCATTGGCCGAAAGTAGAAGAGTGACGATCTCTTCTGTTATCTGGATTTCGCCTTGACGCATTCGATCGAGAAGAGCTTCGTATATGTGTGCAAAACCAACAAGCTGGTCGAAGCTAAATGCACCTGCCCCACCCTTTACAGAGTGGACGACACGAAAGATGGCATTGAGATCTTCTGCATCAACGCTCTCAGGGTTGTGTTGTAAGTCGGCAAGTCTTGTTTCTGCATCTATCAGCAGTTCTGCGCATTCTTCAAAATAGGTTGCTTTGAACTGATCAAGGTCAAAATCGTTGGTACTCACTTGTCCCCCTTTATACGAAAACTTCGTAGATCGGCGATTAAATGATAGTGTCCTGTACCAAACTTTATTGCAGGATTTTGGGTGAGCGGTGTGCGAGCCACCCTCTGGGTTATTTTATGGGCAAACTTTATTAACGACTTGGAGTAATTTTTCGGGATTGAAGGGTTTCACAATCCAGCCAGTGGCACCGACACTCCGCCCTTCATTTTTTTTGTTCCCGTCTGATTCCGTTGTGAGAACTAAAATTGGCGTAAGTCGATGTGTAGGGTTGGATCGAATTTCTTTGCAGAGAGTCAGTCCATCCATATTCGGCATATTGACGTCAGTTATAACCAGATCAACCCGATCACCACCGAGAACGCGAAGGGCTTCGCAGCCATCAGAGGCTTCTAATACATTGTGGCCTGCACCTTTTAGTGTGAAGGACACCATATCCCGCATTGTTTTTGAATCATCTACTGTTAAAACTTTTAACCCCATATTTTTAGCTCCGAATCGTAATTTTGGAATAAAGACCGAGATCTTTGAAAGCAGTAACCAGAACGCCTGAGGCTTCCGTTATCTGAAAAGCGCGATCAGCTTCTATACAGCTGACGGCAGCGGAATGAATAATCTGCAGGCATGCAGTGGAGGCTTTTTCTACGCCTCCTGCATTTATGTTCAGATCTAAGCTTTTGTTATCGGCATCGACAAATAAAGCGAGCAATTCCTCTGCAACAAAAATGTCCAAACTGGGTGCTAATTCAATTGTCGCGGTTTGGTCGGATACTTCCAATTTCATAGTCGCGTAATGCCTCCTGAAATAAGGAGTTAATCTAATACCGCACTGATGAAAGTTATGCATGGCCGTACAAATGCATTCTATGAGTGTGGTCATTATTCGTTAATAAGCTCTTAAATGTGTTTAGAGATTGCATGGATATTCATTTTTCATCTGATTTCGGGCTTGCCGTTTTAACCAGTATATTTTTTGTATTTTATGGAAGGTGGTTGTGGGTTTTATTATTAGTAATTTGATATTAAATAGTAAATTTTTATTATGGCTACGTTTTTGTATGATCTAATTTGATTGGGTATTGAATTAAAATATCGTTGTTAGGTGAATAAGGGACTTAGGGGTTATTCTATGAAGTTCAATTTTCATTTAGCTTGTGATGTGTTTGTGGAAATAATTTAAAATACCTCATGGTTGTGGGTGTTTGGCGCGATGCCCAAATTTATGGGCACCTTGTGGTTTATTTTGTTTTACTAAGGCTTAGGCTTGAACAGGGGCTGATTTTTACGTTTTTCCGAAAACTGTATTTCAAATGAAAGTATATTGTGGTTCAATTGAAACTATCGGATGGGAAAAACAAAAATAAACTCATCTTTATTTGTAAAAGTTACCTGAAAAGAACGTGTTCTAGCGTAGTACACGTTTTTATATAAACAATGGGCGATACAATACTAAGGGAGGTATTGATGAAACTTCGGGATATTCTTTTTGGCTGTGCCAGCGTACTGGCTTGTCTTTCTGTAAACGTATCAACTGCGGCGGCTCAAGATTGTGCGCGTGGTGATCTGGATACGCGATTTTGTGATGTAGATGGCGACTTGATTGCAGATACGCCAACAGATCCAGCGAAGCAACTGGATCCGGATACATTGATTTTTGCTTATACACCTGTCGAAGATCCTGCCGTTTATAAAGAAGCATGGTCCGATTTTCTTGCTTATCTGGAAGAAAAAACCGGGAAAGATGTTGTTTTCTTCCCAGTCCAATCAAATGCTGCCCAAATCGAAGCTATGCGGTCGGGACGCCTTCATATCGCGGGCTTTAACACGGGATCAAATCCGCTTGCTGTGAACTGTGCCGGTTTCAGTCCTTTTACTATTATGGCACGGGAAGACGGCAGTTTTGGCTATGAAATGGAGATTATTACATACCCGGGTAGTGGTATTGAAAAGGTACAGGATTTGAAAGGCAAAGCGTTGGCCTTTACGTCACCTACATCAAACTCTGGATTTAAGGCTCCATCAGCTATCCTGAAAGCTGACTTTGATATGGAAAAAGATCGTGACTTCGAAGCCACCTTCTCTGGAAAACACGATAACTCTATCCTTGGTGTGGCGAATAAAGATTATATAGCAGCTTCGATTGCAAACTCAGTGAAGTTTCGGATGATCTCACGAGATGTGATTAAGGAAGATCAAGTTAAAACGATTTACAAATCACAGACATTCCCAACAACAGGTTTTGGGGTGGCTTATAATTTGAAACCGGAACTACAGGGCAAAATTAAAGACGCGTTCTTTAGCTTTGAATGGGCAGGGACATCTTTGGAAAAAGAGTTTAAGAAATCCAAAGAAAGTCAATTCATACCAATGACCTACAAAAAATTCTGGGATGTTATTCGCAAAATTGATGCAGCGAACAACGTTTCTTATTCTTGTAAGTAACAGGAATATTTGAATTTTTTTACTACAACCCGACACCTTCCAAGGTGTCGGGTATGTTATTGATATGACAGGTAAATAGCATGTTACACCTGAATAAACTTACTAAGCAGTATGCAACGGGTGATATGGCTCTTAAGAGCGTAGAGCTTGAAATTCCCAAAGGGCAGGTTGTTGCGCTGATCGGACCGTCTGGTGCGGGTAAAAGTACTTTAATTCGCTGTATAAATCGGTTGGTTGAACCAACGTCTGGAAGTGTCACACTCAATGATAAAGAGCTGACTAAACTTGGTTCGGGTGCTTTGCGTCAGGCAAGACGGCGTATGGGAATGATTTTCCAGGAATACGCATTGGTAGAGCGATTGTCTGTGATGGAAAATGTTCTTTCCGGGCGGCTAGGCTACGTTGGTTTCTGGCGTTCGTTTTTACGGAAATATCCGCAAAGTGATGTTGACGAAGCTTTCCGTTTGTTAGAACGGGTTGGTCTGGATCATATGGCTGATAAGAGGGCGGATGAACTATCAGGTGGTCAGCGTCAGCGTGTAGGTATAGCACGCGCATTGATTCAGGATCCAGAGCTTCTGTTGGTTGATGAACCGACAGCTTCTCTTGACCCGAAAACATCACGCCAGATTATGAGATTGATTTGTGAGCTCTGTGCAGAACGTGATCTTGCGGCAATTATTAACATTCACGATGTTGCTTTGGCGCAAATGTTTGTACAGCGGGTTATTGGCCTACGTTTTGGTGAAGTTGTTTATGACGGCCCACCCGATCAGCTTAAACCAGATACGCTCACCGAAATTTATGGCGAAGAAGACTGGGAAGCGACCATTGAAGCCGTGGATGAGGACGACGAGGCGGCACAAGGAGCTGTTGCATGAGCGCTTCGATGACTGCTTCGCGCAAATGGCGAAAACCGCCGACGATCAAAAACCCTCTTATGCGTTGGGGATTGACCACTGGGTGCTTAATTTACCTTGTGCTGGCGTTTGGCTCGTTTGATGTAAACTGGGCGCGGGTATACGAGGGATTAGATCGTGGTTGGCAGTTTATACTTGCTTTCTCTGAGCCGGATTTTTTGAGCAGGAAGTCAGATATTATTGATGGCATGGTTGAATCTGCCATTATGACAATAACGTCAACGGCCTGTGGTATCTTGATCTCTATTCCTATCGGTCTTGGTGCAGCACGGAATATCGCGCCTTTACCTGTTTATCTTGTCTGTCGTGGAATTATTGCGGTTTCCCGCGCATTACACGAAATCATTGTTGCCATTCTTTTGGTTGCTATCTTTGGTTTCGGGCCTTTTGCAGGTTTTGTGACGCTCTCTTTCGCGACAATCGGCTTTCTGGCAAAGCTTTTGGCGGAAGATATCGAAGATACAGACCGATCACAGGCCGAAGCAATTAAAGCGACAGGGGCTAGCTGGTGGCAATGGGTTACTTATGGCATTCAGCCACAGGTAATGCCGCGTTTGATCGGGTTGTCTATGTACAGGCTGGATATTAACTTCCGTGAATCTGCGATTCTCGGTTTGGTTGGTGCTGGTGGTATCGGCGCGACATTAAATACGGCGTTTGATCGTTATGAGTTTGATACAGCAGCGGCAATCATCATTATGATTATTGCCATTGTTATGCTGCTTGAATATCTCTCTGGCGTTATTCGGGCGAGGTTACAATAATGGCTATATCTACAAATAAAAATGGTCAAAAAATTTGGACCGTCCGCGATCAAAAAACACAGTTAACACGTTGGTTCGTGTACTTTGTTGCTGTCGCTTTGATTGTTTATTGCTGGCAGACAATCTCTGAAGCTACGACCTGGTTCTTTGTTGTTGATGCTCCGCGAATTGCAGGTGACATCGGGGGTCGGGCAATGCCGCCCAAATGGTCCTATATCAATGAGTTATGGAAACCACTTTGGGATACGATTAACATTGCAACAATCGGGACAGTCCTGTCCTTGATTATTGCTGTCCCGGTTGCCTTTATGGCTGCACGGAACACAACACCGCATCAGATTTTTTGTCGATGGCCTGCCTTATTAATCATTGTCTCCTCACGCTCAATCAATTCCCTGATCTGGGCTTTGTTATTAGTCGCGATTATTGGCCCCGGGATTTTTGCCGGAACTATTGCCATTGCTCTGCGATCTATCGGGTTTTGTGCAAAGCTTCTTTATGAGGCGATCGAAGAGATTGATGAGAAGCAGGTTGAGGCAATAACGGCGACGGGCGCGAGCAGATGGCAAGTTATGGCCTATGCTATCGTTCCACAGATCATGCCATCTTTTGCTGGGATTACTGTTTTCCGGTGGGATATTAATATCCGCGAATCAACTGTTCTTGGCCTGGTTGGAGCAGGAGGAATTGGTTTGCAGATGCAATCTTCCCTTAGTGTTCTGGCGTGGCCACAAGTTTCTTTGATTTTGCTGGTTATTTTTGCGGCTGTGATCCTTAGCGAAATGGTTTCTGCCAAGGTACGTGCTGCAATTATCTAATAGAGTTAGGTCTTAATAAAACAAAAGGTCCCAAAAATGATTTTGGGACCTTTTGTTGTCATATGTGTATTGTCTTTATTGATAGTCATTAATGCTGCGACCTGATACGTGGCCCCACAGAATTTTCTCGTCAGTTAACATGCGTTCGATCATGCTAGCGGCATCTGTTGGTGTCATTGCTACGTCCAGATCTCTGTCGATTCCGGCAGTTGAATACATGTTCGTATCAACTTTTCCCGGATAAAACCCCATGACTCGAACACCTTTTGGGGCGCATTCAACTTCCATGCAGCCTGTGAAGCCGCGTATAGCCCATTTGCTTCCGGCATAAACGGAAATGGATTTCCGGCAATATAGGGCACCTGTGGAGACAACATTGATAATCGCACCTGATTTTCGGCTTATCATGTTGGGTAGCACGGCGTGGGTCATAAACATGGTGCCAAGAGTATTGGTCTCCATAACGGCACGGATATCAGAAGTGCTATAGTCTTCAAAAGCACCCTCCAGCCAAATGCCAGCGTTGTTAATGAGCCCCCAGATTGGTCCGATATCTTGTTCAACAGCTGCAACAACTCGTGCGCAATCTTCTTCATTTGCAACATTCAGTTGATAGGCGGGGATGTTTAATTTTCCGGCACAGGATTTGACCTTATCCGCATTGCGTCCAGTTAAAACAGGGCGATATCCTGCTTCTTTGATTTTTTCTACGGTTGCCAGGCCAATGCCACTGGTCGCACCAGTAATCAAAACAACTCTATTCTCGTGGGATGTACTTTGTTGCGACATGTTTAGGTGAGCTTTCGAAATAAATCTGATAATAAAACGATTAGTGTTATCTTACTGGTGTAACAGTAATAAGTGTAGTCATCCTTTTTAAGATTTTGCCTCATGAATAAAAACCTTCTTATCGTCGGACATGTTCCTTCGCCCAATACAAAAATTCTGCGTGATGCTGTGGTTAAAGGAGCAACAAGCCCTGATATCTCGGGAATAAGAGTGGTGGTGCGAACCCCTTTTGAGGCGAATGCTGAGGATGTTTTGAAGGCGGATGGCATTATATTGGGAACCTCCGAAAATTTAGGCTATATGAGCGGGGCGTTGAAGGATTTTTTTGACCGTATTTATTATCCCTGTCTTGAGGAAAAACAAGGTTTGCCTTATGGCATCTATATCAGGGCAGGACATGATGGAACCGGGACCAAACGTGCAGTTGAAACGATTATTGCTGGCTTACGTTGGAGCCCTGTGCAGGAAGACGCTTTGATCTGTCGCGGTGACTATAAATCAGAGTTTGAAAATCAATGTGAAGAACTTGGCATGTTGATGGCCGCAGGGCTAGAGGCAGGTATCTTTTAACGTAAACCTGTTGATAGTGCTGAAGCGTATTTAACCTGAAAGTAATAACGGTCTTTCGTGTTTGGATTTATCCAGAGTTTTCTTCTGTGAGCTCTACAGGGTAGCCCTCTGCACGCATTTTTATGCCACAGGCCTGTTCGATCATTCTGGCGACTTCCGGCGACTGCGCCGCACCCCCAAACAGTCCTTTCGCCCGACGATAGATCTGTTGTGTTGCGCTTCCAAGTTCTAGCGGGACGCCTGTTTTATCTGCGATATCCTGTGCAAGACCCAGATCTTTTAGGACAAGATCAATGGGGAAGTTAACGTCGTAACTGCCGCTAAGGATAAGCTTTGATTCTGTTTCATGAGCAAAAGAATTGCCCGAACTGTGACGAATACCTTTCCAGATTGCATCCATATCGACACCGTATTTACGGGCGAGCATCATGCCTTCACTTGCGGCAACAAGATTAATGAAAGCAAGCATGTTTGTTACGACTTTAACAACGGTGGCGTGGCCTGTCGGTCCCATGTAAAGAATTTCGCCACCCATGATTTTCAGCACAGGCTTTACCTTATCGTAAATGGCTTCGTCGCCACCGACCAGGATTGTGATCAGACCAGAATGCGCCCTGTGAACTCCGCCGGTTACGGGGCACTCCAAAGCATCAATGCCCTTTGTTTTTGCCAGGTCGGTTAGGCGTTGCAGGTCTTCGAAATCTGTGGTGCTCATTTCTATCCAGATTGCGCCGGACGTTAGGTTTTCGAGCACACCGTTATCACCTTCGACCACAATTCTTGATGCAGCAGGGGATGGAAGGGCGGTAATAACAACTTCGGCACCGTTACAGGTTCCGGCGACATCATCTGACCATTTTGCCCCTGCCTCGAGTAAGCGATTTGCTGCTTGTTTGTTGAGATCTGTTACCGTGACATCACAACCTGCCGTGACAAGGTTCATTGCCAAGGGTTCACCAAGACTTCCCAGACCGATAAAGCCAATTTTCATTGTGTGCGCTCCCGTAATGCTCAGCCTGCGAAGATCAGAACTGATGCTCTATTATTATATTTTTATACCAAGGCTTAATGTCAGACAGGGTCTGGATGCATTTCCAGATGCAAAGCCTTCCCATTGTATGGATTGGCCTCAGCAACCTGCTCGTTCAATTCAACGCCGATCCCTGGCTCTTTGGATGGGATAATATAACCGTCTTCCCAAACCATGGGTTTTTTCAGAATTTCAGAATGAAAGCCCTGCCATTGTTGGATGCTTTCCTGAATAAGGAAATTCGGGCTACAGGCCCCGATCTGAACGTTGGCGGCGCCTTCGATGGGACCACAGTAAAGATGCGGGGCAATTTGTGCGTAGCTTGCTTCTGCCATAGCTGAAATTTTCTTGGCTTCAAGGATGCCACCAACCCGACCCAGTGCAAACTGGAGGATAGAAGCCGCACCGCTTTGTAGCACGCGCTGGAATTCATATTTTGTGGCAAGTCGTTCGCCCGTTGCAACCGGAATAGAGGTGCTGCGTGCGACCTTGGCCATTTCTTCCTGATTATCTGGTGGAGTTGGCTCTTCAAACCAAAGCGGGTCATAAGGCTCCAGACGTTTTGCCAGTCTTATTGCTCCGGCAGCGGTCATTTGACCATGGGTTCCAAATAAGAGATCACACTTATTCCCAACAGCTTCGCGAATTTTTCGAGCAAATTCTTCAGAGCGATCCAATTCCTCCAGCGAAAGTTGCCGGGGATCAAACGCTGTATAAGGTCCTGCAGGGTCAAACTTTACAGCTGTAAAACCTTGTTTTACATAATCAGCGGCACGTTCTGCCGCCAGATCAGCATTCATATAAACGTCTGTCGTGTCCCCTTCTTGCGGGTAGAGATAGGTGTAGGATCTGAGCTTCTCATGGACTTGTCCGCCCAGCAGCTCATACACAGGTTTGTCGAGAGCTTTACCAATAATATCCCAAAGGGCTGTTTCCAGACCACTTAGAATACCCATTGTCGAAATATCGGTTCTCTGTGTAAAGCCACCGGAATACACTCGTCGCCAGAGTGTTTCGATTTTGAAAGGATCCATGCCTTCGACGTGTCGCGAAAACATGTCATCAATCATGGCCTCGACAACTTTGGGATGGAAAGGGACGGAATAGACTTCTCCTATCCCTTCGATACCTGTGTCAGTTATGAGTTTTGTGAAAATCCAGTACTTGCCACCAAAATGAGGGGGAGGATTGCCGACAACGAACGTTTTTAACTCGGTAATTTTCATTTTGGCCTCAATAGACTGCTTTATCGATGGTTTTTATTATTTTTATCTCATCAAGAATGAGCCTATCAAAAAAAAATCGCAATTGATGTTTTTAACCCAATTGGTTCAAAAAATATTCCAATTGCCCTGTTCCAATTGTTTGTGTGCTGTGTGAATAATATCCGGTGGGTTTTGAAATGAGATCGTGATGGCTGGACAGATAGATTTAAAAAAATTACCCCCTTTGAAAGCTTTAAAAGGTTTTGAGGCGGCTGCAAGGCTTTTGAGTTTTAGAGGCGCTGCGGGTGAATTGAATCTGACGCATACGGCTATCAGTCATCAAATTAAAGTTCTGGAAGAAGACCTTAATGTTAAATTATTTCAACGGGATGGGCGTGGCGTTAAGCTAACGGCTGAGGGGCAGCAGTTTTATCTTGTCGTCAGAAATATTCTTGAACAGCTGATTCATTCTTCGGAAGTGATTCGGTCAAGTGGGCAAGCACAAAAGTTACGTGTTCAAGCCTTTGTAACCTTATCCATTCGCTGGCTGGCTAGGCGTATGTCGCGGTTTCGTGTGGTACACCCCGATTTGGACGTGCAAATAACATCTAGTATTCTTGATGGGGCTTTTGATGAAGTAAATGAAGATGTGGGGATTATCTATAGTCCTCTGCCTGTCGCGAAGCACCTGCATTGGATACCTTTGTTCGCCGCGGAGCTTATGCCTGTCTGTAGCCCTGATCTTCTAAAAGAAAAAGGCAATAAGATCTCTGCAGAAGAGCTACTCACTTTACCACTTTTGAAGGTTTACACGGCTGATAATCATTGGGAAGAGTGGTTTCAATCACTTGGAATTTTTGCTGAAATATCTCGTAATTCTATCGCCGTTGATACTGTGGCTATTGCCCTGGAAATGGCATTGGATGGAGAGGGCGTGGCCATGGTCAATGGGCCCTTTGCTGACAATGACATCAAAGCAGGACGTTTGGTTCACCCGATCAAACATATTGCAAAGGCACCTGGCGGATGGGGAATTGTCTGCCGGAAAGAATTAAAGGATACACCGCATATTCAGGCATTTACAACTTGGTTACTAAAAGATATGGCCGTTTATTAGGGCTCGTTTTGGGTTTATTTATATGCTTTAGAAATGGTGATCATTCCCATTCCAGCAAGAACAATCAGCCCAGCGATAATCATATGTAGGGTCAGAGGTTCATCAAAAACATATACTGTTGCAAAGACGGCCAGCACTGGGACAATAAGTGTTAAAGGTGCGAGGAAAGATATCGGCTGACGTCGCAACATCCATGCCCAAGATCCATGAGCGATAATACTTGAAGCTATTGCTGCATAGGCAATGCCAAGCCAACTCTCTATGCTCGCGTTTTGTAATGTTTCCGGTATGGATGCTTCCATTGCCAGAGCCATGCCAAAGGAAAACGGAATGCCCAGAGCAGAAGACCAGCAAATAATTGCAAGTGGTGAGATTTGATTCTTACCGCGAACTAAAACCATGTATGTACCCATAAAAAATGCAGAGCCAAGGCCAGCAATAAGGGCATCAATCGTGTCGAAGAAAGTTGGCTCGTAAAACAGGAAAATAATACCTATAAAACCAATAATGAGTCCGCTAATACGTTTAATACCGGGTGTGTCTTTGAAAAAGATCCAAGCGAGTAATACTGAGAAGGCGGGGCCGACTTGTATGATGACAGAGATTGCCCCGACACTGGCTGTATTCTGGATTGACCAGAAGAGTAGTCCGAAATGACCTGGCACAAGTGCGACACTGATTAAGAGTAAAGATCGAAACTGGCCTTTGGGAAATTTAACAAAAGGCGCTAGAAGCACGACGATGATGCTGAAACGAATACCCAAGGCCGTCCATACAGGAAACTCATCTACACTAACTTTGACTGCGATGTAGTTCAACGCCCAAAGAATGAAGATCATCGCGAGTACGCTATAATCGATCAACCCAACGGGTTGGTCTCCACCGGATGGAGTTATCGCTTTGGTCATGCTTTTCTTTCATGGCGACGTTGGCCCGTCTGCTACATTCAGAGTATCAGGTTAGGTCATCGATCTTGATTGCCCTCAAGATAAAGATGATCAAGAGGAAGGCTGGTGGTATCAACAAAACGTGTCAGGGCTGTTGATGAACTGATTTCCTGAACGCCTTCGATTTGGGATAGATCTTGCCAAAAGAAACGTTCATAATCCTCAATATCCTTAACGATGATCTTTAGCAAGAAATCAACGCTGCCCATTAGGGTATGGCATTCAATAACCTGTGGAAATTTCTGCACTGCTTTTACAAAGTCTGGCAGGGCGTCCTTTACATGATGGTGCATTTTGACCTGTGCAAAAACGGTAACTCCAAGACCAATTTTCTTTTGATCTATGATGGCGACGCGGTCCTTGATCACCCCTTCGTCAAGCAAACGTTGGATGCGACGCCAGCATACTGATTTTGATGATCCTAATTTTTCGGCAAGTTCTGTTACTGGTATAGTAACGTCTTTTTGCAAGTTTTCTAGGATGCGAATGTCGAGGGCGTCTAGTTTTGTGGTCATTTTTCCCAATAATATTTAATTAGTAGAGATTTTGTTTCTAATGGTAGCATTTAAATAATGCATTGGGGAAGAAATACCTGCTCACTTTAGTAATACTGGCTATATCAGGACAGGTGTAGCTATCTTGGCCTTAAAAGAAAAAATAGTGATCGTAATCGGGATGAATTTCTGTGCTAAAAACAACAGATATAAATACGCGGGTTAAGTTTGATATCGTGGCAATGAGTGAACCAAATACATTGTTACGAATATTAGAATACTTTGCATTGATCGGGGCGACGCCAAGTAATGTGAAAGCTGATGCTACCTCGGACGGTACACAAACTATTTCCATTATTGTTGAGGGGGTATCTGAGCAACGCGCTTATATACTCGCGGGCAAAATCAATGAGATCTTTACAGTCAACTCCACAAGTTATGCCGTTGAACCAATAAAGACATTGGTCGGTAAGACGAACCACCCAGATATGCTGATGTGTGCCTGAAATCCGGGTTTAGGAAATCAGGCCAGGTCTTTCCCCATCAAAAAGAGCAGTATCCCAACTTTCGCCCTCCAAGCATCTCGCGGCAAGATGGCCGTAGTACACTGCCGATGCCAAAGAACCGGGTGAATAGGCATCACCAATGACTTCCAAGGTTTTGATCCCGGCTTGTTCGAGTTTGTCAGGATTACTTTGCAGCTGATGATACAGTGTATCGTTGGCATGTCTTGCGGTCACAAGTAACAAATTATCAACTTGTATGGTTTTGGTGTGACCTGTGTAAGTGCAAGATAGTTCTATCTGGTTTGCGGCAACATTTGATACGGTATGATTTGTGATGAGTTCCACACCAAGATTGATAAGTTTAGCCTGTATCTTTTCCTGTTCGAGTGTGTATTCACACCATGCTGATATCTTTGCGGCCGGTGTTACCAAGGTTACCTTTTGCCCGCCGTTGATAAGTTTTTCGGCGAGTACGCCGCCCATGTAATAGTGATCATCATCAAAGATAATGGTGTGTCCCGTCGGGTTCTTTCCGTTCATTATATCATCAGGGGTAAAGCTCGGAATGGTACTCAGTCCGGGAATAGCTTTTTGATAATATCGCCCGGTGCCATCGCGGCGCCAATGAGATCCCGTGGCAAGCAGGACATGAGGAAAACCAAATTCCAGTATGGCGTCTTCATCAAGTGGGCTGTCTTTGTAAATTTCAACATTGGCCATTTGAGTGAGAAGATTTACGCGGTAATCCCGGACGCGTGCATAACTGGATAGGCTGGGGAGATGACTTTCTTTTGTGGCTCGTCCACCAAGTTCCTTGCCTGATTCTGCCAAAGTGACTTGATAACCTCTGTTGGCGAGTTGCAGGGCTGCTTCTAGCCCTGAAGGGCCAGCACCGACGACAAGCACAGAACTATCCGATGCCTTGGGTGCAATTTTTTCCGGATGCCACTTGCGTCGCCATTCTTCACCCATTGTCGGGTTTTGTGTGCATCGGATGGGAACGCTCAGATTATCACCGCTAACGCAGATATTACATCCTATGCATTCGCGTATTTCGTCAATGCGCCCTTGGGCTATTTTGTTTGGTAAAAAAGGATCTGCGATTGATGGTCGTGCAGCCCCGATGAGATCAAGCACACCGCGTTTGATTTGGGAAACCATGGCATCTGGTGAAGTGAACCGTCCCACACCAACAACGGGTTTAGAGGTAAGAGACTTCACAAAAGATGTATATTTTTCCTGATAACCTTCTATAGGTTCGAAACGCGCGGTTGACGAATCATGTGACCAACCACTGATGTTCACATCCCAAAGGTCTGGGAGTTCGGCCAGAAGTCCAACAACTTCTTGTGCTTCGCCTTCAGAGGTCATGCCGTCTTTGCCCATGAGCTCATCAACGGCAAAACGAAAGGCTACGGCACAATCGTCACCAATGGCCTCTTTCACATCAGAGATAACTTCGCGGGTAAGGCGGACTCGGTTTTTTAGAGAGCCTCCATAGTTATCACTTCGGTGATTAAAGCGTTCCAGCATAAAATGCATAAGGGTGGTCATACAATGGCCAGCATAGACATAGACAATGTCGTAACCTGCTTCGCGCGCGTTTAACGCTGCCTGCCGATGCCATTTTCGGAAATTCTTGATGTCGGTTAAATCCATCGCACGCGCATGAACAGGGTCGTAGGAATCAACAGGTATTGGAGAGGGAGCCATCGGGGGCAGCCGAGATGTTCTATTGGGAGCATGGAATCCGTTGTGGACAAGCTCTATTCCCGCGAGCGCGTCATGTTCCTGGACCGCTGCGGTCATTAATCTATGGGCGGGAATGTCAGATTTATCCCAAAGTCGTCCTTCGATGGAGGGGGAGATTTCAGAAGAGGGATGAATTTCAACTTCTTCTGTACAGATGGCACCCCAACCACCCTCGGCCTTGATACCACGCATGGCAGCGAGACTTTGTGGGCGAGCATACCCCATCCCATTACAATGTGGCACCTGATAAAATCGATTTTTCATGGTAACGGGGCCAATTTTTATTGGCTCGAAAAGGATATTATACCGAGAATTGCGGGCGTTGGAGGAGGACATGTTAGGTTTCCAGATATCTGCTGACGTACTTGTGGCTTGTTTCTTTAAGCTCATTACGGTGATGATGTCAGAAGCAGGTGAGAGAAACCAACAAGATTTATTTATGATGCTTTCATTCTGCTAATAGGGATTTTTCGTCTAATTTTTTTTATCGGTGCGTCATGAAAAATTCATTTGCTTTAAATCTTATTTCGAATATTTTCGAAATAAGATTTTTATAGTGCTGATGTAGGCGAAAAATATTAGAGGCATATATCAGTGGTACGGGGTTAAATTCTCAAGAACAGAAGGATCAAAACAGTGACAGTACGTGTGGGCATCAATGGCTTTGGCCGTATGGGGAAACTTGTACTGCGAGCTGCGTGGGACATAGAAGATATCGACATTGTTCATATTAATGAAATCAGCGGGGGCGTAGAATGCGCGGCCCACTTGCTGGAATTTGATACTGTCCATGGCCGATGGGATAAAGCTATTGATGTCGAGGGAGATACCATCATCATCGAAGGGCAGGCGGTGAGTTTTTCTGAAGAAAAAAACATTTCGCATGTCGGTTGGGCCGATCGTGGTGTGGATGTGGTTCTTGAATGTTCGGGTAAGTTTAAAAGTAAAGATGTTCTGACGCCCTATCTTGATGAAGGGGTGAAGAAAGTATTGGTGGCTGCGCCTGTTAAGTCCGAGGGAGTGCCTAATCTGGTCTATGGCGTTAATGAAGATCTTTATGACCCGGCCAAGGATGACATCTTAACTGCTGCATCCTGTACAACGAACTGTATTGCCCCTGTTATTAAGGTAATCCACGAAGCTTTGGGTGTTGAACGTGGATCCATTACAACCATTCACGATGTTACCAACACACAGGTCATGGTTGATGCGCCGCACAAGGATTTACGCCGCGCCCGATCCGGGCTTAATTCTTTGATCCCGACAACCACGGGATCAGCAACCGCGATTACGATGATTTACCCAGAGTTAAAGGGAAAGCTGAATGGACACGCGGTAAGAGTACCTCTGTTAAATGCTTCTTTGACCGACTGTGTCTTTGAGTTGGCCCGGGATACAACAGCGGAAGAGGTTAATCAGCTCTTTCAAAAAGCTGCGGATGGCGAGTTAAAGGATATTCTCGGGTTTGAAAGTCGGCCACTTGTCTCTACCGATTTTGTCAATGATCCTCGCTCGGTAATCATCGATGGCCCAAGTACCATGGTTGTGGATAAGCGTCATCTGAAGATTTATGCCTGGTATGATAATGAATGGGGATATGTGAATCGTATGTCTGATTTACTGTCCATGATTAGTCGAGATCTTCACTCTAGTTGCTTAACTTAACTCTTTCTCCCGGTGTCTCATGGGTTGTTGCATCGTTCATGCAGAAATACTTACATTTCACTCTTCACGCTTTGAGCAAAAATTAAGTTAAAGAACTATAATTGGAGCGAATGGAGATTAGAGCTGACCGGGATTAAAATTGACGGGTAGATTCAATGTCTGATTTACGTAGCTACAGTGCTGTAACAGCAGCCTACTGGGGTTTTACCCTGACGGATGGCGCCCTGCGCATGTTGGTATTGTTACACTTCCATCGTCTTGGGTTTACCCCACTTGATTTGGCTTATCTGTTTTTGCTTTACGAGGCGATGGGGATTGTAACCAACTTTGTTGGGGGATGGATTGCGGCGCGGTTTGGCCTTCGGCTGACGCTTTTTCTTGGTCTGATTACCCAGATTATGGCGCTGGGATTGCTCTCTCAATTACGTGCTGAGTGGTCTATCGACTTTTCGATCATCTATGTCATGGGGGCACAGGCGTTATCAGGTGTTGCCAAAGACCTGACTAAGATGAGCTCTAAGTCTGCTGTGAAGCTTGTGGCGAAAGATGATGGCGAAGACAAAGGAACTTTGTTCGGATGGGTCGCTATTTTAACGGGCTCTAAAAATGCTCTCAAAGGTCTTGGCTTTCTCCTCGGCGGTGTTTTGCTGGAATGGATCGGTTTTGCAAATTCTCTTCTCTCAATGGCTTTGGGTTTAGTCGTCGTTCTCGTTACGACATCTCTGGTCGTGAAGGTTGACTTGGGAAAGGCAAAACAAAAAATTCGCGCCAAGGAGCTCTTTTCAAAATCAAGAGCCATAAATGTCCTTTCGTTTGCGCGGATTTTTCTCTTTGCAGCGAGAGATGTTTGGTTTGTGGTTGGGTTACCTGTTTTTCTCTATTCTACTCTTGGCTGGTCTTTTGATGAAGTCGGGGCCTTCATGGCGCTTTGGGTTATTGGTTATGGTATTGTTCAGGCGCTGGTGCCAAAATTAACTAAAAAAGTAAAAGACCCTCGTTCCGGGATTGTGGCTGCACGTTTCTGGGGGATTGTGTTGGCGGTTTTACCTGCCGTTATCGCAGCCGTTTTATGGCGTGATTTACCTTTTTCTGGCGCTTTTCTTCTGGGGGGACTTCTCGTCTTTGGTTTCGTCTTTGCCGTTAACTCTTCGCTGCATTCTTATCTTATCGTTGCCTGTTCTGATACAGACAAGGTTGCGCTGAATGTTGGCTTCTATTACATGGCCAATGCCATTGGTCGCCTTGTGGGTACACTGCTTTCCGGGTTGATCTTTCAATATGCCGGCCTTGAAGCTTGTTTATTGGCATCAACAGCAATGCTTGTTATTGCAACTCTTACTGCCTTTTTTCTGGAACCAGAACAGTCTTCTATTTCGTCTTCAGCTTAAAGGGCTTCATTTCAGGGCTAGCCCGAAGTTATTTTTGTGAGATGATCTTCTCGGGCATTGCGTCTTATAGGAGAGAAGGTAAAGTGGTTTTTCATATAAATTATGGGGGCCGCTATGACCGACAAAAAGACGACGACAGAGACCTGCAAAAATCAGGATCAACAATCTAAGGTTTTGGGTAGAAGACAAGCTCTTGGAGCTTTGGTCACCGCTGGTGCCGCGACACTTGCCGCTCCCGCTGTCGTTAAGGCTCAGGATACAATAACATGGAAGATGGCCATGAGCTGGCCGCGCAATTCGCCTGGCGTGGGCATGAATGCTCAGCGTTTAGCAGAGATGATTACGACGATGTCCGGTGGTCGCTTGCGCGTTGATGTTTATGCTGGTGGAGAGTTGGTTCCTCCCTTTGAAGTTTTTGACGCCGTGTCAAATGGTGTCGCCCAGATGGGGCACGCAACACCGTATTATTGGCAGGGGAAAGACAAGGCCTTTCATTTCTTCACGGGTGTGCCTTTTGGGTTGAGTGTTGCCGAATACACGGGGTGGCTTTATTTCGGTGGTGGTCAGGATCTTTGGCAAAAGGCTTATGAGCCCTTTGGTGTTTTGCCTTTCTATGCGGGATCTTCCGGGCCGCAAGCCGGAGGGTGGTTTCGTAAAGAAATCAATAGTCTCGAAGATTTACAAGGCATCAAGATGCGAATCGCGGGCTTGGGCGGAGAGGTCATGCGGAAGTTGGGTGTGAATGTTGTTTTGATGCCACCGGGTGAGATTTTTGCGGCTATGAAGTCGGGTACTGTTGATGCCGCAGAGTGGGTTGGCCCTTGGAACGATATTGCATTCGGGCTCTATAAAGCTGCGAATTACTATTATATGCCAGCGTTCCACGAAATTGGTCCTGCATTGGAAGCAATGGTTAACAAGGAAGCTTATGATGCTTTGCCAGATGATCTGAAAGAGATTGTAAAGCGTGCCGTTATGGCGTCTGCAAATGAGAGCTATGCTGATTTTACCTATGGAAATGTGAAGTCTTTCGAACCCCTGTTGGCAAAAGAGGGAGTTGAGTTACGTCGCTTCCCGGATGATGTGATGAAGGCGCTTTATAAGGCATCGGAAGAAACGCTAGGCGAAATTAGTGAAACAAGTTCCTTGGCAAAAGAGATCTTTGATAGTTTTGTGGCCTACAGAAAAGAAGCAAATAGCTATGCTAAAGCATCTGAGCTCGCGGCGCTTGAAATGCGTGCTAAAGCGATGGGATAGATTAGTGCTGACCTTATTATGATACTTAATATGTAGATTTATGAAGTTTAATTTCTTAAATATAGAGAAGTTAACGTTTGAATATTTTCTAAAGAAAATACGCATATTAATGTGTTTTCTACTGAGGCAGGAGGCTAAAATTGTGAGTAAAGAAAGTAATAATAAATAATGTCATCGAATTTGGGTTTGTAGATGGATATATACGAAAATATTATTATTGGGAATTTTTTAGTAGGTCTTGGCCATCAAATCGGTCGAATTAATTCTAATTTACCGTTTAATGTGAATTTATTGCAGCAAACGCCTTTGGATAAATCCATTGGCGATGTATTGATGGAGCGAGCCGATTTCATTAAAATTATAGAATTTAAGAGACAAGTAAACACTAATAAGAAAGAGCAAACTAAACATACGATTTTATCTCGTGCGTTGAATGATCACAAGCTTCATGATGTTTCTAGAGAAATTCACTGGCTGGTTTCTCACCAAAATACGGAGAAAGAGTTAGTCGTTAAATCAGCTCCTTATTTAGATTTTAACACCGGTTTGGAGACTTATAGCTTAACTGAATTAATCAAAGATACAGCTGATGAATTAACAGGGAAAAATGTCCCAAAGCATAAGGCTGCAGATTACGAAAGTTATATTAAGCTTCTTCAAACTTTGAACGGCAGAAATTCAGACTCATCCGGGGCTATAATATTATGCAGTTCATCAGAGGGAGGGTTAAATTATATGCCAGTTAATAGCCTGGAAAATTTACGTTTTAGTCTGAACCAAATTGATCATTTATTTAAGAATAATCATGAGAAAAAATTGCAACAAGAAAAAAAACGTTCTTATCAAAAGGAACGTAGTTATGGACGTTCATTGTAGTGTCAATATTGTCTAACATTTAAATTTTTTGAAGGCCAAAATGACTACAACTACTGATGAACAACACCAAATGATTACAGATATTCTTTTGCGTCTTTTGAAAAATGCGGAGACGGATCAGGAAGATATTCGAAATGCAACTTCAAAAATGAATGATATTCGAAGTCAAATTATTTCTGAAACTGGAATGTGTGTTGATAAAAAAATAAGATTGGTGTTCTCCGAGCAAATGGTCGCATTTGATAGAGTAAGAGAGCAATTGTCCGTCGCATCAAATGAAACTCGTAAAATGACGCGTGGATTATTTCTTAAAACAGTTATTCTATCGTGTTTAATAACAGCACTTATCACTTTGACATTAGGCTTTTTTTTCATACCAAGCTTACAAACGATCGAAAGCAGAAGAGCGGAATTGGCCTTTTTAAACAATCAAATCACTAAGCATAACATATCACTTAATAGTTGTGATGGGCGAGTGTGTGTGAAAATTGATGAGAAAGCATCAAAATATGAGAAGGGGTATCGTATTCTTTCTGGTCATTAGTCACTTGCATGTAGTAACTTGTACTTTTGAAATGTTATAATATAACTAATGCCGTTTTACCGTCATAATTTTATGTGACTTAAATCGTGACGGTTATCTTTAAAGGAACAGGTTAGAGTGATTTCTTGTAAACGAATGAGCACAAACTGGATAACGAGGTGTTGGAGGCAGGTATTCTGTGCAGGATTCCTGCTTACCTTGCTCTATCCTGCTTACGCTCAATCTCATCCGCATGTTTGGGTCGATGCTGCACTTATAATCCATCGAAATGATGCAGGAGAAATCTCTGCTCTGGAACCTGTGTGGATTTTTGATGATCTCTATACGGCTTCTTTGCTGCCTGATTTGGATAAGGATCAGAGCGGTGAAGTTGAGAAAGCAGAGTTGTTAACCTTTGCGAGAGAAGCCGTCGGGAATTTGCGGGAGTGGGACTATTTTTTGAAGGTTAAAAGAGACGACAAATATAGTCCCCTTTATAAAAAAGAAATTATTGCTGATGGAGCTGTGCTCAATAACCGTCTCTTATTAAGGTTTCGATTGGAACTTGAAGAACCCATTACCCAGGGTACTGCCGTTCAAATGCAAATGTATGATCCGTCTTATTTCATTGCAATTGATGTTATCGAGGATAATGCCGTTTCTTATCTTCCTGTGGCGATGAGTCCTTGTACTCATCGTGTTACCCATCCTGATGACAATCTAGAGAATGGAACGACGCTTTCAGATTTGGTTTTTAGTGACGAAGAAGTTGCCCAAAATCCTGATCTTGGATCAATTTTTGCTAAGACAGTTTCGGTGACATGTTAAAACTATTTGGACTAAACACAAAATCGACGGCGGCAATTTTTAGTATCTTTGTGGTCTTGTTTCTATTGGCAGGAATCGCTGCGTTACTTAATATTTTCTCTGTCGAAGATCAGTCTGTAATTGATTTTACGCTTAATGAAATTCGCCTTCAGCAAAGAAATTTTTCTGATCTATTGGGCCAAGGCGTTCGGGCGCTTGGGGATGATATCGGTTTCGATTCTATTCTTCACCTCGTTTGGATTTGTTTTCTCTATGGTGTTTTCCATGCGCTGGGACCCGGCCATGGAAAAGCAGTCATTGCAAGTTATACCCTGACCACTGATACCAAGGTCTTGCCCGCAGTTTTGTTGGCTATGGCTTCTTCTTTTGTTCAAGGATTAACCGCGATCATAATCGTTGGAACGTGTTATTTTCTTCTAGAGACAAGTGTTCGAAGCACATCGCTCGCGATCGAAGATGTGATGGAACCACTTAGTTATGGTGCTGTTTCGATTGTGGGTATTGTTCTTATTTGGCGTGGGATAAGAGGCGATGCGCATGCGGGGTGCGGACATGATCATAGCGCAGATGGCGCGGGTGGACATCATAGTTGTTGTGGGCACAAGGCTTTGGACGAGAACAAACCGGAAGCAATGTCAGTAGGGGCCAAAAAAAGCAGGCGTGATTTGATTGCGATCATTCTTGCTGTTGGTATCCGACCTTGTACGGGCGCGCTGTTGGTACTCATCCTTGCGTTTGTTCTTGGTCACTGGGCGGGTGGTTTAGCCGCTGTACTTGCAATGTCTTTTGGCACAGGTATTACCGTATCGCTTCTGGCTATAGGGGCGCGTGGTATCCGGTTTCCGCTTATGAAGATTATGGATGAAATTGGCGTACATGTGGGGTATTTCGGGCGCTATATTTCACTACTTGGTGGTATTGTTATTGTGATGATTGGCCTGTTTCTTCTGGTTGACACACTGATGACCCCCAAACATCCTTTTGCCTGATGCAGGGGCATATGAATAGGGTATTCCAGTCGTAAATTTCGCTATCTGACTAACTCTAGGCTAAACTATGGTTTAAGTAGAAAAAGACTTTGTCTTATAGGGGGGGGCAAGAGGTTTAGAATGTCAGATTTATTCAAACAGGCATTTACTGTTGCAGGCATGATTGGTTTCGTTTTTCTGACCTTTCTCGGCACGTCAATCATTACGGGGCACTTCAACTCTATTCTTTTAAATCAGCGCAAGTTTTGGAAAAATCTCTGCGGAGAGCGAACAGATGGACCCGTTTTTATTCTGGCTGTCTTGTCTCTTGGTCTGATTGGAATGGGCTATGGAATTGAAAGCCCGTGGTTACTGGGGATGGGCCTGAGTACCGCGGTGTTCTGCTATGTTAAGTACAGAGAAACGACTGTTGTTGATCCTTTTGATGATCAGCAATAACGGCTTTAATTGCGTCTTACAGTTCCTTCTTTCAGACTTGACCCAGTTCTTTAATGGCATAAGCTGGCGCCGAAACAATTGAGTTCTACAGATAAATTGATTGGGGCTGGTAATGGATCTGGGAAATATTAAGCAGGGCGATCTCGCTATATTGGGGCTGCCTGTTGATCACAATTCATCTTTTATGACTGGCCCTGCCATGGGGCCACAGCGTATGCGCGAAGCTTTGCATTGTGGTTCGGCGAATCTTACCTGTGAAAACGGGCATGATCTGGGGAACGATAACAGGTGGAAAGATCTTGGTGACTTGATCTTTGATGATACAAGTACTGCCATCGCCGAGATTGAAACCCGAGCAGAAGAGATTATTACCACAGGGGCAAAACTTCTTAGTATCGGCGGAGATCATTCAGTATCTGCACCTTTGTTACGCGCACATAGTAAAAGCTATCCAGATCTCAACATTTTACACTTTGATGCCCATTCTGATCTGTATGATGAAATGCAAGGTAATCGGGATAGTCATGCTTGCCCATTTGCAAGAGCGATGGAAACTGGGCGTGTGAAACGGCTTGTTCAGGTTGGTATACGCACCTTGAACAAACATCAACAAGAACAGGCTGAAAAATTTGGTGTTGAAATTATTGCAATGAAAGACTGGCGCCCTGAAATCACTTTTAACTTTGATGGACCCTTGTATTTATCCGTCGATTTAGATGTTCTCGACCCGGCTTTTGCCCCAGGGGTTTCACATCATGAACCCGGTGGCATGTCTGTGCGTGATTTAATCAATGCGTTACATAAGCTGGATGCTGATTTGATTGGGGCGGATATCGTCGAACTTAATCCCCATCGAGACCTTGTCGGTATGACGGCGATGGTTGCAGCTAAATTGACGAAAGAAATATCAGCTAAATTAATTACGACTTAATTCTTAATCGGAAACAAGAAAGGCCTGCAAAACGCAGGCCTTTCTCAGTACAAAACGTCTTATTTGCTCTTAAGCGCTTCGAACTTCAGACACAAGTCTTGAAGCTTCTTCGTTCAAAGCCTGCACTTTTTTGTCCAAATTGTTGATCGTTTCAACAACAGAGTGCGCAGCGGTATCTGTCTGGATTGAAACCTCATCTACACCAGAAATATTCTCTAGAATTGAGCCGACTCCTGAAGCGACCAATTGAATTTTGGAAGAGATATCCTGTGTCGCTGAACCCTGCTCTTCAACAGCACCGGCAATGACAGTACTGATTTCGTCAATCTTTCCAATAACAGTGCTGATATGGCCAATTGATTCAACAGCATTTTTGGTTTCGTTCTGAATAGCGATAACCTGCTGTTCAATTTCACCCGTAGCATTCGATGTCTGTGTTGCCAGTGATTTGACTTCACTTGCAACAACAGCAAAACCTTTGCCTGCTTCACCAGCACGTGCCGCTTCAATTGTTGCGTTAAGGGCCAGCAAGTTGGTTTGCTCGGCGATATCAGAAATGAGTTTTAATACCTCTCCGATACGTTGTGCTGCCTGCGCAAGAGATTGCACATTTTCATTTGATCTGCTGGCTTCAGCAACAGCTTCGCCTGTGATTGATGTTGCTTGACCAACTTGACGCCCGATTTCACCCACAGAAGCGGCGAGCTGTTCAGAGGCACTTGCTACGGCCTGTGCGCTCTGATTTGCAGTATCCGATGACGCAGATGCCTCTGAAGCACGCGATCTGGTCTGTTGGGACATTACGTTCATGTTGTCAGCAAAGGATTTCATATCACTTACCGAAATCTCAATATCGCCGATCAGTGTGCTCACACCTTGTTGGAAACGTGTAGCAACCTGATCAAGTGTTGCTTTCTTTTCAGCTGCGGCAGCTTCTTGAAGCTGTATCTGTTCAGCTTCTAGACGCTGCTTGTCCAAAGCGTTTGTGCGGAAGATTTCGACTGTTCTTGCAATGGCACCAACTTCGTCACTTCTGTTGCGAGCAGGAATTTTGATATCTGTCTCGCCCTCGGCAAGACGTTGCATGCTATCAGTCACTTTTCGAAGAAGTGACATCGCTTTGGTGCCAATAATGCCATTGATAGCAATCACTGTGATAACAACCAATAGAGAAAGTAAGATAGTGAGATTACGAGAATCATTGGCAGATGCCATGATTTCACTTTCTGGGGCGGATACGACAACGCCCCAAATAGCATCACTGTCACCAAAATTTACAGGCTGAACAGCCAGATATCTATCGCCGCCAATTGATGGATCATCGATGTTTCCATAAAAGCTTTTCCCTGCAGAAAGTTCTTTTAGAACAGATGTAAGGGCTTTGCTTTCTTCGATTGTGGCCAGCTTCTTGTCATCAGGGTGTGAAATCCACATACCTGTAGAGGTGATAAGAGAGACAGTTCCACTTTCAAATAGTTTTAGCTCTGATAGACGAACTTGAATATCTTTAAGGGCCATATCAGTGGTGGCGACACCGACGGCTTGATCCTTGGCGTCAAAGATGGGAACAGTGGCTGTTGTCATAACAACATCTTCGCCGTTTACAGGGTAGACGTAGGGTTCTGTTACGACCTCCTGTTTTTTGTTTTTTGGGAGATCATACCAAAGTTCTGATCCGCTATCGCCGCCAAGAGCGAGCGGTTCCCAAGCAACACCGCCTTTGCCGTCTTGGTAGAAATAAGGGAGCAAACGTCCTGCTTTGTCGTTATAACCCTTCCCGGCAAAATCACTGTCATTACCACCAACATTGCTGTCAAAGCCGACAGCACCGCCCACAAGATTAGGGTAGCGGCGAATCGTATTTTCGACAATCTGGGCAAAACCATCCCGATCGATAGAACCGTTTCTTAGCGGCCCTTCGATTGCGTGCGCCATGCCGCGGGCTGCAACAAGAGCTTCTTCAATATCAAGTCGTACATCCAGCGCATATTGTGCAGACAAACTGGTCAGATAGCTTTTGGCATTATCTTGCGCGTTTTGATATTGGCTGATTGTTGAATAGGATATGACAGCTGCAAATCCAAGGATAACCATAATTGCTGTCAATCCAACAAGCCTGAAGCTCAGGCTTTGGAAGGCATTTTTCATGTTTTTTACCTGTGTTTGTCGATGGTCATCATCTTCTTAATTGTGCGGTGATCCATCTGTACGGAAAGTTTAAGAACAGGCAGTGTTAAGGGCAAAAGACTAAGAAAGCGTTTAATTTAAACGTAATAATTGTATTTACTGTTGTGCAATTGGGGGAAAGGTATTGTTTCGCATGTCACGGTCAAACATCTCACCCTGTTTCTTCTGTGCCAAAAGTGCCCGAGCCTTCTCATAAATTGGATCGTGCCAGAAAATTACGCACCCGTTGCAACCACGACCACAGCATCCTTCAGTGCCAATACGCGGTGTTTTGGGGATACGCTCGCCGTTTTCTTCAAAGATAGAGTTTTGGAGTGAGGCACGCTGTTTTTGGTAAAGAGTATCGCTGCCAATACCCAATTCTATCCTTTGAGCTGTTGCATCAAGCTTTAATCGATCCCACTCTGCCTGTGTAAGAGATTTCTCTTTTCTTATAATCGTTTGCTCACAAAGTGTTTGCTGTAATGATGGGATGTTTTCCTGATCAAAAAGAGACCAAGGGATGAGAATTATTGGCTTTTGGCCTGCATTGATGGCATCGAGGGTTTGTCTGGACTTCGCATCTATAAACTCATAGAGGCGGATTAAGATGGTATCCATGGTGTTGGGAGGAAGTAATTCCAGCACATCGCCCGCTTGCAAACGGTTTTTGACCGCAACGAGGAGGCCTTCATCCGTAACTTTTTCGATATATCCGGCGTATTCGTATTCAGCGAAGGTTTTTGTATGTTCGTAATTATGGGCGTGATTTTCAAGACGACCATTATGGAAAGCAAGGGTATACCCCCGACTGGGAACGGTAGAAAGTTCTTCCATGTAGGTTTTCGGTGACCATCTGTCCGGATCTTGGTACCAGTCATCAATAGCTTGTCTATAAGCTCTAGCAGTCACGGCTACATAGTATGCGCTTTTGTTGCGTCCTTCTACTTTGAGCGAATCAACTCCGATTTTGAGATAATCGTCGAGTTTCGGCATAAGACAGAGGTCTTTGGAATTAAGTATATAAGATCCACGCTCATCCTCTTCGATAGGCATCAACTCACCCTGACGACACTCTTCTTCTATCAGAAATTCAAAGAGCTCCAGATTTTCTTCGGATAAGTTGAGTTCTTTTACAGTTCCGTCCTTGAGCTTCATGTGCACTTTGTAGTGCCATCTGCAACTGTTGGCGCAGTTTCCTTGGTTGGCACCACGTTCCGCCATGAAATTGGATAACAAACACCTGCCCGAATAGGTCATGCACATTGCGCCGTGAACAAAGGCTTCGAGCTTTATGTTCGGGCATTTTTCACGGATCTCGCACAGCTCGTGATAGTTAACTTCGCGTGCCAAAACACAAAGGCTTGCTCCTTGTTTTTGCCAAAAATCAACTGAAACCCATGAACAAACATTGGCTTGGGTTGAGATATGAAGTTCGAGTTCCGGGGCATTTTCTTTTACATATTGAAAAATACCAGGGTCCGCGATGATAACACCATCGGGTTTGATGGCTTTTATTGTTTCGATAAACAGTGGCAGTTTGGGGATATCTTTATTGTGGGAAAAAAGGTTGAGTGTCAGATACACGCGTTTGCCATGAACATGGGCAAATTTAACTCCCTCTACGACTTCTTCTAATGTGAAGGATGACTTTGTCCTAAGCGACATATCTGGGGTGCCCAGATATACGGCATCCGCACCGTATAAGACGGCTATTTTTAACTTTTCTAACGATCCAGCTGGCATAAGTAATTCGGATCGTTGAGGGCGAGATGCAATTGTAACCATTAGAAAACCTGTGCTTGCTCATGAACTGGGCTAGGTTATGGCGGTACTTGCAGAATTAATATTTGATCTAGAGCAATTTAGTTGGGTTCATTTGATAATAATTTCTTTAGAAGCTTATATTCGAGGAGGGGGCTATAGATAAACTAGAGAATTTTTGGTTCTATCCCGAAATTCTCGCGCAAGATCTGGCGTCATTCGAGGAAAACTTCTGGAGACGAAAAATTTCATGAAGAAAAGCTAAGTGTGGCTTTCAATTGCAATTAGAGACATTGAGTTAGGCAACCATTCCAGTTCGTCTTTGGTCGATTGATTCTAAAAGCTCCTGTTTTTCATCCCCAGTCATAATGACCCAGTCTCTTATTTCGTCAATTGTACGGTGGCAACCAATGCAAAGCTGCGTTAGATCGTCCATCTGACAGACCGAAGTGCAGGGGGAAGGAATAGAGGAATCAAGCTCTTGGAGAAGCTTTTCGCGCCGCTTTTTACGGCGTGCGGTTCTTTCTTCTCTGGATAATCTTGATGTCACGATACTTTTTTCCTGCACTGGATATCATTCCTATTCCCTATTATCCTACTCAGCTATTAATTAATTACTCGTTCTTTTCGCGACAAGAACTTATAACTAGAACGACAAAAAGCCCGGATGTTTGAGGTAAAGTGCATGTATTAACTGCAATATTACCTGTATCCAAGGGGTGGAATGATAAAGTCGGGATAGAGAATAGGGATAAAACTACATGGTTCGGACAATCCGTCTCTATGGCGGGCTTGTACTTTTTATTTATATACTAACCCATCTGTTGAACCATGTTCTTGGGCTTCATTCTATTGAAGCTATGGATGAAGGACGCAAAGCCTTTTTGGCTTTGTGGCGTAATCCGGTTGGGACCGTACTGCTATATCTTTCTCTGTCCTCTCACATGGCGCTTTCTATGTGGGGTGTTTATCAGCGTCAACATTTACATATGAAATTTTGGGAAATGGCCCAACTCTTGTCTGGGTTACTCATTCCCTTCTTGTTGATCCTGCATATTTTGGGGACACGGTTTGCGCATGAAATATATGGGGTAGAGGATAACTATTTTTATGTGCTTTATGCCTTGATTGTTTACAATATTGATACGGGTTTGCGACAAGCACTCTTAATGGTTTTAGGGTGGGTTCATGGCTGTGTTGGTATTCACTATTGGCTTAGATATAAGCCTGCTTATGAAAACTATAAATCGCTGGCGCTTTCGTTTGCGGTTGTTATTCCTGTTCTTTCCATGTCGGGATACTATGTTGCGAGCCTTGATATCCTTAAGCTCGCTGACGATCCTGAATGGTTAAAATCTTTCTTCGGGGGCTACAACCTACCTACAGCTGAAGAAGCCGGAGAAATATACAGTCTTGAAGGGATCGTTCAGTTTGCGTTTGCAGTGCTGATAGTTACCGTGATCATTGGGCGGTGGGTCCGTTTTGCCATTCAGCGATGGCAAGGCACCTTTAAAGTTACTTACCCTAATGGAAAAGCATTTCGAGCGATAAAAGGTACCAGCCTACTTGATGTAAGCCATTTGAATAATATACCCCATGCTGCGGTTTGCGGGGGTAAGGGGCGCTGTTCGACTTGTCGTGTGCGGGTTGGTGCCGGGTTGGACCAGTTACCTGAAAGTGAAACTGGTGAGCTTAAGGTGCTTACCCGGATTGGGGCGTCAGACAACATGCGGTTGGCCTGTCAGACCTATCCTATTGCTGATCTTGAAATGACACCATTGTTACCTGCTCAAAGCGGCTTAAAAGCTGCACGACGCCAACACAGTTCAATTGCACAAGGACAGGAAAGAGAGATCGCAATCCTATTTGCGGATATAAGGGGCTTTACAACTCTGTCTGAAAAGAAGCTTCCCTACGACATTGTCTTTATCCTTAATCGCTACTTTGAGGCGATGGGAACCGCGGTGGAAGAGTCCGGGGGGCGTCTAGATAAGTTTATTGGCGATGGTGTTATGGCGCTGTTTGGCATTGATCGCGGGGTCGAGACAGGGTGTAAAAATGCGTTACGAGCAGCACGGCGAATGGCGGAAAAATTAGATGAACTTAATGCGCACTTAGCCCATGAACTGCCGGAACCTCTTCGCATAGGTATCGGTGTTCACACGGGGGCTGTTATCGTGGGTGAACTTGGCTGGGGACAGGCGACGTCCATTACAGCGATTGGTGATGCTGTGAACACAGCCAGTCGCCTAGAAGGCATGACCAAGGATTTAAAATCACAACTTGTGGTGTCTCAGCCGCTCGCAAAAATTGCCGGGGTCGATTTAAGTGATTTTCCCCGGCAACATATTCAGGTCAGAGGACGGCAGGATGGGATGGATATCTGGTCCCTAGAAAGTGCAAAGGATTTACCGACGATCTGAGATTAACTCTAAAATGCTTATTGAGCTTTTTCATAAGCTTCAATTGCTTCTTTGAGCGAAGTGTATTCATCACATCCAAAAGTACAGCTTTTATCCAATACTGCCAGTCGTTCTTTTGCTTTGTCAGGGTTGTTTAATTCCAGATATAGCTGGCCAAGATACTCATTGGCCCCACGATGGCGCGGGTTCAGATCAAGCGCTTTGGTATAGTAGTCGAGCGCAACATCTTTGTTTCCCATTTTTCGCTGGCTGTAACCAAGCATGTTATAGGCATCAGCATTATCTGGTTCAGCTTTTATTGCCTTTTGCAGCAAAGGTTGAGCATCACTGTATTTTTCGTCTTCAATCAGCTCTATCGCATTTTTGAGATCTTTGTTGGAATTGCTGCTCCAGCTACCACTACCGGCGGCCAAGCTTTGTCCTGTCACACCCAAAAGAAAACCGCTGAGAGATACTGCGAGGGTAAATGCCTTGAGCTTCATATGTTGTGTTCCTCTGTATTAATCTAATTGTACTGGATATTTAATACAATTGTACTGGGTGTTATTGTTTTGTTGTCCTGTAGTTATGATTGTAGGTTTTTTGTAGAATTTCAATGATCTCTTGATCACATTATTCTGACATAAGAATAATGAATAAAATTCTGCTTCAAGTGTTTAAGCCTTCTTACTCTGTATAGTAGGGCATAATTTGGCGTTAATAAGATCCGGCTTGCCATTCTAGCAAGTTCGAGTTTTCAAAATAAATTACTTATAGAAGAGAAACATGCGAGAAATCGGAAAAGTAAGTTCTGACGGAATAGATTTTGGTAAAACCGCGCAAGATTATGCAAAGCACAGAGCCGGATTTCCTTCGCTTATTTTTGATTTGTTGAGAGAACGAGGTATTGGTTTGGCCGGGCAGTCTCTCGTTGATCTGGGAACGGGTACAGGAACACTCGCTCGTGGGTTTGCGGCACAAGGTGTCGAGGTTATCGGTGTTGATCCCGCCGAAGCTATTTTGGAGCAAGCACGATTAATGGCAGAGGAGGAAGGCGTCCGGGTCACTTTTCAACAGGGTAGTTCAGAAGCAACAGGCCTTGATAATGTACGCTTTGATGTCGTGACAGCTGGCCAGTGCTGGCATTGGTTTGAAGCCACAAAGGCGACAAAAGAATGCCAACGGATACTCAAACCCGGGGGATATATTGTCATTTGTCACTTTGATTGGCTTCCTTTGCCTGGAAATGTCGTTTCAGCAACAGAAAGTCTGATTTCCAAACATAACCCGGCGTGGGAAATGTCGGGGGGAACAGGTATCTATCCACAGTGGACTATAGATTTGGCAACGGGCGGCTTTGAAGAGATTGAAACTTTTAGCCGGGATTTACGCGTTCGCTATAGCCATGAAGACTGGCGAGGACGTATTCGGGCATCTGCAGGTGTTTCAGCTTCTCTTTCCCCAGAAGCGGTTGCAGCTTTTGATACCGAGCATGGTGATCTACTCCGTCGGGATTTTTCTGATGATCCTCTGTTTATTCCGCACCGATTGTGGTGTGCAGTTGCCAGAAAACCACAAGGATAAAAGTCAGGAACATAAACTAGAGGTAGCTGAGTTACAGCCCAGCTTCGGCTTCCAGTTCTTCAATGTCATAAGCAAGAATAACACGCTCTGCGATAGCGAAAGAAAAACCCTTACGGCCCAGCGCGGCGAGATCTTTGGCCCGTCGTTCTTCGCGTTTGTCGTCGGTTCGGTAAGGGCCAAGGCGGCGCCTTCGTGCATAGGCAATAGCCGCTTCCAGGTCGGGATTGCTACTTTCCTCTCGAATAAGGTCAATGGCTTTATTGGCGAGGTCTTCGGGGACACCTTTGAGTGACAGATCCTGTCGGATGGCACGAAGTGACATTCCCTTGCGATGTAAACTGCCGCTTCGACCTTCGGCGTAACGTGCATCGTTCAGAAAGTTCAAATCACGGAATTTAGAGATCAGTCCTTCAATGATCTCGGCCCCTTCTTGCGGGATTGTTCCGTGCTCTTTCGCAGAGAGGTTTACTTTCCGCATTAGGTAACGGCGCAGACCGACTTCTGTTGTGGCGTAGCGTTCCAGATAAAATCGAGCAACATTTCCCAGGTATTTCGCTGTCGCTTTTCTGGGGACTTTACGTTTGGGTTGTTCGCGGTTGTTTTTTTCTGACCGTTCCATCATGTTCTTATACATGCCACGGAGACGTTCCTGGGCCAATTCTTTTTGTCGAAAAATTTATTTCAAAATGAACCGTGATCCAAAAAAAGAGCTACTTTCCTTGAAAAATCTGGGGCCTAAATCCGTTGCTCAATTGGTAGATATCGGAATTACTTCGTCAGATCAATTAATCGAATTGGGTACGGAAGAAGTATTTCGGCGGCTATATTTTCGTTTTTGTGATGAGCACCGACTTTCCGTGAATTATCTTTATGCATTGGAGGGCGCGATCAAAGGATGTGATTGGCGTCTGATACCTGTGAATAGGAAAGCCGAACTCAAAGCTTTGGTGAAAAATTTGAAATCGTAGGTTTTATTGTGCTTTTCTTAACGCGGGGACAATAAAAATGGCAAAAATAAGAAGTAATTAGGATCTTGCCCTTGAAGCCAACGGAATGGTTGCGTAAATGTGTCGCATGGCTTTGATCGATCAAAAACTTACCCAAATAGCTCCCCGTACCATGGGTCGTGTGAACACCCTTGGTCTTTGGACACTCTACAGTCGTGAAGTAAAACGATTTTTAAACGTTTTCACACAGACACTTATGGCGCCTGTTATTACAACCTTATTGTTTTTAGCCGTCTTCGCGCTGGCTCTTGGCGGGTTGAACAGAACTGTGGGCGGTGTTGATTATATCACCTTCCTTGCACCAGGGCTGATGATGATGACCATGACGCAAAATTCCTTTGCCAATACATCGTCCTCTATCCTGATTGCTAAGGTTCAGGGCAACATAGTGGACATTTTGATGCCACCGCTGGCACCATGGGAAATGGCATTGGGTATTGCAGCGGGCGGGATTACTCGTGGCTTGATGGTCGGATTGACGGTGTTTTTTGCCATGATGCTTTTCCTTCCAGTTTCACTGGCGCATCCTTTGTCGGCGTTATGGTTTGCCATTAATGCTTGTATGATGCTGGCTCTTCTCGGAATGCTTGGCGGGATTTGGGCACAAAAATATGACCACATTGCTGCGGTGACTAATTTTATTATCACGCCGCTTTCTTTCCTTTCCGGCACGTTCTACTCAATCGACCGTCTGCCCGATGCTTGGGTTGCTGTGGCTCATTTTAACCCTTTCTTTTATATGATTGATGGTTTCCGGTATGGCTTTATTGGTCATGCCGACGGAAACATCATGATTGGAGCTATTTTGCTTCCTGTGGTTAACCTCATCCTATGGTTTGTTACACATCGTCTGATTACCACTGGTTATCGTTTGAAAGCCTGATGGGATGAATAACGTGACGCCAGATCAAAGCAACAATGTTGTGCCCGGTGAAGGCGTCCGTATTATCGCATTTTTGCGTATTTGGACTTTGTTCTATCGTCGTGGCGTAATTCGGTTTATGCGGTTTTGGGTCGAGAGCCTTCTGGGGCCTATGGTCTCAACTATGCTGTTCATGACGGTTTTTACCCTTGCATTGGGGCCAAGCGGTGAGATGGTTCCCGGACTCTCTGCCTTACAGTTTATAGCGCCTGGTCTTGCGGTGTTTGTGCTGTCGCAAACGGCGTTTCAAAATGTTTGTTTCATGCTGATTATCGACAAACAGGAAGGGGTGATAACCGATGTGCTGATGGCTCCTTTATCACCGATAGAGCTTCTGTTTGGCTATAGTCTGGCTGGTGTCGCCAATGCTCTTCTCGTCGCATTGCTGCTTCTGGGGGCGATGACGGTTTTCACAGGGCCAATGTTATACAGTTTCGGGGCGACCGCTTTCTTTGGGATCTCAGCAGCATTGCTGTTTTCTATGATTGGCGTCCTTGTAGGTCTCTGGTCTGATAAGTGGGACCAGTTCTCTTTGGTGGATAATTTTCTTGTCCTGCCGCTTGGTCTTCTATCTGGCACGTTTTTCACTTTGGATCGTATCCCGGAAAGCTGGCAATGGCTTTTCGAAGCCAATCCGATGTTCTGGATTATCAGTGGCTTTCGCTATGGCATTACCGGATATGGATCTGCCGAAGATTTAATCTGGCAAGGTGGCACGCTTGTGTGTTTGATTTTGGTGATGGTTGTTTGCGGTTGGTTGTTATTTAAGCGCGGCTACAAGATCAAGGCCTGATATTACGCCGTCGATTTTTTTTTACCTCAAATTTTACGCCAAAAGCTTTTTGCTGTGACGTATTTTTAATAACATTCGGCCCATTTTCCTGTGCATTTTCATCTTTTGTAAGGAAGTGATTTCTAGACTGTTTGTATACAATGACTGTGCTGTACTACCCGTTTGAGTGCAGCGGGGCACACTGGTTCAAAGAGAGTCTGATGTCTTTCCCATATAGTATTTTTTTTACCCGGTATAAGTTCTTAGCGTTTCTTTTGCTTGCTGGTTGTCTACTGTTTCCAAACCCAACTCTTAGCGATGGGGCAATTCCTTATGGTAAGGGGCTGTTTTGGAAAATTGAGAAAGATAATAGAGAGCCGAGTTATCTTTTGGGAACCATGCACGTTGCGGACCCAAGAGTACTTAAGATCAAAGATCGCGTTGAGCCTTTTATTAAAAATGCTGATCTTCTTAATTTGGAAATTAATCTCTCACAGCGCGAATTACGTGAATCATACAATGTGCGGATACGGGATGACGGCAGAACCCTGAATGAGGTTCTGCGTGATTTGGAACTTTGGGCTATTTACCCAATCTTAAAGGCCTTGCCAAATGACCCGGATAGGGAAAAACATCAAGACAGCGGGGTTGCATTGGATTTTCAATTAGGTGCTTTTGCCAAGGAACATGGGATTAAAGTCAACGGTTTGGAAACCGTGCGTGAACAGCTTTCTGTTTTTAGTGACCGCGACCGTCAAATTTATCTGGATGCGATTATTCGTATTCTTGAAAAGCCCGACGACGGAAAACATCATGATGATTTGATGGAACAATACGTTGAAATGTATCTATCAGAAAATACGAATAGTTTTTATGAGACACTTCTGGACGACCTAAAAGAAGAGCCGCCAGAAATGTACGATATTTGGATAACGCGACTTTTAGATAAACGAAATCTCAATATGATAAATGGGATGACCAAGGGGTTGATAAAGGGAAATTCTTTTACCGCTGTTGGTGCCCTACACTTGCCAGGTGAGAAAGGAATTTTGAATATGCTCGTACAACGCGGATATCAGGTTTCCCGTGTCCCATGCGAAGATGGAAAAAAAGTCACTTTTGTCCTAATCAAGGCATGTAATCTGCATAAATATCTGTAACAATGACCTAGATCCAGCGTAATTTGTTGAACCCATTCCTTCAGGAATTAAGATGGCTTTGATGCAGATTGGCCAATATCAAAGATTGGCTGAAAATATGTTTTTTGTTCGTTTCTTTCTCAGTGTTTTATTTTTACTTTCGGTTGTTTTCTCATGGCAACCCAGTGTTGCTGAGCCATTAATTAATGGCGATGCGGTGTTGTGGAAAGTTGAAACGCAAGGGGCTGAGCCGAGCTATATATACGGGACACTGAATAGCAGTGATCGTCGGGTTGTCGATGCCGGGGCCTATGCACATACGCTCTTAAAAAATGCCGATTATCTTATGGTCGATATCCGTGATGATGATGCGATTAAACAGAAGTTATTCAGTGTGATGCTGTATAATGATAATCGCCGACTAAGAGATCTTGTTTCGCCAGAAACGTTCGAGAATATCAAAGTTATTGGCTATGAATACGGATATCTAGCACGACAGATGGATGTGTTGAAACCTTGGGCCGCACGGGTTGTTTTTTCATCCCCCCCGTCCGAAGCATCACGAATTTCATTGGGGATCAGGACGCTTAATCAAACGTTTCAGGATATCGCGATTGAGCAGGGTATAGAAATTGTGCAGCTTCAAACTATCGAAGAACAGCTCCAAATTGCAGATGCATCAAACGAAGCGGACCAATTAGCATTGCTGGATACGCTGCCCGCAGAAATTCAAACTGTAGAAGTCATTTATCAAGCCCGGATTAACAATTTTCTCTCTCAATCCTCTGGCGCGCTGTATCAAGAGGTTCTTGACGAGATATCTGTTTTGTCGGCTGAAGGGCAGGCGAGATATATGGATAGTCTTGTTTTTAGCCGTAATCTTCAAATGGTTTCACGGATGGGTGAGACGCTTGAAAAGGGGAATAGTTTAACTGTGATAGACGCAGTCTATTTGCCCGGGCAACAGGGGGTTTTGAAACTTTTGCAGGATAAAGGCTTCACCATTACGCCTGTGAAATAGCTTTTCTGCTAAAAACCTTGTGAATCCTGCTTGTTCCAGTTGACAGCGGGCATCGATATTGGGTTAATACGTTGCTCCGGGGTGACTGACTGTCGCCCCGGGCTTTGTTTTTTCAGCAGATATTAAAGAGAGATACCATGAGTGACGCAGTAATGCCCACCTACGCACGTATCGACCTCGCATTTGAGCGGGGCGAAGGTCCTTACTTATATACTGCTGAAAACCGACGATATCTTGATTTTGCTGGTGGTATTGCTGTTAATTCCTTGGGGCATAGTCATCCAAAGCTTGTTGCTGCACTAGAGGAACAAGGCCGTAAGCTGTGGCACGTTTCTAACCTATACAGAATTACAGGTGGTGAGACGCTGGCAGAACGCCTTGTTGCAAACTCTTTTGCCGATAAGGTCTTCTTTACCAATTCTGGAACAGAAGCGCTGGAAGGTGCCATTAAGCTGGCACGTAAGTATCACAGCTATAACGGACAACCACAGAAGTATCGTATTATTACCTGTGACAGCGCGTTCCACGGCCGGACGATGACAGCATTGTCTGCGGCGGGGAATGCTAAACATCTTGAAGGTTTTGGACCTCAGACGCCGGGCTTTGACCATGTTGCTTTTGAGAACTTGAATGAATTGCGCGCTGCTATCACTGAAGAGACTGCAGCGATTATGGTTGAACCGATCCAAGGTGAAGGCGGTATTCGTGCTGCGTCTACGGATTTCCTTAAGGGGTTACGCACCGTTTGTGATGAATTTGGTCTGCTTTTGATTTTGGACGAAGTTCAGTGTGGTAACGGTCGTACAGGTAAGCTTTTTGCCCATGAATGGGCTGACATAGAGCCGGATGTTCTCGGGACAGCCAAGGGACTTGGCGGCGGCTTCCCTATGGGCGCTTTCATGGCAACAAATAAGGCTGCTGCTGGTATGGTACCGGGTACCCATGGCAGTACCTACGGCGGAAATCCTTTGGCAATGGCAATCGGGAATGCTGTTCTGGATGTCTTGTTGGAAGACGGCTTTATGGACAGTGTAATTTCCATTGCTGACTATACCCGCGAGAAGCTGGATGGCCTTGTTGCCCGGAATCCCAATGTTTTCGAAGAAGTTCGTGGTGCTGGTTTGATGCTAGGGCTGAAATGCCGTGTTCCCAATAGTGACGTGATTACAGCAATGCGTGATGGCGGTCTTTTGAGTGTTGGCGCGGCGGATAATGTTATCCGATTGTTGCCACCGCTTGTTATTGAGCGATCACACGTTGATGAAGCAATTACAATATTGGAAGACGTCTGCAAAGGATTAACCCTGGCTGCCTAATAAATGGCGCTGGGTCTATAAGGTATAATACAATGAGCGATACAAAACACTTTCTGGATTTGAACCAGTTTGAAACACCAAAATTAAGAGAAATACTAGGCTACGGTTCTCAGTTAAAATCAGGGGAAATTTCCGGTCGACCACTGGAAGGAAAGTCTCTGGCAATGATTTTTGAAAAACCGTCGACGAGAACACGCGTTTCTTTTGAAGTGGGTATTAATCAGCTTGGTGGCAATGCGGTTTTACTTGATCCAAGTAGCTCGCAGATGGGGCATGGTGAAACCATTGCGGATACCGCGCGTGTTTTATCGCGTTTTGTGGATGCAATCATGATCCGAACATCGTCTGAAGAGATCCTGCAAGAGCTTGCGGAATATGCGACGGTTCCTGTTATCAATGGTTTGACCGACGAGTCTCATCCATGCCAATTAATGGCCGATGTCATGACCTATGAAGAACATCGCGGTGCCATTTCTGGTAAAACAGTTACCTGGTGTGGTGATGGTAATAATGTTGCGACATCATGGATCCATGCAGCAACCCGATTTGGCTTTGAATTGAAACTGGCTACACCTGCTGAGCTGGCGCCGGACCAAAAAGCACTGGATTGGGCACAGTCACAAGGCGGGAAGATTTCCGTAACTCGTTCAATGGATGATGCGGTTAAGGATAGTGATTGTATTGTCGCCGACACATGGGTATCCATGGGCGATAAGGATGCGGCGAACCGCCATAATCTGCTGAAACCTTATCAGGTTGATGAACGTGTTATGTCCTTGGCCAAAAGCGATGCGCTGTTTATGCACTGCTTACCAGCACATCGCGGTGAAGAGGTTATTGCAGAAGTTATCGATGGCCCGCAATCTGTTGTATTTGACGAAGCTGAGAACAGATTACATGCCCAAAAAGGCATCCTTTATTGGTGTATGAGTAACCTTTAGGGACGTTGGAGAATAAAGATGAATGACACCGTTGGGGAAAATGTTGAAACTGGTTTTTTAAGGGATGATGTGATTCAACCCTTCTTACTTGAATCAACAGGAATCAGAGGGCGCGTTGTCCGCATGGGGCCTGCTCTTGATGAGATTCTCAAACGGCATGACTATCCTCAAATAGTGAATGAGCTATTAGGTGAGGTTGTGGCCCTGACGAGTGTCCTTTCTTCTCTGATGAAATTTTCAGGCTGTTTTACGTTACAAAGTAAAAGCGATGGCTCGGTTAAAATGCTCGTCAGTGATATGACATCCGAAGGAGTGATTAGAGGTTGCGCTGGGATAGACCATGCGGCTTTGAAAGAGCTGCTTGATAAAACGGAAGACCATTCGACACTTTCACTCACTGATCTTACAGGTAAAGGTTATATTGCCTTTACCGTGGATCAGGGAGAGAATATGGAGCGCTATCAAGGGATTGTCGAACTTGAAGGTGAAAGCCTGTCCGAGTGTATTCAGGGTTATTTCAAACAGTCAGATCAAATTAATACAGGTGTTCTGGTTAATGTTGCCCAAATCGACGGAGTCTGGCATGGCGGCGGTATGATATTGCAATACGTACCCGGTGATGGTGGGATTAACCAGCAAGCTGACAAAGACGACGAGGAGATCAAAGAAGATTGGCAACGATCCATGATCTTGATGTCGAGTTGTACAGAAGAAGAGTTGCTGGATCGGGATCTTAGCGTATCTGATTTACTCTTTCGTTTGTTCCATGAAGAACAGGTGAGAGTGTATGATCAACGCCCGCTTAAAGAAGGATGCCGTTGTTCACGGGAAAAGCTGGCTAATGTGATCAAAACTGTTTCAGCTGAAGAAGTTGATTCTTACAAGGTCGACGGTGTGATTGATGCGAAGTGTGAGTTCTGTGGTCGGTCCTATGTTTTTGACGATGCTGCAATTGCCGAAATCCAGAGTGAAAACGATCAGAACTAAATTATCCTTATAAGAGCAAAGGCCTTTGTCGTGCCATATTGTTTCTTTAGAAATAAGTGCTGATACCACTTCGTATATTTTGTGGCGTGTGGGTAAAATCATTGTGTTTGTGCAAAGGTGAGATTTCAGAATGTTAAGTCGACGTTCATTTATGTTGAGTGGGTTAGCTATTGGTGGTGCGGCTTTAACGGGGTGTAAAACAGCCCCTTCCAGCTATGAATATGCCGAGCTTACTTATACTCATTTGCCGCCTTATAACCTTCTTGTGCGGGATGTGGTTGTTGATCAAGCCTATGTCAGTCCGGCTAAATCGCCGAATGTTGAACATTTGTTTGATATTTCACCTGCTCAGGCATCAGCCCGATGGGCAAAAGACCGTCTATATCCGCAAGGCAATAATAACGTTCTGAATTTTGTTATTAAAAATGCTGCTGTGACTGAAAGTGAACTGGAACAGCAAAAAGGTATCACAGGTTTGTTCACCTATGATCAATCGGAACGCTATACTGGCGTGCTTGAAGTTGAATTGCAGGTTTTGAGTGATCAGGGCTTTAACGAAGCTTCTGTTGTTGCGAAGGCAGAGCGCTCTGTAACCGTTGCTGAAAATATCAAATTGCGTGATAGAGAAAAGGTTTGGTACAAACTGACCGAAGACCTGATGACGGAAATTGATCGTCAGCTTCAACAGGGCATTGCTAAACATTTAGGCCAGTACGTTCTGCCGTAGGGATCAAAAATAAGCTCTGTTATCGGTTGAAAATTTTATACAAAAAAAGCCGCTGAAGTTTTCTTCAGCGGCTTTTTTGATTGATCTTTGGGGTTTTGATTTAGCCAAAGATGACCTTTGGTAACCATGTTGCCAGTTCCGGGAAGATTG
>NZ_JBLWTH010000007.1:0-176847 GCF_048270245.1 Kiloniella sp.
TGAAAATAATTGTTATATTGAATGAGAATATTAATGGTTTCTCTTGTTTGTAAAATTTTTTTCCATGTGGAAAAAGATAGCCGGATGACTGCTGAAAAGATTAGCGCAGAAATTGGGCTATCACCTGCAGCAGTTCAAAAGCGGTTGAAGAAGCTAAAGGATAACGGTGTTATCAGAGCAGAAGTGGCACTGCTTGATCCTAAAAAAATGGGTCATCCAATGACTGTGATTGCGGAAATAAGTCTTGAGCGTGAAAACCTGAATGTACTTGATGGTTTCAAAAAGCGTATGCGACAGGCAGAAGAAGTTCAGCAGTGTTATTATACAACCGGTGAGGCCGATTTTATTTTGGTTCTATTGGTACGGGATATTCAACACTATGAGCAATTTACCCGTGAATATTTCTTTGGTAATACGGCAGTCAGTAAATTTAAAACAAATATTGTGATGGATTCCGTTAAGGTAGGGATGTCTATACCAATACACACAAGTTAAAGTAAATAATAAGTATTTGTTTGGCTTTATAGATCTTAACTTCTGAATGCGAAAAATTCATTACTTGGTTTATATCTCAGCAAACTTGAATTCTCAAAAATCTATAAGATACCAGTTCCTCTAAACTCTCATAGCCAACCATCTAAATGATTCTTTAAGAATTTTTGCATATTATAGTATGTAGTGTGGTCATTAAGGCGAACGGTCTCGGCGAGAAAATACTGGCAGAGGGCCGACGAGCAAGACTCAAAAAGTACTAGGAGGGCCTGAAAGGCGATGGAAATCTCTAAATTATTTGATATTCGAATATCTAAAAAGCTTCCGATTTTATTTATAATTATCTCTGCGGTTTCTGTTGTTTCTGTGGGCGTGTTTAGTGTTTTCAATACGTCAGCAAGTCTTATGCATCAGGAAGAACAAACCTTAGTGGCGCTAACGGAAGCCCGGAATTCAGCATTGCTGGATTATGTGAAGTCGATAGAAGAAGACATTCAGATTACTGCGGGAAATGGATATGTTCAGGATGCGATGTCAAGCCTTGCACTGGGTTTTCAAGATGAAAAGAGCCGACATGGCGACCCGCTGAAATCTTTACATGGTGTCTATATTAATGATCCAACAGCTGAAGCAACGAACGCGGGGGGTAACCCCGAGAAAAAAGGCGAGAAGCATTTATATAACGGCCCAGAAATAGAAGGTTCTTACCATTCAGGTCACCGTAGTTTTCACCCATGGTTCCGACAAATGCTAGAAGGTCGAGGGTACTACGATATTTTCCTTATCGATGTTGAAGGCAACGTTGTCTATACGGTTTTCAAAGAACTTGATTACGCAACAAATCTTAATAACGGAAAGTATAAAGATTCCGGTTTGGCGCAGGCTTTTAAAGGTGCAATGAAAGACGGGAAAGCTGGATCAATCAACTTTATCGACTTTGCGGCTTATGCACCGAGTTATGGTGCTCCGGCCAGTTTTATGTCGACACCAATTATTTCAGCAAAGGGTCTTGAGGGTGTTTTGGTTTTCCAAATGCCTATTGATCGTATTAATGGTGTTCTACAACAGCAAGCGGGTATGGGTGAAAGTGGCGAGACCTATATTGTGGGTTCGGATTACCTGATGCGTAGTGATTCCAGATTTGCAGAAGAATCAACAATATTGAAGACTGAGGTGAAAACCGAGACAGTTACCAAAGCCCTGAAGGGCGAAACGGGTATAGCAATTGTCCCTGATTATCGGGGTATAAATGTTTTATCTGCTTATCAACCACTTGATCTTCACGGCGTTCGCTGGGCTTTGATGGCTGAGATTGACGAGGAAGAAGTTCTCGTACCATCGCATACAGCTGGTTTTTATATTCTTATGATTGGTGTGGGTGTTCTTGTACTGGTTGCGCTTCTGGGGTGGTATTTTGCGCGCTCTATTAGTAACCCTATTCGCCAATCTACGTCAGAAATGCTGATGCTAGCTAATGGTGATAAATCCTTTGAAGTATCTGGTGTGGGGCGTGCTGACGAAATTGGCGATATGGCTTCAGCACTGCAAACTTTCCAACAGAATGCGATCAAACAAGATGAAATGGTCCAAAAAGAGCAAGAGATGGTGGCATTGCGTGAGGAGAGAACCAAACGAATAGAAGAGCTGGTGGCGCAGTTTGAAGCAGATAGTAATCAGATTCTAACGGGTGTGAGTGCTGCGGCGTCTCAGATGAACACAACTTCTGGTGAGATGTCTTCTGTTGCTCAGGATACAGCGGTTCGTTCAAATACTGTGGCTGCTGCTGCGGAAGAAGCATCAGTGAATGTGCAGACCGTTGCGGCTGCGGCTGAAGAACTAAGTTGTTCCATCGAAGAAATCAATCGTCAGGTTGGTGAATCAAGTAAGATTGCCAGTGATGCTGTTTCCAAGGCAGATGCAAATATTGCAACGATTAAGGGCTTGGAAGAAGCTTCGAACCGTATTGGTGAAGTTGTTGGCCTCATTTCTGATATTGCAGAGCAAACCAACCTCTTGGCGTTGAATGCAACAATCGAAGCGGCAAGAGCAGGCGAGGCTGGTAAGGGGTTTGCCGTTGTTGCGAGCGAAGTGAAGAACCTTGCTAATCAAACGGCGAAGGCCACAGAGGATATCAGTGGCCAGGTAGATGAAATGCAAAGCGTTACAAAAACAGCTGTTGTTGCGATTGAAGCAATTGGGAAAACGATTGAATCAATGAATGAGATCTCAGTCTCTATTTCTACGGCTATTGACGAACAAGGTACCGCGACACAGGAGATATCACGTAATGTGCAAGAAGCTTCGGCAGGTACAGCCGAGGTTACGTCGAATATGCAGGGCGTAAGCGAAGCTTCAACACAGACCGGAAATTCTTCTCAGCAAGTATTAGAAGCGTCAGAAGGTCTGGCGCGACAAGCTAATGATATGCGTAAAAGCGTAGAGGCGTTTATTCAGGGCATCAGGGCTGCTTAGAGAGATAGGCCTTTAGCAAGAGCAAGGTCAATCCTTAAGCAATTCTTCGAAGGCGGCAGGCGTAAAACCCGTCCATGCCGCCTTCGTCATGTCTGTGACATGGCAGGCATCTAAGATCACCGTCATTAGTCAGTAAAATTTGCAACCAATCAGCACTACCAAGCTCTTCGGGCTTGACGGGGACACGCTCGAAGCTAGTGCCATTCTTCTTGAGAAAACGCTCTATCTGGTATTGCCCTTCTTCAGGCTCAAGCGAACAGGTGGCATAAACAAGTGTACCGCCCGTCTTAATCATTTTGGCACAATTCTCAAGCAACTCACGTTGCAATTCAGCTAATGTTTCGATGTCTTCAGAGCGTTTAATTCGACCCAATTCAGGATGTTTTCGCAAAGTGCCTGTCGCAGAGCAAGGAGCATCAAGAAGGAGAGCGTCAAACTCTTCATTTGGTCGCCATGTTGTCGCATCGGCTTGAATGACTTCTGCGTCCAATTGAAGGCGTTCGAGGTTTTCATGAACCCGAGTTAGACGTTTAGCTGAAGAATCGATAGCCGTTACCTCTGCGCCAGCAGTGATGAGTTCGGCTGTTTTTCCACCAGGTGCGGCACAAATATCGCCGACCTTTTTACCTTTTACTGATCCGAGTAACAAAACAGGAAGGCTTGCAGCAAAATCCTGAACCCACCAATGTCCTTCTGCGTAACCTTCAAGGAAGACAGGATCGCCCGTACCAGCGGGTAAACGGATAGAGTTGCCGGACGTAACAATGCCACCGAGCTTTTCAGCCCATTCATCTGGAGAGTCTTTTACGGTCAAATCCAATGGTGCTTCAGCAAGGTGACTGAGTGAAATCGCCTTGGCTGTTTCTTCACCATAGGTTTCGGCCCATTTTTTCCAAAGCCAGTTTGGCAAATTGTCCTGACTTTCGTCCATCTTGGCCAACATATCTTTGCCTTCGCGGGCAAGGCGGCGCAAAACAGCGTTCATGACGGGTTTATTGCCACTGAGTTTCGGTCCTCTGGCAAGGTCAAGGCTGGTGCTGACGGCTGCATGGGGTGGTGTGTCGAGATACAGCAATTGGACGGCGCCTAAACGTATAATATCACGGACGTCAGCCATTTTAGCAGGCAAGCGTCGCTTCATGCAGGCGTTGATAGCTTTATCAATCTGGCCTAGGCGACGCATTAGTGTGGAAATCAACAAACGGGCAAAAGCTCTATCGCGTCGTTCCATGCTTTCAAAATCAGCCTTGTTATTGTTCAGGGCTTCATCAAGGGTTTTCTGTTCCCGCATGATGTCTTTCAAAAGATTCAGAACGAGCTTCCTGGGGTTAACAGGTCGACCACTTTTGGGCCTGTTACCTGTTTTGTTTTTTGATCCAGCAGCTTTGTCGTGTTTGTTGTGTTTTTCAGTCATGGGCTAGGGTTTACCATGAAAATAGTGGGAAGAAAGAGCTATTTTTGCGCAGGTGCTATGTTCTTGATGAAATATTGATAACAATACAGGTAAGCTGTTGTTTGAAAAAGGCGCGACAAGTTGCGTTATATCTTTTGGCTCGAAGGCTTGGCATTATCATCGTGACATGCCATATGAGTAGTTATGACAAGATCTTTTACGACACATACGCCTAATCAAAAAACTCGGAAGAATCATTTCCCGGCACCGGGTGATGTCACTTCTGGTGCGAAACGAAGGAAGGTTACGCCTGATGACCTTGATAAGGCCATGGAGGCGCGTCTTCAACGTGAAAAACAGCTGATGGAAGGCTTGGATAAAAAGCCTGAAATTGGAGGGCCAAGTGGGCCAGAGCCAACGCGCTATGGTGATTGGGAGCGTAAAGGTATCTGTGTTGATTTTTAAATCATTTTCATCTGTATCATTTCTAATTCTTTAAAGTCGGAGTACCCAATAGTTATGGAGCTTCTTAGCCCTTATCGTCGGCGCATTGATGATCTTGATGATCAGATTATGGAGCTTTTTTCTCAGCGTTTCGAGATTATTCGTGAAGTGGCAGAATTAAAAAACGAGCACAATATTCCAGCTGTACTGCAAGACCGGGTTGATGAAGTCCGGGAGAGAAATGCGAATACGGGTGTGGATAAAGGCTTAGATGCGGACTTTGTTCGCAAGCTCTATACGTTGATTATTGATGAATCGTGCGATCTGGAAGATCGTTTGATGGGCAATAAAAAGTAGTTATCTCTCAGCTTGGTCTGGTTCTTAAGCCAAATCTTTTAAGTGGGCGTAAATTTACCAAAGCAACGCCAACCACCGTCATGGTCATGCCAATCAAGGCTGTGGATCTAAAGGTTTCATCATAAAGAACCCATGCCATGAGGGCTGCGGTAGGAGGCACAAGAAAGAACATGCTTGATACCTTTGAGGCCGCCCCTTTGCGGATCAAAATATAGAGCAGGCTTATCGCCCCGACAGATAGCACCACAACCAACCAGAACATGGCAAAGATCATTTCTCCGGTCCAGTTTATGGTCATGCTTTCAGTCGTATAAGCGATTATGCCCGTGGGAATTGAGGCCGCTGTATATTGAATAACCGCCCCAGTCCGTAAGTCCATCTCGCCACAAAAGCGTTTTTGATAAACGGTCCCAATTGATATACCAAACAGGGCAAGAACGGCGATGCTGACCCCCAATGGTGTGCCGAGGCCATTTTCAAGTTTTGCCCAGACGACCAGAATTACTCCGCTGACCCCTAGGAAAAGACCAATCCATTGTCTGAGTGTAATTTTCTCTTTCAAGAAAACACCAGCTGCAAAAGCTACTAAAAGCGGTTGAATTCCTACAATTAATGCCGCAACACCAGCCTGTAGGCCCAATTCAATAGATGCAAAAACACCCCCTAGATAGATTGCATGTAACAGTACGCCAGCCACCGCAATATGGACAGCTTGCATCAGACTCTTTGGCCATTTTGCTTTCCAGATCAATGAAATAAGCAGAAGCAACCCCACTGCGATTAAGAACCGCGTGGTCAAAAGTGTCATTGTTTCTGCGTAGGGGAGGGCCATTTTGGCGAAAACAAAGCCTGTTGACCAAATCAAAACAAAGGTACAGGGCGCAAGTATAGCGAGGAGGTACGAATTTTCTTGCGGTGTTTTGGTCATAAGGCTCAGCTTTGTATCGGATAGATAAACTCTCATAGCAAAGATCACTGTGTTCTGCAGTATTGATATTGTCAGGGTTCAATTTGTCGGGGTGCAAGCCATGATGTTTTCCTGAAAGCTTGATAAATGGCTCTAATAATTTAAAAATAATGTTATCATTTTTAAGAGCCAATTGTTGAGGTTAATGATGGTTGGAAAACCAACAAATACTCCTTTGTTAGACGTGGTTTTGGATAAAACCAGTAACGAATCTCTTCAGCATCAGCTGTTCTCACAATTGAGGGAAATGGTGTTGAATGGTCGTTTGCAACCAGGAGAAAGACTGCCTTCTACCCGGTCTTTGGCAAAGGAATTGGCTTGTTCTCGCAACACGGTTTTGGGCGCTTTTGACCAGCTGCTTGCCGAAGGGTATCTGGAAGGGTTGAGTGGCTCTGGTACCTATATTTCAAATGAATTACCGGATGACACCGGTCTGGCATCTGCAAAGTCGTCTTCTTATAGCCAGGCGGCATCGGATGCCAGCCAGCGAGGGCTTTCCAAACGCGGAGAGCAACTGGCGATTATGCAAAAAGAGAAGCGAGCGCATAAAAACCATCCAGCATTTTCACCGGGCATGACGGACGTTGAATCCTTTCCTTTTCCACTTTGGGCACGATCTCTTTCCCGCACTTGGCGTTATCCAAAGGATGATCTGCTCAGGAATCCAGACCCTTGTGGGTATATTCCACTTCGTAAAGAGATCGCTGATTATTTACGTGTTGCTCGGGGAATAAAGTGTGACTGGCAGCAGATTATGATTACGTCTGGGGCTCGACAGGCAACTGATTTCATGGCGCGTATTCTTTTGGATTCAGGGGATGCAGCCTGGTTTGAAGAGCCTGGATATCCGGGTCTAAAGGGGCCCTTGCATTCTGCGGGTATAGAGATGGCTTTTGTTCCTGTTGATGACGAAGGTCTTTCCGTTCAAACTGGTCGATCTATGGCTGAAAATGCCCGAATGGCGGTTGTCTCGCCATCGCATCAGTATCCATTGGGTGTGGTGATGTCTTTAAGGAGACGCCTTGAATTGCTTGACTGGGCTGAAGAGAACGACGCATGGATATTGGAAGATGATTACGAGAGTGAGTTCAGATTTTCAGGCAAACCGATTTCTTCTTTGCAGGGGTTAGAAGCGGAAAGAAGAGGGCATACGCAAGGGGCGTCCCGCGTTGTTTATCTGGGATCTTTTTCCAAAGTTCTGTTTCATGTTTTACGTTTGGGATACCTCGTCGTGCCTGAGCATCTCGTCGATGCTGTTCGATCTGCGCGGATGTTGATGGATGAACGCTCTTCTCTGTTAGCTCAACCCGCGTTAGCCGATTTTATGGCGGAAGGACATTTTTCTTCGCATATCAGGCGTATGCGGAAAGTTTATGCGCAACGACAGAAAATGCTTGTTCAAGGAATAGAGAAATATTTATCTGATTATCTGGAAATAAATCCGAACATCGCGGGGTTACATATCACCGCTTATTTTACAGATACAGTAAGTGAGAAGACGACGGATCGTGAAATTGTTGCCGAAGCAGACAAGATGAATCTTTCGGCATCACCTTTATCTCTATTTTATAATAATAAAACCACTGCCAGGCAGGGTCTTCTATTGGGGTATGGAGCATGTCATCAGAATCAGATTGAATCCGGCTGTAAAAGGCTTGCAGCTGTTTTCAAAAAGATGACGGATTAAATGGGACGAATAAGACCCGAATTATAAGGGGATCAATAGCCTTGGCCTCTCCTTTTCTTTTTATATTTACCGCTGTACATATGAGTGTCGATTATGTGTACAGATTAATTTCAGGACCAATAAATGGTTATTTTGGCCCTATTGATGGTGGAACAGAATGAAACCCTTATGTGATTTTCCGCAAGCTGTAAAAAACCAGATTCGTTATGTCCTGACAGATATAGACGATACGGTAACGACAGATGGCCTGCTTAGTGCTGAGAGTTACGTTGCTTTGGAGAGTTTGAGCAAGGCGGGGTTCAAGGTTATTCCGATTACAGGGCGTCCCGCAGGGTGGTGTGATCATTTTGCCCGTATGTGGCCAGTTGATGCCATCGTTGGGGAAAATGGCGCATTTTACTTTCGCTATGAACATCATGCCAAAAAAATGACTTGCCGCTTTTGGAAAAATGCAGAAGAGCGTGCAAATGATCGCACGCGCATCAATCAGTTGCGTCAGTCGATACCCCTAGAGGTACCGGGGGCTGGAATCGCATCAGATCAAGATTATCGGGTTGCGGACCTTGCCGTGGACTTTTGTGAAGACGTCATTCCGCTTGGTCAGGAATCAATCGACAGGATTGTCTCGCTGTTTGAAGAAGCGGGTGCCAAGGCAAAGGTGAGTTCTATTCACGTGAACGGCTGGTTTGGTGACTATGACAAACTATCCATGACTGAGGTTCTGTTCCGTGAAGTGTATGGTTCGGAGTTGAATCAGGTTTTGGATCAGGTTGTTTTTTCCGGTGATTCGCCGAACGACGCACCGATGTTCGCGCGTTTTCCACATTCCGTCGGCGTTGCAAATGTGAAGGATTTCGCAGATCGGATTCCCCATGAACCAACGTGGGTCACCAAAGAGCGGAGTGGCAAGGGGTTCGTTGAGCTTGCGAGCATGCTGTTGAGGTGATGTCTGAATTTGATCTTGATCTGCGCGCACTTGATATTTTTGTCACTGTTGTTGAAACGGGGGGCATGACAGCCGCTTCTCAACACAAGGATATTTCTCAATCTGCGGTTTCTCAGGCAGTGAGCGCTCTTGAGAAAAAAATGGCGGTGCAGTTGATGGATCGCTCGGTGCGTCCCCCGGCACTAACCCCTGCAGGACGAACGCTGTTTGAGCGGGCAAAGTCGTTACTGGATACCGCTCGTGAAACATCCTTTCTTGTCAGGGCCTATCAGCAAAGATCTCTGCCGAGGTTGAATGTGGGAATGGTTGATTCCTTTGGCACGACGGTTGGACCGCATCTGGTCAGCGGCCTGATGGATGAAGCTGTGGAGTGGTCCGTTTGGTCCGGCCTGACAAAACTTCACTTCAAACGCCTCTTTACCCGCGAAGTTGATGTGGTGATAACCGAAGGCAGTATTCCGGCCGACGAACGCATTATTTCGCACCGCTTGTTGCAAGAACCATTTGTTCTGGCGTTACCCGCCACTTATGGCAAGCCAGTGGAAAGCTTGAGTCAGTTGAATCAGGATCTGCCATTGGTGCGGTACAGCTCTCGATCCTTAACCGGAATTAATATCGAAAACCATTTGCGTTCGCTTGATATTATTGCACGGCGGCGGTTTGAGTTCGACACGGCAGATACGACTTTGGCAATGGTTGCCGTGGGCATCGGTTGGGCGATCACCACGCCGCTGTGCCTGTTGCAGGCGAAGACTCATCTAAGCAATATACGCTGTGAACCGCTTCCCGGCCCTGCTTTTTCCCGCAGCTTGATGCTGGCGACACGCCGTCATGAACTTGAATCGCTGCAAAAGATGATAAGCGATATATCTCGCGATACTCTTACACAAAGATGCATGCCGGAGATCGCGGCATTCGCCCCGTGGGTAACGGATAAGATTGAAATCGGCGAAGACTAACAAGGCCAAAATTATCAAATAGTGATCGGGCTGTTTTTGCTGTGAGCTAGAAAGTTCTTAGTTGGCTTCCCGCATGGACTTAATATAGCCAAGGGCATAATCAATACCGGACCATGCTGTCACAGCCGTTGCGATTGCCAATAGCCAGAAAGATACCTGAACCGTATCCATATATTGGCTGAAAAATCCGCTAAGCGCGTAGAGGCCAACTGTCCAAACTTGTGCGCAGGCCTGAACGATGGCTTTGATTTTGCCGCTTGATCTTGCGGCCATGGTAAAGCCCTGTTGCTGGGCAAAGATTCGCAAGTAAGAAACAACGATGTCGCGTGTGATGATGATGGCAACAAACCAGACTGGAATCCAGCCGATCCCCAAGAAGCCGATAAAGACCATGGCGCGATAGAGGCTGTCACTCATGGGGTCAATGATCATGCCCAGTTTGGTGACCTGTCCATAGCGACGGGCGATATGGCCGTCTGCCATGTCTGAAATCTCTGCAATCATCATGACGACGATAGCCGCAAGTAAATATGATTGTGTTCCCTGTAGGAGAAGATAAATGACGATAAAACCTGCGCCACTTCTAAACACACTAAGCCAATTGGGAAGATTCATGCTGTTGCTGCCCTTTGCATGAGATAGTTTCAAGGTCCTTTGGTTTCCGCTATCTCGTGAAAGGCGGATTTTTGTCCGTGGACTATAGGTGATTTTGGTTTATAACAGTCGCTAAGAGCGGTCACAAGGACGATAAAAAAAGATCGCCAAAAAAACGGAAACAAAGGGCGTTTGTAAAAGACTAAATGAGATTCTGGTTTAAGAAGAAAATTCACGCCCGAAATAAGAAGGAAACTATTGCTAGTTTGCTTCGTCTTCTCTATTTCCGTCTCGCAATTCCTGTTTTACGATCTGTTGACCAACCTGAAACCGTTGCCCGTGGTGTCATGATGGGCTTGGCCCTTGGGATGACACCGACAGTCGGTATCCAGCTTTATAGTGTTTTTATTGCCTGGTGGCTTTGTCGGTATGTTTTTAAGTGGCAATTCAGTTTGATTATTGCCATGGCATGGTCCTGGCTTTCTAATCCGGTCACCATGATCCCGCTTTATTATCTGTACTATATTACGGGCCGGTTAATACTGTTGGATTTTGACGGCGAGAAGAATTTTAAAGATTTTTCAAGGATGATGAGTGAACATCTGACGCTTGAGGGCGGCATTTGGGAAACGGTTGTAGAGGTTACCCACTTTATGCTGGAGCAGGTCGGAACTTCAATTCTGGTTGGGTTTATACCTTATAGCGTCGGTCTTGGTGCCTTGGGGTACTGGCTGTCTTTTAAATTAGCCACACGTTACGCCGAAGCGCGAAAGAAACGGCTCGCCGGATCTAGAGATAAACTTAAAAATCCTGATTTAGAAAACTAAACTTTCTAAAACATGTACCCAGAAATGAATAAACCGATAAGGGCGAATGGGGTTTGGTTTCGCTGACTTATCGGCTTATTCAGGTAACTATGTGTGCTTGGTTAACAAGCTGGCTGATTAAGAAGCCAGTTGATTAAGAAGCTGGTGCAATGTTGGTAACCAGATTTTTGCCTTCTTTTTCATCATAAGTCAGGACAACTTCTGTACCTGGCTCCAGACCTTCAACAGTCAGACCGTCGATGAGCTCCATAACTGTACCGTTTTCAAGAACGATTGTGTTTGTTGCCGGGTCCGCTGTCATAACGCGGCCTGTCATTTCAGCTGCACTTGCGATGGATGCAGATGCGATAAGACCAAGAGCGATAACACTAGAAATTAATTTTTTCATTGTCTGTTCCTTTGTTGACAAATTGATTGCGTCGATGAGCAAAAGTTACGTTCTCATCGGGCATTTGAGAAGGAACAAGAAGAGGGCAAAGTTGGGTGCATCTTTTAAACATTCCTGTGTCAGAAAAAAGGTAAGTGTCTGAAATATGGCAGCTATTGGATGTTGTGGTCATGATCTCTTTCGAAAAGTGGCAAAGGAGTGACATTTTGTTTATAGGTTGTCATAATCAAGTCACTTTTATTTTGCAAGTTAGTGAGGTGTTCGATCAAAAACATAATTAATGGAGATAAAAATGACTGAAATTATCGAAGGCGGATGTTTGTGTGGGCAGGTTCGATATCAGACGAGTTGTATAAAACCGCTTTTTAAAGTGAATTGTCATTGTCGCGATTGCCAAAAATTGAGTGGGAGTCCCTATGTTGCTGTGATGGGCGTGCCGGAAACCAGCTTTTCTGTCACCGGAGACTTAAATTGCTTTGAGCATCAGGGCGGAAGTGGTGGTTTAATGAAAAGCTATTGCTGTTCGAAATGTAACAGCCGAATCTACGGGACGCCGGAAATTGCCAAAGGGATGGTTTTGATTGTCGCGATGAGCCTGGATAATCCTGAACTTTATTCGGCTGATGCAGATATGTTTGTTAAACAGGCTGTATCCTGGGATATGATGGACAGTGAAATTCCAAAGTTTGATGGCAGCATGTTTCGACGAGGGGGATAAAAATGAGCACTGACTTTCCCGGTTTTCCCAAAGCGGGGTTTGAGTTTCTCGATGATCTAAAAGAAAACAACACCCGGGATTGGTTCGCCGAAAACAAAGCGCGATACCGGGAAACGTTGCAAGATCATCTGCTGGATTTTATTCAGGCAATGGTCGAGCCCCTTGCTGAAATTACCCCTCATTTCGTGGCAGATGCCCGTCGCAATGGCGGGTCGATGTTCAGAATCCACCGTGATGTCAGATTTTCGAAAGACAAACGTCCCTATAAAGAGCATGCGGCGTGTCATTTCCGTCATTCATTGGGGCGGGATGCACACGCACCGGGTTTTTATGTCCATCTGGCAACGGATGAAGTGCTCTATGGTGGCGGAATCTGGATGCCACCAAGTGATGCGCTTTATATGATCAGGCGGGCAATCGCTGATCGCCCAAAAGAATGGGAAAAGGTTTTATCAGATCCAAAAATACGCGATGTTTTCGGTGAAATCGGTGGCGATGGACTTAAGCGCCCCCCAAAAGGTTTTTCAGCAGATGAGCCACATATCAAAGACCTTAAGCGAAAAACCTTTTTTCTCATGCATCGGACAACACCCAAAGCAGCTCAAAGTCCCGAGTTTTTAAACGAGGTGGTTGAAGGGTTTAAAACAGCAGCGCCACTGATGAAATTTCTGTGTAAGGCCGTTGACGTTCCTTTTTAAACGTATCAATCAGAATGCTTAGGTGTAACGAACTGTAATCATCCATCTCAAACCACAATAAATTGTGACTAATAAATCAGATCATGATTTATAGCTGTTTAGTGCCATTAGCGTACACTTCATCTTCAAATCAGATAAGGTTACGCTATAGAAATCTGGAACCCTAAACACTTACAAGATCGAGGACACGCTCTACCATAATATTAAAAGCCAATTTGCATCTCTTCTTTCTTAAACCAGCTTTCTTGTAAAGCCGTATTATATACAGCTTGAGGATCTTCAGAGTATGCCACAATTGCTAAACTTTCTTCAGCCCTGCTGCAAGTAACATAAAATAATCGTCTTGCCCGTAGTTGAGCTGTATCATTCCCTTCTCGTTCATTCTGTTTATCCCTACCAGTTAGGGGAGCGACACCAAATAACTTATCATATTTAAACATAAAGCCTCGAGCTTCAGTATCATCGATAATGACCATTACTCTTGGAAATTCTCTCCCTTTTACGCCTTGATGCGTATCAAATGGAGAGGATTGATTTATATAGTCAGTGTAGGGCTGAATTTGAGAGAATGGTGTTGATAGGAATTCGCTTAAGGCGCTTAACTTAATGTCTTGATCGTCCTCATCATCTTCAACTTTGGCAGCTTTATGCTCTTCAACACTTCTTTGTATTATTGGGATAAATCTATTTGGAATATCAAATAGCCCACTTTGAGTAACAGTTTGCAATACCTCTAAAAAACTTGGGTCATTGTTGTTTTCCCAAAGTGAGTATAATTCATTAACAGCCTTATTAGCTTTTTTGATTTGAATAGTTTGGTCTTTACTAATTCTCTTCAAAACTCGCTTATCTAAAAGAGGGGATTTCTCTCGGATAATGGAGGCGACAGCATGTTTGTTTTCTTCTTTTAAGGCTGTAACTAATGGTAAAATAAGGTTTGCAAATAATCTTAATTCAGGCATTGATCCATCTAGTAATCCTGTTCTGAATTTATCGACTTTATATAGAGGTTCGAACATTAGCTCAAAGCCCATCCGCCCTGCGGCCATGTGATGTTCTAATATTAAGGTTTTGACATCTTGAGGAGCCCCATACCAGCCGTGATCATTTGTAGCATTGGCCATGGACTTACGAATAGTCGTCTCGGCATCTTTTTTGTTTTCAGTATCGTTTGGTAAAATAAATAATCGAACTAAACCCTCCCCTCTATCGTTTCTGGGAGTCTGTTCTTGGCCATCTACATTGGCTCTGATCTTGTTGATTAATTCGACTAGTCTACTCGCGCTTCGGTGGTTCATTTGTTTTGCTGGAGAGGCCCAGTTTGAGGGTAAGTTTTGCCCTAACTTATCTTTTCCATCTGAGTATATTCTTTGCATCATATCCCCGAGTAAGCCCAGCGCAAAGCAATCTGAATTATGCCGCTGGACTTCGAATAAGGCATCCATGAAGTGTTTATTGGTATCTTGACTCTCATCAACTAATAAAAGAGGAAAACTGGTGACTAGCAATTTTTGCATAGTTGTTTTGTGAGTTAAGAAACCAGAGCAAATTTTAATAACTTCACTGTGGCTTAATGAATCTCGCTCTACATTGTCTCCTGTAGGGTTATAAATGAATTTTTTTATTTCAGGGAGAGTTGTCAGCCTTTTAGTCTTTAATTCAATTTTCCTTGCTCTATCTATTGAGGCCTGACCAGCTCGCCCTTTTTCTTGCTTTTTCTCCAGTTCTTGAATTTCACTTTTTAAGCTGGTTTCGAGCCAGTTTTTAATATCTTTCGTGAACCCTGCAATTAAAGACCAAGCGAAGCTATGGATTGTTGAGACGTGAAAAGCGGTGTCAAATTCAAGCCTCCTCCTAATTTCATCACGAGCGGCATTTGTATAGGTGATTACTCCGACCTTTTGGCCGTTTAACTTTAATTGGCGCCCATATCGTTCTTTAATTCTACCGAGTGCATGAATTAGTGAGCGTGTTTTTCCTGATCCAGCACCAGCAAATAGAAAGAAACTTTTGGGATTGGTTAAGCTCAAGTATTCAGCTATTTCATCATCGATAGGGTCATCGAGTGTATTTGAATTTACTAATGCATCCTGGTTCATTATGCGGCGCTTTCCTTAGATGCGGCTAATGCCTCAGAAGGTCTTTCGGCTAGTTCTTTCTGCAGCCACTCGAGCCCTTCTTGTATGTATGAGGGTACATTAAAATTATCAGGAAGTTCATATAGGAGGTCTAAAGCAAATTTAGCTTTATCACTTGTCCCTTTAAGTTCAAGGAATAGAGCATTGCTAAGTTGAACAACATCTTTATGGGTTTCGATATGGGTCTTAAATTTTTTTATTAGGCCAGTACCTTCAAGCCCTTTAAAGATATTTATGTTTTCTAAAACAAGCGAATCTTCAAATGTGTAGGGCAAAGCCTCTTCTTCCTTGCCGTTAATGGAAACTTTAACTGGGGATTGATATGCAGATCGGAGGGTATAAAATGCGGTTTCGTCTCTAATTTCTTTATCAGTAATCTTTAAGTCTAAAAGATCATCTATGGCTTCCTTCTTAGGTAGCCAACCTTTTAAAGTTGTATTATCAGTTATTTGTTGTGCGGCTCGCTTTGGAGGTTCTGACTTTTTTGTATCTTTGTTTATTGAATCTAGATCGGTAACAATTAAAGATGTAAGGCCAAGGTGTTCAATTAATGGGCGCAACGTGTGTGCATAACTGCCGCCGATTTCAAGTAGAGTTATATAACTTTGACTTAGCTTCGGATAGAATTTTTCAATGAAAAATGGCACGAGCATTCGTTCTGCTGGTCCTTCCACCAGTATGGCCGCGTCAGCAAAAAACAAATCAGAGTGTGTTGTTTTTAAATACCGCATAACAAATCGCTCAGTTTTGTCTTCTTTGCCAAATACCTGAGACAAATTAATAACATTAGTCGTCGGTACAGCACCTTTGTTAGTTGCTGGAAAGCGTCTAAAGTAGCGTAAAGCTTCGAAGCTGCACTCGTGAGCGATGTGACTAGAGTGCGTTGAGACAACTAGTTGTGTGGTTAATTTTTTATTGTCCTTTAAATCTGGGTGATTTCTTAATATGTCATGAGCAACTCGGATGAAAACTTGCTGCACTTGAACATGCAAATGGGCTTCTGGTTCTTCTATAATCACTAAATGAAGGGGGGCGATGTTATCTTCATGTACCTTTTTCTCTGCTTTTCCAACACGCATCCAGTTGTCTCGAAAAGCCATTAATCTAAAGACCATAGATATAAGATTTTGATAACCTAACCCATTATATTGCTCGGGAAGTCGGAGAGGAGAAGAAGTACCTTCACCACTTCCTAAGGTTTCTATTTCATATTGTAGTGCTGCTGGATGGTTTAACCCCTCTATTGGGCGAAGCTCAGTTGCTATTACGACTTTTGGATTGGCAACTCCCGGGTAACCCAGTTTTTCTAGTTCTTCGACGGGCACTTTGAAGTCTTGTCTTAACTGCTTGTCAAATAAAGCTTGGGCATTCGCTGTCGCTTGAAGAACCTTAACATCATGTGGCTCGGGGAATTCTAAGGGGTCTAAGTGACTAGCATAGTATCCTCTCAATTGTTCAGAGAGTTTATATCTACCCACGTTGTCTTTTGTGTTGGAAGAATCATCATAATGACTACTTCCTTGTGCGTCAGAAAAACCCCTTTGAGCATTAATTTCATGGATTTTCAGTAAGCGATCAAAAGGTGGTTGATCTATTGGCTCGGTTTCTTCAGGAAGATTTTGAAGTTGTGCTCCTGTTGAGTTATCTGGTGATGTTAATTTTTCTGGATCAAGCGTATAGGCATTTATTGTAAAATGGCTGTGCATTCTCTTTTTCAAGTAATCAATCATTGAGCCAGGCCACAAGCTTAAGGTGTAGTCTTCTTCTTTATGTGCTTCTTTTGCTGCTTGTAGTGTCTCTTCGGCATGTTTTCGAGCTTTTATATACTCCGAATAGAGTTCTTCAATATCTGCGGGCTCATAACGGAGTCTGACTCCTAGTTTTCCTTCCTCCCAATCCAAGCTGGGCAATAAATGGCTAACGTGGTGAATTTCATTTTTTTCAACCGCAAGCCATAAGTCCAAAATGGGGATTTCTTCCTTCCATTCTTTTTTGGATGGAGAAAACTCTTCACCGCTTTCCAGTGCCTTCTCCCAGCTTTCACCAATTTTGTTGATTTTTTCCCAGTTAGATAGTGTGAGGTCATTCGTTGAGAAGCGTTTATGGTTGATTAAAAAATGGCCTAATGCGTCCATTGCGGTGGTTTTTCCACTATTGTTCGCGCCGACAAAGATTGTTTTTTGTTCAGAAAAATCAATTCTCACAGATTTGAGTTTTCTGAAGTTTTGTATTTCAACGAATGCAATTTTCATCGATTTTTCTCTATCCAACTTTTGTATATTGGAATATCCGCTTTGGGGTGGTTGCGGAAGTTCGGTAACAATTCAAACATTATATAAAATTGATTGATGCACAACCTTTGGTGTTATTTTGCTTGTAAATTAATCGGTTGTTTTCTTGATGCTGTAGTAGTTCCAAAAACCCGATAAGTGCGGTTTGAAGCTCTGATGATTGCAGTTCGTTAAAGCTAGTTGATCAATCGGGAGATTCGGTCTTGGAAGTCTCTTTCTTCAACGCATCCAATGGTACCTCGGTGCCCTCAATATATTCCAGCCCCCAGGTTGTCACTTCGCGCATGAGCGGGCGGAGACCCTGTCCCTTTTGAGTGAGGTGATATTCATACCGTGGTGGATTATCCTGATAGGATGTTTTCTCAATAATACCCGATTGCTCGAGGCGCTTGAGACGATCAGCAAGAATATTTGTCGATATTTTTTCTGGAGAACTCAAAAACTCTTTGTATTGGCTTTTGCCAAAAAACATCAGATCGCGAATGATGAGAAGGGTCCAGCGATCACCCAGAATTTCCAGTGTTTGGGAAATAGGACAAGTTGATCGCATTGGTCGCTTTCTGACTAGAGTAAGATGGCAATTTTAATCGCTGTTAAGAGAGAAAAATCACCTCATAGATAGTCTATCATTTTATTGGGTTCAAAATAAAAACAATATCCTCGCCGACAGTGCCAAAAGAAAATCGTCGTGCGTCTTTTTGTTTCTTGATTGCCCGGATCAGGAGAGAGATAAGGAAAGCCTAATCTAAAGGGAGTTTAAGATGTACCTTGTGGCAGATGCAGGTGGCCCCATTGGACGCGCGGTAACAGAACAGTTGGTTGGACAAGGGCAATTGGTTCGGGTTTTAACTGCGGATGCTGCTTGTCGCGATTTATGGCGTGGTCGTGGGGTTGAGGTAAATGAAGGTGACCCCAAACATGCAGCCAGTTGGGCAAAGGCACTTTCCGGCGTGCAGACACTCATTGTTATCTTACCGCCCTTTTTAAGTGAAGAGGGTTTGTTGGGCGCTGTGGATGACTATCGATCTGCCTTGATGGATGCGCTTTCTTCCAGTGGTTCTGATTTTCGGGCTGATCATGCGCGAGAGATAAAAATTGTGCTGTTATCAGCTATGGGCGCAGAAAAAAAACTTGGTTGGGCGAATACGCTTGGGCAGTTGGAAAGCGATCTCAAAGACATTTGTGAAGACCTGACGATCATTCGGACTGCTTTTATAATGGAAAATCTGGCATCCGGGATGGCGATGGCCAAACACCATTCTGTTCTTCCCAGCTTTTTTAGTGAGAAGCAAAGCTATGCGATGGTGGCACGAAACGATCTTGTCAACATTCTGGTATCGGCGGCCCTTGATCCGCTGGCTGGGTATAGTCTGTTAGAGCTGCATGGGCCAGAAGCCTATAGTCTGGACGATATCGTTGAAGCCGGACGTAATGTTCTGAATAAACATATCGCATCTCTGTCACTGCCCGAAGATGACTGGCTCCAGATCATGATGGATCAGGGGATAGACGAAAGTGCTGCTGTGTTGTGGCGTGATTATTATAAGCAGATGAATCTGGGAAATATTACAAGCGATCCAAAGGCAACTCCGATTGCCGGGGAAAGCAAGCTTTCGGATGCTCTGTTTCAGGTTTGGAAAGTGATGCGCCAAAAAGAACGCGCGGCAATCGACCCGGATAAGAAGATATATGAAGGCTTGGTGTAGAAAGATCTGAGAAACAGCACAGTGCACCATTAATGAGGCGCACCGCCCTAGAGTTTGTGTTTATGGTGGTTTGCAGCTTGTTATTGGGGAAAGCTTATCAGGCCTGATTCTTGATGGGGCGTCAAAACATCTATCTTCAGACTGCTCATATCAATGAGAGGGACAAGGTCTTGCAAAGACTGTTTGTTTGCCATCAAATCGTTTGATTTATGGGCGTCTTCTTTGGTGTCCCAATAGTAAATATCCATCCATAGACCATCATCATCTTTTGAGAGGGACTGATACCTAAATCCGGGTAGTTTTTCGAGGTCGGGAACCATTGCCTGAACGGCATCAATCATCTGTTTATCCGTCACGTTTGGTGCCGCTTTCCAGCTCACAATCTCAACAACATACATCGTCTTGTCCTTTTGGTTCGTATAAATGACGAGGCATCATATTGCTTAAATAAATGAGAACAATTACCATAATTGATAAGTGTTTATTCTCATTTTGGAACGAATATGGATTCATTTCAGCGTGCCTTGATTTTTAAAACCGTTGTGGAAAATCATACGATGGCAGCGGCGGCACGTATTATGAACGTCAGCCCGTCGGTTATCAGCAAACGGATCGCAGAACTGGAATCAGCGATGGGGGTGCAGCTATTAAGACGAACCACTCGCCGGATAACCTTAACCGAGGCTGGAAGCAATTTTTATCATCGTATGGTTTCTCTGCATGGTCAGTGGCAGACACTGTTGGATGAAACGCAGGATCTGGGGCAGAATCCGCGTGGCCGTCTTACGCTCGCGGCACCTTCGCCCCTATTGAATAGGGTCTTGTTACCGGTTCTGGGGTCTTTTTTAAGTAAAAACCCTGACATTGATATCGAATTTAAATCTGCTGCTTACGGGACGTTGCCTTTAGCCGGCGTTGATCTCTCGCTGGCGCGGCGGATTGATGATTTTGATTCCATGGCCTATGTGGGGCAACGGCTTTGTCGCTATTATAATCAACTTTTTGCCAGCTCGGATTATCTGGCTCAAAGCAAGCCTTTGTCTGATAGCGATGACCTGAGATCACACGCATGTTTATTGTATGGTGAAAACACAAAGGCGACGACTTGGCATTTTCATTGTGGGGATAATACAGATGTCACCAGTGAGGCTAGTGTTGATGTTTCTGGGCGGCTTTCCAGTAACAATACAGAAGCTTTGATTGCTGCGGCTTGTCAGGGGCAGGGTATTGTCTATATTCCGGAACTGATTATTCAAGACGAGATTGAAAGGGGTGATCTGGTTCCGGTGCTGCCACATTTAAAAAGCAAAACCTTTGAAATGTGGTTCTACTATCAAAAGCTTGATTTTGTGCCTTTGAAACTACGTGTGTTACTTGATTTCTTGAAGCAGCAATGGAAAGAACCAGCTTGATTGGGACGGTCTAAAACAAAAAAGGCAGCTCCTGCGAAGCTGCCTTTCTGATAAAACGAAGAATGGTTTATTTATTCATTCTGTTTTCAATAAGTTCGTCAACGACAGAGGGATCTGCCAAGGTAGAAGTATCCCCTAAGCTGCCATAGTCGTTTTCTGCAATTTTGCGTAAGATACGACGCATAATTTTACCGGAACGTGTTTTTGGTAATCCCGGTGCCCATTGCAGCATATCCGGTGTGGCAATTGGGCCAATTTCTTTCCTTACCCAAACGACAAGTTCTTTGCGAAGTTCATCGCTTGGTTCTTCACCTGCATTTAATGTGACGTAAGCGTAGATGCCTTGTCCTTTAATGTCGTGTGGATAGCCGACCACAGCAGATTCGGCGACCTTTGCATGAGCAACAAGCGCGGATTCGACTTCTGCAGTTCCCATGCGGTGACCAGAAACGTTGATGACATCATCAACACGTCCCGTAATCCAGTAATAACCATCTTCATCACGGCGGCAACCATCGCCTGTGAAATAAAGACCATCGTAAGTAGAGAAATAGGTCTGTACAAACCGCTCGTGATCACCATAAAGCGTCCGCATCTGCCCGGGCCATGAGTCAGAAATACAAAGATTTCCCTCGCCAGCCCCTTCGATTACTTTACCGTCATTATCGACGAGCAAAGGTTTTACGCCAAAGAATGGTCTTGTCGCAGAGCCAGGTTTAAGCGGTGTCGCGCCCGGCAATGGGGTAATAAGAATACCACCAGTTTCAGTCTGCCACCATGTATCAACAATCTGACAGCGACCTTCACCAACAACCTGATGATACCACATCCACGCTTCAGGGTTGATTGGCTCACCAACTGTTCCAAGAAGACGGATTGTTGATCTAGATGTTCTTTTGACGGCTTCAAGACCTTCGCGCATCAGCGCACGAATAGCGGTTGGTGCAGTATAGAAAATATTGACCTTATGTTTATCACATACTTCCCAAAACCGGGATGCTGTCGGATAGTTTGGAACGCCTTCGAATACAAGCGTTGTTGCACCATTGGTCAGAGGTCCATACACGATGTAACTGTGACCAGTAATCCAGCCAACATCGGCAGTACACCAATAAACATCACCGTCATGATAATCAAAGACGTACTTGTGTGTCATTGACGCATAGACAAGATAGCCACCAGTTGTATGAAGAACACCTTTTGGGTTGCCAGTAGAACCAGATGTGAAAAGAATGAAAAGCGGATCTTCGGCCTTCATTTCTTCGGCGGGGCATTCTTTGTCAGCTGCGGCGCAGGCTTCATCCCACCAAACATCACGTTTGTCGTCCCATTTAATGTCGCCACCCGTGCGTTTCACGACAAAAACGGTATCGACATCAGGGCAGGATTCCAGCGCTTTATCTGTGTTGGCTTTGAGAGGTACTTTACGCCCGCCACGAAGACCTTCGTCAGCGGTGATCACACAGTTGGATTCACAGCCTTGAATACGACCAGCCAGGGCATCTGGTGAGAAGCCGCCAAAAACAACGGAGTGAACCGCGCCAATTCTGGCGCAAGCCAGCATGGCATAGGTGGCTTCGGGAATCATCGGCATGTAAATAGTGACGCGGTCACCTTTTTTCACGCCACGGGCCTTCATGGCATTGGCAAAGCGGCTTACGTTATCGTGAAGCTGCCCGTAAGTAATGTACTCATGTTCGCTGGGATCATCGCCTTCCCAGATAATTGCCGTGTCATCTTTTTTTGTCGGTAGGTGGCGATCAATTGCGTTGTAGCAGACGTTTGTTGTGCCATCTTCGTACCAGCGAATATGCACATCGCCGGGGCCGTAATTTACGTCTTTTACTTTGGTAAAGGGTTTAAACCAGTGAATGCGTTTACCATGTTCAGCCCAAAATGCTTCGGGGTCTTCGATGGATTGCTGGTACATTTCAAGGTAACGGGGTTCATCTACCCATGCTTTTTGGGCGAGGTCTTCCGGTACGGGAAAAACAGTGGCGTCCGACATCTTTCGGTCTCCCTATATTCTTATTTATTGTTGCGCTGCTTTATTTTTATCAGCGGTTTTTTGTTCGGAGGGATTATTTACGGAATTTCCTGATTTCTCAAGGGTAATTTGGAAATAATCGATAAGCTATTGTCATGTTAATGAAAATTATATTGCGATGCAGCATTCATTGCTGTTCACATTCGCTTTTCGTTGTGAGGTTAAGCTCAAATCTAAATGATCGAAAAAATAATTATTTAAGAGGAGCTACAGAAAAAATTTAGCGAGAAAGGACTTTAAAATGAGTTCTATGACCAACTTTCTGTGGTTTCACCGCGACGAACAACGGTACGCGGTTTGTCGGGTTCTTCAAAAATACTGATGTCGTTACAGGGACGCCCAAAATAATAGCCTTGTCCGAAATCAACGTTGCACTCGATCAACAGCTTAGTTGTTTCCTCATCCTCTACCATTTCTGCAACAGTTGCTGTTTTCAGCTTTCGACAAAGATTAGCAATGGCTTTGAGAATATGAGCAGAGGTTTCATCTTCCAGAGCATCCCGAACGTAGCTTCCATCTATTTTCAAAACATCGACCTGAAATTGGCGCAGATATTGAAGGGAAGCTTCGCCGACTCCAAAATCATCCAGACATACTTTGTGACCGAGGTTCCGAAGAGCTTGCATTGCTTTATTGGCAATAACTGGGTCCGGTATTCTGGTTGATTCGGTAATTTCAAATAACAACGCTTCTGGCGTGTCTTTCAAGGGAGTCAACAAGGGGGTAAGTTGATTGATGAAATCAGCATCCCCTATCGAAGCAGCAGACAGGTTAATCGCGATTGATCTGTTGAATTGTTTGCTGGGGTTGTTTTGTATCCACCTAATTGCTTTTCGGCAAATGGCGAGGTCAAAGCCTTTGATGAGGTTTAAATCTTCGGCCGATCTTATAAATTCTTGCGGTGACCCTGTTTCGTCATTTATGCGGGCCAGAACTTCATAGTGGTGAATCGCGCGGGTCTTTAGGTCTACAATAGGCTGGAAGACAATCATAAAGTCTTCGCCTTCGGTGACTCTGATGATGCGCTCGGCTGTTTTTTTGATGCGCGCAAGAATTTCAGGCAAGGAATGAGCCAGATCTTCTAAGCTGAAGCTTTCGCTTTGATCATGAGCGAACTGTTGAATCATAAAGCTTAAGGCCTGTGCGGCATTACCACCGGAAATACCACTGTCTGCAAGAGCGATACTGGCCTGTTCGACTTTTAAGCCTACCCCTTTGGGGTCTGCGGCTTTTACTTGCTTTGAAATTTCATCAGTTAATTTTTCGATGTCCAGGTCAGGTCGGCTAATCAGGCCGTATTTACCATTCCCGAAAGAGGCTGCTGAGTTGGCTTCTGATGAGCTGGCTCTAAGATAGCTGTTGATTGTTTCAGACAGTTCTTGCCGTGTGTCTTTGTTAAGTTTTTTTGCAAACTCGTCGTAGTTCTCAAGTTCAATAAATGTGAGCTTATCTTCGGGATTGGCTTTTAGATGCTCTGCTGCCACTTTACCAAAACTTACCCTGTCATGGACAACTGTACCGCCTGCTTCACGGGCGCTTTTGGGGGATGTTGCAGCTACTGCGGCAGGTAATTTGCAAGATAGGAAGTAATGCTTTTCTAAATCTTCAACATAATAGCCAGTAAGTGAAAGCGGTTGGGCTTTTCCCAATTTGTTTTTAAAGTCAAGATTCATCGGGTTGGGCCTGATACCGCCAACCATGCCAGAAAGCAGGCCCTTTAGAACAGGTTCTTCATGGGGTAAAACAAGGTCATCAATCGACATACCGATCAGCTCTTTAACTGTGAGTCCAAAGATGGCTTGAGTTGCCCCACTGACAAAAACAATTTCTCGCTTTTCAGAGAGTTCGAGCAGAAGATCTGCTCGACAAAAAGCAAAAGCGAGAAAACGATCGCGTTCCTGACGTAAGGAACTTATCAAACTTTCGTTGCCCATCTGGCCCCCAAGTTTCGTTGACTCTCTTATTCCTGAGAGCTCAGTTAGTGAGTGTTTAGGGTAATGGGAAGAAGTTAAAGCAAGATGAAAGTATTTATGCTTGTGAGCTGGTTTTTATCGTAATGTAAGCCGAAATCCTAGCTGAACAGAGATGTATTACAAAATCTAAGGCAAGAGATTAATTTGATTCAATTGGTGAATTCAATAACTGAGGATATAATGTTTATTATGAGTTCTGTTAAACAACATCTACTGATATTGCTCACTATTATAATCTTCTGCTTATTGATTATAGCCGTGTTTCCCGGATCTATTGAGGCTTTTGGGGCCAAGTTTTGGGATACAGCTTTGTGGATTGGTGGCTGTTTTTCTTAATTAAAATTCGTCTTTATTTATCCCCGTCCTCTGAGTGAGCTAATGCCTATGACAAGCGCTGACAAATCTATTTCATCCTCTAGGCCTGTATGGGTCGTTCTACTGTCAGGGTGTCTCATCCTCTGTTTAGCTTTTGGGGTTCGGTCAAGCTATGGCCTTTTTGTAAAGCCGATCTCGGATGAACTGAATTGGGGACGAGAGGTCCTTGCTTTTTCGTTGGCGTTGCAAAATCTGCTTTGGGGAGCAGCACAACCTTTTGCCGGAATGGTTGCTGACCGCTATGGTGCCGGACGCGTTTTGGTGTTGAGTGCGTTGATTTATGCTGGGGGTATTATCCTTGGTGCGATGGACTATTCGCCAATTGCCTCGCATTTAGGCCCTGGTTTTTTTGTTGGCATCGGCTTGAGTGGTACTACCTTTGGGGTTGTCCTCGCCGTTATCGGGCGTTCTGTTTCTGAAGAAAAGCGATCGCTGGCCCTTGGGATTGCGACAGCATCGGCATCATTGGGCCAGTTCCTCATTATCCCCTTTGGCAGTAGTTTGTTACAAAGTTTTGGTTGGCAAGATGCCTTGCTAATTCTGGCGGGGCTTTTGATGTTAATCGTTCCTGCAGCCTATTTTCTTCGGGGCGGTTCATCCGCTTCTGATCACTTGGCTATATCTGAAAGTCCTTCGCCCGAAAATTCTTTGTCCATGGTTGATGTTTTGAAAGAAGCTTCACGACATAGAGGGTACTGGCTATTGATCGCAGGCTTCTTTGTTTGTGGTTTCCATCTGGCCTTTATTACTGTTCATTTTCCCTCTTATGCGATCGATAAAGGTCTGGCGCCGGAAGTGGGGGCCTGGACTTTGGCGCTGGTTGGGCTCGCAAATATTTTTGGGTCATACACAGCGGGTGCTTTAGGTGGTGCCTATCGGAAGAAATATTTGCTTTCAGGCATTTATTTGGCACGTTCTGTAGCTATTCTTGCCTTTATTTTGATCCCGGCTTCCACTGTATCCTTTCTTGTTTTTGGATTTGTCATGGGACTTTTGTGGCTGAGTACTGTGCCTTTGACTTCAGGTCTGGTGGCTCAAATTTTTGGCCCAAAATATATGGGAACTTTGTTTGGCTTTGTTTTCTTTAGCCATCAAGTCGGCAGCTTCATCGGCGTCTGGTTGGGCGGAGTTCTGTATGATTCTACCCAATCCTATGATTTGGTGTGGTGGGCTTCGATCTTCCTCGGTGTTTTTGCTGCGATGGTTCACTGGCCAATTACCGATCAACCTTTACGACGATTTTCACAGACGGCTTGAAGGATAAGTCGGTTAACTCGGGGTTTTAAAAGATAAAACGACTGTTGGTTGAATTAGGGTTGGAGATAATTTTCTTTGTACTTGATTAAGGTTTCATCCTGTAAACTAGATGATAATATGCCTGAAACCCAGATCGAATATTAGGGTCGAATAGTGGTCGTTTCAGAAATATACAGGACGTAAAAGTGGAAGTGAAATTGCATATGCCAACCAACAATCTGAAGCCAAAGGTACCATCAGAAGGTGGTCCTGAACTTGAGGATATCGTTGAGAAAGCAGAACGGGCACTTTCAAATATGGAAGATGACTATGAAATATTGGTCAGCGAAGAAGTCGCACGTATTTCTAAGTTTCTTCAGATCGCAAAAAAGGATCCCACCAAAGCTGCTGATTGCGTAAAAGAAATCCATACCGTGAGCCATAATATTAAGGGGCAGGCCGCAACATTTAGCTATCCGCTTTTGACGATGGCGGCAAAGTCGTTGTGTCATTTTATTCAGGAAAATGCATCAGCAGCTGAGCGTCTGGATTTGATAGAAGTGCATGTGAATACGATGCGCGTCATTATCTCACAAAAAATCAAAGGTAATGGCTGTGAAGAGGACCAGGGCTTAATAACGGCTTTGGAAGAAGCTGTTGGTAAGGTTTTGGCGAAAGATTAGATCGGTTTATCTAATCCAGACCGGGCGATTCATCCAGTATCAAAGTTTTGAATTTTTCGCTTGTTTAAGCAGGCTTTGTATCTCCCATACCACAGATGATGTTCCACTCTTTATCTCTTACCGGCATGACGGAAAGTCGTGATTGCTTGATAAGAGCCATGTCCTGCAATTCGGGATGAGCTTTGATCTCTTCCAAACTGACAGGCGTGGTCACGGGGTAAAGGGTTTTGACATCGACCATGCCAAACCGTCCGGATTTATCCGTATGGTCCGGATAGTATTCTTTACAAACCTCTACGATGCCGACGATCTTCTTCTCTTTGACAGAGTGATAGAAAAATACGCGATCCCCTATCTTCATCGCCTTCATATTGTTTGATGCTTGGTAGTTGCGAACACCATCCCAGTGCTCAACATCTTTGGCAACCTGATCCTCCCAAGACCAGCTACCGGGTTCTGTCTTCATTAGCCAATATGCCAAAGCATGCTCCTTTAAGTACTATCCCTATAAATAGAATAGCACTGCTCATGAGGTAAACAAGCAGTGCTATAATGTTTAGAATGATAGATTTTTATTTTGCTTTAAATACTATTTCGGCAGGGCCTGCTTCCAAGGCGTGATGGTCACCTGTTCGAATAGGCCCGCTTTGTTGTAGGGATCGTTGAGGGCGAATTCTTGAGCTGCGGTATCATCATCAAATTCGAGGATCAGCAGGCTACCGGTCATGCTTTCGTAATCAGCGCCTAGTGTCGGACCTGCCACAACAATATGGTCGATGAATTTGTTGAGGTATTCCAGATGGGCTGGACGGTTTTCGGCGCGGACGTGGGCGTGATCTTTTTTATCGACACATGAAAAGATAAATTTCATTGGATATTTCCCTAATATTAGTGAATCAAAGTGTTGAATATTTTATGCCTCTGCCTTTTGAGGGCGGGCGAGAAGTTGGGCGATTGTTGCGTCAATATCTGCATCATTATGAAGGATATCGCAAACAGCATGACAAATTGGCATGTCTATAGATAGCTTTTGGGCGAGTTTTGTTACTGACTTGCTGGAGCTTAAACCCTCGGCGACCGTGATTCGACCCTTTAGGTAATTTTCTATCGAGATACCTTCACCCAAGGCTTTACCAAGTGCATAGTTTCTGGATTGTGTGGCTGTGCAGGTCAGGGTGAGATCCCCCATCCCCGATAGCCCCATAAGAGTTTCCCGTCGCCCACCTTTTGCAAGGCCAAGTTTCACAATTTCAGATAGACCGCGAGTAATGAGGGCAGCACGGGCATTGTCACCTAGTTTTTTGCCCTCGACGATGCCACAGGCTATCGCGATTACATTTTTTACTGCACCGCCAATCTCGGCCCCGATAGGATCAAGAGATTGGTAAATTCTAAAGGAGCGATTATTGAGTGTTAAGGATAAACTTTTACCCAGATTTTCATCTGCACAGGCAAGTGTAACTGCGGTTGGCAGCTTGTTGGCAACTTCAATGGCAAAGGTTGGACCCGAGAGGACAGCAAGAGGATTTTTCGGAAGGATCTCTGCAATCATCTCTGTCATCAAAAGCCCACTTTTGATTTCTACACCTTTGGTGCAAAGGACAAGTGGTGTGTTTGGGTTGATCTGATCCTTACTGGCTTTTAGTACAGAGCCCAAGTGTTGAGAAGGTACAACCAGTAAGAGAACGTCACAGTTCTGAAGGTTGGATGTTTCTGTCGTTGCTGTGATTCTAGGGTTAAGGTCGGCGCCCTTCAGGTAGAGTTTGTTTTCGTGTTCGTTGTTGATATCAGAAACAACGTTCTTATTACGCGACCAGAGAATAACATCATTTCCTGCCTCAGCTGCGACAGCGGCCAGAGCCGTTCCCCATGCCCCAGACCCGAGAACACCAATTTTTTTCGCCGGCTGTCCTGTCATGACTTTGCGGTTTCTACCCCCGTGAGTTGATCAAGCGGCCAACGAGGGCGAGGGGCGAAGTCCAACGAGTCTGTCAGGCCGAGACGCAAACGCTCTAATCCGGCCCATGCAATCATAACACCGTTATCTGTACAGAGCTTAACCGGTGGGGCCAGTAGGCTGGTGTTATAGGTATCTGTTAATTCTGCCAGGCGAGCCCGCAGAGTCAAATTGGCGGCAACCCCGCCCGCGACGACCAATGGTCCTGGTTGGCCATAGGTATCCTGAAAGATATCCATGGCTTTTTTACAACGATCAACAAGCACATCGCCGACGGCCAGTTGGAACGAAGCCGCAAGATCGGCTTTGTCTTGGGTGCTTAGGTTCGCAATATCTGCTTCTTCGCTTCTTTCGTTACTGGCGCACTCAAGGATCTGTTTGCGCATGGCAGTTTTTAAACCTGAAAAAGAAAAGTCGCACCCCGGACGCCCTTTCATCGGGCGCGGCAGATCAAAACGTTTGGGATCACCGTTTTTGGCAATCTGCTCGATCATAGGGCCCCCCGGGTAGGGAAGACCCATCATCTTAGCTGTTTTATCAAAAGCTTCGCCCACGGCATCATCAATGGTGCCGCCCAGTCGGGTGTATCGTCCCACATCTTCTACGGCGAGGAGCTGGCAATGCCCACCAGAGACGAGAAGAAGAAGGTAGGGAAAGCTGGCGGCTTCTTTTTCTGTCAGGCGGGCGGTTAACGCATGCCCTTCGAGATGGTTAACCGCAAGGAAAGGCAGTTTGCGTGCAGCCGCGATTGCCTTGGCTGTCATGACACCGACAAAAACACCACCGATCAGGCCAGGACCTGCCGTTGCCGCGATACCATCTAACTGATCAAAATCTAGCTTGGCTTCTTCCAGCGCAGATCTGATGAGGCGATCAAGGTGATTCATGTGACTGCGCGCGGCAATTTCAGGAACGACACCGCCATAGGGCTTGTGTTCTTCTAGCTGGGTAAGAACCTTGTTGGCGAGAATATTGTGGTTACTATCAACAATGGCCGCTGCTGTTTCATCACAGCTGGTTTCAATACCAAGTACTTTTATGTTTTTTAAATGGACCATGCTTTTCAATTCGACTGAGTAATAAGAGAGACAATCTCTCATTTTCAGCCCAGCTTTTTAGTTCAAAATATTTCTGTAGAAAATACCATTAGCAGCGTTTCGGCAAGGTTTGACTGTGTAAATCTTAGTTAATCCGCTTTTCACGATAAAAAAGCTCTCTCTTTTCAACGGGTATAACTAAAAGTTGTTTTCCTGTGAGGTGGAAAAGTCGTCAAACTCGCCTACTTGATAAATAAGCGGCGGTTTGATCATACGCGTTTTCAGTTGGAGGTTTTATGGAACGAGTTGAAGCTCTTGTTGTTATTGGACTGTTGCTCGGTGGATTATTTCTCGCTTCCCTATCTCAAGCCGCGAGCCAGCAAGTAAAGGCAGGCTCAAAGATTGAGGAAAGAGTTCTCGAGTCAGGGCGCTATATCACAGTTATGCCAGAAGCTGAAAATGAAGTTGAAGAGACGTATCCGACACTGTTTTACTACCATGGCTATGGGCAAAGTGCAGATCTTGTGCTGAAGAATAATGCTTTATTGAAGTTGGCTGCTTCACGAGGGGTGATGCTGGTTATTCCTGATGGTCTCAATCGTAGTTGGTCCAATGTCGGAGCTCCGAGCGAAAGACGTGATGAAATTGCCTTTACCAGTGATATTCTAAGTGATGTGAAGTCTCGGCATAAGCTTGATAAAGATCGTTTATGGGTTTCGGGTTTTTCCCAAGGTGGGTCAATGGCTTGGGATGTTGCTTGTTATATAGGCGAAGAATTTTCTGCCTTCTTCCCGATTGCTGGCTCGTTCTGGCGTCCCCATCCCGTTGCGTGTGATAACCCGGTAAACATACGTCATATTCACGGATTGTCAGATCGTGTTGTGCCGATGACGGGACGACCTATCGGTGCGCGGTGGCATCAAGGTGATGTCAAAACAGGCGTGCGTATCTGGCAAGAAACTAACCGCTGTGAAGGTGAATCCGAAGTTGTTTCCCTTGACGATATGTCTTGTGAGATCTGGCGCGGGTGTGCAGCGGGAAAAGAAATGGAGTTATGTCTCCACAAAGGGGGACATAAAATTAAAATGAAATGGTTAGCTCAAGGAATGGATTGGGCTGAAGGTTTGAAAAATATAACGGCGAACCAAGAAAACCCGTGAGTGTTTTTGATTATTCGTATCTACGGCACTTTTATATTCTGAAGTTATCGTTATGGGGGAGATCGGCTCTGCGTCGGTTCGCCGCGTGATTTACTCTCACCATAAGAATTGTCGAAACGGGACTGAAAGAGTAAGGTGCGCGTGATTGAATTTTCTTTGGGTAAATTCTTTTTTCAGACTTACAGAAACGTATGGCAATAATTTATGACTGATAATCCTGTTCTTCGTCTCGGTACCCGGGGAAGTCCCCTTGCTTTAGCTCAAGCTTTTGAAGTTAAACGCCTGTTGCAAGAGGTCCATTCTGATTTAAAGGATGATGAGTCTGTCGAGGTTGTGGTGATTAATACCACTGGCGATAAGATTCAAGATCGGGCATTGTCTGCAATTGGTGGTAAGGGCCTTTTTACCAAAGAGATTGAAGACGGTCTTCAGGATGGCAGCATTGATATTGCAGTACATTCTATGAAAGATGTGCCGACGTGGTTGCCTGATGGGTTGGAAATTTCCACAGTTCTAGAGCGGGAAGACCCCCGTGATGCACTTTTCTCTTCGAAAGCCAACTCACTGGCAGAGCTTCCGAAAGGTGCTATTGTTGGTTCTGCTTCTTTGCGCAGACAGGCCCAGATCAAAGCAAAACGCCCAGACATTGAAGTTATTACCTTTCGTGGCTCCGTTCAGACCAGACTGCGTAAACTGGAAGAAGGGCAAGTTGATGCGACACTTCTTGCTGTTGCTGGCCTGAATAGACTGAAACAATCCGACTTGATCACGGCAGCACTTTCAACCGAAGAAATGTTGCCAGCCCCGGCACAAGGTGCTGTCGGGCTAGAGATAAGAACGGGTGATGATCGTATTCGTGCCTATGTTGATGCCATCCATCATGAACCGACGATGCAACGAATCACCGCCGAACGTGCTTGCCTCGCGGAACTTGATGGATCTTGTCGAACACCAATTGCTGCTCTTGCTGAAATAGAGGGTGATGAGCTTTATCTTCGTACGATGCTGGCAGCGACAGATGGCAGTAAAATATTCACAACAGAGCGGCGTGGCCCGATATCCTCGGCTGAGGAAATGGGACGCTCTGCAGGGCGAGACCTAAAAGAGCAGGCTGGTGAAGAGTTTTTCAAAATATTGGAAGCGCAACAGTCTTGATTTGCCCTTGATTCGTTATAGAGGTCGTTAATGATCACTCACCTTGTTACGCGTCCACAAGCAGATCAGGAGCCTTTTGCTTCTGAACTTCGTCTGTTGGGGCGCGAGGTGTGTTTTGATGCCGTTTTTGACATTGTGTTTCAAAATTCTGCTGAACTAGATCTTTCTGACGTACAGGCTGTTCTTTTTACCTCTGCAAATGGTGTACGTGCTTATCAACTGAATAGCAAAGATCGTTCATTGCCAGCGCTTTGTGTTGGGCAAAGCTCTGCTGAAGCCGCGCGTGAGTGTGGATTCGAAAGGGTCTATTCTGCCAACGGTGATGTGGGTGATTTAGCCAAACTGGTTCGAGCAAAATTGAGTACAAAATCAGGTGTTTTATTACATCCTGCAGCGTCAAAAATAGCAGGGGATCTTCAGGTGGATCTTGACCAGTTTGGTTATGTTTATCGTCGTGAAATTTTGTACGAAGCCATGTCATCCAAAGTGTTGCTTCAACAAACATGTCAAATGTTAAAAGAAAATAAAATCAACGAGATAAGCTTTTTTTCGCCACGTTCTTCCAAGGTGTTCTTGGCATTGGTATCCCAAGAGAATTTAGTGTCCAGTCTAGAGGGCTTAACCATCTATTGTTTGAGCAAGGCGGTTGCCGATTGCTTTGAGCAAATATGCGGGGTTAAGCTTTTGGTTTCAGAACAGCCAAACAGGGCTGATATGATAAAGTTAATCGCCCTAAACAAATAAGTGTACGTACGTACTAGATTTTACCTTAACTCTGGCGCATAGTTTCCTTAATCACGTGTTTCGATCGTTTGGATCTACACAATCTGGATAACAGAGGATGCTATGGCCAGCAAACAGGGCGACAAATCAAACAAACCGACAACAGGTTCTTCTGTGAAAGATGAAAACAAATCGCTTGATAAAGAAGCGATTACGGAAAGTCCAACACAGGAAATTATTAATGCCTTTGGTGGTTTGAGGCCTTTGGCGAGTAAACTTGGTATTGCTGTTAGCACCGTCCAAGGTTGGAAAGAGCGCGATTCAATTCCTTCTGCTCGCCATGAAGATATACTCAGAGCCGCGGCAAAAGCGAAAATTACGCTTGATGTGGTTCGTGTTCGCGAAAGTGATCTTTTACTTTCAGATGAAGCAGAACAAGGCGCTTCGAGTGATCTTGGCTCAAGTAGTTCCAGTGGTAAGCCCGATATAAAGTCACCTCTTAAAGCGTCGAGCGCTATACCGGTGTCCGGGTCAAAAGCAACTGTTGGCGATAAGAATGATGACGCTCAGGCAAACACGGGTGTTGAAAAAGATAGCGGTGTCGGTCAGGGATCAGGCAAAGCTGATGAACTGCTCTCTGATACGCAAACCGTTGCGGTTGTTAAAAAGGGCGGAAGTCTGAACAGCTTCTTCTACGGGGTTGGCTTCTGTGCTCTGGCCATGGCGGCTGCTGTTTTCTTTCGCAGTGAGTGGTTACCCCTTGTTGAGAAAATTCCGACATTTGGGGGCGAAGCGGAAACAACAAGTGTCAGTTCTTTGGAAGAGCGAATTGTCGGCTTGGAGCAAGATGTTTTCAATGCGCAAAGCCAGAGCATTGATCAAAATCGTTTTCTCGCGCTTTCAGAAACAGTACGGACGCTAAAACTTCAACAATCTGAACTTGAACGGCAGCTCAATGACCTGACCGACGGTGGAGTGGTTGTCACATCCAGTGATGCAGATAAGGATTTGGTTGAGGCCCTGAGAACCGAGCTGGAGCAAACACGCCAACGCGTGGATGCTATCGAGAGTACGGGGTTTGCCTCATCTTCCGTTGGGGACAGTTCTGATGGGGCATCTGTTCAACAGCTGGCATCTATTCGAACACAAATGAACGCCCTGATCTCAGAAGTTGCAAGCCTTAAGTCTGGGGACGCAGTTTCCTCTCCATCATTGGTTGGTGGCCCTGCAACGGGTGATGTTTATCTTGCGCTTGGGGTTCTGCAGTTACGTGATGCTTTACGCGGATCTGGCCCTTTCGTGAAAGAACTGGATCTTGTCCGCGCTGTTGCGCCGGAAAACAGCACTATTCGTGAACTGGTGTCTCCGCTTTCTTCGTTTGCAGCTGTCGGCTTGCCTAGTTTGACTGATCTGCGGGCGAGTTTCCCATCAGCTGCACGCGATGCGCTTTCAGCTGATAAGATTGCGGGGGGGCAAACCTGGGTTGATAAAGCCATTGGCCGGGTAACAGATGTGGTTTCCATACGTCCAATTGATATCCTTGATGGACAGGGGACTTCCAGTGTTCTGGCTCGTGCAGAAAATTATCTGAAAGATGGTGATCTATCGGGTGCTTTGGAGGAACTTGAAAACCTTACCTCTGCAGCAACTTCTGGCATGGAAAATTGGCTTTTGTTGGCAAAGCAACGTCGAGAAGGCGAACAAATCAGCCAACAACTGGCGTTGCTTTTGATCGGTGTCACGGCACAGGGTAGCGGTGCCGGAGGAATTGAATAATGAAAAAAACACTGATTTATTTTCTTAAGCTGGCGATTGTTTTAACGATTGTTATATGGATTGCGAATCGTCCTGGTCTGGTTTCTGTAGATTGGATTGGGTACCGTCTGGAAACAACAGTTGGGGTGCTTTTCCTTGCTGCTGCTGCGTTGGCTATATCTGCCGCATTTCTTTACCGGTTTTGGCGTAGTCTTATCAACGCGCCAGCACTGTTTGGCCAGGCCCGGCAAGATAATCGCAAGAAACGTGGGTATAAGGCTTTGACCCACGGCATGGTTGCTGTGGCCGCTGGCGAAGCCGATACGGCCCTTGCGATGGCCCGAAAAGCGGAGAGTTTGTTATCAGATGAACCGCCTTTGACCATGCTTTTGTCTGCTCAGGCTGCACAGTTGCAAGGTAATGAGGAAGCTGCGACCAATTACTTCAAAGCTATGTTGGAAGACAAGGAGACCCGTTTTCTCGGGTTACGTGGGCTTTTGATGCAAGCCCAACGGCGCGGTGATTTTACCGAGGCGCTGGAGCTTGCCAAACAAGCACATGCCTTGAGCCCAAAAACACCCTGGGTTCAAGAAAGTTTGTTCGAACTTTCGGAAGCAACGGGACAATTTGCAATTGCGGATCAGGCTTTGAAAGAAGGGGCAAAGACGAAAAATCTTGCGCCTGCTGAAGCGGCGCGGAAACGAGCTGTTGTAAAGCTACAACAAGCTTTGAAAGCAAATGATCAGGGGGATCTTCAGGCTTCGTTGGCTTTCGCTAAAGAGGCCTACAAACTCGCGCCTAATCTGGTGCCTGCTGTGGCATTCCTTGCTGAGGCTTATAATCGTGCCGGGCGAATCAAGGATGCTGAAAAAACATTAAAAAAAGCGTGGGGCAAACAGCCTCACCGTGATCTAGCCCGTGTCTTTCTAACCCTTTGGCCTTCTGAAAGTAGCGTTGAGCGAGCCAAACGTTTGGGCCAGATGGTTGCTCAGAATAAAGATCATTATGAAAGTCATATTGCCTTGGCCGAAGCTAATTTATCAGCGAAGCTGTGGGGCGAAGCACGCCGTCACCTGAAGCAGGCATCTGATCAAGGTGGTCCTAGCCGTTTGGTCTGTCGTTTGATGGGGCGGCTGGAGCAGGAAGAACATGGAAATAGTCGCGCTGCTGCAGAGTGGTTTGAAAAATCAGAAACGGCTCTTATTGCACATAATTGGGTTTGTGAATCCTGTGGAGCGATCGCAGAAAATTGGCAAGCTCATTGTGGTGATTGTGGTTCTTTTGATTCCCTTGCTTGGAAACGTCCGACAGTATTGACGGAAAAAAATGCTCTTGTGTCGAAGGGATCTGAGCCAAAGGGTATTGGAAAAGAAGCAAGCACATCTTTGGTGCTAGAGAATACTGAAAGCAATGAAATTGTGATCGCTAAACCAACAGCAATTGAAGGGGCAGCAAGAGAGACAGGTGCTTAGATCCTGTTTTGAAAGGTTATTATTTTAAGAAAAGAAGTTATTTCTTTGGGCGTAAACTCAACGTGATGACTTCTTTTTTGTTTCTTCATCATCAGTCGCGGATATCACGGCTAAAAGCTTAGTAATCGGGCACTTTAATATAAGGTGAATGAAACAATATTTTGCCGATCCACTATCGCTCAAGTAAAAAGGACTCTTAGATAAACTGTGAAGAGTGATGACCAATAATTAGCCATGTGCTGTTGATGCATTCGAACATGAAAATAAAGCGTGCCGGAATGGTTTGTCTGCTTTTATCAACAGCAAATGTAAACGTATAGTGTCCGCCCAAGACAACAGTTTCCTGATTGTGATTGGATCGTGCATCCCACTCGTCGACACGACAGTTTAGATCAGGATTTCCAAATAGCATTTCGAAATAGAGGCGACGATCCTGTGTGGTTGAGCAGATTTTATTTTGCAAGGTCGGTATGAGAAAGGCGTCTTCTGCGTATAGTGCCAAAACTGCATCGATATCGCGCGTTGACACAGCCTCTACCCAGCGTAGAAACACGGTGTGTGCTTTATCGATAGCTGAGCGGGTGGTCACAACGCTATGATTTTGTTGAGACTGTCTTTCTTTGGGCATGTGATGTTTCATCTGCCGGAGTGGTATTTGAATGCGTAAAACGGCCACAGTGCTTAATGACTAACAATTTCAGGTTTGTAGTCTGAGCCTGGGTCTATCGCGAGCAACAAGCGGGTTTCTCCAGTTCCTATGATTGGTGGAGAGCGGTGCTGCAGCGTGGTCTCTTCCTTTCCAAGCCAACGAGCGCCTCGCAGTAAAATAGCATCTCCTGCAGACACAGTGATTGGTGTGTCTTCAGCACCTCGTTGCGCCACCTGAGTACCCCTTCCGCGATATGTGCAAAGCATGCGGGCCGTCATATTGTCGACATGGAATTTACGGCAAGCGTTTGTATTTACAGGTTCGAGCCGAACGTGAAGTAAAGAACTTCCCATGATTTCGCTCATAATGAATCCTAGAGCAGCGATATCCCCAGCCAACATGTCGCGATATTTGCCGAGTGGTGTATGCGACAGGTCGCAAGCTGCATGGATGCTTTTTTCAAGTGCGTCTAGGGTTACCAGGCTCCGAAATTGTGGCAAGTTTTCTGGGTTGAGTTCTCTGATCCAGTCCGAAAAATCTAATGCTAGTTCTCGTTGCCAGACAGCTGCTGCAACACCACGTTGTTGGATGTGTGACAGTGTTGATGCGTCACTTCCTTGCACCATAACGTCAGCTTCGGTGTGGATGAGGGATTTAGTCAATTGCATTTTTATGCCTTACCGCTCAGGCCTTTCAAGAGACCGTGCCTTTCATCAATGTTTATTCGGGGGATGTCATCACGTAAGTTTAAATAAACGTAATGATATAACATTGCATTTATTTAAACAAGATACTAAAGAGACCAAAGTTTATTACCCACTACTAAGGTGAAAAATCACCACTTTTTTGTCGATATCGTCGGGCTTTAGCCCTTATTTTGGCTAAGGTGTGTCATACTCTCAAATACCGCTTGGTAAGGAATGTAAGCTACGGAATTGTAATACGCCTCTGTAGGCGTTCCTGTTAGATATTTTTTGACTTCCTGTAACTCTATTTCCCTGAATCAGATACCCCTGCTTAACAGGCTGTATTTTGCAAGGTTGAGCGATGTTCTTTTTTCAAGCGACTGAAACCTTTAATAATAGTCGGAGAAGGTTCAGTAAAATAATGTTTGCACATCGTATGGCTTAAATAAAACATCATAAGTTAGGTATTTTATTAATTATTAATATTTATCATATGTTTATCAGGAAAAATCTTTGAGAGTTAGTCTAGTGGATAAGCGTTCTTTTCTACCAGTTTTGATCTTTGTAAGTATATTTTTTATCGGGGTTTCAAAAGTCTATGCTGATCTAGGCTCGGTTAGTTTTTTCAAAGAAAATTTAGAGACCTCTATTAGCAATAAACGTGTGCTTATTGTTAAGAAGGGAGAAGAAGTTTCAAAATTTAGAACCGTGGATCTTGAAAAATTACCTCTCTATGAAGTTTCACTGCCGTCAATCTGGGAGAATGAGGCTGGACCGTATCAGGGAGTATTATTGCCAGATATTCTAAGAACCTCGGGAATATCAGATGCTAGACAAGTTAGAATGGTTGCTTTAGGTGGTTATGCAATTGATTTAACGCTTGCGAAGTGGCCTGCGAGTTGTCTGTTTGTCGCGACACGATATCAATCTCGTGAGATCAGAGTTGAGAAGAAGGGACCGATCCGCCTTCTTTTGCCTTGTATGATCAAGGAAAGGGATGGGGAAATGAATTACAGGGAAATCTCGACCGTAAATTGGATCTGGAATTTAAAAGAGATTCACATACTCAATTAATATTAACGGAAAAGAATTTTGGATAATTTTTCCTTCCTGTTTGTATGAATAAAGCGCCCATGTTTGCTTATCGAACGAGCTGGTTAAATTATAAGTTATTGTTTTCCTTTACTATTAAATGAAATAATCTTAAGTCCTTAAAATATATAAAATTTTACATAAAATTAGCCCAATAAATTCTTGTTGCGCGGGGGTTATCATTTGGCCTAAGCAGGGGACATTATAGTGATTGTGAGCAGCTTATTTAAATGCTGCCTCTACAATCCGTTTGCGCTTGAGCCGCAACTTTTCCCTTAAAAGATTGCTGGCTTGCGTATCGAGGGTCGCCTTCCCCCGAAGGTGACCCTCACCCATTTGTATTATTAATGTTTGAATTCATATTATAAATTATTTTTATGTAGGTTTTTTTGATACCAATAGGGCGAAAAATAATTCCCTTACTATTGGAGTCAGCAATGGAACGCACACTGCGCATCCGTAACGGAGAAAAAGTACGAGGCACATTTTCTAGATTAGAAATGGAACGCCGTGTCAGTAATCTACGTCGGCATATGGCTGATAATGATATTGATGCCGTGGTTTTGACTTCTTATCACAACATCAACTATTTCAATGATTTTGTATACTGTGCCTTCGGGCGTCCTTACGGTCTGATTGTCACACAGGACAAACATATCTCTGTAACGGCGAATATTGATGGTGCGCAACCGTGGAGACGCAGCTTTGACGACAACGTCATCTACACGGATTGGCAAAAAGATAACTATTTCTTTGCGATCAAGGATGAGCTGTCGGGGCAAAACCTGAGCCGTGTAGGACTGGAATTCGATCATATTAACATCGATAACAAAAACAAAATGGCTGCGGCACTTGGCAGTCCTGAGTTTGTTGATATCGGTGCATCGACCATGCGGATGCGGATGCTGAAATCTGCAGAAGAAATCGCGATTATCAAACATGGTGCAGCGACGGCTGATATTGGTGGTGCTGCCTGTGCAGAAGCCATTGCTGTGGGCGTTCCAGAGCACGAAGTCGCGCTTCATTCGACGCAGGCAATGATTCGCCATATTGCAAAGACCTTTCCCGATGCAGAGCTAATGGATACCTGGACCTGGTTCCAATCCGGGATCAATACAGACGGTGCCCATAACCCTGTGACCAGTCGGAAGATTGAAGCGGGTGATATCCTGAGTTTGAACTGCTTTCCGATGATTGCCGGATATTACACCGCGCTGGAAAGAACCCTGTTTGCCGAGCATGTATCTGATGCACATTTGAAATATTGGAAAGCCAACGTTGAAGTGCACGAAGTTGGCTTGAATTTAATCAAGCCCGGCGTTCGATGTTGCGATATTGCGCTTGAGCTCAATGAAATTTTCAAGAAGCACGATATGTTGCAGTATCGGACCTTTGGATATGGTCACTCATTCGGAACGCTAAGCCATTACTACGGCCGTGAAGCCGGACTGGAGCTTCGTGAAGATGTTGAAACCGTTCTGGAACCGGGTATGGTCGTCTCTATGGAGCCAATGATCATGATCGAAGAGGGTAATCCTGGCGCTGGCGGCTATCGCGAACATGACATTCTGGTTGTGGACGAAAATGGTGCAGAAAACATCACCAAATTCCCTTACGGTCCGGAGCACAACATTATCAGTAAGTAAATATCTTCCCTTGTTTGGAAACTCCATTTTGGAGGTTCTGATGTCTCAAACTTTAAACCCGGCATATTGGTGCCGGGTTTTCTTTTTGGTGAAGTATTTAAATAATTGATGTCACATTAAGGGTTCATCAAGCGTCATATTCCTGAAAACAACTTCAAGAACAACAAAGGAAATACAATGATGACAACGTCTTCCGGGCCTCTTTCTTTTGTGCCTTTGGCATCTGAAAGCCCCGTTATTCATGAAAAAAATGACCCAAAACTGATTGGGTATCTAGGCCAGGTTCATGTGATGATGGCAGAGCGTGGTTTAGAACATTCTTTGTCTGCACTCATTGAATTACGGGCATCTCAAATAAACCAGTGTGCCTATTGTGTTGATATGCATATATCTGACGCGCGAAAAGCCGGTGTTAGTCAGGATAAGTTGGATAAAGTGATTGTCTGGCGTTATGTGCGTATATTTTCTGCACCAGAACGTGCAGCTTTGGCGTGGACCGAAGCGTTGACAACATTGGACCCAAAAACAAATTATGCGAAGCTTCGGTCTGAGTTACGGCAACATTTTTCTGACAAGGAAATTACATTAATTACGACAGATATCGGGATGATCAACCTTTGGAACCGTGTACAGATCTCCAAGCATTGATATGGCAAGGCTCATATAATGCTTGAAAATAAAACTGATGTGTTTGAGCTATCGCGGCCCCGGCTTATGGGGCTCGCGTATCGCTTGTTGGGGTCTGTAAGTGATGCACAGGATGTTGTGCAGGAAACCTATTTGAAATGGATCTCTTATTCTGGACCGGAGATCGAGAACCCTGTCGGTTGGTTGTCACGCGTTTGTACAAACCGGTGTCTGGACCAACTGAAGTCGGCCCGTCATCAAAGATTAGATTACGTTGGTTCGTGGATACCGGATCAAATTCAAACGGAATTTGAAGCCAGTGCGGAAGAGAAGGTAGAAATAGCTTCGTCTTTGACAACAGCCTTTCTTTTGTTGTTGGAAAGACTGACGCCAAAGGAGAGAGCGGCATACTTGTTACACGATGTATTTTCGATGCCGTTTGACGAGGTGGCGCGTGTTCTGGATATGCAATCAGCAAATTGCCGTAAGTTGGCGACACGTGCGCGCGCATATGTGGCAAAGAATAATGTGCGACATGTACCGGAAAAGCAGCATCAGGAAAAATTGTTAGAAGCTTTTCAGCAGGCGATCCGAACCGGAGAGGTTGACGATCTGGGAACCATGTTACGGGCGGATAGTGATTTGCGCGCGGATAGTGGTGGTAAAGTTCAGGCTGTGCGCGATGTCATTGTTGGTCATGATGCAATTTGTCGATTTATCGAGGATATTTTATCGCATGCATGGCGAGACATGATGATCAAGCTTCAAGTACTTAATGGTACTTTGGGGTTGGTGATTGTGGATGAGGGTAAAACGCATGCGGCACTATCATTCGGATATGACGCAAAAGGACAGATAAGCCAAATATACATTATGCGGCATCCGGGAAAGCTGAAACAAATGATTTCAGCCAAAGGAATTCTGTCAAAATCAGGAGCTATATCCTGGAGGTGATATTCTTTTTCTAGCTATCGATCAGGCGCAGAAACTCGTTGACGGCGAACAGGCTTTGTTCCTGTGTAAAATATTGATAAGCTTTATCTTATCCATAAACGAACCCAGATTGCCAGATAATGTGTTTTTTTGCACTATGATTAATATCCCCACTGATCTGTTGCGTACCTTCTCTACTGTGAATGACTTGGGAAGCATAACCCGGGCAGCAGAGACATTGGGGCGTTCTCAACCTGCGATAAGTCTTCAACTGCAACGGTTGGAAGATCTTTTGGAAATATCGCTTTTTAACCGGAGCGGGCGAAAGATTACACTTACTGAAGAGGGGGAAATTCTGCGCGGATATGCCAAACAAATCCTTGCGCAGAATGATGAGATTATTTCCAGATTGAAAACCCCGAAAGTCGGGGGCGTTGTCCGTGTGGGTTTGCCAAATGATTTTGCCGTATCTCTGTTGCCGACAATCCTTGGCGGATTTACCAGTGCCCACGACGGAATCACGCTGGAAGTTGATTGCGGGATCAGTCGTGATCTTATTCAATCCGTGGACAAGAATGAGTACGATGTGGTCATTGCCCTTTGTTCCGATACACCGTCACCTTCGTTGGCCAAAACATGGTCTGATCGTCTGGCATGGGTTGGCAACGGAGATGCAGAATTGTTATCGCAAGATACCTTACCTCTGATCGTTTATCCGCAAGGGTGTATCTATCGACAGAGGTCAGTTGATGCCCTGAACAGGGCCGGAAAGAAGTGGCGCATATCCTATTCCAGCCCCAGCCAATCGGGTATCGAAGCTGCGGTAAAAGCAGGTTTGGGTTTGACTGTTTTGTCTGAAAAAACAGTACCGGACAGCCTAGAAGTCGTACCTGTAGAAAACGGTTATCCGGGGTTGGCAGATGTTGAAGTTGGTCTGTTTTATCGTCAGGGAAACTTAAGTGAGGCTGGGCTGCGGCTGGTCAACTATATAACGGCGTCTATGGATGAGCTTCATCAGGAATAAGTATTAGGCATGGATTAAGTTTCGCTATGTTTTTGAAACAGTATTTCTGAATATTGCCTGCTCAACGCGCGCATCTATATCCCATCCCTTGACGGTTGGTGTGCGGTGCAGCATAAATGATCGCTAGTCCAAATCGACATATAAAAAAATATCAGGGAGCGACAGGCGATATGACTTCTGTGACCAAACCTCAGTGGGTACCAAGCGAAGATCGTGTGCAAAATGCGATTGTCACCGATTTTATGGCCTGGCTGAATCAACAGAATAGAACAAAGGTGAATAATTTTGCTGATCTGCATAAATGGTCTGTAGAGAATATCGCCGATTTCTGGTCTGCCGCGTGGGATTATTTTGACCTCTCTGGCGAAAAGGGCGGTCATGTTTATACGCGTAATGATCTGGATATCAAATCAAGCGTATGGTTTTCTCAGTCAAAAACCAACTTTGCTGAAAACTTGCTGCGTTATCGCGGTGATCAGGATGCTATCGTTTTCTGGGGCGAAAAAGGACGTCAGAGATCACTAAGTAGAGACGATTTGTACTATGAAGTTTCCCGCCTTGCTCAAGCGCTGAAAGCACAGGGTGTTGAGCCTGGCGATCGTGTTGCCGGATTGATGCCGAATATGCCGGAAGCCATTATCGCGATGCTTGCAACAACTGCCATCGGCGGTGTTTGGTCATCGGCCTCACCGGATTTCGGTGCTCAGGGAATTCTGGATCGCTTTGGTCAGATTGAACCAAAAGTTTTAATCGCTCCTGATAGTTATGATTATAACCTGAAAAATCACGATGTTTTGGGCAAGGTTACAGAGGTTGTCAAAGAGATTCCTGCTATTGAAAAGGTTGTTGTGATCTCTTGGTCGGGTGAAGATCTTGATTTGTCTGGATTGCCAAATGCTGTCGATATGCGGGATTTTGTCGGTCCTTTCCAACCCACAGAAATAGCCTTCTCCAGACAGAGCTTTGATCATCCTCTCTATATTATGTTCTCTTCGGGGACGACCGGGGCGCCCAAGTGTATTGTTCACCGTGCAGGTGGGGCGCTGATGAAGCAGTTGGTTGAGCACAAGTTCCACGGCGATTTGAAAGAAAATGATCGCCTATTTTATTTCACCACCTGTGGGTGGATGATGTGGAACTGGTTTGCCGCCGGATTGGGCTGTGGCGCAACATTGATCTGCTATGATGGGTCGCCGTTTGCGGGTAGTCCAACAATTCTCTTCGATCTGGCGGAACAGGAAAAGGTGACCCATTTTGGGGCGTCACCCAAGTATCTGGATACCTTGAAAAAAGCAGGTGAAAGCCCGATCCAAAATTATAAGTTACCAGCACTTCGGGCGATTTATTCTACCGGGTCCCCTCTGTTACCCGAAGGATTTGATTTTGTTTATGAGCATGTGAAAAAAGATGTTCAGCTGGCATCGATTGCTGGCGGAACAGATATTTTGGGCTGTTTTATGCTTGGAAATCCTATTGGGCCTGTGTATCGCGGTGAAATCCAAACACCTGCCTTGGGCTGTGCGGTTTCTGCTTTTAGCGATGAAGGGCAGCCTGTATCCGATGATCGGGGCGAGTTGGTTTGTACGGAACCTTTTCCATCCATGCCGCTTTGTTTTTGGGGTGATGAAGACGGATCGCGCTATAACAAAGCTTATTTTGAACGCTTTGATAATATCTGGACCCATGGCGATTTTCTTGAAGTTACGGAAAATGGCGGTCTGATTATCCATGGTCGTTCTGACGCAACCCTCAACCCCGGCGGCGTGCGTATCGGTACTGCAGAAATCTATCGTCAGGTCGAAACACTGGAAGAAATTCGTGAAGCTATTGTCGTTGGTCAAAACTGGGATGGCGATGTGCGGGTGGTTCTCTGCGTTATTTTGCAGGATGGTGTTGAAGGCCTTAGTGAGGAGCTGATCAAGAAAATAAAAACTAGAATCAGAACCGGGTGTACACCGCGTCACGTTCCGGCAAAGGTTGTTGCAGTTTCAGATATACCGCGAACAAGATCGGGTAAAATCACCGAGCTGGCTGTACGCGATATCATCAATGGTCGCGAGGTGGGGAATAAGGAAGCATTGGCTAACCCCGAAGCTTTGGACCTCTACCGTAATATTCCGGCATTACAGCAAGATTAAAGGGATATATATTCTCAGGCATTCATTGTGCTTATGTACAATGAATGCCTGCGGTTATTTTCATCTCTACTGATTATGTGTACCGGTCCTGTTTGCTTAAAGATCGACTTCGATATCACTTTTGGCAAAACTACAGCAGGCGAGAAAGAGGTTGTTTTCTGTGTCTTCCTCACTTAACCCCATCGCATTGGGTGCTGTAATCTCGCCAGTTTTTAACTCGCTTTTACAGGTGCCACACAGTCCGCCTCGACAGCTGTAGGGAATATCAATCCCCGCAGCTTCTGCTGCATCGAGAATGGATTGATTCCCCTTTATTTCCGCAGTCATACCCGATTTAGAAAAGTGGATTGAATAGCTTGCAGCTGATCCATCTTCTGGTGGTAGAGTTGGTTCTATGGTGAAGCTTTCTTGATTGTATTGTTCTTTTGGCAGGCCATTGTTCATCAAGTGCGTTTGCACAGTTTCCATAAACTGATCAGGGCCACAGACGAACACATCGCGCTGGATATAGTCGGGGCAAACTTCTTTTAATATTTTTGGCGAGATTCGGCCCTTGATGCCGTGTTCTGCTAAATGAGAGGAAGGAACACCCTGTGTTGTGTTGTAGGATAGTTCGAGCTGGGGAAACTGCTTTGAAAGTAAGGACAGTTCTGACCAAGCAATCAAGTCATCAATAGTATGACCAGAATGGTGGAAATGGATGTCATAATCCAACCCTGTATCCGTGATGAACCGGGTCATGGAGAGCATGGGGGTTATGCCTGAACCACCGGAAATCATTAGAACTTTTTTCTTTTGGCTTTCTTTAAGATGGAAAACGCCAGCCGGACCGATTGCTTCCAGACTGGATCCAACAGCAACGTGATCGTGCAGCCAATTTGAAACACGTCCGCCATTAACCCGTTTGACTGTAATTGTAATCGTATCCGGGCGTGATGGTGTGGAGGAAATGGTATAGCAACGGCTAACGATTTCGCCGTTAATCGGAATATGGAGAGTCAGAAACTGACCGGGTTGATAAGAAAAACGTTTTACCGGATCAGACGTGAATTTAAAGGTTTTCACATCTTTGGTTTCTTCTATGACTTGTACGCACCTCAGCAATATGGGGGCTTGGTCAAAAGTTTCTGCTGGCCTAGGCTTCAGGTGAGCGGTAATGCGCGCTGATTTTGGTTTCCAATTATCAATGTAATGTGGTTTGGACTTGGTTTTTAGTATTTCGACAGGATCACCAACTTGAATGGTTCCTGTATTCAAGGGAATCATGTTTTCCCCGAAAATGACGTCTTTTCCACCTTGAACTTGGCGAAATTCGGTGAGAGTTTTTAGAGGCTCAAGATTTTTATCTGCGGCATGGGCAAAGGGATCAACCGTTGTAAAAACACAGCGCGCGCAGGGTTTAGGCAACTCGAATCTTACATCGCCAATCCTGATTAAGGACCAGCCATCTTCCTCGAAAGGCAAGGTGCCACTAACTGTAATGTTCGGGCGGAAATTGGCCATTGAAACAGGGGCAAGTAAACGCCTGTTTAACTCGTCTAACGAGCTATTTGCGGTGATGAGAATTGGAAATCCGTCAGCAAATCCGACATCGTTCTCTGGATGTTGCTTGATAAAGCGTTCAGACCTGTTGCCGAAATAGAGCAGTTTCATTGGCTCGCCGAGAAGATCACTTATCCATTTATCGGCTTGAGCACCACATTCCTGTCCGATCAGATCCGTACCCCAAACATTACTGTTTTGATATGTATCAGTGAAGCTTTCCGGATTTAGGATGATGGGTTCTTTGTCTTCATGAGACAAAGTTAAAAGAGCCCCCTGATAGGTGCTGATAATCGCTGTGATTTTTGGGTGTGTTCGCCCAGTAACAAAGGTCCCGTCGCGTTTTGTGATCAGGTATCGACGATCCCCAGCCAGACCCGCAGTCAGCACAGAAGCCTTGGACATTGAGATACCGGCAACAGATTTAACGGGATAAATCAGAAGGTCACTGACAACTATTTTAGACATTATAAGGCCTTTTATAGGGGCTGATTGGTAAGAAAGGTGATGATAGTGATCTGTTTCAAAGGAGAACAGGGCTAGATGTTAGAAATATTTTTAAAATATTTTTCGGGGACAGATTTTCTGTATTACCGAAATTTAATGTCTGTTTGTGACGGTTTAACGTTGTTGTTTGTTAAGCGTTAGAAAAGTTGTGCTTGCTGAGCTTGTGGTTCCTGACAGGCGGGACCTTCATGGCGTGCATTATTCACATAGCTGGTTACGGGGGTTGATTTTAGGCTGTTGATTGGGAGTGGCTTCAACAGGTCATGCCCACCCTTGAAAAGCCATGTGTTGTAATTTTTTCTTGGCACAATGACAGGCATACGATTGTGTATATGGCAAATGTCGTGATTAGCCTCGATCGTCAGAATGGCACAGGATTGAACTTCACTGCCATCTGCGCCCAGCCAATCATCCCAGATTCCTGCAAAAGCAAAGGGCGTATTGTTAGTCTGCGTGATGTAATAGCCTTGTTTCGTCGTTGTACCTGTCTTCCCGGAATACCCACTTTGCCACTCGTAGAAGCCGTCGGCGGGAATCAGGCAACGCCTGCCCCGAAAGGGACCTTTGAAGGATGGTTTTTCGTTGACTGTTTCGCTACGAGCGTTGTGCATTGGGTTGTTGAGATTCGGTTCTTTAACCCAATTTGGAATCAGCCCCCAACGATGAAGTGTAAAATGCTTTTTTTTGTCCGAACCGAGAACAATGACCGCAACAGGTTGAGTGGGGCATATATTATACCGTTCTTCCAGGTTGGGGCGCTCAGGAAAGCCCATAAGGTCACTTAAGTCAGCAATAGGGGTGGTTAAGGCAAAACGTCCACACATGATTCAGAAATAGTTATCCTTGAAAATTTATATTTAACTTACCAGTTTCTGGGCTTGAGGAAACCATCTCTTACGTTGTGATTCCGTGCTGAGTTTTATTGCTGATTAATCCCGGAGTTTCATTTTTATGATTCTTGATCTATACCCTTGGTTTGAAACGAGGGGCTTTCGAAGTGAGATAAGCTCTAGTCACGAATTTTGATGCGAGATTGAACCGATGATTTTTGGATTTTTTGGCCGGAAAAAAGAAATCCATATGATTGATGATGGGTTGAAGCGGGCGGGCACGTTTAGTGCTGTTGTGCCTGATGCAGTAAAATTAACTTTGTGGCGGTTGGCAAAAGATCGGGGACTGTTGAAAGATAACCCAGAGGTGACCCTTCATGATCTCGCTGGTTTTTTAAGCTATTGTATTCTGGGGCAGGAAGATTTCGAGGATTTTAATGGCCCGGAAGATTCAAAAGAAATGCTTCGTCGGTTAGAAATGGTCAAAATTTTCGAAGATGGCATTGATGCAGAAATTGTGATGTTAACCCTTCATGCCGGGTTGGCAGACGAAACCACCGCTGGCCAATATTCTATTGAAGCTGAAGTTGATTCAACAAATGGTGCTGAGAACTAGGGTGCGTTTAGGTAAGGGTTTTTCTTGGAATTTTTTGGGGAATAAAGCGGAGAGCGGTTCTATTGGCTAAGGTTTTCTACTATATAATGTGGATATTTTTTATCCCCTTTATCCTGTTGCTCAATGTGATTGAGGGAAAAGGAAAGTACCCAGTGAAAGAGCCTGATCTTCGTAGAGGCCCAAAAACAGATCAACAGAAGAAAAAAACAGAAGAAAATAAATAAAGTTTACTGCCCATAAGCCAGAGTTTGCGTATAATGGGTGGCTTGGAAACAGATTAAAGGAACTAAGACCATTAGTGAGGGATTTTCAGAAGCAGAGCGTATCAGGTTTCACAACCTATTACAGGTTGCGGCCTTAAGCCCCTATGACGGGGAGAGAGAGAATGCTCTGGCTGCTGCTAAGCGTATGGCGGCAAAGCATAACATGTCTTTGGAAGAGGCTGCAGAAGGTGGACCAAGAGACGAGCCAAAGCAGAAGGCACGTCCTGCTTCTTATAGTATGTCTGCAACGGAACGGGTTTTTGCAAATTCTCTCCATTTGATGGATTCCCATCTTGAGCAAGAAAAAGCACGCCATGAAGCTGCGTTAAAAGCTGCTTATGAACGGGGATTGGCAAAGGATAACAAGCCTCAAAAATCATTGGCGAGCCCTGTGAAAGTCAGAAATAAAAAACCACGTGGTATGCCCCCCAAAATTCATGCTGCTGTTTTGTTGAGAGAAACAGAGCTCACAATCCGTGAAATTTCGAGCATTACAGGTCTGGATGTTTATAAAATCACGGCATTGAAACTTAAGAACAGAAAACCGGCTGCTTAAAAGATAGATTATTAATCAGGTTTATTTAATATTCAAACTTTTGAATTCTGAAGAAATAAACGTTAATCAATGGAACTTTGCTACTGGTCAGTCTGCTACTGGCCAATTTGTCAAAAGAGAAATCATATCAAATATTGGTAAAAAGTGCACCCTGACGGTGATCGGGGAGGTGTGGTGTGTGGGGGTGTCCGTCTCTGAATTGTACGCCAACACCATCCCAAGCGTGCCGCACAACAGTGCCTGAATACCTGCCCAGGCTGCTTAGATCGAGTTCCACAACGGTACCAATAGGTGGACGGCAAAAGGTTTCCAGAAAAAGACCATTTCCAGAAAGGTTCTGAACCGAACAAGGGTGCCAAGAACCATCAATGCCTAAGGAAGCATTATCCCCGGCGGCATACCTTTTATATTGGCGGTTTTCTATCATCTAATACATTTTTACCTAATCTTGTTACTGTTGATGATTCTAGATACTAATCCTTACCAATTCCTTTCTAATTGCCGTGATTTACTCTGTGACTTGTGTGATTTTTGTGAACATTGAATCTTATGCGTGTATTAACGTTATCAATTCACATCTTCGTGCGCGCAAGTCGTCCTTCCATTCATAGTTATGCCTTGACCATAAAGCGTTGATAGCTGATGTGTTATGTTGCAACTTAAAATCAATTTTTTATTTTGTTATCGTTTTATTGTCAGGATTTGAGCATAGATAACAATCTGTTGATGGGTGTTTATCAATACAGGAATGGCTTCTAATGTATAAACTTCACTACTACCCCGGTAACGCAAGCATTGCTCCGCATATGTTGATGGAAGAACTCGGCGTTGATTATGAACTTGTTTATGTCGATCGGAATAAGCAAGCCCATAAAAGCCCAGAGTATCTTGCTTTGAATCCTTCGGGCCGTATCCCAGTATTGGAAGATGGCGCCATGGTTATCTCTGAGACAGCGGCGATTTGTCTGCATCTTGCAGATCGACACCCCGAAGGTCGCATGGTGCCCGATGTTGCAACCCCGGAACGCGCCAAGTTTTATCAATGGTTGATGTTTTTAACGAATACGATCCAAACAGAGTTTCTGGTTTATTATTATTCCGAACGTTATAGCAGCGATGCGTCTGATGCAGCGGCGATTAAAGAAGCCGCAGAGCAACGCTTGATGGGGTATTTTGAGATAATCGATGCCCAGCTTGCTAAAAAAGGTCCCTATATGATGGGTAAGGCAATTTCATTTTTGGACTTTTATCTTCTGATGCTTTGCCGTTGGGGACGTTTTCTTCCTAAAAAACCGAGTGAAATGAAGTGCCTGGGGAAAAATGTTTCTCTTATGAGCAAACATCCGGCTGTATTGAGGGCTTTTGCCCAAGAAGAGCTGGTAGCACCTTTTGCATAAAAGGGTGTCTAAAATTTAAGTGATATAAGGTGGCTGACGATGGAGTGTTAGCCACCTTTGTAATATCCAGAAGCTCAATTGGTTGATTTTAAAGATTTATAGTTATTTGTTTTTGCCTGTCAAAGTGGTGAATAGAGAAGCGAAAAGTCGCTACTAAGGTAGAATTATCTTAATAAATATTCTCTAAGTGGTAGGAATGGAATTTGGTCACGCTTTAGGCCTAGGGAAATAATAAATGTTATCAGCAATTACTAATTCTTGGGCACTTTTGCTCGGTATTGCCTTTCTTATGCTGGGCAATGGTTTGCAGAGTACTGTGTTGAGTGTGCGTGGATCCATAGAAGGATTCTCGACAGAAGCAATTGGTGCGGTGATGACCTGTTATTTCATCGGATATCTTGCTGGATCATTTGTGACACCCAAGGTTCTTGCCAATGTAGGGCATGTACGTGTTTTTGCAGCACTGGCTTCATTATCTTCTGCTTCAGCCTTGTTACATGCTGTCTTTATTGATCCCTACACTTGGGGCGCGATGCGCCTTATAACCGGATTTTGTTTCGCGGGGCTATATATTGTTGCAGAAAGTTGGCTTAATGATAGCTCTACCAATGAAACCCGTGGACAACTTTTGGCTGTTTATATGGTGGTCGTGTATGGTGCTATGGGACTGGGGCAACTCCTGATTAATACCTCGGATCCAGGTAGTTTCTTACCGTTTATCTTAATGTCAGTACTCGTATCCTTGGCGCTCATTCCAACAACTCTGACGGTTGCCCAGGTGCCTACGTTTGAATCCCCGACGCCTGTTGGCCTCAAACGGCTATTTAAAATTTCTCCATTGGGTTTTGTTTGTGCCTTTGGGGTCGGCGTCGTACAGGCACAAATTTTTGGTGCTGGGGCTATCTATGCCAAAGAGCTGGAAATGGATACGGTGGATATTTCTATATTCATGGCAACAATGTCGATTGGCGGGGTTGCGCTACAATGGCCAATTGGTAAGGTTTCTGACCACTTTGACCGTCGTAAGGTTTTAATTGTCGTTGCTCTTCTTGCAGGGCTGATTGCGCTTTCGATGGGCTTTTTCTCTGGTTCTGAAGCAACAGTGTGGTTTTTGGGAAGTGCCTTCCTATTTGGTGCACTTTGCTTGCCGTTGTATTCATTAGCCATTGCGCACACCAATGACTATCTGGATGCATCTGAAATTGTTGGAGCCACGAGTGCCCTGATCGTTATTGGGGGAATCGGCGCTATTGTTGGACCAATCATCAGTACATTTTTGATGGGGCAACTGGGTCCTAATGCATTTGTGTATAGTATGTCCGTTACTTTGTTTATGATTTCATCTTTTGGTGTCTTCCGTATGACACAACGTAGTTCTGTGCCAATTGCAGACCAAGGTGATTACATTGGGGTGCCAGCAGAATCATCTACGATGGTTGTTGCAATGACCCCTGAAGGTGAAGAATGGTATGAGGAAGTGATCGCCGAAGCTGAAGGTGATAGTCCTGACCATGTCACGGAAGAGGAAGAAGCCGAGTCCGATATTTTAGAGGATGGCCCCGCTTTTTGGGAGGAAGAGCTCGCTTCTGATGAAGATGTTCCTGAAACGCAAAGTGAAAATCAAAAAGGCTAATCTTAGAACCCAAAAAGCCTGAGGATACGGGCCGCACCGACGACGAAAACTATGCGCGGCTTTCGTTGATGACGCCTAGGAAGATATCGGCATAGCGTTCGAGCTTGCGCTTGCCGACACCGGGTACATTTGCCATATCACCGAGATCAACCGGGCGCGCCATGACCATTTCCAAAAGCGTCTTATCATTAAAAATCACATAAGGGGGGACCCCCTGATCCTTCGCCAATTCGAGGCGTTTTGCCCTAAGGGTCTGGAATAACGCTTCGTCTCTTGGATCATCAATTGTTGCTGCAGGACCAAAGGATTTTTTATAATGACTGCGGAGAGAGGCGCGGGTTTTCTTCGCCGGATCGCGGCGGAATTGTACTGTTTTTTCACCTCTTAGCACGGGACGGCAATCTTCGCCGAGCTGAAAGGATCCATGGCCTTCCATATCCACTTTTAAATAACCAAGGGCGACCAGTTGGCGGAAAATAGACCGCCACTCCTGTTTTAAGAACTCTGTACCAATGCCAAAGGTGCTGAGTTGGTCATGACCAAGTTTTTCGATGCGTTCTGTCTTTGCGCCAAGAAGCACATCAATCACATGGGCGGATCCAAAAATTTGGCCAGTACGATAGACTGTCGACAATGCTTTTTGCGCGGCCTGTGTGCCGTCAAAGCTTTCAACAGGTGTCAGGCAGGTATCACAATTTCCACAGGGCTCAATCGGATTGTCATCAAAGTATTCTAGCAGTACCTGTCGACGGCAACGGGTGGTCTCACAAAATCCCAATAGAGCTTCCAGCTTTCTGTTTTCGATCCGTTTTTGGGCTTCCGGGGCATCGGATTGTGATGCCATATGATAAAGCCGGGCGACATCATTCATGCTATAGATCATCCAGGCTTCGGCCGGAAGACCATCACGCCCTGCGCGCCCTGTCTCTTGATAATAAGCTTCCAAGCTTTTGGGCAGGTCGAGGTGGATAACAAAGCGGACATCGGGTTTGTCTATGCCCATGCCAAAGGCAACGGTGGCAACCATGATGACAGCATCCTCTTTGAGAAAGCGATCCTGATTGTTTGCTCTGATGTCTTTAGAAAGGCCTGCGTGATAGGGCAGGGCATTGAAACCTTTTTCGCACAGGGCTTGTGCGATCTCGTCTACCTTGTTTCTAGACATGCAATAGACAATGCCGGACTGCCCCGAATGTTCGCGTTCTAGCAGATCTGTCAGCTGTTTTTTTGGGGCTGCCTTAAGGCCAATTTTGTAGCGGATATTTGGTCTGTCAAACCCGGCGACAAATGCTCTGGCCTCACTTAGGTGAAGGCGCTCTTTTATATCTTGTCTTGTTGGTCCGTCTGCGGTTGCCGTTAAGGCAATTCGGGGAACCCAGGGGAAACGTTCCTTCAGAAGACTCAGCTGCAGGTATTCCGGTCTGAAATCATGCCCCCACTGTGAAACACAATGGGCTTCATCAATAGCAAAGAGCGACAGGTCACACTGTTCCAACAAACCAAGGAAACCATCGGTGAGAAGCTTTTCCGGGGCCACGTAAACCATATCAAGTTCCCCGGATCGCATACCCCTTTCCGTGGCGAGGATCTCGCTATAGGGGAGGGTCGAGTTCAAGGCTGATGCTTTGACGCCAAGTTGTTGAAGCGCAGTGACCTGGTCCTGCATAAGGGCAATCAGGGGGGAAACAACAACGGCAAGGCCAGGGCGGCAAAGTGCCGGAATTTGGTAACAAAGGGATTTTCCCCCGCCTGTCGGCATCAAGACAAGTGCGTCACCACCATCAATCACATGGTCAATGACAGCTTCTTGATCTCCACGGAAACTATCATAGCCAAAAATACGGCTAAGAATATCCTGTGCAGATGGTATTTGAGGGGTGATTGAATCCATGCTTGGCTTATAGCCAAGTCCGCCGTGGTCGGTCAAAAAGAGTTTGTTAAGAGATTATGTTATATTCTGTATGTGTTGTTTAATATTCTCGCTATCGTTGAATGCGCATGTGATATAAGTTGTTGCCATTATTATTCAGAAATACGTTTTTTTGCTTGTAAGCATACCCAAACAAAGGATGTTAAGGTGTCAAGAACAGGTCAAAATATTTATGCCGATGAAGAGCTTGTCGAACTTTACCGATCAGGTATAGAAGAAGATTTCTCTACTCTGGATAGAATTTTAGATGAAATTCAAAACAATTCTGATAAAGCATTTAAAGCTATGGATCAGGCCCGGTGTATTGTTCACAACATTAAGGGACAGGGGACCAGTTTTGGTTTTCCTTTGATGACACGTATTGGTGACAGTTTTTATACGCTTTTAAAGCATCAAGTGGCACAGGATACACTCCATCTGTCGACACCCCAACTTTACGAAGCACACCTCAAGGCGATGAAGTCGGTGATTGAGAATGAAATTTTGGGCGATGGTCCTGAAATATTTCAACAGGTCGCTGACTCTCTTAAAGAGAAGGTTGTGCAAATTGTTGATTAGATTGTTTTAGGATTTAAGGCCACGAAAAAGCCCGGCGATCAAATCGCCGGGCTTTTTTTTATGACGCTATGTCATCAACGCTTATTCGCGGTTACCAAAAAGCTGTAGCAGGAACAGGAACATGTTCAGGAAGTTTAGATACAGTGAAAGGGCACCCATAATAGATTTTTTCTGGGCAACTTCCGAATGGTCACTTTCCATATACATCAGTTTGATGCGCTGGGTATCGTAAGCTGTCAGTCCAGCAAAAATCAGAACCCCGAGAATGGAAATGACAAAGCTTAGACCTGAGGATGCTAAGAAGATGTTCACGATACTGGCTATTACAATACCAATCAGACCGATAGTCAGGAAAGAACCAAAAGCGGAGAGGTTTTTCTTGGTAGTATAACCAACAAGGCTAAGGCCTGCAAAGGACGCCGCTGTGATAAAGAAAACACGAACGATGGACTCACCGGTGTAAGCGATAAAGATGTAGGAGATTGAGATCCCCATGAGTACCGAAAAGACCCAAAAAAGGATCTGGGCTGTAGATGCGGCCAAAGCGTGGATACGCGCATTTAGGAACAACACCATTCCCAATGGCGCAAGCATCACAACCCATTTTAGTGGTGTGCCGTAAACGAGTTGTAGAAGTTCCGGGCTCTGGGATACTCCGAAGGCTGCAAGTCCTGTAATGACAAGTGCAATTGACATATAGTTGTATACGCCAAGCATGTATGCGCGCAGACCAGCATCTGTGTCGGCCGCTGTTGCCTGGCCATATCCAACACTGCGGTGTGTGGAACGGTCGATCATAAGAAACCTCGTTTCGTTTGTACTAAAAAGCTGATCCTAATATTGGGTCTTGTTGTTTAAAAATCAACAATAATCGGGTTTTTTAGTCGGATATTATTATCTCAACCGAAAATTTATTCATTTCGTAACAATGCAGCGGGGCGTTGTCGCAATGCGCTCCACGTTCCGGCATAGCCACACACCAGTGTTGCAAGCAAGGCCAGCAAAGGTGTGAAGAGGACAACCTCGGTTAATAAAGTGAATTCAAGGCGTAAGATATAGATCGTAATTGCCCAGGATGCAGCGGCACCAATGACGACGGCGACGACAGCTGAAATCAGCCCCAGCATACCGAATTCCAGAAAGAAAGTTGCGGCAAGGGATCGTCGGCTGGCACCCAGAACCTTCAAGACAACGGAATCATAAACCCGGCGTCGATGTCCAGCGGCGACGGCACCACCTAGCACAAGCGTACCTGCTAACAGGGCGACAACGGCAATGACAGAAAGGGCAAGTGCTACGTGACTGAGTAGCTCGGTTGCCGCTTCTAGTGCTTCCTTGACCCGAATGGACGAGACGTTCGAAAATGCATCTGTGACTTTGATTTCCAACGCGTCTTCTATTTCAGGTAGCGCCTTTACCGTGGCAATATGTGTTTGTGGCGCTTTTGACATAAGGCCAGGTGAGAAAACCATGACAAAGTTGATTTCTAATCCGCCCCAGTCGATTTTTCGCAAGTTAGCAATTTCGACATCAATGGGTCGTCCGAGCAGATTGATTGTAAGACTGTCACCAAGGGTGAGGCCCAGTCCTTTTGCGACAGCCTGATCAAGAGAAACCAAGGGTTTGCCGTTATAGTCTTCAGGCCACCAGTTTCCATCGACCAGTTTGGTATTTCGTGGCATTTCAGCCGACCATGTCAGACCGCGATCACTGCGGAATACCCATTTGATCTCGCTTGGAATCTCAAGCTCGGAAGGCGGGGTACCATTCACGGCTGTAATTCTGCCCCGCATCATGGGGACGCGTCGCAGTTCGTTGACGCCTTTGGTGCTTTGCACAAGTTTCTCAAATTCTTCAACCTGTTGAGGCTGAATATCAATGAAATAAAAGCCAGGGGCTTCTTCGGGCAGACTTTGTGTTACAGCCTGTCGAACATTTCCTTCCAATAGTGCAACGATAACAAGGACGGTAAGCCCAAGCCCCATTGACAGAATGACACTTGTTGTCGGCGCACCAGGTCGATGAAGGTTTGCGATCGCGGTTCGTAGGGCTGGGTGTGTTGCACGAGGCAAAAACTTGGTGAGTTTGGTTATGAGCCACCCTACACAATGATAAATGGCGAAAGTGCCAATGGCACCTACAATAAAGAACCCGGCAATTTTGGGGTTACTTGCGAAGGTAACAGCCGTTAGTGCCAACAGAACAGCACTGAAAAATAGGGCGATCATTGCCTTTGGTGTGGGCCGTCCTGTGATCGGGGATGTTAAATCCCTGAAAAGGCGGGCAGGAGAGGTTTTTCCGGCTTTGGATAGCGACCAGATTGAAAAAGTAAAGGCAGTGAGAAAGCCAAAAGCTGCGGCCAGCAAAAGAGGTTCAGCGTAAAACTGTGCGGCGATTTCCCAGCCAAGCATATCTTTGGCAAAGGCACTGGCAGCAAAGGGTGCCGACGCGCCAGCGATTAAACCTGTCACCGTACCAATTAGCGTGAGGAAAAGTATTTGAATAAGATAGATCTGAAAAATTAATCGGGACGGGGCGCCGAGACATTTCAATGTTGCGACCACACCGACTTTACTGTCCATAAAGCTTTTCACTGCGTTTGCGATACCAACACCGCCAACAAGCAATGTCGCCAATCCTATAAGCGTTAGATACATGCCTAGGACATCAATGAACTGGCTGATACGCGGCGCTGCTTTCTCTGAACTTCTAATCCGCCACCCTGCTTCTGGGAAAGTTGTGGTGATCGTTTCCTGAAAAGCTTTGAGATCTGTTTCAATGGGCAAGGCCAAACGATAATCGTACCGAACCATACTGCCGGGTTGAATAAGGCCTGTGCCGTCGAGACTATCCCCTGATACCATGACCGTTGGGCCATAAGTGAAGGCGCGTGTTGAAAGATCTGGTTCTTTTATGAGTGACGCGCGTATTTCGTAGTGTCCATTGCCGACAACGATTTGATCGCCCACTTCTAAATTGAGTTTTCTTAAAAGGTTTGGCGCAAGAACTGTGCCCCAGCCTTTGTCTGTTTTAGCTAGTGCTTCTGAGAGGGGCATGCTGGGTTCAAGGATGACATCACCATAGAGCGGATAAATATCATCAACGGCGCGTAGTTCAATCAGGGTGCGATTGCCGCCTTCGACGGGTTGCTTGCCCATCGTCCGCATTTCACGGACAAGAGAAATATCCCCCTTGTCCTGGAGCCAACTCAGTTGATCGTCAGAGGCTTTCCGGTGAACTAGGTTAAGCGCGATATCTCCACCCAGAAGATTTCGACCATCATTACGCAATCCCTGTTCAATCGCAGATGAGATTGATCCGACCGCAGCAATGGCCGCAACACCTAAAAATAAACAGGCAAGAAATATGCGGAAGCCTTTTATACCGCCTCGAAGTTCGCGAAAGGCATAACTGGCGGCAAGGGAGAACGGTAAACTTTTTGACATGACAATCAGCCCTGCGATGCCATTGCTGATGCCGTATCTTTGGCTGCGGTGCTGCTGGTTTCTTCTTTTAACAATCCGTCCTGGAGCGTGATTGTTCGGTTACACATTGCTGCCAGGCGCGGATCGTGGGTGATGAGAATAAGCGTCGTATCGTGATCTTTTTGCAACTTGAAAAGAAGTTCAATAACCATTTCCCCTGTTGTACTATCAAGGTTCCCGGTCGGTTCATCTGCCAAAAGGATTTTTGGCTCTGCGGCAAAGGCCCGGGCAAGAGCGACCCTTTGCTGTTCACCACCAGAAAGCTGTCCGGGGAAGTGATCAAGCCTGTGTCCTAACCCTACAGCTTCCAGTCTTTCTTGTGCCCGTTTTAATGCATCGGGTTTGCGCGCAAACTCTAATGGAACAGCTACGTTTTCCAATGCCGTCATTGTGGGGATGAGATGAAAGTCCTGAAAAACAATACCGACAGAGTCTCTGCGAAAACGGGCGAGGGCGTCTTCGTCCATTTTGCCCAGATCGTGTCCGTCTATTTCAACGCTTCCGGACGTTGCTGCTTCAAGTCCTGCCATCAGCATCATCATGGATGATTTACCGGCACCGGATGGCCCGACGACAGAAACAGTTTCGCCCCTATCGATATGAAGGTTGATATTTTTAAGGATATCAACCTTTCCGGCCAATGAGCTCAAGGTCAGGTTGACGTCGGAAAGACAAACAAGATTTTTTGAGCCCGTGGTCATGGTAAGAAAGACTTTCTCTGCACTGTCATAAAGCTTTGATCAAAAACCTATATGGTGGTGGATGTGAGGATTTCAATCATTGAGATTAAGTGTACTCTCGTTATATTGATTAAATATTTGTTCTAAAACAGTAATGTTGAAAAGTATCTGCAGAATTAAAAAACAAATCCATACAAGAATGGTCAGGAGATCGTGAACAGGGCTTGTTCCTTTAAGGTATCGAACATATTTCAGGGTATACTACGTAATGGTTATTGCTTTTTTGGGAAATGATTGATCCTATAGATGATGATTAAATTTCTTTGCAGACGTGTATTCCGTCTCGTTCCGTACTTTCTACTTACTCTTCTTACCGCAAATTTATCCTATGCAGAAACGCCCGTTAAGCTGTTGGCTTTTGGGGATAGTCTTACCCATGGTTATGGCCTGGAAGCTGGGGATACTTTCCCTGAACGGTTACAGGTAGCTTTGAAAGAGTCTGGGTATAATATCACTGTTATTAATGGTGGGAATTCTGGTGACACCTCGGCTTCGGGACGATCCCGTCTAGACTGGGCTTTGCTGGATGAAGCGCAGGTTGTTATTGTCGAGCTTGGCGCGAATGACGGTCTGCGAGGTTTGGAGCCGTCGCAAACCCGTGAAAATCTCAGCCAGATTATTGCGGGGTTCAAAGATTCAGGGGCGAAAGTACTTCTAGCCGGAATGCAGGCCCCCAGAAATCTGGGTACTGAATATGTGACTGAATTTGATAAGATTTACCCAGAATTGGCAGAGCAATATGATGTTGCTTTTTATCCTTTCTTTCTGGAAGGCGTGGCACTTGACCCTGCATTGAATCAAGCTGATGGCATCCATCCTAACCGTGCAGGAGTGGATTTGATTGTTCAGAATATTCTGCCTTATCTCGTGCCGTTGCTTGAAAAAGGCGCAGAGAAAGGCACAGAGTGAGTATGTTACAGCCAGATCCTAAATTTAAGGCGGCTTTCTCGTCCTCGCCGGACTGGTCCAAGGCTTGTGCTGAGATTCTGAATGGTCTGGGAGATTTGCCGTCAGAAGCTAACTTGGGGTTTATTTATGCCACCGATGTTTTCGCAGATGATTTGTCGAGTATCTTGACCTTTCTGAAGACAAAAACGGGCCTTGAAAACTGGACCGGCACAATCGGGATTGGTGTCGGGACTAATGCTGCCAATCAACTCGGGCGTTTTTCAGCTGTAGAGCTATACGACGAACCAGGCTTGAGCGTTATGATTGGCTCTTTCCCATCTGGCACGTTTCAAGTGTTTGAATCGGGGCAGATGGAAACGGAAGAAGGGGACAAACTTGTCGTCACTGGTGAGGGCGTTGAAAGTTGGTTGGAAAAGAATCAGGCCTATCTGGGGCTGATACATGGTGATCCACGGCATTATGATCTTCCTTTGCAGATTTCGTCTCTTTCCGCGGGGTTAGAGGTTTATCTCGTCGGGGGATTGACGTCTTCGCGGGGCGAGTTGCCACAAATTGCAAACCATATTACAGACTGTCCTTTGTCCGGTGTTTTCTTTAACGATTCTGTGCCTGCAATCACAGGGTTGACGCAAGGGTGTACACCAATCGGTCCAAAGAGAACGATTACATCAGCGGATGATCAGAAGATTTATACGATCGATGGTCGACCGGCGTTGGATGTTCTCAAAGAAGATATAGGAGAGCTTTTATCCCGGGATTTGAGTAAGATTGGGGGCTATATCTTTGTCGGTTTTCCGGTTGAAGGTAGTGACGGTGATGACTATCTGGTGCGCAATCTCATGAGCATTGATACCAGTGACGGTTCCTTGAACATTACAGAAGAGGTAGAGGCAGGGCAGCCGATTTTTTTCTGCCGACGAGATAACGAGGCCGCTCGAAAAGATCTCAATCGTTTACTGGATGATATACGCGCACGATTACCACGCGCCCCTAAAGCTGGGCTATACTATTCTTGTCTGGGGAGAGGGCAGGCACTTTTTGGGCCAAATTCGGAAGAACTCAATATCCTTCGTCAGGAATTCGGGGATATGCCATTGGTGGGGTTTTACGCGAATGGTGAAGTGTCCCATGATCGCTTGTATGGGTACACAGGGGTTTTGACGCTTTTTTATTAAAGTTATTGAGGATGTTATGAAATATACCAAACTAGGTCGTACAGATCTTAAAGTCAGTGAAATTTGCCTGGGAACGATGACCTGGGGGGAACAAAACACACAAGACGAAGCCTTTGAACAGATGGATTATGCGCTGGGTAAAGGGATTAATTTTTTTGATACTGCCGAAATCTATGCCGTGCCACCTAAAGCTGAGACCTATGGCCGTACAGAAGAAATAATCGGGAATTGGTTTCAAGAACGGGGCAATCGGGACAAAGTTGTTCTTGCTTCAAAAGTTGCAGGCCCAAGCGCTGCGCAAACCTATATTCGCGGTGAAATTGCTCGATTTAATCGAAAACACATTGTCGAGGCGCTTGATAATTCACTAAAACGGTTAAAGACGGATTATATCGATCTTTACCAACTTCATTGGCCTGATCGGAACACCAACATATTTGGGCAACTCGGGTTTGAACATCGTGATCAGGAGCAAATTACTCAGCCAGAAGAAACGTTGAGTGTTCTTGATGACCTTGTTAAGGCCGGGAAGATCCGAAATGTTGGATTGTCCAATGAAACGCCTTGGGGAACTATGCAGTTTCTGAAGCTCGCTGAAGAAGGGCGAGGACCGCGTATGGCTTCTATCCAAAATCCCTATAGCCTTTTAAACAGAAGCTTTGAGGTTGGCCTTGCCGAAATTTCTATGCGTGAAGATATTGGCTTGCTTCCCTATGCGCCATTGGGTGCAGGCAGTTTGACAGGCAAATATCTTGCTGGTGCCCGGCCACAAGGTGCGCGCATGACACTTTTCCCTGATAATACCCGTTATATGGGCGAAAGAGGTCAGGCCGCGATTGCTGACTATGTGGATCTTGCGGAGAGATATCACCTTGATCCTGCGCAAATGGCATTGGCGTTTGTCCGTTCGCGTCCCTTTGTTACCGCGCCTATTATCGGGGCCACAAAGATGGCACAATTGAAGGCAAATATTGAATCAGCGGAACTTGATCTTTCAAAAGAGGTTTTAGCGGAAATCGAAGAACTTGGACGAAAACATACGATTCCTTGCCCGTAATGACCCGTAATTGATAGATGGGTTTAGCCATTGGGATAAGAAAAAGTCATTCAGGTTTAAAAAATCGTCTCGGTATAGTGTTTCAAGAATAAGCTATTCTGTTTCAGCCTTTTAGCTTTGTTGTTTGTTTACAGGAGGTACCCATGCGGCTGTTCAGCGCCATTGCTCTTCCCGAAGAAGCAAGATTACGACTTATGGGGCTTTGTAACGGATTACCCGGACAGCGGTGGGTTGCTCCTGAAAACTTTCATATTACTTTACGGTTTTTCGGGGACTTGGACGGTGCACAGGCTCGGGATTTGGACGATGCTTTTAGTCGATTGCATTTCAATCCCTTTCCTGTCCGTTTAAGTGGCGTGGGTTTTTTTGGTAAAGAGAACGGTCCAAGAATGTTGTGGGCAGGGGTTGAGAAAACCCCTGAAATCTCAGATCTCCGCCGTAAGGTAGAATATGCTGCACAATCAACTGGCATAAAGTTAGAGCGAGAGAAATTCACGCCCCATGTGACGCTTTGTCGTTTTAAAAGTAACCCCGGTCCTGCTTTTGGGGCGTATCTACGCGACAATAATCTTTTTTCTCATCCTGAATTTACAGTGGAAAGTTTTGGCCTTTATTCCAGCAAACTTACACCATCGGGGGCGTGCTATTTTCTGGAAGCTGACTATCCAGAACCGTTTTATTCGTGGACCGAGACTCTCGATATATAATGTAGAGGCCACTGATGACGATGATACTCGCCCCAAATAGAACATGTGCTTCGGGAATTTCGTCCCAAAAGGCCCAACCGAAAATAAGCCCCCATATCAGCATGGTATAGTCAAAAGGTGCGACAACAGCTGCCGGGGCGTAGCGATAGGCTTGTCCGGTTAAAAAGTGCGCGGTTGTTGCAACGACTGCCATGCCCATTAGCATAAGAAGGTCTGTGTTGCTTGGCAGAGTCCAGGCAAAGGCTTCCCAAGGTAAGACGAGGGTTGTTGATGCGAGACAAACAGTTGTAACTGTCCCCCAGAAAGTCATACCAGATGAACTGCAATGATGACGGAGTTGTCGGGTCATGATCATCAGCAAGGCATAAAAAAAGGCTGCAATGACCGGGAGTATTGCAACGGGCTGGAAAGTGTCTGTCCCTGGCTGCAATATGATCAGAACGCCGCCAAAGCCAGTGAAGACGACGGCCCAGCGATGAAAGCCCACTTTTTCTTTTAGGAAAATCACCGATAGTAATGTTGTGAACAAGGGGGCGACAAAAGCGATGGCAAAGACTTCCGCCAGCGGCATAAAAGGTAATGCTGCATAAAATGACCCGGCTGCAAAAATAATCAGGGATGATCGTACTAGCAAAAGAAGCGGCCGATCTGACTTAAGGGTAGCAATCCCCCCTGTTTTAGCGACTAGGGTAATAGCAAGTGGCAGGCTGAATAAATTCCGGATAAGTATAATGCTAATGATGCTGTAAGACGCTGTGAGCCATTTGGCTATGCCATCCATAACAGATGTGCAAAAAACCATCAGAATCGCCAAAATGATTCCAAGAATAATTCTATCTTCGTGTTGCTTTTTCGTAGCCCCTGTCGATGTACTCATTTTATTGATCTTTGAGTTGTGTTTTAAAGTGGTTCACAAGGTTGATAACGCCCGTTTCAATGACATCAAGCATGTCTTCGTAATCTTTAGGTCCACCATAATAAGGATCTTGAACTTCTTTGATATCAAAAGGGCTGTAATCCAAAAACATGCTTATTTTGTTTTGGTATTCTGGGGGGCATTTTTCTCGAATGATGTCTCGATGGCCAAAATCCATTGCGAGAATCATGTCGAACTCTTCAAAGTCTTTTGCTGAAAGTTGGCGTGCTCTGAGGTCAGAATAGTCATAGCCTTTCTTTGACGCTAGTTTCAGACCAGTTTGGGTAGGTGCTTCACCTATATGGTAACTGTGTGTACCGACTGAATCTGTCGTAACCATCTCATTCAAGCCCTGTTCCCTTAGCTTGTGCCTTAAGATGCCATCAGCCGCGGGTGAGCGACAAATATTGCCTGTGCAAACGAAGAGAACTTTGTACTTTTTCATTAATGGAATATTCCTGCTAAAGGTCTGCGTTCTGTTATGTGGTCTTAGGCATTGTATGGCTTGTGTGATACAACTTATTCAGAGATTCTTTGGAAAAACGGACTGCGAATTTCCGTTTTAAGGAACACAAAACCGATACGGTGCATTGTGATTACAATTACTAAATCTTATGCGAGATCGTCTGTCCAGCACAGATTGTATACAATTTGATGTGGCGAGAAAAAAATAGGAAAAATTTGGTTCAACCAATTTGACTGAATTACAAAGAAGTCACTTAATGCGTATAGATTTTAGATAAGACACTTCATGCGCGTATCTTGTAAAAGTGCTAAATTTTTGAATTTTATAAATATTAAACCATCTTTGATGGTAGATATTGAATAGTTTCAGTCGTTTTTAAAATGTTATTTGCAATCTGTTTCTCAATTTTAAGTTGAAGTATGGAGGCCAAGTTTTGATAATTTTCTATAGTTTTCATTCGGTTAATTTGTTTCCATAGCGTTGACAAAAGTTCTGATTACGGCAACGCTATGGTAGCGGCGCGAAAAAAATCACCTGAGAACCGAAACTGGTTTTCCAAAAAGCGGCGCATCTAATACAGGGAGTCCAAAGTGAAGATAAAGAATTTATTGAAAGGTCTGGCGTTTGCCACGGCTGTTTCTGTTTCTGCATTATCGGCGACTGCTACTTATGCTGGAACACCAGATAACGTACTCGTAATTGCCAATCGTATTGATGACATTACATCACTTGATCCGCACGATTTGTTTGAATTTGCCGGGTCTGATTATTCCAATAATGTTTACGACAAGCTTGTAACCTTTGATCCTGCAGATCTATCCAAAGGATATCAGCCTGGTTTGGCCGAAAGCTGGACGATCAGTGAAGATGGCAAAACCTTTACGTTTAAAATTGCCAAAGGTCGTAAGTTCCATTCGGGTAATGATATTACAGCGCACGATGCAGAATATTCTCTTCGTCGTGCTGTCGTTATGAAAAAGACACCGTCTTTTATCCTGACACAGTTCGGTTTTAACGCTGATAATGTTGATGCAACAATCAAAGCGACAGATGATAATACGCTTGTTGTGACAACTGACAAAAAATATGCCCCTTCTTTTGTGTTGAACTGTTTTGCCGCAGTGGTTTCATCTATTGTTGATTCAAAACTGGTTCAGTCTCACGAAGTTGACGGTGACTGGGGTAATAAATGGTTGCAAACTAATTCAGCAGGATCAGGTGCCTATTCTTTGGTTAACTGGAAGCCTAACCAGTCATATAACCTGAAAGTTAATGCTGATTACTGGGCAGCAAAGCCAACAATGAAGAAGATTATCGTTCGTCATATTCCAGAATCATCAACACAGCGGTTGCTTTTGGAAAAAGGTGATATTGACGTTGCGCGTAATCTAAATCCGACTGATGTCGAAGGTATTTCTGATAATTCAGATTTGGCAGTAGATAATGATCTGCGTGGTCGGATCATGTATATTTCCATGAACCAGAAGGATCCTATTCTTTCCAAACCAAAAGTACGTGAAGCGCTGCGTTATCTGATCGACTATGATGGAATGGTGAATTCCTTCCTAAAAGGTCAATACGTTGTTCATCAAGCTTTCTTGCCTTTGACCTATATGGGTGAGCTGAAAGACAAGCCATTTAAACTGGATGTAGCAAAAGGCAAGGAGCTACTTGCCGAAGCTGGTCACGCAGATGGTTTTGATGTTGAAATCATTGTACGGAATGCGCAAGAACGTATTCAGATTGCTCAATCTGTTCAGAATACCTTCAAACAAGCTGGTATAAACGTTAGTCTGACCCAGGGTACTGGTAAACAGATTTTGGGTAAATATCGTGCACGTGACTTCCAGATTTATGTTGGGGCATGGGGACCAGATTATCCGGATCCACATACAAATGCGGATACATTTGCATCAAACCCGGACAACAATGGAACGCACGCTGGTAAATTGGCTTGGCGTAATTCATGGGATATCCCGGAAATGACCGCCTTAACCATCGCCGCGGCTCAGGAAACAGATAGTGTGAAACGTGCTCAGATGTATGTTGATATGCAAAAAGAGCATCAGATGAATTCACCGTTTGTTGAAATGTTCCAGAAGAACGAACAAACTGGCCGTCGTACCAATGTTCAAGGATTCTATACTGGTTCTGCGGTTTCTCAGGTCGTTTATTGGACTGTTACAAAGTAGTATCTGATGAGTGATGCTGTTGATACAGCGACGCCGAAGCGGCGCGGGTCTTCCGTGCCGCTTCTAAAGCGTCTTAAGAGTTTGATCACAGTGCTTTTTACTGTGCTGCTCACCTTAGTTGGCCTTTTGTTTGTTACTTTTATTATTGGTCGTGTCATGCCCGTCGATCCCGTTTTGGCGATCGTAGGCGAACGTGCGTCGCAAGAAATTTATGATGCGGCTTACAAGTCCCTTGGTTTAGACAAGCCCCTGATGGTTCAGTTTGGGATCTTTTTACAACAGATCGCAGTGGGTGATTTTGGTACTTCCAACCTAACTGCAAGGCCTGTATCCGAAGACATTTTACGTGTTTTTCCTGCTACCCTTGAATTGGCAACAGTTGGCACAATTTTTGGCGTGTTGTTTGGTGTGCCAATGGGGGTTATGGCTGCGGTGCACGAAGGAAAGTGGCAGGACCAAGTTGTTCGTTTTGTCGGCCTTTTTGGCTATTCCATGCCCATTTTCTGGATTGGTCTTGTCGGGCTTATTGTTTTCTATGGCGTGTTGGACTGGGTCGGTGGCCCTGGGCGGCTGGATGTTTATTACGAAGATATCATTCCTGTCGTAACCGGATTAATTTTGATCGATAGTCTTATCGAGGGCGATATTGATATTTTCTGGAATGCCTTCTCGCATATCATTCTTCCGGCTTCTATCCTTGGGTATTATTCCCTGGCGTATATAAGCCGTATGACCAGATCCTTTATGCTTGAGCAGCTTTCGCAAGAATATATTACAACGGCCCGAGTCAAAGGCCTTTCAGAGCGAACTGTTATTTGGCGCCATGCATTGGGTAATGTCATGATCCCCTTGATAACTGTGATCGCTCTTTCCTATGCAAACCTTCTAGAAGGCTCTGTTTTGACAGAGATTATCTTTGCTTGGCCTGGATTAGGCTCATATCTGACAACAGCTCTGCTTTCAGCCGATATGAATGCTGTTATCGGCGGGACAGTTGTCGTTGGTTTGATTTTTGTCGGCCTCAATCTTTTGTCTGATTTCCTATATAAAGTTGTTGATCCGAGGGCACGTTAGAATGAGTACAGATACAACATCGTACGATCAGGGATTGAAGGGCTGGTTGAACAGCGAGTCCCCTGAATCACGATTTCATGCCCAAATGGTACAGCTATATGCAGGGTGGCAGTCCCTTGTTGCCAACCGTCTTGCGTTTTTGGGCTTTATGATCATTGTTTTGCTAATCTTGGTGGCAATTTTTGCGCCGTTATTGGCAACCCATGATCCTTCTATTCAAAATTTAAAATCTACACTGCTGCCGCCATTTACAGATGGACATATTCTGGGGACGGATGATTCTGGGCGCGATATCTGGAGCCGTATAATATACGGATCACGGATAACATTGTTTATTGTCGCATTGGTTGCCTTTACAGCGCCTGTTTTTGGGCTGTTGGTTGGAACTGTAGCCGGCTATCTCGGCGGTTGGGTTGATACGGTCTTGATGCGTATCACTGATATCTTCCTTGCGTTTCCCCGACTTGTTCTGGCACTTGCATTTGTATCTGCTTTGGGTGCGGGGATCGAAAATGCAATTCTTGCCATTTCTTTGACGGCTTGGCCACCTTATGCCCGTATTGCGCGGGCAGAAACGCTGACCATTCGAAACAGTGACTATATTGCTGCCATTCAGCTTCAGGGGGCAGGTCGATTACGGATCATTCTGGGACATATCTGGCCTATGTGCATGTCTTCGTTGATTGTACGGGTGACGTTGGATATGGCGGGCATTATTCTGACAGCTGCTGGACTTGGTTTTCTCGGTCTTGGCGCACAACCGCCTAGTCCGGAATGGGGAGCGATGATTTCTTCTGGACGACAGTTCATTCATGACCATTGGTGGATTGCGACGATGCCTGGGTTGGCGATCTTTATTGTCTCTCTTGGGTTCAACCTGCTTGGTGATGGCTTGCGTGATATCCTCGATCCGAAGAAGGCACAGTCATGAGTAAACCACTTTTAGAAGTAGAAGATCTCTGGGTGCGTTTTGCGTCTAAAAAACGTGTTGTAGAGGCCGTTCGGGGCATTTCCTTCTCTGTTGGTCGAGAACGCGTAGGGATTGTTGGTGAATCCGGATCCGGTAAATCTATGACTGGTCGGTCGATTTTGCGGTTGATCCGCCATCCGGGTGAGGTTGAAGCAAAGAAAATCCATTTTGATGGACAGGATTTACAAGCCCTAAGCGAAAAGGAAATGCGTGATGTCAGAGGACATAAGATTTCTCTGGTTATGCAGGATCCTAAATTTTCCCTGAACCCGGTGATGAAAGTTGGTGATCAGATATCCGAGGCTTATCGCGTTCATACAAATGCATCAAAGACCGAGGCCAAGGAAAGGTCTATTGCGATGCTGAATGCGGTGCAAATTCGTAATGCTGAGCGGGTTTATGATAGCTATCCGCATGAGGTTTCTGGCGGCATGGGACAACGTATCATGATTGCCATGATGTTGATTCCAGAACCTGATCTATTAATTGCGGATGAGCCGACATCAGCTTTGGACGTAACCGTTCAACGCCGTGTTTTGCAGATCATGGATAAGTTGGTGCAAGAACGAGGTATGGGCTTGATTTTTATTAGCCATGATTTGAACCTTGTCGCATCCTTTTGTGATCGTGTGATTATTATGTACGGTGGCCGGATTGTTGAAACCTGTCGCGCGGATGAACTTCAAAATGCGAAACATCCTTATACGCGGGGCTTGCTTAATGCCTTGCCGGATATTCACAAGCCCAAAGATCAGCTATCGGTTCTTGAACGTGACCCGAAATGGATAGAGGACCCTAGTGTCGATGCCTTCCTCTGATAATACAAAGTTGAACCAAGCCCCGGTTGCTTTAGATATTCAAAATTTGAATGTTTATTTTGGCGAAGGGCATGAAAGGTTTCGTGCGGTAAAAGATGTTTCTATCTCTGTTGAAGCAGGGGGGTCATTTGGTCTCGTAGGGGAATCCGGATCAGGTAAATCCACGGTCCTTCGCGCGGTAAGCGGCTTGGTACCAAGCTGGGACGGTACTGTTGCCGTTAATGGCGAACCAATCAGCAAAAAACGAGAGATGTCCTATTGCCGGACGATTCAAATGGTCTTTCAAGACCCTTATGCGTCTTTGCATCCCCGGCACAGTATAGACCGTACATTGTCGGAACCGCTGCGACTTCACAAGTTTGATAATATTGATGACCGGGTGAATCAGGCTTTGGTTGATGTTGGTTTGGGGGCCTCGTTCAGATTCCGCTATCCCCATCAGTTATCTGGTGGTCAGCGACAGCGTGTGGCAATTGCGCGGGCCTTGATGTTGGAGCCAGACATTCTGTTGTTGGACGAACCGACATCTGCTCTGGATGTTTCTGTGCAGGCTGAAATTCTCAATTTGCTTTCGGATATTCGTAAAAAGCGTCAATTGACCTATATTCTGGTAACCCATGATCTCGCAGTTGTTGCCCATATGTGTGATGAAATTGCGGTTATGAGCCACGGTGAAATCGTTGAGATTATGGATGTCGAAACGATGCGTGAATCAAAACCTGAACACGAATATACCCGTGAGTTACTAGAAGCCAGTGAAGGTTATCAACCAGAAGCCTGAAATTTTATATTATTGTATTTGTATGTAGCAGGATTGATTAATGTCAGCTTTACCTATTCCCGTATTTGATGGGCATAATGATACTTTACTTCGCCATGTCATGAACGAAGGAACAGCGAAAGAAGTATCTTTTTTCTCTGAAAATGAGCGCGGGCATATTGACCTGCCAAAGGCACGAAAAGGTGGCTTGCAAGGTGGCCTTTTTGCGATGTTTGTTCCTTCTAAATATGATGATACATCCGGTGTGCCGTTTGATCCTGAAGATCCTGCTAACTTTGCTCCTGTTGACCAGCCCGGAGCTCTTAACTTTACCAATCGAATGTTTTCGATGGCACGACGTTGGGTAAGGGAGAGTGATGGCCAGGTCGTTATTGCGAAGTCGGTTGCCGAGGCCCGTAAAGCGATGTCTGTGGGCAAGCTTGCGATGATCATGCATATCGAAGGGGCCGAGGCAATTGATAAAGATCTATATGCTCTGGAAGTCCTTTATGCCGCAGGTCTTCGTTCTATTGGTCCGGTCTGGAGCCGCAAAAATATTTTTGCGGACGGAGTTCCTATGGCTTTTCCCAGTTCGCCTGATACGGGTACTGGTTTGACCGATGTGGGGCGCGAGTTGGTTGCGAACTGTAACCAAATGGGCGTTATGATTGATCTGTCTCACATCACGGAAAAAGGTTTCTGGGATGTTGCTAATTTATCAACCAAGCCTTTGGTCGCGTCCCATTCCAATGCACATTCTTTATGCCCTTCTGCACGAAATTTAACGGATAAACAGTTGGATGCTGTTAAAGAAAGTAAAGGACTTGTGGGCATCAATTACCATGTTGCTTTCCTACGTGACGATGGTGCTCATGATGTGAACACATCCATCGATGTTTTGGTCCGGCATGCAGCCTATCTTGTTGATAAGTTGGGTGAAGATGGTGTTGCTCTTGGGTCTGATTTTGACGGGTGCTTGGTGCCAGATGCAATAAAGGATGCAACAGGTCTGCCTAAGTTACTGGACGGACTGAAGAAATCTGGCTTTGGTGATAAATTAATCAACAAAATTGCCCATGAAAATTGGTTGTCCGTACTCGAACGTACTGGAATTTAGGATTTCTGTCGGTAACTTTTTTAACGAAGAGGGGATCGTATGAACTGGATAGGTCTTGATCATGTCCAATTAGCTATTCCTGTCGATAGTGAAGATTTATGTCGAAATTTTTATGGAGCAATTCTGGGCTGGACTGAAGTCCCTAAACCCGAAAGCTTAGCGGGTAGAGGAGGTGTCTGGTTTTGTACAGATTCTTTTCAAATTCATTTCGGCATAGAACAAGATTTTCAACCTGCGAAAAAGGCTCATCCTGCCTTTCTTTTAAAAGATCTTGATCTTCTGGCGGACAAGTTGGCTATTAATAATGTTGCCGTACAATGGGATGATAAATTGGAAGGTTATAAAAGGTTTTTCGTGAATGATACCTTTGGTAACCGCCTTGAGTTTATGCAAAAGACGGGTGCGTGATTAAGAGCTCTTTTGAGTAAGAAAAGGATGCTTGAATGTTTGGCATCTAGGTTTTCCATTCCAAAGTGCTCGAAGATTTTCAATGATACCTTTTCAAGAAGACAATCACATTGATTTGATGTCTGTTACTTCTCGTTAGTTTATAGTGGGGGATGTCGTACGCCCTGTTATTATGGAGAATGCAGCTTGATGGATAATGCTTTGGACAAACTATTAGGGGACGTGCGTGCCTGTACGCACTGTGCCAAGGATCTTCCTTTGGGGCCCCGCCCTGTTGTGCAAATTTCTCTAAGAGCTAAAATTCTTATAATTGGACAGGCCCCTGGTACCAGGGTTCACGAAACAGGTATTCCTTGGAATGATCCCTCGGGTGATCGTTTGCGAGAGTGGTTGCGGATTGAGAAAGAGCTTTTTTATGACCCAGAAAAAATAGCAATTATGCCGATGGGATTTTGTTATCCGGGACGATTAGATAAAGGGGGCGATGCGCCACCACGACCGGAATGCGCCCCTTTGTGGCATGATAAATTGCTTGGCGTATTACCAAATTTGAACATTACATTATTGGTAGGCCAATACGCCCAAAAATATTATCTGGGCAAGGGAAAGAAAAAAACACTGACGGAAACAGTAAAAGCATGGAAGGAATATCAACCGGATTATTTTGTTACCCCACACCCGAGTTGGCGTTCAGCCATGTGGCTCAAAAAAAATACATGGTTTGAAGATGATGTGCTGCCTGTATTGCGTAACCGCGTGCAAGAACTTGTTTAGTTGGGTTCTATGTCGATGCTGAGCCTTAAGAAAGACTTACCGTACGGCTTTCCATTTTGTCCATATCGTCTTCTGACATGCCAAAATAGTGACCGATCTCGTGGATCAATACATGGCGGACAACCTGATTAAGGTCTTCACCGTTTTCACACCAAAAATCAAGAATAGGGCGACGGAAAAGGAAAACAGTATCTTTTTCTTCGTTCAGCTCTCTACTTTGTTGAGTCATAGAACGGCGGTCGACACCTTGATATAGCCCCAAAATTTCGAAAGGGGTTTCACAATCCATAGCTTCCATCATGTATTCTGATGGGAAATCCTGAACTTCTATTCTAAGTTGGCTGGCGACATCTCTGAGCTCATCAGGCATATGCGCATAGGCTTCACGCGCCAGAGATTCAATATCACTGATCTCTGGGGGAGTCGTAAAACGTTCTATGTTATGAAGTTGGCCCATTTTCTCAATCCAGTTAACCGAGGACGGCAATAGGCATAGATTCAAAGGCGCTGTCAATCTTAAAGTCCTACCCGTAGACCGTAGGGAAAATCAAACACCTTTTTTCATAATCACCGTTCATCTATCAAATTATTCTATGCTATTGTTAAAAAAAGAACAAATTTCAGTAAAACAGGATTTTCATTATGCCGGAACGTAATATTCCCACGAAGCTATCTGATAGCGAAAGAGCAAGTCTTCTTCCGGAACTAGAAGGGTGGGCTCAGGAAAGTGACCGGGATGCTATTCGCAAGATTTTTACCTTTAAAACCTTTAATCAAGCTTGGGGCTTTATGAACCGTGTGGCTCTTGTTGCTGAAAAGATGGGGCATCACCCTGAATGGTTTAATGTTTATAACAAGGTCGATATTGTCCTGACCACACATGATTGTAATGGCCTATCAGCTTTGGATGTTGAATTGGCGAAAAAAATGAACCTTTTTGCTTCTAAAGTCTAAATCGGCATGAGGGTGAGGACTTGTAATCTACGCCTTGCTCTCTCATCTTCGATATATGAGATTTATACAGCTTCGAAAACCAGATCCTGAAGATTCTGAGCCCGCTTTGCTGGCCGCGGATGAAAAGGTTGTTAAAAAAGGCTTTTTAAGGAAGCTTAAAAGAGTCGCTTTAAAAATAACCTTCTCAGAGAAGCTTTTGGCAGCGTATTTCTGTGCGACTGATCGAAAGACACCGCTGAAAGCCAAAGCGATTTTAATGGCAGCCTTGGCCTATTTTGTTGTGCCCGCTGATTTAATTCCTGATTTTATTATCGCATTTGGTTTTACGGATGATATTTCGGTTCTTATCGCTGCAATCAATTCTGTGAAGTCTCATATAACCACAGAGCATGAAGAGAAAGCGCAAGTCTGGCTTGATGTGAACGATTAAGAAGCGGGTAATTGACATTTTAAAGCAAGTTTCTTTTTAATCTTAGGTATTTTCTAATTTTTTTTGCATACTATGGTATTGCATTCTGAGAATTCTCAGGGAAAGTAGCTATGTTTAAATGGATATATTTTTGTTGGTTCTTTTCCTTTTTTGCGATCGGGAACGTTAACGCGACCGAGTTCTATACAGAAGATTTCCCCCCATACAATTATTTGGAAAAAGGTGAACTAAAGGGGATTGGCCCAAATATCATCCGAGAGTTGTCATCAGAGGTTGGGGAGGAGCCCAAGATAAGGGTTTTACCTTGGGCTCGTGCTTATAAATATGCACAAGAAATGCCGGATGTCGGTATTTTTTCTATTGTGAGAACGCCAAAAAGAGAAGACGTTTTTCAATGGGTTGGGCCACTTTATACCGTTCGTGTTGGTCTCTATACAATACAAGGGAATAAACACTTTTATCAGGGAAGTAATAAAGAAAACTTAGAGCAGGCTCGAAAGGTTGGTAATATCGCTGTTCAGTTAGGTGGCGCAGGTGAAGAATTGCTGACAACGTTAAAGTTTCAGAACCTAAATAAAATTATAAACGTCAATAAAGCTTTATTTTTATTGCTAAAAGGACGGTATGATTTGTTGGAAACATCTGACACTTACATGGCTTATATGGCTAAAGAGGAAGATGTTTCCGAAGATACGGTCAGCGAGGCAGCTTTCATCGGGCAATATGATATGTATCTGGCTTTCTCCAAAAGTACCTCGATTGCGACGGTTCAAAAGTGGCAGGCTGCGTTGGATCGTCTTCGTAAGCGACAATCAGTGGAAAATCCAAGTTAAGGCAACCTTACGTATATTTAAAAGTTATAGCGTGCCTTGGGGTGAATTACTTGCAGGTTTGACCGTATTACGACTTGATAGCGCTGCGTCAGCTTTTTTGCGAATACTTGCTTCTCGCTGTGCAATATAGATTGCCGAGATTGCGATTACGCCACCACCAATCCAGGTCCATATATCCGGAATTTCTCCAAAGGCAAGAAAGGCCATAAGTGCCATAAAGGGGAGGCGGGCATAATCAAAGGGCATTACGGCAGACGCATCAGCAATTGAAAGTGCTTTTGTGATTAACAAGTTACTTAGGGCGCCAATGACACCAAGTCCAATAACAGCATACCAAACATTGGTACTTGGCCACTCCCAGACAAAGATTGCTGGTAAGAGAGATAAGAGGGTCATAAAAATCGTTGTATAAAAGACAGTAACGCTTGAAGAGTCTGTTTTGGTGAGCGTTTTGACGATCATCACCGACCCTGCCATTAATAAGGCTGCTAAAACGGGTAGAAGTAATAAGGGGCTGAAGTCTCCGTACCCAGGGCGTACAATAATAAGCACACCCACAAACCCCATAATTGTTGCGCCCCAACGGCGAAGCTTAACATCTTCTTTTAAAATAAGTGCTGCCCCGATTGTTGCAAAAAGGGGGACGGTGAAGTTCAAAGCTACGGCCTGTGCCATCGGCAGCCAGCTTACAGAGGCAAACCAGACAATCATTGCAGATATGCCCACAGCAGAACGTAAAAAATGTAATTTGAGATGCTTTGTTTTGAGTTCTTTGAAGCCAATTTTATGCATCCAGGGGAGCATAAAAACAAACGCAAAAAAATTACGGAAAAAAGTCACTTCGAATAGAGGTAGCTCTTCTGCGGCAATACGAACAAGTAGGTTCATAATTGAAAAGCCGAAAGTCGCAAGGACAACCAAAAGGGCTCCTTGTAAAGGAGCCGGAATGTTTTTGAAATGGGACATAAAAATAGACGCCTTGGGGGCTGGAGAGGACTTGAAGCCTACTGTACCCAAAAGGGATTGTCATGTTTTAAGTGAATAAATTCAATTATCTTCATACCTGAGAAGCAGATGGTTCAAGTCATTGAAGACCATATAAAACTCTTTAAACTGTTGTAAGAACTTGTCCCATTCCAATCGTGCATCCAGCTCTTTCAGCTCGGTATAAATCTCGGACAGATTTTTCTTACCATCACATCTTTTTGCTATCGCAGCAGACAGTCGCGGTAAAGTAAGGTTAAGCGGAATGCCATCAAGGTTGCTTTTAAGCGTGGTCGATTTTTTTAGGCTTTCAGCAATGGCATTGGGCTGCATCTCGCGAAAAACTGGGATTGCCCTTTCTGCTTGCGATAGATCAGCAATCGTATTTTTTTGGCGAGATAGATAGAAGACATGCAGTTTCATATTACTGGCAAGTTTTTCAGCTACAGCAGCCTGTTCTAAAGGGGTCAATGCATGTGCATGCTGAAGAAGTTTTGCGTCTTTTACATAGGTATCAATTTTGTAGCGAATTGGTTCGACAAACGCGGTTAGTTCTAATCCGGATGAGGCGACGAGGTCGGAAATTTGTGAAACGGTGTAGGCTCTGTCACAGCTATGTAAAAGGAGGTCGACAAGCTCTGCATCACTCGCTTTGTGATCAATGACAAAGGGGTTGCGGTTAAAGCTGTTCGTTGGGGGCAGTTTTTCCAAAAGACGTCGGGTCAGTTTTACCTTTTCGGCTAGACTTGAACAATCTCCACTCAGGTTGCGCAGAAGGTCTTGCATAGGGTAAACGCCTTCACGCCCATATTCCCCATAAACCATTATGCCCATACCACCATTTTCCTTGAGAACAGAGGTCAGAGCTCGCAATCCCTGTTCCGGGGAGGAGAGATGGTGAAGGACGCCACAGCAATCTATGTAGTCAAAAGGCTCTAAAGTAAGGTTTGGTAAATCGAGCAATGATCCGCTCAGGAACGTTATATTATTTAGGCCACGTTCCTTTGCTCTTGCTTCTACGATGTCCCGTGATGCTGACGAAAGATCAAGATAGGTAACTTGTCCTGGTTGACCTTGTCCATCGTCGGATGCATCAGCCAGCTGCTGGGCAAGCATAATAGTAGCGTCACCCGTGCCGCCACCCGCAACCAATGCTCTGAAGGGGTTGGAGAAGTTTCTCTTACCAGCAAAAAGATAGTGATTAAGTTCAGCGAGATTACTCGGGGAACCTGTGATTAAGCGTTTATGTTCATCCGCCGGATTTCTGGACGGATAGGGATAGGCTTCATATTGATCTTGAACTTCTGGCTGAACGGTCATCTTGGTCAAGCCGATTCCTCTGGCAGATTTATAATGGGCAGCTGTATCTGTATTTCATTAGAAGAAGCCCCTTCTCTTATAGGCAATAGCTTAAGAGAAGAGGTCTTGTTTTTTAGAAGCGAACGTTTTGCGCGGCTCTAACTTGACCAACCTGTATTCCAGCACGGTTAAACAAAGGAGGCTCCAGTACGTCTTTCATTTCTTGGGCTAGGGGGCCATCAATAATCTTTAGATGCTTTAAAATCATACCGATAACTGTCTCGGCAGAGCGTGTAACCCCATCATCTGCTTTAAGAGCGATACCTAATCCGAGTTCCGGAATTATACCTGTGTAAACACCTTCGGCTCCCGTTTTAATCAAGGCACGACCTTTGGTTGCCTCAACAATTTTTGTACAGAACCTATCCGACCCCGCAATCATGAAGGGCTCTGCTGCAATGGCTTTGTTAATTCGTTGGCAAGCTTCCTGACGTGCTTCTGGTTGATCGGAAGGGTCGGCAAAGCGCGCCATGGCCAGAGCGATGTTCGCAAGGGGCGCCCCAATAACCGGAATGCCACAACCATCGATGCCGCGAGGGGCATCACCTAGATCCATGCCGCACATGGTTTCCATTGCGCCAAGGATGCGTTGTTGCAAAGGATGGTCGTATTTTACATAGCCTTTGAGGTCGAAGCCCAATTGTTTGCAGACAGTTAGGAAGCCAACATGTTTGCCGGAACAGTTATTGTGCAACGTTGTTTCTGTACCACCATTTCTCAAAAGATCAACCATTGAAGGGACATGGTAGGGAAGGTGAGATCCGCATTCCAGATCGTCTTCGGTACAGCCAATTTTGTTCAACCACTTTTTAACGGTTTCAACGTGTTCTGGCTGGCCGTCATGGCTGGCACAGGCAATAGATATTTCTGCATCGGTTAGATTGAACGCATCTGCGGCACCACTTTCAATAAGGGGGAGAGCCTGCATGCATTTTATGGCTGAGCGGCCATAGGTGACTTTTTCATAATCACCACCAGATAAAACAACTTTTCCATCCGTATCCACAACGGCATAAGATGCACGATGAATACTTTCGACCATATTTCCCCGGGTCACTTCGACCATAATCGGGTTATTTTGACCCTCATTTGAGGATGAGCTGTTGTTTTTTGTTAAATCGGACACTAGAAAACTCTTATGTTAAGAACACGAGGCTCAATTCAGAACTACTCTGAACCGAGGGGCTCAACCACCCACTTATTTTACGCAGGCATTATAGGCGCAAAATAATGAAGATTAACAGGCTTAAGAAGGACCTGAATTAAGACTATGGCAGAGAGAACCATGAGAGGATTTTTTGGCATGGGGGTCGAGGGCGGTAGCAAACCCATGAATTTGGGGAATTTGCTTCGGTCAGCGCATAGCTTTGGAGCAAGTTTCTTTTTTACAGTTGCACCGCATTACGATGCAAAACAGGTCAAACAATCTGATACATCGGATGCCGCAAAGACTTTGCCGCTTTATAACTTTGACAGTGTCGAGGAGATGGTACTGCCAAAGGGTGTTCAATTGGTTGGGGTTGAGCTTACAGACGAATCAATTGAGCTTCCAAGTTTTCGTCACCCAACACAGGCGGCTTATGTTTTAGGTCCCGAAAAAGGATCTTTGTCCCCTGAAATGCAAGAACGCTGTGACTTTATTGTGAAAATTCCAATGAAGTTTTGTGTGAATGTTGGCGTAGCAGGTGCAATCGTGCTTTATGACAGATTGATTTCTATGGGTAGGTTCCCGGGACGGCCTGTTAATTCAAGGGCTGCGGCGGTTCCTCTACCCAAACATGTTCAGGGTCGTCAGATCATTCGAACAAAAAAAGATTAACAGGCTGGACGAAATTAAAAGACCTGCCTTAGAATTACCTATTTTGTGGCTTAATGCTTGAGATTAAGAATTTATCGCGCAGAATATTATACAGCGCAGAGTATTAGAGTAACTGGATATTTAGAATAAACTGGGAAAATAATGAGTAAGCTATTGTCAATGAAATCCGCCATTCCTATGGCTCTTATGGTATCCGTTTCCTTTGGTCTGTCTGCTTTTACTGCGACACCAAGTTCTGCCCAGGGAATTAAAGCTATCGGACAGCACAAGGATTGGACTTCTTACAGCTATACAGAAAATGGTCATAAAGTTTGTTTTATGAACTCGGTTCCGAAGAAAGCTGAAGGGAATTACAAAAAACGTGGCGATATTTATCTGGTTGTATCCCACAGAGCAGCTGAAAAGCGCTGGGATGAAATTTCTATCCAGGCTGGTTATAGCTATCGCCCGGATTCTCAAGTAACTCTCAGTGTGGGTAAAAGCAGCTATAAATTCTTTACCGCTGGGGACAGTGCTTGGGCTTATAATCAAGAAGATGATCAGAAGGCTATCAAGGCGATGATCAAAGGGTCCAGTCTTATTGTACGTGGCGTTTCTGGCCGTGGTACAAAAACCAAAGATACTTACTCTTTAAGTGGGTTTTCAGCGGCTTATCGCGCGATTAATCAGGCGTGTGGTAAAAAATAATATCCTTGATACTCTGCAAGTGGCTGTTTTGATCGGGATAGAACAGTTACTTATAGATTGATAAATTTATAGAAAGCTGTCGCCGTCATTGGGGGCAATGACGGCATTTTAACCCGCAGCAAGCGGCTGTTATGCAGTTACTGCAGAGCGAATCCGCTTGAACCCGGAAGTGACTCGCTTTATTTAAGCCTCAATCGCAGATAAAATATCTGCCATAAGGATTGATGAGCTATGACCACAGCACCGAAAATCACTGAAAATACGGTAGAGACGACCCAAGAAGTTGAAAATACTGCCAAAGCGCAAGTTCAGAGTGCGCAGGCAAGTAATGCAGGTTCTCGAGGGCACGCGAAAGCCTTTGCTCCTCCGTCGTCACATGCTGCGGATGGTCGGAAGATATTGGTGGGGTTGTCCCGCGAAGAATTAGAGGCTGAAGTTCTCAGCCTTGGTGAAGCGAAGTTTCGTGCTAAACAACTGTGGCAATGGATTTATAATCGCGGCGCTGCGTCCTTTGAAGACATGACGTCTTTGGGCAAACCCTTTCGAGAAAAGCTGGAAGCCGGATATGTTGTGGGGCGCCCGGAAATTGTTGAAGACCTAATCTCGGTTGATGGGACGCGCAAATGGCTCCTTCGTTTTCCCGATGGAAATGAAGTCGAGACGGTCTTTATTCCTGAGGATGATCGCGGCACGCTCTGTGTTTCATCGCAGGTTGGCTGTACTTTGACCTGTAAGTTCTGTCACACAGGCACGCAGCCGCTGGTTCGTAATCTATCCCCCAATGAAATTGTCTCCCAAATCATTCATGCCAGAGATGCCATGGAAGAATGGCCAAGCTCTGCGCCCGGACGGCGGGTGACAAACATTGTGATGATGGGAATGGGGGAACCACTTTATAACTATGAAAATGTAAAAGCGGCTTTGAAGATCGTTATGGATGGAGAAGGGCTGACCATCTCAAGACGACGCATTACACTTTCAACATCTGGCGTTGTACCTGAAATTCGACGTTGTGGTGTTGATTTAGGTGTAAATCTTGCTGTTTCTCTTCATGCGGTTGACGACGAGACCAGAAGCAAGATTATGCCAATCAATAACAAGTATCCCCTAAAAGAGCTGTTGGATGCTTGTCGTGAATATCCGGGTGTCAGTAATTCCCGTCGCATTACTTTTGAGTATGTTATGCTCAAGGATGTGAACGATTCTATGGAAGATGCAAAGAAACTGCTTCAAATTCTAAAGGGTATTCCGGCAAAAATTAATTTGATTCCTTTTAACCCTTGGCCAGGATCGTTTTTTGAGTGTTCTTCAAACAATCAGATCCGCCGTTTTTCGAATTATCTTTTTGAAAAGGGTGTGTCAGCGCCGATCCGTACAACACGAGGCGAAGACATTCTTGCCGCCTGTGGTCAGTTGAAATCTGAATCGGAAAGAAAGCGTAAAACCAAGAAACCCTGTGCCGCAGAATAATAGAACAAAAGAAAGCCTGGGATTTACGGACCTTCTTTTGCGTTATTAGGATCATTGGGACAAGACGTTACCTTTGCTTTTGCATGATCATATTAAAGCCAAGTGGTGGCTTCGCTTCTTGATGCTCTAGATCCATACAGAAATTTGAAATATCCCGATCAATTTCCCGAATATATTTCAAATTCATACCCAGATTGATCCCCGCCATGAGGATGTCATCCATCTTATGTTGGAAGCTATAGCTTGGGCTTGCTTCGTATTCAACATGTCCGAAATAATCCAAACCGTCAGTATCTTTCCAAGGATCTTTCTTGAAGTATGAATAAAGAGGTCTTGATACGCCCTGATCATCCGCTTCATACATCAGTAATACAGGATGCATTTCTTCGACGACATAGTGTCCACCGGGCTTAATCAGGCTGTGAATGACCTTAAAAAAGGCAGAGATATCAGGCATCCAGCTCATCACGCCGACGGTGGTTAAAACGACATCAAACTGTTCCTTATACTGGTCTGGAATGTCGTAGACATCACTGACGAGCAATTCCATTTTGTCTTGATAGTGTGCTGTTGTGATCAGTTCATTTCCCTGTTCGATAAAGGCCGAGGCTGCGTCGACACCTAGGCCATAACTTGCGCCCATCTTCATAACAGACAGCAAATCTTTTGCATTGTTACAGCAAATTTGAGCGACCCGTTTTCCCTGAATATCTATACGCTTTAAAGTTTCTGTGAGCTCGGGTTCCAAAGCATTGAAATCTGTATGCGTGACGTCTTGTAACAGCTTTTGCTGATTTCTCTTTTCGTGCCGCGGTGCAGCTTCGTTCCAGGAAATACGATTAGCTTCGGTATAATATTTACGATTTTGCATTGATTTTGTGCTTTATTCTTTGGGTGCTATTTAAAATATTTGTGGTGATAATGCAGCCACATCCTGACAAGTCGCAAGAACTAAACAGTTTAACAATCCGGAAGCGGTGTGAGCACACGCTTTGCTTCTGAAACCAATGCTTTTGTCAGGCCCTTCATCATGTCGGTGTGTAAATTCCAGATGTGCCAATAAAGAGGGGCCGGGATTTTATGATCGGGATCTATCGAAACTAAATCACCGCTATCAATGTAAGGTTGCCCCTGTTGATTGGGAATAAGGCCATAGGCAAATCCTTTGACTAGCGCATCAACAAAACCATCGCAGGCTGGAATAAGGTGATGAGGGAAGTCCGTGATGCCGAATTTATTTTCCAAATAGCGGTGCTGTAAGGGATCTTTGCGATTAAAAACAGCGACGGGAGTGTTGGATGCGTTGTCCTTGGTAAGGCCTCGTGGCGCATAGTGCTTTACAAAATCAGGAGAGGCCAAAGGCTGATAAATCATCTGGCCCAGAGGGATGCAGCGGCATCCCTGAACAGCAAGAGGACTGCCACTAATACAGCCAAGTACTTCGCCAGTTCGTAAAAGGTGATGGGTTTGTTCCTGATCATCAACTTTGAGCTCCAACAGTATTTTATTTTCTTCAGCAAAGCTTTTAACTGCCCCGAAGAACCATGTACCGATAGAGTCCGCATTCAAACCGATCGTGAGGCTGGTGAAATCTTCACTATTCTGGTTTTTGAGCTCTGTATCCAGTTCGTTTTCCAGCAGGCTGACTTGTTTATAGTGTTTGAGCAGGCGTTGACCAGAGACCGTTGCGGTAAGCGGGGTACCGCGAACAACGAGTGTTTGTCCCAGACTGTCTTCGAGTTGTCGTAAACGTTGAGAAACGGCAGATTGGGTTATAAATAATTTTTTTGCAGCTTTCTCAAAACTACCTTCTTCGAGAATGGCATTGAGTGCAGCAAGTTGTCGATAATCAAACATAATTAGCTCTGCTAATATTTATCTTATTTCATTAGGTCGACTGTAGAGAGGTTTTAGCTGACTGAAAAGGTGTACTGAAAAATGACAAAGTTCAGATAAGTGCTGCCAAAAGTGGAATAGTTGGTAGTAGAAGGAGGATTTATTGATCATAGTGTGCTTCTTCTATCTTGTTTTCTTTGCTCCACGACTGATCCAAAGGGGTTGTTATGTCAGATTTAAAGCTGATTATTGCTAATAAAAACTATTCATCCTGGTCCTTACGCCCTTGGATTGCCTTAAAGGTGAAAGGAATTGAATTTGAAGAGGTTTTTTCTCAATTTGATGAATCGACGGGGCACAAACATTTTGCGGCTTTTTCACCGACAAAAAAGGTACCGGTTCTTATAGACGGTGAGCTGACAGTATGGGAATCTCTGGCGATACTTGAATACCTAGCAGAGAAATTTCCAGATGCAGGTTTGTGGCCTGCTGATCAAGCTGATCGAGCGAAAGCCCGGTGTATTTCAAATGAAATGCATGGGGGATTTATGTCTTTAAGAGCTGAGTGTCCCATGAACATGCGCCGTAAGGACGAAGCGATGAATGTTTCTGATGGTGTTCATAAAGATGTCCGACGTATCGTTGATATCTGGCGCGATTGTTTGGAAAAGTCCGGGGGGCCTTTTCTGTTTGGGGAATTTTGTAACGCTGATGCAATGTTTGCCCCGGTTGTGAACCGTATTGCTAAGTATCAGTTGAGCGATGATCCCGTCGTTAAGCACTATTCTTCAGCGATGACAGATCTATCCGCCTGGCAGGAATGGGAACAAGCAGGAAAGGCTGAACCTTGGATCGTGCAGGAAGATGAAGCTTAATTAGTAATTCTTATGTAACATAAAAATTATTAGCATTACTTGTTTCTTGTGATTGAATAAATTGAAGCCGCTGAGGATGGAACTCAGTGGCTTCAATTGGTTTTATAGGAATGGGATAATGTTCGGGATTGCTGTACCCTTTTTAAAAGGCATGGGAATTGGTGCCGGGTTGATTATCGCGATTGGGGCACAGAATGCGTTTGTTCTTACTCAAGGGCTTCGCCGAAATAATCAATATCTTATTGCGGGGCTCTGCAGCCTTATTGATGCGCTACTAATCACCATTGGCGTGGCTGGTATGGGGGTGTTGATCACATCAAACCCCTTGCTTCTTGATTTAGCTGTTTGGGGTGGTGCTCTTTTTCTTTTTGTATATGGCTTGAAAGCATTCAGGTCAGCTTTAAACCCTGTTGTGCTGATGGCAGAACAGGGCACAGGTTCGGACACTCTTATCAAGGCCGTACTAACAACATTGGCCATTAGTTTGCTTAATCCGCATATCTATTTGGATACAGTGGTTTTATTGGGCTCCATTGGCGGGCAATACCCTGCAGAGACCAGAATATGGTTTGGGCTGGGGGCTGTTGTTGCTTCTTTTGTTTGGTTCTTTTCGCTCAGCTTAGGGGCGCAGTGGCTGGCTCCTTTATTCAAGCGTCCGATAGCATGGCGTATACTGGACAGTTTTATTGGCATCGTCATGTGGACTATTGCTATATCTCTGGTGATGCAAGCTGTGTCATAAGACACGAAAAAGCCCCGAGCACTAACGTACCCGGGGCTTGGTTTTGTCTTGATATTACTGTCCGCGAACTGATTTTAGGAATTGGTCCACATTTTCAGTGAGTAGTGAACTTTCCTCATCAATTTTCTGGACACCGTTTATGACCTGCTCCATAGATTGGTTTGTTTTGCTTAAGGCTGTGGAAACTTCTTGCACACGTTCAGCAATGACCGAGCAATTGTTTGCGGACTGGTTGACTGTCTGACTTATTTCTCGGGTTGCGCCACCTTGTTCTTCTACTGCCGTTGAGATGCCGCCAGCGATTTCATTGATTTCTTTGATGACGTTATCAATTTGTTCTGCCGCACCGCCGGCACTACTTATCTCGTTTTGAATGTTGCCAATGAGAGAACGAATATCTTCCGTGGCTGATGTAGTCTGATTTGAGAGGTTCTTGACCTCGGCAGCAACAACGGCAAATCCTTTGCCTGCTTCGCCAGCGCGAGCAGCCTCAATGGTCGCGTTGAGAGCAAGAAGATTGGTTTGTTCTGCAATGCCACTGATCATACTGATGACATTTTCGATCTCTTGCGAGCCTTCATTGAGGCGAGAAATATTACCGTTCATTGTGGCGGCACGTTCGACGGCACTGTGTGAGCAGTCCGTTGATTTATTTACGAGATTTGAAATCTCTGAAATTGAGGCCGAAAGTTCTTCTGTTGCGGCGGCAACAGTGGAAATGTCATTGGACATAGCTTCACTTGCACCACTGATTTCCTGGGCTTCTTTTTGTGACCCCGCGGCCAAGTTCTGCATTTCTTTGGCTTGATCCCGCATTACGGTGACATTACTAGAGAGAATACTGATAGAAGAACCAACAGAAGCATCGAAATCATTAGCGAGCTTCTCTGCGTTGAGGCGTTTTTCTTCCTCTAAACGCACTTGGCTAAGCTCTTGCTCTTGTTTCAAAGCTTCTGCTTCTCTTGAAACGTTACGAAGTTCGGCCAGAGCAAAACCCATTTTACTGATTTCATCATTTCCGTTTCGCATGATGCTGATCGTCAGATCGCCATTGGCAATTTGTTCCATAGATTGAACAAGGCCCATCAACCGTCTCAGCAAAGAACGCGCAACATAAAGCCATCCGATCAAAATTGATACAAGCAGGGAAGCTGCGGCGATCACAATCATAATGATTTCAGTTCGTTTGGATGATGCTTTGTTTTCTTTTGCGGTGACAGCAATCCCAGCTTCCGTATTATTGACCAATTCGCTGATTTGTCCCGAGAGATTCTCTGCGATTTTTCTTGTTTCTTCCATAATCGCGTTGCTCTTGTTTTGCGCTGTTAATTCAGCTCTGCGAAGCGCGAAGATGTTATTCTGAAGATCCCCTTTACTACCAAGAGTTAAGAGATTTTTGAAAAGTTCTGAGAGTTTCTCCACCTTTTGGGTTTGGGATAGCTTCGAAAGCGGTGTTGCCATTGATCCCAAAGATGTCAGGAATAACTGTTCAATTTTTTCAATATCTTCCAGTGTATTCGTCTGTCCACCCTCTGCAAGAAGGCCAATAAGAAGGTTGGTCGATCCTTTGAAGTCCAACAGGCCTTGTTGTAATTGGAAAAGTTGGAGTGGTTCTCCTTCTCCGTCAATGACGGCAAGTCTTACTTTGATAAGGTGAGGCGAAATTTCCTTGGCAACGAGATCTCTGTAAGATGAAAGTTGTTTGCCCAGTTCTTCTCTGCGAACGGCATAGGTTTGTTTTTCATTCCCCAATTCGCGAAGTTCGTCAATCTTTGGTCCAATATCCCCCAGACTTGTTTGGATATTGTTGACTGTTTCCTGGCTCACATTTAGTTCGCCTAAACTCGAAAGATGCCCCTGAGCAGATAAAATAGAGCTTTGTAATTCTAGAAATCTCTGATCCCTTAGTGCTGTGTCTGATGCAGATTCTAAAAGGGGTGCGGTTGCAGCCAGTCTTGATATTTCTTCAGATAACTTCAGTGCAGAGGTTATGGCTGGAACAGTTTCTTCTGTCAGTGCGACCTGTGTTTGGGAAAGCTTGGTTAGGTTGTACCAGCTAATGAAACTCACCAAAATTGTCATGGTGGCAACAATACCAAAAGAAAGAATCAGGCGCTTACCAATACCGAATTTTATTTGCGGTGCTTCTTCCGAAAGCTGGGTTGTTTCAGGCGCTTCCAGCGGATTATGATTATTTACATCGTCATTTGTTGCGATGGTATTGGTTTCACCTGTATTAGGCATGTCGCCAACTTTATCTTCCCTTACGCCCTCTTCATGGGAATTATTAGTATTTGGGACGTTCATACCTCTTGCTCCTTAACCGCACAATTACTGCTCTATTTAATTTTGACCAGAAGCTTAAAGTGCAAAAGGTAAATAATTTGTCACGATGGTGAAATTTTTTATTTTTCTTCAAAAAGTGTGAAAAGATAAACTAATACAGCTTCTTATGAATATTGTATTCTTTAACGAATACGTAAAAGAATTTATAAAATTGTTTTTTTCTTGAGAAAGGCTCCTTGATTTATCCCCTATGGGGGGATAGCGTTGGGGAGTAGCTTATCATTCTGTAAGACTTTTATTATGCTCAGTGTTCTGAAAAACAAGACTTACCGAACTTTATTTACCGCTCAGATTTTGTCCCTTATGGGGAGCGGATTAACAACGGTGGCACTCGGTCTTCTGGCCTATGACTTGGCCGGGGAAAATGCGGGTGCTGTTTTGGGAACAGCACTGGCACTTAAAATGGTTGCCTATGTGGGAATTGCGCCTGTTGTCGGGGCATTTGCAGATAAGATTCCGCGGAAGAGTTTTTTAGTTATCCTGGATTTATGCCGCGCAGGAATGGTTATCTTTCTACCGTTTGTGACCGAAATCTGGGAAATTTATCTATTGGTATTTTTGTTTCAGTCGTTCTCTGCTGCCTTTACTCCGACCTTTCAGGCGACCATCCCGGATGTTTTGCCTAAAGAGAGTGATTTTACCAAAGCGCTCTCCTTATCTCGTTTGTCTTATGATCTCGAAGCCTTATTAAGCCCGCTTTTTGCAGGGCTGTTATTATCGATTATGAGTTTTCATTGGCTGTTTTTAGGAACGATCATTGGTTTCTTGGCGTCTGCCTTACTTGTGGTTGCGATTGTTCTGCCCAAAGTTGAACCAACAGAAGAAGAGCGAAATTTCTTTCGCAAAGTATCCAGAGGAACAAGGATTTATCTGGCGACACCACGGTTACGAGGGTTGCTTGCATTGAGTTTTGTTGTTTCAGCAGCGGGTGTCATGGTCATCGTGAATACTATTGTTTACGTGCGTGAAGTCCTTGATGGTACAGAAAGTGACGTCGCTGTTTTTCTTGGGGCAGCAGGTCTGGGCTCGATGTGTGTTGCTTTAAGCTTACGGAAAATACTCGATGAGTTTGAACCGAGATCCATTATGCTTTTAGGGGCTGTGGTCCTGTTGATCACGCTTGTTGTCGGCTCTTTGGAATTGTCCTATAGCCTTGCTTTGGTCGTTTGGTGCCTGATTGGGGCAGGGACTTCCTTGATCCAAACACCGGGCGGTTTATTGTTGAAGCGCTCTGCCCATAAACAGGATCTTCCCGCATTATTTTCCAGCCACTTTGCGTTATCCCATGCCTGCTGGCTTATTGCCTATCCGGCAGCTGGTTGGTTGGGCCTGTATCTTGGACTATCAGAAACATTCCTTGTCAGCGCTGTTGGTGTGTTTGGTGGACTGGTCGTCGCAATTATTGTGTGGCCTTCAAAAGATAGTGCCGTGTTGACTCATGTACATCCAGAAGTATCACACCTACATTTGCACACCCATGATGAACACCACGACCACGACCACGAAGGATGGGAAGGGCCGGAACCACATCGCCACCCGCATTACCACCCCAAACAGGTACACAAACATACCTTTGTGATCGATAGCCATCATGAGCTTTGGCCTAACAGGAATTAGTTCAATTCGCTCAAGTTGACGTCACAGAACTGTGACGCGCTGTGTTTTTACCCCGTAATGATCTCTGCTTACCTTGAGAGTGTTCGAAGGTCGCGAGGATATTATGGTCTTTATTTCTACACGAAGGGCTTTTGCCCTATTGTTGTCTATGTTCCTCTGTGTGTTACCACTACACCTTCAGGCTCAAAGTGTTCAACATCCCCCTCTTCTTGTTGAACAGAGCCTGCAGGTTTTGGTGGGTAGTCGTGAAGATCGGGATAAAAACCTTGCGATTTTCGAACAACGAGGAAAGACAGATGTCGTTCCTGCTTTGATACAAGCGCTTCGTTTTCAACCCAATAGCACTCAACTTAGATCTACACTGGTTTCCTTGACGGGGCAGCCGGATCAGAGTTGGGACGATTGGATGCTTTGGCAGGAAGAACACCCCGAGATTAAACCTTTTGACGGTTTTGATGTATTCAAAGCGCGTGTAACACAACTCATCGATCCAAATTTTGCTGATTTTCTTTATCCGGGCGTTCGTCATTCAATCCGCTTAGAGGAAATAGCATGGGGTGGCGTAAACAAAGACGGTATTCCCTCACTGGATCATCCAGGAATGATCCCCGCGAAAAAAGCTGACTACATGCGCGATGATGATTTGGTATTTGGCATTTCCATTAATGGCGACACCAGGGCTTACCCGCTACGCATTATGAACTGGCATGAAATGTTCAATGATGTCATTGGGGGAGTTCCCGTTGCCTTGGCTTACTGTACACTTTGCGGGTCGGGTATTTTGTACGAAACTGATTTGGGAGACGGAAAAGAGCCGATGATATTCGGATCATCTGGTTTTCTCTATCGCTCAAATAAGCTTATGTTTGATAGACGAACACATTCGCTGTGGAATCAGTTTACAGGACGTCCTGTCGTGGGGACTTTAACGGGCACAGATCTGGAGCTTAAAACCAGACCGGTGACGATTACACGCTGGGAACAATGGAAGGCTCATCATCCAAAAACAAGAATTCTGAATATCGATACGGGATACCGAAGAGACTATGGATCAGGGGTTGCCTATAGAGAGTATTTTTCCTCGCCCGAACTCATGTTTCCGGCGCAGGTAGACCAAAGCGAAAATGTCGCAAAATCTTATGTTTTTGTCTTGCGTTTGCAGGGCAAAGAACAGGCTTGGCCGCTTTCGAGATTCCGTGGTGGGCAAGTGGTTCAGGATAAGATTGGTGAACAAAAAATTATTCTGATCGGAAATGAAAAGACCCGAACAGTGCGGGCTTATGCTGGAAATGATGAAGTATTTTCTCTTGTTCAAAAAGCAGGTTATTTAAAAAGTGAAAATGGTAGTTGGGAAGTGACCGAGGATGCACTGATTTCTGAAGATGGTCATCAACTGGAACGATTACCGGGACATATTTCCTACTGGTTTGCCTGGAACAACTATAGTCGATCCGGAGCTTTTGCCGATTAGTGTTCAACCTTGTCTGATTTTTTGAAATGCAGGGCAACATGATCAACAAAGGCCTTCACCCGCGGGGCAAGGTGCCGCCGATGTGGGTAAATCACATAGGCACTTCTGTCATAGGCTTCAAACTCTTGAAGAACCCGGACTAGACGGCCTTCTTCAAGGTCTTTTCTAACAGTAGAAATTAAACACATACCAATACCGTGGCTATCTAAAGTCATTTTTCTTATGGGTTGTGCGGCGTTTACACGTGCACGTGGTTTGATGGTTAGCGCCGTTTTTTTTCCGTCGACAATAAAGTCCAATTGATTTGTCGGACTGATGGTTGATCCAAGAATACAATCGTGATCAATTAACTGATTAGGGTGCGTTGGTGTACCTCGTTCTTTTAGGTACCCCGGTGTTGCACAAAGCAGATATTTGTATTTAGCGAGGTGTCTGGCGATTAAGCTGCTATCGTTGAGGGCACCCAATCTTACTGCGACATCAATCCCTTCTTGGATGATATCTACGGTTCTTTCTTCCAATCGTAAATCCAGAGTGACTGCGGGATGAAGTTTCATAAAATCATTGGCACAATCGACAACAATCTCTTCACCCAGAACTCTGGGGGCGGTGATGCGAAGATGCCCTTTTATGGTATCGGTTTGCTCGCTTACGAGGTCATGCAATTCATCGGTTTGCTCAATGATTAATAGGCATCGATCATAATAGGCTTGTCCAAGTTCTGTGACGCTTACTTTGCGCGTTGTACGGTTAAGCAGGCGTGCTTCTATCTTTTCCTCGAGCTTTTTTACATGCTTGCTGGCGAGCATTGTTGAGATACCGAGGCTTTTTGAGGCTGCGGTGAAACTGCCGTGTTCTACGACTGCGGTAAAAACACGCATACTCTCAAGTGTGTCCATTATTATATCTATTTTGTTTATAATTATGTCCAGTATGTATGGATAATAAATGAATATCTAGCGAATTATCTTATGTTCAAGAGGGCGGATAACACTCCGTTTCTCAAGCGAATGACTCTTTTTTTGATTTAAGCCTCTAAGGATTAGAAGATGATTAAATTATATCGCCATGCACTTTCCGGTCATGCTCATCGTATTGAACTGTTTCTTTCTCTGCTGGGTCTTGAGCATGATTTGGTAGATGTGGACTTGATGGCTGGTGCGCATAAGGACGCAGAATTTTTGAAAATGCACCCCTTTGGACAGGTACCTGTCCTTGATGATAACGGTGTCGTCCTGTGGGATTCCAATGGCATTCTTGTTTATCTTGCCCGAACATATGGGGGCGAGACTTGGAGCTTGGGTTCTGCGCAAGACGAAGCTGCAATTCAGGGATGGCTTTCCATTGCAGCTGGTCCGATTGCATCCGGTCCTGCCTCGGCGCGGTTGGTAACTGTATTTGGTGCAAATCTGGATCACGATGTTGCTAAAGCACGTGCGACAGCGCTTTTTGAAACAATGAACAAGATTCTTGATGGGCAGAGTTATTTGGTTGGCGAGAAGGTAAGTATTGCGGATGTTGCTGCTTATACCTATATCGCTCACGCCCCTGAAGGTGGTGTTTCCCTTGATCCTTACCCAAACATCCAAGCTTGGATTTCAAGAATTGAAGCCTTGCCAAACTTTGTCGGCATGCAAAAAACGCCTTTGAGTGATGTGGCTTAATTAAAGGTTTGCGAGAGAACTCTGAAAATAGTGAATGATTCAGGGTTCTCGCTCCATTTTGCCCATTCGTTCAAAAAAATAAGAATGAATAAGGAGTTCAGTTATGAGCACATCCTTTTTTGATCCCAAAACAACACCTTTTCACGAAGGAGAGTTGGCGGTTCAGCGACGCTTGGGTGTCCTGGAGAATGTTCATCACTACGCACCTAAATTTGTTCGCAATTTTTTACCAGACCAACACCGTGAATTTTATGGAAATCTGCCACAAATTATTGTCGGATCATTGGACCAAAAGGGTCGCCCATGGGCATCAATGGTTGTTGGTCAATCTGGCTTTATAACTTCACCTGATCGAGAAACGCTGGTTATTGATAACGCACCTTTATCGGGGGATCCCTTGTCAGAAAACGTGGAAATCGGATCTCCGTTAGGATTTTTAGGAATTGAATTCCATACGCGGCGTCGAAATCGTCTGGCAGGTAAGGTGCGCGGGCGAACGGCTAAAAACGGTTTTACTGTTGGCGTTGATCAGAGCTTTGGCAATTGCCCACAATATATACAAGCGCGTACGCCCGCCTATGATGAAAATTCTGAACTAGAAGCTCTAAAAACTTTGGGAGAAAAATCAGGAAAACACTCTGAGGTTTTGGGTAAGAGTGCTAAAAACATCATTGGCAAAGCGGATACTTTTTTTATCTCGTCAGCTTATTTTCCGGATAATCGTGATCATCGGTTTGGTGTGGATGTGTCCCATCGTGGCGGCAAACCAGGTTTTCTAAAGGTTGTTGATGACACGACATTATTGTTTCCTGATTTCCCGGGAAATAACCACTTTAATACTTTTGGGAACATAGAGGTTTATCCGAAAGCTGGTTTGCTGGTTCCTGATTTCGAAACTGGCGATCTTCTCTATATTACCGGGCAGGCTGAAGTCATCTGGGATGGTCCAGAAGTTCTGGCTTTTGCTGATGCTCAACGATTGGTGCAGATTAAGGTGGAAGAGGTACGCCTTGTTGAAAAGAGCCTACCGATGTCCTGGACTTTTGAGAGCTATTCTCCTTTTCTTGATTTGACGGGGTCTTGGGAAGAAGCGGAAGAGATACTCTCGACTTTAAAGGATCGGAATGCATGGCGGCGCTATGTGGTCGCTAAAATAGAGAAAGAAAGCAAAAGCATTTCATCCTTTTACCTGGTCCCGGAAGATAAAAAGGCACTGGCTGACTATGAACCCGGCCAACACTTACCAATACGGGTTGATATCCCGAACAAGACGCTAACGGGAGAAAAACAAGAGGTAAGAAGAACCTACACAATTTCGAATGCTTTTAACGGGCGTTATTATCGTCTTTCGATCAAACGTGAAGAAGCAGGATTGGTTTCCAAATACTTTCACGATCGTATGAAACCCGGAGATATCATTGAAGCGCAAGGATCATGGGGTGATTTTTATCTGGATAGAGAAAGTACGCGTCCTGTCGTTCTTCTCTCTGGCGGTGTCGGTGTGACGCCAATGATGGCCATAACCGAAGCACTTTTGGAGCAAGAGAAAAAGTTCCCTCGTGGGCGTAAAATCCATTTCATCCATGGGACGCGGAACGGGAATGAGCACGCCTTTGGAAAATATACAAATGCCTTGGCGACATGGTTTGACTGCTTTGAAGTATATAACACCTATTCTCAGCCAGAATCCTCTGATGTTTTGGGTAAAGGGTTTCAAGTTCAAGGGCGTATTGATCTGAATTTGTTGCGGGAACATCTGTCCCTTGATGATTACGATTTTTATCTCTGTGGCCCTCAGAAATTTATGCAATCCGTTTATGAAGCCTTGAGGACACTGGGCGTGCGCGAGGAACGTATTCGTTATGAAACCTTTGGTTCCTCGACGGTGCTTAAATCCTCTGCGGAGTTAAAAATAGGTTCGGAAGAAGGTAGCGCCAGTCTCGAAATGGCTGCCCAAAGTGACCTCCCTCAAGAACCTGTCATGGTTCGGTTTGCGTCTTCAGATCAGGTGGCAGAATGGAGTCCTGAAAAAGGGAGCCTGTTACAGTTGGCAGAAGAAAATGGTATCTTTCCAGATTTTTCCTGTCGATCAGGAAATTGTGGTGCTTGCGTGACGAAATTGAAGTCTGGTGCTGTCAGTTATCCGAAAGGGTATTCAGCAGGAATTGCAGATGATGAGGTTCTTCTTTGTTCTGCCGTGCCACAAAAGCCAGCAGGTTATTCTGATGATGAGAGTGAAGTCGTATTGGATTTATAGGCAAATAGACTAATTTGCTTAGGTAAAATAATTGTATTTTTCCCTGTAATTTCTGCGGACAATACTTGCTCTGGATCAGGATTTACCTATACTCCCGGCAGATTTACCAACAAACGGCACTTATGCCTTCTTGCGGCATAGCCACTATTTGCAGAGGCGTGAACTCTTATGGGCGATATCAAAAAAGTCGTACTTGCCTATTCAGGCGGACTTGATACTTCGGTAATCCTGAAATGGCTTCAGGAAACTTACAATTGTGAAGTCGTGACTTTCACAGCGGATCTTGGTCAAGGTGAAGAGCTGGAGCCAGCCCGTAAGAAAGCAGAAGCTTGTGGCGTTAAAGATATCTATATCGAAGATGTGCGTGAAGAATTTGTCAGCGATTTTGTCTTTCCAATGTTCCGTGCCAACGCTGTTTACGAAGGTGTTTACCTTTTGGGAACGTCAATCGCACGTCCGCTGATTTCCAAGCGTTTGATTGAAATAGCTGAAGAAACAGGTGCAGATGCTGTTGCCCATGGTGCAACGGGTAAAGGAAACGATCAGGTTCGTTTTGAGCTAAGCTGCTACGCGTTGAACCCGGATATCAAGGTTATCGCACCTTGGCGCGAATGGGACCTGACATCCCGTACAAAGTTGATTGATTTTGCCGAAAAGCACCAAATTCCAATCGCAAAAGACAAGCGTGGCGAAGCGCCGTTTTCTGTTGATGCCAACCTTCTACATACTTCCTCTGAAGGTAAGGAAATGGAAGATCCGTGGGTCGCACCGGGCGAACATGTTTATCAGCGCATTGTTTCACCAATGGATGCGCCGGACGAAGCGACTGAAGTCATCATTGAATTCAAAAAAGGTGATGCGGTTGGAATCAATGGTCAAAAAATGTCCCCTGCTGAAATCCTTACCAAGCTGAATGAGCTGGGTGGTGCAAACGGTATTGGACGCCTTGATCTGGTTGAAGGCCGTTTTGTCGGGATGAAATCTCGTGGTATCTACGAAACACCGGGTGGAACAATCCTTCTTGCGGCACACCGCGCGATCGAATCCATTACGTTGGACCGCGGCGCGATGCACTTAAAAGACGAGCTGATGCCGAAATATGCCGAGCTTATCTATAACGGTTTCTGGTTTAGTCCAGAGCGTGAAATGTTGCAGGCTATGATCGATAAATCGCAAGAACATGTAGAAGGTAATGTGCGTTTGTCTCTCTATAAAGGCAATGCAATCGTTACCGGACGTGAGTCAGCAAAATCACTCTATAGCTTAGAGCATGTGACCTTTGAAGAAGATACGGTTTATGACCAACGCGACGCTGAAGGCTTTATCAAGCTGAACGCTCTGCGGTTGAAGCTACTGAATAAGCAAAGATAATTTCTTTGTAAATTTCGAATAAAAAAAGCCCTGCAATCGCGGGGCTTTTTGTTTTTGGGAGAGATGTTTTGAAAAACGACTGGAACACTGATCAATATCTTCAGTTTGAGGATCTTAGGACACGTCCTGCGTATGAGTTACTGAACAGGGTAAGTATTGATAAGCCTGAGACGGTTGTTGATCTTGGCTGTGGTCCCGGCAATTCGACAGAGCTTTTACAGAGAAAGTTCCCATCAGCTGCTATTCTTGGGGTGGATTCTTCGCCGAAAATGCTGGAAGAGGCAAAAAAGAGACTCCCTAACGCAGAGTTCTCCCTTGATGATATTGCAACTTGGCATCCGCAGGAAAAAGCAGACGTTATTTTTGCCAATGCTTCGCTTCAGTGGGTAACTGGGCATAGCGATTTGTTTCCTCGTTTGATGCAGTGCCTTAAGCCGGGCGGTATCCTCGCCGTTCAAATGCCGGATAACCTATCCGAGCCAACTCATGCTTTGATGAGAGAGACTGCTTCAGAAGGACCATGGGCAGAGGTGCTCTCAGAAGCGGTGAAATCGCGCGAAACTATTGGCCGTTGTGCGGATTATTATAATTGGGTGGCGGATCAATCTGATGTGATTGATATATGGCGGACCAGTTATGAGCATGTTTTGGTTGATGCGGAGGGCATTGTGGATTGGTTCAAATCAACAGGTCTCAGGCCTTTCTTGGATCCCTTAAATGATCAGGAACGGACTGCATATCTGGAACAGTATCTAAGCAAGATTAAACAGGCTTATAAGCCGTTGAAGGATGGCCGCGTTCTACTGACTTTTCCGCGATTATTTATCGTTGTCCAAAAGAAACTTTGATAAGCTATCTTAACCTCATGGTTTAATCCAATGCCTTCACCGCAAAGCTGCTAGGCAGAGGATCGTGTAGATTGTCATTGCCCCCGGGCGAGATTCACGTTAGTGAAGGCGCCATTCTTATGATGAGAGATTGATATGAGCGACGAGAAGAAAAAAACTGACGACCCGATTGCGATTTTTATCCTTGGGGAACTCTACGGGGCTGAGAATGCCGTTAGCCCGGATGCTCTTGCGCGCGCTTATTACAAGCCTCGTGCAAAGAAAGAAGATCGCCCGGATGCCTGGCGCAAATATTTACCTGCCGTTCGCCAGCAGGCTTTGCACTTGGCACGCACAGGCCGGATCAATATTATTCGCAAAGGCGAAGTGGCTGACCCGAAGGCACCGATCAAGGGGCTGTTCAAGCTTGTGATTGCTTAAGGGCAAGCATTAAAATTGTGTGTCTTGCTTGGCTTTTTTTAGCGCCAACGACGATAATAAGAAAAACCCCGGGACTGAGGATTCAGGCCCGGGGTTTTTTATGGCTAATTCCATAGCGAAATCTTAGAGGAGGTTAGGCTCTTTTAGTCCGTTTTGGCGACTTGCAGCCGTCAGTGTGTTGGCAAGAAGACAAGCAATTGTCATCGGGCCTACGCCACCTGGAACCGGGGTGATTGCGCCAGCATGTTCCATGGCTTCTGTTGTCGCGACATCACCGACCAGTTTATTTTTACCTTCAACTTCAATGCGGTTGATCCCAACGTCGATAACGGTTGCGCCCGGTTTAATCCAGTCGCCTTTAACCATTTCAGGACGTCCAACAGCGGCAACCACAATATCAGCCTGACGCACAACGTCTGGAAGGTCTTTTGTACGACTGTGCGCGATGGTCACGGTACAGCTTTCTTGTAGCAGAAGTTGGGCCATTGGTTTGCCGACAATGTTAGAACGACCAACAACGACGGCTGTTTTGCCAGAAAGGTCACCAAGGTGATCTTTGAGCAACATGATAGAACCAAGCGGGGTACAAGGGATCATTGGTGCGCTTGCGCCACGTGCGCCAGTTGCCAAACGACCAGAATTGATAACGTGGAAACCATCAACGTCTTTGTTTGGATCAATGGCATTAATGATGGCGTGATCATCAATATGATCGGGAACAGGCAATTGAACAAGGATACCGTGAACAGCAGGATCGTTGTTGAGCTCTTCGACTTTTGCCAAAAGCTCTTCCTGAGTAGTTTCAACGGGCATCTTGTGTTCGTAAGAATTCATGCCAGCTTCAAGGGTCTGTTTGCCTTTACTGCGCACATAAACCTGACTAGCAGGGTCTTCACCAACCAGAACAACGGCAAGACCGGGTGTTAGCCCATGATCGTTTTTCAGGCGGGTAACTTCTTTTGCAATGCGGCCACGAAGGGTAGCGGAAAACTTTTTACCGTCAATAATTGTCGCAGTGGACATCATAGGTCTCCTTGATTGATCCCAGTGCCAATTGACATCGGGGGCGATTGATCTCAATGTCAATTGGTCAGTATCATAAGCCCAACAAAATTCCGCCTGAGGCGATGTAAAGTATGGGGAATCTCGACTTCTGTTTTCGTGGTTTTATGGCTTTCGGTCTGGCGATGCAATGACTTATCGCAAGGCAGGATAGGCTTTCTGTTTTGAATTCTGAATTAATTGATCGGATAATCCGGTTAAAGCTCGTCAGAGCTCAGAATTTCAACGCCTGATTCTCGCATGTGAGACATCGCTTTAGCCAATGATCCATCCAGATCAATTGCTCGACAGGCGTCGGCAATCACAAAGGTTTCAAACCCCTGCTTGATGGCGTCTATTGCCGAGTAATACACACAAAAATCCGTTGCAAGGCCGCAAAGGAAGATGCGCGTGATCTCGCGCTCTTTCAAATATCCGCTGAGGCCGGTTGAGGTACTTTTGTCATTTTCGTAAAAGGCGGAATAGGAATCGATTTCTTTCCGAAAGCCCTTGCGCAGGATCAGCTCCAGCGCATTTTTATTGAGATCTTTATGCAGAGTTGATCCGTCTTCTCCTTGAACACAATGATCCGGCCAAAGAACCTGTTGACCATAGCTAAGCTCGATTATTCCATAAGGGGTCTGATTTTTGTGGGATGAAGCAAAAGATAAATGTCCCTCGGGGTGCCAGTCTTGTGTAGCAAGTGCGTGGGGAAAGCGGTCAATCAGTTTGTTCACAACGGGGACAATGGCTTCACCTTCTGGTACCGCCAAAGCCCCACCCGTGCAAAAATCGTTTTGCACATCAATGATCAAGAGGGCATCGCGGCTGCTCAAACTTAGAGAATGGGACATAACGCGATACCTTCTTTGTTGATAAGCCAGATTTAAGCTGTTTTACGCAAAACTGATGCGGAGGTTAATGAGCACATTTTGTAGGAATATGATGATCAGTAAAAGTACGATTGGGGACAGGTCCATGCCGCCGATATTGGGAATGATATTTCTAATCGGGCGAAGTACAGGTTCTGTCAAACGCCAGAGAAACTCTCCAACCATACTGACAAACTGGTTATGCGTATTAATTACGTTGAAAGCAACGAGCCAGCTTAGAATTGCCGAAAGGATAACAGCCCATTTGAATAGATCGAGCGCAATCACGAGTACAGTAATCAAAGGCCCTAGAATAATGTCCATTGTAAACACATCTCAACTGGTTGGGAGGTTGCAGGCAATAATAAATTAAGAACAGCCTACATACCTGCTTCTTTATATTCAAGCAAAGCAATTACCCAAGGCAATTACCTAATAAGTTATCTGGGTGTTTTTGTCTGCTTAAACATGACGTCTCTTCGAAGCTAAATAGGACGCGGAAAGCTAAATTACAAGCTGATACTTATCTCTCAATGTATGTTTAGAACCTTTGTTGATTGGGGATGTGTGGAACGATGATAATGGTTTAATTATCATCGTTCTGATCAATTTTCAGTGGTGCCGGACAGAGTATTTGCTTCTGGCTATTTGCTTGGGTAAGCTTTTGATGGGTGTGGTGCAATCTTGTTTGATTTATCAAAGGATTAGTAATGTCTGTTATGGGACAGGACCGTTCGCTAGAAAGCGTCAGAAAAGCACTTTCGCATCTCCACGAAAAACTTGGTTTGGATTTCTCTTTTCAACTTTGGGATGGGTCTCTTGTTCCGCCTTCTGATGCTGAAAAAAATAACCTCCGTCTGGCGCTTACGGACAGAACGGTCTTAACCAAACTACTCAGGCGGCCAAAACTTAAGACGGTTATTGATCTCTATCTTTCAGGTGGGCTGGATATTCGTGGCGGCACGCTTTTTGATCTGGCCGAACGTCGCCCCCAAGGCAAAACCAAGAAGCTGCTCAAAAGCCTGAATAAAAGCCTTCTACTACGGAATCTCTTTCCGCTTCTCTTTGCGCGAACGGATCAACAAAACGTCCAGCTGGACGGTCAAGGCGAGACGTCGGGCCGGGGTAGCAAGCAGGACGATATTGCATATCACTATGACGTATCCAACAGGTTTTATGAGCTCTTTCTTGATCCCGAGATGGTTTATACCTGTGGCTATTTCACGGACTGGGCCAATGATCTTGCACAGGCACAGCGCGACAAGCTGGATATGATCTGTCGCAAGCTACGCCTGAAACCCGGGGATCGCTTGCTGGATATCGGGTGTGGATGGGGCGCGTTGATCTGCCATGCGGCTGAACACTTTGGCGTCACTGCTGTCGGGGTTACGTTGTCCGAAGAACAGTTGGCTCTGGCACAACAGCGGATTAAAGAGAGAGGTCTTGAAAATAAGGTCTCGGTTGAACTCAAGGACTTTCGTTTGCTTGAAGGCACCTTTGATAAGATTTCATCCATTGGTATGTTTGAACATGTGGGCATAGAAAATCACCGGGAATATTATCTGACGGTTAATCGTTTGCTGGAACCGCGCGGAATTTATTTGCACCACGCCATTACCCGCAGGGGCAAAACCAGCGATGCGAAGTTCAATCGAAAGCGTCCAGAATATAATTCGATGCTCAAATATATTTTCCCCGGCGCGGAAGTTGATCATATCGGTATGACCGCGAGAAACCTTGAAGCACATGGTTTTGAGGTCCATGACGTCGAAGCGTGGCGTGAACATTACGCCAGAACCACGGAACTGTGGGCGCGTCGCTTGATCGAGAAAAAAGAAGAAGCGATTGCAGAAGCTGGTGAAGAACGCTATCGCCTCTGGGTCCTCTATCTCACTGGTGTGTCGTTAGCCTTTACACGAGGCACACTGAATATTTTCCAGACCGTCGCCACCAAAAGAACCAAGGGGCTTTCCGGAATGCCGCCAACACGATCTGATCTTTATCTCTAGGGATTAACTTTACAAATAATATATTATTTATAGGCTTTGGTTATGTCAGATAGCTCTTTCTATCGGTTGAGTTTAGAGGGGAAAAAAGTTGAATTATCTTATCTAGAGCTTCATTCAATCAGAAAAGATATTTTATTGTATTTTGATGAAAATGTTGGAGAAGCACTGGATCTATATTTGCCTTTTGACGTCTTTAAACAAGAATACTGGAAGTACCTCTCCATTGATTTTGATGATCATTTCGGAGAATCAGCATCTTATAAGGATTTGATAGAGCGCGGTACCTTAGCGCTTATAAATGGCATTACTTTGGATATTTTGTATCAACCTGTGGCATCAATGGAAACGGCGTGGGGAGAGCAAAAGATTAGTTTTGATGAGATCATACCGTATGTAGAAGCGTATCGGCCAAGTTGTCAGATGTTGGAAAATGGTAAAACATTAGTTCTAGATGCGTTGAATTTTATTGAACAACTGACTTGGAATGATGTCGATGAAAATGGAGATATCATCTCTTTCGATACATCAGTGCAAGCGGTATGGTTTGATGAAAATATCGTACAGGAATATTTTAGAACTGTTGTAAACCGTTCTTGTGGCGGACAAAAAGATCCCGAGTGATGCGATGATCACCCGGGATAAAAGAAGCTTAAGTCAGGACGGGAATCCGACTTAAGCCCGCTGGAAATCGTAAAGTTTGCCAAGATTTAGAATGTCAGTTAACTCTTCAAGGGCAGTTCGCACTTCATACAGAAGTGCTGGATCTTTGATGTCATCGGGTGAAAGCTCATCCCGATAGTGTTTTGAGACCCACGTCTTGAGGTCTTCGTAAAGGGCATCATCAAGCAGGACACGTGCACCCAGATTGCTTAAATCATCATCGCTGAGGACAACACGCAGTCTAAGGCATGCCGGACCGCCGCCGTTTTTCATGGATTGGCGAAGATTGAAGAACTCTACATTACTAATGGCACCGCCTTGTTGAACAAGATCTTCCAGATATTTTTTTACCCGTGGATTTTCCTGACACTCGATAGGGGCTATCAAGGTCATGGCATTGCTGCCACTGCTTGAAGGTGAAATTAGCTGGCTGTTGAAGAGATAACTTTGCACAGCATCTTCAACGGATACTTGATTGTCGGGAACCTCGACAAAAACCATGTCACTGCTCGAGAGCTTCCTGTTCAGCTCTTCTTTGACAGCATCGGTATTGAGAAAAGCCTTTTCGTGATGGAACAGAACTCGTCCGTTGCCAACCGAGATCACATCGTTGTGGAAGACCCCTTGATCAATCACATCGGGGTTCTGTTGCGCATAAACAACCCGATTTTCGGACAGGCCATGGAGACGAGCAACAGCCTGACAGGCTTCTAAGGTTTGTCTGGCGGGGAATTTTTTCGGACCCGGCGCGTTTTTGCGCAGGGCTTCGACACCATAAACGAAGAACTCTACGCCGGGGTCGCCATAGTTGGTGCAAAAACGTGTGTGGTTCGCGGCACCTTCATCCCCGAAATGGTGGCTGCCGTGTAGGGCAGGGTGATGAGCAAAGCGGCTCTCATCGGCAAAGATCGTCTGTAGCGTACGTCCGGTTGTCGGATGCTCAATAGAGCGATGAAACATGGAGATCAGGTTTGCCGGGGTGAAATGTGTTCTGCCGTCCTTTGTATCAGGACGCGGAGATACCGTTCCCGCATTTGCAACCCACATTGAAGAGGCAGAGCAAGTACCTGCAAAGAGAGCTGGATTTTCTTCTGCGGCTTTCTTAAGGATATCACCGTCGTTTCCACTATAACCCAAGCCGCGAAGGGTTGGTAGGTGAGGACGTTCCTGAGGAGGTAAAACCCCCTGCTTCATACCCATGTCAGCTAAGGCTTTCATTTTCTCCAACCCTTGCAAGGCGGCGCCTTTAGGGCTCGAGGTTCCTTTGGCTGACTTATCGGATGCTATGTTGCCATAGGAAAGACCTGCAAAGTTATGTATTGGGCCGACAAGACCGTCAAAGTTAACCTCGTAATAGGTCATCGACTTATCCCTTATCCTGTAGAATGATCCCAGGTGTTAGCTGTGCAGGGACGTTAAGCGTATCGGCTTCAAGAGAAGCGACAGGATAAGCGGCATAGTCAGCAGCATAGAAAGCACTTGGGCGATGATTGCCGCTGGCACCAACACCCCCAAAAGGTGCTGATCCACTGGCACCTGTCAGCGGACGGTTCCAATTCACGATACCGGCACGACTTTCGATCCAGAACTTTTCCCAAAGGCCTTTGTTGTCCGTTAGAATCCCGGCTGAAAGTCCAAAGCGGGTGTTGTTGGCAACCGCAATGGCTTCGTCAAAATCAGCAACGCGGATAATCTGGAGGAGAGGGCCAAAATATTCTTCGTCTGGCAGGTCTTTGATGGCTGTAACGTCTATCAGGCCAGGCGTTAAAAATGGTTTGCCATCATAAAGACGTTCCAGGCGCTTGATAACTTTACCACCCAGTTTCTCAAGATTTTCCTGTGCGGCAAGGATACCGTCCGCCGCAGCATTGGAAATCAAAGACCCCATAAAAGGTGGATTTTCCTGATCATCCTGTCCGACTTTGATACCATCAATTTGCGATGATAGTGTTTCGATAAATCTATCGCCTTCACTCCCTGTTGGAACGATCAATCTGCGGGAGCAGGTGCAACGCTGTCCAGAGGTGACATAGGCTGATTGTATGGTGTGATAAGCCGCAGCTTTGTGATCGCTTGCCTCCATAACAACCAGTGGGTTGTTACCGCCCATTTCCAGAGCCAGAATTTTACCGGTTTTACCTGCGTATTGGCGGTGCAATAGCTCGCCTGTTGCGGAGCTACCAGTGAAAAAGAGGCCATCAATGCCATCATGTCCGGCGAGGGCTACACCTGTTTCCTTGGCACCTTGCACCAGATTAAGGACGCCCGCAGGAAGTCCGGCGTCATGCCACGCCTGCATCATAACTTCGGCAACCATCGGGGTCAGGTCGCTGGGTTTGAAGACGATGGTATTGCCTGCAATCAAAGAGGGTACAATGTGCCCGTTTGGCAGGTGGCCGGGGAAATTATAGGGTCCGAAGACAGCAACAACGCCGTGAGGTTTGTGGCGTAGGGTTGCTTTCAGTCCTTCGCCCATTTGATTTTCATGATCGCCTGTACGTTTTTCAAAAGCGTCGAGGGACAGAGCAACTTTGCCAATCATCGCGGCTGCTTCAGTTTTGGTTTCCCAAAGCGGTTTGCCGGTTTCCATTGCAATTGCTACGGCGATATCTTCCTGACGTTCTTTCAGAAGGTCGCGATATTTTGTGATGATTTCAATACGGTTGTCTAATGAAGTGAGCGCCCATCCACGCAGCGCAGAACGTGCTGCGATAATGGCATCGTTTACATCCTCTGCCGTTGCAGAGGCCGCTTGCCAGATGACTTCGTTGTTTGCGGGGTTGGTAGAGGAAAGTATACTGCCTTTGCCATCGCGCCACACGCCATTGATATAAAGTTTCTGTGCTAGGCTCATGACTTGTTCTCCCGGAATTTTACGTAACGTACTTCATCGCCATCTTTCAGGCGGAGCGCGTCAATCGTTTCTTGTGTCAGTTTGATGGATTGTTTGTCGTCCAGCTCTGCGGGCTGAAGGCACATGCGATAAGCATCGATATTTGCGTTACTGATGATATAGAGATTTGATTGATCTTCTGTTACGACCTGTTCTGTTGTGCCGCTAACAGAGGCAACACGACTTGATTGTAGGGTTTTAATGTTTCTGGTTGGAACCTCTACAGAGGGGCCGCCGTCAAAAACATCGACATAACCGTTAAAGTTGAAGCCTTCTTTTTCAAGCAGACGCAACGCTGGGCTGGATGATTCGTGTGGCTTGCCAATAACTTCCTGTGCTTCTTCCGGAAGCAGATCGATATAGATCGGGTACTTTGGCATCAGATCTGAAATGATCTGGGTTCCCTTGACGGAAGAAATCTTGTCTGCGTTTTCAAAAGCAATGCCGAAGAATTTTTCGCCGAGATGCGTCCAGAAAGGAGAGGAGCCGTCTTTGTTTTGCCAGCCACGCATTTCGGCCATCACCATGTCACCGAAACGATCCGGAAAATCCGCCAAAGTTAAATAACGGCATCTGGACAGGAACTGACCGATACCGGGCTGGCGGTATTCTTTTGAAAGATAAAGCGACCCGATCTCAGTTGCGCCGGTGTAGTCGTTCACTAGCATCATGACCTTCATTTTACGGGTTGTTTCCAACTCGGATGAGGCATTGACCAATGTCGATATCTTATAGGAATAGAAGGGATACTTTAGCCCAACCCCGGCGTATAGCGCCGTGGTGCCAACCGCTTTTTGGGTCTTAGTGTCCTCGAGAACCATAAAGTAAATCTCACCTTGTGGTCCCATTGCGGGGGATTTGAAGCTGGCTTCTGAACGGGTGAGCTTTTCAAGCCAGGAACCTTCGTTGGCTGGCATGGATGTCATGCCTGTTCCCACAGCGTGGGACAAATCCATAAGATCACCTAGATCACTTTGTCGAGCAGGTCTGATAATTAACATTGGGACGATTTCCCCGGATTTGTCAGCCAAATTAGGCTGTGGTTGTACGGTCGGGCCAACTTGCTTCGCCTGCTGCCAGTTTAAAGAGCAGGAGAGCAGAAAGTTTGGCGCGTTCACTCAGGCTGTCGATCAGCAGGAATTCATCTGTACTGTGAATTGCCCCACCACGAACACCGAGCGTATCTATATTTGCAAGGCCAGCAGCTGCGAGGTTATTTCCATCGCAACATCCGCCTGTCGCTTTTGCTTCTGTTGAAAGACCCAGATCATCTCCACAGCTTTTCAACAGGGAAAAGAGTTGTTGGTGGGCCTTGTCCATAACCTTTGGTTGCCGCCCAAATGAACCGTGCAGTTCAAGTGAAATACCATCGGTCTGACTGATTTCATCAATGATTTTTTGCAGTTGCTTTTCTGCCCAGGCCTGCCCTTCCGGGTTTGGTACACGAATGTTAAAGCGACATAGTGCAAAATCGGGAACGACATTGTTGGGTCCGCCGCCGGTGAGCTTGGCAACGTTAATGGTGACGCCTTCCATTTGACCGTTCAGGCCATCCAGAAGCGAGATAGCCCGGGCGAGGGCTGCGATGGCATTTCTGCCAAGGTGATGTTCCCGACCGGCATGCGCAGCACGTCCGCGAGCAATCAGGGCAAAGTTGCCGCTGCCTTTTCTTGCGCCAGCCAACGTACCATCGGCCAATGCGGGCTCAAAAATCATACCGATATCGGCTGCTCTGGCGGCTTGGTCCAGATGTTGTGCTGATGCAAAAGAACCGATCTCTTCATCTGGGTTGATAATAACCTGCCAACCGATATTACCGGCATAGGGGCTGCGCTCAAGAGCCTGTAAGGCAGTGAGCATAACAACAATGCCGCCCTTCATATCGGCAACACCGGGACCATTGATGGTGTTTTCATCAAGCTTGGTACAGTGTTGGAAACTATGGTCTTTGGGATAGACGGTATCGCTGTGGCCCACCAGAAGAATACGGCGATTGGCGTTTGGCCATTTTGTGAGGCGAAGCAGCGGACCACTTTCGCTCTCGACGACCTCACCGTTATCAAGAACATCTGTTCGGGGTGGCAACTCAAGACGTTCTTCTTCTGCATCTAACGAAGATGCAAAGTCAGAAAGTCGGTCGATGACCTTTTCAATTCCCGGAATGTTCGCACTTCCGGAGTTGATTTCACTCAGCGTCAAAACTTCCGAAAGCATACTGTCCTGTTGTGCATCGATCCATTCGAGCAAAGGGGTATAAGTCATCGACCGTTTTCCTTAGGCTGTCAGTTTCGTACAAACACGATCAAGGATTTCAATCGCGGTATCCAGTTCATCATTAGAGACATTGAGCGGTGGCAGGAAGCGGATCTGATTGTCACCAGATTTTGCGCAGAGCATGCCTTCGTTCCTAAGCTCAAGCAGTACATCGCCATTTGGAATTGCGCACTTGAGGCCGATCATCAGGCCAAGACCATGTACAGAAATCAGGGCTTTGGGGTGTTTCGCAATAAGCTCTTCCAGTTGGGCACGAACTTTGTTGGATTTTTCTGTCACGGAAGCAAGGAAACCATCTTCCATCAAGAGATCCATAACAGCATTGCCAACAGCACCAGCAAGAGGGTTACCGCCATAGGTGCTGCCATGTGTACCAAAGATCATGGCTTCTGCAGCTTTGTCATTTGCCAAGCAAGCACCAAGTGGGAACCCGCCACCAATGCCTTTGGCAAGGGACATGACATCAGGCTCGATCCCTGACCACTCATAAGCAAAGAGCTTGCCGGTACGACCCATACCACACTGGACTTCGTCAACCATCATCAGGATATCGTGTTTGTCGCACAGGGCGCGAATACCCCGAAGGTACTCAGCCGTGCCCGGGCGAATGCCGCCTTCACCCTGAACGGGCTCAAAAATGACGCCAGCTGTTTTGTCTGTGATTGCGGCTTCCAGTGCTTTCAGATCACCAAAGGGAACGTGATCATAGCCTTCGTCTTCCATCAGGAAGCCGGCTGTATGCGCAGGGTTTCCTGCTGCAGCAATGGTACCGAGTGTACGACCATGAAAGGCGCTGGTCATACCAATAATACGCTTACGTTCCGGACGACCTTTGGCGTCTTGATATTTTCGTAGGATTTTCAGGCCACATTCGTTGGCTTCTGCACCTGAGTTACTAAAGAAAACTTTTGACGCAAAAGAATTGTCTGTTAGGCGTTTTGCCAGTGTTTCTGATTGTGTGACCCGGAACATGTTGGAACAGTGCCAGAATTTATCCGCCTGATCTTTCAGCGCAGCAACCAGATGCGGGTGCGCGTGACCAAAGGCGCAAACGGCAATCCCACTATAAAAGTCGAGATATTTTGTACCATCTTCTGCGTAAAGCCAGGTTCCTTCACCTCTTTCAAAGGCGATGTTTGGCGGGTTGTAGGTGGTCATCATGGCTTCGCGGCCAGGAAGAACGTTAGACATTATGTGCTCCTTTGGTGGATCTGTGCCTGATCTTTGATCAGGCGTCCCAGTATATTACCTGTGTATTACGCATTGTTCGGCGAGTTTGTTGTTGGCGAATTTCTAACGCCGTGGTTTCGCTCAGTTAAATAAGTTTATCGCAGAATCTGCCGAAGGTCTTATCGAAGTCGCTCTATTTAACTGCAGATACTGCGGTTTAAATAAACTATACCGAATTATATTTTGTTTTGTTCTTTGTAATAGGTATTTACAAATATCGTTAGAGTTTTGATTAATGTGCAAGTCTGATGTATTGAGAAAATAAGGATTTCCAGAGAATAATTTTCTGTTTATCCAGAATGAAACTGCGTTCTGTAATGTATAGTCTGGTAAAAATAAGGCCTGTAAATGTCATTTAGTCAGCAACTGGATCGAATAGATCAAAAGATTCTTTCGATTCTTCAGCAAGAAGCCCGCATAACCAATCAGGATTTGTCTGACAGAGTTAACTTATCACCAAGTTCTTGTTTAAATAGAGTCCGTAAACTGGAAGAACGCGGTTTTATCGGTCCCTATTTTGGAATGCTTGATCTGGAACGGGTATGTCGGTCTGTCATGGTCATCGCAACTGTGACCCTCAAAGACCATAGCCGGGATCAATTCAAAGCCTTTCAGGATTATGTGCAAAAGATCCCGGAAGTTGTCGAGTGCTATATGGTCAGTGGGTCTTTTGATTTCTGTTTAAGGATCGTGGCTCCTGATATGGGACGATACAACGAAATAAACGATCATCTATTGGATGCGACGGACACACCTGGTGTGATGAACATCAGTAGTCATGTCGTGCTAAACACATCCAAACATTTTTCTGGCTATCCGATTGAAAAGCTTCTTTAGCAACTTTTTACGAAATGATATGGAATTTAAAAATTGATTTTTGCGCCAAGAAGTACCGAAGTATAGCCTTCTTGGCTGTTTGTTTCCATTGTATGGGATATATCAAAATCGGCTTCTATCAACCCTGATTCATGTTGGTAGGTGATTCCTGTCCCGTAAATTCGCGCGTCGTTTATAAAGCTCGATTTAACAAATGGTTCCAAAAAGCTTGATGTCTTTGAATGGCCATCATCTAGCGAGAAACCATAAGCTAATAGTCCGCTCACTGAATATTCGCTGTAATCATCACGACCAATTTGTGATTGCCCTTCGATTATACCGTTCAACCCCATTGATGGGTTATTAATACGTATACCTCCCCCAAAGTCATAGGCATTATCATCATTGTTTATAGAATCTCTGAAATCATGAATGAAATCCACTTTAACAAAGGGCTGAATTTCTGTTTGATCACTGATAAAGCTATAACTTGCCTCTAACCCTGGCTGTATCTGCCAAGTATTAGATACTGTTTTATCGACATGAGTGCCGTCGCTTTCTGTATAGGCATCGACGACTTTATGAAGTGCTGTTAATCCTAATTTTGTTGAGACCGCAAAAGGGATATCCTGTAGAGGTTCGATTTTGTAGCTGGCATTTATACCTGCGTAGAGCATGGAACTGTCTGTGGTTGATGTGACTGATCCGTTATTGCGACTTTGTTCTATATCTCCGAAACTATATCCACCAAGAAAAGAAAGCTTGATGTTATCGGTTGCTTGATACACAGCATACGGGGTTAGGGACCAATTGGCTTCATCGTAAGTTCCAGAGTTATACAATGTTGAAAGATCGCTATCTGAATAACCCAATGATAAGCCGACGTAGGTTGCATTATTCAAACTGTAATCAAATCCAATATTGTACCCCCAGACATCACCCGTAAAACGGTTATCACCATCCGTTTCATCATGTTTGTTTTCAATGCTGTTATAAGAACCGTGCCCCCAAACTGTCCAAGGTTGATCTGTTGATAGGTCTGTTCTGGATTTAATTTCATTTTGAGAATCAGTTTGAGGAGCCGCGAATATGGATGTTACACTTGAATCAAAGGACGCCAACATCGCAAGTTCACGTGCTGAGTTTCCTTTTGTGGATGAACTATTGGCTCCCGTCTCAAAGTTTTCAGTAAACAGCGTGATTTGGTTTAACTCAGATTGGGGTGATGTGCGGCCAGTGCCACCAGGAGAATCACGCCCCGCGCCTGTGGAGGTCGAACGGCTAATACCTGAAGGGCTGCCAATTGTTGTAATTCTGGCACCTATATTGTTGGTAAGTACGATAGATTGTGAGTTTGATATGGATACCTGTACAGCTGCTTGAGCATTATTGGATACGTCTATTTCGTTGCTAATAATGACGAGCTGTAACGTAGATTCTTTTTTTATATTATAATGCGAGAGTGTCTTGCCATCTAAGAGGACTTGGCCAGAGAAAGTCAGTTTTTGTTGGGTGGGGCTTATTCCTTCCTTGTTTTGAATTTTAATCCTGATTTCTTCAATTTTATCAGAAGCCTCGACATCAAGAGTGATGGTCTTTTCTGGCACAGATACAAAAATTTGGAACGCGTATGCTGGGCTGGCCATGAAAAGGGTAAGGATGGCAAGAATTAGGAAGGCTTTTATCATTTAAAATACGGTACTGTTTTTTTGTTAATGCTGTTTTGTGGAAACAGCTACATTATGGTGTCTTTAAGTTTCAGTAACGGTAGTTTGTATTTCTTAAGTAATATTGAAGATTCCATGAATTATCTTATTGGAATTAAGGAGGAATATAGGGAGTGATGAAGTTATCTGGTTCTAATTAGCAGTTCCGCACAAGCTACAGGCGGGGTCGCGTTTGGTTTTCATCTTGTGGAATGATGTTCCCAGAGAATCGTACAGTAACAGGCTGTTACTCATACTATCGCCAATTCCCAGTAATTCCTTGATAACCTCGATGGATTGCAGGCTGCCCATTGTACCCGCCAGTGCGCCGAGTACGCCAACATCAGCGCAACTGCCTTTTTCCGCGACCTGTTCATCGCCAAAAAGGCAACGATAGCAGGGTTTGTCTCCCTCTTCGAAAGCTCTGAACGTTGTCAGTTGTCCATCAAAGCGCATAATTGCGGCGGAGACCAAAGGGACCTTTTGTCGATAACAGGCGTCATTGACTAGATAACGAGTATTGAAGTTATCACACCCATCGGCCACCAAATCATACTGACCAATCAGATCATCAATATTATCTGAATCCAGACGGAAATGATGGGGCTGGATATCTATGTCCGGATTGATCGCGGCCAGACGCGACCTAGCAGACTGCACCTTGGGGTGATTGATTTGATTTGTATCGTGTAAAATCTGGCGCTGCAGGTTTGACAGGTCAACAACGTCATCATCGACAACGCCGATGGTCCCAATACCAGCAGCAGCAAGATAAAGTAGAAGGGGGGAGCCAAGTCCCCCAGCACCGATAACGAGAACCTTTGAACGCAGAAGCTTTAGTTGTCCTTCTTCGCCCACTTCTGGAAGGACAAGATGTCGAGCATAACGGTCAATTTGATCGTCTGTTAGCTCGTCTTCCAATTGCTCATTCACGTTTCAAATTTCCGTTCGGCAGATGTGCACTTTTATCTGAGTGCATTTTTTCAGCTGGTTAAGATTTCAGACCGTTAGTTATTTTCAAAAAGATCTGTACTCAAATAGCGTTCGGCAAAAGAAGGTAAAATGGTGACAATTTTCTTACCCATCATTTCTGGTCGGCCGCCAATTTCCAGCGTTGCAGCAAGAGCAGCGCCAGAAGAAATTCCGATTGGTAGTCCTTCAAGAGCTGCTGCTTCGCGAGCAGTTCTGAAGGCTGTATCATTTCCGATTCGAATGATTTCATCAATCAATCCAGTGTCGAGAATGCTAGGAATAAATCCTGCACCAATCCCCTGAATTTTATGAGGGCCGGGTTGTCCACCAGAAAGAACAGGGCTGTCTTCGGGCTCGACTGCAACCATTTTGACTTCCGGGTTCAGCTCTTTAAGAACCGCACCTACACCCGTGAGGGTGCCGCCAGTCCCAACGCCGCAAACAACCATATCGACCTGACCAGCGGTATCGTGCCAAATTTCTTCGGCCGTTGTGATTCTGTGGATTGCTGGGTTGGCCTTGTTCATGAACTGTTGAGGCATAACTGCCTTGGGCAATTCCTTGACCAAGGTTTCTGCACGTGCAACTGCGCCACTAATGCCTAGCGCGCCATCTGTGAGAACCAATTCTGCGCCGAGATAACGCAGCATTTTGCGACGTTCTGCAGACATGGTTTTGGGCATTGTCAGGATCAGCCTGTAACCTTTTGCCGCACAAACAAAGGCAAGGGCGATGCCTGTATTACCGCTGGTTGGTTCGATAATAACGGTATCTTTGTCGAGCTCTCCGGATTCTTCCAGTGCTTCAATCATGGCAAAGCCAATACGATCTTTAATCGATGCTAGCGGATTAAAGAATTCACACTTTCCGAGAATTTCAGCACCTGAACCGTGGGCGTCGGCAAGTTTTTGCAATCGCACCAGTGGTGTCGCGCCGATCGTATCAAGGATAGAATCGTATATTTTGCCTCGGAAAGAGGAAGATAAGGTGTTGTTTTTGGTCTTCATGGTTTCTCGCTATACGACCCCCTGGAGACCGCCTGATTAAATACTGAAATCAGGCATTGCGGCTGTGGCCTCGCTGGGAATGTTTTGTTTTCTTGCTTCGTCGCAAAGTTGCTCAATGGTTATTTTGTCGAAACGCTCCATTATTTCCTTTTGCATGTCAACCCAGATCGGGCGAACGACATTGATACCAATGTCAGACCCCTCGTTTTCGCTGGCAGGATCTGATGCACCCTCCAAATCTCTGACAACGCGGATAATTTCACCGACAGTTATGCGCCGTCTTTCCTTTGCTAGGCGGTAACCCCCACGCGGTCCTCGTTGACCTGCAAGAACACCGTTATGAACCAGTTGTTGAAGCACCTGTTCAAGATAGCGTCTTGGAATGCCTTCCCGACGTGATATTTCAGTTGATCGTACAGGTGCAGAGCCTGCGTGGTAAGCGATATCTACTACTGCTTCTATTGCAAAGAGTAGTTTTTTTGATAGCCGAAGCATTTTTTATTTCCCAGTCCCTATTATTCCTGAGCAAAGACGCCTGTTGATCCAAAACCACCTTCTCCACGTAATGTATCCTCTAGTGAATCTACTGTGGACCAACGAGCCTGAATACAGGGAGCCACCACCATCTGGGCGATTTTTATGCCTCTTTCGATAGTGAAGGTTTCTTTGCCAAGGTTGATCATAATAACACCGATTTCTCCACGATAGTCGGCATCTATTGTCCCTGGCGTATTTACCAGAGTTATTCCGTGTTTTAGTGCTAAGCCTGATTTCGGTCTTATTTGAGCCTCATAGCCATCAGGCAGTGCGATTTTGAGGCCGGTTGGAACCAGTGTGCGATCGCCCGGTGCCAATTCGATTGTCTTATTAACGGCAGCAAGAAGATCCATCCCAGCTGATTGTGGGGTGGCATAAGAGGGAAGGGGTAAGCCTTCTCCGTGAGAGAGACGAATGATCGAAATCTCTACGTTCATACAAGTTCTTCCTGACATGTTTGCTTGTTATTAAGCGTTGAGGATTAAGTAGTCTGCTATACGCTTGGACAGCTTTTCTGCTGCTGCGTCTTTTGTCATTTTATGCCATTTTTCGACACTGCTTTTATCAATTAAAAACAGCGTGTTGTCGTCTCCACCAAAAGTTCCTGTCTCTGGAGATACATCATTTGCCAGAATCCAGTCGCATCCCTTTCTTTCTCGTTTTGAGATTGCGTTTTCGGTTACCTGCTCTGTTTCCGCAGCAAAGCCGATGACAAGCCCGGGACGATTTGGCCCTGACTTTGACAGAGTTGCCAAAATATCGGGATTTTGAACAAAGCTAAGCGTTGGTGCTTCTTCACCGCTTTTCTTTTTGATTTTCTGTTTACTCTGTTCTGCCACTCGCCAGTCAGCAACAGCCGCAGCACAAATGGCAATATCTGCGGGGAGGGCGCTTTGGCATGCCGCAAGCATTTCTTCTGCACTTGTGACGGAAATAAAATTGATCCCATTGGGAGGCGGCAATTTGGTCGGGCCGGACACCAATGTAACGTCAGCGCCGAGTTGTTGCATAGCCTTAGCAATGGCATAACCCTGTTTTCCTGATGAATGATTTGCAATGTATCTGACAGGATCAAGGGCCTCATGAGTAGGCCCTGCTGTGACGAGGGTTTTTATGCCGGTAAGTGGCTTTTTCGACGGAGTAGCAAAATAGTTTTCAATTGCTTTAAGAATTTCGGCTGGTTCAGACATGCGGCCGGGGCCAAATTCACCACAAGCCATGGAACCTTCATCAGGACCGATGACTTTGACACCGCGATCGATCAAGGTTTTTAGATTTTCCTGTGTAGCAGGATGCTCCCACATACGTACATTCATTGCTGGCGCAATAAGAGTATCTTTGTCTGTAGCGAGTAGAACCGTGGATGCAAGATCGTCTGCACGTCCCTGGGCCATCTTGGCCATGAAGTCGGCACTTGCAGGGACGACAACGACCAGATCTGACTGGCGTGAAAGCTGTATGTGTCCGATTTCGGTTTCATCAGTAAGTGAAAAGAGATCAACAAACGTCTTTTCACCCGTAAGGGCCGAAACGGAGAGTGGCGTAACAAACTCTGATCCGGATTTGGTTAGGATTGCACGCACAGAGACATCGCGCTCTTTAAGGCGACGAATTAACTCCAGAGATTTGTATGCTGCAATACCACCAGTAACCACCAGTAGAATGCTTTTGCCAGCTATCATTATTAAATGTACTATTTCACTGTAAAATTGCGTAAATTAACATATTAATTTTTTGGCTAAATCACTCAGTTGTCAACAGTAGATGTTAATAATTGTTAACTATTGAAGAATATAAAATTTACAGCAAATCCAATGGAAAATGTGAAACTGGCAATTGCGATGATAAATGCCCACTTGGCTGTGCCACTACTTTCACTGTGAAAGTCTTGAATAGTTTTGTCGTGTAATCGCAGACCTTGCTGAGAGAAAACCCCTGATGCTGCCTCAAGATTATGAATTAATTTAGGGAGTGCTTTGAGGCTGTCAGAGAGATTTGTGACACCTTCCTTGACAATGGCTTCTGGTCCTCGGTTCTCGATGATCCATTCTTCGACGAGTGGTTGTGAAATTGCCCAAAGATTTAGATTTTTTTCAAGCCCTCGACTGACGCCCTCTGCCATAACCATATTTTTTTGTAATAACAGTAGGTGTGGTTGAATTGTCATATCAAAGGATTCGGCCAGATGCAGCATCTGACCCAGCAACTTAGCAAAAGAAAAGTCGCTTAGATCTTTTCCCATTATTGGTTGGCAAACCGATCGCAACGCTTGAGCAAAGGTCTCTATCTTTTGATTTGGCGGAATCATCCCGGCGGCAACATGGGCTTTTGCCAGCTGGAGATAGTCTTGTTTCAAAAGGGCAATGAGCATGTCCGCAAGAAAGTGGCGGGTGGATTTATCTATTCGACCCATGATGCCAAAGTCGACTGCGACGATTCTGCCGTCGTCGCCGACAAACATGTTACCTGGATGCTGGTCCCCGTGGAAAAATCCATCGCGGAAGACCTGATTGAAAAATATTGCAGCGGCGGTTGTCAGAACTTCTTCCAGATCATGTCCGGCATCAAGCAGCGCCTGACGATCATCTAGCGGAATTCCTTCGATTCTGCTCATGGTCAGAACGCGACGGGCAGTCCTATCCCAATCAATCTCTGGTGTGTCATAGGTGTAGTCGCCCGCAAAGTTGTCATTAAGCTCGCACGCTGCGGCAGCCTCCATCCGGAGATCCATTTCAAGGCGCACTGTCTCGTGAAATGTCTCAACGACTTCGGTTAATTTGAACCGCTTCAGTCCAGGACGTGCTTTTTCCAGTAATCCAGCAAGACTGTAGAAAAGGGTCAGGTCCTTTTTGAAATCTTCTTCGACACCGGGCCTTAAAACTTTAACAGCAACCAGATTGCCATCCAGAGTTTCTGCAAAGTGTACTTGGGCAATAGAGGCGGCTGAAACAGGTGTATCGTCAAAAGACAGGAAGAAGTCGTCGATCTTTCCTTGTAGTTCTCGTTCGATGATCGCAATCGCTTTCTTGCCATCAAAAGCGGGAAGTTGATCCTGTAAATGGGCAAGATCTTCTGTAAACTGGTCGCCAAGAATATCTGCACGGGTAGAAAGGAATTGTCCGAGCTTTATGTGGCTGGGACCAAGTTCAGTTAACGCTGCGGCTAACTTTTGTCCGGGCCGAAGTTCGGTATTCTTTTTGGATGCTTTGCGGGCAATCCACACAGCAATAGCGGCAAGCTTGCCGGGGACAAGGCGTCTTTCTTCGAGCACAGCTAAGGCATCGTGACGGGCAAAAACACGGGCAATTTGGAAAAGACGAAGAAGGGTCGCTATATTTTTGAACATTAAATGTACTTCATTGAAATATCTAGATACGCCATCCGCAATGTATAGCGGCAACCCCACCTGTGTGGTTTCTATAGCTGCATTTTTCGAAACCGGCCGTCTGCATCATGGAAATCAAATCGTCCTGCGGTGGGAAGCGGCGAATTGATTCGGCGAGATATTGGTACGATTCGCGGTCATTCGCGACCAACTGTCCCATATTTGGTAGGATTTTAAAGGAATACTGGTCGTAAATCTGATCCAGAATTGGCATGACAACTTGGCTGAACTCAAGACAGAAAAAACGTCCCCCTGGTTTTAAAACGCGTCTGGCCTCTGCCAAGGCCCGGTCAATATGGGTCACGTTCCGAAGACCAAAGGCAATGGTGTAGGAATCCATACTCCGGCTTGGAAAGGGAAGGCTCTCGGCATTACCGCAGGTCCAGCTAAGTCCCTTCAAAATGCCCTGATCAATGGCTCTGTCTCTGCCGACAAGCATCATATCCGGTGTCAGGTCACAAACCGTCACGGGGCCGGCCTTATCGCGTCCGACACGGTCAATAATCTGCATGGCAATGTCGCCTGTCCCGCCAGCAACATCCAAATGGGCTTCGCCTGGTTGTGGGTTAATCCAGTCGATCAGAGATGCTTTCCATAATCGATGAACCCCCCCACTCATGAGGTCATTCATGATATCGTATTTGCTTGCAACGCTTTCAAAAACGCCACGGACACGATTTTTTTTGTCGGTTACGGAAACCTCTTCAAACCCGAAGTGAGTTGTTTCTGCTGAAGATTGTTTGTTTGTTTTATTTGCCATTAGAAAGTTCCAACTGCGAAGCTCTGGAGCAGTTATATTGCTGTGGCTTGTGTAAAGCACTTTAGTGTTTCTGCTTGAATGATATAGTACTGCTGCTTGTCGAACGCAAAGGAAAACAAGGTTATGCCAGAACTGCCCGAGGTCGAGACTGTTATGCGTGGCTTACGCCCTAGTCTTGAAGGGAGTATACTCAAAAAAGTCACACAAAGGCGAAATGATCTCCGCTTTCCTTTGCCTGAAAATATGGCAGCGCGACTAACTGGTCGTAAAGTTGAGCGGTTAAAGCGTCGCGCAAAGTATGTGCTTGCGCATCTTGATGATGAAATGGTTTTGTTTTTTCACCTCGGGATGTCTGGTCGGGTGACAATTTTGCAAGGGGATAAGCGTCCACCTCTTGGGGCCCATGATCATATTATTTTTGAAACTGATGGGGGGGACGAAATTAGATATTGCGACCCGCGTCGTTTTGGTATGATGGACCTTGTTCATATTAATGATCTTGAAACCCATAAGGCTTTTAAGGATCTGGGGCCGGAGCCCCTAGGGAATACGTTTAACGGGCCAGACTTTTTTGCACGAATCAAGAACAAGAAAACCAATATCAAGGCGACGATACTGGATCAACGTGTTGTCGCCGGGATTGGGAATATCTATGCCTGTGAAGCTTTGCACCTATCTGGAATATCACCGGAAAGACAGGCGCAGAGCCTGACCGCCGAAGAGGCCGATCTTTTGGTGATAACCATCCGCGATGTCTTGAACAAAGCGATTGAGGCTGGTGGGTCCAGTTTGCGTGACTATGTTCAGGCTTCAGGCGAGCTGGGGTATTTTCAGCATTCCTGGACAGTATACGGGCGCGAAGGAGAAGCTTGTCGAAAGTGCAATGATAAAGATGATGCCCAGTTTCTCATAGAGCGTATTCAGCAGAACGGACGCTCTACTTTTTATTGTCCCGTTTGTCAGGGCTAAGGTTGTGATGAAGATGATTAATCTAATGCTACGAATTGTTCCAATTACCTCAAAAGCGCTTTGCGGATTGGTTCTGGGTTGTGCGCTAATGTTAGCAAGTCCTGTTCTTGCATCAGAAGGGGGCTTCTTCACGGGTAGTGGAGGTGTACCAATCGTTCCGGGTATGGAAGAGATGGAAGAGCTCGGGGTTGTCTTTGACAAGCCAGAGGGCCGTATTGTTGAGGCCTTTGCTTCGGGGCATTTGTCGCAGGGTGATGTGAGAGAGTTTTATGGTCGGGCATTGCCGCAGTTGGGTTGGGAAGTTGTTGGTGAAGGATTGTTTGTTCGTGAAGGTGAAGTTTTGAAAATTGAGATCCTCGAAGGTGTGGAAAACAGCAGATCGATTCTGCGAATTATTCTCGCGCCCTCACAATAAACATACGGCACTCTGCTAATCGAAAATTGTGCAGCCAGAACCAGAAATATCACTAGAACCAGCAATACGTTCTGAAGCTGTAAAGTTAGAAATATTTACTAAAGAAATTACGATACTGCGCACAGCAAAACTGAAACCAAGCAAATATGAAATCAGGAGCCGAGCTTAAAATGACATATGAATATATCGCCGTTGAAAGGCATGACCGCGTTGGTCTTATCAAACTCAATCGTCCAGAAGCTCTGAATGCCCTGTGTGTCGGTTTGATTGACGAATTGGGTAAAGCCGTTTCAGAATTTGAAGCGGATGATGCGATTGGCTGTATGGTTGTCACGGGATCTGAAAAGGCTTTTGCGGCAGGCGCGGATATTAAAGAGATGGTTGGTAAGGATTTTCAATCGGCCTATCGGGAAGATTTTATCACCGATGATTGGGAGGTTCTAGCAAAAACAAGAAAGCCTGTAATCGCCGCTGTAGCCGGCTATGCATTGGGCGGTGGGTGCGAAGTCGCTATGATGTGTGATTTTATCATCGCGGCAGATACAGCCAAATTTGGTCAGCCTGAAATCACTATTGGGACCATTCCTGGTGCGGGGGGGACACAACGCCTTACGCATTTAATTGGCAAGGCAAAAGCAATGGATATGTGTCTAACTGGTCGCATGATGGATGCTGAAGAAGCAGAACGTAGTGGTCTGGTAAGTCGTGTTGTTCCTGCCGCGGACTTGATGGAAGAAGCTTTGGCTGCGGCAAAAAAGATTGCAGGTTTCTCTTTGCCGGTAACCATGATCGCTAAAGAATCCGTTGATAGAGCCTATGAAACAACTCTTACCGAAGGACTCCGTTTCGAGAGACGGGTTTTTCATTCAACCTTTGCTTTGGACGATAGGCGCGAAGGCATGACGGCTTTTGTTGAAAAGCGTAAACCCGAGTGGAAACACCGTTAATAGGGCTGGTTTAGCAATGTTTGTCTGTTGGTTCTACTGTTGAAAACGGGATAGCGAATAGGCAAGCGAGGGCCTTAAAGTGATACATTACGTCATTGTATGTTCACAAAACTGACTCATCACGCTTGACGAACACACAAGGCACCGTTATAACGCCGCAACTTTCGAGATTCATTATTACTGAAGAATAGGCGCCTATCGATGGCTAATCATCTTTCTGCGAAGACCCGGATCCGTCGTAACGCTCGTCGTTATGAACTGAACGCATCACGTCTCGGTCGCATTCGCACTTTTGTTAAGAGTGTTGAAGCTGCGATTGGCGACGGCGATAAAACTGCTGCTCAGGAAGCTTTTAAAGCTGCTCAACCTGAAATGCATCGCGGTGTTCGTGCTGGTATCTTACGCAAAAACACAGTGTCTCGTAAGCTGTCCCGTTTAAACGGACGCATTAAAGCACTGGGTTAAGTTATTCTTCCCATTTATAGGATGGGTTGAAAGAAAGTCGTACTCTTTTTGAGTGCGACTTTTTTTATGTGGAGTCGCTTGGATTCTCTGGTGTTCCGGGTGTAATTTTATTGCTTGCAGGTCGGGTCATACTAGATTTAGTGGGTCGGCTTTTAGATGATACCCAAGGGCTGAATTTTGTAGAAAAAATGTCATGTTCTTGATCTGATCGTATTGCATGAAATGTCATTGCCGAGTACATTACATCCTCTCGGGAAGGGAAATTCATAATTAAAATATGGTTTGCTCTGCATAATATTTCTGCGAGTTTAGATTATTCCGTCCTTGATAATTAGAGTGTAAGTAAAACCTAAAATTTTATTGATTTTGGGGTTGTTTTTATTTTGTCTTTACACGGGAATCTTTGGTTCATTTGTTGATTTGTTCATATTTGAACTTAATCGTGATGATTAATGTGTTATTTATATTTGTTAGTGTGTACGGGCGGGGAGGCATATGGCTCAGAGTGAGGTGGTTTTATCTTTTCAGGAGCAATGGGATCGTGTGCTTGGAAAACTGCGTACAGAAGTTGGCGAGGCCGCTTATCGCAGCTGGCTAAAGCCACTGTCATTGTTGTCTGGTGGTGAATCCTTTATTCGTATGGCTGTGCCGACACGTTTTATGCGCGATTGGGTTGCGAGCAACTATCAGGATCGAATTCAAGCGCTTTGGCTCGAAGAGATCGGGGCTCCTATTGGTGTTGAGATTGTTGTTCTATCTCCATCCCGTCCGGTACCAAAACCTGCTATCGTAGACGTTAAGGGTGAACCCGAGGTGTTGCGCGCCCAAGAGAGAGGGGCACCGGTTTTACCTGTTGCTTCTGGTGTGCCTATAGAGGCTGTGCAGGAAAGCGAAGTTCAGCAAATTACGGGGTCTTTAGATCCTCGGTTTACCTTTGAAAATTTTGTGGTTGGGAAGCCGAACGAACTTGCCTATGCGGCAGCTCAACGTGTTGCTGACGCCGAGGCAGTGCCCTTTAACCCTCTTTTTCTTTATGGGGGCGTTGGTCTTGGTAAAACGCATTTGATGCATGCTATTGCGCATCAAATTCGTAAAGCACACCCTGAAAAAAAGGTTATTTATCTTTCTGCTGAGAAGTTTATGTATCAGTTTGTTCGTGCTTTACGGACAAAGGATACGATGTCCTTTAAAGAACAGTTCCGTTCAGTTGATGTGTTAATGATCGACGACGTTCAGTTTATCGGTGGGCGGGAAGCAACACAGGAAGAATTTTTCCATACTTTCAACGCGTTGGTTGATCAGAATCGCCAGGTTATTATTTCTGCGGATAAAAGTCCTTCTGATCTGGAAGGTGTTGAAGAACGTATGAAATCTCGCCTTGGGTGGGGGTTGGTTGCTGACATCCATCCGACAACATACGAGCTTAGATTGGGTATTCTCGAATCAAAAGCCGAACAGTTGGATGTGAAGATCCCACAAAAGGTTGTCGAATTTCTTGCGCATAAAATAACATCTAATATCCGGGAGCTGGAAGGAGCGCTGAACCGCATTGTTGCTCATGCAACACTTGTTGGGCGTTCGGTTACTCTGGAAACTACCCAGGAAGTGTTGCACGACCTTCTAAGGGCAAATGATCGCCGGGTGACAATTGAAGAGATTCAAAAGAAAGTCGCTGAACATTTTAATGTACGTGTCTCGGATATGCACTCTGCCCGTCGTGCCAGAGCAGTTGCCCGGCCTCGACAGGTTGCAATGTACCTTTCAAAACAGCTGACATCGCGTTCGCTACCTGAAATTGGGCGCAAATTTGGCGGTCGTGACCATACAACTGTTATGCATGCTGTGAAGAAAGTTGAAGAATTAAAGTCCACAGACCTAGAGTTTGCAGAGGATATTGAGCTTCTCAGCCGGATGCTCGAAAGCTAAGTCAGCCAAACGCCATTTTTTAGGCTTAACGACACTGGCAATCGAGGATAGTCTTCATCATTTTACTCATATCTCCTTGATGTGATTCCAAGATTTTGGAAATTCACCTCATAAGTAGATAAGATGTTATAATTGTTTTCCTTCTGTGAACTAACCCGCTATACTTTCTGCCCGAGTCCCACCCTGAAAGTCCTAGGGCTGTCAATGATGGGATGCGGGCTAATCGTGACCTTGTTCTGCGGTGTTACTCAGAAGGGGTTTGAACTGGTACTGATGAAAGATACGGACTGAGTCATAGCATCATGAAGTTGACAATCGAACGCTCTGCATTGTTGAAATCCCTGGCACATGTTCAAAGTGTCGTCGAACGCAGGAATACTATTCCAATTCTCTCCAATGTTTTAATGGAAGCGAAAGACGGGAAGTTGTCCTTGACGGCAACAGACATGGATCTGACCATTGTTGATCAGGTTGAGGCAACAGTTGTTGATGCGGGTGTAACGACTGCCCCTGCGCATACTTTCTATGACATTGTGAGAAAGCTTCCCGATGGTTCCGAAGTCGAACTGACGTCCAACGCTGAAACCGCACAGATGACCCTTAAAGCCGGTCGTTCTACCTTTACGCTTCAGACACTGCCGCGCGAAGATTTTCCCGCTGCTGGCGTTGCTGATCTGCCTCAGGTTTTTGGTATTCAAGCAGGTGAATTAAAGAACCTGATTGATAGAACCCGCTTTGCGATATCAACTGAAGAAACCAGATATTATCTGAACGGTATATACGTTCATGCGACAGAAGCCGAGGGCATCCCTGTGTTACGCGCTGTTGCCACAGATGGCCATCGTCTGGCACGGTTTGAAATGCCATTACCTCAGGGTGCAGAAAACCTTCCCGGTGTGATTGTGCCGCGTAAAACGGTCAATGAACTTCGCAAGCTGATTGATGAAACCAATGATCCGATTGAAGTTTCTCTCTCTGAAACAAAAATCATGTTCCGTTTTGATTCAACGGTTCTGAGTTCTAAGTTGATTGACGGCACATTCCCTGATTATCAGCGTGTTATCCCAAGCGGTAACGACAAGAGCTTGGTTCTGGATTGCAAGACTTTCTCTGCCGCTGTTGATCGTGTTTCCACGATTTCTACAGAAAAGAGCCGTGCGGTTAAAATCACGCTAGACGGATCGTCACTGACGCTTTCTGCGACGTCGGCAGAAAATGGTAGCGCGGTCGAAGTTCTGGAAGTGAATTACGAGGGAACGTCCCTCGATATAGGATTTAATTCCAGATACCTTCTGGATATTGCGCAACAAATCGAAGGTGATTCTGCAGAGTTTTTAATGGCTGATGCTGCTTCCCCAACGATTGTCCGGGATTCTGCTGATACATCTGCGCTTTATGTGCTGATGCCGATGCGTGTTTAATCGGATCTGGATCAAACAGTCTTATGCAGGCTGCCGCCCAGAATGGAACGTCATTTGTGACTGACGAAACCTTGTCAGAAAACCTTTGGTTGCGTCGGGTTGTTCTTACCCAGTTCCGTAATTACGAACGCGCGGAAGTTACGGTAGATGCGCGACCAGTGATTTTAACGGGGGCAAATGGTGTCGGTAAAACCAATTTGTTAGAGGCGATTTCACTCATGAATCCTGGGCGGGGTTTACGGAGTGCGTCCTTGCCGGAAATTGCGAGAAGGTCGAGACCTGAAAAACCAGAAGCTTGGGCCGTTGCCGCAGAAGTCATGACCGAAGATGGACCACGAGATGTGGGAACCGGTCGTGATCCTTTGAATATGAACGGAACATCCCGAGAGCGTCGTATTGTCCGTGTCGACGGAGAGACCTGTAAAAGCCAACAAGCGTTGGCAGAGGTCTTTTCTACGATTTGGCTAACGCCGCAAATGGATGGTTTGCTTAGGGATGGGGCCGCTGGGCGTCGCAAGTTTTTAGATCGATTGGTTCTTGGCTTTGACCCTGCACATGCAGGCAATACCAATGCCTATGATCATGCGTTGAGAGAACGATCACGTTTACTCAAAGCAGGAAATACGGACAAGGCATGGCTGTCCACGTTGGAAGATAGAATGGCAAGACACGGTGTGGCAATTGCTGTTGCGCGTCGTGAGATGACTGAAAAACTGATAGATGCTTGTGCGCAAACTATTGGTGATTTTCCCATTGCTGGCTTGGCTTTGGAGGGATCTGTTGAAGGTTGGTTAAAAGACAAACCTGCCTTGTTGGTAGAAGAAGACCTGAGATCCTGTTTGGCTGACAGTCGATCAAAAGACGCTGTTACAGGCGGGGCCTCGTGGGGACCACATCGAAGTGATCTAGTGGTTCACCATCTTGAAAAAGATATGCCGGCTTCTCTGTGTTCAACAGGTGAGCAAAAGGCACTTTTGTTATCTATTGTTCTGGCTCATGCGCGATTGGTGATGTTGGAACGGGGGGCAGCACCCTTAATGTTGCTGGACGAAGTTGTTGCGCATCTTGATGAAAAACGGCGCAAGAGCCTCTTTGATGAAATACTACACTTGCGTTGTCAGGCCTGGATGACAGGAACTGATGCGAATGTCTTCACAGACATGGGCGAAAAAGCGCAGTATTTAACGATTAAGGACGGGGCTGTATTTTTGGCCCACACGGGGGAATAACTTCGTGAACGTCAAACTTGGAAGAAAGTGGTAAAAATGACCGAAAACGGCGATATGCAAGACCAAGAAAACAGCAGCCAGAACGGCGATTATGGCGCTGATTCTATTAAGGTGCTGCGTGGCCTCGAAGCTGTTCGGAAACGTCCCGGTATGTATATCGGTGATACCGATGACGGTTCCGGTCTTCACCATATGGTTTATGAGGTTGTTGATAACGCGATTGACGAAGCCCTCGCCGGGCATTGTGATACGGTTGGTGTTATTCTGAACGGCGATGGATCTGTGACGGTTCACGATAATGGCCGTGGTATTCCGGTTGATATTCACACCGAAGAGGGAATTTCTGCTGCCGAAGTTATTATGACACAACTTCATGCAGGCGGTAAGTTTGACCAGAATTCCTATAAGGTTTCCGGTGGCTTGCACGGTGTTGGTGTCTCTGTTGTGAACGCACTGTCTGTGAAGTTGGAGCTTCATATCTATCGTAATGATAAAGAGCACTATATCTCTTTTACGCATGGTGAAGCTGATGGTCGTTTGATCGAAAAGGGACCTGCGAATGGTAAAAAAGGGTCTCATGTGACCTTCTTGCCGTCGCAAGAAACTTTCACGATGGTTGAATTTGATTTTAACACATTGGAACATCGACTGCGTGAATTGGCATTCCTGAACTCAGGGGTGCGCATTACACTTCGTGATGATCGTCATGCTGAGCCAAAAGAAACTGTATTCATGTACGAAGGTGGTCTTAAGGCCTACGTACAATATCTTGACCGGACCAAAACATCTCTTTTCGAAGACGTTGTTCATATGGAGTCCGAAAAAGATGGGATCACTGTCGAAGTTGCGATGCAATGGACAGACAGTTATCACGAAAATACTCTGTGTTTTACCAATAACATTCCTCAGCGTGATGGCGGAACCCATATGGCGGGTTTCAGAGCGGCCTTAACGCGTCAGATTAATTCCTATGCGACGTCCTCTGGCTTGATGAAGAAAGAAAAAGTCAGCCTGACAGGCGATGATGCGCGTGAAGGTTTGACCTGTGTTCTTTCCGTTAAAGTGCCTGATCCGAAATTCTCTAGCCAGACAAAAGACAAACTGGTTTCATCCGAGGTTCGTCCCGTTGTTGAGAATATTGTTAACGATCGTCTTGGACAGTTCTTTGAAGAGCATCCCAATGAAGCGAAACGGATTGTCGGGAAAGTCGTTGAAGCGGCTGCGGCACGTGAAGCTGCGCGTAAAGCACGTGAGCTGACCCGACGTAAAGGGGCCTTGGATATTTCTTCGCTACCAGGAAAACTGGCAGATTGTCAGGAACGAGATCCTGCTCTTTCAGAAATCTTTATCGTCGAGGGTGATTCTGCGGGGGGATCTGCCAAACAGGGACGCGATCGTGCAACTCAGGCTATTTTGCCGTTGCGTGGTAAAATTCTAAACGTTGAGCGTGCCCGTTTTGACAAAATGCTTTCTTCCACTGAAATCGGAACTCTCATTACAGCATTGGGTACGGGGATCGGGCGTGATGAGTTTAATATCGAAAAGCTTCGATATCATAAGATCATCATCATGACCGATGCGGATGTGGATGGAAGCCATATCCGTACACTGTTGCTGACGTTTTTCTATCGCCAGATGCCGGAAATTATTGAACGCGGCTATCTCTACATTGCTCAGCCACCGCTTTATCGGGCAAAAAGAGGCGATTCGATTCGCTATCTTAAAGATGACAGCATGATGGAATCATATCTGATCAGCAATGGTGTTAAGGATGCTCTTCTTGAAACCAAAGAAGGTGTCCAGGTCGCCGGAGAAGACTTGATTGAGGTTGTTTCCAACGCGGTCACTGCCCGTAATCTGATGATCCCCCTTATCCGCAAAGTTGGGTCCGTTGAACTGGTTGAACAGGCAACAATTCTGGGTGCATTAAGCGAACCATTGTTGCTGGATGAAAATCGTGCACCTGTTGTCGCAGAAAAAATTGTTAAGCGGATGAATGAAAATCTGCCTGAATTACAACGGGGATGGACCGCTGAAACGAACACGGTGGACGGTGAAATGACGCTGACCCGTACCTTACGCGGCCTGACTGAACGTCGTGTGATCGATCTGACGCTTGTCCGGACTGGCGAAGCGCGTCGTCTAAATAGTCTTGCTGATGAGATGCAGGAATTCTATGCTTCCAGCTCGACCTATCGCGTGAAAGACAAGGAAACAACAATCACTGGGCCGAATGCTTTGGCAAATCTTGTGTTTGATCTTGGCCGAAAAGGCATTAACGTGTCTCGCTATAAAGGTCTGGGGGAAATGAACCCTGATCAGCTTTGGGAAACCACGCTGGATGCAAACGCACGAACCCTTTTACAAGTGAAGGTTGGTCACAGTGACGAGGCTTCTGATATTTTCTCGACCCTTATGGGCGATGTGGTTGAGCCACGTCGTGACTTTATCCAGACTAATGCGTTGGAAGTTGCTAACCTCGACGTTTAAAGCTCATTGTTTGTAACAATAAAAGGCCGGCGCTTTCAGAGTTCCGGCCTTTTATTTTTAAGAGGTCATCTTCTTGACACCGGCCTGCCACTAGCTTGCCAAATACGAATAGTTTATCAGTGAAATTATGGCGACGACAAAAAAGACATCAAAAAAGGGATCTGGTTCTAAGGGATCGAAGGGGCTGAAGGCTGATTCGAGAAAAAGAGTCACGAGCGCGAGTAAACGACCAACAAAACCGCGTAAGACTGGACAGGCAAAAAAAAGAACCAAAGGGACCAGCAAGAAACGATCGGTTAAGCGTGGATTTCTTAAAACAATGGTTTTATGGTGTTCAGTTTTGGCTATTTGGGGCACCATACTCCTAGGTGGTCTTGTTGCATACTACGCATGGGATTTGCCCGACGTGGGCGGATTGGATCAGGTATCCAGACGGCCCTCTGTTACTTTGATGTCTGACGATGGTATTCGCCTTGCCAGTTATGGCGATGTCTATGGTGACGTTCTCGATGTTGATGAGATGTCACCTTATTTGTCACAAGCTATTATCGCAATTGAAGATCGTCGCTTTTATGATCATTTTGGTATTGATCTATTGGGGATTGCCCGGGCAATGCTCGTCAATATTCGTGCTGGTCGTATGGCACACGGTGGGTCAACAATTACCCAACAATTGGCGAAAAACCTCTTTTTAAGCTCAGAACGCAGTTTAAAACGAAAAGTTCAAGAAGCTCTGCTTGCGATTTGGTTAGAGCAAAAGTTTACCAAAAAGCAAATTCTTACCCTTTATATGAACAGAGTATATTTTGGGGCTGGAACCTATGGTGTTGATGCCGCATCCCGTATTTATTTTGGCTTGTCTGCCCGAAAGGTGGGGTTGTATGAATCAGCTCTTATCGCAGGGCTATTGAAAGCACCGTCACGCTATAACCCAACCAGCAGTGCCTCTAAGGCAGAAAACAGAACCAATCTTGTTCTACAGGCAATGGTTGATGCCAGATTTATCACCAGTGAAGAAGCGGCAAAGGCGAAGAAAAACCGTCCATCCTTAAAGCGGGATACAAATGGACAGGGTAAATATTTCACAGACTGGGTCTTACGGCAGGTTGATGAATATATCGGTGGTTATCGGGGTGATATCGTGGTTCACACGACCTTGAATACCCGACATCAACGTTTGGCAGAGAAAAATCTTCTTAAGATACTGAAAGACAATCGTAAAAAGCATAATGTTGAGCAAGCGGCCGTTGTTGTGATGTCAAACTACGGATCTGTAACGGCAATGGTTGGGGGGCGTGACTATCGGGCCAGTCAATTCAATCGTGTGACGCAGGCTTTGCGCCAGCCTGGATCGGCTTTTAAGCCATTTGTTTTTCTTGCGGGCATCGAAAGCGGCTTGCGACCTGATAGTCGGTTTGTTGATAAGCCCATCAAGGTGGGTAAATGGAAACCTGGAAATTATAAGGGCAAGTATTATGGCGACGTTACTCTACGGGATGCTTTTGCCCGATCTATGAATTCAGTTGCTGTACAGGTGTCGGAAAAAGTCGGTCGCAAGCAAGTGGCAGGAGTGGCGCATAGGCTTGGTATTGAAACCGATCTGGATACATCCCCTTCAATTGCGTTGGGCGCGTCTGAGGTGACGTTATTAGAGCTAACCGCTGCTTATTCCGTTTTTTCTAATGGAGGGAATGCGGTTTCTGCGTATGGTATTAAAGAAATTCAGGATCGTAACGGTAACAAGCTCTATCAGCGAACAGGAAGTGGCCTTGGCCGCGTTGTGAAAACACGTGACGTTGCCATGATGAATGACATGATGAGTGCAACGGTTGCCTGGGGAACCGGGAAAGCGGCGCAAACAGGTCGTGCGGCGGCAGGGAAAACAGGAACAACCCAGGATTCAAGAGATGCTCTTTTTGTGGGGTACACTCCCTATACAGTAGCCGGTGTGTGGTTTGGGAACGATAATGGCAGTCCGATGAAATCTGTCACTGGTGGCACGCTTCCTGCCAAAGTTTGGGGAAGCCTTGTTCGTGAAATCGAACAAAATAAACCGGTAGCAGAGTTGCCAAAAGAATCTCCGACACTGCTGGAAGATACTGTAGAGGAAGCATCCGGTTTTTTGGAAAGCCTTTTTGGACGATTAAAGTCCGGTAGTGACTCTAATGACAAAAAAGATAATAAGCCTCGCGATAAGAATGATTTAGATTACCTGCCGTCCAATAATGGTACTGGGAAATTTAAGTAATCTTTTTAACGGATTTTGTTTTTAACCTTCCTTGATGAGCAATCATAAGTTGCAGCATATTTTGGTCAAATTCCGATGCTTATACTCTAAGTTAGGACAACAGATCACTATGTCGTCGGGAAAGAGCGGATATGAGGAAGCTTCAGCAGTTAATTCGGGCAGGAATTTTGGGATTGAATTTGGCTATGAGCACGGTTGCTGTATCGGCCACATATGATGATGCCATGGTGGCTTTTGATCGCCAGGATTATGCTGTTGCATTTCGTGATTTTTCCAAAGCTGCAACGTCTGGAAACCGCGATGCTCAATTTATGTTGGGATATGTTTATTCCAAAGGTTATGGAACAACCCAAGATTATGTACAGGCCCATAAGTGGTTTAACATTGCCGCTTCACAAGGGGATAGAGAGGCCCGTAGAGCACGGGACAAGCTGACCCCTTTTATGTCTGCGCAACAAATCTCACAGGCACAAGAAGAAGCTGCAAATTGGCAGCCAGGGTCCGCTGAAGCAAAAAAAGGTGCGGAAGAGATCCAATCTGAAGAAATTGATACTGGCGATGCTAACAATAAGCCGTCAATCACGTGGTCTGATCCCAATCCCTCGGCAACAAGTCCGGAAATAGATCTTACCCGTGATGAAAAGAGAGAGTTACAGCGAAGGTTGCGTGATGCCGGGTATGACCCCGGGCCAATCGATGGGTTGCCTGGCCAGCGAACTTTGAGAGCGATCAGGTCTTATCAGTCTGATTTTGGATTAATCGTTGATGGTTTGGTCAGCCGAGAAATTCTGGAAGATTTAAGAACTCGGAACTTTGCGGATACAGAATTAGAGACAGTGATTGATTCGCGCTCTGAGGTCTTGGTCAAACAGTTGAGAGACCTCAATAACGAGGGACATAAATCCCCCCTTTCCGGTGATCAGTATAAACAACGAATTTCGGCGATACTGGCTGATTATGATCGTCCTTGGTCGACCCGTGTTTTATTTGATTCATTCCGTGATGGTGATTTCTTGCTTAATCCACGTTGGTTTGTTGAATCAGGTGATTTTGATGTGGTCAACAGAGAATACCTATATAGCTCTGTCCCCGTTGCGGAAATCAAAGCAAAAGAAAACGACAAAAATAGTGCTCAGGAAATTGTTGGTATTTTTTCGGATATATTCCTTAAAAACAAAGATCAGCCTCAAAAGCGTACGCAATATAAAGGTTATGCCGAGATTTATAGTGCGACAAATATCACGAACAGTTTCTCTGTGAGAGTGAATTTGAATGGCTTGTTGAATAATGGGCGGGCGAACTTTGGTGTTTATCAAGGGTCTTCTCGAATCAACGGTTATTCCCTAGCCTACATTACAGGTACAAAGGAAAGTGAGATTAAGCTGACACGAACGTCTCAGGATGGGCAGGTTGTCTTGGGAACGGCTAATTTAGACCAATCGTTAAGTGGTGATATCCATAATGTAGAACTACGCCGTAATGGGCGGGGTGAAATGGATGTTTTGCTTGATGATAAACTTATTATTGAGGCTAATGATACGACCTTGAAAGGTGATTTTGATGGCCTTATCTTTGGTAATCAAGGGGGGGATTTTCGCATTTACGAGGTAGAGATTTACTCTGAAAAATAGATACCCTAGCTTATATATTTAGTTGTAAGAAAGAAGCTGATTACCATTCATTTTAAGCCACTGTTGAGAAGTTTTTCGGGTATCGGTTAATTGATCGACAAGCGCCCAAAATTCCGAACTGTGGTTCATATGTTCTAAATGGGCTACTTCGTGGGCGACAACGTAATCTAGAACTTCTTCTGGCGAGAATATCAGACGCCAGGAAAAGTTCAGGTTACCTTTTGTTGAACAGCTTCCCCATCGACTTGTGGTGTCCTTAATACGAATCGCGGCAATTTTTTTGTTAATCCGTGCCGCTTTTTCCTGTGCTCTTAAGTCAATTTCAAAACGTATTTGTTTTTTCAAAAAATCCCGGACCCTGCGCGGCAAATGTTCTGAATGTGATTTGATGTAAAGCTGGTTTGCTTCCAACCAAGCCGCGCCCTTTTGACGTTGAGTTTGTGTGTCGGGTGCAATTCTAACAATTTTATGGGGAAGCCCGAGGATGGGTATATCAATTCCCTCTTTAATGGGTATCGGGCCAGTTTGTCTGTCTAAGCGGTCTGAAATCCATCCCTTTTGCCGCTCAACAAAATCCAGAATATCTGCAACAGGGTAATTGGGGGGGCAAACAACTTTAACAGCTGTCTTGCCTGTAACCAGTCGGAGGGACAATTTTTTAGAGGTCGGATGAGGCTGGATAATGACCTCAATTTTTTGTCCCTGAATATCAAGATAACTATTTTTCTGGATCATTGGCGTAGATTATCTGCCAGCTTTAATAGCCGCAAGCTTGAAGATTGAATTCGGCATTAGCAGTCACTCAATGCGCCTATTAGCACCTAGATATCGTCGTTCTCTTGGGGGCATTTTTAGTCTGCGGCTTCTGTTTGGTTTAAATCAGAAGCCGCAAATTTCTTGTCGTTACTTGGATAGGATTTCAATCAAAGAAGCGGCCATTTTGTCTGATTCAGTACCGTGACCATAGTGCTTCGCATAAAGACCATCTGGACCAATCAGGTAGGTAATGGATGAATGATCCATCAAGTATTCACTTGATTCTTCCGTTTCTGCTTTTTGGTAAAAAACACGATAGGCTTTCGCCGCTGCGGCAACCTGTTCAGTTGTTCCTGTCAAGCCAACCATGGTGGGGTAAAAGTTTTCTACATAATCGTGAATTGCAGACACTGTGTCTCGTTCAGGATCAACAGTGATAAAAACCGGGGTTATCTGCTTGGCGAGTTCGGGGTCTTTTTCTTCCACGATATCCATTGCACCGGATAGTAGAGTTAAAGACGTAGGACAAACATCAGGGCAATAGGTATACCCGAAGTAAATAAGCATATATTTACCCAGGAAATCTTTTTCTGTAACAGCCTTACCTGTGTGGTCGACCAAGTTGAAAGGTCCACCAATTAGGGAGCCAGATTGATTAGAAGTTGATTTTTGATCGAAAACTCTCATGCCGATAAAAGCCGCAGCTGCAACAATCAAGGCAATACAGAGAATAAAAATTGAACGTGCAATAAAACTTTTCGGCATCAGATTTGGCTCACGAGAAGAAGATTAATAATCATCCCTATGTTTAAAGTGAATAGAAGGGGAAGACAATAACCCTATCTGATCACAATTAAGAGAAAGGTTGCGGCATTTGCGCCCATTTATGGAATTATGATGTTGGACAAAGTAGGCGTTACGTCGCGACAAAATTCTTTCTCGCCTTGAAAAAGGCACGTTTCCCCCTTAAGAAATAGATCTATTTTCAGAAGTAGGGTTCAGTCTTGTTATGGCTGGGTTTTGCTTATGATTTTCTTCCATTGGGTTAAGCGACGGAATCTAAACTTATGTTCAGCGATCTTTCAAAAGCATTTGGTCAAACAGGTGATCCGGCTTTCAGAAAAGTGTTTTTTATCTCAACGGCTATTTCGCTGGTAATCTTTGCTCTTCTTTGGGGCTTGGCAGGATATGGCGTTAGTTTTTTGGATGGGATGATCGCAAGTTGGGCTGAATCTGATGGCTGGATAACCAATGTGTTAGTCACAGCTGCCGAAGCGATCTCCTGGATAGGTGTCGCCTTTTTGAGCATCATGCTCTTCCCTTCAGTTATGCTGATTATCATTCCTTTTTTTCTGGAAGATATTGCAAAGGCTGTTGAGACTAAATTTTATCCTGAACTAGAGGAAGGGCGCCAACCGCCAGTGGGCGAAACGATTTTAGGATCAATACAGTTTGTTGGTGTGACGTTGCTGGTAAATATTATCGCTTTGCCACTGTATTTTATTCCGCTTGTAAACCTTTTCGCCTTCTATTTAATCAACGGCTACCTACTTGGGCGTGAGTATTTTGAAATGGTTGCGCAGCGTCGCTTGGTTTTAAGAGAAGCAAAGTTGCTGCGTAAGCAGTTTAGTGGCCGCGTCATTATAGCAGGTTTCTTTCTTGCATTTTTGCTGACAGTTCCAATTTTGAATATTGCGATGCCAATTTGGGCGACGGCTTTTATGCTTCATCGGTTTGAGCGAATTCGGCGGGACGTTGCGTAGATAGTAAAAGAATGCGCAACTATAAAAAATTTCTCCTTCTTGTCGTTCTGACAATGACCCTCAGTGCTTGCGGTAATGCTGCCAAGCGTAAAGTGGTCATTGTTGGCTCGGAACCGCAGTCTTCCCAAGATAACACGGGCAATACTGAAGAAAAGAACGCTGAACCAAGTCGTGGTGATACTGCGGATCAAGCCGAAGAACTGGCAGCTTTGAGCTATGATGCGGCTCCGTTGGAGCCTGAGGTCAACGATGATCCCAAGCAGTTATTAGGAATTGATACAAAAGCGTTAGAGGCCTTGCTTGGAAAACCGTCATTGGTGCGCAAGGAAAGTCCCGCTGTGATTTGGCAATACAATGCAGAAAATTGTGTTCTGGATTTGGTCCTCTATGATTCTGTTACGTCCTATGTCGAGGCGCGGGATGAACAGGTGAGGCCTATGGCCAACCGTAAATGTTTGCGTCGGCTGCTTTTGTCTAAACAGTAGTGATATTCTGCTCTTGTCCAACCAAATAATTTTGGTGGGATATTTCTGATAAAAGCATTAAGCTTTAAGGGCTATAGCTTTGTTGTATCAGGGATAAAGGCTTATGCTGAGTTCAGAAGGTTCAGTTTCCAGCGCAGAAAATCTTCTTTTTAATGCTATTTTACGCCCTAATCGAAGCCTGAGTAAGAAGGGCTTTAGATTTTTGATGGGGTTTATTCTGAGCATTATTCTCATTAGTGGTTTAGGTTTCTTTCTTGCGGGGGCATGGCCTGTTCTTGGTTTTTTGGGACTGGATGTTGCCTTAATCTATTTTGCTTTTCGATTTAGTTATCGATCTGGTGGGCAGTATGAATTGATTGAGATGACAGAGAATGAGATGCTTGTGACTAGGGTTAATCCCTGGGGGCAAAAGACATCTTTCTCTTTCCAGCCGTATTGGATGCAAGTGTCATTTGAAGAACAGGACGAGGAAAACGCCCTAATTTTGAGCTCACATGGTCGATCTGTATCTCTTGGACGGTTTCTTGCCCCTGTGGAGCGAAAGGAACTTGCGGGAAAACTTATTTCAGTGCTCAATCGTATCAAACAAAATTCGTTGTAACACACCAAGAGGAATAATACGTGCCGGGTGTCTATGGTTCCGCAGAGCCACTGTTTCTTTTACTTTTTGCTTTGGGTATCGAGGCATTGTACGGGGGAGTATTTTTCCTTGAAAAATGGTTGCCGAAACCGCGCCGTTTATTGGCCGGGATAATTGTCCGCTTTGACCGTTTACTTAATGATTCGACGTCTTCATCCAGCATAGCTGTTGTGACCGGTGGGTTAAGTGCCATTGTGTTGATTTTTCTTGCTGCTCTTGTCGGCTTTGGGATTTCTTTGATTAGCTTAAACGCACCTTTTCTGTGGTTGATCGAAGTTTTTATGATTGCTTTATGCCTGGATTATCGCAATCAACAGGTTCGAATGCGGAAAGTACGCAAAGCTTTGGCTTTAAAAAGCTATATTACTGTCCGTGGCGAATTGTATCCTTTAGTTTCATCCCTTTTCCGTGTCAGAGATCTTGAAAAGTTATCTGAAAGCCAATTGGCTGCTGCTTGTGTTGGGGGCATGGCACGTGGATTTGTCGAAGGTTTCCTTACCCCCGTTTTCTGGTATGCCATATTGGGCCTACCCGGACTTTTTGTGCAGCAAGCCGTTTATCAGGGGGCACTGTTTTATAAACAGCGCTATTTGCAGGCACCGCAGGAAAAGCACTTTAGTCAGATGTATTTTATCCTTGAGCGGATATTTATTGTTGTGCCTGATGCGCTTGCTGCGCTGATGTTTATCGTTTCTACCCTGTTCATTCCCAAAACATCTTTTTCGCAATCATTCATCAGATGTTGGCGGGGCAAGCATATGGCAGATGCCGCACTTGGCGGTGCTTTGCAACTGGATTTGTCCCAACCAAGTCCGACGAACTGGCGACAGGAACTGGAGCGAGGGAACATGATTGTGCTGATTGCGGGTATTATGGCCGTTGGCCTTATTGCAGGTGCAATCTTGGTACGCTTTGCTTTTTAACCCCCCCCTTCCTGTTAAATTAAAACTCAGGGAAAATTAAAACCCCTGTCAGGGTTACATACCCTGACAGGGGGAAGTCGTTATCATTTATTTTAGGCGGTTTTTATTGGGGCATCGCAGCGCGCAGTTTATCTGAATGCGGATTTGAGAAGGCGCGTTCTATGGTAATTTTTTTCGGGGTGGCTCCTGCGCCGTAGTAACTACTGTTATAACTTTCCCGGGTAAAAAGTTTCGCACCTTCGAAAGCACCACCTCCGAAAAGGCCGACAGAGCTGGAGAAGGCATAAACATCAACGTCAAGATTAGCTGTTGTTGAGGCTTCTACTCCCGCACCAAAGGGACCAACGGCAAGAGAAAGGTCACCACCAAATTTGATTTCACTATCCAAAATGGCATCGACAGCGCCTTGATTCATAAGCGTAAAGACGACTTCGGAAACTTCGCCACCGATCTGTAAACCAATGCTACCTGCTGCCAGCGTATAGAAGGACGGGTTGCTCCAAGTGCCATCGGCTCCTCTGACGAGAAGGACACCTGATCCTCCCTCGCCTCCAATAATAAAGCCGCCTTTGACCAATTGGGGAATGATGATGATCCCTTTGGATTGTTTAGCAAATTCCTGTAATTTGGAATAGTCAGGATTGCTAAGCATTTTTTCCAGAGTGTAGCGGGATTCTGCAACCAGCTCTTCGGCATCGCTTGCGGCTTGCACTTGATAAGAAAAAGATACTGCAAAAAGGGCGGTCAGGAATATCAATTTGGATGAAATGGCAGAAGTGAAAGCCTTTCTGAGGCTTTTGATCATGTCGTTCTCCTCGCTCGAAAGCGGTTGTTAAGGACGGATATGGTTAATTCTGCAAAGCAGTATCGCAGGAAAATACCAGAAAAGGCAGAGACAATTTGTGTCAATTAGCATAATTTACTGTCTTCTATGAAAAGGATTTTACGACAATACTTATAAAACAGGCTGATTCATTATCGGTTGTCACGCAAATCAGTAATTTCCTTTAATCCAAAATAAAAAGCCAAGCCCATTTTAAGTGCTTTGGTTTGGGGAGTCTGAGTATGCAGAGTTTAGGATCTTATGATTATGTGATTGTCGGTGCCGGAACAGCAGGCTGTGTACTGGCAAATCGGTTGTCAAAAGATCAAAATAATTCTGTCCTTTTGCTAGAGGCCGGTGGCAAAGATAATTACCACTGGATCCATATCCCTGTTGGCTATCTCTATACTATCAATAATCCTCGAACCGATTGGTGTTTTTCAACAGTTAAGGAAAAGGGATTGAATGGTCGCTCTTTAAGTTATCCTCGCGGTAAAGTCTTGGGTGGCTGTTCTTCAATAAATGGCATGATCTATATGCGCGGTCAGGCCCGTGATTATGATCAATGGCGACAGATGGGAAATACCGGTTGGGCGTGGGACGATGTTCTTCCCCTTTTCAAACGAGGAGAGAATTACCACAAAGGAGATTCTGAGTTTCACAGTGATGGTGGCGAGCTTCGGGTTGAAGAACAACGCCTGTCCTGGCCAATCCTTGATCGCTTCCAAGAAGCTGCAGCAGAAGCTGGTATTCCAGTTACAAAAGACTTCAATCAGGGGAATAATGAAGGAGTTGGGTATTTTGAAGTAACCCAAAAAAAAGGGGTACGTTTCAGCGCAGCTCGTGCTTTCCTTCATCCGGTTAAAGATCGCAAAAACCTGACAATTCTCACTCAAACTCAAGCACGAAAAATAGTGTTGGAGAATAAAATAGTTAAGGGGCTAGAACTTGATCTTCAGGGCGTGCGTACAGAAGTGAAGGTTCGAAAAGAGCTTATTTTATCTGCGGGCGCCGTGGCGTCCCCTGTATTGTTACAAAGCTCTGGCATCGGCGCGGGAGAGCTTTTGGCGCAGCATGGTGTTGAAGTGCAGCACGAGCTTGCTGGTGTTGGCGAAAACTTGCAGGATCATTTGCAAATTCGTACCGTATTTCAGGTTTCGGGCACAAAAACGCTTAATGAAATGTCGCACAGCCTTTTCGCCAAAGCGGGTATGGCGGTGGATTATGCTTTGTTTCGAAAAGGCCCCTTGTCGATGGCGCCTAGCCAGTTAGGATGCTTTGCAAAGAGTAATCCGGGGCTGGAAACACCTGATCTTGAATATCATGTACAACCGCTTTCAACGGATAAACTGGGTGATCCGCTTCACAAGTTTCCGGGCTTTACAGCTTCGGTCTGTAACCTGCGACCTGACTCTCGTGGTTCTGTGTATCTGAACGATCCCAAAGGTGAGGAGATGCCAAGGATTGCTCCGAATTATCTTTCGACAGAAGGGGATCGGCAGGTGGCCATTAATGCGATTAAACTGACACGTAAAATCTGCGCGAGTCCGGCATTATCGGGCCACTCACCGAGGGAGTATCTACCTGGTTCTGATATTGTAACAGATGAAGATATCCTCAAAGCTGTCGGGGATATTGGCACAACAATTTTTCACCCCGTGGGCACTTGTAAAATGGGGTCTGATTCAATGGCGGTGGTTGATGAAGAACTCCGTGTACATGGTATCACGGGATTACGGGTTGCGGATGCCTCAATCATGCCGACCATTACCTCTGGCAATACAAATGCGCCAACTATTATGATCGCTGAAAAGGCGAGTGATATGATTCTTGGGGCAAATTGCTCAAGCTAAATCAATCTGACTTATGAGTGATTTTTTTATCATCTTTTATGATTCGATAAGAGGTCGGGAACAAAGCGTTTATTAAATCTTCCCGGAGTTGAGGAGATACTGTCTACAAAAAGGTATTCAGCAGGATGGTATCGTTCAAAAATTCAAAGGCTGGCATCTCATAGAGTTGGTACAAACGAATCAAATCTGAAATTATTAGTTAAAAATATATCTTCAAGGGTGAGTACTTCACTGATTTATTTGGGGAATGGTGCGTGTCATCAAAGTGTCATATTAGAGTCACGAAACGATAATTTGTCATTTAACTGCAACGAAACTATCACAAATCGGAAATGACCCCGATCTTGGTGTATGAAAGTTTGAAAAATGGCATCTTCTGATCCGTCAGGAAATACGAATTCATCGTCATCAGACGAAACGAAGTTAGCAAAACCATCCCTGGATAAAGACTTAAGCAAAATCGTTACGATGGAAGAGGCCACGCGCTCTATCTCGCAACATCTTTTTGCGCCGGGCCTTGCTATTCTCTTCCTGGCTGTTGCTGGTGGCTTTGCCAGTATCTTGATTGGGGCGCAGCCAAACGCGGTTTATATCATCGTCGCGGCAACTCTTGGCGGCTATATGGCGCTGAACATTGGTGCCAATGATGTGGCAAACAATGTTGGGCCAGCTGTTGGGTCGCGGGCTTTGACCATGACCGGCGCGTTGATTATTGCCGCCGTTTTTGAAAGTGCCGGGGCGCTGTTGGCCGGTGGTGATGTTGTCTCCACGATTTCCAAGGGGATTATTGATCCATCCCTTGTTCCTGATAGTCAGACCTTTATTTGGGCAATGATGGCGGCGCTTTTGTCGTCTGCGCTATGGGTGAACCTTGCAACTTACATCGGGGCGCCAGTTTCAACGACACACTCTGTTGTTGGTGGCGTTATGGGGGCTGGTATTGCGGCCGTTGGTTTTGGCGCCGTAAACTGGTTTACCATGAGTAAAATTGCGGCCAGTTGGGTAATTTCCCCCGTTCTGGGTGGGGTTATTGCTGCGCTTTTCCTTGCCTTTATCAAAAGTAATATCATTTATCGCGATGACAAAATCGCAGCGGCTCGTCGTTGGGTGCCGATGTTACTTGCGATTATGGCCACGGCTTTCTCATGCTATTTGATGATGAAGGGGCTGAAGAAGATCTGGAAGCCAGATTATGCAACTGTTGCCATGATTGGTGCTGCGATCTTTGTTGGTTCTTATGCTCTGCTAAAACCCGTTATTCGCAAACAGTCCGAAGGTATGGAAAACAGAAACCAGTCCCTTAGAGAACTGTTTCATCTTCCTCTGATTTTCTCTGCTGCTTTGTTGTCTTTTGCGCATGGTGCGAATGATGTGGCTAATGCGGTTGGCCCTTTGGCGGCGGTTCTACACGCTGTGGAATCTGGTGACATAGCCGCGAAGGTTTCTATTCCTGTCTGGGTGATGATTATTGGCGCGGTTGGCATCAGCCTAGGTCTTTTTCTCTATGGCCCCAAACTCATCCGTATGGTTGGGGAACAGATTACCAAGATGAACCCGATGCGGGCTTACTGTGTGGCACTTTCTGCTGCTATTACCGTGATCATGGCATCAGCTTTAGGATTACCCGTTAGCTCAACGCATATTGCTGTTGGCGCGGTATTTGGTGTTGGCTTCTTTCGTGAATACTACACCAAGAAAAGCAAACGTCGCCGTCAGTATGTTCGACAGCATGAACGTCACCCCGAAAGCAAACACGAAGGAACCATTTCTGATCGTGAAGAAATTGGGCGGCGTAAACTGGTTCGTCGGTCCCACTTCACGACAATTATAGCAGCTTGGGTGATTACCGTTCCCGCCGCAGCATTGTTGTCTGCTTTAATCTTCTTTGCGATAACGTTTGTATTATAACTTAATTTTCTGGGATTGCGAAAAAAGCTCCGGTTCCGGGGCTTTTTTACTTTTGAAGCTTAGAGGTTCTGTATTTATACAAACAACTCCCCAAGATGACTGATCTAATTTGGTGTCGTCTTTGGTCGCGTAGTAATTAAGCTTCGTCAAAGACGAATTTCCAATGGACAGACCAAGGGCTTTTTCGGGTTTTAGGTCCAGCGCATGGGCGACCGCGGCCCGAATTGTTCCGCCATGGGTTACTGCAATAATATCTTTGCCGCTGTATTTTTGATTAAGGACATCAATAGTTCTTGCTGTTCTAGAAATAAGGTCTTCGAAACTTTCACCACCCGGAGGGGCTTCGGATGCAGGCGCATGCCAAAAACGATGCCATGCATCACCACGAATTTCGCCGAGTTCTTGATGCGTCATACCATGCCAATCGCCAAAAGACTGTTCCTGAAAATCGTCGATTACATCGTAGTCCGGAAAACTTGTTTTTTGCATTTCTGCGCGAATAGCGTTGGCCGTTTGGTGCGTACGTTTTAGGGGAGTTGTCACCCAGATGGCGTCATCGGGCAAGATGCCCGCGAGTGCGTGAAAGCTTTCTTTGTCATGGCAGTCACAGTTAAGGTCCAGATTCCCGTATATCGTACCGTTGTTTTCGGTTACAGGCGCGTGCCTGATCCACCACCATCTGGTTTGTGTCACCTGTGCCTCCTAGGCGATATAGCTTAATAAGACAAGATAGGTCATGATTTCACACAGTTGAACCGCAGTGCCAAGGACATCACCAGTATACCCGCCAACTTGTCGCATTGTTAGCCATGATAAAAACAGAATCATTAGGACATTGGAAACAAGAACAATCAAGACGGATAGCGGGGGGAGAAAAATAAAAAGGAAGAACAAAGTCAAAAGCAGACTGCCATAACTGCTTCGTAATTTAGGTTTTGCGGCGGTTGCGGCCATTCCGCTTTTTTTCGCTAGGGGAAGGTGGCTCATTATCAAGGGGGCAAGGCCTCTCCCAATCATATGTGCCGAAATGTAAATAGCAAAGATTTGGGTCAGGATTGCCCATTGATAGTTGTCTGCACTTATTGGGCTTAGTTGTGCAAAAGAGAGCAGACTACCTAACAACAGGGTGCGCATTAGAACAGAGATACCAAGGGCTAGGACACCATAACTCCCAACGCGGCTATCTTTCATGATCTCAAGCTTGCGTTCCGGATCGTGACTGCCGCCGAAGCCATCGGCAACATCGGCCAGACCGTCTTCGTGAAGGGCGCCTGTGATTAAAATACTGGCGACAATTGCCAGAAGGGCACAGACATAAAGCGGAAGCGATAGATAGAAGCTTAAAACTAGAATGGTAGAGCTAAGAAATCCAACCAGAATGCCAATAAGAGGAAAAGACCAGGATGCTTCGGCAAGACTTCGACTTGTCGGGTTGCCTTCGTTATCCATTGGATAGGGCACCGGGATGCGTGTCATAAAGGCAAGAGCAATACGTATATCCGGTTCAAACTGCTTTATCATGTTCAGCCATTGGTGTGGTTTGTCATTCTGTTGAGCTGTCATGTTGCCTTATCCGGTGTATATGCGACAAAGTGAGTGGTTCTGAGGTAAAGACAATGGCTTGTTGCTATGGTATGGCTTTGGCCAGAGCTTTAAAACCGATTAAATCGGGTTATCAACGCACAAAGAAACAAATGCCGCCCCAAAGCGGTTCTGTAAAGGTATTTGATAGCCTGAAGGCATCGCAATCCTGTGTTAAATCAGGGGCAAGGGAGATAATAAACTATGTCAGACGCGGCATCTATTTCGACGCTGGATGAAATTCATGTTCTGCTCAAGGAATTACCGGGGCCAAGCCGAGAGGCAGCAAAAGTTGCTGAGGAAAGGCAGGCACAGCTTACAAAACCCTTGGGGGCTTTAGGGCGCTTAGAAGAACTGGCAATCTGGCTTGCTGCATGGCAGGGGAAAAAGAAGCCACAGGTCGAACGGCCCTTTACCGCTGTTTTTGCTGGAAATCACGGCATTGCAGCAAAGGGGGTTTCTGCCTATCCGACCGAAGTTACCAAGCAAATGGTTGCGAACTTCATCCATGGTGGTGCGGCAGTTAATCAGCTTTGCGGGTTGGCCGATTCCGATCTCCGTGTGTATGAACTCGCCCTTGATGAGCCGACGGCTGATTTTAGCGAACAACCGGCAATGGAAGAAGAAGACTTCGTAAGGGCGATCGCTTATGGAATGATGGCGGTTGAAGAAGGCGTCGATGTTTTGGCTGTTGGCGAGATGGGCATTGGTAATACCACGTCAGCGGCTGCGATTTGTCTGGCGCTTTATGGTGGGGATGCTGCTGATTGGGTTGGTCGTGGTACAGGTGTTGATGACGAAACACTTGCCCTGAAAACCAAGCTGATCAATCAAGCGATTGAATTGCATAAGCCAATCTTTGCTGATGATCCTTTTCAGATTCTACGCTGTGTTGGCGGTTTTGAACTCGCGGCTATTGTCGGGGCTATTATTGCGGCACGCCTTGCCCGTACACCTGTTGTTTTGGACGGTTATACTTGTACGGCAGCGGCGGCTATTCTGTATGCTATTGATGACAGGCTTCTTGATCACTGTGTTGTCGGACATCAGTCTGTAGAACCTGGACACCAGTCTCTAATGACAAATATTGGTAAAGAACCTTTGTTGGATTTCAATATGCGTCTGGGTGAAGGTTCCGGGGCTGTTCTTGCAATGCAAATTCTGAAAGCGGCCTGTGCTTGCCATAATGGCATGGCAACATTTGCTGAAGCCGGGGTTAGTGGTCCGGCTTAATTCCGATTTCTGGTTGGTATCACAAATAATTTTATTGGGGGAGTAGCGACGCTATTCCCCCATTTGTAATAAGAGGCCGCGTTTCCGTGCAACGTGATAAGCCCACAAAAAAATCCCGATTGCGATAGAGAAATAGAGGATATTCAAAAGCAGGGAGTGGATAAAGAGGTTAAGCTGAAAACCTTGATTAAAAAGAATAGCACGCATGCCTTCAAACACCGGCGCTGTTGGCAATGCCCAAGCAAGTGCCTGTAGCCATTCCGGCAAGATGTCTACGGGGTAGTAGACTGCTGAAATTGGCGCAATCAAAAAGATGGTCAACCAGGCCATGGATTCTGCGCCTAGCCCGACCCTGAGAATGAGAGCACAGACTAAAAGGCCAATGGTCCATCCCATCATCATCAAGTTGCTGAAAAAAAGTAATAAGGGAAGCCCCAGATCATAGATGGATACCTCGTAAAAAAGAATGGCGAGGAATGTAGCGGGAAGAATGCCGATGAGTGTTCTGATCATACTCATGACCATCAGGGCAGTGAGGAACTCGTGGGGACGTAGAGGACTGACAGCCAAATTGCCAATGTTACGGGACCAAAGCTCCTCCAGAAAAGAAAGGCTGAATCCAAGCTGTGCACGAAAAAGAATATCCCACAGAAGTACTGCAGAAACCAAAACCCCTGCTGCTTGAGCGACATAGCTGCTGTTTGTTAACAAAAACTGTGTAATGAAGCCCCAAAGTACTATCTGAATTGATGGCCAGTACATCATTTCAAAAATACGAGGCCAGGAAGCACGCATCAGATAAAGATGCCGCATCATGACCGACTGGATACGGATCAAGGCGGATGGATTATGCCTTATTTTGGGAATAGGGGATGTGGTTTGGCGTGTTTGGCTTGATGAATTTGACATCTTAAATATCCCCGTACTCTAAATCATCATGAGGCGGCTTTCTGGGGATGTTTTCGCCGGATGTACCAGTGTCTTTTTGCTTTGGAGCGTTTTTCCGATCACGGGCGATATCAAGAAAGACCTCTTCCAAGTTTGTCCGACTATAACGATGCAGTAGATCTGCAGGTGTACCCTGATCAACAATTTTTCCATATTTCATCATCAGAACGTTGTCACAAATTCGCTCTACCTCTGTCATATTATGAGAGGCCAGCAAGATCGCAGCGCTGGTTCTTTTTTGATATTCTTTTATATAGCTTCTGACCCAGTCAGCAGTGTCTGGATCGAGAGAGGCGGTTGGTTCATCCAACAAGAGAATTTCAGGTTCGTTGATGAGGGCTTTGGCGACTGAAACTCGGGTTTTTTGACCCGCGGATAAGCTTCCCGTTGGACGGTTTAATAACTCGAGAAGGTTAAGTTCTTCGGCCAGATGCATCAAACGTTCACGGGCGTTGATAATGCCGTAGAGCTTGCTGAAAAACATAAGGTTTTGTCGAACGGTCAGCCGTCTGGGCAGATCTACGTAGGGTGATGAAAAGTTCAGGCGGTGCATGACTTTGAAACGGTCTTTGACCATATCTTCACCAAGGACTTGAATCGTTCCTGATGATGGCAATAGAATGCCAAGAAGCATAGATATTGTTGTGGTTTTTCCTGCGCCGTTCCCACCCAGAAGCGCGACGGTTTCGCCAGGGTTCACTGTAAATGAAATTGATTTGACGGCAAGAACATCATCATAACTTTTGTTGAGGTTCTCGACATGAATAGCGTGCTGGATCATAGGTTTAATATAACATGATTGGGAAAGGGATCTTGTTCTGTTTTGTAATAGAATGATATCTACTAGAATATCACGCTATAAAATCTTATGAATTGTAACAGTTTCCTAATCTACAACCTAAATTTCTATCGGGAAAGCAAAGATAAGCGAATGGAACAAGGCAGTGAGTAGTGCATTCCGATTAGAGCCCGAAGTAGGGTTACACCCTGAACAGGGCCGGGTCCGTTTGAGGACACTGGTTTTTATCAGGTGGATGGCAATCTGTGGCCAAACAGCTGCGTTGTTGATCGCTCATTTCGGTCTTGGGTTAGAACTTCCTTTGATTGCAGCGTTCTTGGTCGTTCTTACATCTGGTGTTTTGAATGTAGCACAGGTTGCGACGCGCCCGGCATCATCCTGGTTACGCAACAAAGAAGCAACTATGGCATTGGCGTTTGATCTGATTCAAATATCAGTGCTGCTGTCTCTGACAGGGGGGCTGACAAATCCCTTTTCAATCCTGATTTTGGGCCCGGTAACGGTGTCCGCATCGATTCTTACCAGACGGAGTACAATCTGTTTAGGTATCTTGGCGATTGTCGCGGTGACAGCAGATGTTTTCTTTTATTTACCACTACCTTGGCCTGAAGGTAGCTTTTTCCTTCATTCGCTTTATCTCTATGGCTTGTGGGCTGCGTTGGTATTTACGGCGATTTTTTTGGCCGTTTATGTTTCTTCCCTAACAGAAGAGGCGCGGTCGATGGGGATGGCTCTTGTGGCGTCGCAAATGGCTTTAGCGCGGGAACAAAAGTTGTCTGCGTTGGGGGGCTTGGCGGCGGCGGCGGCCCATGAACTGGGCAGTCCCTTGGGAACGATGCTGGTTGTTGCAAAAGAAATGAAAGAAGAATTACCGCCTGATGATATTTATCTGCCGGACGTAGAACTTCTGATTAGTGAGATTCTCAGGTGTCGGGAAATTCTGCAAAATCTTGCTGCTTGGCCGGAAGAAGATGGTGGAGATCCATATAATTTTATACCAGTTCAAACCTTGGTTGAAGCTGCCATTGCTCCCTATGAGAAGTTGGATATTAAAACCGTTATACAAGCATCTTCGTGTGAAGATGATGGTGAGCACTCATTAGAGCATCCAATGGTAGAACGCAGTCCTGAAATTTTACACTCTTTGGGGCTTTTTGCGCAAAACGCTATCCAGTTCGCAAAAGAGAAAGTGGATATAACGCTGGTTTGGGATAACAGAACAATTTCCCTGACAATACATGATGATGGACCAGGCTTTGATCCACAAGTTCTGGGGCGCTTAGGAGATCCCTTGCTTTCTAATCGAGAACACGCTCAAAAAGCTCAGGCCCAAAAAAATCAAAGCCCAAAAAACCAAACCCCACAAAATCAAGCCCCAAAAAACCAGGAAAGTCGTAAGGAAGAGGACGGAGATCATATGGGCTTGGGTGTGTTTATCGCAACAACTTTGCTGTCCCATACGGGGGGGAAGGTGACTTATGCCAATCATGAGGCTGGTGGTGCCGTCGTTGAGATTATTTGGCCAAGAAACCGTTTGGAAGTTGCGACTCAGCCAGTGTAAGTGACATACTCTTGGATTTTGGTGATCAGCTTGTCGTATGAATATTTTGCAAGACAGACGAGCTTAATACATCTTTGACCACCTGTATCTGGAAGCTTAGAATGGTTAGAGATAACAAAGAATAGAATTAATCTAGGGGTAACAAGTAATGCCAGAGTCGCAAGATGCGGAAAAAAAGAAGCTGCTGATTGTTGATGATGATGAGCGTTTTGCAGAGCGCTTGTCGCGAGCGATGGATCGGCGCGGATTTGAATCAGTTATTGCCAATTCCGTTGCCGATGGCATTCGTCTAGCGCATTCTGATGCTCAAGAATATGCTGTCGTCGATTTAAGACTTCAGGATGGGTCCGGCCTTGATGTTGTAAAGGCCATTCACGAAACATCTAAAGATGCCCGTGTCGTTGTTCTCACGGGCTATGGAAACATCGCAACCGCTGTGGCTGCTGTGAAGGTCGGTGCATTAGATTATCTGCCAAAGCCTGCAGACCCTGACCAGGTCGCTGCAACTCTTCTGCAGTCAAGTGTCGATGGGGATATGCCGCCCCCGCCTGAACTCCCCATGACGGCAGATCGTGTCCGCTGGGAACACATTCAACGGGTTTATGAGCAATGTGATCGTAATGTTTCTGAAACAGCTCGACGTTTGAGGATGCACCGCCGTACGCTACAACGTATTCTGGCAAAGTATGCCCCGCACGCTTAGACGTTAGCTGTAATGGGAAAACTGCCACGTTAAATTTATCGTTTATTATGTCTGTAAGGCTTAGGCGTCGTGATCGGCTTCGGCGCGATGGCGACCCATGGCGTCAGCAAGGTTTTTAGACTCTTCTTTTTTCGACGCAGCCCAGTTTCTGACAAATTTATCGATGTAGAAGCCCTGCATAAGTTTAATGCCAAGCTCATGCGAAGTTGCGATGGCATCTTCAGCACCACAATGACAGAGGATCATTCTGTTGGGATCAACTTTTTTGACTGTATTTCTGATTTCATCACCGCGTGGTGTTGTCAGGAATTTTGTCAGATCTTGATTCCATTGCAACTTAATTAGGTCAAAACCCATCGTTCGGCGGTCAATCATTGGCAAAGAAAGATGGGTTATACCGTCAAGACAGATCTTGTAGCCGCGCTCTCTTAGAAAATCACGCGCAAAGGTAAAGCTCCCGATATCAGCAAAAACATCTAGAAGCTGGAATTCTATGACAATTGACCGACGAACAGATTCGCCTAGGGTATGATCCAGCTTCAAGAATTCGTCGGATAATGCTGTCGAAATATTGAGATTCAAACTATAGGATCGACTGAGGCTAGAATCATCATTTTGCCGAAGAATGACTAACATTCGCTTATCGAGATAACGCGTTAGGTCCTGAAAAAGCCAACGGTTTGATAGTAAGTCGTGTGTTGGTAGTAGTGTCTGTTGAAGCTGATCAATGGAAAAGAAAAGTTCTTTGAATAGGGCTTCAGGCTTTTTATCTTTGTTAACCAAAAAAATGGATTGCCGTTTCATTAGGCTTGATAAATCGGCTTGATTGATTGCTTTTGACACTGCAGCTAGATGCGAAGGCATTAGCGGAATTTTGGGCTTTGCTGGTGGTTTTCCGTGTATTGCTGCTATTGCTTCTGCTTTTTCTCGGCGTAATTGCGTATCAAGATCTTCATTCATCTTAACAGCAAGCGCGATCAGATCAGTATATTCGTGGTCGAGATCAAACCAACTACAGAATTGATCTGTCTGAAGGTCATAGTCACCGGCAAGCATAGGGTCATCACTAAAAAGATAGCGGAGCCTTAGGATCGTTTCGTCTATTTGGGCAACGGATGCACCAGAAGTAACAACAACCAAATCGTTATTATGTAGCCTGAAAACAGTTCCAGAAAATTTTGCAACCAGATCTTCACAGGCATTTTGTGCAATGCGTAGATGGTGGTCTCGCTGATGATAGGGGCGCAGACGCGATAGATGTACATGAACTGCGCGGCGGTTCTCGGTTTGTTTTCCGATCCGCTTAACATAATCCAAAAAGACCTTTTCTTGACTGAATTGGCCCTCGGGCTGTTTAGTTGAGGTCGAGTTATCCATAAGGGTAGACTACATTACATCCAGATTGCATCAGCTTGTGTAACATTATTAACCTTGAGAGTCTTCAAAGTTCGTTAACCTTACTGGAATGGCCTATATTTATGTCTTTTACAATTAAAATATAGTTGTGGAATAAGACTTTCCCTTAAAAAACTTGCTCGTCGTTTGAATTGATTGCAAAAGAGAGGCAAGAAACTTTATGGATACATGGTTCAAATTCGAATGACTGCGGAAACTCTTCCTTCTATTGATTTATTGGATTTAGTTGCACGGGTTGATGACCTTGCTGGTGCTCGTGTGCGTACCGTGGGTGATTTGATGCTCGATCGTTTTATCTATGGCAGTGTAGATCGTATCTCCCCCGAAGGGCCAATTCCGGTCCTAAAGATCAATCGCCAGGTTTCAATGCTGGGCGGATCAGGAAATGTCCTTCGTAATTTGGCGGCGATTGGTGCTTCAACGAATTTTGTTGCGGTTATAGGGGATGATGCGGTTGGACAGGAAGTTAGTGGTCTTGTGCAAAAGGAAATCGGTACAGAACCTCTGAACCTTGTTGTTGAGCCAAAACGTCAGACAACAATTAAAGAACGTTTTGTCGCAAGTAATCAGCAGCTCTTGCGGGCTGACCGAGAGATGGATCGCCCTCTCGCGCACGAGACCTGTGCCCAGATAATAGATCGGGTTCAAGAGAACCTTTCTTCAGTCCCTGTCCTGATTCTGTCAGACTATGACAAAGGGGTTTTGAATCAAAAGACTTTGAGTACGATTATTAGTTCTGCTCTTAAGGCAGGCTGCCAAATAATTGCCGATCCGAAAGGCCGGGATTATAGCATCTATAAAGGCGTGAGCATCGTGACGCCAAATCGTAGAGAGCTACATGAAGCCACTGGCATGTCCGTTGACGGAGATGCAGCGGTTGTCGCGGCCTGTCGTCACTTGATTGAAACCTGCGGAATTAAGGGCGTTCTTGCTACGCGTAGCGAAGAAGGAATGACCTTGGTCACATCAGATGGTGTGGTTGAGCACCTTGGGGCAGAGGCACGGGAAGTTTTTGATGTTTCAGGTGCTGGCGACACCGTTGTTGCTGTGCTTGGGGCTGCTCTTGCCTCGGGCTTAAATATTTTGGAGGCATCGTGCCTCGCGAATGTTGCGGCGGGCATCGTGGTCGGTAAGACAGGCACGGCTGTTGCTTATGGCAGTGAAATCCGACAGGCTTTGTTGGCGAGAAATGGGCATTCGTCCCAAGAGAAAGTTTCTGAGCTTGATGCGGTACTGCACCGCGTCGATCAATGGCGTAAGGCGGGGTATAAAATTGGATTTACCAACGGTAGCTTTGATCTTCTGCATCCCGGCCATATTGCGTCGCTACAGCAATCGAGATCGGCATGCGACCGCCTGATTGTAGGGTTAAACACGGATGCGTCTGTAAAACGCTACAAAGGTGAAAGCCGTCCAATTCAGGATCAGAGTGCACGGGCAACGGTATTGGCAGCTTTGGAAATCGTAGATCAGGTTGTCCTGTTTGATGACGACACGCCTTTGAAGTTGATCGAAGCTATTGTTCCAGATGTCTTGGTCAAAGGTGCTGATTACACCTTGGATCAAGTTGTTGGTGGAGATATCGTGATCCAAAACGGAGGTCAGGTCATTCTCGCGGACCTAAAAGACGGCTTTTCGACAACGAGTACAATCGCAAAAATTGATAAAAGCAAGTCATCGTAAGACGGTTTTTTAATCGGTGTTCATTGGTTGAAATGAGTGCTCTTTAAAGAAGTAATGCTATGCGAAAAAATGTACGAGTGCGGCAATCATAATGGCCGGTGCCAACCAAAAAGCACTGGCAAGGGCATAGGTAATATAGCCTGCAGCTTGCCCTTCTGACTTCAAGCGTTCATATGCCCTTCTTTCACGGCCAAGCAAAAAGATTAGATAGAACCTGTGCTTGCCAAAGGGGATAGATCTTCTGACTTCAACGGGATGTTTAGCATAGCCGCGTGCACCAAACATCTGTTTGATGGCGTGTTTTTGATCATTAGAGAAACTGGCGGCAATATCGGGATCAATGCGACTAAAGTAATGCTTGATAAAGGGGTCTTCAGAAGAGTCAGTTTTTCTATCTATACTTTTTTCAATGTTCTTGCCCTGTACTTTTTTGTTGGGCGTTCTTTCGTCAAACTCAACCAATGCCATGTCCCCTGTAATGCGCAGGCGCGCACTACCCCCAAAAATTTACCTTGTGAGGGTAGTGTGACTCGATTCATTTGATTAAAAGTTAACGATTTGAATCAGTTAGGCTCTAAAGGTTGATAAAGGTGCCTTTTTCTTTGTCGTAGCTAAATAATTCACCAGTCGAAAAGTCAAAATACCAACCATGTAACTGCACTCTTCCATCAGCAACCCGTTCCTCAATGAAGGGGAAAGTCATCAAATTTTCCAATGAGTTAAGGATAGAAGCTTGTTCGACTGCACGCTGTAATTCTTCCCCATCTTTCCCACAACAGCTGACGTTTTCTTTTGCGTCTTTTGCAATTTCGATCCAGTTGGAAATAAATGAGCTGTCATTGGAGTCGTCGAGAATCCCGTCAACAAGGGCTTTGATACCGCCGCACATTGCATGGCCCATAATAATGATATTCGGGATGTGCAGTTGCGTTATCGCATACTCAAGAGCGGCTGATGTCCCGTGGTGGCGGTCATCTGCAGCACAAGGGGGGACAAGATTAGCGACATTACGAACCATGAAAAGATCACCGGGTAAGGTACCAAGTATTGATGAAGGTTCCACACGGGAATCACAACAACTAATGACCATTGCTTTGGGGGATTGGCCTTTTTCGGCAAGAGACTGCAATAGTGCTTCATCTCTGCGATAATCTACTGTGTGATAAGCATGATAGCCTTTGATCAGTGAATTGATTTCGCTCATTTGGCATCCTATATAGTCGTTAATTGTATCCCCAAGTGGGGATTGAGTATCCCGTTATCAATATGTTGTAAACATTTTCGCAACTGCTTTACAAATTTTGATGCGCAAAGGAAGGTAAGTGTTTGAAAGTTAAGGTGAGGGATGGTCTTGAGTAATAATCAGAGCAAGAATCGTTGCGGCTGGGTCAGTGATGAAGCCTTGTATCTTGAGTACCATGATAAAGAGTGGGGCGTTCCGGTCACAGATGATCGCGAACTCTTTGAGATGCTTATCCTCGAAGGCGCACAGGCTGGACTGTCTTGGATTACTGTGTTGAGAAAGCGAGAGAATTATAGAAAAGCCTTTGCTGGTTTTGATCCGCAAAAGGTTGCCCACTTTAATGGGGATGATGTTGAACGATTGATGCAGGATACAGGCTTGGTACGCAACCGTTTGAAAATTAATTCGGTTATCAGTAATGCGCAGGCCTGGTTGGAAATTATGAAAGCGGGTGAAGGGTCTTTTCGCGATCTGGTCTGGTCGGTTGTTGATAATAAAACCCATGTGAATGCCTGGAAAGACTTGTCACAGGTACCAGCTTCAACAGCTGAATCTGAAAAGCTTTCCAAGCTGTTGAAAAAAAATGGATTTCGTTTTGTCGGGCCGACAATTTGTTACGCTTTTATGCAGGCGTGCGGCATGGTTAACGACCATACTGTTGACTGCTTTTGTTATAAAAAACACGCACCTAGAACTTAGTGAGCTGTAAAAATGAATTTGAATTTATCTTATATTACCAAACAGATGTCTTTATGTTTTGGCGCTGGACTGTTGCTTTTCTCTTCGGCTGTCAAGGCGGAAGAGATTGGCGAGGTTGATACCGTTTTTAAGTGGTTAGGCCCGAACCATAAAATTGTAATTGAAGCGTTTGACGACCCAAAGGTCGAAGGCGTTGCCTGTCATCTCAGCCGTGCGAAAACGGGGGGCATATCGGGTGCGGTCGGATTGGCCGAAGATACAACTGATGCATCAATTGCCTGCCGCCAGATTGGGCCTATTAAATTCCGAGAAGAGCTAAAGGATGGCGAAGAAGTTTTCACCAAACGCACATCTCTTGTATTCAAAACCATGCAGGTGGTTCGCTTCTTTGATGAGAAACGTAATGTGCTGATTTATCTCGTCTATAGTGACAGAGTGATCGAGGGTAGCCCGAAGAACTCGCTTACGTCTGTACCGATTATGCCCTGGAATGAAGGGTAATAAAGGAATGAAGGGTAATAAAAATTAGACCTGTACTGATAACGAAAGGGGCCCATAAGAGCCCCTTTCGTTTTAACCCTTATTGAGCGGTGTCTCTGGTTCAAGCCCAGGAAGGCTTTGGATCTGGGCCGATGATTCCGGTAGGCTGGCCACATGTAAGGTTGACGTCGCGAAGGCAAATGCACTGTCGTTACCTTCGACAATCTCTTTTAATTTCAGGGCGAAATCTTCTTTAATATTCATCCAATCCCCCCAATTTGTTGTCTTGGTGAAACAATAGATCATGATGTCGATTGATGAGCTGTTGAAAGAATCAACATTGACGAGGGTTGTTGCACGGGCATCATCAGTTTCAAAAGCTTCTGTGCCATAAAGGTGATCTTTGATCTCTTGAACAATCTTGCGAAGCTGCTCGCTTGTTGTGTCGTATTCAACGCCGATTTTCCAGTAAATACGTCGATTGGTCATTTTGGAAAAGTTGATAACGGCATTGTCTGCCAGCTTAGCATTCGGCACATAAACAGGTGCTTTATCAAAGCGTCTGATCCGGGTGGACCGGAAGCCGATGTCTTCGACTGTTCCTTCGACAATTCCCTCGATCCTGACCCAGTCACCCCGGCTAAAACGTTTTTCTGCAATGATGAGAATTCCAGCAATCAGATTTTTGAACAGATCCTGAGCACCCAGAGCAACGGCAACACCAAATAGGCCAAGACCTGCGATGATTGCGCCAACATTGATTCCCCAGAGTTCAAGAATACTGGCTGCGCCGAGTAAGACCACGCAAATTTTGAGGGCTTTGATGATCCAGTCTACCATGATGCTGGTAAGGATCGTTGTGAAGCGATGTAGCAGAAAGTCTAGCGGATCTATCAGTTTAAAGACGGCATAAAAAAGTGTGTAGGCAATCAGAGAGCGTACAAGGTTATTGCCCAGTACGGCGGCTTCTCCGTCAAGGTTTAAATGATCGAGCGAGAAGAACACGCCAAGGGCAATCGGAATCATCCTTATCGGACCTTCCAGAGCTTCGAGCGCATGATCATCCACGGAGTTTTTGGTTTTGAGCGTTAATACCTTGAGGCGGTTGATCACCAGCCTTGAGAACAATCCGCGAATAACGAGAAAGGCAAAGAAAATAACTATGGATGTTACAATGTGACCAATACTGAGACCAAAAACACCCTGATTCCAGACGTCCAGTGTTATTTCCCAGAAAGTTGATAAGTCTTCCATGATATCTCCTCGTTTATGCGCGAGGGGAGTTTGCTCAGGGAGGCCGAGGTCGTCAAGAGTGAAAGCAGATGTTATTTGAGCTTCAAAAGTTTGCTTTGAACAAGGGGCCGGATTGATTTAGTCGAACAATGCATCGATATCGTCTTGCCCCATGGCCTCCAAATCAATTTTTTCTTCTTCCGTCATGCCGCCAGCCATCATGTTACCGGATAGCGTGGCTTGCCAGTCCATTTCTATTTCAATGATCTTGTCCGCGGGAAGCACATTGTGATTGCCGTGGATGACGGCACTGGCGATGTCGATCATGTGGCGGATATGTGTGGACGCATCGGGTACAAGTGCAGCAATAGATACATGATCACCAGCAGCCAATGCCTGTTCGATGGCGTCTTTACTGTCCTTGATGCCTTTGTCGGCCAGTTCAACCGCTTTATCAAAAGGTTCTCGGAACTCTTTCGGGGCCGCTTCGTAAGCTGCAACGGCGAGTTCTTTTGCCTGAAAGCTACTGTCTAGGAAGTGTTGTTGATAACTTTTGGGTTGCCAGGCTTGAACTTCTTCAAATAGATCTGGCATATCCGGCACCATTTCAAGCATCATTACGGCTTCGTTGAGATGATTTAAATAATCAGTCGCTAGGAAGCTGGTCTCATCAATGTTTGAGCCTGGTAATTGTGCCTTGATACCTTCACTATCCACGTAGTTCTCACCTTTTCTATTATTATTTCATAGTCTTCTAGCTTCATTAAGTGCTAGTTCCCTATCATCTGCGAACTAAATAAATTTACCTTTAATTCCGAGAAGATAAATTTTTACATCAGAAAAGCAGTATCTGATTTTAACATAGTACTAGGTAAAGAATATCTTAATTGAGGGTATGACTTATCGTATAATCACCAATTATTGATGGTTTTCTCACGCATGAGTAATAAGCATTGGTTCTCTTATTGCTATAGGCTGCGGGTGCCCGTATTTCTCGCATAAAGACATGGAATTCCAGATATTCTGTTTGTGTATTTTAAACAGTTTTTTATAGTGAAAAAGGCCGAATGAATAAACATCCGGCCTTTGCTAATAAGAAGAAATCTTGAAATCAGGTGACAACCTGAATGGTTTCTTCCCGCCGTTTTAAGTGCTTGTTGAAATGGTTTTCAACTAGACGGAAGAGCCAGATAAACAAGAAGGTGAGGACAAAATAGAAGACTGCTGCAGTAATGAAGGCTTCATATGGGGCGTAGTAGCGGGATTGCACAATACGTGCTGCGCCGGTTAAGTCGACTAGTGTAATGGTGCTGGCCAATGCACTGCCGTGAAGCATAAAGATCACTTCGTTGGAGTATGCTGGCAGGGCACGCCTTAAAGCACTGGGGATGATTATTCGTCTGAAGATCAAGAATTGAGACATGCCACAGGCTTTTGCTGCTTCGACTTCCCCAAAGGAAGTCTGTGCCATAGCACCACGGAAGATTTCAGTTGTGTAAGCCGCGGTGTTTAACGTGAAGCCAAGTAAAGCAAAGAAGTAAGCGCCCTTTAGGAAATCAAATTCCTTGGTAAGTGCGCTGTAGCCTTCGAATTGTCCTACGCCGTAGTAAAGAATAAACAGCTGTACAATTAGTGGTGTTCCACGGAATGCATAAGTAAAAGTAAAAACAGGATAATTTATTAGCGGATTTTTGGACAATCGCATGACTGCCAAAGGAATCGCACAAATAAAACCGATCAAAAGTGAAAGCGGTACAAGCTTGATGGTAAGGAGCAGTCCTTCGAAATATAAAGGCAGCTCATCTTGTATTATTTGAAAATCCATCAGAGTGCGCTCCTTACACCAGCGGAGTAGCGTTTTTCTATGATTTTGAGTATCCAGATCGACAGCGTTGTTAGAATAAGGAATGCAATCGCTGCGGTAAGGTAAAATTTGAAGGGTTGGCGTGTTGCTCCGGCTGCTAGTCCAGCTTTTCGAACCATATCTTCCAGACCAATGATAGAGGTAATCGCGCTGGCTTTCATCAGGACAAGCCAGTTGTTTCCAATTCCGGGCAGAGCGTGGCGTACCATCTGGGGAAAGAGGATGCGTCGGTTGATTTGAAATTTAGTCATGCCGTAGGCTGTTCCGGCCTCTAGCATTCCTCTATCCACAGCCATAATAGCCCCACGGAATGTCTCGCCCATATAGGCGCCAAAGATAAAACCAATGGTTAGAACACCTGCGATAAAGGGGTTGATATCTATGTAACCCCAATCAAGATAAGGTTCAGCAGCTACTTTCAGGGAATCCCCCGCCCCGATGACTTCCCCAAACCATGCTGTGAAGTTGAGCAGATTTTCTGGCAGGTTGTTAACAAAAACCTGACCACCAAAAAAGATCAGCAACATGAGAACAAGATCAGGTACGCCGCGGATGATAGTCGTATAGCCAAAGGCGATTGAGCTGCTGATTTTGTTGTTTGACAGGCGTGCAAGTGCTGCGAACATCCCTAATACACAAGCAACCAGCAGAGACGCCAAAGAGATGGAGACGGTAATTATGCCGCCACTAACGAGGATACTATATCCGTAGCCATCAAGGTTAATCATTTTAAATCTTCCGATTTTAAGCCAGTTCTTTAAGGCTTTTAAAAAAGCACCCCAGAACCCAAGTACTATGTTCTGGGTTCTGAGGGTGCTGTTTTACTATTTAACCAGAATACAAGATGGTTATTCCATCTTTGTTCTTAGTAGATATCAAAGTCGAAGTATTTGTCGTTAATTGCTTTGTAAACGCCATTTGCACGAATAGCTTTGATTGCTGCAGAGAAACGATCACGTAGTTCAGTGTCTGATTTACGTACAGCAATACCTGCACCGTCGCCGAAATATTTAGGCTCACTGTAAGATGGGCCGAAAAGTTCATAATCTTTGCCAGCATCAGTTTTCACAAAGCCATCATCCATTGCAATGGAATCTGCGATCAACATATCAACACGACCGGCTGCGATATCTAGATATGCTTCGTCCTGTGTCCCATAACGTTTGATTTCGGTGTCTGGAAATTCAGCCGTGAGGAAGGTGTCGTGAATTGTACCGCGTTGTACACCAACAGTTTTACCCTTCATACCTTCAGCAGAGATTTCGATGCCAGAACCTTTTTTACGAAGAAAACGTGCCGGAGAGTTGTAATATTTCTCAGAGAAATCAACTTTCTTCTTACGGTCTTCGGTGATGGACATGGACGCGATGATTGCATCATATTTTTTTGCATTAAGCGCAGGAATGATACCGTCCCAGTCTTGAACGACCAGAGTACATTTTACTTTCATTTCTTCACAAAGCGCATTGGCGATGTCGATGTCGAAACCAACAACATTACCATTGGTGTCGATGCTACTGAACGGAGGGTAAGCGCCCTCTACACCGATACGCAGATCTTCCGCTGCGACGGTGCCAACTGTGAATGTCATTGCTGCGGCTACAGCAGTTACAAGAAATTTTTTCATTTAATGGCTCCCTAAATTTAATTGTTATACTTGTGTTTGTTTTATTATTTTAGATTTCCAGCGATAAACTGTTTGAAACGCTCTGATTGTGGATTGGCGAAAATCTCTTTTGGATTTCCCTGTTCCAGAATATGACCCTTGTGAAGGAAAAGTGTTTGATTTGATACTTCCCGGGCAAAGCCCATTTCGTGGGTTACCACAATCATTGTACGGCCTTCTTCGGCAAGATCGCGGATAACTTTCAACACTTCACCGACGAGCTCTGGGTCCAAAGCTGACGTTGGCTCATCGAATAACATAACGGATGGGTTCATTGCTAGTGCACGGGCAATTGCTACGCGCTGTTGCTGCCCGCCGGACATATGTGCAGGATAATAATCTTTGCGTTCGTAGATGCCGACTTTATCCATCATTTCGTTCGCACGTTCGGTAGCTTCTGCTTTGCTGAGGCCAAGAACGTGGATTGGGGCTTCGATGATGTTTTCCAGTGTTGTCATATGAGACCAAAGATTAAAACCTTGGAACACCATGGACAACTTGGAACGAATGCGTTCGATTTGCTTGTTGTCTGCGGGTACAGGTTCACCTGACTTGGTGGCTTTCATGTTAATGAGCTCACCGCCAACGGTTACTTTACCTGAATTCGGGGTTTCTAAAAGATTGATGCATCGTAGAAATGTACTCTTCCCGGAACCACTGGAACCGAGCATCGAGATAACATCACCTTCGTGTGCAGTTAACGAAACACCTTTTAAAACCTCGATATTACCGAATGATTTATGAATGTCTTCACAGACAAGAGCAGGTGTTCTATCCACCATAGCCGCGGCGTTTGACGCCATAGGTTATGTCCCCATTGTTTAAATGTCTTGTACTTTTACTTCCTAATGAAATTAGTGTGGTTTTTTCATAATGAAAAGCAAAAAAAATATATACAACTCTCGAGATTGCTCTTCTGGCCTTACTTTAAAGCCCAAGTTCTTGCTTTAGTTTTTGAATTTGTTCTTGGGCTTCTTCAGCATCTGGTTGGTTTTCGGCAGCCATTTCAGCCCCTTTTATCGCTTCGAGTACATCTGATGATCTACCAAGTGTATGGTAGGATCTTGCCAATTGTACCCAGCCTTGAAGATCATCTGGTGTTTCTATCAAACGATCTGCAAGCCTTTCGACCATGCCGTTGATCATCTCGGTTCTTTCTTCTGCACTTAACTCTGCCGCGGCGGCCATGTCTTCAGCTGAAGGTCCTGATTGATCATCGCCCTGTTGCTCTGCCGTTTCTTCTGGTTCTTCTGCAGGATAAGATGCGAGTAGCTTTTCCGGGTTCATCTTTTCCAGATTGGCGAGTTCGACAATTTGTGCATCCAGTATTGGTAACCAAGGGTCTGCAGCAGACGTATAGGTGCGTAACGTTAGCCAGATTTTAAGGGCATCTTCGTTCGCGTCAGCTTGTGTTAAAGCCAAGCCACTATAGAACAAACCACGAGGATCACGAGGGTTGAGTTCAAGTGTTTTTCTAAAGAGTTCAAGCGCATCAGATGAAACTTGCCCTTCGGCTTGTGCGACTAGCATTTCGCCAACCGCGCCATATATCATCGGGTTCGGCGGGTTATTTTCCATTGCATGGCGAAAGGCTCTCTCTGCAAGAGGAAAATCCCCTATTTCTGCATAGGTGCTACCTAGTAACATCCAGCCTTCTAAGTTTTTAGGTTCATTTTCGAGACGTGCCTGGAGCTTTTCCGCAAGCCCCATCATTTCTGTATTGCGTTCATTGTTTTGTTGTTGAGCAATTGCCATGCGTTCAGCGGCGATGTCACGCTCGGCAAGGGGCATCCCTGAAACGCCGGGTTGTCCGAGATACATGTATAGTGCTAACGCCGCGATTGGGAATGTAATGATCAGACTTCCTAGTAATCCTTTCATTGCCTTTGGTGATAAGGGGTGCCCTTTGGTTGATCCAGACTGTTCTTGTCCGGTGTTCAGGATGCGGCGCTGAATTTCAATGCGCGCAATTTCAGCCTGCGCTTCGACGATATTTCCTGCTTTGAGGTCTTTGTCTATTTCGTTCAGTTGGTCTTTATAAACGGCTAGGTCTGATTCAGCCGTATCGGCAGGCGCAGAATCTGCTTTTCTGGCCAGAGGCTTGATGAGAACGACAAGAGAAAGTGCTGTCAGTGCTCCGATGATTGCCCAAAAAATCATGAGGCTTCTCCTGAATTTGAGCTTTTAGTCTTGTTTTCATTGTCCAGAAGCTCATTTAATCGTGCTTCTTCTTCTTCGCTGAGCGGCTTAGCAACTTTTAGATTTTTGCTTCCTCTGTAAAAAAGGATCAGGCCGATGCCGCCGATACCAAAAACAAGTAGAGGCCCGAACCAAAGTAAAAAGGTGGCTGTGTTGAAAGGCGGGCGAAACAAAACGAAATCGCCATAGCGATCCGAAAGATAGCTTTTCACGTCGTCATCACTATCCCCGGCAACCAGCCTTTCCCTGACAACAATCCGTAGTTCTTTTGCCAGATCTGCATTTGAAGAATCGATGGGTTCATTCTGACACACTAAGCACCTGACCTCTTTTGAGATCTCGCGGGCACGAGCCTCTAATGCCGGATCATCAAGAACTTCGTCAGGCTCGAAAGCTTGCACAGGGTCACTGTTGACTGTGAAGAGGAAGAGGACGGCTGTAAAAAGAAGTAAGCCACGCATAGGTAAATATTTTCCCAGATATAAAGCCAGATATAAAAACGAATATCAGACTATTTTTGTGTCTGAAGATTGTCGATAATCGGTAAAATCTTGTTTTCGAGATCACCCGGGTTTAAAGGGCCGACATGTTTATAACGTATAGTGCCTGTAGCATCGACGATAAAGGTTTCCGGGACACCATAAACGCCCCAATCAATCCCCGTTCTGCTTTTGGGATCTCTACCAACTCTGTGATAGGGGTTTCCGTTACGCTTTAGCCAATTAAGAGCATCGTCTGGTTTGTCACGGTAATTAATGCCGTAAAGATTGATATCGTTGCGTTTGCCAAGTTTGACCATGTCAGGATGCTCGGCAAGACAGGGGACACACCAAGAGGCAAAAATGTTTACAACAGAAACCTTGCCATTGGTCGTCAGATCCGTTCTGGAAAAGCCGGGTACGCCAAGATTGTCCAATGCCGTCAGGTTGAATTCTGGTGCGGGTTTGTCGATTAATACTGAGGGTAAAATTTTAGGATCTCTTCCGGGTTTGGTCAGTGCCCAGAAAAAATAACCAAACAGAACCAACGTAATCAGAAGCGGAAGGGTAAAGAGTATTTTCTTGTTCATGCTGCGGCATTCCGCTGAGATTTTTGTTCTCGTTTTTCTTGTTTACGTTTTCCGGCAGGTGCACCAACTCTCAAGCGTCGGTCTGCCAGTGAGAGCAACCCGGCCAATACCATTAAAGTACAGCCGAACCATATCCACGTGACCATCGGTTCGCGGTAAATGCGAACAGTCCAGCCGCCGTCTTCAACCTGATCCCCGATAACGGCATAGTAGTCACCGACAAAAGTGGAGTGGATCGCGGCCTCTGTTGTTGGCATTTTTTGGACGTTATAGAGACGTTTTTCCGGCTTCAATGTTGCCATGAACTCACCGTTTTGGCTGACCGTGAAGGTGCCTTCTACAGCCTGATAGTTCGGGCCAACCAGTTCGCGAACACCATCAAAGCGATAATTTGTTCCGGCAACTGTAATGGTTTCGCCCGGCTTGAGAACGGCAACGTCTTCGACCTTCCATGCGGATGTGGAAATCATACCCGCCACGGCAATGGCTAGACCGCCATGGGCAAGTGTCATGCCCCAGGCAGAGCCGGGTAGCTTGATCATGCGTTGCCAGCTTGTGGCGAGAGGTGCGCGGAATAGTTTTATTTTATCTGCCCATTCGCTAAGGGTACCTAATAGAAGCCAAGCGGCCATTCCAAGGCCTAGAATTGCCAGAAGAGGTCCGCCTTCTGTGACATACCAAGCAAGTAGAATCGCCAGAATGGTTGCGAGGCCTGCGTACTTCAAACGACCTAAGACGCCGATCAAATCAGCCCGCTTCCATGGAAGAAGTGGCCCGACACAAACAAGTAAAAGCAAGGGAACCATAACAGGAACAAAGGTATTGTTATAGAAAGGGGGGCCGATCGAAACACGGCCGCCGCCCAATGCTTCCATAAACAGGGGATAGAGTGTGCCAAGAAAAACAGTGGCACATGCTGTGCTGAGCAAAAGGTTATTTAACAATAGCCCGCCTTCGCGACTGATTGGTGAGAAAATACCACCAGCTTTGAGGGATGGAGCGCGGAAAGCAAAAAGCGCCAGCGATCCGCCAATAGCAATTGCCAGAAGGAAGAGGATAAAAATACCGCGTTCTGGGTTAACAGCAAAAGCGTGAACCGACGTCAGCAGTCCTGAACGTACAATAAAGGTTCCGATAAGGGAGAGAGAGAACGTCAGGATTGCAAGAAGAATGGTCCAGACTTTGAGAGAGTTTCTTTTCTCTACAACAATAGCGGAATGCAACAACGCAGTTCCCATCAGCCATGGCATAAAGGAAACATTTTCAACGGGGTCCCAAAACCACCAGCCACCCCAGCCAAGCTCATAATAAGCCCACCAGCTACCCAATGCGATACCACCAGTGAGGAAGGTCCATGCGGTCAGTGTCCAGGGGCGAACCCAGCGTGCCCATGCTGCATCAACCTTGCCTTCGATAAGGGCGGCGATCGCAAAGGAAAAGGCTACGGAAAAACCGACATATCCGACATAAAGCATCGGAGGATGAAAGGCCAAGCCCGGATCTTGTAATAGCGGGTTGAGATCGCGACCATTTTCCGGCGGTACCAAAAGGCGTGTGAAGGGATTTGATGTAAAGATCAGGAAGGTCAGAAAGCCAACGCCTATCATGGCTTGAACCGCCAATACCCGGGCCTTGAGCGTTACGGGCAAGTTACGCCCGAAAGCCGCAACAGCTGCACCAAAAACGGCGAGAATAAGGATCCATAGTAACATGGATCCTTCGTGATTTCCCCAAACACCGCTGATCTTATAAAGCAATGGCTTTGTTGAATGAGAGTTCTCAGCAACATTCACAAGTGTAAAATCTGAAACGATATAAGCTTGGGTCAGACAGCCAAAAGCAAGAATAACAAAAAGCAATTGAACCAATGATGCCTGACTACCAAACGCCATCAAACGACTATCAAGCCGTTCCGCGCCGATCAGCGGCAAGATTGATTGAGCAATCGCGGCAAGTAGGGCCATGATAATGGCAAACTGTCCAAGTTCAGCAATCATTCTGTTGCTTGCTCCTCATCTCCGCGCCATTCGCCAGCCGCTTTTAAAGCTTCGGTAACTTCGGCAGGCATGTAATTCTCATCGTGTTTTGCCAGTACTTCATGGGCAATAAACTCACCCTTTTCATTCAGGCTACCTTCGGTGATAACACCTTGCCCTTCGCGAAAGAGATCAGGAAGAATGCCTTCGTAGGTTACCGAGACAGTTTCTGCGCCATCCGTAATTGAAAACTGAACCTTGAGGCCTCCGCCTAGCTTTTCGAATGTACCATCTTCGACAAGACCTCCCAGCCTAATCGCCCGGCCAACAGTGACCTGTTTGGTTTTGAGGTCAGAGGGGCTGTAAAAATAGGTAATATTATCGTCCAGAGCAGTTAACACGAGCGCTGTTGCAGAGGCCAGTAAAGCAATGGCGACCACGAGTACATACATTCTACGGCTTTTCCGTGTCATGGGCGGGTTGCCTCTTCCTTTTGACCAGACTGTTCGGTTGAATTTTGAAGGCTTTGGAATTCTTCCAACTCAGTCTTATTTTTTCGCAGGCGTTGTAAGGTCGTGACAAGTAATCCTGACATCACAGCAGCCGTCAAAAGATAGGCCGTCCAGATGTAGGCACCATAGTTTCCCATAGAGAGAAAGTTCGTAATCTGTTCCATACTGTCCTGCGTAACCTGAGTTGTGCCGGGATTAATTATAATACCTTCCCGGCTTCTTCTCTTATTCTGTAGATAGACATAATTCTATCGTTTAAACACTAGCGCATTATGTCACACTAAAATCCTAAGACTTTGATTCACATCATGATCAATATTTGTTGATCTCTTGCTGGTTTATCTACATTTTTTAACCTTGACCTTAATGAGCTTTATCGACAACAGCGCGGCGATATTTGCGTAGTTTGGCCTCTATGAGTTCGCTTTTGATTCGTATCAATAAAATAACAATATAAAAAAGCTTGAAGGCAATCCCCATAATCATGAGCGGCCAGAGCATCGATGGATCAATTGACGGGCCATCAGCACGCATGACAGAAGCGGGTTGATGAAGGGTATTCCACCAATCGACGGAGAACTTGATGATTGGAATATTCACAAAGCCGACAATGGCAAGAACGGCCGCAGCCTTGTTGCCGCGTTCCTGTTCTTCAAATGCGTGCATCAAGGCCATGTGCCCTAGGTAAAGGAAGAAGAGGATCAGCACAGATGTCAGACGTGCATCCCAAACCCACCAAGCCCCCCACATTGGCTTACCCCATAGCGATCCTGTTGCAAGTGCCAAGAAGGTAAAGCCGGCCCCGATAGGTGCAGAGGCTTTGGCGGCAAGATCGGCAAGGGGGTGACGCCAGATCAAAGAGCAGACGGACGCAATAGCGATTGATGTGTACACGAACATGGCCATCCAGGCTGATGGCACATGGATGTACATAATCCGGACACTTTCACCTTGTTGATAATCAGGGGGTGATGTGAAAAATGACATATAGAGGCCGGCGGCCAGTGAAAGTACTGTCAGGCCGGAAACCCATGGAAGCACCTGATTGGTCAGCTTCAAAAATCTGTTTGGATTGGCAAATCGGTGAAAGACCGACATTGTCCTTATCCCTTCAATTAACATTCTTGTGCATCAGGCACAGGTTCATTTAACGGTGAGCAGACACTAGAACAAAGGTATATACCCTGCCTTGATATCAATCAATTTTGGGATTTCAACGGATTCAGCGATATCCTTCAATCTGGCCGTACTCAACTTCTCATATTTTGAACGTTCTATTCGACGTATTCTATTCTACTGATTGCCGTAAGGCAGCGGCCCCGGCTAGCGGGGTTATTAATAACGAAACAAGCAATATCGCGCCAAGCAACAAAAGGTGAGGTCGCGCATTAGCGATAACCGCGCCAGCTTCCAGACTGTTCATAGCCGCATCAATAGCCCCGACACCAAAAATCAGTGTTGGTATATAAAGTGGGAGAACAAGCAGGGGAATCAAGACGCCCCCGCGCCTTGCGCCAAGGGTTAGTGTTGCTGCGATGGCCCCGATTAAGCTGAGGCTTGGTGTCCCTAATATCATGGCGATAAGAAGAATCGTCATGGCATCAGAATCCATATTAAACAGCAATGCGATTAAGGGCGCGGCGAGAATTAGGGGAAGACCTGTTGTTAACCAGTGGGCAAAGACCTTGGCGAGAACGGCAACTTCTAACGATGTTGATGACAGAATAAGTTGCTCCAGACTGCCGTCTTCGTAATCAGCCAGAAACAGGCGCTCAAGGGAGAGCAGAACGGCTAAAAGAGCTGTGACCCAAATAATACCGGGGGCAATACGGGCCAGCAAGTTTGGTTCGGGACCCAGTCCAAAAGGGAACAGCATGGCGGTGAGAATAAAAAACAGAACAGCCATGGTTAAATCTGATTTTTGGCGGAATGCCAGACGCAAGTCTCTGGAAACGATATTGAGGAAAGTCTTCATATCCAGGAATCCTCTTCGTTTTCAACCGCCAGAAGTTCCTTGTTATATAACGGGCTGTAATCTTGCAGATTAAGTTTGTTCGGGTTCTCGACATTAATGGGGCTGTGTGTTGCAAAAATAACGGCCCCACCATTTGATCGATGTGTTTTTATGACGTCTTCAAGTAGCGCCACCGACGCAACGTCCAGACCGACAGAGGGTTCATCTAATAGCCAAACAGATCGCTCTGAGGCTAGTAAACGTGACAGGGTCAGGCGTCTGCTTTGTCCGGATGAGAGTAGATTCGCTGGCGTATGTTTGAGGGGAAGCATTCTGAAATGATCTAAAGCGTCATCCAAGCTTGAATCGTCTTTTGTCTTGCCTGACCAATAGGCCAAATTTTCCAAAACCGTCAAAACAGGTTTAATCGCGTTTCGGTGCCCGATGTAGTGAATATGTCGTTGGAAAACTTCAGGCTCTCTCGTCGCGTCCTGATCCTGCCAGACGAGTTTTCCAAACTTTGGTCGCACAAGGCCGGATAACATGCGTATCAGGCTTGATTTTCCACTACCGTTAGGTCCTTTGAGAATAAGGGCTTGTCCCTGTGCAAGATTGAAGTTCAATCCAAGAAAGACAGTGCGCCCGCCTCGTATACAGGTAAGGTCTTCCCCTTGAAAAAGGCTGCTGCCCAATATCTAAACCCTTATTTTTTATCGGAACTAAGATGCGAAAGATCGATCATGCCTGATCGCCTCTCTTGCGTATAACTAAAAAGCGTATAGCAAAAAAAATCCCCTCTCGCCAATAAGGTGTTTCCTTATGACGGAAGGGGACCGGGAGTCTTAAAACGGGATGCGGCTGCCAGTCGGGTATCCGGCAGCCGCTAGAGTCCAGCTTTGGGGTAATATGGAGATCTTCAGGATCTCTAGTAGAGAGGGGAAGCTCTCTACGGTCTTGAATGTAGGACCCAATTTTGAAGGGACTTAGCCCTAAATGTGGCAAAACGGTGATTTATTTCAAAGCCAAGGATTCTTCATTTCTTTGTAAAGGCGTATGATTTTTCATACAAAACGGAGTGAAAACAAATAGATAAATAAAAGTGTGTCGCATAAAAATAAAAAATGATCGCTATTGGGTTATTTTTTTTCTTGATAAATTACGATATAAAGATATTGTTATATTGATTGTGGCGCAGAGCTTACGCCTTAAGGAGACGTTACGTGGAAGTACTACTAAAAGGATTACAGTCTATTGCCGAGCCAACACGGTTACGTGTTTTGGGTCTTTGTGCTCATGCGGAATTGACTGTTAGCGAGCTTGTTCAAATTCTTGGGCAAAGCCAACCGCGCGTTTCCAGGCATTTAAAGCTGTTGATGGAAGCAGGTCTTCTGGAACGTCATCAAGAAGGTAACTGGGCTTATTTCAGGTTGTCCGATAATCAACCTTGTTCAGAGTTGGCTCGATTAATTATTGATTTGATCCCGGCGGAGGATCCCAAACTTGCTTTGGATTTTCAACGCCTAGAAGATATCAAAGCAGAGCGAGCCCGCAAAGCGCATGAATATTTCAGCAAAAATGCATCCGACTGGCATGAAATAAGATCCCTTCACATCGATACCGCTTCTATAGAAGCAGCATTTCAGGAAAGCTTGCTAAAGGAACCCGTAAAGGAATTGCTGGATATCGGTACAGGGACAGGGCGTGTTCTAGAGCTAGTTTCAGGCGAAGTTGGCTCGATTGTCGGGTTGGATATTTCCCGTGAGATGCTGGCGATTGCCAGAAATAACATTGATCGTGCGGGGTTAACGAACTGCCAGGTACGCCAAGGTGATATGTACCAAGTTCCATTTGCAAATGCCCGCTTTGATGCTGTGTGTTTGAACATGGTGCTCCATTATGCGCTCGATCCACGAATGTGTTTGCGCGAGGCCGCAAGGGTTCTCAAGCCCGGAGGTCGATTGATTTTGGTGGATTTCGCGCCCCACCGTATGGACAGCCTACGTGATGATCATGCGCACCATTGGTTGGGTTTTGATGATAAACAAATTGAAGAGTTCTGCGATGATGCGGGGTTAACCCTTTCTGATCCTGAACATCTTCCTGGCGATCCGCTGACGGTCTGCATTTGGACAGCACGTCGCGATCCCAATACGGAGTAATAGGAATGAAAAGACCAGATATCAGTTTTGAACTGTTTCCGCCTGCTTCGGCAAACGGTCTTGATAATCTAACAAAGACCGTAACGCGGTTGAAAGCTTTTGAGCCAAAGTACTACTCTATTACCTACGGAGCGGGTGGTTCTGGGCAGCAAAAGTCAAAAGATTTACTGAATAAGCTTTCGCAGGATAAAGACCTGACGCTTGCAGCCCATATTACGATGGCAGGGGCGTCAAAAACAGATATCCTGAAAACAGTCAAAGCTTGGCGTGACCTGGGTGTGACCCGTTTGGTTGTCCTGCGTGGCGATGCAGAAGAACCCGGTGCGGCCTTTGAACCTCATGAAGATGGCTTTCAGGATTCTGTCGAGTTTATTGCAAGTCTGAGAGAGCTTGGTGATTTTGATATTGCGGTTGCGGCCTACCCAGATCCCCATCCTGATAGCAAGTCACTGGCTGATGATCTGGCTTTCTTAAAGCAAAAACAGGACGCGGGTGCGACAACAGCGATCACGCAATTTTTCTTTGAAGCGGAGAGCTATTTTCGTTTTGTTGAGGAAGCGAGGAAAGCAGGTATTACAATTCCGATTATTCCTGGGATTTTACCAATCAATAATATCGCTCAATTACAGCGTTTTGCCGATCGTTGCGGCGCGACAATTCCGGATTGGGTCAGTAATGCTTTTGAGGGATTGGAAGATAATCCTGAAACGGCAGCAGCTGTTGCTGTTTCGCTTTGTCTGGATCTTTGCCGTGATTTGATAGATGGCGGTGTTGACGCGTTCCATTTCTACACTCTAAACCGCTCGCCGTTAACAGAAGCTGTGTGCCGGCTTCTATCTATTCAAGCTGAAGAGAAGGAAGCTGCATAATGAGAAACTTTATTGATGCGCTAAACAGTCGTGTTTTATTAACTGATGGTGATTTGAAACCCGCCCTGCGTGAAGCTGCAATTGATCTCAAGCGCGCTACCTTTGGAAACGAAGACTGCCTCGCCGCTTTGAATATTTCCCGTCCGGATTTGGTAACGGCGGCTCATAAAGACTTTTTAGAGGCAGGGGCCGATGTTATTCGAACCCATACAAAAGAAGCCTCTTTGGATGCTTTGGCGAAGTTCAATATGCAGGACGAAGCCTTTATTATAAATCACCTGGCTGCTGAAGCGGCTTGCTTGGCTGTTGATTCATTGCCGGGTGGTGATCGTCGTAGATTTGTGCTTGGTGTTGCTGACCAATCCAATGCAACAGGTACTGACAATGAGCTACGCTACGGCGCTTATATTCAGGTGCAAGGACTTGTGTCTGGCGGCGTTGATGCGCTGACGTTCAAGCCTGTGTCTGATTTGGAACAGGCACGTGCACAGTTGGCATCTGCTAGACAGGCTCTTTTAGAGCTGGGATCTTCTGTGCCATTGCTTCTGGATTATTCCGAAGATCTCGATTTTACCGATGATACTGTCGGTGATTTGGTAGATGGTGTTTGCTATGTTGAAAATGGCGATACAATCAAGGCTGGATTCCCTGTGCATCAGGTTGGTCAAAAAATCCTTGTGCACGGTGGCCGTTCTCCAGGAGAAACCGCACAACTTGATCAGGCTTTGCGTAAAAAAGCTGCAGATGGTTATCGTCCGGTCACGCGCCCGAATGTCTCTCCGCGTGAGGCTACAGTTCCTGTTTCCAGCTGGAATGATTATTCGGCGGTTGCTAACAGTTAATAGGTACAGTACGGGTAAAGATCCTGATTACGAGATGGATATCAGAGGGTACGTTTTAACAGATGTACCCTCTTTTTGTTTTGTGACTAGAGTATGAGCTAAAACCTTACTTTTTGTGTGAGACAATACGCACGTATCGGGTGTCTTGCGTTCGGACTCATTTGGCGTGACTATAGATTCAGATCAACAACTGAGGGCGCTCTGATCTGAGTGCGATTGGATATGGTTGAGTTTCTGGATGCTGCGTTTCTCGCGCGTGTACAATTTGCCTTTACGATTTCGTTTCACATCGTCTTTCCGGCCTTTTCTATCGGGTTAGCGAGTTACCTCGCTGTTCTCGAAGGTCTTTGGCTCTGGACTGGGCGTGATGTTTTTTTGCGTATTTTCAAATACTGGATAAAGATCTTTGCCGTTGTCTTCGGGATGGGCGTGGTTTCCGGTATTGTCATGAGCTATCAGTTTGGGACGAACTGGAGTGTATTTTCTGACAAAACGGGTCCAATACTTGGTCCGCTGATGGGCTATGAAGTCCTGTCTGCCTTTTTTCTAGAAGCTGGGTTTTTGGGTGTCATGCTTTTTGGCATGAACAAGGTTGGAAAAAGGTTACATTTCTTTGCCACGCTAATGGTGGCGATTGGCACTCTTTTCTCTGCTTTTTGGATACTGTCGGTAAATTCCTGGATGCAGACGCCAGCAGGCTACGGTGTGAACGACGTTGGGCAGTTTATCCCCGTAGATTGGTGGGCAGCGGTTTTCAATCCTTCATTCCCCTATCGGTTGGTTCACATGGTTTTGGCGGCCTATCTGACGACGGCGTTTGTTGTCGGTGGTGTTGCGGCATGGCATCTGCTACGCGACAAAACCAATCAATCTGCACAAATCATGTTCTCAATGGCGATGTGGATGGCCGTTATTGTTGCGCCGATCCAAATTATCGCTGGTGATTTCCATGGCTTAAACACATTGGAACATCAGCCAGCTAAAATTGCGGCAATGGAAGGACACTTTGATACAAAAAAAGGGGCGCCACTTATTCTCTTTGGTTTACCGTCCATGCAGGATGAGACCGTGTATTATGCGCTGGAAATTCCGAAGTTGGGCAGCTTGATTTTAACTCACGATCTTAATGGCGAAATCAAAGGCTTGAAAGAATGGGCCCCGGAAGACAGGCCGAATGTTCCCATTGTTTTTTGGTCATTTCGCATCATGGTCGGTTTGGGATTCCTGATGGCTGGTTTGGGGGCGTGGAGTTTTCTTCGGCGCATGCAGAAAAAGCTGTATGAAACGCCTTTAATGCTACAGTTTGCAACATGGATGGCGCCATCCGGTTTTGTCGCCCTTTTGGCTGGTTGGATCACGACAGAGGTCGGAAGGCAGCCCTATACGGTTTATGGTTTGCTACGTACATCTGATTCCATCTCACCAATTGATGCACCTGCTGTCGCATTATCTCTACTTGCTTTTGTGATTGTGTACTTTGCTGTGTTTGGTGTGGGGGTGGTTTATATCCTTCGTCTGATGAAGCGAACGCCCGACACGGATATACCCGATGATTACAGGCCTGATGGCGTTCCAACACGTGCGACGAGTATGTTTCCGACCAAAACACTTTCTTCAGATGATCAGGCTTTAACGCAAGAAACAGGAAGTAAGACAAATGGAAATTGATCTCGCACTTATTTGGTCTTTGCTGATTGCTTTTGCTGTTCTTGCGTATGTTTTGCTGGATGGTTTCGATTTGGGGATTGGTATTTTGTTTCTTCTCTTTAACAGGGGAAGTGAACGTGACTATGCCATGAACACGATTGCCCCGGTATGGGATGGAAATGAGACCTGGCTCGTTCTCGGTGGGGGTGGGCTCTTTGCTGTTTTTCCCCTGGCTTATTCTGTTGTCTTGCCTGCACTTTATGCGCCTTTGACCATTATGTTGTTAGGACTGATTTTTCGGGGTGTTGCCTTTGAATACAGATGGCGAAGTGTGAACTCTCAAGGGTTTTGGGATCTCGCCTTTTTTGGCGGTTCACTTGCCGCAGCCTTTTGCCAGGGGATTGCCTTAGGGGCTTTGGTCCAGGGCATCGACGTGGTTGATCGCGCCTATGCGGGGGGATGGTGGAATTGGTTGACGCCCTTCTCACTGCTCACAGGTGTTGCTGTTGTTGTCGGTTATATTCTATTGGGGTCGACATGGCTGATTCTAAAGACTGTCGGACCAGTTCAAGAGAAAGCTTATCGTTATGCGAAACCTGCGTTGTTTGGACTCCTGAGTTTAATCGGGGTTGTCAGTATTTGGACGCCGTTTCTTAATCCAGAGTTTCTAGCACGCTGGTTTACCATGCCACAGATTATCTATACGGCCCCGGTTCCGCTTCTTGTCTTGACCTCGGCGCTGGTCTTGCTGCGTGGTCTTAAGCAAAAGAATGACGTTTGGCCTTTCTTTGCCAGTTTGGGTTTATTTATTCTGACTTATATTGGTTTGGGGATCAGCTTTTTTCCTTACATGGTGCCCCCGAGCCTGACAATCTGGCAAGTGGCGGCGCCGGATGTAAGCCTAGAGTTTTTGCTTGTTGGCACCGCAGTGCTCGTGCCTTTAATCCTAGGTTATACAGCTTATGCCTATTGGGTCTTCCGAGGAAAAGTTGACCCGGAAGAGGGGTACCATTGATGGCTAGGGAGAGCCTTGCAGATAAGATGTCGAACCAACCAGAGGCAAAGAGCCTCAGGTGCCGACTAACTTGGTTTGCTGGGTTGTGGTTTGGCGGTGTTTGCGCATTGGGTGTTGTTGGTTATGCTATACGTGCTTGGCTCGGATTGTCATGAGGTTTTGCCCGAAATATTTTTCCAGAGTAATTGGTTAGAGAATATCCAACCCCAAATCAAGGCAAGGAGCGCTGTGGGTTAGCCATCCCATCGAAATTACATCGATCCCGGTTTCTGCAATGGCGCGTGCCGTTTTATGGGTGATGCTACCGGATGCTTCTGCGATGGCCTTTCCATCAATCATGGCAACGGCTTCACGTAAGGTTGGTAAGTCCATATTATCCAGCAGGATGATATCGGGCTTATGGGGGAGCGCTTGTTGAAGTTGATCAAGCCGATCAACTTCGACTTCGATTTTTACCATGTGTCCGATTTGGGATCGGGCGGTAGCAATGGCTTTCCCTATATCACCGCCAACTGCAGCAATGTGATTGTCCTTGATCATGACGCCATCATAAAGACCAAAGCGATGATTGTGACCGCCGCCGCAGCGCACCGCGTATTTTTCAAAGGCGCGCAAGCCTGGGGTGGTCTTTCTGGTGCAGGTAACGCGCACAGGCAGATCATCAACCAGATCAACGATATTACGGGTCGCGGTGGCAATTCCAGATAGATGCCCCATGTAGTTCAGGCCAACACGCTCCCCGCTCAGGATCGCGCGAGCTGGACCTGTTATTGTGGCAACGATAGATCCGGGAGAGAGGCGCGTTCCATCCCCGAGTAAAATTTTGACGTCCACCTGTTCCGATAGCTCTGCCATTGCAGCTTGCAGAAATCCGGTACCCGAGAGAGTGCCACTCTGTCTGCTTACAATTGATGCTGTGAGCTGGGCATCTTCCGGAATCATTGACTGGCTGGTGAGGTCTCCGGTTGATCCAAGATCTTCCATAAGCGCGGCCTGTACGGCCTGTTTGATCAGGGGGGATGGCAGGGGCGTTATTTTCATCATCTATACTTTTTGTCGTCTATATGTTTTCGAGGCAATCTATGAAGCCAGTTTGATCGTATCGTTGACGATGTCTTTTTTGAGGTGGCTCAGTTCTACAATGCTGTGGCGCTGGTATCGTGGGTCGCTATTGGGATAATCAAGGCGATAATGCCCACCTCTGCTTTCTTTCCGTTCAAGTGCCATGGTTGCAATCAAACGACTGGTGGTCATGATATTTCTTAGTCGGGTTGATGCATGTGGATTGTTTGTCTCGATACGATCCAGTTCTTTCAAAAGTGTCGTTAGCCCTGCTTCATCCCGGCAAAGTCCGATATAGCGATAGTTCAAAGTTTGTAGTTCACCTATGACATCCTGATCTTTTACGACGCTGGTTAGGGTTTGCGATTGTTCTGAAGTTTTAACTTTGGCGGACGCGCTTATTGTTTTGTTGCTGAGGAAATCACAGACATCGTTACTGACAAGAGGTGCAAACACTAAAGCTTCGAGCAGGGAGTTACTGGCGAGTCTGTTTGCGCCGTGTAGGCCAGTACAAGCAGCTTCGCCACAAGCCCAGAGGCCGTTAAGATTAGTTCGTCCGCGATTGTCGGTTTCAATGCCCCCCATATGATAGTGCGCTGCCGGGACAACGGGGATCAGATCTTTTGTCGGATCAATATCGTGATTTTCACAGTGGGCATAGACGGTGGGAAAGTGCTTGGGAAAGGCATCGCCAATAGATCTGCGACAATCTAGGTAACAGCGATGCCCCTTTTGTATCTGCTGCCATATACCTCTGGCGACGACATCCCGTGGTGCCAATTCGGCGAGGGGATGTTCATCGAGCATAAAGCGGTTACCGGTTTCATTCACCAACCAAGCACCATCGCCGCGTAGAGCTTCTGTTGCTAAAGGGCGAGGTGTGGCCTCTACATCTATGGATGTAGGGTGGAATTGAACAAATTCGAGATCTTTTAATCTGGCACCAGCGCGGGCGGCCATGGCAAGCCCGTCCCCACACGCAGCAAAGGGATTGGTGGTTGCGCTGTAGATCTGCCCGATACCGCCTGTCGCAATAATCGTAGCATGAGCATTGACCGCCTGTAGTTCATTGTCTTTCAGAAGGGTTGCGCCGCAAATCGGAATGTTCTGGACGCTATTATGCCGGCCCTGATCACTCTCGTTATGAGAAAGTAAATCTACTGCTTCCGCATTTTCAAGAACGGTAATGTGAGTGGCCTCTTTTACCCGGATCTGCAGAACGCGCATGACTTCCCGGCCCGTCGAATCTCCATTGGCATGGACAACCCGTCGGCGACTGTGGGCGGCCTCTCGGCTCAGGCTCAGGCCCTTGTCGTCATGATCAAAGATCACGCCCAGATCAATCAGATCGCGGATGCGTTCTGGCCCAAGGTCGGTGACCAATGCGGCAATGTCTTCATCCGCAATGCCGCCGGCAACGGCAAGCGTATCCACGAGATGATTTGCAGGACTGTCGGCAGGATCCAATGCGGCTGATATGCCCCCCTGTGCCCAGGTGCTGGAGGCTTCTTCCCCGAGTGGCCCTTTTGATAAAAGTGTGACAGCTTTTGGCGCAAGGCGTAACGCCGCCATCAAGCCGGCGAGGCCTGCACCAATTACCAAAACATCTGTCGTTGTACTTTTGATGGTGTTGGCGGGATTACGCATGGGAGAAAACTCCTTAACTTGCATCCAGCATACGTTGAACGGCGAGGCGTGCCCGATCAGCAAGTGCAGGATCAACAGTAACCTCGTGCGTCATTGTCTTTAATGATTCACAGATGTTCATTAAATTGATACGTTGCATATGCGGGCAAAGATTACAGGACCGAATGAAGTTTGTGTCTGGGTTTTCGGACGCAATGTTATCGCCCATAGAGCATTCTGTGATCAGGGCAACTTCAGCGGGTTTCTGCTCGGACACGAAATTGATCATGCCTGCTGTTGATCCTGAATAGTCTGCAGCTTTAACAACTTCCGGTGGGCACTCCGGGTGCGCGAGGACCGTGACATTTGGATGTGCTTTGCGCAATTGCTTGACCTGTCGCGCGGTAAAGCGTTCGTGCACTTCGCACTCGCCTTGCCATGTTAGAATTTCAACGTTGGTTTCGGCGGCAACATTGGCGGCAAGAAAGCGATCGGGGATTAATAGCACCCGATCAACACCCAGTGATTCAACGATCTTCACTGCATTTCCGGATGTGCAGCAGATATCTGATTCAGCCTTTACTTCGACAGAGGTGTTTACGTAGGTAACAATCGGGACACCGGGATATTTTTTGCGAAGATTACGCACGTCTTCGCCTGTGATGGAATCTGCCAGTGAACAGCCAGCTTTCGGATCCGGTATCAAAACGGTTTTAGACGGGTTAAGAAGCTTTGTTGTTTCTGCCATGAAGTGAACACCAGCCATAACGATCACATCGGCTTCGACATCAATAGCCTTTTGCGCAAGCGCCAGTGAATCCCCAACGATATCGGAAACACAGTGATAGATGTCTCTGGTTTGATAATTGTGGGCGAGAACAACAGCATTGCGCTCTTTTTTCAAACGCATGATTTCATCAACATAGGGCGCAAAATCGGGCCATTCTTCTTTACTGATCGCGGGATACACCTGCTCAAAGACAGCGGCAGTACGCTCTGCTACTTCCGGGGTGTATGTATATTCTTCTGTCTCTGCGACTGCAGTATTGGCAGACATGGCAACCTCTTTTGCTCTATTTGAGTATAAGGGGGCAATAAAAAAAGACGGGAGCTCCCTGTTTCACTTATGCTACAAGTGAGTATTACTTGGGTCAAGCACATTATGCTCAATATTAGTATAAGTGGTGTTGGTGGGATGAACTGGGTGTCGTGGATGAGGGGCCGGTTCTGTCAAATGCCTAGTTTTTGCCGTTCCATCAGAACTTCCCGGCGAAAACGGAATTGATTCGCAGGTCGCCCACCTGTTTGGGTTTCGATCTTCCCCGTAGCTTCAACCAGACCTTTTTTCTCGATTAGGCGACGAAAATTCTGTTTATGAAGAAGTGATCCAGAAAGAGCTTCAACAACTTTTTGGAGCTGTAACAGGGTAAATGTCGGCGGCATGAGTTCAAACACAACGGGACGATATTTAATTTTGCCCCGCAAACGTCCGATTGCCGTTGCCAGTATACGTCGATGATCCAGTGCCATCGCCGTTCCGTGCTGATTACTTATATCACCTTCATCAAGGCTATCCTGTCGCTCCGCGACCAAGCTGGCTTCATAAAGCAATTCGTATCTTTCCAGAACAAGTTCATCATTCCAGGGGGTGTCATCCAGACCAAAGGTAATACAGGTGCGTTCGTAACGATCTTTCTGTTCGATGTTATTTTCTGCCTGTTCAATCCATTTTCGCAGTGCGGGGATGATATCACTCTCTAGTATAGTAGGGGGTCCATCGCGCCAGTCTTCCCATGGGAAAAAGCGATACCAATCCTGCCACACAGCATTCTCAATTGCTGTTGGAGCCGTATCTTGTACAAGGGCGAGATAGCCGACGGACACCAAGCGGGCGCCAGCTGCCTCTTCACGAGGGTCGCGCCCTTCATTCCCGAATGTGTAGAGCTGTTCGACGTATCCAATCTCATGGTCAGTCTGTTCTTCGACCCACGACCTCAACCCGGATTCAAGCGTACGGTGTTTCAGCGGATAAAAGGGACCAAAAGGCAGTGCTTCGTGTCGATTGTCATGGGGCCGATTGTCATGGGGTAGCGCTGTCCGTTCGGTCAGGGTTTCATGCTGTGCAGTAAGTGTTTCAGAAGTATGTTGGACGACAAGAACCTTTGGTTGCTCTTCAATGATAGCAACAATAACGGCATTCAGCCCGATAACGACCTGTCCGTTTGCTGGTTCTGTACTCGCATTCATACTTAGTTTGTCCCTCTCTTATAAGTCTCTAAGATCACAGAGGAATTGAGATTAGGCAAGATACCTTGAAAGTGCGACGACAATATTACGGAAAATTCCTTCTAACGCTCAAGTTCCGCTTCTATCATGTTGTGCCTTAATGGATATACGAGAGACTTATAAAAGGTCTGCTTATGTAAGAGTGGGTGCTATTTATGAAAGTGACTTTCTTAGATCATAGTCACTTTCATATGGTTTTTGGTGTGAGTGGTAAGCGCATAAGTACTTCGTCATAATAGTGGTCTTTAAATTTAAGTGCTCTGGGTTCGCGTCCGTATTCAATAAAACCCAGCTTCTCATATAAGGTGATAGCTGAGACATTTGAAACAACTACAGCTAAGAGAATCTCTTCGGTGGTTTCTTTTGCTATTTCGATAATCTGTAAAAGGATCTGTTTGGCCAATCCGTTGCCGCGTGCTTCCGGCTTTATATACATCCCCCAAAGCCTTGCTTTATGTTTGAGCTTTTCTTTATTAGGGATTCGTAAGCCTACGATGCCAACCAGCGAACTTTTATTACTATAAGCGCCATAAACAACGTTGTTTGTTAAAAGTTTGGAATAGTGGCTCAGAGGAATGTTTACTTCATCACAATAAGAGGCGCCAAAAGCTTCTGGACTTTCATCGCGGCCTTCCACTCTGAGCTCTTTATAAAGAGCTGCGTCCTCGGATGGGATTCTTTTAAAGGTAAAAACATTATCTATAGGCATCGGTTGTCAGAATCTTGTGTTGTGATTGTTCTTGTTTAGGATGATTCGCGGAAATAGGTGCGAATCTTTTTGACTGAAAGTTACTTTTAAAGATTATTTGCAAGAATCTCGCATGTTTTTACATCTGGATTCAGGGATTCTTTATGGATTTGTCCTAATTTTCCCTTGAACTTACCTTCTTGGAATCTAGGATATTTAGAAAACATCACAAGTGGGGTGTTTTTGCGCAATAAACTTACGCGAATAGCCCGTGTGACGGTAATATTAAAAAAATGTGAGTTTTTTGCAAAAAGGTCTTTGACAGTGTGTTGTGTGGGGCCTATAACACCGCTCACCGACGGGGCAGATGCTCTGGCGGGACATCGGAAAGACAGAGTAAAAACAGACAGTTAGCGGAAGTTTTACGGAAGCTGATTAGAAAATTTAGATAGGAATTGATCCTTGAAAAAGTTTTTACAGAAATGTTTCAGATGTTCCTTGACGATAGGGAAAAAGACTATATATATCGTCTAGCTTTTC
>NZ_JBLWTH010000008.1:0-168930 GCF_048270245.1 Kiloniella sp.
GGTCATCTTTGGCTAAATCAAAACCCCAAAGATCAATCAAAAAAGCCGCTGAAGAAAACTTCAGCGGCTTTTTTTGTTTTTATAGTCGAAATTTTTAATTTATAATTTTATTTATTATCTATAATATCCAATAATTGCTAATTCCCTTTTGAGTGAAACTGTATATAGTTGTATAAAGCAACTATATTGGATCGAATAATGACAGATATACCTTGGGAAATAATACAAGACATTCGCGAATATTCACGAAACCTTATTCGTGAACTTGGTTTTTTGAATAAAACAATCGCAGGAACAGACTTAACCGCGTCACAAGTTCATGCTCTTGTCGAAATCGGAAACGCAGATACGATATACGCAAGGGATCTGTCTGATATTTTACTGCTTGAAAAATCTACAATCAGCCGCTTGATCAAAAATCTGATCACGAGAGGAGAACTTTATGAATCTCCTTCTTCAACAGATATAAGAAAAAAAATTATACAGCTTACACCCCAAGGTAAAAATACAGTTCAACAAATAACTAAATTTGCAGAGCAACAAGTGGTTGCTGCACTCAGGACATTACCGCAATCGAGTACAGCTGAGATTGCACAAGGATTACATAAATATAGTAATGCTCTAAAAAATTGTCGCTTAAAAAATGATCAAAAATCAGGCTTACAAAAAAACTATCCTGTTGAGATTGCACAAGGCCATAAAACTGGGTTGATTGGCCGTATTATTGAAATGCATGCTCATTACTATTCTAAATTTGCTGATTTTGATGACGCTTTTGAAGCTACGGTAACAAAAGGTCTTGGTGATTTTTTTCCTCGACTGGGGCGTGAAGAGAACGCGATATGGTCAGTCACTTATAAAAACAAAATAATCGGATCTATTGCTATTGATGGTCAAGATCTTGGCAAAAATATCGCTCATCTAAGATGGTTTATTGTTGAAAGCCAGGGAAGGCCAAAAGGTTTAGGAAAAGCCTTACTTAACCATGCCTTGAAATTTTGTGATGAAAGAGGTTTTAAGGAAACACATCTCTGGACTTTTAAGGGCTTGGATGCTGCCCGCAATCTATATGAAAAAAATGGATTTGTTCTGGTCAATGAATATTCAGGAGATCAATGGGGAAAAACCGTTTTGGAACAAAAATTTATACGTAAAAATAGTAAAAAAAATTAGACGTATCTATAAAGGCAAAGAAAATGAATATGTTACGTGATTTATCATTACAAAGTACGTTTATGGGGTTGTTAGTTGCTTTTGTTGGGTTTGCAAGCTCATTTGCTGTTGTTCTTCAGGGCATAAGAGCTGTTGGGGCTTCGGAAGAACAAGCAGCGACTGCGTTAATGATTTTATCTATCGCGATGGGGGCATGTGCCATTGTTCTTAGCCTATACAGTAAGCTTCCCATTAGCGTCGCTTGGTCGACACCCGGTGCAGCGTTATTGGCGAGTACAAGCACTGTGCCTGGTGGTTTTTCTATTGCGGCTGGCTCATTTATTCTTTGTGCGATTTTATTTGTGATTGCTGGGCTGTGGAAACCACTGGGGAGAGCAGTCAATAAAATCCCCTCTGCCCTTGCCAATGCAATGCTTGCTGGGATTTTGCTCGGTTTATGTTTGGCACCTATCAAAGCAATTGCGGAAAAACCATTATTCGGACTTTGTATATTGTTAGCCTGGATCATAGCTGGCCGTATAAATAAATTGCTTGCCGTTCCAGCAGCCCTAACCGCTTTAATTCTTATTATGGTTTTTGGTATCGATTTTACGACAGCCAATAAAAACGAACTTTTCAGTAATATCGTACCTTCGTTTACAATGGTCTTCCCTGAATTTAGTTTGGCTGGTTTAATCGGGATTACCATTCCCCTTTTCATTGTAACAATGGCTTCGCAAAATGTACCTGGTATTGCGGTTTTAAAAATTCATAACTATGAGCCAAACTCGGGGCCTCTTATTGCGATTACGGGATTATTTTCCGGTATCAGTGCGCTTTTCGGGGGGCATGCCGTTAATCTGGCAGCTATTACAGCAGCAATGTGTGCGAGCGAGGATGCTCATCCGGATCCGACAAAACGTTATTGGTCTGCGGTTATAAGTGGTCTTGGTTATATCGTATTTGGCTTACTTTCCGGGCTTGTGACAACATTTGCTGTTATTGCCCCCGGCATATTGATTGCGGCTGTAGCCGGACTTGCTTTGATCGGTGCTTTTTCCAATGCTGCGCTGGCTGCATTTAATGCCCCTGATATCAGGGAAGCATCGGCTGTTACCTTTCTTGTCACGGCCTCTGGTGTTACTTTTTTTGGAATTTCTGGCGCTTTTTGGGGGTTATTGGCGGGCGGTCTAATTCTTTATATAACGCATCTATTTTCTCTAGGGAAGAAGCACGTAGCTTTAAGTCAAGAATAAAAGGACAAAGTAAAAGGCGATATCAACATATGATATCGCCTTATGGTTTAATTAAATTTGTTTGTTCTTGGGAAGCCAGTCGGCGGCAAACGTCCTGCACTTGCCCTACGTCCATGCCAATCAATTATTTCATTACGTGTCCATGTACGCCCTGACGTATCACACCAGGTTAGCCCCTCTCCTTTTTCCAAACCATTTTTAAAGGTTTTGATATCGGATAGACCGCCGTCTCTATATTTTTGGAGAATAACCCCCCGACCTCTTGCCATTTCTGGTAGCTCTTCAAGTTTGAAGACCAGCAGCTTCCTGTTCTCGCCAATGACGGCCACCATGTCATCATGCTCACCAATTTGATAACAGATGAAAGCACTTGCCCCATCGGCCACATTTAGAACTTGTTTGCCCGTCCGTGTTTGGGCAATGACATCGCTTTCATTTATCTGGAACCCCCTACCATCTGTGGAAGCCAGTAACAGTTTTTGCCCTGGGCGATAAACAAGAATATCGACAATATCCTGATCATTTGGTAGATCGAGAATAAGGCTTAGAGGTTCACCAAAACCACGGCCACCTGGCAGTTTGTCGGCGCCTAAAGTGTAGAAACGTCCGTTAGTCGCAAAAACAAGGAGCTTGTCAGTTGTTTGTGCAAGTATAGAGAAACGGCCAGTATCGCCCTCTTTGTATTTGGCATCACTTGTATCGTCTTGATGACCTTTTAGCGCGCGGATCCACCCCTTTTCAGAGCAAAGGATCGTCAGGGGTTCTTTCTCTATCACAGCTTCAAGCGGCACAATAACATCCGTTGGCGCGTCCGTAACTTCTGTCCGACGCTTGCCAAGTTCTGTTTTCTGACCATAGGCCTTACGCAAGTCTTTGATTTGATTGCCAACGATTTCCCATCGGCGCTCTTCACGGGTTAAAATATCTTCCAGATCAGCTTTTTCAGCCGTCAGATCATCATGTTCGCCCTTAATGGCAATTTCTTCAAGCTTTCTCAAGGCACGCAAACGCATGTTGAGAATAGCTTCAGCCTGTATCTCAGAAAGCGAAAAGCGTTTTATAAGTGCTTGTTTCGGTTTATCTTCTTCTCGGATAATCTTGATAACTTCATCCAGATTAAGATAAGCAATCAAATAACCTTCGAGAATTTCAAGGCGGTTCGCAATTTTACCCAGACGGTAATTACTTGCCCTGACAAGAATGACATGTCGATGATCCAAGAATGCCTGTAAGACTTCACGCAAATTCATAACGCGTGGAACCTGATCTGCATCCAGAACGTTCATATTTAAACTTGCCCGACTTTCCAGTTCAGTCAACTTAAACAGAGATTCCATCAAGACAACAGGATCAACATTACGGCTTTTGGGTTCAAGAACAACACGAATATCTTCAGCGGACTCATCGCGAACATCATTGAGCAAAAAGAGTTTTTTATTGTTAATAAGCTCAGCAATCTTCTCGATAAGTTTGGACTTTTGAACCTGAAACGGGATTTCGGTGATGATGATCTGATATTGTCCAGCTTTGAGGTCTTCGGTTTCCCATTTTGCCCTAACCCGGAAAGACCCACGACCCGTACTGTAGGCTTGTAGAACGGCATCGCGTCCTTCAACCATAACACCACCCGTGGGGAAATCTGGCCCGGGGATAAAATCTATAAGTTTATCAAACCCAACATTTGGGGTCTTGATCATATAGAGAAGCGCGTCACATATTTCGCCAACATTATGTGGGGGGATAGATGTTGCCATACCCACGGCAATCCCCTGCGCCCCATTTGCTAACAGATTGGGAAAAGCAGACGGTAAAATGCAGGGTTCATCAGATTCACCGTCGTATGTCGGACGCATATCAACAGTATCTTGATCAATGTCCTTAAGAAGCTCACCGGCAATAGCAGTCAGGCGGGCTTCTGTATACCGCATTGCCGCGGCATTATCCCCGTCGATATTACCAAAGTTACCCTGACCATCAATGAGGGGAAATCTAAGTGAAAATTCCTGCGCCAATCTGACAAGCGCGTCATAGATCGATTGGTCACCATGGGGGTGGAATTTACCCATGACATCCCCGACAACACGGGCAGACTTTTTAAAACCTGATCCGGGATCAAGTTTTAGTTGTCGCATGGCATAGAGAAGACGTCGATGGACAGGCTTTAAACCATCGCGAACATCCGGCAAAGATCTGGACATGATAGTTGATAGTGCATAACTGAGATAACGGTCAGAAAGTGCATCAACGAAACGAATATCCCGAATTTCCTGGGATGGAACTCTATTTGAAGAACTGCTCATATACCCCTCACAAACTCTTCTGTCATTTTACCCAACAGTTCCATCGAAGCAACTTGTTTGAATGAATAAGGGGCTGTTAAGAAAAAGAAATCATCAATTAACGGGAAAAGGAAGTAAATTTAAACAATAACTAAGCTATAAAAAATTTTCAACTAGACGATCACGCACTGACGGTAGTGATTTATCATGGGGATGAAACAGGTGACGTTCTAAGAAATGCCCTGCAATTTCGAGCCCTTGAGAAATTTCAGTCGTCCCGCCGCCGCCTTGCCCAAGCAAGAATAATGGTAGCGGAAAAAGCTTATCTTTGTATGGCTCTCCTGCTGCTAAAGATACCGCTCGGCCAGATTTAGGACTGATGTAAGCAAGCTGATCATTATTACCGCCACCGGCACAAGCAGTAAGGTCAATACCAAACCCCAATGCAGATAGTTGAGCCAGTTCCCAGCGAACGTAAATCTCGCCCCAAAAATCACTTTCGAGATGTTCTAAAAGAACGAGAAAACCTTCATAAAAGGATGAATTTTCCTCGCGTTCAGGAACTGCTTGCTCGCAGATTGCGGCAGCAGATAACAAAGCAGCAAGACGCCCAGGCTCATCAAAAAGACGACCTGAAATATTATCCAGAACTTCGCCATCATAATGTCCTAAATGTTCAGCTAAACGCCCACCCCACCGAACATGCAGGCGGTTTCCCGGCTCATATGTTGAGCGTTTTTTGATACTTTGCCCGCCCCTTACCAAGCCAGCATGGCGTCCGTGCTGACGGGTTAAGACCTGTGCAACCAGATCATTTTCACCAAAGGGCCGCGCAGAAAGAAGTATCCCCTCGTCTTCCCAATGTATCATCACCCAACTTTCAAAGAACAACAGGTGAACATTGTAATCATTTTCAAATCAGAGATCTAGAAAAGAGTACAGTGAACAATAAAAAAATATTGTTAGATTTTAACTGTTAAAATCCAACCCCATTTCCCGATATCTTTCCGGATCATCGGCCCACTTTTCACGCACCTTTACATAAAGAAAGAGATGTACTTTTCGCTCTATTGTTTCTTGTAAATCATGTTGGGACTTGGACCGGATCAACTTTATTGTTCGACCGCCCTTGCCCAGACACATTGCTTTATGTTGTTCACGTTGAACATAAATTGTCTGGGATATCTTGACGCTACCGTCGTCAAATTCTTCCCAATTCTCGGTTTCGACCGTCAAATTATAAGGAAGTTCATCATGAAGGTTCAAGAACAGTTTTTCGCGTGTAATTTCTGCGGCAATAGATCTCATGGGGTGATCTGACAGTTGATCCTCTGGGTATAGCCACATGCCTTCGGGTACAATACCAGCCAAATGATCCATTAGGTCGTTTACGCCATCACCTTCTTGCGCAGAAATCATGAATATTTCCGAGAAAACACCCATGGCCATAAACTCTTGCGCCAAAGCCAATAGTTTTTCCGGCCTTATGGAATCAATTTTGTTCAGCGCCAAAATTGCTTTACGTTCCTGCTTCTCCAGCCCGGCGATAATAGCGCGTGTATCTTCGCCAATTTTCTTTTTAGAGGCATCGTGCAGAACAACCACAATTTCTGCGTCCCCTGCGCCCTGCCAAGCTGATGATACCATGGCACGCTCCAAGCGTTTTTTCGGTGCAAATATGCCAGGCGTATCAACAAAAATAAGTTGCGCATTTTTGTGCATCGCGATTCCGCGAATTTGTGACCGTGTAGTTTGGACTTTGTGGGTCACAATAGAGACTTTTCCGCCGACCATCCGGTTCATCAGGGTAGATTTTCCGGCATTAGGTGCCCCGATAAGCGCGATAAATCCACAGCTCATATCAGGGGGTAAGTCAGAGCCAAGTGTATCTTTCACTTCGCAAGGGGGTTCTTGATTGTTACTCATTATGAGATGCCATTTTCACTGATAAGTCGTAGAAGTTCATTTGCCGCTTCCTGCTCGCCTTTGCGTTTGGAATTACCTTGCTTAATAACAGGATCAAGACCTTTGACGGAAACTTGGATATTAAAAAGAGGCGCATGTGGTGGCCCTGAACGAGAAATCTCCTGATAGGTTGGAAGTGGCAACCCACGACCTTGGGCCCATTCCTGAAGGGTTGATTTTGCATCTTGTGGCGGGGAAAGATCCTGATTTAAAAGTGGTTTCCAGTTCTTCTCGATAAAGCTCTGGGCCGCTGCATATCCCCCGTCTAGATACAGAGCACCGATTAAAGCTTCACAAACATCCGCCTGAAGGGCCGGATTTTCCCGTTCACCACTTTCTTCTTCGCCTTTTGCCAAAACAATCAACTTATCAAAGCCAAGCTTTTGTGCAACAAGCGCGAGGGCTTCTCTACGAACCAATGCGGTAAAGCGTTTTGCCAAAGAGCCTTCGCTTTCCTTTGGAAAACTCCGCAAAAGCATATCTGCAATAACAAGCCCCAGAACCCGATCCCCCAGGAACTCTAATCGTTCATAGCTATCAGCAACGATCAAATGACGCCCACAAGCACTCGGATGTGTCAGGGCTTGTTTGACTAAATTTGGTCGATTAAAGTTATGCCCTAGTCTATCCGTAACCGCAGCAAGATTACGGATAAAGGTTTCCTCAATTGATGCCATTAAAAATGCGTCCAAATCTGATCATTGAGGGCCATTTCCAAACTTCCCACCAATCGCCGTAATCTTCGCCACCATCATCACCGCGGTGTGAGAAGAATAGCATGTCTGCCCGGCCAATAAGGTTTTCGTATGGTACAGGGCCAACCTCATTCAATACTCGGCTATCCGTACTATTGTCACGATTATCCCCCATAAAGAAATAATATCCATTTGGTACAAGGTAAGGCCCAAAGTTATCTAAATACCCCGTATCGCTTTTCTCCCAAATTAAATGCTTTACACCATTGGGTAACGTTTCTTCATATTCATAAGCTTTAAGGGGAATTCCATCGCGACCATCGCCAATTCTGACAAGTTCTCGCGGAACGATTTCATTGTTAATATAAAGCTGTCCCTGTTTCACTTGAATTGTGTCACCGGGCAGACCAATAAGGCGTTTAATAAAATCAATGTTGACGTTTGTTGGTTTCCGAAAAACGATGACATCGCCTCGCTCGGGCTCACTGCCAAGAATGCGTCCTTCGAAACTATCACCAAATATTTTAGCGCCAAAGGGGAAGGAATACTTACTGACGCCGTAGGAAAATTTAGAAACAAAAAGATAGTCACCGATTAAGAGCGTCGGTTTCATTGAGCTTGAAGGAATATTAAAAGGTTCAAACAAAAAGGTTCGTACCGTCAAAGCGATTAACAGTGCGTAAACAACTGTTTTGACAACACCTTCGTCTTCTTTTGTTTTTTCCACGTCTTCTGACCCAGTCGTCATTTATTAATTCCATTATTACTTCGGTAAAATAAGTACTTTACCTAATTATTTAACTATGCCCCGATTTAACGATACGCCGGAATAGCAGAGATAATTACAAAAGCCTGCGCATGAGGATAATCGTCAGATATAGTCACATGTAGTTGTGCTGTCATCCCCTGTGGGACAATATTATTTAAATGTTCACGTGCCACGCCTGTGAGTTCAAGTACTGGCTGACCTCTGGAATTGTTTGTAATACCAATATCGGTAAAGAGCACACCCTGTCGCCACAAACCTGTACCAAGAGCTTTTGCACAAGCTTCTTTTACTGCAAAACGTTTTGCATAGGTCGCTGCGGGATCTGGCCGAGATGCCGCCCTCTTCTTTTCTACATCGGTAAAAATCCGATTAACAAACCGATCCCCATATTTATCGAGAGATTTTTCAATCCGTCTAATATCTACAAGATCATTTCCAATGCCCAATATCATCGTGCCCCCAAGGCTTCAGTGATACGATACGAAGAAAGGCAGGTCAATTTCGGGCTCTCTCAACTGAATTCACTACAGACATAGCCCGAAGGGCAGCCGTAATATCAGCAAGATGTTTAACATCCGTTACTTCGACGTCGATCATCATTTCAAAGAAGTCCATAGAACGATGAACGATCTTTAAGTTGCTGATATTCCCTTGATTTTTTCCAATAACAACGGATAGACCACCAAGACATCCTGGTTCATTGGCAACAATCAGTTTAAGTCGAGCTGTGTGTTGCGGGCCTTCAACCTCCATGGAATCCCAAGAAACATCAATCCATCTTTCTGGCGTGTCTTGATAATTGACCAGATTATCGCAATCAATTGTATGGATTGTAACGCCTTTACCAGTCGTAACGATACCAACTATGCGATCACCGGGTAGCGGATGACAGCAACGGGCATAATGTACAGCCATTCCCGGAATAAGCCCCTTGATGGGGAGCCCATTGTCTTTGGCGCCTGATGTCTTTTGCTTCTTACGCTGCGATCCCGGGCTTGGGGATTTCGGCAGAACACGGGCGCCGGGATAAACCGCAACCAAGACTTCTCGGGCAGAGTGATGTCCTTGCCCGACACTGACATAAAGATCTTCGGATTGATCCATATGGAACTTGCCAAGAATACCTTCAATGCCCTTTTCCGTAAACTCGTAACCTTCTTGACGGAAGACCTTCTGGACCATTTGATGGCCGAGAGAACTGTACTGATCACGTTCCTGAAGTCTTATGTATCGACGGATACAGGCTTTGGCCTTACCTGAAACAACAAACTTTTCCCAATCAGGTGATGGTTTCTGGTTCTTGGATGTTAAAATCTGAACTTGATCACCATTATGCAAGATGGATCTGAAAGGTACCATACGGCCGTTAACCTTGGCCCCTACACAGGTATTCCCAACCTCGGTATGTACGGCATAGGCAAAATCAATCGGGGTTGAACCACTCGGTAGGGAAAGCAGCGCCCCTTTCGGCGTAAAGCAAAAAACCTGATCCTGAAACATTTCCATTTTGGTATGTTCCAGGAACTCCTCTGGATTTGATGCGTGATCCAAAATATCCAGAAGTTCACGAAGCCAGCGGTATTGACGCCCCTCCATGTGTTCGCCGCCTTGCTTGTATGACCAGTGAGCTGCGACACCCATTTCCGCAATATCATGCATTTCTGCCGTGCGGATCTGTATTTCGATTTTGTGTTTTTCAGGCCCAATCACACAGGTATGGATCGACTTGTAACCGTTGGGTTTGGGCGTTGATATGTAATCTTTAAAACGGCCAGGAACAACGGGGTAACTACCGTGGATGACCCCCAAAGCCTGATAGCAGTTAGCCATATCTTTAACGATAAGACGGAATGCCATGATATCTGAAAGCTGTTCAAAGGTGACAGCTTTGCGCTGCATCTTTTTCCAGATTGAATATGGCGCTTTGAGGCGCCCAAAAACTTCGCCTTCAATTCCTTGAGCTTTGATTACCTTGTTAAGCTCATCAATGATCTTCTTGGCAAGATTATCGTCATCTTCACCTTTGAGGAAATCCAGACGCTTAACGATAGATTCTCGCGCTTCAGGGTTAAGTTCAGCAAAAGAAAGATCTTCTAGTTTATCTTTAAATCTATGCATACCGATACGCTCGGCCAAGGGAGCATAGATATCCATAGTTTCACGGGCGATACGGCGGCGTTTTTCTTCTTTTTTGATGTATTTAAGCGTTTGCATATTATGCAAACGGTCAGCCAGTTTTACCAGCAACACCCGGATGTCATCAGACATGGCCAGAACAAGCTTGCGAAAGTTTTCAGCGTATTTACTTTCTTCTGATTGCAGCTCTAGTCGGGTAAGCTTTGTGACCCCATCAACGAGTCTGGCAATGTGGGCGCCAAAAGCCTTTTCAACAGTTTCCAGACTGGCTTCGGTGTCTTCGACGACATCGTGCAGCAAGGCTGTGATAATGGAATTATGATCCAGCTTTAGATCTGTAAGGATACCCGCGACCTCAACCGGGTGCGAAAAGTACGGATCTCCTGATGCTCGTTTTTGCGACCCATGATATTTGGTCGCAAAAACGTATGCTCTGTTTATAGCATCTTCATCTGCGTCATGATCATAAGATTTAACGCGCTCAACCAACTCAAACTGACGGATCATGGTGGATCAAACAGCCCTTATACAAAAATATAGCCTTCCAGAAAATGATACGCCCTGAAAAGGCGTAGGCCAAGCTCTGGAAGGCTATATTCTTAGAATTATTTGCTAAACCGAGTTTAGTTACTCAGAATCTTTAGCCAATTCGGTTGGTGTATCTTCAACAGACATACCATCAGCGTTTGCAAACTGTTCGCCAGCATCGGCAGCGATAAGGGCTTCAGGGCCAATCGCATCAAACTCAGGCTCATCTTCATCAACTTCAGAAAATGCTGCTTGTTTTTGAAGACCTTGAACCAAAGAAGCCTTCACAGCATCAAGGCTGATAGTCTCTTCAGCGATTTCGCGAAGAGAAACAACGGCGTTTTTATCGTTATCCCGCTCTACAGTAAGGGGAGCGCCAGATACGATTTCCCGTGCGCGCTGGGCTGAAAGCATAACAAGTTCAAAGCGATTAGGAACTTTTTCTACACAATCTTCGACGGTAACGCGTGCCATAGATGATAACTCCAGTAGTCGTAGTTAACCCTTCAACAGGGTATTGAATCGGTGCAATATATGAAGCAGTTCATGGGAACGCAAGGATAATCAACATAAATCCGCTAAAAAACTTTGCTTTAACAATGCGGCTTAATTTTCAGAGCCCTTATCCGAATATTCTATCGTTTCTTGATCAAGGGGAATTGATTGTGACATCTCTTTTACTGTTTGCCCCAGTACAGGATGAACCCAGTTTTCGTCGATATCCATCAAGGGCAAGAGAACAAAAGCCCTTTCATGCATCCGAGGGTGCGGAACAATTAAATGATCCCCTGTCGAACTGACAAAATCATTGTAGGAAATTATGTCCAAATCGAGTATGCGAGGAGCGTTAATATAGGGCCGAACCCGTCCAAACTCGCTCTCTACACCATGCAATAATTCCAACAATTCATCTGGTTTTAAGTCGGTTTTAATTTGAGCAACCGCATTTACATACCAAGGCGCATCCGAAATCGGTACCGGTGCCGTTTTTAACCACCTTGATTGCTTCACAACTTCGACCCCAAGCTCCTCTAATCTAGAAAGAGCTTTCATACATGTTTGCAATGGAAGGCCATACTTAGGGCTCTCAAGATTAGCCCCAATTGCAATAATGATCACTTGGTTTTACCTTAATTGACGATTGTATTCTGATTGAGCAATTCAAATACCATATTTCTGCAAGACTAAAATACTGTATTTTTATGATACAAACGCGTTAACGTGACGAATTCAGGATTGATCGTGATCGACACGTGTAACCCACAATCTGAAAGTGTAATCGACAAGGTAATTCCTGCAAAATTAGAAGATCTTATTTATAACTTTAAAAAATAGCTTAAATAATAATTTTAATTACCTTTTAATGTACTTTTACTTTAATTTGATTGTTGATAGGCGAACAAAAAAGAGTAAGCTTACCAAAATTAGAAAAGAATATAACTTCACGAAATATGTTACTTTAATAATTATCGTTAACTTATATTCTGGACATTTTTTAAATATATTTTTTTAAGGATTTAAAAATGCAATTTTATCCTCAAGAACGCGTAGCCCTATTTATTGACGGATCTAACTTATATGCCACCGCGCGTGCACTGGGGTTTGATATTGATTACAAAAGGCTTTTGTCGTTGTTCGCTGAACAATGCAGTTTAGTACGCGCCTTTTATTACACAGCATTAATTGAAGATCAGGAGTACTCACCGATACGTCCCCTCGTCGATTGGCTGGACTACAATGGGTACACCATGGTGACAAAGCCAGCCAAAGAGTTTACCGACGCTGCTGGTCGTAAAAAGATCAAAGGAAATATGGACATTGAGTTGGCAATTGATGTCATGGAAATGTCTGAACACATCGAACACATTGTTCTGTTTTCTGGTGACGGTGATTTCCGCCGCCTTATCGAAGCCGTTCAACGTAAAGGCGTTAAGGTAACTGTTGTCTCTACTGTCCGCAGTCAACCATCTATGATAGCTGATGAACTTCGACGCCAAGCAGATATCTTCCTCGACTTAATTGAACTCAAGAGTGAAGTTGGCCGCAAAGTTTCTGATAATAATCGCCCGACGCCCCCGACGCCCATTCAGGCACTGGATCAGCAGCCTGCTGATGAAGATGACTATGATGATGAATATTACGACGATGACGATGATTATGATGAAACCGATGACAGAGATTAATGCTTCACCTTGTTAACTGCTAAAAAAAGAGCCATCCAACTTACCGGGTGGCTCTTTTGTTTATGGGACAAATCAGAAATTTTTAGCCGCGATCTTTTAGAATACGAGATTGTTGACGCTTCCAATCTCTCTCTTTTTCTGTGTGACGTTTATCAACAGCTTTTTTACCGCGGGCAAAACCAAGATTGATTTTGGCAATGCCTCTGTCGTTAAAATAGAGAGACATTGGCACAATTGTGTACCCGTCTCGACGACACATACCTATCAGCTTTGCGAGTTCTTTGCGATGAACAAGCAATTTACGATGTCGCTTCGGCTCGTGATTAAAACGGTTTGCAGCCTCGTAAACGGGTATATTGGCATTAATCAAAAAGAACTCGCCATCTTCTTCACTGGCATAGGCTTCCTGTATCGACGCCTTACCTGTACGCAGTGATTTTACCTCTGTTCCTGTCAGAACCAGACCAGCTTCCAGGGTGTCCCCGATATTATAGTCATATCGGGCGCGGCGGTTAACCGCGACCGTATTTCCCTTACCAGAAGAAGTGCTTTTCTTTTTTGACTTAGCCATCTATTTAACCGTCGATTAATCCTGCATGCACCATTGCAGCACGAACACGATCTTCAGTCTCTTTGCTTACAGCAAGAAGCGGCAAGCGTAAGCGATTAGCTCCCCAACCCAAAAGATGCATACCATATTTTACAGGTCCTGGACTTGATTCAATAAACAACACTTCATGCAGAGGTGTCAGAATATCATTAATCTTGCTCACCTTCTCATAATCACCAGCCCACCATGCTTCATGTAATTCCGAGCAAAGTTTCGGGGCAATATTCGCCGTCACAGAAATGCATCCATGACCACCAAGAGAAAGGAAAGGCACGATTGTCGCATCTTCACCACTCAACAATGTGAAGTCGTCACCGCAGGCTAAACGGGTTCTTACAGGCAATGCCAAGTCTGCAGTCGCATCTTTGATACCCTGAATACGTGGCAATTCGGAAAGCCGTTTAACTGTGTCGACATCAATATTCACAATACTGCGACCAGGTACATCGTAAAGGATGATCGGTATATCCGTATTATCGTGAATAGCCTTAAAGTGCTGATAAAGCCCTTCTTGAGAAGGCTTGTTGTAATAAGGGGTTACAACAAGAGCAGCATCAGCACCAACTTCTTGAGCGTGGCGGGTGAAATCAATGGCTTCACGTGTAGAGTTTGAACCAGCACCAGCTATGACTGGTACCTTGCCCTTTGCAACTTCAAGACAGAGTTCTGTTACACGTTTATGTTCGTCGTGACCTAGGGTTGGCGATTCCCCCGTAGTTCCGACGGGGCATACCGCGTGGCTCCCTTGATCGATCTGCCACTGTACGAAGTTCTGAAACCGTTTCTCGTCAACATCACCATTTTCGAGCATGGGTGTTGCGAGAGCAGGAAAAGAGCCTCTAAAAAGCGGGCCGGTCATAGCGATACCTCAATATATCATCGTTGCGTTGTCAAAAGGGCCGAATGCCTTCATGAATGGCGGAGAATAGCGACAGATTTGCATTGCGAAAAGGCCAAATAAAGGCTTCGGTGTTATTTCTTTAATAGTTAAGGCATATCCTTGTTAAATATTTGCAGATTTAACAACAAATTTAAGAATAGAATCGCGGCTGTCTATTTTGTGATCATCCTTTTGTGGTCACAACCGCGAGTCACTGTTAAGGTTTGACAATGTTTGAATTTACGCGCCGGCTTCGGAAAACCAAATCATTAAAAATAATCGGGATCATCGGGATTCTCGGAAGTATTAATATACTACAGAATACGCCCTATACACTTCAGATATCTCCGTTAATTGGGGATGCTGAAGCTAATACCATGGCAAAGACAAAAGATTTTATGACCGATAAGGCCGTTTTTAAGTCGGTTGCTCAACACGTATCTCAAAAACAATATACACGCGCCCAAGCACAAGCTAAGAAAATCCAAGATCCTCTTATGCGGGATATTGCCCTTTGGATGATCTATTCAAATGATGGCGCTACGCGAGATTTTGAAGCTCTGGCTAAATTTACAGACGAGCCTCTAAATTGGCCGCGACAGGCAAAACTAATGCGTAACGCAGAAAAGGTTCTTCCTGATTCGTTTTCTGATCAACAGATCCTAACCTGGTTTAAAGACAAAGCGCCTAGAAGCTATTACGGCCTAACCAGATATACCTCTTCACTTAAAGCAACCGGTCAAAACGGAAAACTGGAAAGCACTGTCAAAAATTTCTGGATACAGCAATATTTAGGAAAAACAGACGAGAAAAAATTTATCAATAAATACCAGTCATTAATTACAGTACAAGATCACATTGATCGACTTGATATCTTGATTTGGAACAAACATTTTGTTGCAGCTCAACGACAATTATCCCGTGTGCCCAGCGATTATAAAAACCTTGGGAAAGCAAGAATCGCGCTGCTTACAGGAAAAGGCAATGTCGATGGTTTGATCAACCGAGTTTCAACAAAGTTGAAAAATGATCCTTCCCTGATCTACGCCCGCGCCAGATGGAGATTAAAAGCCGACAGGAACCAAGAAACTATAGAGCTTCTTGATCCACCGATACCGACAGCAAGACAAGCCGAGAAATGGTGGCCTATCCGGCATTGGGCAGCAAGAAAGGTTCTTGTACAAAAAGATTATGAAAAAGCGTATCGTATTGCTTCCGGACATGGCTTGACACAAGGCGTTGGCTTTGCCGAAGGTGAATTTCTTTCTGGTTGGATAGCCCTTAGAAAATTGTCCATGCCCCGCAGGGCTTACACACATTTTCACCAACTTTATAACGGTGTTAAATCTCCGATCAGTAAAGCGAGAGCATCTTATTGGGCGGGTCGAGCTGCAAAAGATATCGGGCATGATGACTGGGCAACGCGTTGGTACAGTCTAGCAGCAACATATCAAACAACTTTTTATGGACAACAGGCAAACTATGAGCTTGGTCAAGAACCTGTCATACACGATTCAAACAAGAAAATAGAGCCCGTCCAACAAGGCATATTTAATGACAAGAAAATTGTTCGCGCAATAAAACTTCTGGATCAATTAGATCAAGATAAATTGGTCATAACCTTTTTGACTCGTTTGCGTCTGGATGCACAGACTGACGAAGATCATATACTGGCCGCAGAATTGGCAAATAAAGTTTCTCATCCCAATATTGCCTTGAGAACGGCAAAATCAGCCCGACAAAAGGGGATCCTTTTGCCAGATCTCCTATATCCAGAGATGCAAATTGATACAATTAAAGATTCTCATGCAGATCCTGCGCTTGTTTTAGCGCTCATCAGACAAGAAAGTGAATTTAATCACAAAGCAATCAGTCATGCAGGTGCACGGGGCTTAATGCAACTTATGCCTGCCACAGCTAAATCTGTCGCAAAAAAGGAAAAGCTATCCTATAAAAAGCGACAGCTTACAGATAATCCCACTTATAACATACAACTTGGCACGGCCTACTTATCTGACTTGATAGGATCATTTGATGGATCGTATGTTATGGCACTGGCGGGTTATAATGCAGGCCCCCATCGTGTTCGAAAATGGGTAAAAGATTACGGCGACCCAAGACATGAAAATGTCAACATTATCGACTGGATGGAACAAATTCCTTTTAACGAAACCAGAAATTACGTCCAACGAATTCTGGAAAGCCATGTCATGTATCGCAACAAATTAGAACAGACAAATACGGCAATTACGGGCAACCTTCCCTTTTCTTTGTGGGGACATACCAACTCTGGAGGATAAGGGGTTGGTGTGTTTCCCGTTGTGCCTAGGATTTGTTACTAAAGTCCACAAATTCCCCTAGCCTAGATATGATAAAATAAGCTTAAGATTTTTTACATCCATTCTCACGGTTATCTGACATGACAAATCCAGACATTAAGGCATTCGTATTTGATGCATACGGTACCCTGCTAGACGTACATTCAGCCGTTCGTAAATTATCAGAAGAACTTGGACCTGAAGCACAAAGCATTTCAGATATCTGGCGCACAAAACAATTGGAATATTCCTGGCTCCGTAGCCTAATGGAAGCACATAGTAATTTTTGGACTGTAACTTCAGACGCCCTCACCTATGCACTGAAATATCACGATATGGAAGATCAAGACTTGCATGCACGACTGATGTCTTTATATCTTGAGTTAACAGCTTATCAAGATGCACTAAGCACTTTAAAAGAAATAAATAAATATAAATACACAACGCTTGTGCTGAGCAACGGATCTCAGGAAATGCTGGATAAATCTTTAAAAAGTTCAGGCCTCCAACCACTTCTCAATAAAGCAATTTCAATTGATGATGTGCAGACCTATAAACCGAGCCCACAAGTATATAAATTGGCAACTGATTATGTTGAGTGTCAGCCTGAAGAGATACTATTTGTTTCCGCAAATGCTTGGGATGTCGCCGGAGCAAATTATTTTGGCTTTAGAGTGGCCTGGATCAATCGTTTTAAGCGACCGCCAGAAGTTTTACCTGGCAGGCCTGAGTTTATAATTGATAGCCTTTCTGAACTAAGGCAACTCTATCAGCCCAACACCTAATATTTATTTGGAATTACTGACAATGTCATCGATAGCACTTCCAACTTACAACGATATTTGTAAGGCCCGTGAGAACCTGCACGAAAAAGCAATCTACACACCGCTTATCGAAAGTGCCGAGTTAAACCATGTTACTGGCGGGCGTATTTTCCTAAAAGCTGAAGTTCTACAGCATACAGGCTCCTTCAAATTCAGGGGAGCTTATAATTTCATCTGCACGTTATCTCAGAAGCAGAAAGAACAGGGGCTGCTAACATTTTCATCTGGAAACCATGCCCAAGGCGTAGCTTATGCATCTAAGTTACTTAACGCCAAAGCCACAATAATAATGCCGAGCGATGCCCCTGAAATTAAAATAGAAAACACACGTTCTTATGGGGCAAAGGTTATCCTTTATGATCGCTTCAATGAAGATCGGGAAGCAATTGGTGCTGAGATTATAAATTCCACAGGCGCCCTGTTAATCCCCCCTTATGATCACCCCCTTATTATTGCGGGCCAAGGTACATGCGGCACAGAGATTATTGAGCAATTATTAGATAAAGGCATTATTCCAGACGCCATGGTTTCCTGCTTTGGTGGTGGAGGTTTGACATCCGGTATTGCTCTTGCGGTTAAAGAGAAATCCAAAAGCACCAAAATTTATTCTGCTGAACCCCTGGGATTTGACGATATGTCCAGATCCTTGGAAGCAGGAAAGCGTTTGAGCAATGATCCCAAGGCCAGATCTATTTGTGATGCAGTTTTAACCCCTACTCCCGGCAAGATACCCTTTGCGCTTTGCAATGAGTTATTGGAACAAGGTCTTGTTGTTACAGATGAAGAGGTAAAAGCCGCTGTTAAGTTTGCCTTTAAAACACTTAAACTCGTTGTAGAGCCTGGTGGTGCGGTTGCTTTGGCTGCAGTGCTGCACAACAAGCTGTCAACAAAGAAAAAGGCCATCGCTCTTACCCTGTCCGGGGGGAACGTTGACCCTTCAACTTTTAAAATATGTCTAGAGAGCTAATTCGAGTTGTTCCACGAGGAAGAAGCACCATATATACTTGTTTTCTTTTCTTCTTTTTTATCTTCTGACTTTATTTCACTCAAAGGCGTAGCTGTCGGTGTAACGCCTGATCCGTTGGTAGAAGAAGCTGCCGAGGATTGAGCAGATGAAGATGCAGATGCCCCGCCATCAACGGCACTTACAGGGCCATTATTCACATTTGTTGGTGGCGGAGTTATCTTTGCTGTTGTTGATTCTGGAAGAGTACTAACAGAAGGTTTTGGTGATTGCTCAGGTTTATCAGAGATACGTCTGAACTGACCCTCGACTTGCGCACCAGCTTCTATCGCTATTGATTTATGTAGAATATCACCAACAACCTTTGCTGTGCTTGCCAAGGTAATTGTATCAGCATTTAGCTGTCCGCTTACCATCCCGCAAACCCGGACTTCATCGGCTTTGACAGAACCGGTTACAACCGCCTTTTCACCAATTGTAACTGCACGGCAAATAACATCACCCTGCACATTTCCATCAATTTGCAAATCACCTGTAGAGGTTAAATCGCCGACCAGGCTTAAATCAGGACTCAAAATAGAAGGTATCCCCGAAGGTGTAAGTTTTTTAGGAGAATCAGTTGTAGTGGCAACTTTTGTGTTTGTTTTACTGGACTTTGAAAACATGTCTACCTGCCAAAATAAATTTACGGGGATCTACGGGCTTATTATTATAAAGCACTTCATAATGAACGTGAGGCCCTGTGCTCCGTCCAGAATTACCAAGAAGCGCAATTTTCTCTCTATGAGAAACTTCCTGACCTTGTTTTACGAGCAACTTTCTAAGGTGAGCGTAGCGAGTACGGATACCATTTCCATGATCAATCTCAACCATACGGCCATAACGTCCACGCCAACCTGAATAAACAACCTTACCGGGCGCAGGAGCATAAACGGACGATTTCATTGGTGCGGCCATATCAAGGCCATTATGTACAGAAGTCTTGCCTGTAACGGGATCGCGACGTTTACCAAACGAACTAGTGATACGATATTGATCAATTGGCGTCGTCAACGGTAACTTAGCAACAACTTCTTGCAGAGTTTCCCAGCGCGTTAATTGCATATCCAGTAAATTCACAGACGCTTCAAAATCGGCACTTTCTTGTATTTCATCAACAGGTATATACGGCCCGCCCTGACCTGTATTCAAATCCTCTGACCCAAGGAGGGTATCCAGATTAAGCCCAGTCATCTCAACTGTTTTTTCAATAACACCTAAACTATATTTTGATCGTTCTGTTAGCCGGTCAACAAGTTCACGTTGAATGTTCGATACTTCAATAAGTGAATTCTGAAGCTGACCGACTTGATCCTCCAAGCCTTCGTTATCCTCACGATACATGTCAAGGATAGAAGCCTGCTCTATAAATTTATCTCTGGCTTCTTTTGATGATTTGTCTGCAACTCTTCTTGCCTCCATCAATGAAGACATTTGAGCTTGCTGCTCATTAAAAAGTTCGTCTTTTTCGGCAATCTGTCCCTTTAAGCTGACAATTTCAGCTTCCAGATTTTCGACATTTGCCAGAATTGTAACTTTATTACCTTCCAATGCTTCTTTTGCCGAAGTAACAGACGCAAGTTCTTCTTGAAGTTTCAGAAGTTTACCGCCAAGCATTTTACCAGCTTCAGCAGACTTAAATCTCTCTTCTTCCGAAGTAGCCAAAACCCTACGTAATTGTTTAGCTTGAGTTTCCAAAGCTGCGCTTTGTCCTGCGATCGTCTCTAAATCATCTTCGAACTGATCAAGCTTGTCTTCCAAAACCTGTCGAGCCAAAGCGACACGTGCGCGCTCGGTTTCAGAGTTTTTAAGACTAACAACTTGGGTACTTGTATCTGTATCAACCTCGTTACCATCAAGAAGACTGATGAGTTGATCCTGATTCTCCTGAAGATCTTTTGTAATCTTAGAGAATTGAGTGTGATATTCACCAACTTGCTGTAACAGATCAAAATAGTCGAGTTTCTGTTCTTCGATGACAGTATCTTTTTGCGCAAGTCTTTGTTCAGTATAGAACATCGTTCCAGAAGAGAACGCAATCCATCCTGTTAAGGCAAGAACACTGGTTGCAATGGTTTTCTGAAACCTAGGCGTCAGGCGAATAAACTTAACCTGATCATGGGAACGGATATGGATTTCACGCTGAGCAAAAACCTGGTCAACTTTAAGTTTTGCTTTTCGCGCGAACTCATGCACGTCCATTCTTCCCCCCTCTTACCTTCTCGACTGTATTTTTACAAAATACCCCGTAGTGGAGATTTTGTATATAGGATGGCAAATAATTCTGGGCGATTTTATACATCATGATTTCACTTGTTTCAAAGAGAAACCGCGAGCAATTTTTATTTGTCTTTACAACAGGAAGCATTTCAATGCCCCTACTTGTTACAATGAAGGCTAATCCCTTCACATATAATACCAAAAAACATTATGATATTAAAAGGTTAATAGAAAAATAACATTAACCAGACAACAACAACGATAAAGACTGACTTACAATAATCCCTTTGATAAGAAGAAATAAAATAATTGAATAAATCAAACCTCAACCACTAATTTTTTTTCAAAAGATCATAATATTTTGCAGAAAACAGTGAGTAAATTAATAAACGACATTTTATTTACGATATAGCAACACTTGTATGAACAAATTTGTTTACGACAAAATAAGTGCATTAGATAATCATAATAGGGATAAAAATCATGCTTGGGTCGAGGGACCATCAAAAGTCCACAATATGGACTTTACGTAAAATTCTTTTTTTGATTGGTCTATTGGCCTCAGCAGCAATTGTAGCAGCCCAGTTTTGGTCTTTTGAGAAATATAAAAATTTCTCTCTGGATACATTGCAGAAAGAAAGCAGTTCTCAATTCCAGCTTATGGTGCTTGAACGGGTCGTTCAGACCTACGAACCAAAGCTCTATACCCTGGGTTCCGACTGGGCCAGATATACACATCTCGTCAAAGCGATGAAGACAAACGATCCAGAAGAAATTGCGACGTTTGATAAATGGTACCGCGACAACAAAGAAATCCAAACTGGTGAAATTTCCCTAATTTCAACACACTTTTACAATCCGGATATGGTATTAATTACATCATCAGAAGATGGCCGTATTACCGATAACGAAACAATACTAGAAGAACTAAAATCCCGGGATAAAAAAGCCAAACGTAAACCCATTTCTTATATTTGGGCCACCCCAAACGGAAGACCTGTTCATTCAACCATTTTCCCTATTGGTGGATTTAAAGTTGCTGGCTTTGTTGAACTTGTCACAGACCCCATGCAGTACCTTGAAGGTATCAGTGAAACATTAGGGGCTGATGTAACAATCTATGACCCTTCAAGTGAAACAGGATTTGCATTCCAAGAAAGCAGCCATAAGGAAGTCATCACTTCCGAAGCCGAGGACGAAACAGAAACCCCTGATACCGAAAAGGCAAATGAATCTGAAGAAAATGACGAAACGACAGAAAACAAAGTCGACAGCCTCGCATTAAAAGACGGTCTAAAACTAGATGGATCAACAGCATACATTACAACGACAATAACGGGCACACACGATACTATTTGGGCAAAGGCGACTTTGATACGTGACGTAAGTGACTTTGCCGAAGGATCTCAACAATTAACTGAGGATGCGATTAAAGTACTCGCTGGCGTTTTCCTAACAACTTGGCTTATTGCTTTCCTTATGCTGCGATTTGCCGTTTTTGGTAAGCTAAAATCCTTTGCCAAAGCGATGACATCCATCAGCGAAGGCAAAGTCGATATTACCCCGCCAACTGTGGGGCCTGACGAATTCAGAACCATGGCAACCGCATTGGATCAACTCAGCAATAGCGTTGCCCAAGTATTTCAACTGCAAAACATGGTTGAAACAAGCCCCATGTCTACCGTAATGATTGATCTGGAAGGTACGCTTTCTTTTGCAAACCTCAAGGCCAGAAGTTTTATCAGTCCTGAAAACACAGATAGTGATTTAACAGGAACAACCGGCAATTTCTTTCAGCTTGATGAAACAGAATTTAATGAGCTGACTACGCCGGAAAATTTACCCATGACACGTTTGGTTATCTTCCAAGGTCGTCAACTGGAAGTATCAGCATCCGCTGTGATGGATAATACTGGTGAACTCAAAGCCTGTATGCTGACTTGGCTTGACGTGACGGATCGTGAAAGTAATAAACAAGCGGCAAGTGAATTGATCAGTAGTGTTCAGCGCGTTGCTGACCGTGTGAGCGCCTTGTCTAAGAATGTTGAAGAGACATCGACGTCTTTGAATACACAATCACAGACCGTTACCGAGCAAGCAGAAAATACACAACAACTTGCACAAAGTGGTTATGATTCAGCACAAGGAGTGACCCAGACAACTGAAACAATGTCCCATGACATCAGGGCAATTAATACTGAATCTGATCACGCAAGAAGCACATCCTCTGATGCTCTTAGTCAGCTGACAAAAGCATCAGAAACAGTTACACAGCTCCGTAGTTCCAGTGACAAAATCAACCAAATTAACGAGCTAATCACCACGATTACCAATCAAACGAAAATACTGGCCATGAACGCGACTATTGAAGCCGCACGAGCAGGCGAAGCAGGACGTGGATTTGGTGTTGTTGCATCAGAAGTGAAAGCCCTTGCTGAGCAAACGGCCTCTGCGACTGATCAGGTCGCGGCAATGATCAAAGAACTACAGGTACATGCCCAGGCTACAACAGATACAATGGCATCAATTGATACTGTTATGCAGCAAGTTGGGGAAACTCAAAATAAGATATCTGACTCCATTAACGAACAGGATCGTGCTGCCGGAGCAATAGCACAGAACATTGAAAGTATGGCTCAGGGATCTAGACAGATTGTTGATCTGGTGAATGATGTGCACCAACAGTCAATAAATACAGGTAGTTCAGCACAAAGCCTTCTTGGAACATCAAAAGAACTTGCCGAGGAAGCAGAGAAATTAAGTGAACGCTTATCCGATTATCAGAAACATCTGGATCAAGCAGGATAGAGAAAATTACAACTGTCTTCCAAATTAAAAGGCGATGATTTATTTAATCATCGCCTTTCTTTATGCACGGTAAAATTCTTTATCTTCTATTAAATTCTGCTGTATTCTCGTTCTAAAACGCCATCAGGTGTCAATTGAATATGGCTCATACGTCGCGCGACATAGTTCTGACGCCAGCTAAGCATCTTCTGGGTATAAGATAACACTATGGAAGTGTAGTCTGGGTCTTCAGCGCGATTAACAGTTTCATCAGGATCTTTTTTCAGATCAAACAACAGCGGTGGAAGAGTTGTAAAGTGAACATATTTATAATTATCATCCCGAATGATTGTCATCACGCATTGATCACTTGTTAAGCAGAATTTTTCTTCTGCTTTGTACGTCTTCAAATCTCGAAAATCCACTTCCCAATGTGCTTCATTACGCCATTTATCAGGTTCATTCCCTTCAATGAAAGGTCGCAGAGAGTGCCCGTCACACTGCATGGGTGGCTTTATTCCCATCACGTCAAGAATGGTCGGCATAATATCGACAGCTTCGGTAAAGTGATTATCAACGATCTGTCCACGTGACGGATTTGCGTCTTCTCTGGGATCTCTGATGATTAAGGGAATATGGCAACTCTCGTCAAAGTAACCGAGTTTGCCCCACAGCCAGTGATCGCCAAGCTGTTCCGCATGATCAGAAGTAAATACAATGAGTGTCTTATCATACTGGTTAGCATCTTTAAGCGCTTGAATAACGCGCCCTATCTGATCATCAACCTCGGAAATCAAACCATAATAAGCGGCTCTCATTTGCTTGATTTCATGATCAGGAAGGTCGCGGACATTTTCCTCATGCCCCATATAAGCGCCGACTTTGGCCATGTTATCCAAGGCAAAATCCAAATATGGATGTTGCGCTCTCTCTGTCTCGACATCCTTCGCACGATGCGGCATTGCAATGTCTTCTGGGTTATACATCGTATTGTAAGGTTCAGGCGCAAACAAAGGCGGATGTGGCCTCAAAAAGACACCGTGAAGAAACCAGGGATCTTTGTGGATATTTATATAGTTGATAAGTTTGTCAGCGATAAACGCCGTATCACTGCTATCCTTATCATAGGCTGGCGGCGCATAACTCAGCCCCCTCGTCTCTACATCTGGATAATCATTTTGACCTATTGTTATATTAAACTGGTTCTCCGGCAGTTGATATCCTTTGGCTTCCAATTCCCCGAACCAGTCAACAGCCATTTCCTCACTGACCAAAGATCCAACTTTAAAACCGGGCATCACCCCGCAATACGTTTTTAAATCAGGATCATTTTTATCACGGCCTCTGGGATCTACGGGCGTATCCGTATAGCCATAAAGTGTTGGCTCGTATCCCTTTTTACGAGCTTCTAACGCAATATTGGTAAAGGTCGCATCCAACGGTGTTCCATTTGACACATGACGATGGTTCATTGCGTACATAGACGTTAACAGCGACGTTCTGGAAGGGCCACAAGGAACACACTGCGTATAGTGCTTTCTAAAAGCTAGGCCATCCAAGGCCAATTTATCCAAATTGGGTGTCTGTACTATATGCCCAGCAGACGATAGGCATTCCCCTCGCCATTGATCAACGGAAATAAGCAGGATGTTTCTAATTTCTTTGTCTGTCATGTTTTCACCGAAAATAAACGGATTGGCGACTATTCAATTGTTATTATTTAAAAGCTTGTTCTCTTCATAAGTATAGATCCACTTTGCCCTTACTGACCAAGCCACAACAATGAATTTTTTATAATAAATACAGTGAAAATATATTCATAAAAAAAGCCCCGCATAAGCAGGGCTTTTTCACATCAGGGTTTACCACCTATGGGGTCAAGCATACAGCCTAATTTTGCCAATTCATCTTTGTCATCATCTTGATAGGCTTCATGACATCTGAGGATTTCAGACACTGATTTGGCGTAAATCACCCGCCATTGCGCTTCGGAATGAAAATTGCCTACAGGCATAAAATGAGACGCAGGATAGGTTTGCGCCCAGGTGTTGGCATTGGGAATATCCGCCATTCCCACGGCTTCTTCGGTGGCCTGACCACTGGTGAAGTCAACACCAAGACGGTGACACCCAACACAAGTATTGTCACGAGTACTTAAAGAAATTGGTTGCCACTTTTGAAAATCTCGCCCCAGGTGTTTATACCAGCCTTCTGGATCTGTCGGAACTTTATCCCAGACCTGCCCAATAAAGGGACTATACATAAAGGGGTCATTATCATGACAATTTCCGCAACCGTCGTCTGAGACTTCTTTAGGTGTATTCCAGAACTGTCTAGCCTCTTCATAGTCCTCAAAGGGTGCCTTTTTCATCGGCGATGGCACCAAAGATCCATCAATGGGAAGTCCGTTTGAGCCTGTGGCCTGAAACCAGCAGGTACTACCATCTTTAGCAGAGTGGGCTACAACATCGATTTCATCATAATAAATGCTGCTTGCTGTTCTGATTTTCTTTTGCCTGCACAGAACAGCAACTTGATTATCACCTTCTGATAGATCGAGCACCCGTGAATAAGGAACACACTGTCCATCAGCATCTTTGCCCAGGGGTAATAACGACGGACGATCACAATCCATGTCTTTATAGTATTTATCAGGTGTCTCCCCACCATTAATGGTGATGGGAATCATCGTACCCGTCTGACAATTAAAAGCTGGAAGATCTCTTATCGCTTCAGCACACATATTTCCATAAGATGCCAGATCCTGCCCTTCTTGTTGCTGTTTCGGTTGATCGCTTGGGGTACAGCTAAGAAGAAAAAGAAGTGATGCACTGGAAACGCTTTTAAGGAATGTTTTCATCATGCCACCATCCCCGGTTGCTTGAGAATGGCAGCCTTAACTGCCTTATAATATCGAATATAGCCTGTACATCTGCAGATATGATCTTTCAAGGCATCATCAACAACTTTATCCAACGAAGACCTTGGAATGGGATTATCCGTTAATCGATCCCATAAAGTCATTGCCGCCATCAAAAAACCGGGGGTGCAGTAGCCACACTGAAAAGAAAAATGATCCAAAAATTCTTGTTGTAACGGGTGCAACTTACCGTCTTTGGCAACGCTTTCTACCGTATAGACTTCGACACCAGACAGGGATGATAAAGGTGTTGAACAAGCAATCATTGGCTCTGACGGTGCCCCAGATTGTCGCCGAACAGATACGGTGCAGGCGCGACAGACACCAATACCGCAACAAAACTTCGTGCCTGTCAGATTTAAATCTTCCTGTAGAAAATCAATGAGCGGCAAATCAGCCTCTTCCTGCGAGGCGTGAACTGTTTTACCATTTACGGAAAAAGAGATATCAGCCATTTTTATCCATCCCCTTGCGAATTTTTTCTGCTGTTATGGGGAGATCCCTGAACCGCACCCCCGTTGCATCATACAAAGCATTTGATATTGCCGGTGCCACAGAGCACATCACAGCTTCTGCAATACCCTTGCCCGTTTTGTCATGTTTTAGAGGTTCAAGGGTAATTAGTTCCTGACCATCTCGCGCTACATCACCAGCACGGGGAACGAAATATTGATTGAGGTTCCAGTCTCCATCCGCTGGCCCGCCCAATCCCGGCGGCATATCTTCTAACAAACTATAACCGATGGCCATTGCAACACCGCCCTGACTTTGTCCTGACACTAACTCTTCCGTGATAATTTTACCTGCGTTTAGGACTGACAAAGATTTTCGAACGACAGCTTCCCCGGAAACGGGGTCAACCGTTAAACCGATGATATTCCCACAAGGCGCAAATGTTGTTCGGGAATAGCGGGACGATGCTGGTGATGGATAAACACCACTATTTGCAATGCGTCGGATAATTTCAGGCGTGCTTTGACCCGCCGAATAAACAGCTAGACCATCAATTTCCCAATTATGGGTAATGTCCTTAACATCAAAATCAGCCTTTACCCAATTTTCTTGGAAATATGCGTGAACAAGAGCCGCTTTCACACGTCCTGAACGATAGATAACATCTGCAATAATATCCATAGGTATTGGGGGGAGATCCATGTCTTTTGCATATAGTCGCTCATTTTCCCAGATTAAATCATCTGCGGGAATATTTGGTAATCCAAATATCTCTCGGGCAACAGGAACGATAGCTGTGTCAAATAGGACCTTCGAAGCTTGATTAATGGCATGCACTTGGTGAAATGCCGTTAGGCAAGCACTGGACGATCCAACCCCGTTTGCCGTCCAATCAGGTTCTTTCCACGATCCTTTACTTGCAGTATTCATCTTGAGTACAGGAAATAAATCCGGGTTACCCATGTCAATTTTTGACGCATTGCGCCCTAAATAATCTGCCGTTGATACGGCGAGTGTTGTTGCAGAACCATTCCCCATATCAACGGCATTTGTTTTCACTGTCAACTGACCTGAACGATCAAGCTCTACATATCCGATAAGACCATCACCAGACGTGCCAAAAGCCTGCATGGACATAGCAAAACCAACACCATACAAAAGACCATCCTTGCGCCAACGTTCCTTTTCTCTTTTCTGGTTCTGCCAGATATCATGATTTTCGGACTTATCGAGAATTTCGTGCAGACGTAGCTTTTCTGTTATAGGCCCACCAACGACAGTATTTTCATTTTCATAGAGTGTGTTCTTACGTCGGAGTTCTATAGGATCCCAATGATTGTCTTTTGCAACCTCATCAAGAAGGGTTTCAATGGCAAAGAATGCCTGTGGCCCGCCAAAACCACGTTGAGACCCTCCAGATATATTTTTTGAATACATGGCATTAGAATTAATAGCAGCACGGGGGATACTATAAGATCCGCCTGCGCATAATCCGGCAAGCTGGGCTACCCATGGGCTCAGATTTTCTCTCCCGCCACCGTCAAAAGACATCATGACGTCCAGAGCCTGGATTTTACCATCATCGTCAACAGACAGACTTTCTGTCAATTCACAGGCATGACGCTTTAACCCGGCTTGAAATTGTTCAAAGCGATCGTATGCCAACCGGATCGGTTTTCCACCTGCATAAGCGGCTGCAATTGCAAGGTTCAAGGTAAAGACAGAGCTGTCTCGCCCGCCAAAGCCACCACCAGGATAACACGAAATGATATTGACAGTCTCGACTTGAACGACGGGGTTATCCCCAGTAAACATCTCAAGTACGTCAGTCATATCCCCGTCAGGAGATTGCGTGCCGACCAATAAATTCAGGGTTTTATTCGCAGCATCATACCAACCAAGTCCATTCTCTGGCTCCATAAACATGGGATCCATTGCCTGCATGGAGCAACTGGTGTTATAGGTTTTCCATTTTCCAGAAGCCATTTGTTCTTGGATGTGAACTCTATGCGCAAAAGCTTGTTCCGAATAATTATTATCCCCTCCATTTTGCGCGTAGGAAAAGACGTCTTTTCCTTTTTCATTTGATGCTACACGGACGTAATTTGTCAGAGGATTAAAAGGAAATACGGGTTTGTTTCTTGGTTTTTTGTCATAAATAACAAAATCAGAATCAAACTGGATCGCTTTTTTGGCCGCTCTATAATCTTTACGATCCTTAAAGATCAAAAAAGCCACAGGCTGACCATAAAAACTTGCTCGCTTGCCCTTAGAGACAATAAAGGGCCAAGTCAGCGCACTCGGCCTTTTAACTTTGACATCCTGCATGAGAGGTTGATTTTCTGGCTCTTCCTGATCCTGTAACTTATTCGGACGCAGGACTTCACTGATAATCTTTTCGCCGTAAAGAACTTCTATAGGTTGAGCATTCTCTGGGATTAAGGACAGATCTAAAGCTTTGAATGGATTGTTAACATCCGTCGCCCTGACAATCATCACCGGACGTTCTTCATTGGGCCACCCAGGCAAATTCCACGCATGATAATCACGGGCAAAAACTTTTTGCCCCGTAACTTTGACCAATCCATCAACCCTATACCGGGCTTTTCCGGGTGATTTTGACCAATCGCCACTATTTAAAGATGTTATCTCGTCCGTTTCATCCGCAAGCAGCTGTGTGACGGGTATCATGTTTACGGTAAACGATACCCCTGCTACGGTTTTAATGAAACTTCGACGCGTCATAGAAAACGCGGTATTTTTCATGAATTCCCCCTGAAAAAAGATTATGGGTAGTTGATTTACCTCTTACTTCCGAGTTCACAGTGAAGCATTCCAATGGTTTATTCTTGGTAAAGTTTTGTGATTATTTTTCCCCTATTAAGAGAATAATCAAAGGCGCCCCATAATGGTAGCGCCTTTGATTATTTACGAATGATCGCAAGAAATATTTACTTACAAATTTTAATCCGCGAACTTGGCAATCGTCCCTAAAACTTCATCTTTTGTTTCTGTATCCTTGACCTGCATCAGGATCTTATGGTTCCGGCAACCATCCCATTCAGTCGATGGTCCGGGGTGCCCCTTAGGTTTTATCAGAGTTTGCCCAAAAGCTGGTCCTTCGCAGCTTACGCGCACAGCTGCATCTATTGATTCAAAAAGTTCTGGATTTACATAGTATGCCGTTGCACAGGGGTCATGGAAATAACACCCATCGATTCCAAATGCGCCATTATAGAATTTGAAATATAAATCTGCTGCATCAAGCAAAAAACCACCAATTCTAGGTACTTTTTGAGCGAGTTCTTCAGCTTCTTTTCTGTGTAAGGTAACTTGATGGGTAACATCAAGCCCCGCCATGACCATGGGCCAATCAGCCCGAAATACAATATCCGCCGCATGGGGATCGTTGAATATGTTCGCTTCTGCAACAGCAGAAACGTTTCCATATTCTTTGGCCGCACCCCCCATAATAATGACTTCTTTAACTAAGGGGGCAATATCAGGTGCCATACGAAGCGCCATCGCCAAATTTGTTAAAGGCCCAACGGCAATAATGGTTACCTCGCCAGGTTGTTTGCGTACTGCATCAATTATGAACTGCGGAGCATATGTCTTTTCAACAGTACCCTTGGGATCAGGCAAGTTAATATTACCGAAACCATCAGCCCCGTGAATAAAATCTGGAAAGCCTTTGTGAGGTGCCACAAGAGGACCAGAAGCACCTTGAAAAACGGGAATATCCTGACCAGCCATTTCCACCAGAATTTTTGCGTTCTTGGCGGCCGTTTCTACTGGAACGTTTCCAAAAACGGTCGTTAGACCAATCAGGTTAATTTCAGGATGGTAAAGAGCATGATGTATTGCAAAAGCATCATCAATCCCAGGATCTGTATCAAAAATTACAGGGTTTTTCATTTTATAAATCACTCAATACTCTCTAAAAATTGTTTCACCTCGGCAGAGGTCGGAATAGCAACTGAAGCGCCGGGCTTTGTCACTGCCAGTGCCGAAGCTGCGCTGGCTCTTAACATGGCGTCTTTTAAGGGTAACTCTTGTGCAATAGAGGATAAAATATACCCAACGAAGGTATCTCCGGCCCCTGTTGTATCAACGGCTTCAACTTTAAATGACGGCACTTCAATAGTTTCGTTCTCTGAATAACAAATGGCACCTTGCGTACCTCTGGTTATAATTACCACCGGGCAAAGTTCGGCAAGTTTGCTCAAATCTCCCTGACATTTTGTTTTTGCAAGTTCTTCTGCTTCAAGATCATTTACAATCAACAAATCCACGAGATTATAATCGATTTCTTTTGCTGCACCATCAAAGGGCGCAGGATTAACAGCGATACGGGCACCCTTTTCTTTAGCCAATGAAATCATCTTATCCAGATTAGGCATTTCGTTTTGAAAAAGGACCCAACTTCCTTTTTCAACATCTGTTAGCTTGCCAGATAAACTATTCATACTAAGTTCATGATTAGCGCCTGCAAAAAGTAAGATACAGTTTTCTGCATTATCATCGACCTGAATTAAAGCATGTCCCGTTGCAACAGATCCAACTTCGATCGATGATGTATCAACTTTTGAAGATTTCAGTTCTTCTATAATCCAGGTATGGTCATCACCAACCACGCCAATATGCTTCACAGCCTCACCTGCTCTTGCCAAGGCAACAGACTGATTAGCACCTTTTCCCCCGAGAACCCGTTGATAAGACTTGCTTGATAAGGTTTCACCCGGTTTCACAAAATAAGGAACTCGATAGACGTGATCGACGTTTATCGAACCAATATTGGTAATTGTATTGTGCTTCACGAAACTCTTTCTGAATAATGCAATAGTTAGTCGATCATACACAGGTCAATAAAAGTCCGACAATAATTTTCTGGCTGGTAATTTTTTTGGATTTGATCCTGCTTAAACAACCAACCAACGTCTTGGAATATTATCACCGATATCCCTTGTTATTATTGACTATCAACCTACTTATCAATATAATTTCAAATGAAACTATTATCTTATTCAACTTAACCAAGGGTTACACACGATGAAGAAGTATCACCGTATAAAAATGACCCTTAGTTATGCTGCTTGTGCTTTTCGCCTGATGGCACGCACAAAGATTCTTGCCCCCTATATAGTAATGACAATAGGGCAAACTCTATCCAATGAAAACAGAGGCTTATCCAGAGGATCACCTCAGTAACAAAGTTAGAAACACCCTAATTTTGATTACTTTCTATGGATAAAAAAGATGACCACAATGAACAAAAAGGCTGAACGTTCAGATTTGTTTGATAACCCTATGGGCCTGAATGGCTTTGAATTCGTAGAGTTCGCAGCCCCCGATCCACAGGTTCTGATTGATCTATTTACAACAATTGGGTTTACCCTTGTTGCAAAACATCGCTCTAAAGACGTTGATCTCTATCGTCAGGGCAACACGAACTTTATTCTCAATAAAGAGAAAAACAGCCCGGCCTATTATTTTGCGGAAGAGCACGGCCCTTCCCCCTGTGGTATGGCGTTCAGAGTAGATAACGCACACCAAGCTTATAACAGAGCTCTAGAACTTGGCGCGCAACCACTGGATATTCCTTGCGGTCCAATGGAACTCAAACTTCCAGCAATCAAAGGCATTGGCGGCGCACCGGTCTATTTAATTGATCGATACGAAGATGGCTCTAGCATTTACGATATCGATTTTGAGTACTTACCGGGTGTTGAGAAAAATCCTGTAGGCTATGGCATGGATATCATCGATCATCTTACCCATAATGTATATCGTGGTCGCATGGCCTATTGGGCAGAGTTTTATGAGAAGTTCTTCAACTTCAAAGAAATTCGTTTCTTTGATATTAAGGGCGAGTACACAGGCTTAACATCGAAAGCGATGACGGCACCTGATGGTAAAATTCGTATTCCGCTGAACGAAGAATCTTCCGCAGGTAAAGGCCAGATTGAAGAATATCTTATGAAGTTTAATGGCGAAGGTATTCAGCATATCGCGTTAACAACACCGGATATTTATAAAACAATATCAGATATGCGCGCCAATGGTGTTGAGTTTATGGATGCACCTCCAGAGACCTATTATGAAATGTTGGACGAACGCCTCCCCGGTCATGGTGAAGATCCGGAAAAGCTTAAAAAACTCGGCATCCTCTTGGATGGCGCAACTGAAGCTGGCGATCCGCGTCTTTTGCTTCAAATCTTTACCAAATGCGTGATCGGCCCTGCTTTTATTGAAATCATTCAGCGTAAAGGCGACGACGGATTTGGTGAAGGTAACTTCAAAGCCCTGTTTGAATCAATCGAACGCGATCAGGTTAATCGCGGCGTGCTAAAAACAGACTAAACCGCTATCATCAAAAATAAAGGGCGCTTTATTTTATAATCAGCGCCCTTTTAGTTTTTATAACTGTATCTTTTCCACTTAAGCTCATTCAGCATCTATCTGGTTTTCTGGTCTCGCTTTATCAAAGGCTTCTAACTTTAGACAGTGTTCTTCAATTCTTCTTATTTCAGTAAACTCGGCAATCGATATATCAAACCTATGGGCATTATACAGTTGCGACACCAAGCAACAATCAGCCATTCCGGGCTCTGAGCCAAAACAATATAGCCCTTCTGATTGACGTGTTTTTAAACGTTGCTCAAACGCGGATAATCCCTCTAGAACCCAATGCGCGTACCATGTGGATTTCTGGTCTTGGGAAAGTAACATCTCTCCGGTGAGATACTTTAGAACCCGTAAGTTATTTATTGGGTGAATATCGCAGCAGACCAGTTGAGATAAACTTCTTATGAACGATCTATCAGCGGGATTATCTGGTAATAGATTATGCCCGGGTAGGGTTTCTTCCAGATACTCAATAATTGCCATCGACTGCGTTAGAGTTCCGTGCTTGCTAGTTTCTATCGCTGGCACAAGTTTTTGCGGGTTGATCTGCTTGTATCTATCCCTTAATTGCTCCCCACCATTTTTAACGAGATGAACAGGTATTATATCGTATTCAACCCTTTTGAGGTTTAAGGCAATTCGAACACGATAGGCTGCTGTTGATCTCCAATAGCTATAGAGTTTCATAAGTCAGATGTCCTCGACCAGTTTATCTGCGCCAAAGCATTTATCTGCATTTTTCAAAACCCGCCCCATGAGGCTCTCTAGCGTTTCTTTTTCAACGTCACTCAGACCATTAAGGATTTCCTGTTCACGTTTTAGGACAAGCGGGATAAGTTCCTGAAGCGTATCATTACCCTTCTCGGTCAAAAGTAAATTCACCTTACGTTTATCAAGGTCATCCACATGACGTTCTATGAATTCTTTTTCCAATAGCCCCTTAATTGCTCTGCTAACCTGAACCTTATCCAAACTGGAATAGTCGACTACTTCGCTGGCAGAAAGTGGTTGGCTATTTCCCAAAACAACCATTACGCGCCATTGATAAACCGTCAGTCCTTTTGACTTTGTATAAACCTCGGCAACGGATTGACTTACTGAGCGGTAAAAAACACGGACTTTATAAGGAAAGAAGTCTTTTAAATCTAAAACTTCATGATCTGGGTTCGTTGTTTTTTGATCTGTCATTTCGTCTTATTCGCCACGTTTTTATGAATTGAGTTACTTGTTTTTTGCTTCTTCAACAAATTGATATTCCCTGTGCTAATCCATCAACAAAGCAGGAAGCCAAAGGGATAGTGCCGGGAAAAGGATCAAAAGAGCCAGCCGCACAACATCCGCCATCAAAAATGCAACTACGCCTCGGCTAATGGTTTGCAATTTCAATCCCGGTGTCCCGGCCATGATAATAAACAAGTTCATGCCTACAGGCGGAGTGATCAAGCCGACCTCGACCACAGAAACCATAATCACACCGAACCAAATCGGATCAAAACCCATATTGGTAATCAAAGGATAGACAAAGGGCAGTGTCAGCAGGATCATTGATAACGCATCCATAAAACATCCCAAAATGACATAGAAAATGATCAATAAGATCAGAATTGTATATTCATTCCATCCTAGTTCACCGACGTAAGCGACCAAAGCTTGCGGTAGCCCCGTTGTCTCGACAAAGTAATTGAATACCGCGGTTCCAATGAGGATCATAAAGATCATACCGGTTGAACTCGCCGTTTCTTCAAGACATTCAATGAATGTGTGTCGATCCATTTTTCTTTTTAGAAGTGCAAGAATAAAAGCCCCAATTGCCCCAATTGCCGCAGCTTCTGTTGGCGAGAACCACCCTGCATAAATGCCGCCAATAACAACGGTAAACAACAGCATAACAGGCCAAACATTTAGCATAGCAATAATGCGTCCAGACCAATCAACAGGTGTATCTGCCGGTGCTAAGTCAGGATTTCTAGCCGTTTTTATGCGCACAGCAAGCATATAAAGTATCGTGGCAAGCAATCCAGGAATTAGGGCCGCGGCAAAAAGACGACCGATCGACTGTTCAGTCAAAATGGCATAAATAACCATAATAACGCTTGGGGGAATGAGGACGCCTAAAGTTCCACCAGCAGCAATTGTCGCACTCGCCAAGCCATCATCATAATTCCGGCGGCGCATTTCTGGCATAGCGACACGGCACATTGTCGCGGCTGTTGCCAGGGATGAACCACATATGGCACCGAATGCAGCGCAAGCGCCAACCGTCGCCATTGCTAATCCGCCCTTATAGTGCCCGATAAAAGCGTGTGCCGCATCATAGAGCGCTCTGGAGAGGCCCGCTTTGGACGAAAAGACGCCCATCAAGATGAATAACGGAATAACAGATAACGAATAAGGAAAGATTGATTCGAATGGAACCGATCCCATAATAAAGGCTACGGAATCAAAACCGTTTATGATCAAGCCACCGACCATACCAACAATACCCATAGCAATGGCAATAGGTACCCTGATGGCGATTAAACCGAAAAGAACAGCGAATGCGATAAGGCCAATTGTTGTGTTATCCATTAGCTCTTAACCCGATTTTCATTTGAAGGATCTTGCTCAAGACCAAACATCTTAATAAGGCTGTTGATTAATAGGCCGATAGAAACTACGCCTGACAAGGTTGCGCCAAGCAAAAGCGGTATCCAGTAATAAATCATCGGCAAGCCGAGGGTGATAGAGATATCGCCATACTGATGCTGCTGTTCAGCTTGTAAAAAACCAAACCACGCTATTGCGCTCATAAATACAGCGCAAAATAACATCCCAAAAGCCTGACAGAAAATAGCTACTTTTTCTGGCATCCGTTCCGAAAGAATTGCGACAGCAACATGGCTTTTTTTCATAAAAGCATAAGGAATGGAAAGATATGCGGCCGAGATAATCATCAATTGAACCAGATCAATCGTACCATAGATGCCAGCATTATCTATCTTTCTCAAAACAACATCTGTCGTTGTAATAAACATAGCGCCCAACAAAAACAGGACACCTATCCAAGCAACGTATTTAACTAATTGGTTGAAATATTTTGATATAACAAAAATCATGCTTCACACGAACAGTTCTATGATGATAAAAAAATAGTCGTCCGAATCAATCGTTAGAACGACCATTTCAAGAATAATTATTGCTCGTATTTTGCGATGGATTTTACCGCAGCATCGTAAATTTCTTGTGCATTCTTCACACCAGCCTCTTCCAAGCTTTTTAGATAATTAGCTGTGGTAGGTTCCAAAGCACGACGCCATTCGTCCCTTTGGCTATCGTCAAGAACAACGACCGGGTTTCCTTTTTTCTGGATGTCTTCAAGTCCGGGCGTATCCCAATTATTCCACCAAGGACCAAACTTCGCGACCAGTGCATCGCCAGACATATCATCAATAATTGTCCTGATCTCTTCCGGTAACGCGTTATACTTTTTCTCGTTCATAATGAAATAAAAGCTGGTTGTGTAAGCCTTGGCATCAAGATGATAATCCAGAACTTCGGCCAGCTTAAACCCATGAACGCCGTCATAGGGAAAGATCGTACCGTCAATCACGCCTTTTTGCAGGTTTTCATAAACTTGGGTAGGTGGAAGTCCAATCGGTGTTGCCCCCAGTTGCTTAAGCATCATAGATGTCGCCGCAGAAGGTGCACGCACTCGAAGCCCTTCAAGATCATCCATGGTTTTGACTTGCTTGCCCCTTGTATGAATAAGGCCGGGGTTATGAGCATGTAAGGCTAGAACCTTTAAACCTTTATATTCTTCGGCAAGATAGGTTGGATACAAATCCCATAACGTACGGGATGCAGCATCAGATGATTTTGCGAGGAAGGGAAGATCCATAATCAAAGTACGTGGCAACCGACCACGTGGAAAGCCCGTGAGACCATGAGAAATATCGACGACACCAGCTTTTACTTGATCATATTGCTTTGCGACATGTCCAAAGGCAGATCCCGCAGGAAAGATCGTTACCTTGACTTTACCCTCACTCCGTTCTTCAAGCTCTTTTGCCCAAGGCTCAAGAAACTGGGTTTGCGTTGGATGAGACGACGGTAAAAAATGGCTAAGCTTTAATTCAAATTCTGCCCCGACAGCATTTGAAAAAATAGCCGTTAATGCAGTGCTGGCAACCGTTGTCAGCGCTATAAGTGTACGTTTCATCCTATAACCTTCCCGCTCTTTTTGGTTCTACTTTGACACAGATCTTAAAATTATTTATGTGCAGACCGAGTATAGTTTCATATGAAACTATACTGCAAGCTATTCTTCAAGTCACAGGATTGATTCTAATTTACATGTGATCTCTTGGGATGGATTTCTGATAACTGCGGCTAAAGATTTCATTTTCTTCTTCATAGGCAAGCATTTTCCCTGAAATTTCAAAACTGTCCGCTCTTAAAATCATTGAAACTTCAGTTTCCAACTTGATAGACCAATCATCACGAGACATATAGCAACACCATTGTGAGTGCGCTTGTGCCCCCAAGGGAGTATCTGAGCTTATGGACCATTTTACAAAATTCGTGTGCCGAACGCGTAAAGCATGGTCCGGAATTTCTGTCGTCCCTGTGTCATCTTCGGTGATGTAGTGCGTCAAGTTACCAGAAAGATCTTTTTCAACCCTGCGGGCCGTTTTAGAGGGTGTTATCTCTTTGTATAGAGGTAGCGGGTTTGCATTTTCTGGTTCAGGCATATGAATTTCATCATCGACAACCATTTGATTGCCTGTTGCCCTGACAGGTAGTGAAAGAGCAGTATTTTTACCCAGAAAAATTGAGGCCGTTACATGATACGGGGAAGGCATGATCAAAGGCCAATAGGCTGTCGAAATTGAAATCCTAATTTTGTGCCCCGGTAAAAAACGATAACCAATGTGATCCAAGATAACTGTAACATCTTCCCTTTGCCCTGGAACCATTTCCTTTGGCTTTTCGTTGCCCTGTCGATGTGCCAGGTTCAAAACCCCGAAACACACACGATGAGAAACACCATCAGGATGCACATCAATCAAACGAACTGCCAGGTTTCCTAATGGTGCATCAATAGCCACGTTTAAAGATAACGTCGGTTGGCCAAGGATCTCAATGGCGTCACTCAGAACATCTGTTTCAAAGACCAAAGATCCCCCGTCATCAATACGTTGATCACCCGGTGTTTCTGTATCAGGTTTAAGCGCAAAGACCTCGCCACACGCGATACCCGTATCTTCAGGAGAACAAATAGACATCTGTCCCTCAGCATGATTGGTCTTTGAGAGACTGTAATCAGTGTTCAAATATAAACTTTGGGATACGATACTATCAGACGGCCAGACGTTTTCGGCAACCCATCTCCCCTCTTCATGTTCTCGCCAACGTGAAGGCCTGACATTCTCAGAAATATAAGCACGATAAGCTGGTAAGCTTTCTACATTATTCTGCTTTTCACAAAGCCAGCGGTCCCACCAACGTAAAGCTTCTTGGTGGAAATCTGATCTAGGGTACGGATAGGCAAAGTGTGGATACTTGTGCACCCAGGGACCATTAATCGCTTTAGCAAGACCCGGCATGTTTTCTGCTGCAATTGGAGGCGCATTTTTATAAGCATCGGCCCAACCAGAAATCACCAAACTTGGTATCTCCAGAGCCTTATAGTCCTGTTCAATAGAGCCATGCTTCCAGAAGTCATCATAGCTTTGATGCGACAACCATTCGTCCAGAATAAGATTTGCGCCCTCTAAGCGTTCAAGCCACATTTTCCGCCATTTATCACCAACCAAGGCTGGATCAGGCGGACGGTTAGCATAACATTGCATTACACCAGCCCAAGACAGGTTAGAATTCAAATGGCAGCCGCTTTTATAGTGAATATCAGCATTATAACGATCTACGGTAGAGCCAATTGATATGACAGCTTTTAATGGTGCGGGTCGCAGGGCCGCAATTTGCAAAGCATTAAATCCCCCCCAGGATATCCCCATCATCCCCAGCTTTCCACTGCACCAGAGCTGTTCTGCAATCCAGTTAATCGCTTCTACACCATCAGAGAGTTCGCGCGGGGAATATTCATCGTCAAAAACACCATCAGATTCACCAGTACCAGATATATCAACACGGACGCCTGCGTATCCTGCACGGGCAAAAACAGGATAGGTGCTTTCGTCCCTTTGTGCCGTACCATCACGCTTACGATAGGGAAGATACTCAAAGATCGCAGGAACAGGTATAATTCCCCCCTCTTCACCCTGCACCAAATCAGGCATCCAAATACGTGCCGATAATTGTCGACCATCTTTTAGCGGTATCCAGATATTCTCCCAGACGCAAAAACCATCGTGTTGAGTAACATCTGTTTGCGGTTGAAAATTTGTCGCCATATCGCACCTCAAAAAGCTATATCTGGAAATGTAAACAGTCATGATAAAACTGGCATAAAAAAACTGGATACGAAGGCCTCACGAAAAGCTCTCGCACCCAGTTACAAATAAAGCCAGATAATGTACCCGATTTATTTCAAGAAAGGCTCTGCCTTCATTGTATCCGCAATCGGAGCACCCATTCTGGAAAGGATCGTGGGGGCAAGTTGTAACTGATCAAGAACTATATCTTCTTTGGGGCCATTACCGCCACCAAACCAGTACAGCGCAACATCCTGTTGATCTTCTCCACGCCCACCGTGGTGTCCACGGTCAGATTGACCATGATCAGCCGTTACGATGACTTCGTAGCCATTCCCTATCCAACGTGGCAGGAAATGCGCAAGCATTGCATCAATGGCAAAACAGGCTTGATCCATCTCGCCGCAATCATGCCCAAACCTGTGCCCCATGGAATCAAGCGTACAGGTGTGCAAGATGCCATAGTCAATCTTATAACGTTCCGTTAGCATCGTCAGCGTCGCAAACAAATCAGCGTCTGATGGAGTCATCTGATTTATGTGTCCATAGCCGGTCATGGTATGAAAACGACCATGATTGATTGGACCATCGTCTTCGTCATATTCAATATCACGTACCATATCAAACGGCGCGCGATTAAAGAATTCTGACCAGAACGAATGCGTTACGGCGCCTGTTTTTCCACCTGCAGCACGGACCTGGCTAAAAATATCGGCCTGTTTTACGCGGAAGATTGATTGATTGGAAACTACGTGGTGCTGTTGCGGGGTTACGCCTGTGTGGATAGACGCATAACAAGACGCAGATGTTGATGGTAACACTGCCCGCATTTTCCAAACACGCGCTTCACTGGATTGAACCCAACCTTCTAGGTTCCCCATATAACGACGCGCATCTCTCCAAGGCTGACCATCAAGGATGATCAACAACACTTTATTTTTAAGAGCCAAGAGACAACCTCCCTAAACAGTACTAATAACAGGCCATCATGTGAAATATTGACCGCGGATATAAGTGCCGACTAATTGCCGGCACTTTCCATTTTTCGATGCGCCAAGACTTCTTCCAACCACCCCAATTTCATTTCTGGTACTGAGGAAAGTAAAAGGTCTGTGTAATCATCGAACGGAGGAGACAGAACTTCGGATTTGGTTCCGTATCTCACGAGTTCCCCAAGATACATAACAGCGATGGAATCAGATATTGATTTCACCGTTGCAAGATCATGGGTAATAAAGAGATAGGCAACATTCTCTATCTTTTGCAAATTAAGCAAAAGCTTTAAAATGCCATCTGCAACCAAAGGATCAAGCGCGGATGTAACCTCATCACAGATAATCAGCTTGGGTTTCGCAGCCAATGAACGTGCAATACAAACACGTTGTTTTTGACCGCCGGAAAGTTCCGCAGGATAGCGATCGATAAACTTTTCGCCCATTTCGATTTCGTCAAGCAACTCGATAACGCGTTTACGTTTTTCAGCACCCTTCATTCCGAAATAAAGTTCCAGAGGGCGACCAATAATCTGACCAACTGTCTGACGTGGGTTCATCGCTACATCAGCCATTTGATAGATCATTTGAAGTTCACGCAAATCATCTATGCTTCTATCAGGGAGTGCTGGTGCTAACTCTTTTCCGTCAAAGATAATACGTCCGTCACTCGGCGGTAAAAGCCCGGTGATCACCCGTGCAAGCGTCGATTTTCCAGACCCAGACTCACCGACGACAGCCAGTGTTTGCCCCGGATGAATATCAACAGAAACATCTTTCAGAACCTGAATTTCTCCAGAGTAAGAAGCAGAGATATTCTCCACACGAAGAATTGGGTTATCCGTTGGCTTTTTCTCTTCATGCGTAATAGAATGGGCTTTCACCAATTCCTGGGTGTACTCTTCTTTTGGCGCCTCAATGATTTCTTGAACAGTGCCATGTTCAACCATATTACCGTGACGCAAAACAAGAATTTCATCAGAAACCTGTGCCACCACAGCCAAATCATGGGTGATGTACAGGGCAGCAACACCAGTATCTCTGATCGCCTTTTTAATCGCCGCTAAGACATCAATCTGTGTTGTCACATCAAGTGCCGTTGTCGGTTCGTCAAAAACGATCAAATCAGGTTTAGGGCACAGTGCCATTGCCGTCATAACACGTTGCAATTGCCCGCCCGATACCTGGTGCGGATACCGATTACCTATGTTTTCCGGATCAGGAAGTCCTAGGGACCTGAAGAGTTCAATAGCACGTTCTTCTGCCTGTGCTTTGTTTGAAAGCCCATGTAAAATGGTGGTTTCAATTACCTGATCCATCAAGCGCATTGCGGGATTAAAAGAAGCTGCGGCAGACTGGGAAACGTAAGTTACCTCCCTCCCCCGTAGTTGCCTTAAACCTTGAGCCTGAATTTGCAAGATGTCCCGTCCATTGACGAAAACTTCACCGCCTGTAATTTCAACACCACCCCGACCATAACTCATCGAAGAAAGGCCAATAGTTGATTTACCAGCACCACTTTCACCGATTAACCCCATAACCTGACCTTTTTTCAGGTTAAGAGACACATCATGAACGATGGTAATGTCGTGGGGCTTTTCGCCCGGAGGATAGACGGTTGCACCGATTTTGAGTTTCTTAATCTCAAGAAGATTATCAGACATTATCCGCGCCCTCCTTTTAGATCACTCGTTCTATTGAGTATCCAATCCGCAACAAGGTTTACAGAGATTGCCAGAACAGCAATTGCTACCCCAGGAATTAATGCAGCTGGTATTCCAAATTGGATACCATCTTTATTATCTTTAACCATGCTTCCCCAGTCTGCTTCTGGGGGCTGAATTCCCAAACCGAGAAACGATAAAGAAGAAAGGAAAAGAACTGCGAAGATAAATCTTAATCCTAACTCTGCAATCAACGGAGAAAGTGCATTCGGAAGAATTTCTCGAAAGATAATCCATTGCGTTTTTTCACCACGCAAACGTGCTGCTTCTACATAATCCATAACGTTAATATCAACAGCCACAGCTCTTGATAGACGGTAAACACGGGTACTGTCTAGTATACCCATCACGCAAATAAGAGTTACGAGATTACCGGGCAACACTGTTAGCACAACCAATGCAAATATCAGGGTTGGGATTGACATTAGCAAGTCGACAAAACGAGAAAGAATCATGTCAAACCAACTACCAGTTACTGCTGCTGTAAACCCTAAAACAGATCCTAAAGTAAATGAGATTATAGTCGCAGCACCCGCGATAAAGATTGTTGTTCTGGCACCATAAATCAAACGACTAAGTACATCTCGGCCAATGCTGTCAGTACCAAGCCAAAAGCTTGACGAAATCGGTTCCCATGAATCACCAACCGGTTCTGCCATGTCATAAGGAGCTATAACAGGTGCAAAGATTGCGATAAGTAAAAAGCCTGTTGTTGCAATCAGACCGATTAAGGCACTTATAGGGATACGTTTAAAATTCATTATTCATTCCCTTACTTCGGATGTCTTAATCGTGGATTTGCTATAATTGAAACCAGATCAGCAATGATATTCAAGGATATGTAAACGCTTGCAAATATCAATGCACAAACCTGAACTACAGGTACATCGCGCTTAGAAACATGATCAACCAAATACTGCCCCATTCCTGGGTAAGCGAAGATAACTTCAACAATTACAACTCCAACAACTAAATAAGCTAAGTTGAGCATAATAACATTTATAATTGGAGCTATGGCATTTGGAAAAGCATGCTTCCTTATTACTGTAAAGGGGCTTAATCCTTTTAGCTCAGCAGTCTCAACATAAGCAGATTGCATAACATTCAAAATGGCAGCTCTGGTCATACGCATCATGTGCGCAAGAACAACAAGAACTAACACCGATACGGGAAGCCCTATGGTGTGTAGTTTTTCACCTAAAGACATACCATCATCAATGATCGCAACAGAAGGAAAAACTCTGTATTGCACAGAAAGGAAATAGATTAGCAAATAACCTATAAAAAACTCTGGCAATGAAATTGATGCCAACGTTATCCCTGAGATAACTTTATCAGGCCAACGGTTTTTATATTGAACAGCAAGAAGACCTAAAATAACGGCTAGAGGAACAGAAAAAAGGGCCGCCCAACCTGCAAGGAAAAGCGTATTACCTAGTCGAGAAGAAATACCTTCTGCTATCGATTTTCCATTTGAATATGCGGTACCTAAATCCCCCTGTAAAAATGCAGACAGCCATTTAAAGTATCGAACGTAAGCCGGGTCATTTAGGCCTAAACTCTTTCTTAAGTTCGCAACAGCTTCCGGTGTTGCTGACTGGCCCAGAATAGATTGTGCGACATCTCCTGGCAAAATTTGGGTACCGATAAATATCAACCCAGATGCCAGAAAGAGGAGAAGGAGGCCCAACGCTATGCGTTGAGCCACCAAATTTAGAATGGGATGTCCCATGAGACGCTGATTACGCCAACCAAGTTTTTGCGAGGGCGAAACCGTTCATCATTTCACCACTTGGATCATCTTCGTAACCGCCGACTTTATCACTGACAGCAGCAATGAAGTCATTAAACATAGGAACGATCACACCACCTTCGTCACGAACCATCACACCCATTTCACGGTAAAGCGCAATACGTTTTGCCTGATCAAGCTCACCACGTGCTTCAATAAGAAGCTTGTCAAAATCGTCGCGGAAGAAACGCGTGTCATTCCAATCAGCTGTTGATAGATAAGCCGTTGAATACATTTGATCTTGAACCGGACGCGATCCGCCCCAATAAGATGCACAGAATGGTTGTTTATTCCACACTTCTGTCCAATACCCGTCATCAGGCTCACGCTTAACGTCAAGCGTAATACCACATTTCGCAGCAGACTGTTGGAATAGCTGCGCAGCATCAACAGCACCAGCAAAGGCAGTACCTGCTGTCCGAAGTTGAACAGGACCTTCGTGGCCTGATTTTTTGAAATGGAACTTTGCTTTATCCGGGTCGAAAGAGCGTTGCTCAATATCTTCAGAGAACAGCGGATAACCACCATTGATTGGCATGTCATTACCAACAGATCCATAACCACGCAGGATCTTATCGACCATTTCTTCACGATCAACTGCATACTTCAGTGCAAGACGAAGATCATTGTTATCAAACGGTGCTGTGTTGCAGTGCATCAGGAATACATAGTGACCGCGACCAGATACACTTTTCACCTGAAGACCGGGGACACGTTCCAGAAGGTCAGCAACCTTTGGCTCCACACGGTTGATCATATGAACCTGACCACCTTGGAGAGCTGCAGTTCTGGCTGTAGCATCGTTTAACACGACAATTTCAACCTGATCGGCATGGCCACGTGACGGATCCCAATAGTTAGGATTGCGCTCACCGACATGGCGTACACCCGGCTCATTAACAGCAACTTTGTATGGGCCAGTACCGATACCAGCATCAGGTGCATCCATACCACCGTCGGGCTGAATGATCAGGTGATAATCAGACATCAAGTAAGGTAAATCAGCATTTGCCGTTTTTAGTGTAACAGAGAAAACATCACCGTCAGCCTTCATGGACTCAATGTTACGCATAACGCCCAAGGCACCGGACTTAGTATCTTCGCCCGAGTGACGTTGCATTGTTTTGAGCACATCTTGAGCAGTTACGCTTTTGCCGTTGTGAAACTCAACACCTTTGCGAATTGTAAAATGCCATGTTTTCGCATCAGCTGTCGGCTCAATGCTTTCAGCTAATCGGTAGTTAATTTCACCAATGCGTGAGACTTCAACAAGCGTTTCACCCCAACATTTACCAAAATCATGGGACACTTGTGTCAGAAAAGATGCCGGATCAAGGCTATTTGTACTTTCGCCGCCGCCAAGGCCAGCCTTAAGTGTTCCACCTTTTTTTGGGCCTTCGGCCATTGCCGCACTGGACAACAGACTACCAGCAGCAGCGGTAGAGACACCGACAGCAGCAGCTTTTCCCATAAACTCACGGCGACCTAATTTACCCTGAGCGGCAAGCTTTGCCAGATAATTAATATGTTGTGTCATTCCTATTCTACTCCCTGTTTGCATAAACCTTTTAGGTGAGAATCACATAAGCGTTTAATCGCTTTTATTTTATCATATGATTCAAGTGATTATAAGGTTTAATTAATTTAATTCCCTGTATTAGATACCTAGACAGCGTCAAAATCTACACAAAGACAAAGTCTTGTTCTCTTGCCAGAAACATAAAACCTATACTCACCACCAGCTTTGGTTCTGTTTCCCAGAACCTTATTTTGAATAGAGTCAACTACCCATAACTTTGTCGCATTAAAGACAACAACATCACCAACAGCGACTTTCCATCCAAAAAACGTCAACTTTTAATCAAAAAACCACATCTTAGGGTCGTTTATGGTAAAAATTCAATCAAGTTATTTTTTCTAACCAATCAAATACAATCTTTTATGGAACTTAAGGCCCGCGTCACAACTAACGTCTTTTGACATTTTTAAGCAAAAAAGTTAATTTAAAACGTCATCGTAATTGCTTTTGTTGTTACATAGTTTCGAAGGGCTTCTACTCCCTTTTCACGGCCAATACCTGATGATTTATTGCCCCCAAACGGTACTTCTATACCACCAGCCCAATAATCGTTAACTGTTACCTGCCCTGAATCAATTGCCTTAGAAAGCTTAAGCGCATGAGTAATGTTTTGTGTATAGACCCCTGCCGCAAGTGCAAAATCAGTGCAGTTGGCAGCTTCTATAGCTTCATCAAGATTATCGACAACCTGAACAGTTAACACAGGGCCAAAAATTTCCTCTTGAACCAGTTCGTCATTGTTAGGCACATCATCCATAATTGTTGGCGCATAGAACCAACCATTCTCTGTTTCTTTAGTATTGATCCGTTCACCGCCGCAAGCAACGGTTATTCCTCGAGCTTTGGCGCGTTCCACAAAGCCTTCTATTTTCTCCAACTGCTGTAGAGAATTAATCGCACCATAATTTGGATTAGTGAGGGCATGACCTGCTATTAACTGTGAAGTTTTCTCAACAATCTTTGCCACTAACTCACGATGAATTGTTCTTTCTACGACCAACCTGGATCCTGCAGAGCAAATTTGCCCGGCATTATAATAAATTGCCCAAAGAACACCCTCCGCCGTTTTTTCTATATCGCAGTCAGAAAGCGCTACAATCGGTGATTTCCCGCCAAGTTCCAGTGTTACGCTGCTGATGTTTTTGGCAGCAGCTTCCATCACCAGCGTTCCTGTACCTACTGAGCCTGTAAAGGTGATGTGTTGAACCTTCGGGTGATTGACTAGTGGGCTTCCAGCATTCGCCCCTGTACCGGTTACAACGTTATAAACACCTTTGGGAAGGCCGGCCTCAACAAAGACATCTGCCAACAATAGTGCTGTCAAAGGGGTTTGCTCTGCAGGCTTTACCACAGCTGTACACCCTGCGGATAAAGCGGGGGCGACACCTCTTATTGTTGTAGCAAGAGGGTAATTCCAAGGAATAATATGTGCGGTAACACCAACAGCTTCAACACTAGAAAATGAGAAGACACCATCCCCCAAAGGGAAAGTATCGCCCTGAATTTTATCAGCGAAACCAGCATAATAACGTAGTGCTCCAACAGAGCTCGCAACATCTCCCCGAGCTTCGTCCAGTGGCTTACCAGAATCAAGGGCTTCAACCACAGCAAAATAATCAGCCTTTTGCTCCAATATATCAGCAGCCTTAAAAAGTATGAGGCCGCGCTTACTGGGTTTCATATCACGCCAAATATTGACAAAGGCATCCCTGGCAGCTTCAACAGCCTCATCAACATCTTCAGACTGCCCAGCACTGACAGATGCAAATACCTTACCATTACCCGGATCTTTGCTGTCAATCATCTCTGTTGTTGATGCAGGAACCCACGCTCCATTAATGAACAGCTTATTTGGCAACCCCAGTAATGTACCTGTTTGAAAATATTCGCTGATCAGCGCATCTGTTGATTTCGTCATAATCACACCTAAAGGCCTTATCGTTTTTATTTAACTATGTTCTATATTCAAAGATTTTATCAAAAGCGTGAAGCATTATAGCTCACCTGATAATCCGCACTCGCAAGCCACAGAGGATCAATTTCAATCCCCCACCCCGGTTTATCTGAAATAATAAGGTCGCCATTCACAATTTCATACCCGGGGTCAAACAAACCTGCCTGCCACGGATAGTAATCCAATCCCTCGATTGAGAATTCGAGATATTTGCCAGGGTTATTAATTGCCGCCATAAAGTGAGCAGAAAACAACGTTATAAGAGAAAGGTTCGCACAATGTAGCGTACAGGGAATTTTTGCTGCTTCAGCCAATTTTGCAACTTCGAGGCTTCGCGTAATGCCACCCATATAACATATATCCGGTTGAACAATATCAACAACCCTGCCTTGGATAATCTGGTTCCAGACAACCATGTTGTTATCTTGCTCTCCACCAGACACATCAAGATCCAGAGCCTCTTTTACCTGTTTCGTCCAATCCAGTTCCCAATAAGGACAAGGTTCTTCAAAATGGCCAATACCGTAATCCTGCAATAAATGCCCAACCTCAATAGCCTTTTGCGGTGTGTAGGCGCTATTGGCATCTACCAAAAGAGTAATATCATCACCAAGAGTTTCTCGTACCTTTTTTACGATTTCTTCCGTACGTCCCGGCCACTGATCAACATCGTGACCACATTCGCGCCCTACTCTGAATTTGAATGACTTGTAGCCAAATTGTTCTCGAAGGGCGACAAATCTTTCGGCCTCTTCTTCCGGTGTAATATCGCGACGCATACTTGATGCATAGACAGGAAAACTCTTTCGCGTGCTGCCGAGTAAACTGGCAACGCTTTTTCCTGCGCGTTTACCATGGATATCCCAAAGGGCTGTATCAACACCACAAAGGGCGCGATAGAGATAACTCCCCGGAAATTTGTGCTCTCGCTCTAGCACCGTTTGGGTTATAGCCTTGAGATCGGAAGCATCCTTTCCAAGTGTATGTGGCGCAATGTGCCTGTGTACGATTTGCGATGTGATATCTGCATTATAGGTTGAGACCTGCCCCCATCCCTCATCACCTTCGACTGTTCGTACCCGAACAAAACCGACATATTCATTGGTAAAGGTTTCAATGCTTGCTATTTTCACGCTGGATCTCACTCAATAAAAATCTATGGCGTACTATTAGTCCAAGCTTGAAGATAAAAGCAAACGAAGTATTATTCGCCTAAGACATCATTTTATTTGAAGCTGATAATCGTACTCACATGGCATATCAACTCCCCCCTCTAAACTGGTTGCGCGCGTTCGAAGCCGCCGCCCGCTATAATAACTTCACGACCGCAGCCAAAGAGCTCAACCTCACCCCAGCTGCAGTTAGCCATCAAGTAAGGTCGCTTGAAAAAGAGCTGGACTTCCTGTTATTCGAGCGACTAGCCCGCAGTTTAAAGTTAACCGACAAGGGAAGAGCTTACCTACCAGCAGTACGACGAGCGTTCGAAGATATATCAGTCTCAACGACTGGGCTGTTCGGCACCAAGGGCAAACAGACGATCAATATTCTCTGTACTGTTGCCTTTTCCGTTTCCTGGTTGGCACCAAGGTTAAAAGATTTCCTCACAAAGTATCCCGATATCAATATCAGATTACACACCGCGATCTGGACAGAATCACTCGATCACGACAACATTGATATTGATATTCGCAGCGGACATGGTAACTGGCCTGGTTTTCACAGTCAGAAAATACACACAGAACCTTCAGTTCTCGTGGCAACACCAGACAATGTGAAGCTTCTAAAACAATCCATCGAGACTGGCGATAAATCCCTTATCAATCACCTCTGTTGTGTCAGGATTATGGGTTGTGAAGGCCGCTGGCAAAAAATATTCGAGACTCACCTTAAAGGAGCAGATCTCGAGGTAAATATCACAGTGGATACCTCTCTGAATTCGGTGCAGTTGGCATCCTCTGGCGCTTGCGTTTCACTTGTCTTAAAAGCCCATGCCCAACCAGATCTCGATAGCGGAAAATTAATGAGGGTTGTCGAGCAAGACTTCGATTACGATGATTCTCATTACTTGTTAACACCAATAAAAGACGAAAAATCTAAACCTGAAAGTTTGTTATTTAGAAACTGGTTACTGGATCAAGCTCAGATAGAACAGTAGCTTTAAACGCATAAACCTATAAGGATTTATGCATCATCTAAAACAAGGTCGGCCCCTTTTTCACCGACCATAATAGCGGCTGCATTGGTGTTTCCCGATGGCACGTTAGGGAAGATTGATGCATCAATCACGCGAAGGCCTTCAACGCCATGAACCCTGAGTTTGGGGTCAACGACAAACGTTTCTGGATCAGGCCCCATTCTACAGGTTCCTGAAGGATGGAAACAGGTCCAAGCGTAACCGCGAATATCGGCGATTAACTCTTCGTCTGTTTTACATTCTTTCCCCGGGCGAAACTCCTCGATGATAATATCTTTAAAGGTTTTGGTTTCGGCTAATTTTCTTAGATACTTCACACCTTCAAGCATCTCAGAAACATCTTCGTCGGTAGAAAGATAATTTGGCTTTATCATTGGTGGTTCAAACGGATCATTCGATTTAATATTTATCTCACCGCGCGAAGTCGGACGACAGTTTGTTAAACCCAGTTGAAAAGCAGAAAACGGATCAGGATTGAGCATCGGTCGCGTTCCCGCTGGTGCCCGCGTATAGCTAACAGGGGAGAAATAAAGCTGTATATTCGGCTGTTCCAAATCCGGTCGGGTTTTAATAAAGCCTCCTCCCTGATTGATACTCAGACTAAGAGGACCGCGGCGGAACAGGACATATTTCAGCCCGGCAACCAACTTGCCCCACCAAGAGTGCAATTCATCATTAAGGCTGGGGACAGTGCAGGAATAAAGATAATCCATTCCGATATGATCTTGCAGATTTTGTCCAACGGCCGGGTTATCAACGACAATCGGTATATTGTGTTCATCAAGTAATGCCTTGGGACCAATCCCCGACAGTTGTAGCAATTGCGGGCTATTGATGGAACCACCACTCAGAATTACTTCTTTGTTGGCTGTAATTGTAGAAGTTTTTCCTTTGCGGACATACTCAACACCGACAGCTTTTTTTCCCTCAAAAAGAATTTTTGAAACGTGGGCATGGGTGACAAGTTTAAGGTTTTTACGCTTTAAGGCCGGATGTAGAAATGCTTTGGCTGCGGACTCACGAAAACCGTTGCGCGTTGTTGTCTGATAAAGACCGATGCCTTCCTGTTCAGCACCATTGAAGTTTTCATTATAAGCAAGACCGAGCTCTTGCCCTGACCGAATAAAGTTTTGGCAGAGGGGGTGTAAATCTTTTGAAACATCAGAAACATGCATTGGGCCATCCGTGCCCCGAAAGCCATCATCCCCCAGTTGATTAACTTCTGATTTTTTAAAATAGGGCAGAACATCCCGATAACTCCATCCCGGATTTCCAAGTGCAGCCCAATCATCGTAATCCTTTTTATGGCCCCGGATATACACCATGGCATTAATTGAGCTGGATCCACCAAGCACCTTTCCACGCGGCCAATAACTCTGTCTGTTTGCCGTACCTTCATCCGCTTCGGTCAGGTACATCCAGTTGACGGCTTTTTGGTAATATGTCTTTCCGTAGCCAATTGGAACTTGAACCCAAAAACGTTTATCGCTTCCTCCGGCCTCGACAATCAAAACAGAATATTTGCCGCTTTCACTTAGGCGATTAGCTAAAACACAGCCTGCAGAACCTGCACCAACAATGATATAGTCAAAAGACTGCTTTTCTTTGCCCATAGCTCAAAACCTGAAAAATACGTTCCAAATGAATTTCTTTTTTCATTTATGAGCAAAATTTTACGTATTTCAAACAATATTTTGCCTAGCTTAAACAAGACATCATTACATTTGTCACTAGAGGCGTGATGATTTGTTTAAAAGACCATATGCTATTGATATAATTAAATTACTTACCTTTCCAGATTGGAGATCTTTTTTCAACAAAAGCAAGCGATCCCTCTTTAGAGTCTTCGCTGTGCAGCATCTTTTCATAGTAGTGCCACTTCCCGGAACGCATATCTTGATAACAAGCTTCATCATCAAGATCTGATGTTTTTTGCAAGACTTCTTTGACAGCCATAACAGACAGAGGCGCCGCTTCTAAAATTTGTTCCGCGAATTCTCTGGCAACCGACATGAGGTCTTCAGCGCCAACAACTTTATTTACCAGCCCCCATTGTGCTGCTTCATTGGCATCCATGCGCCGCCCAGTTAAAAGAAGTTCCATGGCAACTGCCCTGGGAAGTCTTTTAGGAAGGCGGAATGATGCTGCATCAGCGATCAGTCCAACCTTTGCTTCTGGAAGGAAAAATTGTGCATGATCTGCTGCAATAATAAAATCAGCAGCGAGAGCAAGCTCAAAACCTCCGCCAACAGCCATTCCATTTACAGCAGCAATAATTGGCTTATAGCAATCATGGAGTTCTGTTATTCCCGCAAATCCTCCTGGACCATAGTCAGTATCAGGGGCCTCGCCTTCGCTACTGGCAACCAAATCCCATCCGGCTGAAAAAAACTTTTCACCGCCACCAGTTAAAATAGCGACACGAAGGTCGGGGGCATCACGAAAATCGCAAAAAACCTTTCCCATTACCTTACTTGTTGCGGCATCAATAGCGTTTGCTTTTGGGCGATCCAGTGTCACTTCCAGAATAGCCCCTCGTCTCTCAACTTTTACAACTTCTGACATTAATTCACTCTTTCTTCTGAAGACATACGGATCATGGCATCTGCTATAACAACGCCTTTTCCTTTTGGAAGCACCATAACGGGGTTTAAATCCATTTCGGCAAGTTTCTTTTCATTATGTAAGGCAAAATCTGCAACCGATAAGATCGTATCAATCAACGCATCAATATCACCAGCAGGTTGGCCACGATAGCCTTCCAACAACTTGTAGAGTTTGAGTTTCTTCAAAGCGACATGGATATCATCACGTGAAACTGGTAATAGTAATGCTATTGAATCCTGCATCAACTCAACCCAAATACCGCCAGAACCCACGACAAGAGAAAGCCCAAACTGAGGATCGCGTGTCACACCGATGATAACTTCGGCAACAACATCTTTAATCATGCTTTCGACAAGAACTTTGTCAGACAAATGCGCCATTCTTTCTGCCGCACAAGTTACCTCTTTAGCACTTTGAAGGTTCAAAGCCACGCCACCGACTTCTGTCTTATGGGCGAGATCGGCACTCACAGCCTTAACAACAACCGGAAAACCAATTCGTTCCGCAGTGAAACCAGCTTCTGAAATCGTAACCGTTTCACTTCTGGGTATTGGAAGTCCGTGTTCTTTTAGAATTGACTTTGCATGGGTTTCATCAAGTAAAACAATTTCATTTTCGACCTCTGAGAATTTCCTGACAGTAGAAGATACGTTATTATTCGCAAGCTCCTTCCATCTGGCATTTATCCATGCGGCGGATGAAATTGCTTTTAGACCATCTTCGACGCCTTGTAGAGGTACGACGTTGTTTCTAATTAGAGTGGATCGTGCTTTTTCAGGAAGGTTTTCCGGAAGTGTGGCAAGAACAGCCGCTTGATAACCAGAGTTTCTCTGTGCTGCAATCATGGCGTCAAGTGCGATATCCCACTCGTGGGCTTCGCTTAAATCACTCTTGGGATAATCCAGAACCAAAAGACTGATGTCATACTCCCCCTGCATAACACGTGTAAAACAGTTGGTTTTTTCTTCGACATCCCCCCAGATATAGGTGTGGTAATCAAAGGGATTTGATATAGAAACCTTGTCTCCAAGTTGCTTTTGCAACTGCGATGCCTGAACATCGGGGATCGGCTTGAATTTTAATCTGAGCTTACTGCCAAAATCAGCAATCAAAGCTGCATCACCTCCGGAACAACTAAGAGAAGATATATTATTACCCGAAAGAGGTCCCGCAACATGAAGTAACTTTAGGGTTTCGATCATCTCGCTAAGCGTACGAACGCGAGCGATCCCTATGCGCTGAAACAAAGCGGAATAAAGTTCATCAGACCCAGCCAAGGTTGACGTATGGCTTAGGGCAATCTCGGCCCCGATGTCAGACCCACCTGATTTTAAGGCAACTACCGGTATGCCCTTACTTCTGGCCTTATTAACAGCACGACAAAAACCAGAGATATCATCAACACCTTCCATATGAAGGCCAATCGCCGTCACTCGATCATCATCACAAAGCGCATCAATGTAATCAGGCATAGATAACACGGCCTGATTACCAACAGAAATCATATAAGCAATGGGCAGTGATCTTTCCTGCATTGTCAGGCTGATGCCGATATTTCCACTTTGGGTAATGATCGCGACACCTTTATCAACATGTTGCCCGCCATGATGATCAGGCCAGAGAGCAGCGCCATCCAGATAATTTAAAATACCGTAACAATTCGGGCCAACCAACGCCAAATCACCTACGCTACTCATCAGATCAGTATGGTATCCCTGTCCGTCAGAGGTTTCGGAAAAACCAGATGCATAACAAATTACGCCACCTGCCCCCATCTTCTCTAGATCTTTAATCACGGATATAGCTGGTTCGCGAGGTATCGCGACGAAAGCGGCATCAGGTGCTGTTGGCAGATCGTTTACCGATGCAAAGCACTTTAATCCTTCAATCTCATTTCTGCGCGCATTTACGGCCCACATTTCCCCCTGAAAACCCGTTTTGCGGCTTTGCCGGATGACTTCAGCTGCCTCAGCCCCACCAATAACAGCAATGCTCTTGGGGCAAAGAAGGCGTTTTATATTTGCTGATTTTGACATTTAAGAACTCCCCAGATCAATGACGTGGCCGATTACGCGCCGAGAGGTCGAAGTAAACCCCGTGAAATGATATGGCGTTGAATTTCGCTGGTCCCGTCCCAGATCCGCTCAACCCGCGCGTCGCGCCAAAATCGTTCAATCGGAAGTTCAGTCATTAAACCCATGCCGCCAAAGATCTGAAGACTTTCATCGGTTACTCTGGCCAACATTTCTGTCGCATGAACTTTTGCCATGGCAATGTCTTGGTCTGCGGGGAGACCCTTATCAAGTTTCCAGGCGGCCCCCATGGTCAAGTACTCTGCAGCCTGAATATCAGTCGCCATATCAGCCAACTTAAAGGATACACCTTGGAACTTACCAATCGCCTGCCCAAACTGTTTTCGCTCTGCAGCCCAATTAACAGCCAAATCAAAACAGCGCTGTGCCCGTCCGACAGACATAGCCGCCACAGTCAACCTTGTAGCCCCTAACCATGTATTGGCTTCATCAAAACCTCTGCCTTCTTCCCCCAGGATTTGCGTGGCAGGAATGCGGCAGTTATCAAAATTGAGGATGGAATTGTTGTACCCTCGATGTGATACACATTTGTAACCTTCTCTTATTTCAAATCCCGGAGTTCCGCGATCAACAAGGAAACAGGTAATTTGTTTCTTTTTCCCCCGAGGGGTTTCTTCTTCACCTGTTGCGATAAAAACAATGGCAAAATCAGCTTCGTCAGCATGGGTAATAAAATGTTTCGTGCCATTTAAGACCCAGTCGTCCCCGTCTTTGACGGCCGATGCTTTCATGGATCTTACATCAGACCCTGCATCAGGTTCGGTCATCGCGATACAGTCTATCTTTTCACCGCGAATAGCTGGTTTAAGGTATTTTTCAATCTGTTCCCCTTTACATCCACAAAGAATATTAGAGGGTCGCCCAAAGATAACACTCAGTGCCTGAGAAGCGCGCCCCAGTTCTCTTTCAAGTAAGGACATGGTGACATAGTCTAATCCGCCACCTCCGAATTCTTCCGGAATATTTGCCGCATAGAACCCGAGATCTAAAACTTTTTGACGTATTTCCTTGGTCAGTTCAGCGGGAACATAGCCCAACTCTTCAACAGTATTTTCATGGGGGTACAGTTCTTTTTCAACAAAATCCCGAACGGTATCAACAACCATTTGCTGTTCTTGCGAAAGACCAAAATCCATTTCACTTCTCCCTAAACCCTAACTGTTTCTGATTTATTTTCTCTAAGCTTTCGCCATTAAATCAGGACATCAGAAGGCATTCCCACGTTGAAAATCAACACAGATTGAATATCAATATTTCCAAGTGTCATGGCGACACTGGTATTTGACACTTATTTGCAGATCGGATTAAAAATCAAAGACAAAACCCGACAGTAAGATTGTCTATTATTTGGGTGGTGGCACCATCATTTGCCGACTGAGGCGTTCAGGCGCCGGCATTTTTTTATGTGCATCGAATATTTTCCCTAAAACGTTCAGTATTTCAGGTTTGGCTGGACAAGCTCTCCCGGCTTTCATATCAACGTGCAAGACCATTTGCTCTGCTGTTGCCAGTAAGCTGTTGTCTTTTTCCTTGTACATTTTATGATAGAAATGGATGCGTTTATCATCCAGACCAAGTAGTTGTGTCGTAACTCTCAAAGGCTCATGAACTGCGACTTCAAGAATATTATTTATATGGGTTTCGACCGTATAATACGAATGACCATTAGCATGGTATTCAGCATTAACGCCGACATAACGAAAAAGCGCATCAGAGGCATCGCCAAAAACCTGTAAATAACGAGATTCAGTCATGTGATTATTATAATCAATCCACTCGGGATGAACTTTGTCCCTATGAAGATTCAATGGTTGGGTTAAATCATCCTGTTCAGACCATTCCTTGGAACCACTTGCGTCCCCATACAGCCCTTCATCGTCCTCTTTTAATACTTTACCAGATGCATAGTTAAAACTGCGCAGGGACTGCATAATAGACACGAGACAATTGTCTCGTAGCTGTTCTAGATCACGTATGGAATAACCCTCAGCCTGTTGTTGCGTTCCTTCGACCATTCGATCAATAAGTTGATCTGTCAGCTCAGGCGCTTTTAATTTTGTCCAGGGTAACTCAAGCGCCGGACCGAACTGTTCCAACATATGACGCATCCCCTGCTCGCCACCAGCAAGATGAAATGTGAGGCAGGTTCCCATAAAAGCCCAACGTAGCCCTGGTCCATATATCACGGCCTGATCTATTTCATCTGTTGTTGCAACACCATCAGCAACCATGTGTAAGGCTTCGCGCCATAAAGCTTCCTGAAGGCGATCAGAAATATACCCTTCTATTTCCTTGCGAACCTTAAGGGGTTTCATCCCGATCGAGCTATAGAACGCCATGGCATCTTCTATAAATTGGGCGCTCGTTTTTTCTCCACCAAGGACCTCGACAAGAGGCAAGAGGTAAACAGGGTTGAATGGATGACCGATCAGAACACGTTCAGGATGAATGCAATCAGCCTGAATAATCGTTGGGAGCAACCCAGAAGAACTGGAGGCGATAATAACATCCGGTTCAGCGTGTTTACTTATTTCCCCAAGAAGATTTCTTTTTAACTCTTCCCGTTCGGGTGCATTTTCCTGAACAAAATCAGCCTTGGAAATAGCCTCAGCAAGGTCTGTGGTGAATGTCAGTGTGCCCTTTTCCTTACGTGGGGCCAGACTAAGTTGATTCAAAGCAGGCTCAGCATTGGATACAACGTCTCTCAAGCCTCGCTCTGCATCAGCAGAAACATCCGTCACGACCACATCAATTCCTCGGTGGAGACATCGCGCAGCCCATCCTGCCCCGATAACGCCAGCCCCAACGACGGCGACTGTTCTGATTTCACGTGCCATTTTTAACACCCTGCTCATATCTATGTTTTAAAAATTATCATTAAGCCTGCTTGACAGCATTGAACTTTTTACGAGCATCTTCAGCCGTAAGTGTCTTCGCCCCCATTCGTTCAATAATTTCCTTGGCTCGACTGACCAATTGCCCATTACTCGCCAGAACACCACGTTCTAGATAAAGGTTATCTTCCAGCCCAACGCGAACATGACCACCAAAGATGACCGATTGTGCCGCCATCGGCATTTGGGCTGGACCAACCCCGAAAGCGCCCCAATTTGCCCCTTCGGGAAGCATATTGCGCATCGCAAGCATGGTTTCGCCATTTGCTTCAGCCGCGAAAGGAATGCCAAGGCAAAGCTGAAACAAAGGTGGTGCATCAATTAAACCTTCCGACATTAGCTGCTTTGCCATCCAGATATGACCAAATTCAAACGCTTCAATTTCAGGTTTCACCCCCATCTTTTGAATAATCGCAGCCATCTCACGCAGCATATCCGGCGTCGAGATATAGGCATAATCGCTGAAATTCAAAGATCCGCAGTCAAAGGTACAAATTTCGGGGCGAATAGCATCAATATGCTTAAGGCGATCAGCTGGACTGAGCATATCCGTTCCCGGTCCGCCAACATTGGGGTTTGTTGCGTCGGGGACAAACTCTCCGCCCATGCCTGCCGTAATATTGATCACCACATCAACACCTTTAGTCTTCATTTTGTCGCGAAGAAGACCAACTGTTTCCTGATAAAGTTCCAAATCATTGCTAGCCTGACCAGTATCCGGGTTTCTAACGTGCAAATGGGCAATAGCAGCCCCCGCCAATGCAGCCTCAATAGCGGCATCAGAAATCTCGTCAGGCGTTACAGGAACATTCGTATGGCGGTCTTTTTTGATGCCTGAGCCTGTCACAGGACAGGTGATAATAACTTCATTATTCATAGTAATTCCCTCTTTCACACTAACCTATCAGAACATCAATTCCAAAGATGAGTCCGTTTATTTTTTTCTTAGTGTAGGACGGTTTTTATTTCTCAATTTACACTTTGCGCTAATTATGAAACATTTTACGCCAACCGATATCTAATAGATGAGAACTTCAAGATGTATCTATTTGGAAGAGAAGCAGACACCAAACCTCAAAAAATTGCGTTTTTGCTTGTACCTGGCTTTTCCATGCTTTGTTTTTCATCGGCCTTAGAGCCCTTGCGTGCTGCCAACTTCAAGGTCGGTGAAAAAATATATGAATGGAAGTTATATTCCATCCATGGCTCAACAGTACGCGCCAGTAACGGTATGGACATTAATGTTGATGCAGAAATTGCATTGGACGACAGTATTCCTGTCTTGATCGTTTGTGCCAGTTATGATGTGGAAGAAAGTAATACAAGACAACTAGCCGCAATTCTTCGAAGACTTCGCTCAAAAGGGACCGAGTTTGGTGGCATGGATGCGGGGAGCGAAATCCTTGCCAAAGCTGGTCTTTTGGACGGCTATAAAGCGACCGTTCATTGGGAGAATTTTGAAAGCTTTACCGAGACCTATCCTAATGTTCAGGCTGAACTGGATCTTTATATTGTCGATCGGAACAGATTTACATCAGGTGGGGGTACAACCAGTCTGGACATGATGTTACAGCTCATCAGGGTTCAACACGGTTTGAAACTGTCGACAGATGTTGCTGATATATTTATTTACCAGCGGTTCCGAGAAGGAAACAATCCACAAAGGCTGATTTCGAACAATCCACAAATCCGGAATAATAAAGTCCTGACCACGGCGATAGAAACGATGGAAGCAACCATCGAAACGCCGCTCCTCATAACAGATCTTGCTGAAAAAATAGGATCTACTGTCAGAGAATTAGAACGACTTTTTAAGAAGCATTTAAAGACGTCCCCAGCCTCATATTATAGAAACTATCGATTGGATATAGCGCAGAGACTATTGAAGCAAACGGACCTGTCTATTCTAGACATTGCTATTCGATGTGGTTTTAATTCTGCAACATCTTTTGCCCGAAGCTATCGCAATCGTTTTGGCCAAGCTCCCAAAACAAGTCGGCGTATTATATCTTAATACATTAGACGCAATACCTAGCATATTAAATTGATTTAAAATAATATTTTAATTTTAGTTTTTTTTACATTCTATTTATTCCTTTCATAAAATTCTTATTTATTGGTTTAAACTTGCATTAGTTTCATTTGCAACTAATATTATGTATCAAGATAGAATGCTGTGAAAGTAGTGGTCTTCTTTTCCCTATTTTCACAGTGAATTAATGGATCAATTTTGTGAACTGCACAGAGCAGATTTACAGAACAGATGCAAAGAACAATGCGAGGCTTAAAATGAAAATAGAACAAATTCATCACGTCGCTTACAGATGTAAAGATGCAAAAGAAACTGTTGAATGGTACGGAAAATATCTCAACATGGATTTTATCCTCGCAATTGCTGAAAACGAGGTCCCTTCCACAAAAGCTCCAGACCCTTACATGCACATCTTCCTTGATGCCGGTAAAGGTTCTATCTTGGCCTTTTTTGAAATACCGAACTCTCCACCCATGGGCAAAGATCCCAATACGCCAGAATGGGTGCAACATTTAGCGTTATCAGTAGCAACAATGGATGAAATGCTGGCTGTAAAAAGCAAACTCGAAGCGGATGGTATTGATGTATTGGGGCCAACAGATCACACCCTCTTCCAATCCATATACTTTTTCGACCCAAGTGGTCATCGCATTGAACTGGCCGTTAATACAGCAACACCAGATATGAGCAAAAAGCTGGACGACGTTAAATGGCAGATGCTTGAAGAGTGGTCAAAAACCAAAAAAGCCCCAACACATGCCGATTGGATGCATCAAAAAGAACTTTCCTCATAAGTTACGGTTAATAAAATGAAACTCGCTACCTATAAAAATGACACCAAAGATGGTGAGCTTGTTGTTGTCAGTCGCGATCTGAAAAAGTGTGTTAAGGCAACAACAATCGCGCCAACGCTACAATCAGCACTGGACGACTGGGACAATATTTTCCCGCAGTTAGACAAGCTCTATCAAGCTCTGAATAATGGGGATCTGACAGATAGTTTTGACTTTGAAGAACCTGCCTGTGCATCCCCTCTTCCTCGCTCTTACCAATGGGCTGACGGTTCTGCTTATGTAAATCACGTTGAGCTTGTTAGAAAAGCAAGAGGCGCCGAATTACCAGATAGCTTCTGGACTGATCCTTTGATGTATCAAGGTGGCTCTGACAGCTTTATTGGTCCAAGAGACGATATTCCACTTGGTTCAGAAAGTTGGGGTATTGATTTCGAAGCAGAGATTGCTGTCATCACCGACGATATGCCCATGGGCACATCCCCTGAAAAGGCAGAAAATCACATCAAACTTTTGATGCTCGTTAATGATGTCTCTCTGCGCGGGTTAATTCCGGCGGAACTGGCAAAAGGTTTTGGCTTTTTCCAATCCAAACCATCCAGTGCCTTCTCCCCTGTGGCTATAACACCAGATGAACTTGGCCCTGCATGGAAAAACGGCAAGGTTCATTTGCCTCTACTCTCGACGCTAAACGGTAAGCTGTTCGGAAAACCTGAAGCTGGCGAAGATATGACGTTTGATTTTCCAACAATTGTCTCTCACGCGGCAAAAACCCGTCCGCTCGGTGCGGGCACGATTGTCGGATCAGGAACCGTTTCGAATAAGCTTGATGGCGGGCCAGGAAAACACGTACAGGACGGTGGTGTTGGTTACTCCTGCATTGCAGAAGTCCGTATGATTGAAACAATCAACACAGGTGCTCCTCAAACGCCCTTTATGAAGTTTGGTGATACAATCGCAATAGAAATGATGGATAAGGGAGGTCATTCAATTTTTGGGAAAATTGATCAGAAAATAGTAGAGTACTCTATCCCATAATCTATGAACCATAGGGTCATAGACCAAAAACCAGATACTGCTTTTCCTTACAGCTATACAACAGCTCTGAAGTCAAATTCAGAGCTGTTTTCATATCAAAACAAAAGAAAATGATCCACTTTCGGCACAATTTCAGAAGGTTAAGAGTATTTCTTACTCAAAATCCTATCTGTTTTCTCAAATCATATAGTAGGATTTGCCTATCAAAGACAACTATACTCACATGGAACAAAGCAAGTGGTCGTATTTACCACATTTTGCTGCGCTGATCGGCATACCCCTGATTTACAGGGGGTATATACAGCACATGGAATGCAAAATTTTGAAATTTTGTGCTGCAATTGGCTGGTAATTGAACACCAAATTACTTTTTAGGCGCTGGATTATTCCGATTAAGCCTATTTCTTGCGATTGACAACAATCAACAGATCGTGTGCATTCACCACGCCCAGCAGGCCATCATTATTGAGTAACACAGGGAATTTAACATCATGGTATCGATTGATGACCTAAAGGCACAACGCGATGCGTCCTTGGCTGTCACCGCAAAAGGTGCTCCAACAAGAACGTCTAACCAGTTCTTTGGCGTAGGCCCCATTACGGATATGACATCCGACGAAGTTGACGGGCGTCGCCTGCGCTTTCAGTTTGATGCATGGCTTGAAGAAAATTATGCCAAAGTAGATGATCGCGGCAATCGCATCGGCAGCTTTACAACTGCTGAAATCGGTCGCAGCATGCACCGTGGCTATCCAGCTGATAAAGTTCTACTGGATATGGTCCGTGAAATTCATCGTTACTTTGAATTCCCAAAAAAGAATAAAATGGCTATTGGTCTAGGTGGTGGACACAGTGGCTTTACCGTTTCCATTCTTCATTTGATGAATGCAAACAACCCTGATCAAAAAATCTATGTAGATACACCAAAACCTGAATCTGCCGAAGGCAAAGCGGGTGGGTTTTTCCGTCAATCTTGGGGTTCCCAGATTATGGAAATGCAGAAATTCGCTGCAAATGGTGATATAGAACGCATCCACTACTCCGAAGGCGAAGGCGCAATTCCGACTGCAGCCGAGCTGAGTTCTAAGGGGATCAAACTCTTTGTTGGTGTTGGTCACGAGACAACAGGCGCAACGACCTATAAAGAGTCCGAAATCATCGAGCTTTTAAAGTGGATCGATGCGAACCCAACCGAACATCACGCCATCATTGACAGTACATCTATGCTGGGTGCAATGCCGTGGGCAGAGAATGTCGTCCTAGAGGTTATGGACAAATGCTGTATGTTCATGCCATTCCAAAAAGCGATTGGTGGTATTTCAGGTTATTTCATTGCTTCTTATACACCAGAAGCTTTGACCCTGATGAACCAGAACCAGAAAGATCCTGCATGGGCGATCCCTCGTCAACTTAAAATAGCGGTTCCTGCAGACCCAAAAGAGCCAATGAGCAGCGAAAAAACCTGGGAACTTGGTCCGGTTTACGATCCTGCTGAACACAAGATGCTTGGTGGTATCATCAATACCTTCTCGACCCTTGCTTTTGCAGAAACAACTTTTGGTCTTCTGCGCGCTGAAAAGTCAATCGGCTCAGCACGGGACTTGAACAAGCGGTCCATTAAAAACCGTCAGACAGCCAACGACTGGATTGCAAACAACCCAACACTAGAACTGGGTGTTACAGATGCAGATAACCGTGGTGCAGCTGTTACTCTACTCAAAGTAACAGAAGGCGCAAACACAGACCCTGCAATCCACGCAGACATCATTGCCAAATCCAAGCAGATGCTTGGCTACGAAGGCCTAACGCATCCGAATGGTGAGCATGAAGAAGGTCTGGACGTTGCCCGTTACGTCAATGCTTTCCCGGGCACACCTGGTGACTATCGCGCCTGGATTGGTGGTCTACGCCCAGTAGAAGACGTTATTGCTCTGCTTGAAAACCTCGAATACGCCTACCACCGTGCAAAAATCGTTGTGCTAGAAGAACTTCTTGCGAAAGAAGGGGTAACTTTTGAATCAACTGCAAACGATACATCTGGCAAAGTACGTCAGGATGATCAAAATAAAGCGTACAAAGTGCTTGTTGCCGACCTTGTTGGATTGAAATTCGATACAAACGGCAATCCAGATCATTCCGAGGTTCGTGCCTATGTCGAAGCAAAGGGCGGTGTTTTCCACGAAGGTCCGATTGCAGATGATGCAAATCTGGAAACTGGCAAGATTCATTTCTCATATCAGCCAAACCTGAGTACAGAAGAAGAGCTTCTACCCCAGACAGATAAAGGCCAGTATGACGCAACAATCGTAGCGGCAACATTCCTGCCGAAAGCTTCCGTATTCAAACACGGTGGTGTTCGTATTGGTGCGGGAACCGGCAACATGGGTTCTGATTCATGGGGTGGTGGTAATGGTGACGGTGGTGAAGCCGCCCTCATGAATACGCCGAGCTTTAACAGCCGTGCAACAGCACAGATGGCAATGAAAGCCCTGTTGAAAGTTACTCCTGATCTTCCTGTCGAAGAAATGCACAAACTTGTCTGCGCAGGTGATTTTGACACAGGAAAAGACCTGTGCAAGTTCCCGACTGAGAAACTCGAAGGCAAAAAACTTGCTGTGATCGGTTATGGTAATATTGGCCGCGAAGTTGCAAATCTTGGCAAAGCCTTTGGTATGAGAGTGTCCATCTATGCACGTGCCCGTCACAAAGCATGGATTGAATCAGAAGGTTTCATCTACGCAGAAACGCCTGAAGAAGCAGCTAAAGGTGCTGATGTTATCAGCCCACATACCGGTCTGGGTGCCTTTAATGCAGAAACAGGTAAATTTGCCAATGACAGCCTGGTCAACGAAGGCGTACTCAACGCCCTGAATGATGGCGCAATTGTTGTTAACTACGACCGTGGTGAAGTGATCAACATCGACGCCCTTGATGCTGCCCTTACAAGTGGCAAGGTTGCCTATGCTGCGATTGATGCAGATCTGTTCAAAAATACAGAAACTGGCGAACTAAGCGGACCAATGGTTCCTTACCTTACGCTTGTTGATCGTCATGCAGACAAGCTAGAGCTTCTGCCTCATGCAGCTGCGGATACCGAGCACGTTTCCCGCGTTCAGGGTGCAAAACAGGCCGTTGATCAGATCTTTGATGCGATCCAGTACAAGTCGATCATGAACCTAAAAGGTGATCTTCCTACTGGGTATACTGATGCCGGTGCGACAACAGTTAATGGTGTGGGTAAAGTAACATCCAATGCACTGGCTTCCGTTGCCGCTGAAGACGAAACAGCCGCAGAGCTTCGTAAGCTAACCGAAGACATGGCCGCAATTTGGGGCGCTCTTTCTGTTACGAAAGATGCTTCACGTCGTCAGGAACTTATTGATCGCTACGGCGCTCAACTAACGCTGCAGTCCAACAAGTACATCACGCTTGTTGAACAGCTTGGTCTGAAAGGCCCATACGGTTAAGTTCATAAAATGATCAACTGAAAAAGGTGTCATGTTCATTCATGGCACCTTTTTTATTTATGTGACAATAATGATCCTAGACAAGCACCGATAGATCTCGGTAATTTAAGTCCATGAAATCCTGGCGTACTATAATTTGTTTAATCTTTAGCTTAAGCGTTCTTTTTACACCGCTTGCACAGGCTGGTGCGCATACACCTAAGTTAAGCGATCACAATGTAAATAATTCGTCTATTCCAAACATATCGTACGTACAGGATATGGCATCAGATATCGATAGCTGCAAAGAGTGTATTGACCATTCCAATGCGGTTATCTGCCTTGATTTTTGCCTATCTATGGCGCCAGCCATACTCGTTGAAAACACACTTAACAATCAACGATCCCACTCAGATGATGCATATCCTCACCTAGAACAATCTGTTGGGTTGTTCCCAGCGGTAGAGATTTCTCCCCCTATAAATCTGTAAAATAAAACTAAAAACAACCAACTAATACAGAAACAATAGGATTATAAAATGAGATCTTTTATTCCTGTGGCAACAATTGCAGCTACGATGTTTATCAACCTTTTGCCGATTAATGCTCATGCAGGTGAAGGTGAAGCCACCTTGTTTAAAAATCCGCAATGCGGTTGCTGTAGTGCTTATGCCGAGCATCTCCGTCAAAGCGGCTACAAGGTTAAAGAAGTACCCACAGAAAAAATGTCCCTGATCAAAAAATCGTATGGCATTACAGATGAAATGTCTTCTTGCCACACAACCTTAATCAACGGTTATGTCATCGAAGGACATGTTCCCCTAAATGTCGTTGATAAGTTTTTATCGGAAAAACCTGATGTAACGGGGATTTCCTTGCCCGGAATGCCAATGGGGTCACCCGGCATGGGAATTGAAAAAGAAGAACCCTTTAGAATTTATTCGTACGATATTAAAGAAAATGATCACTCGATTACTCTCTATACGATCGAATAAAAAAAGAGGGAGCCTCCAAAGGCTCCCTCCTCAAAATTTTTAAAAAACTTTATTTATTCAGCGTTGGGAATAAACAACTGCTCGCCGGATAATTTATAACCCGCAATAGCCTCTTGCCCTTTAGAAGATATGATCCAATTCACGAAAGTTTCCGCAGGTTTTACTTTTACATGTGGAAACTTTTCCGGGTTCACAACGATTACACCGTATTGATTGAACAGACGTTCATCACCCTCAAAAAGGATTTCCATGTTTTGTTTGTTTTTGTAGCTGATCCAGGTCGCTCTGTCAGTCAGCGCATACCCTTGCATAGCCACAGCCGTATTCAAAGTTGCGCCCATGCCAGAACCGGTTTCACGATACCAGTCACCTGATGCAGATTTAGGGTTATCTCCGTTGGCTTTCCAAAGTTCTAATTCTCTTTTATTGGTACCACTATCATCACCACGAGAAAGGAAGACTGATTGTTTTGTTTTAATGTTATTCAACGCATCAACGATAGTTTCAGAACCTTTAACTTTAGCCGGGTCGCTATCCGGTCCGACAAGAACAAAATCGTTGTACATCACGTCAAAACGCTTCACACCATACCCATCAGCAACAAATTTCTCTTCAGACGTTTTATGATGCACCATAAGAACATCCGCGTCCCCATTACGGGCAAGCTTAAGGGCGGCCCCTGTACCGACGGCAACAACATGTACATCAACACCAGTCTGCTTTTTGAAAAGAGGCAGCAAGTAATCAAACAAGCCTGAGTTTTGTGTCGATGTGGTGGAAGCCAACGTAATATTATTCTTTGCTTCATCTGCGTATGAAGCTGGGCCATACCCAACCATTACTAATGCGGCTGCGATACCAAGTGCACGCATAATAGATCTGTTAAACATTAAATAGTGTCTCCTAAATTTGAACATCGTCTTTTTCTGGGCGGCGTTTCCACCAGATAAGCTGACCGTCTAAAAAGGCTTGCGCCAAATCGTTTTGCGGACCAGCAAAAAAATCATCTGCAGAAGACATTTCCTTAATACGTCCCCTGAACATGAAAAGAACATCGGTTGCCAGACGCTTTGCCTGACCAAGATCATGGCAGGTCATAATAACCGTCGTGCCCTCTACAGAAATTTCGTGGATAAGTTCTTCAATGGAATGTGTTGCCGGCGGATCCAAACTAGCCGTTGGCTCATCCATAAAAAGGACCTCTGGTTTTAACACCCATGCCCGCGCAATTGCCAAACGCTGCTGCTCCCCAAGCGAGAGAACGGTCGCAAGTTTATTTGCGACCCGCGTTAATCCCGTTCTCTGGATAACAGCGTTAATCATATCCGGTCGCAGGGATTTTTCTACACCGCGAACGGAAAGCGCATAATCAATATTTGCATAAGCTGAACGCCGTAACATGACCGGTCGTTGAGTAACCATAGCCTGATGATGCTTAGGGTTAGCATCTTTGCCAGACGACCATATCACTTTGCCAGATTTTGGCTTCAACAAACCATGACACAGTCGTAGCAGAAGTGTTTTCCCTGCGCCGTTTGGCCCCAAAAGAAGATATCTTTTCCCTTGGTTGAATTCGCAACTGATATTTTTAATCAGTTGCTTCCCACCTGCCTCATACTCAAGGTTTTCAACTTTTAACGGTAAAATCGAAGGATGTTTTGTCATCACTTATGTCGCCTCTTTACCGTTTCTGTAATGCTGTAGGCAAAAAGGTTAATTCCAAGAGCGACCGCCAGCAATACTAATCCAAGAGCAAGAGCCATAACCAAATCACCCTTTCTTGCTTCCAGAGCAATAGCCGTTGTCATGACACGGGTCAGGTGGTCGATATTACCCCCGACGATCATCACAGCGCCAACCTCTGAAATAGCACGTCCAAAACCGGCTAATGCAGCTGTCGTTAAGGAAAATCTGGCATCCCAGACTAAAGCCGTCACCTTGCGATACCAAGGCACATCAAGTGATCTCAGGAGCTCATCATATTCAAGATGGAGCTCTTCCAGCACCTGTCGTGTAATTGCCGTCACGATGGGCACGACCAAGATAACCTGAGCAATGATCATGGCTGTGGGGGTAAACAACAGGCCAAAAACACCAAAGGGGCCACTACGGGACAAAAGTAAATAGACAAAAAGCCCGACAACAACGGGCGGCAGTCCCATAAAAACATTGATAATAATGACTAAAATTTTTCTGCCGGGGAATTTTGTTAACGCAAGAACAGCACCAAAAGGCAGTGCAATGAGCAAGGCTATTCCCACTGCTGACAAACTTAATCGCAGAGATAAAAAGACGATCTCAAGTAGCTGGTCATCTAGGGTAATGACAAGCGATATCGCTTTGAAAAATGCCTGCCAAAGATCGTTCATAAAATTCCAAAATATAACTGATACGGGACGCACATAGAGTTTTATGCCATAAAGCTGTTATGGCAAAATGTTCGGGCACACTACTCAGATACTTTTGCTTTGTATGTATTTATATTTGAAAATCTAAATTTGAAAAACAGATTAAACTTTGTGATTTTGTAAAAAATGTTCGATTAAAATCTGATCATAATTAAAGTGAAAATATTTTTAAGATAACCATATTCAATATCAATCCGACGAAAGGCCGACTGTTCTTGATCTCAGACCTGACCATCGAAACAGATATAGCTGTCGCCTCCTTCTCATTGGATGGAGGTTGTATTATGTCATACGCAATCAAGAGAGATCGTGCTTATGATATCTTACGCCCCTATCAACAAGACAACGAAGCTGTCTTTTCACCGCTGAACACAGCGTCCTTTCCCTTAATTCCCTATTCCAACCGTATTAAACGAGGGCAATTCACCTTTGACGGTAAATCATATCAACTGGCGCTAAACTTCGCAGATCATCCCCACTCGATTCATGGAATTTCCTGGCAAAGACATTGGCAGGTTAAAGATCATCAAAAGTCTCAAATAATGTTGGAATTAAACTATACGGCAAATGACAAAAAGCCCACGGATTGGCCCTTTGATTTTGATGCCGTTCAAACTTTTAATCTAACTGGTACTGACTTAACTCAGCATATTTCTGTCATTAATACCAGTGACCGCCCAATGCCTGTAGGTCTTGGGGTGCACCCTTATTTACCAAAACGTAAAAACACGCGATTAAAAGCAAATGCGAAAAACGTCTGGATAACTAATCAAACCTGCCTCCCCACAAAGCTTGTTGAATGTCCCGAACATTGGGATTTAAGGACAAATCCATTGGTCGAAACATTAGAATGCGACAATCAGTTTGAACCATGGGATGGCAAGGCACAGATTCATTGGCCAGAAGACAATGTTTCAGTTGAATTGAACGCCAGTAAAAACCTAAATCGCCTCGTCGTTTACGCCCCAAAAGACGAAAGTTTCTTCTGCGTAGAACCAACATCACACATAACGGATGCCCTGAACTCGACATCAAAAGGTATGTCGTTAGAAGACACAGGCATTCATGTTCTTGCACCAAAACAAACACTTGAAGGTTGGATAAAATTCAATATCTACACAGAGTTTTAGTTATTTTACAGATAGTTATAGGATATAACTCAAGAATAATATCAGCCCGAAATAAGTTATAATTCACTAAATTGGCATTAGGAATATCATTTTACAAAGCACGCTTTGTTGCCGCCTCTTTACTTAAACCCAAACCCAAACCCAAACCCAACCATTGCTTGATCAATCCCTTTTCAAAATCAAGCCAAACCTGAGATAGAGATAACAAAACGTTTTTCATCATCCTTCATTCATCGGATATAGGTGACTAACTTTTCTATGGATCTGGGATCACCCAGCAACGCCCTACTTCTTTTTTACCTTACACACCATGTATTGTGGATAGATCTATTCACAATAAATAAATCACTCTTATTTATTTATTGACCATCCAAAAATAATTCCCGATAGTTACCATAGAGCAAAATGGAAAATATGTGTTTTACAAGGTCAGCATATAGCCAAAACAACAAAGGCTTCAGAGTTGGATCAACAACCCGATCAAGAAAACATTACTGAATTAGATCAAAAGCTAAAAGGATCTAATCAAAGTAATATGAGAGCTTATAACGAACGCTTGGTACTCTCGCTTGTGCGTCGAAACGGGCAGCTCCCCAAAATGAAACTTGCTCAAATGACTGGGCTATCTGCACAAACAGTATCTGTCATTATGCGTTCACTAGAAGCCGATGGATTACTTATAAAGGGTGAACCTGTGCGTGGAAAAGTCGGTCAACCTTCAGTCCCCCTTTCTCTTAATCCCGATGGTGTCTTCTTTTTGGGATTAAAAATAGGGCGGCGCAGTTCTGAACTCATCCTTGTCGACTTTTTAGGGCAGGTGAAACAAAGGGTTATTCACACCTACCCTTTCCCTGAGCCTGATGACATAGAGAAATTTGCCCTTAAGTCGATCAAAATATTTGAGGTCGATTTAGGAGAAACCGCATCCAAAATTTCTGGCCTGGGCATTGCTATGCCTTTTGAGCTCTGGAATTGGGCAGAGACCATTGGCACATCAACCGACAAGATGGAAAACTGGAAAACATATGACATACAGAAGGTACTAAGTCATAGCTGTTCCTACCCTGTTTATTTACAAAATGATGCAACGGCAGCCTGTGGTGCTGAACTCGCTTTTGGAACAAACCAAACCAAACGTGATTTTGCGTACTTTTACATCGGCACCTTTATCGGCGGCGGCCTCGTTATTAATGGTAGCCTATTTATCGGAAAGAACGGGAATGCCGGGGCCTTAGGCTCCATGCTGATAAGTGACAAAGCTGGCGATTACAAACAACTTATTGATGAAGCATCAATCGTCACCTTTGAAAAACAGTTACAAGAAGTTGGTATTGACCCCTCTCCGCTTTGGAATATGGAAAATGGTTGGCAAGCTTTAAATGAGACAATTAATCCTTGGATAGAACGTGTCGCAAATGGCTTGGCTCAGGCGATCATCTCAACCACAGCATTGATTGATCAGGAAGCAACAGTAATAGATGGGGCTTTTCCGGAACACGTGCGTAGCCGCATTGTCGCAGCCACTCAAGAAGCCATAAAAAACTATAATCAACAGGGGATAGAACAGCCAATAATTTGCGAAGGATCACTTGGAACAGTTGCTCGCGCCTTAGGGGGGGCAAGCCTTCCTTTGTTTGATCGCTTTTTTGTTGATCAAAATACCTCTCTCAATCAATAACCCTATTAAAACTAACGAGAACTTAAGAAAATGCAACGCTCAGAAGTTAATGAAATCCTTGCTCAATCAGACAGTTTCATCAAATCCCATGGTTATATCCTGCCCCCCTTTGCATACTTCAGCCCTCAGGACATGCAAAACCGCAAAAAAGAGCTAACAGGCATCACAAAGGCCCGAATGGGGTGGGACATTACGGATTACGGTCAGGAAAAATTTGATGAGCTGGGATTATTTCTTTTTACCGTCAGAAACGGCTTTGCAGAGGATCTGGAAACTGGCAAAGGCATGCTTTATGCCGAAAAAATTATGATTTCTCGCAAAGATCAAATTTCCCCTATGCACCGCCATAATATCAAAGCAGAAGATATTATTAACCGGGGCGGCGGTGATCTTGTCCTTGAGCTATTCATGTCTGATCCTAACGGTGATATTGATCAAGAAGCCGAAGTAATTGTTCCCTGTGATGGCATTAACAGAAAGCTTAAAGCGGGTGGCCTTTTGAAATTGGCACCGGGCGAGAGTGTTACCCTTCTGCCTGGCGTTTGGCACGCCTTCTGGGGGGAAAGAGCAGATGTTCTCATTGGTGAAGTTTCAACAGTAAATGACGATCTGACTGATAATGTCTTTCATGCAAAGATAGGACGTTTCTCTCAAATAGAAGAAAACGAAGCTCCGAAACACCTGCTTGTTTCTGATTACGATAAATGGATGAAATAACCCATGATCATTTGTTGTGGCGAAGCCCTAATTGACATGTTGCCGGTAGAGATTCCTTCACAAAAGGAACAAAAAGGAACCACCTATCAACCTGTTTCGGGGGGAGCAATCTTCAATACCGCTATCGCCCTAGGACGATTAGGCACGAAAACAGGGTTCTGCGGCGGCATTTCGACTGATCTCTTTGGTGAACAACTTTGCCAATCACTCTCAGAATCAAATGTTGATTACAGTTACTCCTATCGACAGGAAGCACCAACGACCTTGTCGTTTGTAAAGTTTACAAACGGGCAAGCCAGCTATGCCTTTTATGATGAAAATACCGCGGGCAAACTATTCCAAAGAAACAACATTAAAGAAATACCTGCGGATGCTGAGGCATTCCATTTCGGTGCAATCAGTCTCATTCAGGAACCTTGCGGAACGACCTTCGAAGACCTTGTTACATCTGCCCAAGAAAAATGCGTGTTGTCTTTTGATCCCAATATCAGGACAAGTTTCATCACTGATCCCGATGGGTATCGTCAGCGCATCAAACGGTTGCTCTCAATAAGCGATATTATTAAAGTCTCTGACGAAGATCTATTATGGCTTTCACCAAAGACGAAACCCGAGGATTTTGCGCAACAACAATTGCGACAAGGCGCATCAATCGTACTTTTTACCGAAGGTTCGCAAGGCGCCACTGCCTATAGTCAAAACTCAACCATAAAACTGGAGAGCAAGAAGGTTCCGGTAAAAGACACTATCGGGGCCGGAGACAGCTTTAATGCTGGCTTTCTCTCAAGCCTTAGTGAACAAGGAATCCTATCTAAATCAAAGTTAAAAGACTTAACAGAACAGCAGCTATCTATCGCGTTGAATAAAGCCAATAGAGTTGCGGCCTTTACCGTGACGCAAAGTGGAGCAGTTCCTCCTTGGGCAGAGGAATTGACCTCTATAACATAAATTAAGAGAGCGGATGAGCGCTCTCGTTATCCACAAAGAGTTGGACACGTTCACTGGCAAAATGCGTAATACCAAACTGTATCGCTTTGCCAGTGGCATCCACATCAACACTTTCTGTGATCAGGACTGGTTTGTTTTTAGCTTGTTGCAACAGTTCTGCCGTACGTTTACTTGGCATTTGCGCCGTAATTCTCGTATTTTTACGGGTGTAATCGTTTAATCCGAAATGCTTAAAGGCTTCCGTTAGAGATTTTGTTTCTGCAAAGACCGTCTCGATCCCCTTGAAACGGAGTGCTGGCAGATAACTAATTGAATGGGCGAGCGCGACACCGTCCGCCTGACTAACAGCTTCGAGCTTGATTACCTTTTCATCCCTGGCGACCAGCAATCTTTTTGCAACTTGCTTCGTTGCTTTTTCTTTTTCGCTACTTAACAAGGTTTTATCCGGCAAACGATGCCGCCCTGACACAATTTGGGAGAAACGGGTCCGACTTCCCAAGGTGTAATCCATCAGGTTTTCCTGAACAAAAGTTCCCCGCCCTTGTTCGACGCGCATCACATTATCTTCTGTAAGTGCAGCAATCGCACTGCGCACTGTGTGACGGTTCACACCAAACCTTTTTGCAAGTTCATTTTCTGTCGGCAGTTTATCGCCCGGCTTAAAAACACCCGATGTAATATCCTGAAGCAAAAGACGTCCAATCTGTTTCCAGATTGCTTCACCCTTTTCCCACTCCATCTCACTGTCCTTTAAAGTTCATAAAACTTTCATCAGTCGTCAATTGTCTTCGTTAACGCTTCATTCTATAAATCAAAAAGGTATAGACGTCTAGACAAATTTAATATTTGTCGAAAGGAGATAAAAGTGACCGATGTTTCGGGCCAGAAAGACCAGTTAGATCAGAAAGATACTAATAGCGAGCGACAGAAATGGTTGTCTGTTCTGGCTCGTTGCACATTGCAAGATTTACAACACCATTGGAATAAGCTGACAAAAACAGAAGCTGATCTAAGCAATCTTCCCTATCGCTTCCTGCGTAAAGCAGAAACTGGATTGGTTATGGTTCGCGGAAGAGCCGGCGGTGACGGGCAGCAATTCAATTTGGGTGAAGTGTCCGTAACACGATGTACTGTGTGCCTTGATAGCGACCACATTGGATACGCGTATATTCGAGGCAGAGATCACAAGAAAGCGGAACTGGTCGCTGTCCTTGACGCCCTACTCCAGACAAATCGCTGGTCACAACAAATACGCGAGATTTTTGTTACACCACTGGCATCTGCTCAGGAAAAAGCAAAACTAGATCGTAAATCACAGATTGCGACTTCCAAGGTTGATTTCTTCACTATGGTACGAGGAGAAGACGCGTGATGGACTTCCAAACAAATTCTCTTTCTACGCAAGATATTGGTCAAACAACTCTTCCCGGTTTCGATAATCCTGTTTTTGATGCCACGGCAATTTTCAGAACTGTTCTGGACGCGATGTCTCATCCCGGAACGGTCATAGAAACACCGCTCACATGTGAAAGTCCAAGCAAGCTGAATTCATCTGCAGCTTCTGTTCTGCTGGCTCTTGCAGACATGGATACGACAATTTGGCTTTCTCCAGAAACAGAGTGCTCAAATGTTGCTGATTATTTGAGGTTCCATACCGGGTGTTCGCTAACAAAGAATGCGAACCACTGTGACTTCGCCGTTCTCAATGGCATGGAAGGTCCAGATCAGATTGCTAACTTGCCAATTGGTACAGCTGAAAATCCTGATCGTTCCGCAACGCTTATCATTGCCGTTGATCATTTCAATGCTGAACAAAAAGCTGTCTTGAGCGGACCAGGCATCAAAACCACAAGCGAACTGTCTCCTTCTCCCCTCAACCCAAAGCTTTGGAGCTGGATGAAGGATAACAGAAACTACTTCCCTTGCGGCATTGACGTCATTTTTGCCTCTCCCACTCATATTTGCGCCCTTCCCCGTTCTTCAGAAATGGACATTTAAAATGTATGTAGCTGTAAAAGGTGGCGAGAAAGCGATCAAAAACGCACACCGTCTTCTCGCAGAAAAACGACGCGGTCCAAAAGAAATACCTGAACTATCCATTGCACAGATAAAAGAACAGCTCAGCCTGTCTGTATCCCGTGTCATGGCTGAGGGATCATTGTTTGATGAAGATCTCGCCGCTTTGGCCATCAAGCAGGCTCGTGGAGATTTAATAGAAGCAATCTTCTTAATTCGTGCCTACAGAACCACCTTACCCCGTCTGGCCTATAGCCTTCCAATCAGAACTGACAAGATGAACGTAGAACGGAGAGTTTCGGCTACCTATAAAGACTTGCCTGGCGGGCAGATCCTTGGTCCAACCTTTGATTATACTCATCGTCTTCTTGATTTTGATCTGATGGAAGCCTCTGACGATGATCTGTCCGAAGAAGCTCCGACAGATGCTGAGTGCCTGAAACCTGAGAAAACCACTCAAACATCCGAGACAGGAATGCCAAGGGTCTTGGGGGGGCTTTTAAATAATGAGGGTCTTATTCAGGCGGAAACTCTACCCGAAAATGAAAAAGAACATCCTGTAGGCGATTTAACCCGCGAACCACTGGAATTTCCTGTGGATCGAGATCAAAGGTTACAAAATCTTGCCCGGGGAGATGAGGGTTTTATCCTGTCACTTGGTTATTCAACACAACGCGGATACGCTCGAAACCATGCCTTTGTCGGCGAAATCAGATTAGGAACTGTTTCAATCGAAATCCAACCACCAGAGTTGGGATTTGCAATTGATATTGGTGATCTGGAAATAACCGAGTGCGAAACAGTTAACCAGTTTCAGGGTTCAAAAACAGAACCACCACAGTTTACACGCGGATATGGTCTGGTTTTCGGACAAAACGAACGTAAAGCCATTTCAATGGCACTGGTTGATCGTGCTTTACGTGCCAAGGAAATGGGCGAAGACATCGTCGCCCCGGCTCAGGACGAAGAATTCGTTATGTCCCATAGCGATAATATTCAGGCAACGGGTTTTGTCGAACATATCAAGCTCCCTCATTACGTAGATTTTCAGGCAGAACTGGGACTGGTCCGTCGCATGCGCGAAGAGCAACAGGACACATCTACACAACAGTCACAAACACAACAGGCGGCAGAGTAAAACGATGTCTCAAAGTACAACTGCATCGTCCTATAACTACGCATATCTGGACGAACAAACTAAACGCATGATCCGCCGGACGCTTCTGAAAGCTGTGGCTATTCCGGGGTATCAGGTTCCTTTCGCCGGTCGAGAAATGCCGATGCCTTATGGTTGGGGAACAGGTGGTGTACAGGTAACAGCAACCGTCATCGGCCCTTCAGACACATTGAAAGTCATTGACCAGGGCAGCGACGATACAACCAACGCTGTTAGTATCAGGCAGTTTTTTGAAAAGACTGCAGATATCAACACGACTGAAAAAACCAAGGATGCAACGGTTATCCAAACCCGTCACAGAATTCCCGAAGAAACGCTAACAGAGGGGCAAATTCTGGTTTATCAGGTGCCAATCCCTGAACCTCTTCGTTTTCTGGAACCCCGAGAAACAGAAACCCGTAAGATGCATGCCTTGGAAGAATACGGTCTTATGCACGTCAAGCTATATGAAGACATTTCCCGTCATGGCCATATCGCAACGACCTATGCTTATCCGGTAAAGGTAAATGACCGATATGTCATGGACCCGTCTCCTACCCCAAAATTCGATAATCCCAAAATGGATAATTGTGCCGCACTTCAACTGTTCGGTGCTGGTCGTGAAAAACGGATTTATGCCATCCCCCCATACACCAAGGTACAAAGCCTGGATTTTGAAGATCACCCCTTTGAAATTCAATCCTGGGATCAGGACTGTGCTCTCTGCGGATCAACAGATAGCTTCCTGGACGAAGTCATTCTGGATGATAAAGGTAATCGTATGTTTGTTTGTTCCGACAGCGATTATTGCCAGAGCAGGCAAGATGGTTCCATGCCTTCGTCAGTGGAACACACCCTATCGCAAGCTTCCCAGATGCAATCCGTAAATTCAGAGGCATCAAAATGACTTCCTCAAATCAAACGTTATCACCTGAACAGGCACTCTTAAGTGTAAAAGACCTGACCATGATGTATGGCAGTCGGATTGGATGCCAGAACATATCATTTGACCTTCGTCCCGGCGAAGTCCTTGGGATTGTTGGTGAGTCCGGATCAGGAAAATCTACTCTTCTCAACTGTATTTCCGCTCAACTGAAGCCAACCTTTGGTTCCGTTAGCTATCACACCCGTCATGATGGGTCACAGGACCTTTTTACTGATATGAGTGAGCCTGAACGCCGCTTTCTAATGCGGACGGATTGGGCTTTTGTTCATCAAAACCCTCGTGATGGCCTTAGAATGGGTGTCAGTGCAGGTGCCAACATTGGTGAAAGGCTAATGGCCGTTGGCTGGCGTCACTACGGAAACATTCGTGACACTGCGACTGACTGGCTTGGTAAGGTTGAAATATCGACAGAACGTCTGGACGATCTTCCGTCGACCTTTTCCGGTGGTATGCAGCAAAGGCTGCAAATTGCACGTAACCTTGTCACCGCCCCTCGCCTGGTTTTTATGGATGAGCCAACTGGCGGCCTGGATGTTTCGGTACAGGCAAAGCTCCTCGATCTACTGCGTGGTCTTGTGCAAAACCTCGGACTTTCCGTTGTTATTGTCACACATGATCTCGCCGTCGCACGGTTATTATCCCACCGCCTCATGGTGATGAAAAACGGACACGTTGTTGAAAGTGGCTTAACGGATCAGGTTCTTGATGATCCGCAAGACCCTTACACACAGCTCCTTGTTTCATCGATATTGCAATCTTAAGGACATGAATATGTCAAAAATGATTAACGTGGAAAATGTCGCAAAACATTTTACTCTTCACAATCAGGCAAGCATGACAATCCCAGTATTTGAAGGAATTTCTTTCTTCTTAAATCAGGGTGAATGCGTTGCACTAACCGGTGAATCAGGTTCAGGTAAGAGTACTTTTATGCGCATGCTTTATGCCAACTACATATGCAACAAAGGAAGTATTCATATCCGCCACAATGATCAACTGGTCGATATTGTCAAAGCAGATCCACATCAAATTCTGGATGTAAGGAAACGCACCCTTGGTTATGTCAGCCAATTTTTGCGTGTTATTCCCAGAGTTCCAACGATCGAAATTGTTGCTGAACCTCTGATTGCTCTCGGACAGGATAAAGAACAGGCCATTACAAAGGCACAAGACATTTTGGCTCGTCTGAGAATACCTGAACGCTTGTGGAGTTTATCACCCCTGACGTTTTCTGGCGGAGAACAACAGCGGGTCAATATTGCCCGTGGGTTTATCGCAGATTACCCGATCCTGTTACTCGATGAACCAACAGCTTCTCTTGATGCCGTCAACAGACAAACCGTTTTGGACCTTATTGAACAGGCGAAAGAAAGAGGGTGCGCTATTTTGGGCATTTTTCACGATCAGGAAGCCAGAGAAGCGGTTTGTTCCAGAACCTTTGATGTCACCAAATTTCAGAGTGTTTAGAGATGAATGAAAAAGTCTTCACGAATGCAAAAGTCGTTCTTGCGAACGAAGTTGTCCATGGATCTTTAAAGATTGCCAATGGCAAGATTGAAGATATTTCAACAAGAAACACATCCATATCCAGTGCGCTGGATCTTGATGGCGATCTCTTGCTACCCGGGTTGGTAGAACTACACACCGACAATCTTGAAAAACATATGACCCCTCGTCCCAAGACTGAGTGGCCATCTGTCGCTGCGGTTGTCAGTCATGACAGTCAAGTTGCCAGTGCAGGGATTACAACTGTCTTTGACGCCATAGCAGTGGGTGATGTGAACGAAGGAAGCAGCCGAGTTAAACGACTGGAAGAAATGGTCGGTAGTCTGGTTCATGCCAATCGCGAAAACCTGCTTCGTGCTGATCACCTGATACATTTGAGGTGTGAAGTCAGCTACGCGGATATGGCCCCGGCTTTGGATAAGCTATCTAAAAATAATCTGGTTCGGATGTTGTCCGTTATGGATCACACCCCCGGACAAAGACAGTTTGTTTCTCTTGATGCCTATTACATTTATTATCAGGGAAAATATGGCCTGAGTGATGGAGAAATGGAGAAGTTCATTTCTGACAGGCGACTTGATCAGGAAAAATATAGCCAAAAGAACCGCAAATACGTTGTTGGTACAGCCCATGATAATGGATTTGCCCTTGCCAGTCATGATGATGCAACGGAAACACATGTGGAAGAAGCTGTATCTGATGGTATGACGGTTGCTGAATTTCCAACCACACTCGAAGCAGCCAGAAGTTCACATAATTCGGGCTTGGCCGTTATGATGGGCGGGCCAAATGTGGTTCGGGGGAAATCCCATTCCGGCAATATCTCCGCAGGTGAGCTAGCTAAAGAAGGGTATCTGGATATTATTTCCAGTGACTACATCCCGCATAGCCTGTTGCATGCCGCTATGTTGCTCTATGAAGATTTTGACGCCTACGATCTACCTAAATCAATTCAAACGGTGACAAAGACACCAGCAGAACGTGTTGGCTTAACTGACCGGGGTGAGATTGCCTTGGGAAAACGAGCAGATCTTATTCATGTCCACCACTCGCACCACCACCCTGTTGTCAGGGGGGTATGGCGCGAAGGAAACAGGGTTTCTTAAAATGGAAACAGGTTGGCTTTATCTTGTAGTTGGACCTAGCGGTGCAGGCAAAGACACCTTGCTTGATGCCGCTCGTCAACGCTTTGGCAATACAACAAGCGTTATTTTCCCAAGGAGATCAATCACCCGCCCCACAAATGCTGGCGGTGAAAATCATTTGGGCCTTTCAGTCGAGGAATTTACCCGAAAAAAAAGGGCGGGTATTTTCGCCCTTTCATGGGATGCACATGATTTGAAGTATGGCATTCCCAGATCTATCAATGACGAATTATCCGAAGGTAAATGTGTTGTTGTCAATGTATCCCGAAGTGTTTTAAACGAAGCACGTAACGAGTACCCAAACCTTAGAATAATCTCGATCACAGTCGACCCCGATATTCTTTCGCAACGATTACACGCCCGAGGTCGGGAAAGTGAAGCTGACATACAAAAAAGATTGGATCGCGCCAAATCATACCGTGTTCGCGGCGATGACGTGATTGAGATAGATAACAGCGGGTCACTTGAAAGCGCGATTACAAACTTTGTTATGGCGATCGAAAACCCTTATTTACAGGCCAGCCACCCTTACCGGTATGCTGAATCAGCAACGCTACAAAGTTAGGCAAAATCAATCAGTCGTCACCTAAAAGTTGGTAACGGGAGATTTCTTCAAATTTCCCGCCTTTTCCAGGGTCGCCAAAAAGGGCAATCTCATCAATGACAAAAGGCTCGTCACACAAGTCTTCGCAGTGTTTTTCAAGTAGAGCCTGATATTTGATTAAGTCCATTCCATCAAGCTTGTCACTCAACGTCAGATGAAATCGGAACTCTTCCATCACAAAAGGATAGCCCCATCTTTCGAGCAACTCTTCTTGAACAGATGTCAGGCCACCCTGTCGTCTACGATCTAGTTCTTGCTTACTCGGTGCTAATCTAAAATCATCAAAAGTTCTGATGCATTGCTCTGCAAGACCTGGAATGTGGTTTTCTGGATCATCAGGGACAAGCGCAAGAAATTTGCCAATAGATCTTATAGAAAGAGGTCCACAGATAATCGGACGAGCTTTTGTTACAAAGGATTTTAGAGATTTATCTAGCACCTCTAAACTACGATTTTTCCTTAGCTTAAAGGGTGACCTTAATGTTCCATGAAAAGCATACCGCCCCGCTCCTCGCGTGACATGTTCAATTTCTTGGACAGCCATCCCCTCAACATTTGGTCTTGGCATATCTTCATGAGAGACAGGATCATAACCAAACCAGGCATTCCCAAATTGCCCCAATTTACTATCTAATCGCGGTGCATAATAAATGGCATAGCGTTGATGAACCATGACTTATCCTATAATTCTGTCCCTATAAATTTTACTAATTCTGACTACAGTTCTGGATCATACTTCAAGCAAAATTCATCAATCGCAAGCATCCTGAAGTCCTTTAAACGATCTTTTAAAAGGTCATGCGTCCAATCCCACCATTTGATGCGCAAAAGGGCTTCTTGAATAGGCCTCTCAAAACGTGGACGGATTTCTGCCGCGGGAACGCCGGCAACAATCGAGTAAGGTGCAACATCTTTTGTTACAACCGCTCCGGAACCAATCACAGAGCCAGTACCAATATGAACACCGCCTTTGACAATTGCGCCGTGGCCAATCCAGACATCATGATCAACACGAACAGGAGAAGAACGACGCCAATCAAAAAAATCCGCGTCATCATCCCCCATATCATAGGCCTCACTCCGATATTGGAAGTGATGCATGCTCGCCCGCTCCATAGGATGCTGCCCAGGATTAAGCCGGACAAAAGCGGCAATATTCACAAACTTCCCTATCTGGCTATAAATAATATCACTGTTATTCACGACATAGCTATAATCATCAAGTCGGCTTTCAACAATCTTGGTTCCCTCCCCAACCTCAGTCCACTGCCCCAAATGACTATCCAATACAACAGCGGTATCAGCAATGGTCGGCTGTTCAGAAAGTTGTTTTTTAACATGAGGTTGGGTTTGGAAATACATCTTTTAGATAACCAGTTTTCTTAAGCGTTGTGACAGAATATCGAGAAGGCTGACTGATACGATAATCAAAATGACAACCGCTGCGGTTTCTGCATAATAGAAGCCACGAATGTTCTCCCATAAGATGGCTCCAATACCACCAGCACCAACAATACCCAGAACTGTTGCTGAACGAACATTTGATTCAAAGCGATAGAGTGAATAGGAAATCCAAAGTGGAAGGACCTGTGGGATGACCCCGAAGATTACCTCTTGTAAGCCAGATGCACCAGTTGCTCTTATCCCTTCAACAGGGCTAGGATCAATAGCCTCTACTGCTTCAGAGAATAATTTTGCAAGAATACCTGTTGTATGTATCCATAAGGCTAGAACACCTGCAAATGGTCCAAGACCAACAGCAACAACAAAAAGCATGGCAAAAACCATTTCATTAATTGCACGGGCTGCGTCCATAAGGCGGCGAACAGGTTGAAATACCCACCACGGTACAATGTTTTCTGAGCACAAAACGCCCAAAGGTATTGAGCACGCGATACTAAGCGCTGTTCCCCAGATTGCAATCTGAACTGTAATCCAAATTTCTTCGACATACATTTTCCACTGCGACATATCCGGCGGAAAAAAACCAGAGGCAAACTGGCTCATGTTCTCTGCATTATCAATCAGATCCCAAGGCCGCATATCAGCCCCTTCCCATGACAGCGCAAGTAATGCAAATAAGACAGCCCACATAACGAGGCTACCAATGGACCGCTTCAAATCATGAGCAGGAATTTCGATAGATTTTTGTGTTTCTGAAAAATTGGACATCGGAAAAAATCTTATATAGATGAAAGAAATAACTATTCTCACTGAACAGAAAAACGGTGCTCAATCAGAGCACCGTTTTTGCAGTTTCGTTGCTTATTGTGCAGCAACCAGAACTTTCAAATCAGAAAGCTGATTGTTAATCGCCAATAGCTTTTTCTCTTTATCATCAGCGGACAGGCCTTCGTTTCCTTCGATTTTTAGCTTATTTTTGAACAGAGCCAGCTGACGCACAGGATACAACTGCGTGTTGTTACTTTCCATAAATAGTCCCTGACCATCAGAGATCCCACCTAAAACTTCTTTAGCATGGGCAACATCACCAAGACGGCCATAACCAAGGAAGAAGGCTTTGATACGAGATTTAAGTTCTTTGGACATATCTTTACGATAAACCATTGGATCAGAAGGGATTAATGGAGATGTCCAGATCACTTTTATTTTTGCAGCAGCATCTGGCGCTTTTTTCATAGAGCGACCGATTTGCTCTGAATTGTTTGCAGCAACATGAACCTGTTTGTTAGCGGTCGCCATCAAGTTTGTTTCGTGATTTGCATTACGAACAGTTTTGAAACACTCTTTTGGGTCAACGCCATTCTGGGCAAACACATAGTATGAAGGAACTAGGAAGCCAGAGGTAGAGTTCGGATCACCAATACCAAAGTTCAAAGACTTGTCACATTTGAAGATATCTTCAAGGTTGTTGATATCTTTGTTATCTACATGCGTGATAATATGCGAATAGTAACCTTGACCACCGTCTGCTTTAGATGTCTGTGCGAAAACTTCACCACCAGAACGGTCGACAGCTTCGATACCTGATTTGTTACCGAACCATGCAAGATGAACTTTACCAAAACGCATTGCTTCGATCACACCAGCATAGTCAGGGGCAAAGAAAGGGTTTACTTTCATGCCAAGAGCCGTTTCCAGATCTTTCATCAAAGGAACCCACTGCTCTTTCAGATTAGAAGTTGATTCTGTTGAAATGATCCCGAAGTTCAATTCTGTCGGATCTTTCTCAAGAGGTTTGTAATTAGTGTCAGCCTGAGCAACACCACCAACAAGTGCTGTTACAGCAACAGCTGCAGAAGCGATTAATTTGCGAACCATTTTACCTGTTCTCCTAGTTTTAAAGTACATAAATGCCAGATGAATGAGGAACTGCAGATCGTAGTCTTTAAGCTACGGCCTGTTCTGGAAGTGATGACACAACAGGTTTTTCCTGTTGTACGGAACCTAGCAATTCCAAACTGTCATCACCGTAAAGTTGTTCGAGAAGTTTCGGCGTTAAACGCTTTGAATCGCCGTCAAAAATAATTTCACCGTTACGCATCGCAATCGTGCGAGGGCAATAACGAAGAGCATAATCAACCTGATGCAAGGAAACGAGTACGGTAACACCGTCTTCCTTATTCACATTTTCCAATGTATCCATTACTTTACGGGCAGAGGACGGGTCCAACGAAGCGATAGGCTCATCAGCTAAAATCACCTCTGCGCCCTGTGTAATGGCTCGGGCAATAGCAGCACGTTGCTGTTGACCGCCGGACAGGGTCGATGAACGCTGCTCAGCAAGATTATCGATACCAACTCGGGAAAGTGCCTTCATGGCGATCATTTTTTCTTCCCGAGTAAAAAGACCTAGAGTCCCCCGCCACCTTGGAATCTGCCCCAAGAGACCGATGAGCACATTCGTCAAAACAGAAAGACGGTTCACCAGATTAAATTGCTGGAATACGACACCAACATCAGAACGCGCAGAACGAACGCCTCGTCCTAGTTTTCCATTCTCTTGAATAATCTGATCAAGGACTTCGATTTTACTGTTATCGCTGTCACTTTTCATCAATCCGGAAAGATGTCGGATCAAGGTAGATTTACCAGAACCGGATGCCCCGATAAGGGCAACCATCTCGCCCTTACCAATCTGAAGATCCAGTGAATTAAGAGCCTTTTTGCCCTTTGAGAAGGTCTTACTCAGACCTGTAACCTTGATCGCAACCATGTAACTTGCACCATAAACGATTGAATGTTTGTTGATGCTAGTCTGCCGCCTTTGAAAGACTCCTGCGTGATGGTTGTTTTAAGGTTCTGTTAACGTCCTTCTCTTTTCCTGCACAAGAAGGGAAGTTTGTCTAGATGAATTCCGTTCTTTTAAAAAGCACATAAAAGAAGAATCAATTTTTCATCTGATAGTAGGAACGCGTTTTCTCGACAAACAACTCTATTGCCTCATCCGAGATATCCATATGAGTAACCAAACGGATTTCCGGGATCTGTGCTCCAATCAAAATTCCTTCTTCAAGCAAGAAATCACACAGGGCTTGATGATGCCCCTCACCCGGGTTCATGAAGACCATATTCGTTTCAACAGATGATAAATCAAGTGAGACCTCTGGAATGGACTGTAACCCCCGGGCTAACTTAGTCGCTTTTTCATGATCTTTTCCAAGTAAAGGAACATTATGTTCCAAGGCATAAAGACCACAAGAAGCAAGCACCCCGACCTGACGCATACCGCCACCCAAGAGCTTTCGCATACGCTTGGCCCGTTTTATCAGATGCTCAGATCCGCAGAGTACTGACCCAACTGGTGCTCCTAGGCCCTTGGAAAGACATATAGAAATTGAATCAACTGGTTCGCACAGTGTTTTTAACGACACATTCAAAGCCGTTGCCGCATTGAATATACGTGCACCATCAAGATGAACCCCTAGGTCATTCTCATGTGCGACCGCAGCTAAGGATGCTATACGTTCAAGACTTTGTACACGCCCATTCACTGTATTCTCAAGGCACAGTAAGCGGCTGATTGGACAATGAAAATCATCTGGCTTTATCGCCTCCACTACCTGTTGAGGAGTAAGACCACCCGAATTATCGGTCGGCAAGGGAAAGGGAGAAATCCCGCCGAGTACAGCCGCGCCGCCCGCTTCATCAATGAAGATATGGTATTCATCCCCCGCGATATATTCATCACCACGACCGCAGTAACTCAAAAGTGCAGCAAGATTACTTTGAGTACCCGTTGGAAAGAAAAGAGCACTTTCCATCCCCGCCATTTCAGCAAGCTTTCTTTCAAGCTCTGCTACTGTTGGATCATCATCATAAACATCATCACCTACCCTAGCTTGCGCCATAGCATCGCGCATTCTCTTACTTGGCTTTGTGACAGTATCGCTGCGAAAATCAGCTATCAGCCCCGAATTCGAGCCAATCTTATTTTTACGATCCAACATACTTGAGTACATACAAACTCTCCTACAAAACAGTAGAGCAAACGATAAACACAGCTATAAACTTTGTCACGAGAGGAAATCATCGAAGGGAAAAAGCTTACCTTGTCTGATATTATTTTTTACTTTCTGAAGATATCTTTGAAATAAAATCAAAAATTCAAATAAATCAGTAGGCAGAATCACCTAAATTGATATTAGATAAGCACTCATAACGCTCTTCTTCTGCTCCTATTCAGTGGTAAATACACAGCATGTGGCAATCAATCAGGTCAATTTCAGCTCTCCTTTTTAGTTTTGCCATGCTTATGCTTGGTCAGGGGATGATTAACACACTGCTGGGTCTTCGTAGTCGAATTGAAGGGTTCTCAACCGAGACCACCGGCCTGATCATGACTGGCCAGTTTATTGGAATGTTGATTGGTGCCGTTTTTGCTATTCGCGTGATAGCCGCTGTTGGACATATTCGCTCCTTTGCTGCCTTTGCCTCTATCCTCTCAGTTGCTGTTCTTGCCCACGTACTGTTTACCGACCCTATTTTCTGGTTTTGCCTTCGTATTGTGACAGGATTCTGTATGGCAGGAATGATTATGGTGGTCGAAAGCTGGGTGAATGAAAAATCCAGTAATGAAAACAGAGGGAAAATTCTCTCCCTCTATATGATTACCAACTATATAGGGTCTGGAACCGGACAATTTATGATGCTGTTGGGTGACCCCGCTCAATTCCAGCTCTTTGTTATTGGCTCAATGGTCTATTCCTTTGCACTTGTACCTCTTCTACTGACCAGAGCTACGGCCCCAACACCAAGTTCTCCTAAACGTATGGCTTTCAAGAATCTTTTTCTCGTTTCTCCGGTTGGGGTGTTTGGGACAGTATGTGCCGGGATGTCAAATTCATCTCTGAACAGTATGGGGGCCGTCTTTGGAAAGGATGTTGGCCTTACTATTCCCCAGATTTCAACCTTTATGGCTGCGGCAATTTTTGGTGGAATGCTGTTGCAATTTCCGATTGGCCGTATATCAGATCGCTTTGACCGACGTACGGTTCTCATTTTCTCGTCGCTTTTGACAATCGGATCCTGTTTTGCCGTTATTTGGGCAACAGGACAGAGCTTTATTATTCTCATCGCTGCCATTGCGATTTATGGCGGTATGTCATTTACAATATACCCGATTTCGGCATCACAGGTTAATGACATGGCCGACAGAAAAGAACTTGTCCAAGTATCTGCGGGCCTCTTAATAGCCTATGGGGTCGGGGCAAGTTTAGGACCGACAGTTGCCGCACAGTTTATGGCCTTTATTGGTCCTGAAGGTATATTTATGTTCTTTGTCATGAACAACAGCCTTCTTGTGCTTTTTACCATTGTACGTATTTTCCAACGAAGAAGACACGGTGAGAGCAAAGCGCCATTCCTGCCATTGGGTGGTAACGGCATGAGTAGTAAACAGCTCTATACTGCTGCGATCAAGGCAGAGACATCTATAGAAAAAGAAAAAAGTCAGTAAGCCAGTTATAGAGTTGCTTGTATATTAAAGAACATCGATTCACACGGTTGCGTCAATTTAAGCGGTAGTTGTAACACCAATGGTCTATCTAGACTTAAAGCAACGCTTACTCGATCTTTAGCAAAAGCCCGTTACAGAACATCGCGAAAGCCAAGCGCATCGTTAACACATGCGCAGTCTTTTTTACACCTGAAATAAATGCACAAAAACACCAAATAGAAACAGAATAAACACAATAAAATTATAGAAAAACAAAACCCTCAAACCCACAGAAAAGAATCCACACAAAAATTAATTACAAAAAATACAGTAAATGTGATTATTTTCTTATGATTATTAACAATTACTGTAATTTAACGAAAAAATCATACAAATATATGTAGTTATTAAAACATTAATTCTATATAAAATTTTAAATACTGATAAGATATTTGAGTCATATTCCTCAACCATGGCCTGAGTGAGTTGCCTGAAAAGGCGGTGCCAATACGAAGAGCCCGAGGAGGCTAGAATGTCAGATTCAAACACACCCCGTAATTCCGATGACGCTACTTCTGAAATTGAAACGTTAGAACAAGATTCGGTTCTTGCTGTAGGCCAAGCGGCCACGGAACTTTCTATTGATTTGCCCGCTGTTGGGACATCCCAAGCAATTACTGCGCAGGCAGGTCAACGACTACAGCTTAATTTTGATGCGACACAAGCTGCCGCTGTTGTTGATGGACAAAATTTAGTTCTTAATTTTGACCTTGATAACGATGGCACCCCAGAAAGTAGTATTGTCTTTGAAAATTTGGCTGGTGATTTTTCTGACGGCGAAGCCCCTCTTCTTATCATTGACGGGACAGAGGTTGCTGCCAGCCAACTTATAGGTCTTGTTTTGGCTCAGGCAGGGGATCTACCGCTTGAAACAGCAGCTGGTGCAGGTGCTGGTCCTGCAGGTGGCGGCGGTAGTGTTTATAGTGAAGACACTGGTAGTGTTATCGACTTGCTCATAGCACAAGGCATTATTGGGCCGACAGAACTAAACTTTGGCCTTCTTGATGGCATTGACGAAAATACCGATCCTGCCGAAGGGACGTTTGACGTTACCTTTATTACAACAGAAACAGAAGTTCCTGATTATGAAGGGGGTATATCAGGCACCTTTGCTGGTGGCTTTGAAGACTGGCTACCGAACCAGCATTTACCTGGTGGCGATGAAGGTAAAGATGATAACCCTTTTGGTGGTGAAGGCGGCGAAGATACTTTAGAGGCTGTCGCGGCACCTATGCAGGTTATCTTTACTTTTGTGCCCGCAGATAACGAAACTCTTGATTTTGTGGTAATGGACCCCCTCCCCGATGGAGCCCGCTTATTCATTGGCGGCACCGATTTGGGTGATGAATATGTCGGTGGGTTCCCAGCTGTCATCGCAGGTAGCGATTTAGGGGATGTATATATTCTTCCCCCGCCAGATTCTGATGAAGACATCAATGTTTCCGGGACTGCGGTGATTACCGATCCGGATTCAGGTCTATCTGCTGTGCTCCCTTATTCTGTCGAGGCCATTATTGATGCTGTTGCTGACATGCCTCTACTGTCTTTAGGTGGTGAAGGCGGTGAAGGTGGCGAAGGCGGTGAACATAATTACCCTGACCTTCAGGTAAGAGATCAAATCACAGATCTACCAGACGAAAACGAGAATGAAGTTTACTTAACAGGTGGCCTGAATGATCCCATTGGTGAAGAAAGCATAATAAAACTCCCCATCAATGCTGAACTTTGCGACAAAGATGGATCTGAAACACTAACTCTCGTCCTCTCTGGAATTCCCGCTGCCTTTACCATTAACGAAGAATGCACAAATTTACCAGAAGGGTGGGAACTTTTTGGTCCAATCACCCCTGCCCCTGTTCCAGATGACGGCGGCGAAGGCGGTGAAGACAGCATACTGTCGGAAGAACCCGGACAACTTGTTCAATACATTGTTCGTTACACAGGTGATTTGCCTGATCCAGACGATCCCGACCTTGATCCTTCGGAAACCGTTGATTTTACAACTTTTGGTGGCCTTGTCGCATTTAACACCAATGACTACACAACGACGGGTGTTGATGTCGAAGGCGGTGAAGGCGGTGAAGGTGGAGAAAGCCCTGTTCCGACAGTCCTAACAGATGAACAATCTATCATTCTTCCCCCTAAACCAGAAGACGGTGGACGCTATCAAGAAGGTCCGACACATACAAACGGCCCAGTTGTCATTACTGTTCAGGCCATTGCGGAAGAACAAGAAACAGACGTTGGAACAGACGAATTAACGACTGAAAACAATATAGCGACTGCAGAAAGCAGCTTTGTTTTTGATATCGAAGAAGATGTTCCTGATATTGTCCGCTATGCAAAACTGTATCTGGATGAAACCGAAGGTGTCCAAACATCAGATGAATGGCGTGCTGCCAATGATGTCCCCGGTGTTTCAGATGCACAGACTATTCTGGCGACGGCAATGGCTGCGGATAGTACTGTAGGCGGCGAAATTGTCAGCCGAGGATTCACATCCATAGTAGACGGGTTAAATCTCTACACTGATGGTTCGAATGACGAAGCAGATGGTTCTGATGGGCCTTTGGATACTGATGCCCCTTCAAGTCCCAGCTTCTCACCACCTGATGATCTGGAAGATATTCGCTTTATTGACTATGACGGCGCATACAGTGGTGTAAAAACAACTGATGGCTCACATATCAATCTCTATTCTTCGGACTCAGATCCTTCTGTTATTTATGGGCGTGTCGGCGGTGAAGATGGTGAGTTGGCCTTTGTGGTAACAATTGGTGCTGACCTTACAAATGGCGAAAATGACGTCGATATCTATGTCGAACAGTATCTCTCGCTCAAGCATCCTAAAACCTATAGCCACGACGAAGACATCAATACAATGAAGCTTAGGTTCTTCGCTGTGGACGATGAAGGTGACCAGAGTAATATCGGTAAACTGAGAATCAACTTCGATGATGATGGTCCTAAGATCGGTGGGCATGAGTTCCTCTGTGTCGATGAAACCGATTTTGATAACAGCGCGGTTATTTCAGATTCAGGTGTATTCGATACCTTTGACTTTGGCGCTGATGGTCCAGCCATTGACGACATTCGTATCAGCATGTTTTCTCTTGGTACCATCAGAACATCCGATGGAAACCACGCTGTCAGTACGAGCCAGTCCGGAGACACCTTAATCGGTACAGCTGATGGTGAAGAAGTGTTCCGGTTCACAGTTAATCCAGATGGATCCTACAGCTATGAACAATATGAAGCGTTGGAGCACTGGAACTCCTATAACCATAACGAACCAATCGGAATGAAGTTTTCCGTACGGATCAAGGATGGTGATGGAGACAAAGCCTATGGCAATGTAATCCTTAAAGTTCTGGATGATGGGCCTGATATTGGTGGCCAGGAAATGGTAATGGTCGACGAAACAGACCTGAACACCAATGCCTCTATCAAGGATGGTGGCGCTTTTGATACCTTTGATTTCGGCGCTGACGGTCCACAAACGGACTATGGCTGGTCCCCTCATAACGACGCCATCAAAATTTCAGTAGACACCAGTGGCATCACAACCGCTGAAACAGATACGCCAATTACAACTTCACAAGTTGGCAATGTGCTCACCGGGTGGGCTGGTGGCGACGTCGCCTTCACCTTTACAGTAAATCCTGACGGGACCTACGAGTACGAGCAATTCACCGCATTGGAACACCCAAATACGAATGATCACAATGACCCACTGCCTATGAAATTCTACGTCAAGTTGGTAGATGGAGACTGGGATTATGATTGGGGTTCTGTGGATGTCATCGTAAAAGATGATGGCCTGCTTGCCCATAATGACGAAGAATGCGTAACTGAGGTTGAAAAAGAAACCCAACCGCAAAATATCGGCATCGTGATGGATTTCAGTGGGTCAGTCAGCAATAGCGACCTCGCTACAGAAATTGCCAGCGTAAAAACCTTTATCCAGACGTTGTTTGCATCGGGGGCAAGTGTTTCAGTATCACTTGTGGCCTTTGGTGCTGATGCTGCAAACCTTGGAACCTTTACTGATCTGGCCTCTGCAGAGGCTGCGCTGGATGGCACCAGCCGTGGCGTCATAAACTCTGGCGCTACGGATTATGAAGCCGCTATGGAAATGCTCTTTTCCGACAGCGGTGGTGACTTTGAATATGTTCCCGGTGCCAATAACCAGGTCTTCTTCCTCAGTGACGGAGAACAGAATGACGGCGCTTCACCCCTAAGCAATGGATCTATTGTGCTGGATAGTGGTGGTAAAGCTGACCTACTGGACGGCGATATTGGCTTCACAGCTGTTGGTATTGGCGGAGGCGTCCAGCCGAGTGATTTTGTCAATTTCTTTGATGGTGGCGTTGTTGCCAACGACGGCGAAGTTCTAAACGCGGCATCATTCGAAGATCTTGCTGATGTGTTGGTTGGAACAATCGGACTGAGTAACACCGTAAGTGGTAACGTTATCACTAACGACGAAATTGGTGCCGATGGACTTGACCGTATTTGTGATATCGAAATCGATGGTACGACCTTTAGCGTTGATGATGCTGGGGTTCTAACCGGGCCAACGATAGGTACACCATCTGCGATTTATGATGATGGAACCAAACTCTTAACCGTTACCTCAGCCAAAGGAACGCTAGAGATTTACCTTGAAGATAGTGGCGGTAATGCTGTTGGTGACTATACTTACACCAGCTTGCCGGCCGTTCAACATGGCGCACCAGGAACACCAACCGATGACGTTGTTGATGATGTATTCACTTACTCTATCCTCGATAACGACGGCGATAAATCTTCCGCTGATTTAACAATTTGTATCAAGGATGATGAGCCTGTTGCAAACAATGACGAAATTTGTCTTGTTGCCCTGCCCGGTGAAACACCACCGCTTAATATTGCCTTTGTAATTGATGAGAGCGGATCGATTGGTCAATCAGACTATCAGACCCAGATAAATGGTGTCCGTACCTTTATTGACAATCTCGTCGCGGAAAGTACTGCTTTGGAAACACTGGCTTTCTCTCTGGTTACTTTCGGGACGAATGCCGAAGACTATGGCACCTTTGTCTTTGATGGCTTCGCAGGTGGAACGCTGAACCTTGATGATTTCAAGCGTCTCAATAATGATGGGACCCTGTCATCGATAACCCTGGATGATCAACTTTCAACCATTTATGGGGCTTATGATGGGTCAGGCTCAACCAACTATGATGCAGGTATGGCGTCAATGTTCGGGGCGAACTCTGAATATCTGGACAATCCTGTGACAAGCTTACCATCACATGAAAGTCACCTCTACTTCATTAGTGATGGTTCACCTAACGACACGAGTACAAGCAATAGTGATGAAATTGATAGTGGTATTGCAACCGCAATTGTTGATAACGACATCCAGGTTACCGGAATAGGTATTGGTACAAGTACCTCTGTTGAAAATGGACTAGAGGATTATTTCCTTAATACGGGCGGCGGTGATGCCGTAAATCCTTCTATCCCCGGCAGTCTCTATAGCTTTGTCAGTGTACCAAACTTCGCTGATCTTGCTGATGCCCTAGATGGTACCGTCGGCGGAACTGATGCTAGTGGCAACCTTCTGACAAATGACGAACCGGGTGCTGATGGATTTGGTGCTGTTGCGATTACCGAAGTTCTTCACGATGGTGTTGTTTATACCGACGTAAGTGATGGTAGTAGTGATGGTATGATCATTATCGCGTCTACGGCCGAAGGCGGTAAACTGGTGGTCGATACGGCCACAGGCGATTACACCTATACCGCCCCGGGTTCAGTTAATGGTGATTATGAAGAAACCTTTGTCTATACCATGGTCGATGGTGACGGCGATCCTTCTTCCGCAGACCTAAAAGTCTGTGTAACATTGCCAGAGCCAGTTGATGCGGTAAACGATATCATCCTAACAAACATTACCTCTGGTGATATCGATATTCCTGATTCAGCCTTGCTGTTTAACGATGACATCAACGCAAGTACAACACTCACCGATGTTGATAACCCTGTAAACGGGGCCGTCAGCGAAAGTGGTGGTGTTGTGACCTTCGTATCAGATGGTATGGATGTTTCCAGCCTGGGATTTGGGTCCGGTAGTACGGTCCAGACAATTTCAGAGCGAAATTATGGATCTGATGGATATTTTTACCATGATCCTCCCGGACCTAATAATGATCATGTCGATAACTATGAAAGCAATAGTGATAGGGATACCTCTGGCTCTAATCGTTCAACTCAACTTAATCGTACAAGTTGGGTAAGAGATGACAGCACACCGGCAAATGAAGTTGTTCACTTACTGAATATCAATGGCCGAATTAGAGATGCAAGTGATCGTGATGGCTTCTCTACAACCAGACGCTATGACCGTGATAGCTATCAAATCGCATTGCTGGGTGGGGAAACCTTCTCACTCGAGAGCTTTACAGGGCATTCCAACCTTAAGGTTGTGCTTTATAGCCCCGGAGGATCAGTTATAGATTCTGACTTTAACCCGGGAGAAAGTTATACGGCCATCAGTTCTGGAAACTATTATATCCGGGTACAATCAACCGATAGTAAAAACGATAGTGGAACACGAACACGAGACTACGAAGCAGAGCTTTCTATCGAAAGTACTGATATCGTCCAACTTCAGGATGGTGGTTTCGACTATGAAATATCAGATACATTAACAACTGACGTTGCCAGTGCATCCGTCGAATATCAGGACGGTAGTACGATTACCGGTACGGGCGATGGTGAAATTCTTGTCGGTGGCGATGGTGATGATACCCTCATCGGCGGCGGTGGAAATGACACCCTGATCGGGGGAGCTGGCTCAGACACCTTAACGGGTGGTACTGGGGCGGATACTTTCCTCTTCTATGGTCAAAATATTGGTGTAGATGTTGATACCATCACAGATTATGACAACAGCGAGGGTGATATTCTGGATGTCAGTGATCTGATTGTCTTTGATGACAATACCGATGTTGTTGCGAATTTTATTCGAGCAACGGATACAGGACCGACTACATCACTGGAAATCTCTAGCGATGGCGTTACCTATACAGAAATTGCTGTTATGGAAAATGTCAGTGCGACAGATATCCTGACGGTTATTCTTGATAACGACGAACACATGATTGTCGTTGGATAGTTTTACCCCTTAACGAACAAAACCCCCGTAGAAAAACTGCGGGGGTTTTGTTGTTTTGGTATGCTATTTAAGGTCGGAAAACCTTCCACCCATTCGCTGTCTTCAACCAAAATGCGCCTTGGGTAATTGTTGTACGTCCCGTGGCAACATCAGTTTTTTCTTCAAACTGTATTGGTCCTTGATCTTGACTGTTTACAACCTGGTAAGCACGTCCGCCCAATATTTTATTCACCTGTACATCTTTGCTTGATTTGATCGTGTATTTACCACTGAGCAATTCAGAAACCATACCCTTGATCATTTCAGGGGGCGGCCCACCAGCAAGAGGTAGATCGGTAAACATCGGCTCAAAGAAAGCCATATAACCCTTGGCATCACCGGCCTCTGCGGCGTTACGCATCATCTCTATCGCTTCCAACAATCCTTCATCAGAGGTAATTTCACCTGTCAGATAACTGAAGGCAGGCTGGGTCTTGGCCTGAAAAATGGCGTTTTGTTCCCCTGCCCCTTGTTGATACAACTCAGCCAGTACATTTTCATTCTTACCCGGCTCTTTGGGGAAATCGCCTTCACAAGCAACGAAAACCTCTGCACGCCCTGTGGCATCAGGGCTATCAGTAATCAATTCAATCTTGAAATCATTATCCCCCTCTAACAACAGGTTTGCCGGAACAGTATTCGAGTGTGATCCCTTGTGATTTATCAGGATGACGTTATTCACCCTCACTCTTAATTCTGCTGCGTCACTTCCTTGAAGCGCAACCGCTGTTATTTCCTTACACGCGTGAGTAGGCATTGCAGTTAACCCCATTGATCCAATTGTAACCAGAGCCAAATAAACAGGCTTCATATTTTTGAGCATGACTTTTCCTTTGAATTTAAGGCCCGTTGAACTTGAAGCCCTTTAATTTCAAATCTTTTAATTACGAGTATGGGGTTGGCCTAAAGATCTGATCATCAATCCGTCGGACAGCACCCAATGTTTTGTTCACAACTAGGTCGGTCCAACACAAACAACAGTTCAAATAAAAATATAAAATTTCCATCTAACTGTTTTTATTTCTATAATTCACAAGGGTTTTAACAAGTACCTTTGATCAATCCCGCACCGTAAATGGAATCTCGTCCGTGATCACCCAAATCAATTACGGAAAAAGACAAGGCCCGAGATAATACCTGTCGTGACATTTTCGGATTATTTTTGAGGATAAGCGACGCAACAGCCAAGGCGTGTGGTGTCGCAAAGGATGTACCGGAAACATACCCGCCCTTATTCCCCGGCACAGCTGTCCAGATATCCACACCGGGGGCAGCATAATCAATAAAATCCCCCTGATTGGCATCGCGGTATATCTTGTGACGGGAATCAATGGCTGTAATTGAAAAGACCCCCTCTAAAGCTGCCGGGTAACTTACAGGTGCCTCAGGTCCTTGATTTCCAGCACTTGAGAAAACAAGGGCGCCTTTTTCTAGCGAAAGAACGAAACCTTTGTTTAACACCCTGTTCGGCACATCAGTACTAAGCGAAACATTGATTAAACGCACATGATTTTCAAGCAGCCAATCCAGACCCTGTAATACCGCAACAGTACTCGCCAATTGATCCCCGGAATTGTTCAACCTTAAAACCACCGCATTAAATAGCTGTGTTCCGGGTATCAGCCCTTGATAACCATTTTCTTGATTATTACCGATCAAGATAGATCCAATAGAAGTTGCATGACTAAGGTCAATCGTCTGATTACCCAAAAAATTACGCGATACAATGGCCTGTCCATCAAAAGCAGCGTGGTGCTGATCAATAGCACCATCCAGAAGACCAATGGGGAAACCAAGCTGTGTTACCTGACACCCTTGATCCAGATCCCAACCAATCGCTTTTTGTGCATATAAACGAGGTTTTGCAGAAGACGTAAGATCATTATTAAAATCAACCTCGGCATTTGGAAAAACAGTTCTCAGCTCTTGAATAACAGCCCCCGCGTTTGTAGATCGGGTCTGGATCAATACTGATTGTAAGGCATCAAGGTTGTAAACTTCGAGAACAGGTAAACGACGTCTTTGAAGTTCGGAACGAACTGCATTTTCCTGAGCACTATCAACCAGAATAATGACATCCTGTTCGATAGAGACATCATTAACCACACTGGTTTCCGTTGGACAGATGCGTACACTTAAACCTGTTTTATCAAATACTTGGCGAGTACTCCTCTTAAAGAAAACAAGGTCATATTTTGTATTTAAATCAATACCCTTTTTAGGTAAATAACTTGAGATCAGAGTATTCTTTTTATTTAGAATATCCAACTCTATCAAATCATGAGTATTACTTAATCCCAAGCGATAGCTATTTGGAATATCGTCAAAGTTTTTGCCCTGAATGGTTAATATTGTGCCCGGGCGAACGCAGTTTGCTCTTATCCCGGAAAAGATAATCTCATCAGATCGATTACCTGTCGGTCGGGACGTAACCGGATCATCAGTTACGGTCCGGGACTTTCCTGTAGATGTCGACGCCCCCGGTATTGGCCGAGTATTGGGTGTTGCCCTCGTACCTGGAGTGCCAGGTATCGGTGTCGTACCTGGTTCTTCACTCGCGGGATCAGCAGATGTTTGTGCGGGTAAATCCTGCGGTATTCCAATTGAAAGCAGCAAGAAAACGACGAGAGTTAGAGAATGGCGCAACATCACTTCCCACCACTTTCCCCGCCGTTACGTTGTACGGTTTCAACCAGATTTTTGTGCGCTTGAAGCTTGGCGATAACAGCTTCAGGATCTTTTGATACAGCCAGCTTATAAACGCCCAGAGATGAAGGGCCATCAATAATACGAGCATCAACAGCCAATAAAAGTTCGCGAATATTTTCTTCACGTGCCTCTGGAACAAAAGTAACCGACAGCACTGGACCACGGATATAGGCGGCATTACCACCACTCGCAGCAACCAAGTCTTTGTTGTTTTGCCACAAGGGCACAACATAAGCCGTCTGGACAAGCAACATAAAACAGGCTGCAACCGCTGCTATCCGCCACACCTTATTTTTGATATTATCATTTTGAGGTAAACGTCCGCCCCGTGCTGTTTGCTCTTTTGCAAGATCACGTTGCAAACGCTTCAGACCAAGCTGACCAGGCGAGCTTTCATGTGTTTGATTTTGAACTTCGTCTCTCAGGTTTTCCAGAAAAGCACATTCATCTCGAAGAGCTTTATCTTGGCTCAAAGCTTTTTTAACCGCCTCAAGATCTTCCCCCTGAAGACTACCATTCACATAGAATGGTAAGAGTTCTGAGATTTCCTTTTTCATGTTCAGCCTCCCATACGGTTGGACAGGCAACGTTTCATTGCCTGTTTGGCATGGAACATACGGGTCTTAACGGTGTTTTCCGGGCAGTCTACAATCAGTGCAATTTCTGAATAAGGAAGGTCTTCGAAAAATGCCAGTTGCATCACGGCACGGTGTACTGCTTTTAAGGTATCAAGACAGAACTTGATATGATCACTTTTTTCAGCAGTCAAAAGACATGCCATAGCATCCGGACTATCATCCGCCGTTTCAGGAAAGTTGTCGCTATCCATTGGTATGTCTGTTTTCTTACGCATCCGATCCACCGTCTTGAAGTATGCTATTCCAAATAGCCAGGTTGATACTTTAGAACGCCCCTCAAAGGTTTCGGCTTTACGCCATACCTCTAAAAAGGTTTCATTTAGTATGTCGGCGGCTTCGAATGAATCGTTCAATTTTGATTTAATAAAAAGATACAGTCGTTTTTCAAACAGATGATAAAAATCAGCAAAGGCGGTTTCATCGCCTTTGCTGACACGTTGAAGAAGAGAATATGCTGTATCGTTTTCGGTCATTAATAATCCCTATGGCATATACAACAATTGACGTGGTGAGGAGCCGATAACGCGCCCACTTTTATCAAAAGCACGTAATCGCCAATCATAACTTTCCCCTGAATTCAGATTGTCCAAGGAAAAAGCAGAAAGTTTAAGTTTCAAATCCTGAGCGGAAACAACTTTTCCAGAAACAACTTCGTCATGTCCCGGAGTAAGTATTTCTACCTGATAGGCAAGTGCACCGGGGACATTTTCCCACGCGAAAACTGTATCCTGATTGACACGGGCACCGTTTCCTGGGCTCAAGGCCGTCAAATTATCAGCTGGCCTTTTTGTCGAAGTTTCGAGAACAAAATACCTCAACACAGGTAATTCGGTAATGCCTTCAGCATTTTCGACACTAAAGGTTAGCAAATAAAGGCCATTTTTTGTTGTCGGTAATGCCGGGCTTACTATCCTCGTTCTGCCCTGCCCCGAACTCACAACCTGTTGTCGCACAACCTGTAGAATACGACCTCGCGCACTTCCAAGACTTGCTGTGGGGTCAATAATACGCCATTCGCCCTTTAGAAGACCGCTACTTCTGAAATTTATCTCCGCAATGGCTCGTCTCGTATCTCCTTTGGCGATAACGTCTGTTCTAGCATCATTATCAAAACGAAGATCAATACGATTTATACTGAGCGCTCCCCCCTGACCAGAACCAGCAAAAACAGAAAGTCGCGCCAAGCCTGTTGTTTGCGTATCTGTAAAGGTTCTGGATATCAAAACCGATCCCGCGGGGGCTTCGGCTATTTTTCGAGCAAGAGCTGAAGAGATTGAGAGAACCTCACTAAAGCGCAACGTTTCACTTTGGGCAGGATTCAAAGTTGACTGTCGAAGCAAAGTACCACCAAGCGTCGCGACATTGGTGCCATTAATTTGAAGAATAGCATTTGTCGAACTAACCGGAACTGTTGCCGGAGCTGTTGGCTCTAGCCTTGTAACATTCCATGTTAACGAAAGGGCAGATGCACCTTTGACATGAACATTAGCGCGTTTGGGCGTCACCGTAACCGAAGTTACATTCGCCTCTGCTATCATTGGGACGGTCAGTCCAGCTCCGGATATAATACCCGAAACAAAAACCGCTTTAATAGCTAAGCGAAAATGGCGCTTTAACGCGCAAAACCATGTAGGCCTGATACTCTGTTTCATTTTGGGCACTATCTGCGTTTCCATTGAATTCCTCCATTGATCCTCTTAGGGCCAATGCCAAACCAGGGCGATTGGTGCGAGGTTGAAGGAAAGTCCATTCTACCTCGCTATTAACGATATGACTATCAGATGAGTCGCCACTACCATTCGCAAGGTTCAAATTATAATCAAAATTTAACTCAACTTTTTCTGGAACAAGTTCCGCTGTCGCCCCTAAATACAGGTTTGTGCTGAAACTGTTTTTATTTGTATCAAGGTCTTCAAACACGCCAAACTGGGTACCACCGTTAAGTTGCAGTCTATCAGAAACAGTCCAGCCAACATCCAAACCCGTCAAATTGTTAACTGTGTCGCTGGAAATATTTGTATAATCATCAAAACGTGAATAGCTATGCGATAAAGACCAATACCATACATCGTAGCTTGATCCTCCGCCCAATGTAATTGACGAAGATAAATTATCTGTATCTCCGCCCTCATAACCATTTGGCGTTTTAACACGTTCCAAACTGGCAAAGTAACTGTTCATATATAAATAAGGGGTTCCTAACCATTCCCTTGATCCAGTCTGTTGATCAAAAGAATAGTTCATCCCAAAATCAATACTTTTCAAGCGATCAGTTGGAACGTTCGCGAGACCATCTACATTGTTGGTTTCATGCAAGGCATAGATATTCGCAGATAAAGCGCCCCAATAAAGATTACTGAAAGCAGTATAGGCATCGCGATCTGATATCATGCCAGGGTTAGCCAGACTTTCAAAGAAAGTATCAACACGGTCATAGCCAAAACCAACATCAATATTAAGTAGGTCATCACCAATGACGGGCCCTTCATCAAACAATCGATGATCTATCAGTAGTGATACAGCGTCGCTGCTGTCTTTGGGGGCATCACCATGATCTCCATCTTGATCAAATAGTGTATGTGCATATTGCGCTTTTAATCTTGTTCTTTGATGACCAAAGCTCTTTTCAACACCGATCCCCCAGCCAGAACCAGATGCAGAACTATCCAGATCTGAAAGACCAATACCGCTTCCCTCCCCCAAACCATCATAATAGGTGCCCGTTAATTTCAACGCGTCCACATCAGTTGCAAAGGGTTTTACCGACAGACTAACACCTTTAACACGGTTTTCCGTACTGTTAAGACCAGTCATATCAGCCGCCCCAGAAACGGACTCAGCCCCGAATGCAAAGCCTTGTGCCTCTACCCTGCTATCACTTGTCCCAATTCGCGCAGAAACACCCCGACGATAAAAGTCTGAAACAAGGAGATTTTCCAGCCCTGTATCATGGTGCCCCAGTGAAAAGCCACCTGTCAGAGTATCTCCCTGATAATCTGCATTTACGTCATATTCACCCAAATCGATCGTACGTTCTGTCTGCGCAAAATCGACATCACTTTGTACTAAATAATTCGCATGGGCATCGACCGTCCATTTTCCAGCGGTAAAACCTGAGTTAACATCGCCACTACCCGATAAAGTAGAACGATTGGTTGCATGTCCAATATTTTGCTGCACGACACGTCGACTGAATTCGGTGAGCGTATCAGCCCGAAAATAAGCCGAACGAAGTAAACGTTCAGCCATTTCAATCTCAGGGTTGCTTGCACTTAAATCAGAAACATTACCAGCCGATCCTGTGCCATCGCCAGTTATAGTAAAAGTCCATTTCTGCCTTATCTCTGACGAACCGTCAGGGTTTAGCATTACCAATTTCAATGTGTGTTCATTTCCCTCAAGGGCTTGAAGTGGCTTGTATATAAAATCAACCCCATCAAGGGAAAGAAGTGACGTAATATCAATACCGTCCAACTCGACACCAAGTTGTGTCAGAGTTATCACATCCAAATCATCCGGAAGATCTATTCGTATTTTTGCATCAGATGTTTCTGGTGGTGTAAAATCTGCAATCCAATCGGCCAAGCTTGATTGAACGCATAAAAACGGCAAAAATATTGCCGCTATCAGCGTACCCAAACCATATCGATTTTTTTTTCGTTTTTTCAAACGCACGCCTGATATTCTCCAAGGCAGACTTCGTACAATTTTACACCAAGATACTATAGAAATCAGTAATTTGAACAATAATCCAAAGTGTATCAATTGTATCAGTAAAAGCTGAATTCATTTTCAACGACATAAGAAAAGAGCAGCAGGACCTTATTTTAGACCCTGCTACATTTACTTCACTTTCGTTTATTGAGGTGTCTGAATTATCAGGCGTTTGGGTCTTTCAGTTTCTTGTGTTGCTTTACCAAGGGGAGCCCTTTGCGGCTTTTTCTGCACAGTACCACGTGTATCTGGCATAGTGTCGCTCCCCTGATTTTGATAACCACCCAGTTTGGCATTACTACCATTTACAGTTACCTGAGGTGTACAACGATGCTTGAAAGTCGCTGAACCAAACTCTTTCCAAGGCCCATAACTATCACTGTTTTGATCTTTGACTTGAGCTTCAATCGTCATCGCATGTTCATAGGTTTTATTGATTGTGTTCCACCATTTGAATTGTTGATGATTGTACATTTTTTCAATCAAGGGATAATCAAAATCAAAGTGCCTGTTTATCTGGCTCTCTGAATCGTAACTGCCCAAATAGATGTTTGGCAGTACAAAATTTCCTTCACTGTTTTTCACATCAATTTTAAAACGGACCGTTCCCTTACCTGCCCCTTTGTAGTTCACACGAATTTTAGGGTTAGGCGTCCCTTCGGAACATTTTCCAATATGATGTGGCATGTTTGGCTGAAAAGTTGCCTGATTTAAAAGCAAAGATTGATTGTTGTTATACTGTGGATTATTGCCCACCTGTCCCAATTGAGCATTCAAAATAGGCTTATCGGTTATAGCGGAGTCACCTTTATATTTGACTTGAATAGTAAAATTTTTGGTCTCAAAGCCAGCTTTCCATGGGCTGTGACCTGGCGAGAGATATTTTCTGCACCACCCCGCAAGAGAAACAGGCCTTTGCAGAACGATTTCCTGATCGTTTTTATAAAAATCTGCTTTCGATCCACCACCTTGTAGGTGGGATTGTAATTTTTTATTGATTTCTTCCAAGGGATCAACGCGAACAGCCGGATGGCCATTTTTAATTTGATTTAAAGGAACTGTGAAACTCTCATCACCATCCGTCCCCTCTGTTACCCACTTACCCAAGCCAATGCGGCTTTTATGACTAACTTCATAGGAACTTTGATACAGTGCTGCATTATCATTGATGTCATCAACAAACATACCGAGAGGGCCAAAATAAATCTTGGCCTCTTTAAAATCTATTTTTTTATCATCGCCACACTGTACAAAACCATCGGCTTCGATCTCAATGGATGATTCCTGTATCTGTAAATTGACATTGTTTACAGACTTACTTCCTGAAGTATTCTTGACATTAATAACCGCGGCATACCCCGGAAAGTTCAGATCTACATTCTGAACGTACTCAGAGTTTCCACTAGATGCCGCAAAGACAGTGCTTGAAATGATAGCACTCGTCCCAAGTGCAGCAGCGCTTACGCCAAGAAGTAACTTTTGAAACTTATTCATTTTGTTCTCCTGTATTGTCACTCACTGTTTCGAGTAACCCGATGTTGTCGTTACAGGGTCTGACGCAATAAGAACGGGAAAGGTTCAAAATAAATAATTTTTATTTCAGATAGTCCCATTTAAGCTATCTCGTTGTTCTCAATACAGACACCATGATGTACAGAAATTCTATCCCGTTCATCGATGAAAAATAATTTAAACGATTTTGGTATCTGCATTATTTCAGGAAAAGTATCGATTGTATCAAACAGAAGAATGGCACTGTGATATGACCTGCCTTAAACCCAGAGCATAAATAATTAAATTTGAACCTGGCTGACCGTCCCTACGACCAACTTCTATCAACGAATTGGAACAACGATTAAACAGGACATCAGAAAATGCCTATTACTCACCTTCAGGATCGCCCCCGAAAAACAGAATTACACATGGGCAATACTATAGTCTTTTCTGACCTATTTGATGATATTATTCCCACCTCCTCCTCTCATAAGGACACACCTTCCTCATTTGGAAACCACAGACAGTTACTTGATAATAATACACAACTCTATCTTGCAGCGAACTTGATAAACCTTCACGAAGCACCCATTAATCTGTAAACTTTTCATAGATATGAAAGTAAAGGCTTCCTATGCTTAAAAGCCTCATATTTATCGGGTTACTTGTAAGTTCAGTTGGTTTTCACTCCATCAAAGGACATGCCAACGCGCAAAAACCTGCCCTGAAAGATCTAAGCCAAGTATGTGAAGCCGACAGGTACAACCAACCTATCGGGGAATTTTCCGTCGATGTTTATTGCGATGATACCCCCATAATCGGCCCCTATAGCCTCACCCAAAGGACATGGCAAGGCGGTGACTGGGCTTTTTCTATCACCAGTTTTATGTGGGGAAATGACAGAAAATCACTTTACGTTGCAACAGAAGGATATAATGGAACAGGCAAAGCCTATTACCTAGATATCGAGACACAAACCAGCCAAGAAGTTTGGTCAACTTCTCCCGGTGACTGTGGCAGCGTATTAACAGGAATGAATGATAAGAACATCACGCTAGCAACAATTCCCTGCGATGGAAAACAACCCCGAAACATAGAGATCACGATACCTAAGAATTAGTTCTGATTTATTCTTTATACCCAATTACCCAAAGACATAACCTATTCCGCGAACGGTACGTATGATTTCTGGTTTTGTCGGATTAACTTCAATTTTACGCCGAAGCCGGGAAATACGAAGATCGATGGATCGGTCAAAGGGTTCCCACCCTCTATCATGAGCTTGTTCAAGTAATTGATCCCGATTTAAAACACGCCCCCTATTTTCAGAAAAAACACGTAAAAGACTAAATTCCATCGCTGTCATGGCAATTTCATTATTATCAGCATCAAGAAGCTGCGCACTATCCAGATCAAGTCTGCACACGCCAAACTGAATTGATCCTTTGGTTTTAGCAGATTTTTGCTCTGACAAAGCGCTCGGTATTCTTCGTAAAGTCGCTTTTATTCTTGCTTCCAACTCTCTCAAATCCACAGGTTTGGCCAGATAATCATCAGCCCCCATTTCCAGTCCGACAATACGGTCAACGACTTCAGATGCCGCCGTCAACATTATAACCGGCACGTCAGAGTTATTTCGTAAGTTACGAAGGGCAGTCAAACCATCTTCACCGGGCATATTAATGTCTAGGATTACCAAATCAGGAGAATGCTTTTCGGTAAACTTGTGCATCGCTTTTGCATCGGCGGCTTCAACTGTTTCATAGCCACGATCACTTAAATATTCGGCAACCATTTCACGTAAATGTGGTTCATCATCACAGACAATAATTTTGTAACCATTCGCACTCATGTAAAACTAGGTCCTTGTTTTTTGGATAAGTGATCGCATCAAATTGACAAGCTCTTCCGGAGAAACAGGTTTATCCAGATGCAAGCATCCAGAATTTTCGATAAAATCGGCAACTTCCGGACTCATTGAATCTCCAGTCACAAAAGCAGTTTTTTTAGCCATATCAGGAAATTCAGCCGTCATATGCTGTAAAAACTCTATACCATTCATACCGGGCATTTTCACGTCACTTAAAATTGCGGTGTATGAACGTGCTTTTAATTTTTTCAGGGCATCTTTAGCTGAATTGGTAACAGTCACTTGATAGCCGTCTTCACTCAAAATTTCGCTAATTAAATCAGCGACATCGACCTCATCATCAACAACCAGTACTCCTTGCTTTAAATGTTTTTTATCCGGAATATCAGGAACGTTTTTATTTTCATCTGTTACTTCCGAAACTTTCATTCGCACTGTAAAGCAAGTTCCTCCTTTACCTGAGGATCGGAAAGACAGGTTTCCGTGGTGAGCATCAACAATACGATGGCAAAAAGCAAGCCCAACACCTGTACCACTTCCAACATCTTTTGTTGTAAAAAAAGGTTCAAAAACTCTGGCCTGTATCTCTTTGGGAATACCTACGCCGTTATCAATAACATCAACAACGACTTCGTTTAATAAGTCATCAAACGAGGAACGAATAACGAGTTTCCCCTCTTTTCCTTTCTCAGATAACGCATGTTCTGCATTTACAATCAAATTGGTAAAGACTTGTGCCATTTGATCATGGTCGGCATCGACAAAAGGCAAATCCTTCGCCAATGACAAAGATACCTCTGCGCCAGATACCCTCACCCCATAACCAGCAACATCCATGGCGACTTCGATTGCTTCGTTCAGATTACAATTTTCTATCTGCATCGGACGCTGTCTGGCCATAGCCAAAAATGTTTTAACAATTTTGGCGCAACGCTCTGCTGCCATTGCAATTCGATCTACTCTTCGCTTTACCTCGGGATCATCCGTTTTATCCTGAAGCATCAAGGCATAACCTACGACAATAGAAAGTGGATTATTCAGTTCATGGGCAACACCAGCAAGTAACCCGCCTAAGGCTGATATCTTTTCATTCTGATGTGCGATTTCCTTCTGCTCTTCCAGCTCTTTTTGCATCTGAATTTGTTCGGTGATATCTCGTGTTGACGAGACAATAACATCCTCACCTTTGTAATCAGTCACTCGGGCAGACGTCAGACCTTGCATAATGGTGCCATCTCGCCGGCGAAACTGCACCCTATAATCATCCAATACACCCGTCGGCAACAAAGCCTTGAGATAATTTTCACGGTCTTGAGGTTTAATGAAAAAGCTTTTTGCCGTTTCTATATCACCAAACCGATCGCGAGAAGCAGGTGGAAAATATATGATTTTTCCATCCGAAACACGGGATACCAAAAAGTTCGCAGGACAAGCCTCAACAATTTTATGAAGCAACATATCTGCTTCACGGCTCGCCTCTTCAATTTTCTTTTGCTCGGTAATGTCCTTGATCGTAACCAGATAACCGCCAAATCCGGTTTCATGTGAAGAACTTGATAAAATACGTCCATCAGAACGCTCTATTTCATGGTCCTTTTTATAACTTGAAACACCTTTGATAATTCTCTCAATCGTTTTCTCGGCTTCGTTTGTGTTCTTGATTATAGATTTGTGATCACATGTATTTTGGTATCCAGTGATCATCCCCTGCATAATTTCTTCTATAGGACGCCCCCGCCGCAACTTATCATCAGGTAAGGCAATAACATCGGCATACTTTTTATTTGATAAGACGAAACACAAATCAGAATCATAAAGTGCAACAGCAATATCCAATGATTGAATAATATCGAAAAGCACTTCAGGCGCAGATACTTTTACGTCTGCATTCTGGTTCTCAAGTAAAACTTTTAGATAACAGGTATTTCCTTCTGATGTTGTGTAACGTGATAATGAAAACTTATCACCAACAGTATCTTGCCAAACAAAGCCGCGATCAGAAGACTGCCATTTACGTATAACTGTTTGTATGAGGCTAGAATTTACTGACTTTCCAAAGGATTTTTCCAAAACAAAATGCTCGGCCTTGGTCTTAAGTAAGGCTTTCCGCTCTTCGTCACTCAAGGTCACAAAACAATCATTGATTGTTAGTAAGCGTCCATCTTGATCAAAGGTCGCAAAACCAGTCTCCATTTGAGATCCCTTTTGTATTACCGCCTCAAAAACAGACGTCTCCACTTAATTCTCTTTCGTGTTCGAGCCACAATGTTCTAATCCACATGATTATAGTAGAAAATGAAGGTATCTGTAAGATGTCTAAGCATTTGTAATTTGTATCAATTGTAACACTATCAATTCGCGATAGTTAAAAAGTTTGGTTCGTAGTTTTCATTTTTGTAAAAGGCGTCCGTAATAAGACACACAATAATTAATAACAAACCGACCATCTGAGTAAGACATCAGAATGATACAAACGCCGATCATAATATCAAAGAATATAATACTTGTAGTAAAATACCCAATTCTGCATACATAACTTAAAGAGTACTGACATAGTGAAATTAGAATTTTTAATCCCTATAAGTATCATATTAATACATTTAACAACTGCTTATTTTGGGTGGCAAAATAATTGGTCAATCACTCTACCCAAGTGGATTTTGAGAATTAGCCTTAGCTGCTTATTGGTATATTCTTGCTTTTGGGTGTCGGACGAAATCCAACATCATCTCCGCCCCCAAGTCTTATTAATTGCTATCGTAAGCATCGTGCTTTGTGCTTCGGTCTGGATTTCATCTTCACACGCTTACATATGGAGTATCTTTACAGTGCAGTTCTTTATTCTGGGGGTGTGGTCAATCTGGTTTGTTTTTTTCTTCAGAATAACGCGATTATTTTAAAACCCTACATATCGACTTAATCACCAAAAGACATCTAGCGTATCTCAGTAAAATTTAAGATAGCGTTGAGTATGACCAGCATAACACGAATAAATAACGACAGAAGGCTGCCGTCTGAGCATACTATAAAGTCTTCAAGTGAGAATTCTTCAGCCAGGATAATAATGAATTAAAACGGGTAAGGTTCCCGCTGCACATAATGTTGTCAACACAACCGCTGTCGAGGCCTGAAAAGGCATAACTTTATATTCTTCAGCAACAACCCCTAAAACAGCGGCACATGGCATAGCAGCACCTAAGGTTGCCGCCATTATCCAAGCAGGGGAAACATTAAAGCCTGTCATCACCATGAAGACAATAAAAGGGGCGATACAGAGCTTGAAAACCGATATAAGACCTGCCTCATAAGGTTTTGCGCTTATTTTACGTCCTACCAATGATGTGCCGACAATAAACATGGCGCATGGCCCCGCTGTGTTACCAATAAATTTCAAGCCCTCCGTTATTGATTCCCCCACATTAACCCTTAAGGCAGATATACAAAGCCCGACGATAATAGAAATGATTAAGGGATTAAGGAGCGAACGAATTAGAATTTCCACGGGCCTGTGGGTATTATCTACATTTTGCTCCGTCGTCAGTTGCAATAATAAAGAAGCAAGCGGCAACAAAATCACCAGATCAATTGTTAGCATGAGAGCAAGCGGAATGGATGTCCACTCTCCAACACTTACCGCCAATACCGGAATACCAAGGAACCCAATATTTGCATAGACACTACTGAGACCAATCATAATCCCATGTGATGTCTTGCGCTCAAAGACAAGAAAACCAACAAGCCCACTCAATATCAAAAGAACAAATAAGGATAAAATATAAGCTCCAAGAAATTTGAAATCTAGCAACATTTTAAACTCAGTCGTTGCAAGTTTTTCCAGTAAAACAGCAGGGAGTGATACATACATTATAAAGCGAGTGAGATATTGCTGTCCCGTAACAGATATAACCTGCTTTTGTTTAATAAAATAACCAAGTGCAACAAGACCAAAAAAAGGAGAAACCTTAATCAAGATATCAAACATATGTTTTCAAAAACCCTTTTCAGGTAAATAGTTTCAAGGAATTTTCTCATTAAAAACTAGAGAGTTAACTCTTTTGGGTGAGTTCCACGAGCATTAATATCAACGAATAGTTCGCTTAAGATCTCGCCTTTCTCGTAGAGTTGAGAGATATCGCTAATAATTTCACTATCGAAGCATAAAAAACGGGTGTTTTGTTTAGTTTAGCTTACAAACAAACTCTGTTTTTATTTGTCGTGCGTTCCAATATATTTATGACAAGAAACACAATCGGAACAATTTATATGCGTATAAATATCTTCAGCAACGGCCAAAACCAGATAACTGGATGAAAGTGCTGATGGGTTACGCTTTTATAGCTGTGTCAGATGGTGTTTTTCCAAAAGATCGACCAATAATTTTCCTGCATTTTCGCGATGGATACGGTGCACACGACGTGCTGTATCTGCATCTTTTGCCTCTATTGCATCAACAACTCTTGCATGATCTTCATTGGATTGCGCCGGAATTGGACGTAATGTTAAAGTTAGCATACGAACACGGTGAGATTGGTCAATAAAACGATCAACCAGCTCAATTAACCTATTGTTTCTACTCATAGAAACTAAAAGTTTGTGAAATTTTTCATCTGATAAAGCCCAAGCTTTGAGATCTTCTGCATGCAAAGCGTTATCCATCTCTTTCACAGTCCCTCGAAGAGATTCTATTTCTCCGCGGCTATGGTCATTTTTTGCTGCTTGCCACGCTGCAGTTGATTCTAATCCTGTCAAAAGAGCATAAATTTCCTGCATATCGGAAACGGATATTGGCTTGACCTTCATCCCATGACGGGCACGTACTTCGACGAGACCTTCAACTTCCAAACGTGTCATAGCTTCTCGCGCCGGGGTCCTGCTTATGTCCAGTAACTCAGCAAGTTCGCCTTCCATAAGCTGTGTCCCTGGGGGAAGTTCATTTTCCAGAATGCGTCGTTTAAGCTCTCTATAAGCTTTTTCAGTTAAAGATATTTTTGGTGATTTTGATTTCTTTTTCTTAAGTGTTGTCACCAATAATTATCCCCTTTGCATTTAAGCTATTTTTTAACAATTCTATTGCGTTTATCAAGACTTGTTTCAGCGATCAATCAAATTAAGGCACCTTCCTTGATCATTTGATTGATATGCAGCTTCAGCTACCTGAACATTAAGCAGATAATCTGATGCAGTATTCATCACCTCTTTATCGTATAGTAAATGATCAACAACATGACGTTGCAGATTAAAAACACAATCTCCGCCAAAATCGCAATTTTTCCAAGTATAACTTATTTTTTCATCTGTATTTTCACCATGTTGACGAAATGAGAGTTCAGCATCACCATTTAAAAACAGCGTTCCCTTCGCTCCTTCTATTCTTAATTCTCCCATGGTTAGGCGTCGATTGTTCGCTTTGTGATCTGACAACCTATTGCCATCAAAAACACCGCGTGATCCATTTACGAAATCGAAAATAATAATCCCGGCATCCTCACCTTTAATCACAGGATTCAAACGTCTTAGATCAGCATAAATTGATTTCATATCTCCAAACAGAAAACGAAAAACGTCAATTAAATGCACAGCAGTCTCGTGCACCAAAAGTCGATCCATTTGTTGAAAGTAAGGTTGCCGTTCCATATAAGCATCAGGCCCCTGACCATCCCCGGGGCGCAACGCATAAGAAATCTGATAGAGTTCACCTAGAATATTTTGCGCTAAAAGCTCTTTGGTTTTCAGGTACCAGGGCTGAAACCTGAAGTTTTCATGAATGATAACCTTCGCTTTTTTTTCTTTGATTAATGCTACCAGGTCAGTTGCATCTTTGAGCGAAGTTGTAAAAGGCTTCTGGCAAATCGCGGGAATTCCCCTCAAAACACATGATTTCACATAAGATTGGTGCGTTACCGGGGGGGTAATAATATCAACCAGATCAGGCTTAGCCTCATCAAGCATTTGATCAAAATCCTGATAGATAGATTTAATCTGATATTTATTCGCCAGTTCCTGAGCAGGTTCAATTGTTCGGTTACATACGGCAACCATTTCCACCTCGGGAATTCTGGCCCAGGCAGAATACTGAAACCGGCTAAAATATCCTGTCCCGACAGTTGCGACCTTTAACGTTTTTGACGGCTTCATCAGGATGCAGTCTCACTTTTCATCGAAGATTTGTTCGGGCCATCAAAATTCCAGTGCACCGGGGCATGTCCTACATAGTCCGAATCAAACGAATAGATTGATTGATCCAATAAACAACCGAGGTACCCGGTTTTTAAATCTGCCCCACCGAACGCAAGACTTGAAATATTTTTAAGCTTTTTACTTTGTGCATTATCCAGATGAGGACGCCCCATTTCCCCAGCTTGGAATGCTGCCTCAACCCACTCTAGATGATCATTATTACAATCTTCAATCATCACGGTTTGAGAGCCATCCGGTGCTATACGAATAACCCTGTTGCTCACAATAGATGTAATCCAAATGCCACCATCTGTATCAAATGTCATACCATCAGGGAATGTTCCCAAACCGAATTCAGCAACAGTGGTTTTATTTGAGAGGTCACCATTTTCAGCGATATCAAAAGATACCAACTTACGAGCAAAAGTTTCATTTACGTAGAGCTTGTTACCGTCAGGGCTAACCAAGCATTCGTTCGTATAACCAAGGTTATCCGCAACTATTCGGGGCGGTACATTTTCTGCTGATGTATCAACCAGTACGACAAACCCGTCACAAACATCAGGTTTATAACCTTCGCTTCTGGGCATTTTTCGTGTGCTGATCGTTATCCAGACACGCCCCTTTTCATCTAGATGTACATAATTGCTAGGTGGTAATGAGTTACCGTCAACTTCCAGACAAAACGGGGTTGTTGTGCCATCTTGGGCTATTCGATAAACCCCTCCATCTGTATCCCCTAAATGAGCAATCAGAACAGAACCATCCGGCATCAGACATATACCATTCGGTTTTAGGTTTAAGGATTTATCATTCGGTAACAAATACCACTGAGAACCATCGGCTTCTGTTATCCCGACGCCGCCGCGCCAATCAGCCGTATACAAACGACCATTTGATGTACTCAAAACACATTCTGGTCTGTTTAGGCCTGTCCCAACTTTCTCAATATTATCAAGACTTATCATCGTACTCATACCTTAAATACTCATTGTTAAGAATGAGCCTGAATTTATCTATTTAATCCAGGCTCATCATATCATAGCGTGAGGAATCTATCTGAATAACTCGACCATTGTCATGGATATTGCCGGAACGTAAGTCACGAGTAACAAAGCCGATATAGCAGCTAAATACAGTGGTGCCATAGCCCTTGCGATAGAAAGAACCCCTACGCCTGATATTCGTGATGCGACATAAAGTGTTGCACCAACTGGCGGCGTAAACAATCCAACAGCAACATTACACGTCATTATGACGCCAAGATGCACAGGATCTACACCAAAGCTCATTGCTGTAGGAATAAACAACGGTGCGGTCAGCAGGATTGCAGGTAGCGGATCCAGAACCAAACCAAGCATCAGTAAAACGACATTAACCAACAACAAGAAGGTAAACGGGCTTTCTGAAACGCTATTGATAAACTGTGCAAGCATTTGAGGAAGTTGTTCAAGTGTAATCAACCACCCCAGTACTGTTGTAGCACCGATTACAACCATAACAATGGCACTGGTTATAAAGGAATCAATGATTAGCTTAGGCATTTCTTTGATACTGAAGTCTCTGTAGAGAACAACTGTTACAAAAAAACCATATACCACGGCAACAGCAGCAGCTTCTGTAGGCGTAACAAGACCGCCAAAAATGCCACCTAATATCAAAACAGGCATAAACAAGGCCGGCGCAGACCGAACAAAAGACCTCCAAAGAGCTTTGGCCGATGTTCTTTGCCCCCCAGGATCACAGTTGGTTTTTTTGCCGATGTAGTAACAAACAGCCATAAACAAAAGACCAAAAATCAGCCCGGGAACAACACCCGCCAAAAACAAATCAGCGACAGAAACATTTCCCACAAAGCCATAAATAAGCATTGGAATGGATGGCGGTATAATAATACCGATCGTTCCTGCTGCGGCAACTAAACCGCCTGCAAATGCTTTGCTATAACCTTGCTTGGCCATATTTGGAATCATTACAGAACCAATGGCAGCAGAATCTGCAATTGCAGATCCTGAAATGCCACCAAAAAGCATAGATGCACCGACAACGACAAAACCAAGGCCACCAGGTAAGAAGCCAAAAGCCTCTTTTGCGAAATCAATAATGCGTTGGCCAACGCCGCCTCTGCCCATTAATTCACCCGCAAAAATGAACAATGGAATTGCAATGAAATGGTTTGGCTCAACTCCCCCAATAAAATTGAGGTAAACAGCCTGTAACGGATACCCTAAATCAAAGACAAAAATGGGTAATATAGCAGTGATAAGGATAGCCCAGACAAGCGGTATGCCGATCACAATCGTAAAAAGAAATACGGCGCAAATAAAGAGTAATATCATTCGAAATCCTCCCAGCTATGGTCATCGGATTTCGAAATCCCGCCATCAATATTTTTAGAAATATTCTGTACGTCTATTAAGCAATTATACAGATGAAAAATCAGAGTAAAGAGCATACCAATTGGCAAAGATGCGTACAAAAGCCCTACGGGCCAATATAGAACAGTCGTCTTTTGAGCCCAGGTATGTAAGGCAATGTTACTTCCATTATAAAGCACCGTTACGAGTATAATAGTGATAACCAAATTGATCAGAATCTGTAGAACTGATTGCAACCTTAAAGGTACTAAGTTTTCAACTATTTCTGTAACACGCATATGTGCTCCACGTGCTGTTGCTGCTGCACAGCCTAAGAAAGTCAGCCATAATAACAAAAACGCTGTGATCTCAAGCGACCAAGCCAAGTCAAAGCCTGCAGCTCCGCGTAAAACAGCGTTGGAAAATATAAGTAAGAGAACAATCACACCGCCACAAACAAGAAAAATATCTATCAATTGGCTTAGATATCTTAACAAGGCGGGATATCGACTTCGGTAATCCACAATACGGGCTCCCAAACTGGATAAAAGAGAAGTGCCCCCTCAAAAGAAAAGGCACTTCAATAACTTAAAACTTAATTTGCTGGGAGTTTTTTACGAATTTCAGCAGTATCGGCTAGAACCTTTTCAACTTCATCGCCATAAATGCCTTTGGCTTTTTCATACACAGATTGTACGGCATCACGGAAGGGGCCAATTTCCGGAACACTTACTGTTGCACCAGCTTTTTTCATTTCTTCAATTTGACCATTTACGGAATCACGAACCAGTTTACGGCTGAATGCCGACGCATCAATCGCAGCTTTCTGAACAGCAGCTTGATCTTCAGGAGAGAAGCTCTGCCATGTCTGCTCTGATACTGTTAGTGGTAAAGGACTATAAACGTGGCGAGTAAGTGTAATGTTTGGTGCTACTTCGTAAAAACGCAGCGATTTAATTGTATCTACTGGGTTTTCCTGTCCATTAACAACCCCCTGTTGAATAGAAAGATAAACATCGGTGATTGGCATCACAACAGTCTGGAAGCCAATCGCTTCCATTGTCCATCTAATCATATCATTAGGATAAACACGCATTTTCTTGCCCTCTGCATCTTTTGGCGATGCAAGGGGATCACTTGTTGTAAAGCTTCTAAAGCCAGCTTCCCAAGTAGAAAGTACGCGGAAACCCTTTTCAGGTAATTTTGCAAACTCAGATTTCATCCAGGCAGAATTATCATAAAACTCCCATCCCTGTTCATATGTATCAACAAGGAAAGGCATCGCCGTTAGATTCAAGCTTGGTTGATGTGTTGCATAACTTCCTGTTGCGGATACGGTAAAATCAACACCACCCAACTGTAATTGTTCAATAGCCTTTGGATCATTCGCAAGCTGACCAGATGGGTAAATTCTTACTTTATAACGCCCTTCAGTATATTCGCCGACTTTTTCTGCAAACACTTCTGCTGCAGCCTGTCGGGACCCTCCAGGATTATCTGTGTGACTAAAACGAAGAACTTTTTCAGCATACGCATCACCAGTTGTTATCATAGCTGTACCTAACAACGTGACCGCTGTAAGTGTTCCCGTCGTTATTTTTGATATTTTTTTTAACATTTAAGCCTCCCCAGCTAACGGCATGTTTTACCGTTTTTAAATCCAATTCGAGTTGCTGATTTAAATGGTCCCAAAATACGAACATCAACAGCAACTTCTAACCCGGATCACGATAAATTATTAAAAGTATGTGTCAATGTATTTTTTAATGTATACATTGACACATACCAAAACTATCTATCTAATACAAACCAACAGCAAATGCCAAATCAACATTAAAGGCTTGTTTTATATGAATTATTTAATTTCATTAGGCGAAATTTATTTTTTAAAAGACTTCACAAAATAAATTAAGCTCCTTCAAAGCAACCGCACGCAATTCACTCTTCTGAATAACTTTCAGGAAGAGATAAAAACCAAACAGGACAAAAAAATGAGTAAACCGTCTTTTCAAATTGCTACAATTAAAGGTGACGGAATTGGGGTTGATGTAACTGAAGCAACACTCGCCATCATCAATGCTGCACAACAAAGAGTCGAAGGTTTTAGCCTTGAGTATAATTACATTTCAGCAGGAGCTGGATACTACAAAGAAACGGGTAGTGATATTGAAACGGGTGGCGAAGAAGCAGCAGGGAATGCTGATGCTATTTTCCTTGGTGCTATTGGTCTTCCTTCAATCCGCTATGACGATGGTACAGAAATATCGCCCCATTTACGCCTAAGAGACCGCTTTCAGCTTTATGCAGGTGTGCGCCCCATCAAGGCATATCCAAATGCCCCACAGCGCCTTGCTGATCCCAAAGCAGCTGATATCGATATGATTATTTTAAGGGAGTCCACCGAAGGTCTTTTCTATTCAGCTGCAGTACATAATCGATGCCCAGTACAAACAGACGACGAAGTACAGGATATTGTCCGTATCACACGCAAAACCACTGAAAAATTACATGATTTTGCCTTTAAGTTAGCACAGAAAAGGAAAGAACGGGGGGGCAAAGGACAAGTCACCTGTGTTGATAAAGCCAATGTTTTTAAGTCGATGGCTTTCTTCCGACAGATTTTTGATGAAAGAAAATCGAACTTCAAAAACATTCAAGCAACATATAACTATGTTGATGCGCAAGCTTTGGATTTCATCAGACGACCTTGGGATTTTGACGTTCTGGTGATGGAAAACATGTTTGGCGACATTCTTTCAGATCTCGCTGGTGGGCTTGTTGGCGGTATGGGCATGGCATCATGTGGAGAGATTGGCGATAACCACGGACTTTTCCAACCAGCACACGGAAGTGCGCCAGATATAATGGGGCAAGACAAAGCGAACCCGCTAGCAGCAATTTTAAGTGGTGCTTTAATGCTTGATTATCTGGCAGATAAGTCTGGTGTTCTATCTCTGGAAAATGCAGCAAAAGTTATCGAACAGGCTGTTTATCAGGGTTTTAAAGATAATGCTATTCGTCCAATGGAATTTGGCGGTGATATGGGAACAAAAGCTGTAACTCAAGAAATCATCAAACGTATCCATCAGAAATAGACGAGAAAATTATGAGTATTATTTTAGGCTGCATCGCAGACGATCTGACCGGCGCCACCGACCTTGCCATGATTTTGGTTCGTGAAGGTATGAAAACGGTACAAATCGTAGGGGAACCAAATGCTGATACCCCTGCCCCAGATGCCGAAGCAGTGGTTGTTGCCCTGAAATCAAGAACGAATGATGCCCAAGAAGCAATTTCAATGACCATAAACTCTTGTAAATGGTTGCAATCTCTTGGTGCCAAACAAATCTTCTTTAAATACTGTTCTACATTTGATTCAACAGACAAGGGAAATATCGGTCCAGTAACAGATGCGTTGATGTCGCATCTTGAGTGTTCCAGCACAATCGCCTGTCCAGCCTTTCCAGAAAACAACAGAACCGTTTATCGGGGATATTTGTTTGTAAACGATGGATTGCTTTCAGAATCATCTCTTCGCAATCATCCTTTAACACCAATGAAAGATGCCAATCTTAACCGCATTCTTTCGACCCAATCATCAGCAAACATTTCAAACCTCTACTTTGAAGAGATCGAAATGGGTCACGAGGTTATTTCACAAACAATTGCTGAAAAAGACACTGGTCCTAGAACCATTCACATCACAGATGCATTGAATGACAATCATCTCAGATCTATTGGTAAAGCTTGTAAAGATATGAAGCTTGTCACAGGTGGGTCAGCTATTGCGCAAGGGTTGCCCCTAAATTTTCAAGAACAGGGTTTGCTTAGTTCAAGAAGAGAAGAGCAATTATTTTCAGCCCCCAAAGGCCCCAGTGTCATTCTGTCCGGCAGTTGTTCAGAAGCTACGCGCAGCCAAGTAAACTATGCACAAAACCACTTACCCAGTTTCTGTTTGGATGCCGTTGAAATATTAAATAACGAGGCCGTCGCAGAAAAAGCCGTCACATGGGCAGCTGACCACATAAAAGCTGACACACCTGTATTGCTATATTCATCGGCAGATCCTGCTGTTGTTAAACAAATACAAAGCAACGAGAACCAAGTGGATGTCGGCTCTCGCGTAGAAGCCGTAATAGGTGAGATAGCGCAACAACTTCATGCGCTCGGAGCATGCCGTTTTGTCGTTGCTGGCGGCGAAACATCAGGGGCTGTGATAAATACTTTAAATGTCAAAACCATGTCTATTGGTCCACAAATTGATCCGGGTGTTCCCTGGACCACGACAACTGTTGATAAAAAGCCAATAGCATTGGCCCTAAAATCCGGAAACTTTGGAACAGAAGACTTTTTCATAAAAGCACTGAACCAACTGAAGCAATACGAAATATCATAACAAGGTTATTTTTAATGCAATTTTTGGAACTGCGTCAGGATCTAATCCAAACTGTCCTGCAAATGAATAGAATGGGTATCAACCAGGGAACATCCGGGAATGCAGCAGCAAGAGTACCGGAAGGTTTTCTGATTACCCCCTCTGGAATGGCCTATGAAGATATTACGCCAGAAGACATCGTCCTAAAACGTTTCAATGGAACCTACGAAAGTCCAAACGGCTTACGAAAACCATCAAGTGAATGGCGTTTTCATGAAGATATTTTCAATGATCGACCAGATACAAATGCCATTGTCCATACCCATGGCAAAGCTGTCATGACGATTGCTTGCATGCAAAGGGAAATACCGCCATTCCATTATATGATCGGTCTTGCTGGCGGGGATACCATCCGTTGCGCCCCCTACCAAACTTTTGCGACAAAGGAGCTTTCAATTGTTGCAGTAGAAGCACTCAAGGACCGTAAAGCCTGTTTGCTTGCAAATCATGGACAAATCGCTTTGGGTAGCGACCTAAAACAAGCTTTATCCATGGCAATGGAAGTCGAAACGCTCTGTGATGTTTATTGGCGAACGCTCGTTGCCGGTGGTCCAACTATTTTGGATAAAAATCAAATGGATGAAGCACTGGAAAAGTTTAATAAAGGGTACGGTAGTGCCAAGGCTTTCGTCTCTAGTGAGAGTAAATAATTATGTATGTGATCATCGTAGATTTCGAGATTAAGCAAGAATTTATCAAACAATTTAACGAAGCGATGCTGAGACAAGCACAGACTTCTTTGGAAAAGGAAGAAGGCTGCACGCATTTTGATGTCTGCCAAGCACCAGATGAGCCACACAAGTTCTTCCTTTATGAGTGTTATACAAATGCCGCTTCATTTGATGTACACCTAAAGTCTGATCACTTCCTAGCGTTTGATCAGCTGGTTTCAGACTGGGTTACCCATAAAGAAGTCCGTTGTCTGGAAAAAATATCTAACTAATAGGCTCAATATTTACAGCCGACGTTTCAATTGCTTCAAGAAACGAATGTGCTGAAGAACGGGCAGATAACAAAAGAAAACTGTCTTCATCTTCATGTATAATTGTTGCCCCCAAATGTTCCATGATCGTTCTGGCGACAGAACCAACAGGAAAGACTGATGGATGGATATCAACAGGGCAAATACGCGCGAGCAAACGTCGGCTGTTAATTCCTGACAACCGTATCATAACGTAACTATCCGATTGATCCGTCAGATAAACCGCTTCACCAAGATCGTTTCGTACAGTTGAAGTGGCCGCGTTTCCTTCATAATCAAATATAAAAAAATATTGATCCTGTGCCATGCTGAAGAGAACAGCATTATCCCTCGATGAAGCAGATAACATCCCTGTTTTTGGCAACTCAATTTGATAAGAGCTTGCTAGGGCATTCACGAGTTCCTTTTCACCGTCTTTGGGAACAGCAATCGATACAATAGCTCGATCATTAACTTCTTTGATAGAAACCCCCACGAAGTCCCGGCTAAATCCATCCAACGGTGTATTGGCAGTAAGTGTATAATCAGGCACGGAGACGTTCTCCCTCTGGATCAATAAAGTGTGCAGAAACAATCTCAACCTCGATTTCGCCTCCGCGAAGAGGATCAGCAGCGCGTACCACTTCTCCCATACGTTCGCGTCCTTGTTTTATAAATCCAAGGCCGATGGAATGTCCCAGGTTCGGAGAATAGGCAACTGATGACATCCACCCCTCATCGTTAGCCATATTCACTGTCTTACCTTTCGCGATGAAATGAGCACCGGCTTTAAGTTCATCACTTCGATTAACAGGACGGAACCCAACAAGGCTTAAGCCATCTTCTCGATTTAGTTTTTCACGTTCGGAGAGGGTATTACCAATACAATCTTTTTTCTTGGAAACCATACGACCCATGCCGAGATCTTGCGCTGTTGTCTGACCATTAAGTTCATTCCCCGCTGCATGACCTTTTTCTATCCGCATAACGCCAAGAGCCTCGGTACCATAGGGCGTTACGTCAAACTCTTCACCCGCCGCCATTAAAGTACGCATCAAAGAATCTCCGTATCGGGTCGGCACAGCTATTTCATAGGCCAACTCTCCAGAGAAAGATATTCTGAACAAGCGTGCTGGAATGCCACCGCAAACTGTAATTTCACCACAAGCCATAAAGGGGAAAGCCTCGTTGGAAATATCGTGATCACTATCGACGACCTTCTGTAAAAGCCTCCGAGCATTTGGTCCTGCCACAGCAAACTGTGCGTACTGTTCAGTGCTTGAAATCAGGTGCACATCCATTTCAGGCCACAGGCACTGGCGACAAAACTCCATATGCCTGAACACACCGACAGCATTGGCGGTTGTTGTTGTCATAACAAAGTGATTATCTGCAAAACGTGCTGATGTTCCATCGTCCATTATGATTCCGTCTTCACGTAACATGATGCCATAGCGAACCTTGCCTACAGGTAATTTAGCGAACGCATTCGCATAGACCTTGTTCAGGAACTCAGCAGCGTCTTTGCCCTGAATGTCAATTTTTCCAAGCGTGGTGACATCGCAAACACCGACAGAGGATCTGGTCTGCGTGACTTCACGATCAACCGACTGTCGCCAATGTGTTTCACCTGATTTCGGGAACCACTGCGCGCGGTACCACATCCCAGCTTCAACAAAAACAGCCCCCTGCTCTTTAGCCCAGCTATGGCTTGGTGTCAGCCTTGAAGGACGGAATTCTTTTCCTCTGGCCCGTCCAGCAAGGGCACCGATTGCCACAGGCGTATAAGGTGGACGGAAAATTGTCGTTCCGGTTTCAGGGATTGTTTTCCCCGTACATTCCGCCATAACCGCCAAAGCAGGAATATTGGCTGTTTTCCCCTGATCCGTTGCCATGCCAAGCGTCGTATATCGCTTGAGATGTTCAACAGAACGGAAACCTTCCTGATGTGATAGCTTGACGTCCTTTACGGTCACATCATTCTGTAGATCGAGCCAAGCCCGTGCCTTGCTTTCTCTCACATGCCAAAAGGCTGATATTCCAATTGTCTCACCTTCTGATTTGGCAGCTATTTCTTTTGTTGGTTTGAAACCAAGGTCACTTACAGCCTTATTACCCAGATCATGTCCATCCTGTAGAACGGATGACAAAGACAAGTTACCAGCCGCAGCGCCCGCAACCATCATTCCCTGAGGCAATTCACCACCGGGCACAAAAGCAGCAATATCTTCGCGCCAAGTCGGACGTCCTCGCTGATGACAGGTCAATTGAACGTTCGGGCTCCAGCCACCAGAAACAGCAAGGCAATCCGTCGGAATTTTCTGGCCATTTGATAGCGTAATTGATTTTATATCGTGTCGCCCCTGAGTATTGACAATACGCCCCCCCATAACTACAGCAGCACCATTTGGCACATCAACAGGTGGCCGTCCATCACGGCTATCAATTACGGCCGTAATCTCTACACCTTTCGCCGCTAGGTCAGTTGCGGTACGCCAGCCATCGTCGTTATTCGTAAAAACAGCTACCCTTTTGCCGGGAAGCACCCCCCAACGGTTCACATAGGCCCGAACAGCGCCCGCAAGCATAACGCCCGGTCGATCATTGTTACCAAAAGCAATTGGACGCTCGGTAGATCCAGCACACAGAATAGTGCGTTTCGTATAAACCCGCCACAGGATCTGACGTGGTTTCTTTTGATTGGATTTATTACTGGAAGATACCAAGTGATCCGTAACACGTTCCAAGGCACCGATAATACCATGATCATAAGCACCATAGGCTGTTGTGCGTGTCATCAAGCGAACGTTATCCATCGCTGACAATTCTGCGATTACCTGTGTTGCCCATTCATGACCACTTTGATCATTCACGGACAGGGTTTCTGCATTCAGGCGACCACCCATACGGAAATCTTCATCCATCAGGATAACACGCGCCCCTGTACGGCCAGCAGAAAGTGCTGTGGACAAACCAGAAGGCCCAGCACCGACAACCAAGACATCACAATGTAAAAAGCCCTTATCATAGATATCCGGGTCATCTTCACCGGATAGACGACCTAAACCTGCCGCAGCACGGATAACAGGCTCATAGAACTTTTCCCAGAAAGCTTTCGGCCACATAAAAGTTTTATAATAAAATCCCGCAGACAAGAATGAGGAGAAGAAATCATTCACCGCCATAAAATCATACTTCAACGACCCGCGATGGTTCTGACTTGTAGCCTCTAACCCCTGGAACAGTTCTGTAATTGTCGCACGGGTATTGGGTTCCTGATAGGCCCCAGAACGAAGCTGCACCAATGCATTTGGTTCTTCCGATCCAGCTGAGAAAATCCCCCGAGGTCGGTGATATTTAAATGATCGACCAACCATTTTGTGCCCATTGGCCAAAAGGGCAGAAGCCAGCGTATCTCCGGCAAAGCCTTCAAGCGTTTGACCGTTAAAGGTAAAATTGAGCTTTTGTGCGCGGTCTATTATCCCGCCATCAATTCTGTTTGTCTGGCTCATTTGCCACCTCGGTCTGATTTGTCTGTTTGTTTGGCAAGGGCCACATCGCGGGCCAGTTCTACATTGATAATATCATGGGTCAGGGTATTTCGGGTCACGATCAACCAGGAACGATCCCCCTGCTCATGATACCAAAGCTCCCGATGTTCCCCTGCGGGATTGTCACGTAAATAGAGATAATCGTGAAACAGGTCAGATGCATTATCAGCTTGCCAATCAGGTCGGTCGATAAGAGATGCATCGCCTTTATATACAAATTCAGAAGCATCGCGAGGCCCCAGAAGAGGATGATTAATGATCATTTTCTGTGCTCCTAATGCAAGTTCGGTTGGGCGCCCACGCCCTTTTCATCAATCATCGCCCCGCGTTGGAAACGATCCAGTCGATATTCGGTCGCGACAGCATGTGGCTCATCTTTTGCTAAGAGGTGCGCATAACACCAACCACTTGCCGGCGTTGCCTTGAAACCACCGTAACACCAGCCACCATTGAAATAGAGGCCGTTAATATGTGTTTTGTCGATAAAGGGCGATCCATCCATAGACATGTCCATCACCCCCCCCCACATCCGCAGCAAGCGTGCACGACCAATCATTGGCATCAGGGCCATCCCCCCTTCACAGACGTCTTCAACAACCGGTAAATTGCCACGTTGGGCATAACTGTTATAGCCATCGATATCACCGCCAAAGACCAAACCGCCTTTGTCAGATTGCGAGACGTAAAAATGTCCGGCACCAAAAGTCACCACCCCTGGTAATATGGGCTTTAAACCTTCAGACACAAAAGCCTGCAAAACGTGACTTTCAATCGGCAACCGCATTCCAGCCATCGACATTACGCGGCTGGATGATCCGGCTACACACACCGCCACTTTTTTAGCTTTGATTGTTCCCTGACTGGTTTCAACACCACTACAAACACCATTTTCAATCACCATACCTGTTACTTCACAGTTCTGGATAATATCAACACCCCGACTATCCGCACCACGCGCATAGCCCCAGGCAACTGCATCATGACGAACGGTGCCACCGCGTGGCTGCAATAGGCCACCTTTGATCGGGAAGCGGGCGTTTTCGAAATCCAGACAGGGATACATTTCACGTACGCCGTCCTGATCCAGCAAAACAGCATCCGCCCCTGCAAGCATCATGGCATTGCCCCGACGCGCATAGGCATCCCGGCCAGCATCGTTATGGAAAAGATTTAAAATACCACGTTGAGATACCATGGCATTGTAGTTGAAATCCTGTTCAAGATTTTCCCATAGCTTCATAGAAAATTCGTAAAAGGGTTCATTCCCCGGCAAAAGATAATTGGACCGCACAATTGTTGTGTTACGTCCAACATTTCCAGAACCAATCCACCCTTTCTCGAGAACAGCAACGTTTGTGATGCCAAATTCTTTTGCAAGGTAATAGGCCGTTGCTAAGCCATGCCCACCGCCGCCCACAATGATCACATCATATTCGTCTTTTGGTTTTGGGGTTCGCCAGACAGGTTTCCAGCCTTTATGTCCTGTCAGCGCTTCTTTTATGACCTTAAAGCCAGAGTATTTTAAACCTCGGTGTTTCATCACATATTCTCAATTATGTTGTCTTTTTCTACTAGAACAGTGATATAAAGATCTAGATTTCATAAAAAGGACTATTTATTACATAAAATGGACACGCATTCTTCACCTGAGCAAGCATATAAAATTGGCATCTTGCTAATCGATGGCTTTGCCTTGATGTCCTACTCATCAGTCATAGAACCCTTACGTGCTGCCAACCTTCTGGGTAAAAACCACCTCTATAAGGTTGATCACATTGCGATAGGAAACAGGCACGAAACCATAAGCTCAAGCGGTGCGGCGATCCACGCAACAGCCAGCATATCTGACCATCATGACTATGATCTTATCCTTGTTGTCGCCGGGGGAGATCCATCCAGCTTTGACGACGAACCCACATTCCAATGGTTACGGAACAAAGCCCGGCATGGCGTCAGATTGGGTGGTGTTTCTGCTGGTCCTGTTATCCTCGCCAACGCTGGTGTAATGAAGGGATACAGAATGACTGTGCACTGGGAACATGCCGCAGCTCTATCTGAAAACACCCCGACACTATTGCTTGAACGAAGCCTTTACATAATGGACCGAGATCGCATCACTTGCGCGGGTGGCGTTGCCCCGTTGGATATGATGCATGCATTACAAAGTGAAATTCATGGACCGGAATTTGCCAGAAAGGTCAGTGACTGGTTCATCCATACGGATGTCAGGCCATCCGGCAACCCTCAGCGATCCGGCATGATAGAGCGATATGGCACCCATCATCCAGCTATCATTCAAACACTAGAAATAATGGAAAACCATATTGCGGATCCCCTGAGTTTAAAACAACTCGCTTTGTTATCTTCAATAAGTCCACGCCAACTCAACAGGATTTTTATCGCAAAAATTGGACAGAGCACCATGTCTGTTTACCGTAATTTACGGTTAGAAAAATCCTATAATCTTGTTCGACAAACAGTTTTATCATTAACAGAAATTGCTCTGGCAACAGGCTTTTCCAGTTCAGCGCATTTCTCGAAAGCCTTTCAGGAAAAATATGGTTCTCCCCCCTCGTCGTACAGACAAGATATACAATCAAAGGCATAATAAAATTCATACAGAAGAGAACCTGACTTCAAGATTTAAGGGAATGATTTTATGGTTAAAAATATTCCCTTAAATTACACATATTCAATGCACTATAAAACATTATGCATCTAATATATTAATCTTAACGATCAACCCATTCTTTGACTTTCCCAACAATGGCCGCATTGACGGCAACACCATTTTTATCTGCATTGACACGCGCTTCAAAACGCTCTGCGCCATGCAAGCGAGCCCCATCCTGATCAACAATAGCTTCGATCAAATGATCTACACGTTGCGAGAATACGCCACCCGAAGAAAGTTCAGGATCAATAGCAATAAAGAACTGCCCCGTTTTGGGCGGCCCACCGACAGGACCGGAAAACGGGCTTGCATCAATACCAAGCGTTGCCCCTGTCATAGCCGCCGCCATTAACTCTACCATCAAGGCTGTACCAAAACCTTTATAGCTGCCACTTGGGATCATGGTTCCTTTAAGAGCAACATCCGGATCTGTTGTTGGCTCGCCATCTGGGCCTAGTGCCCATCCTTCCGGAATAGCCTTACCTTCACGGGCATGTTTCATCACTTCGCTTTTAGCGATCACCGAAGCACTTTGATCAATCAAAATACGCGTTTCACCCACAGCACCGGGAACAGCAACAGAGAAAGGATTTGTCCCTACGACGGCTTTTTTACCACCGACTGGGGCAACAGAAGCAGGCGCATTGGTAAAACCTATGCCCAGAAAACCATGCGATGCCAGACGATCAGTGTGGTATCCAAGAATGCCGCAGTTATAGGAGTTACGCAGTCCCAGCGCAGCAATTCCCTGTTCGTGGGCAGCTTTGAGCAGCCATTCAAAACCGAGATCAATCGCCGGATGAGCAAAGCCTGTTTTTGCATCTGCAATTGCCAAGCCTGGACGAACAACATCCAATTCAGGTACAGCAGCACCATCAACCTTGCCACACTCAACGTGCAAGCAATAGGTCGGAACATAGGCCAAACCATGAGACGCAATACCATCTTGTTCCGTGGCCGCAACTGAACGCGCCAAAGAAGCTGCATTTGCTTCTGTTGTTCCTGCCGCAATCAAAGCTTTCAGAGCAAAAGCCTCGATTTCGGGTACACTCATCGTTACAGTTTCAACCATGTGTTCTTCCTTTTATTTTTCTTGTTTATTCATTCTTATTTTAAAGTTTAATCGTTGTCGCTCAGGCCTGCTCCCGCGCCTTTGAGGCGGGATTCTTCTGTAGCCGGGACATAGGTTCTGGCAGCAAAGAACTGAAGATCTGTCCAGTTTTCAAAACTGAGGGGAACGCCCTGAACAACGCGCTCGATAATTGTCCCTGTCCCGGATTTTTCTGCCCTCAAATTCGACAGATCTGAAAGTATACCGGATACTGTCACTCGCTCTGCTTGTTCAATTCCAAGGTCTGCAATAGTACCTTGTTCTAAATAGAGAACATCAGGAGCAATAGTGATTTTCACAGCTTCCCCTGAAACTGAAAACCAGGAAACAGAAAATCCTTTACCAATAGCTTTTGCTGCACGCCCCAATATGGGGAGTATCAATGCCGGTGATGTAATTGATTCCAGAACGATCTCATGACGACCCAATAGACGATCAGCTAAATCATTCAAGGCGCTTCCTGTGATCACAGGACACAGTGCACCGTTTGTCGTGTTCCAAATATCAAGGTCCAATGATTGAGGTCTCAACTCATTGTAAGCTTTACCATCATTGGTCTTTAGCAATGAAAGTAGCAAGCAAACGTTTGGTAAGCCACGTGCAGCCAACCAACGTGTCGCTTTTCCGGCTTCTTCGGCCAAGCCCCAGGACATACCGGCCCCACGGGCCGCCTTGCGTGCAGAAGCTTCGATTTCATTCAAGGAATAGCGTTCCATCACAAGCCCCCCTCTTTATTAATATCCACAGGACTTATATCCATAGGATAGGCCCAGTTATCTTCATCCATCGTTGCTAACTCGTGCGGATAGGGGGCATTTTGGAACATCGTTATGCGTACCCAACGATCAGAACGTGGATCAAAGCGTGTCGCGCCAAAAAAGGAGAGTTTGCAGCGCAAGAGGTCAACAGGCAGCAAATCTTCCCCTATCAGGTTGTCCTGAATTTCAGCATAAGGATAGCGTTGGGTTAGTTGTACTCTGCGAGCAATCAAACGATGTTCTGGATAATCAATCAGGAAAGAGCCAATCTTCTGATCTGTCTGTGCATTCAATAAATCTTTGTATAGGCGCGCAGCATCCCGGCCAATCGATAGCGGTTGCTCCAGATTATCACCCGGCTCTTCACCTCTCGAGCCCAACCGTGGCTCCAGCTTTTCTTCGGATACATACCAGAAGAAAACTGAGTTTGGGTGCCTGTCATAATCCACTGACAATGCCCAACTATAGTGTTCTTCCAGTGCGACCAACAGATCAGCAACACTTTGAGAACCATTAATACGGAAATTATCGTTTTCTTCAGCATACATCACAGATGCATAGGCATCGACGATCTCGGCATGAGGTTCAAGCAGCAAACTAACCAGAAGTTCCTGTCCTTCCAAAGACAGTTCAGCTTCGCCCCAACGATAGAGCTTATCCCATGGCAGATCATCATCCGAAAAAGTATCCAAAGACAAAGCACTTAGCTTTTCCAAATCACGCCGTAAAACGGTTACACGCTCGGCCTGCCTTTCATCCACGGTAAACCAACGATCAAGTGACAGATGAGCACTTTCGAGATACACTTCATAGTGATGTCTTGCTGCTGATGTCATTGTGGGTAAAGCGCGGATACAGGCTAATGCGCTTTCACGCGCATGTATCCAACTGTGTAACAATATTGGATGATTAACCAAGAACGGTGCCATGCCCAAACCAGTTGAATTACCAACACCCAAACTGCGTCGAACTTCCGGCTCCAGCTTTACAGCGGCCTCTGGGGATCGATAGGCCGCCATTTGTTCAACGTAATCAGATACAAAGTTTCGAATGAGCCAAACCGCCAACATTTCAGCGCGGAACGGCCCTAGCATTTCAGAACGATTGGCTATCCGGTCACGATCCGCCATACCAAGCTTACCATTCCCGTAAACGGCAGTTGTCCGCATCAGATAACCAACTTTATTCAACTCGGTCTGATCTGGTTGTCTGCCTGCTGCCAGTTCACTGACAACATATTCGAACAGGCGTACGCTTTTATTAGCGCGAGAGAGAACAAGCTCGCTCTCCAAACACCGTCCGGCTTCCTGTTTCGGAACATTCTGTGACAGACGCTCAATATCATCTTCACCGATAACACCATCATAAAGGGCAAAGGTTGTATCCCACGCTTCGGCAATAACCCGATCAGACCGCTTTGCTGGGTCAAGATCATGGGCAAAGCAAACCAGGCTGTAACTACGTTCAGGTCCCTTTGCCAAATAAACGGCAACGCCTTCTCCCTGAGCGTTAATGCGCCAGACCGGACATTCAAAAGTCCAGTTATCACGCTTCAAACGGCGCATAACGGCGCGCATAAAGCTCAATCTGGTTTGATGAAAAGAGCCCAGACGATCCAGTTTCATGACCTGTTGTGGCGGTCGGAGTGAAATTGAATTTGTGCTATGTAGTTGCGTAGTCACACAAACCTCCAATGAACGCGGGTTATTCAGGGAAGAAACTTTGTCTTCCCTGAATTCATGACAAAAACGACCTAGGCTTCTGCTATAATCGCTGTTGTACTTTCCCGATCACGCTTTTCTAACATACCTGCAATCTGTGGTGCTGCCCACAAAGACGGCAACAACACGAGTGAAACAGGAACCGCCGTCACGACAATAAAGGATTGTAGTGCGCTGACGCCTCCGGATCCCAGCGAGATCAAGATAATCGCCATAACCCCCATCGCAATCCCCCAGAACACACGCACAGCTGTACTTGGTGTATCGCTGTCTGACATTGCAACAGAGATACAATAGGTCATTGAATCGCCCGTTGTTGCGACAAAAACAGTTGTCAGGATAAGGAACAGAATAGAGATCAGGAACCCGCCGGGAAGCTGTTTGGTAATGGCCAACAATGCAGCCGGTAAATTGAAACCTTCGAACGCTGAAGAGACTGAACCTGGATTAGCAAGCTCGAACGCAATGCCAGAACCACCCACGATGGTGAACCAGAAGCAGGTCACGATTGGGGCAATGATTGATAGCATAACCACGATCTGACGAATTGACCGCCCACGGGACACACGGGCAATAAACATAGCCATCAACGGACCATACCCCAGGAACCAGCCCCAGAAGAAAACAGTCCACCAGCCAAGCCATCCACTTTCAGCACGGAACATTGCCATCGGGATAAACTTGTCAACATAAACGCCGAAACTATGAACAAAACTATCAACGATAAAAGCAGTCGGTCCAAACAAGAACATAAAGATCAACAGCGCACATGCCAAAATGACATTAAATCGGCTGAGAATTTGAATACCCTTGTTTACACCTGTAACCGCAGAAACAGTGTAAATACCAACCAATCCCGCGATAACAACAGCTTGAGATGCAAAGCCATCTGAAAGGCCAAAGAGGTCTTGAAGACCATAACTCACTTGTAAACCAAGGAAACCAATCGGGCCAACAGTTCCGGCAACGACGGCGATAATGCAAGACGCATCAGCAATAAGACCTATTGGTCCTTTAAGAGCACGTTCTTTAAAAACCGGGTAGAGCAGCGTGCGCGGAGCAAGTGGCAAGCCCTTCTCGTAATGATAATACATCAAGACGACAGAGGTTAAAGCTCCCAGAATTGCCCATGCCAAGAAGCCCCAGTGCATAAAGGCCTGTGCCAATGCAGGATATGCAGCTTCAGGAGTTTTCGCTTCGACACCGAATAGAGGTGGAGGGGAAAGAAAATGTGCCATTGGCTCACCCGCGGCCCAAAAAACACCGCCGCCAGCTAGCAAGGTACACATAATCATGGCACCCCATTGAAAAACGGTAAACTCTGGCTTATCCAGTTTTCCAAGAACAACAGAACCACGCCCACTAAAGGCCATAAAAAGACCAATAACAAACGTGAGCAAAAGCAATACCTGCCAATAGGCACCAAAAATCTGTACTGACCAGCCAAAACCCGCATTGACCAACTCTTTTAAAAGATCAATATCAATCAGTGCCAAGCCGCAAAACGCCGCAATAAAGCCGCCGGTAACAGCAAAAAGAGGGATATTCACCCCTTTGAAAACCCTGTCTCCAGTTGTTGACGTATACGCCATCTAAGTTACTCCCTAAGTATCATAATTAAGCAGCGCGAACGGTTCCAATGTTATTCCCATTGGTTGCCCCTCCCCACTGTACTAATGGTCAATTATTAGACCTTTTGCCTCTTAAGGCTGTTGAGGGCCAAACGAGTTTTCGTAGAATGAAAACCAGTTCATTCCCATAATCTGTGCTGTTTCTTCTTGTGAAAAACCAATATCCCGCAACCCCGCCGCAAGGTTGGGGAAATCTCTGTTATCTCTGAACCAGCTTGGCATTTCAGGAAAACCTGGATTGGACGCTGAGCCCTCTCCGTAATCGATTGTCTTGGTCCATCGGCCAACACGCATCCATTCAACAATAGAGTCCGGCTGGTCCTGACAAAGATCACTGCCGATACCGATGCTTTCAACACCGATCATTTCGGCCGTTTTTGCGATCATCGTACAGAAACCTTTTAGTGTGCAGTCACTCTTGCCTTTGAGGTGATGAGGGTAGAGTGAAAACCCGATCATGCCGCCAGATTGTGCCAATGCTTTCAAAACCGTATCAGATTTATTACGCAATGCCGGGTGCCAGAAGTTTGGGTTGGCATGGGTAATTGCAATCGGACGCTCGGAAATTTCAATAGCTTCAAGTGTTGAACGTTCCGCAGAATGAGACATATCAACCACAAGGCCAACACGGTTCATTTCCTTGATTACCTGCTTGCCCATCCTGGTAATTCCCGGATCTTCGACTTCATAACATCCTGTCGCCAACAAGGATTGATTATTATAGGACAACTGCATAAAACGGGCGCCAAGTGTGTGGCAAATTTCGACCAGTCCAATATCATCTTCAATCGGGGAACAGTTCTGAAATCCAAAGAAAATAGCTGTACGACCACTTTCATTGGCACGGCGAATATCATCCGCCGTGCGCCCGTGAATAATCAATTTATCGTGCTGTTCAAAAAAACGGTTCCACTGTTCAACATTGGTGACAGTTTCCCGAAACATCTCGTGATAACAGATTGTGGCATGAACGGCATCAACACCACCTTCACGCATTTGGGCAAAAGTCTTTTCTGACCAATTACAGTATTGAAGACAGTCAATCACATATGAGTTTTTGTCGCTCATGCCAATATCTCCTACTTTGTCCTATTACTCTGGTGAACCTGAACTGATGTAGGATGTTTTAACCTGCGTATAGAACTCAGCAGCATAAGAGCCTTGTTCACGAGGACCGTAACTTGAATCACCACGGCCACCAAAAGGCACATGGTAATCAGTACCGGCTGTTGGCAGATTGATCATGACACAGCCTGTACGACTATTACGGCGATAGTGATTAGCACGCGCAAGAGAATTGGTCATGATGCCTGACGTTAAACCAAATCCAGTGTCATTAGAAACACTTAGTGCTTCATCGTAAGATCCTACTTTAATAATGCAGGCAATTGGAGCGAACATTTCTTCTCGATTGATTTTCATGGAATTGTCGCCATTAATGAACAAAGCCGGAGACATAAAATATCCCTCGGTTGCCATATCCAGACGATCACCACCACAAACCAGTTCACACCCTTCTTCTTTTGCCAACTTCATATAGGCAAGGTTGGAATTGAGCTGTGTCTCGCTGACAACCGGGCCAAGCTGAGTGCCATCAGCCAAAGCATGTCCGACTTTCATCGCTTTTGTTGCCACGCTTGCTTTTTCAACAAATGCATCGTGGATTTTTTCATGAACAATCAAACGAGACGAAGCTGTACACTTTTGACCTGTACCACCGAAGGCACCGCCAACAGCACAAGAAACCGCCAGATCTAAATCGGCATCATCCATAACGACCAACGGGTTCTTTGAACCCATTTCCATCTGGACTTTCGTCATGTTTGCCATCGCAGATGCAGCAATGCCGCGACCAACATCAACAGAACCTGTGAATGAAATAGCATCAACACCTGCACTTTCAACAAGACGTTGGCCAACGGAAGAACCTCCGCCCATTACCAGATTGAAAAGTCCTTTTGGTAGATCATGACGAGAGAAGATCTCTGCCAATGCCCAGGCGCTCGCCGGGGTCAAGTTCGCAGGTTTCCAAACAACTGCGTTACCATATGCCAATGCTGGCGCGATCTTCCATGTCGCTGTTGCTGTCGGAAAGTTCCAAGGGGAAATAATAGCAACCACACCGACAGGTTCGCGGCGAACATCAATTTCAATACCGTCACGCACTGAATCAGCAGTGTCGCCCATTTGGCGAAGTACTTCAGCCGCGTAGTAGGTAAAAAACTGCCCTGCACGGAAAATCTCTCCCTTACCTTCTGCAAGCGGCTTACCTTCTTCACGAGAAAGCAGCTCTCCCAATTCGGCAGCACGGCTTTTCATTTCTTCGCCAATAGACATCAAAACGCTATAACGCTTTTCCAGCCCTGTAGCGGCCCAAACCTTTTGTGCCCGTCTGGCTGCATCCAGTGCAGTATCAAGCTGCGCGCTGCTTGCCTGTGCGTACTCACCGATAACGTCTGACAGATCAGATGGGTTTATATTTTTGATATAGTTATCAGCGGCAACCCATTCACCAGCGATATAATTGGAAAATTTGGACATGATTACCTTCTCATTTCAATCAACACAGCAGGCTTTTCAGAACAGTACAGTCGAAAGAGGCCTAGCAAAAAATTCTGGAAACATTTCCGCAAAATTTGCAACTTTCGTCAAATTCAAATAATTTAGGAAAACTTCAATTTTATTGAATAAGGAAAAATCACAATGGCGATCACTCTTGCCATGCTAAAAACCTTTGTTTCCGTTGCAGAAAACGGTTCTTTGATGGAAGCTGCAAAACAGTTGGGCAGGACGCCATCAGCTGTATCTATGGCCCTTAAACAACTTGAAATCGAATTTGATACGCAACTTTTTTCTGGCGAGCGCAAAGGAAGCCTTACCCCAACCGGAATTTTTGCATTGGAACAGGCTCGTAATTTAACTGATCAATGTGATGAAGTTTTTTCCGCGATCAAAGCCTATGCAAAAAATGAAATCGGGTATATCTCACTCACTTGTGTTCCATCCGTTGCAGAGCATATTTTACCGCAGGTGATAAAAGCGTTCCATGCACAGTGGCCTAAAGTAGAAATAGAAATAAGGGATGCTGATTCACGTAGTGTTATCAACGCAGTTCATAGCGGACGCGTTCAATTCGGTATCGCAAGTTTAGCCAAAAATCTCCCCGGTATCGAGTTCACACCATTATTCGAAGACAGCCTTGGCCTTGTAAGTAGTGCTGTTGATAGCCGGCCAGCCCCGAACAAAAGTATCAATTCACCCAAAATGAGATCATTTTTAAAAAATAAAAAGCTACTCCTAAACAGTATAACGCAAACAATTACGCTGCCCGAAATATTGGAAAATCAAGAGAACAGTCGCATCACAGTACATAACGTAACATCCGTTCTCGCCTTGGTGAAAGCTGGCGCAGGGCTGACCGTATTGCCCAGACTACTGGTTCCTGATACAGACACTTCCCTGAATTTTATTCCTTTCACCGATAAAAAACTACGGCGAACAGTTGGCCTTTTTCAACGTAATGGCACCCTTTTATCGCCTGCCGCTCTTTCTCTGATAGAAAAAATACACACCCGGATCGCTGAGATCGAACTCAACATGGGAGGTAATTTCACGAAACTAGAACAACCTACACAAGAGAGATAACACATTATATAAATATAACTATATCAAATACTTAATGAAACAACGCAATGCTAAGGAAGTGCTGGACAATAAACACCCTTTCCCGCATTCAATTGTTTTATCCCATCATTCGTTCAGCTTTGGGATCAAAAAGCGTTTCCGTAAACATTCTGGCTTTGAGCATCACCCCGAGGACCTCTATTTCAACCTCAAGGCCGTCCTTGGAGATCTCGGCTGGTAGAAATCCGTAGGCTACTGATTTCTTGCTATAGTGGGCATAACCGCCCGAAGTTACAAAGCCAATTACCTTGCCATCATGCCAAATGGGTTCATCCCCCCATACATCCGCATCAATGGCCTCGACAACAAATGTGCAAAGCTTTCGACTTGCCCCTTGTTCCTTTTCTCTCAGAGCCGCTGCTTTACCTATAAAGTCAGCTTTTTTATTATACGATGTAAAGCGGTCCATCCCTGTCTCCACAGGCATATAGTCAGGTCGAAACTCTCTTCCCCAGGACCCAAAGGATTTTTCAAGTCGCAATGACATCATGGCACGCATACCAAAAGGCTTTAACCCTAAATCCTGCCCTGCTTCAGAAAGAACATTATAGAGAGTAGCCTGTTGTTCGATTGGAACATAAATTTCGTACCCAAGATCGCCTGTATAGGAAACCCTTTGAACCAAAGCACGACAGGAACCAATATCTGTTTCTTTGACATCCAAAAATTTAAAGTTATCGGCTGACACATCTTCGAAAGCAACGCGGCTCAATAATTCACGGGCATTAGGCCCTGCAATCTGAAAACCAATGCGCTTGGTCGAGATATTCTCAATGATAACAGAACCATCGGAAGGCAAATTTTGCTCAAACCAGCGTAAATGTGCTGCTTGCATTCCAAAAGAAGCCGTTACCATAAATTCATGATTGCTCAAGCAGGATACCGTGAAATCACCGATCAACTTTCCCTTATGGCTCAGCATAGGATTAAGCGCCAATCGTTCCAGCTTTGGAATACGCCCGGCCATAATCACATCCAGCCAGTCACGTGCACCCGGCCCCGTAACGCGATATTTACCAAAGTTATGGACTTCGTTAATGCCAACGGCTTCACGAACAGCGCGACATTCCACTGCAACTGCCTCAAACGCATTGCTCCGGCGGAAACTAGGCGTTTCTTCAAGGGGTTCCCCCTCAGGCGCAAAATAATTTACGGCCTCCATGCCATATGCAGCGCCAAAAACCGCGCGTTGTTCTTTCCAGATATGATAAGCTGGGGTCGTCTGATGTGGACGCGCAACAGGTAGCTCTTCATTTGGATACGATACCGAAAAACGCCGTTGATAGTTTTCTTTCACCTTGGCCCGCGTATATCCCGGTGTAATCCAATCCCCAAAACGGGCAACATCCATCGCAAAGACATCACGGGATGGTTCGCCTTCGATCATCCATTCAGCAAGGGTCAAACCAACCCCACCACCCTGTGAGAACCCAGCCATAACCCCACAAGCAGACCAGTAGTTTCTCAAGCCACGAACAGGCCCGACCAATGGGTTGCCATCGGGTGCAAAGGTAAAAGGTCCATTGATAACCGTTTTAACGCCGACACGTTCCAAAACAGGGAACCGTTTAAAGGCAAACTCTAATGAATCACCGATACGGTCCAGATTATTGTTTAAAAGTTCGTGGCCAAAGTCCATCGGGGTGCCGCGTTCTGCCCATGCGTCACAGGCTTGTTCGTAAAACCCGATGCAAAGTCCCCTTCCCTCTTGCCGGAGATAGCTTTCACCCTCGGGATCCATCACATGTGGTAACTCCCGATCCAGCTCATAAACTTCGGGCGCATCCTCTGTGACCAGATATTGATGTTCCATCGGGTGAAGCGGCATGTAAACGCCGGCCATTTCACCAACTTCACGTGCCCACAAGCCACCAGCGTTCACAATGTGCTCGGCAATCACTGTGCCTTCTTTTGTAACAACTTCCCAAGAACCATCGGCCTGTGGATTGAGCTCTAGCACAGGATTACGCAATACAATCTCAGCCCCGGCCATTTTGGCTGCCTTGGCATAAGCATGTGTTGTTCCCGAAGGATCAAGATGCCCGTCAAGGGGATCGTAAAGCGCCCCGATAACGCCATCAATATTGGTAATTGGTGACAACTTTTTGATTTCTTCGGGGCTGACAATTTCAGTATCCAGGCCCATATAGCGATGCTTTGCGCGCTCAGCCTTGAGGAAATCCATGCGCTCTGGTGTCGAAGCCAACGTGACCCCACCGACATGATGCAGACCACAAGACATCCCGGTAATCTCTTCCAGTTCTTTATATAGTCGGATTGTGTACCCTTGTAGTGCAGCCATGTTCGTGTCTGCGTTCAGAGTATGGAAACCACCAGCTGCATGCCATGTCGAACCCGAAGTCAGCTCTGACCGCTCGATCAGCACAACATCATTCCATCCAAGCTTTGTCAGGTGATAGAGAACAGAACAACCAACAACACCGCCACCGATGACAGCTACACGAGTATGCGATTTCATAGGACCTATCCGATTACTGAGAAGCTGGAATTCTGATTGATTTCACGATTACGGGAAAACACACCAAGAGAAATGGTTTTATCTATATTTTCCAAATGGAATTTCAAAGGCGTGGCATCATGATTGTGACCCTTTTCACAGGCTTCAACGATTGCCGTCATCATTTTTCCGGCCACAGGCGCGTTCTTGTACTGATTACCACTGGTCCCCACAGCCATATAAAAACCGGGCAAGCTACTTTTATCATAAATCGGCATCCAGTCTTCAGTCACATCGTAAAGGGCAACAACGCCTTTTGTTTTAGAGGGAATACCAAGCTCGGGAAAACGTTGAGCCATCCGCATGACCAGAACTTTCCACTGTTCAGAAAAGTTTTCATCATAATTATCAGGATCATCCACCCATTCTTTTTCATCACAGGCAGGATCTTCTGACCCAATCAGTATATTGTTCCCTGTCTCGGGGCGGCAGTAAGTATGAATATCACTATCCGAATAAACCATTCCCTCTTTTTCGAAATCAAACCCTTCTGGGGATGGTACATGGGCAACTTCATGACGAAGGGCACGCGTACTCATTTTCATGTCCTGACACACACCAGCCATTTCGTTGACTTTGGACGAATGTGGGCCGGCAACATTAATCACAACAGGCGCGCTGATCTTCGTACCGTCTGATAATATAACACCACTTACCCGCCCGTTCTGTGTCAAGATTTCACTGACTTCTGTTTTAAACAGGAACTCAGCTCCATGAGCCTCAGCAGCGCGTTGCGCATTATGCGCCGATAGTTTTGGATCATTCACATATCCACCGCGCGGAAAGAATACCGCCCCCTCAACAGCGGGTCCCGTCGGCAATCCAAATTCAGGGTCTTCTGGGCGACGAGCAGGTTCAAATTGTTGCGTATCTGAGATTGGTAAATACTTTTTGATATCAGATGTCGAAATATCCTTATAGGGACAACCAATCTCATCCATCGTCGCACAGACTTTTTTAAGCGAATGATTGTGAGGCGTTTTAATAACAAGACATCCCGTTTCTTTATATTCGATCATGCCATGGTCGTCCTGAACGCCCACATAATCGTTCCAGTTTTTCCAGTAATGCCACCCCTCATAAGCAAGTGCACAGGTTTCCAAAGCTGAATAATACGTCCGAATAATCGCGCAAGAGCCAGATGTCGAACCATATCCAGATTCCGGCAACTTATCGATGGAAAGCGTTTTCCACCCCTTCTTGGCCATTTCAAAAGCTGTACAGGCCCCAATGACCCCTGCACCGATAATGATTACGTCGTATGATTTACTCATTCTTCTCTTCGTCCCTGTTTATTCTTGTTTGCTGATTTTCTTGTATTTCTCTGTCATAAGATTTCTAGGCTAAAAATCTCCTGACACACCACCCTCTGCGGTTCTGCGTGCCACAAATTCAGCGATTTCATCTTGCCTGCTGATATCAAGGTCTGGTTTTTGATAGTCATTGATAATGTTCTTATAAATTGAATGCGCGCGTTCTGTTGTTGTTTTTGAACCGCCTTCTTCCCAGTTCTCAAAATTATTCCAATCCGACAAAATTGGCGAATAAAAGGCAGTTTCATAACGTTCCAGCGTATGGGGTGTGCCAAAGAAATGACCGCCAGGCCCCACATCCTTAACGGCATCCAATCCTAAACTACTTTCTGTTATTTCAGGTGGTTGCAGGAACTTCGTCATCATCTGTAACATCTCGGCATCAATGATTACCTTCTCAAAAGAGGCGCATAACCCACCTTCGATCCAGCCTGCGCCGTGCATGAGCATATTGGCCTGTCCCATAACGGCAGACCAGATAGACATCTGGCTTTCATAGGTCGCCTGTGCATCGACACAGTTCGATGCGTTCGCATTTGATGAGCGATAGGGAACGCCGACACGCCGGGCCAACTGTCCGCCAATCATGGCAGCTTGTGCATTTTCAGGTGTCCCAAAAGCAGGTGACCCACTTTTCATATCAACATTTGAGGTAAAGCCCCCGTAAGCAACAGGGCATCCCGGAGCAACCAACTGTAATAACGTCATCCCGGCAAGTGCTTCGGCGTGTTGCTGTGCCAAGGCCCCTGCAACAGTAATCGGTGCCATCGCGCCGGATAAGGTAAAGGGTGTGATGACACATAGCTGGTTATGCCGCGCCATTTCCATCGCCCCCTCAATCATCACACCATCCAAACGAAGCGGAGAAGATGTATTGATGATCGTAAACAACCGAGTCTTTTTCTTGAAATCATCCCAATTGTGACAACCATGGGCTATGCGGGCGATTTCCAAAGCATCTGTTATCCGTTCTTTACCCAACGCATAAGCATGGAAAACCTTATCCGTCAGCAATGCCATATCAGCAATGCATTCGAGGTGCCGTATACGCGGAAGGATATCAACCGGCTCTACTGGGTACCCTGCAATAAAGTGTACAATGTTTAAAGACTGACACAGCTTGAGAAGATTACGATAATCTTCCTGATTTCCAGGTCGCCGCCCACGTTCGATATCACTGACGTTTGGGGCAGATGCGACAGAGCCAAAAGAAATGTTCCCGGGGGATAAATCCAAATTATGTGCGGGGTTTCGAGCGTGTAAAATGACATTAGAAGGCGCATGTGACATCGCCTCCTTGATTAATTCTCGGTCCATATAGACCCGGTCACTTCCAATTTTTGTTTTCGCACCTGCTTTATGTAAGATTTCTTTTGCTTCGGCATGAAGAATGTCTATGCCAACTTCTTCAAGAATACGATACGCCGTATCGCAAATAGCATCGATTTGACCCTCGTCCAGTATTTCTATGGGGCGATAGGACGTTTGCACTTGAGACCAAGGTAATTGTTGAATCCCTGATGCCGCGACATGAGGCCTTTTATTCCTTTTACGCCCGGATCTTTGCAACATGTTCGCGTCTCCCAATACAGTACTAAATACCTAAAGCAAACCTAATCGTTCTTAAGCTTCACATTCCAAACCAAAGGCCTCTTCCACAACCTTCATCCGCATTTCGATCACGTCATAATCGCGCTCTTTCAAAGGGGAAAACCCAATAAGAAGAAGGGCTTCACGTGTTGCTTCATCAAGAGAAACCATCGCATCAACCACCGCCATATGAAGTTGATCAATCTCTTTTCGAGAGCGCCGCGCCGTTATAAAGGGAAGTGTTGGTGTCGGTTCACTTGTGGCTATAACCCTTAGTTTTTGGGCTGCTGGCTCATGACGTAGTGCCAATTCCCAACTAAGCGCATCAATAGCCGCAAAATCGGCCTGTCCCATAGCAACTGCCTGAATAGACGCACGATGGCTACCGCTCTCAAAAGAAGAAACAAAATCATCTGCATTTCCGACCGAGATTAGTGTATACAAAAGTGCTGCATAGCCAGATTGAGACCCTTTATCATTATAAGCAAAGGTCAATCCTTTTAAGTCATTCAATGTATCGATTGAAGTCTCGTGATGAACAACAATGGCACTGTAATAGGAACCTGCCCCGCAGTTTATGCCATAAGCGGGGGTCCCCACTATAGACACCTTATCTTTCAATACTGTTTTAAAAGGCAAGCCACAGGTTTGGGACAGAAGCAAGTTACCGTCTAACCACTGCTCCATCGGGGCATGAGTTCTATCCAGAGCTGGAGGAGCGATAAAGCCCTGATCCGCAAGGCTTGTACGAAGCTCTTTATAAAGTTGGTCATTGTAAACCTGAACTTCTGGCCAGTCATACATCGGAAGAGAGACAATCGCTTCACTCATCTCACCATCCTTAATTAACGTTTGCGGTTTTAGCTGCTATTTTAGCGGATGTTTTAGCTCTGGCATTAACAGGCAACTTGGCAATTATAGCTTTAGGCTTTTTCGGTGTGAAAGGATACGCAACAGGTTCTTTTTTTGAAAAAGTGAATCGTTTGAAAATTTCAGTGTAACTTTTGAAACTGTAACCTCGGTTCATTTCCAAAAATCGCTGTCTATTTTTCTGAAAAATACCAGGTAACTTATACCAGGGAACGGTTGGATAGGCATGATGAACCACATGCAGATTATTGTTTAAAAAGAGAAAACTGAAAAAACCTTTATCTTCGACAATAACCGTTCTGGCACGCATGGACTCATGAGCTTGATGTTCCAAAAACGTACGAACCATCAATAAAGAATATGCAAAATAACTACAGACAAGGTAGGCCCAGACAGGCATATCACTAAAAGTATAGATAACCATGACAACCAATACACTCATCACATAATGCAGCCCCCATGTGAGAATGATTTTTTGATTTCCATTGATTATTTCAGATATAGCGAAACCGATAGAACTGAGTGCTGGACCGATCAACATTCGCCCAAACAACGTGTTGTTAAACTCAAACACTGCTTGTACCCACCCCGGACGTTTCTCCCAGGTTTCCAAATCTTGATATGCGCTCTCAGGATCTTCAAAAGGATCGCTGATACTCGCGTTTTGGTGATGTTTTATATGTGTTTCTTTGAACCGAAGATAAGGAACCAATAATCCAACCGGTATAATAACAAGGGCATCATTCAATCGTTCTGACACAAAAGGATGGCCATGTATGCATTCATGCTGCAACGAAGAGTGCAAAGTAATCAAAGGGATAACAATAATAATTTGTAGAAATAAAGGTATTCCAAATGGGTTAAAAACCATCAAGCCTAACAAGGAATAGCACGAAATAATAAGTAACAAAGTTCGCCATTCAGCACGATCACGCAACAACACTTTCAACCTCCGTCATTTAACCTAATAACGATGCGGTAGAAAAATATTATCGACAACAATACAATACAATCATTATAATAATAATTAGATACTAACCATGCATTTTGTAACTATTATGGAATAATGATGTGAATTCACAACAATCAAATTTAAATAGTTCGGATAAACGTGATGTTGCCCATATCTTTCGAGAGAGAATGGCGCTGCTGATTTCGCAAAGCGGTAATAATTTAAGTCAATTTTCAAAATCAATCGGTATAGATCGCTCTGCGTTAAGTCAGTTTCTGGCACCAGATTCAACCAGACTTCCCAGAGCTGAGACACTTTGTGCTATTTCAAGAGCCTGCGGTGTTTCGCTTGATTGGCTCATGGGCTTGATTGCCAATGACGGTAACAGCGATGAGATTGTGCCTTCTATAGAAATCATGCAAATGAACGAGGAGCAAGCCACCCGCAAGCTGGAAGAATGGCACAGAGAATCAATTGGCTATAAAATAAGATATGTCCCCAATACCCTACCAGATATCATGCGAATTGATGAAGTCAGTGAATTTGAATTTAAATACAACCACCTCTTTATTCGAAAAGCACAGAACCAACAGGCAAAACAACATCTTATTAAAACAGAAAAACCAGACACCGACATGGAAGTCTGTATGCCAATACAGACGTTAGAACTCTTTGCCAAGGGCGAAGGTATATGGAAAGATCTTTCAAAAGATGTGCGACAAAAACAGCTGGAACACATGCTAAAACTTGTCGGCGAATTTTATCCAACTTTCCGCCTTTTCTTTTTTGATCAAAAGGCTGTCTATTCTGCACCCTATACCTTGTTTGGGCCATTACGTGCTGCTGTTTATCTTGGCAACATGTATTTGCTGGTAAACTCTGTCGACCACATCAAGGCCCTAACGCAACATTTTGATCGATTAATTCGCCTAGCTACCGTAGGTCCTGATCGCGCGGAAGAACAAATCCAGAAGCTTTTAAATGAAATAAAATAACTCTACACACTTTATTCAAATAGCGACATGCGTTACTGTCGCCAATAGGCAATACGATACCACTAAAAGTCACGATCTTGGAATATTTAGCTTATGAAAAATATTGAGAACATTAAAGTAAATATAAAAAGCCTCCATCAACGGGAACAACAGTAATAATTATGAAAAATACATAAATAATAAAACATATTACTTTCATTAACGAGTAATACACACAAAACAACAATAAACTATAAATTCACACAACTGTTGTTTATGCACAAATTCAAAGAAATTTAATTGCTTTTGTTCGCAAAAATTTGACAATAATAACGATACAATAAACACTTAAAGACAATATACCAAAATAAGAAAATAAACGGCACACAACCGGGAGGCACTATAAATGAAATTTTTTAAGCGCAATGGCTCGCCAATGCCATCTCATACTGTCAAAATGGCAGAAGAGACAAAATCCAGCGCGATGGATCGTCGTGAATTCCTTGCAATTGCAAGTGTTTTTGGCGCAACAGCCGCAACAGCATATGGAATGTTGGGTATGGTTGCACCATCAGAGGCAATCGCTGCTGAAGGCAAAAAAGGTGGCATCCTAAAAGTATCCACAAATGTACGCGAACTCAAAGATCCACGGACTTTTGACTGGTCTGAAATGGGCAACCTTGCCCGCCAGTTCCTTGAACCACTTGTTCGTTATAACCGCGATTTTACGTTTGAAGGACGTCTGCTCGAAGGTTGGGAAATCAACGATGATGCCACTGTGTATACCCTAAAAGTACGTAAGGGTGTTAAATGGAATAATGGCGATGACTTTAATGCTGATGATGTCGTTTTTAATATGACGCGTTGGTGTGACAAAGCTGTTGAAGGTAACTCTATGGCAGGTCGCATGGCGACACTTATTGACGAAAATACGGGTAAAGCCATTGAAGGTGCAATTGAAAAAATTGACAGCCATACCGTTCGCCTAAATCTGCCAAAATCAGACATCACTATCATTCCGGGAATGAGTGATTATCCAGCACTTATCGTACACCGTAATTTTGAAAAAATGGGTAGTGATCTAGCATCTAATCCAATCGGTACAGGCCCATTCGAATTTGAATCATATGAAGTTGGTACTTCCGCATCTGTTAAACGTCGAACAAATGGAAAATGGTGGGACGGTGACGTATATCTGGATGGTATTGAGTTCATCGACTACGGTACAGATCCTTCTGCCGAAGTTGCTGCGTTTGAATCTGGAGAAGTACATACCAACTACGAAACGACTGCCGATTTCATTGAAATCATGGATAGTTTAGGTTTAACCAGATCAGAAGTAGTGACATCAGCCACAGTTGTTCTTAGAACCAATGCAACTCACAAACCCTATGATGATCAACGTGTTCGTAAAGCCCTGCAGATGGCTGTGGACAATGAAACCGTCCTTCAACTCGGCAACGGAGGAGCAGGTACCATTGCCGAAAACCACCATGTGGCCCCTCTTCACCCGGAATATTACGAGCTGCCGAAACAAGAGCGAGATATTGAAGGTGCGAAGAAGCTCATGGCAGAAGCTGGTCAAAGTGATTATGAGCATGAACTTATCTCAATTGATGATGATTATCGTAAAAATACTGCCGATGCTGTAGCCGCTCAAATTCGCGAAGCCGGGTTCAAAGTCAAACGTACAGTACTGCCCGGATCAACCTTCTGGAATGACTGGACCAAATATCCTTTCTCTATCACCAATTGGAATATGCGCCCGCTGGGTGTTCAAATCATGGCGCTCGCTTACCGATCTGGTGAAGCCTGGAACGAAACCGCACATAGCAACCCAGAATTTGATAAGAAAATGGAACAAGCTCTTGCGGTTGCGGATGCTGATAAACGCCGGGAAATCATGAAAGATCTTGAACAGATCTTGCAAGATTCCGGACACATAATCCAGCCATATTGGCGTTATCTCTTTAATCATGCGGCACCCAACGTCCGTAATCACGGCATGCACCCGCTTTTCGAATTCCATTTTGAAAAAGTCTGGCTCGACGACGCATAATTGTATTCTTGGAACAACCAAAGGAGTTTCGGCCCCCGAAGCTCCTTTGGTTTACCCAAAACATAAAAAATTATGCGTTCAAACAACGGGACAGATATGGTTACATTTTTTTTGAAACGCTTGGGCGTCATGGTATTGACCATGTTATGCCTAACGATTGTTGTCTTTTCACTTGTTAATCTAGATCCTAACCTTCGTAAGCTTTCTATTTCTCAAACGAATATGAGAGCAACAGATGTTGAGATTGAATCCTGGTTGGTAAACAATGGTTACCGAGACCCCTTTATTGAACGATACGGATCATGGCTAGGTCTCTGGCCCAGACAACCTAATATCGATCAAAAAACAGGCGAAGCAGTATCGCGTTTCAAATATTGTGATGACCCCACGGTCCCAACATTTTCCGGTGTTATTCAAGGAGACTTTGGATGCTCTACAAAGTTTAAGAAAAAGGTTGCTGATAAACTGGTCCCTGCCCTGCAATCAACCGGCTGGCTGATGTTTTGGGTTATGGCCGTCATGATTCCCTCTGCCCTGGTGATCGGTATTCTTGCCGGTATGCGCGAAGGATCGCGTATGGACCGCAGCCTATCCATTGTGTCCATCACATCCACAGCAACGCCAGAATATGTATCCGGTATCTTTTTTACCGTCATATTTGCTTCGTGGCTGGGATGGTTAAACGGTTCTGCAGCAACAGCAACCTCAAAAGGTATTACCTTTTACAACTTCGCCCTTCCTGTGATGACAATGGCTATCTATGGTATGGGTTATATCGCCCGAATGACACGCGCCTCTATGGTAGAGGTTATGACAGCTCAGTATATTCGGACCGCCCGTCTAAAAGGCATGGGTTTTTATGCTGTTATCATTAAACATGCCCTGCGTAATGCACTAATAGCCCCCTTTACCGTTATTATGCTTCAATTTCCATGGTTGCTGACTGGTGTTGTCATTGTTGAAATCATGTTCAGGTATCAAGGCTTTGGTTTTACCCTCGTTCAGGCCGCAGGGAATAATGACATTGACCTCTTGTTGTCCTGCTCGCTTGTTTCTGTGGTTGTTGTGCTGGTAACCCAGCTCATATCAGATGTAGGTTATGCCTACCTCAACCCCCGAATTCGTGTAAAATAAGGGGGCTACGATGGAATATTTATCAACATTCGACATTATCACCACGACGTTCATTCAATTGTGGCCCACTTGGCTTGCGCTGATCATATTGGTTGCTGCAAGTTTTGCCCTTCAAAATCAACTCGGTCTTTATGGTAGACTGTTTGATAGTGGCGTAGGCATCGTTGGCGTTCTTATCGTCGCATTCTGGATCTTCACGGCGATCTTTGCAGACATCATCGCCCCCTTTGATCCACTTGACCAAATCGTTGTCATGAAAAATAAACTCCCCGGTGCCATAGAACCAGGAAGTGGTGAAGCCTTTTTGTTTGGCGGAGACAAGCTTGCACGGGATGTGTTCAGCCGCGTTGTTTACGGTAGTCAGATTGTTCTTATTATCGCCCCGGCAGCAACAATCTTTGCACTAATGGTTGGTATATCCCTTGGATTACCTGCGGGATATTATGGTGGAAGGACAGATACTATCCTCTCATTCCTTGCCAACCTCGTTTTAGCGTTCCCGGTTATTTTGCTTTTCTACCTCTTGGTCACACCGGGAATTACAGAGACACCAATCCCCTACACTATGGCGGGGCTTTTTTTCCTCTTCCCTATCGTCTTTTTCCTAACCCTGTTCTATTCGCGCTACAAAAAAAGAATAGAGGTTCTATGGATACAGCTGGCAATAACATTGGTCCTCGGCGGTTGGATCTATGCAGGGCTTGTTTTCGATGCTGATCCGCTTGGCATCATTTCCATTGATCCGAACGAGCTTAATATTTTTGTCGCCGTTGTTTTCGCAACCAGTCCGGCTGTGTTCCGTATTGTGCGCGGCTTGGTCATGGATATAAAAACCCGTGACTACATAGCAGCGGCCCAGACAAGGGGCGAAACACCTTGGTACATCATGCTTTGGGAAATACTCCCCAATGCACGAGGCCCGCTGATTGTCGATGCCTGTTTACGCATTGGCTACACGACTATTCTCCTCGGCACGCTTGGCTATTTCGGATTGGGCATGGCCCCTGAAAGTCCCGATTGGGGCACAGCGATCAAGGAAGGCTCACGCCTGCTTCGCCTTTATGTACACCCCGCACTCTTTCCTGCTGCGGCTCTGATGTCATTTGTTCTTGGATTGAACTTATTGGCTGACTCACTTCGTGAAGAGTCCATGAAAGATTAGAGGAAGGATTAAGGGAGATGACGATGACTGAAGACACACCAATTCTTGAGATTAACAACCTTTCTATATCTTTCTTTGTCCGCACAGGTGAAATTCCAGCGGTTATGGATTTTTCTTGCAAGGTTATGCCCGGCGAAGCCATGGGGCTTGTGGGGGAATCAGGTTGTGGTAAATCCACTGTCGCCCTGGGTATCATGCGTGATCTTTCTAATATCGGAAAGATTACCGAGGGTACGATTAAATTCATGGGCAAGGACATGGGGGAAATGTCCGAGGCTGAATTGCAAGACATTCGAGGATCAAAGATCTCGATGGTTTATCAAGAACCCATGGCCAGCCTGAACCCCGCCATGAAAATCGGAAAACAGCTTATGGAAGTTCCGATTATTCATGAAAAGGTTTCAAAAGATGCGGCCTATGCCCGGTCATTGGAAATGTTAGAGGCTGTTAAGCTGCCAGATCCGGAACGCATGATGCGCTCTTACCCGCATCAGTTATCTGGTGGGCAACAACAACGCATTGTCATTGCCATGGCTTTGCTCTCAAAACCGAAGCTGCTTCTGCTTGATGAACCGACAACAGCCTTGGATGTTACTGTAGAGGCCGGTATTATTGATCTTGTCAAAGATCTGGGGAAACGCTTTGGGACGTCTATACTCTTTATCTCTCACAACTTGGGACTGATTTTAGAGACCTGTGATCGCATCACAATTATGTATTCAGGTGAGGCCGTCGAAAGCGGCACCGTCAACGATGTCTTTGATCGCATGCAGCACCCTTATACTCAGGGACTGTTTCGATCCATTCCCTTACCCGGTGCCGATAAAAACACCCACCCTCTTGTCGCTATCCCCGGACAGTTACCACTGCCCAATCAACGCCCCCGCGGCTGTAACTTTGGACCACGCTGTCATCACTATGTAGAAGAAGTTTGTAATGCTGGCCACATAAGTATGATGCCCGTGGCAAATGAAAAAGGGCATACAAGCCGTTGTTTGCGTTTTCAGGAAATCGATTGGACGGCACTTCCAGAAAATATACAACAGCATGAAGTCATTCAGCCCGGCCGTGAAGTGCTCAAAGTTGAAAACCTGAAAAAACACTACCACGTAGCTGCGAATGCCATATTTGGTGGATCAGACACGCGTACTGTCAAAGCCAATGAAACCTTATCCTTTACGGCCAGAGAGTCCGAAACAACGGCAATTGTGGGTGAATCTGGTTGTGGTAAATCAACCCTAGCCAAAGTCTTGTTAGGATTGGAAACAGCCACTGACGGTACAGTGACAATGGATGGCCTGAATATAGAAGCGGTTGAAGTTGATAATCGTACACCGGAAACCATTGCTTCCCTTCAGATGGTATTTCAGAACCCGTTCGATACTCTTAACCCAAGCCATTCTGTCGGGTCACAAATCATCCGAACTCTCGAAAAATTTAATATCGGGGCGAACCAAAAAGAACGTGAGAGCCGTATGCTCGAGCTACTTGATCTGGTTAAACTTCCCAGGGCTTTTGCATCACGTATGCCCCGGCAACTTTCCGGAGGTCAAAAACAGCGCATCGGTGTCGCCCGTTGTTTTGCTGGGCATCCCAAAATTGTAGTCGCTGATGAACCTGTCTCGGCACTAGACGTCTCTGTTCAGGCTGCGGTTACAGAGCTTCTTATGGATATTCAGCGCGAAGCCAAAACAACAATGCTGTTTATTTCCCATGACCTCTCTGTCGTACGATATATCGCTGATCGTGTGATCGTTATGTATCTAGGACATATTGTCGAACAAGGAACCACAGACCAGATCTTTGCGCCACCTTATCATCCCTATACAGAGGCCCTACTCTCGGCTATTCCCATTGCGGACACATCAGTTGAGAAAAAACACATCGTTCTTGATGGCGATATTCCTTCGGCCATGAGCCCGCCTTCGGGTTGCCCATTCCACACCCGTTGTCCACATGTTGCTGAAGTTCCCGGTGATCTCTGCGCCAAAGAAATACCGAAAATCAAAACCTTAAGCGGCGGACATCAAATAAAGTGTCATCTCGCCGATGATGTCCTTGAGCGTATGGAACCTGTCATTAGTTTTGATAAAAAAGAAAAAGATCATACAGCAGCCTGATACCTTTGTGAAAAAAAGAACTGCAGATCAATTTTGGCAGTTAGTCTCTGCGATGGCCGATTACCCCACACACACTCTTCGGAAGGGCTAGCCCTTCCGACAGAAACGCTAAATAGCCTCATAACAAGGATATAAAGCATCTGGTTATTTGTGGCGGTTACGGTTCTCTGAAGTCGGATACATCTTGCACGTTACAATCTTCCAACAGTCAGAATAAACAATGCTATAGGGGACCCCTTTCCTTTCTGTGAGAGGGAATAATGATCCTGTTGAAGATCATCAAATGTAATTTTTGTATAAACTTTGCTTCCACGCTTCTAAAGCCCAAATACCGAGACTTTTCCTGCTACACTTGGTCCATGTTGACTTTTATATTTCCCGCCCGAAAAAACATAATCGGGAGTATTAATATCATGAACCCATCTAAAGGATAAACTATTGATCGTTTACCCTATAAAAATAATCAGACTGCGTATAAAGGTGTAATATGAAGTGTTCCGTTACCACCATCCATTAAATCAGCCTGCACTCCATACAAGTCCTGAATTAACGATTGTGACAATACTTTTTTCGGCGAACCGTCTGCAATTATTTTACCGTTTTTCAGACAGATTAAACGATCTGCATATCTACCGGCTAAAGAAATATCGTGCATCGCAGCAACCGTTATTGTTTTATTGTTTTTACAATACTTAGAAACTTTATCTAAAACGATTAATTGATGCCGTAAATCCAAGGCTGCTGTGGGTTCATCAAGCAAAAGGACTTCGGGTAAACGAAAAAGAGCTTGAGCCAAATATACAAGCTGTCTTTGCCCACCACTCAGCTCATCCAACGTTCTTATTGATAAACTTTCCAAGCCAAAGATTTTCAGATTGTTATAAGCTTCATCAAGAAGATCATTAGGAATACTTAAGCCAAGAGATTTTAATCGGCCAAGCAATATAACTTCCATGACTGTTAATGAGGATGTACCTCCTGTATCTTGCGGCATATAAGCAATGGACGGATTTCGACGTTGTTCGGCGCCATCATCCCAGCGAATAGACCCCAGTGAAGGAATCAAGCCTGAAACAGCCTTCAACAAACTTGATTTTCCAGTTCCATTTGCCCCTAAAACAATTGTAAATTCGCATGGTCGAAGAGAGAAACTAACTTTTTCTAAGACCTTTTTTTCCCGATAACCGACGGTCATATCTTGGATTATAAGCATCTACCAATGCCTTTTTTTATGAGTGAAAATTAAGGCAAAAAGAAATGGGACACCAATCACAGCGGTTACAATTCCGATTGGGACGACATATCCCGGCGATATTATTTTTGATGTGATAGAAGCGCCAATCATCAGCAAACCACCTATAATGCCAGAAAGAGGCATTAGCATTCGATGTTCTTCGCCAACCAATATTCGGGCGATATGAGGTGCGACCAAGCCAATAAAACCAATGGTCCCAACAAAAGCGACAGCACCAGCAGTCAACAGAGAGACAACGGCAAAAACCTTAATTCGAAGATATTTAACATTAACACCAAGGCTTATTGCTCTCTCATCGCCCATTCGTAACGCTGTCAGCTGCCAATTATGTTTCGCAAGAAGAATTATTGAGACAACAAGTACCCCCCCAGAGACCATCACAGAAAACCATGATGTCTTGAGCATGCTCCCAAAAAGCCAAAATACAATCTCCTGTAACACTTCTGGTGAAGCCATGTATTGAACAAGAGATTGCAAAGACTGAAAAAGAAACAGTGTCGCAATACCAGCTAAAATCATTATCTCAGCTGTTACCCCACGAACATGGGCGATACCGTAAACAATACTGCAAGCCAAACCAGACATGAGAAAAGCGACGAACGGAACGGTAAATTCAGGTATAAAGGGAAGTTCAATGCCAATTAGAATTGTTATCGCAGCACCAAAGCCGGCCGCAGCGGAAAATCCTAACGTATAGGGAGATGCAAGTGGATTACCAAGAATTGTTTGCATTTGCACACCTGCAATCCCCAATGACACACCAACAATTAAGGCCATTAGTGTCATGGGTAAACGAATTGAATGCACAATAACATATACCGTTGGATCGGTTTGTTCCTGTGGTAATGCCAAGGCACTTAGAACATCAAAAACATTTAGAAATGCTGGCCCAACAAGGATATCAACAACCAACAAGGTCATTAATATTAGAAATGATGCACATACCCAGTATAAACGCTTCTTGATTAATAGAGAATAAGAGGTTTCACCTACAATTTTCGGCTGATATTTCATGATATTTTGAGACATCGGATTTCTCACTAATACACTTTAGAGAAAGGTCTTTAACCCATTTGCGGGGTGTAGAAAAATTCGAGAAACTATGTATTTTTCTTGTTTTCCACACCCCAAAAAAGGACCTACTTTTCCAGCTTGATCATGAAAACGCCATTCGCATCAATTGGTAAGTATTTTTCGTAAAACTGACGATGATTTTCGCTAGGATCGACATCTAAAAATGCTTCTGGGTGCAGTACTTTAGCGATGTATTGCAAGAAGGTGTAATCATATAGTGTTCTAGCCCCTCCATGGTAAAGAGCATGAACTTCACCATTTTTTACACCGTCAAAGTTATTCCAGCCAGCACGTTCAACATAGGGCTGCAATCGAGCTCTTGTTACTTCCGGTTTTTCATCAAAGCCCATAAGAACGGCCTTACTTTTGCCAACCCAATCTGAGCCTGCAATAAAAATCGCTTGTGGATTTGATGCAATTACGTATTCAGGGTTTAACGGACCCCATTTTTCAACTTGCCCGTCTCCAATATTTTTTCCGCCAGCTTGTTGAACAACACCTGCCCACATTGTATTTGAATATGTATTGCCATATTCTTGCGACCCTTTGTTTCCAAGTTCAACATAAACTCTTTTTGGGTCACCGCCTGCCTTTTTCACACGCTGCCAAACATCTTGAACAGCATTTGAATATTCTGTGGCCAACTGTTCAGCGCGCTTTTCATTATTTGTGATTTTCCCCAAAATCTGCGTTGAAGTAACGTGTTTTTCAAGGGTTTGGGCGTTATAATCAATGACAACAACGGGAATACCAGCTTCTTCGAGCTTATCAATACTGTTGCCTAAAGAGCGGAATTGCCAAGCTGCAAAGATAGCCACATCTGGTTTAGCCGCGATTGCTGTTTCAACGGAAAACGTACCAGAGTCAACTTCCCCAACATCAATCAATTTTTCCAGACGGGAATCTTTTTTACTATATTGTTTCCATTGTGACTGACGCCAACCTTGCCATACTGCTCGGGAAATCGCGACAACATTTTCATAGGCGTCAGGACCACCAATCGCATAAAAATCTTCAAAATAGAACCCGAGTAAAATTCTTTTAGCTCCCATCGGAGCTTCGACACTTCTACCTTCTGTATCTATGATGGTGACATTATCAGCCTGAGCCAAAGAAATACAAAGAGACAAGTTTATAGCAACGGCGATAATACCGTTTGCAAGTTTGCGATACATTTTTTTTCCTTAAGATAGCTACTTTTATATATAGAGAACACTCATATTAAGCTTGCTATCAAAAGGCGGAGCACGAATAGAGATAAAGGAATTAAAACAATTACTTAGTACATAATTTTGATGTTGAAACCATTTAACCGTTGAGTTTCTTTGCGGACCACAAACATCACTCATTAAATAGAAGCAAGAAAACTCTATTTTAGTAAAGCTCGTGCACCACTTACATGGTAAATCTATTCCAACATCTTTATTATTATTTTTAGTGTTTTTGCCTAAGGAAGTATTATTAAAATTTATCGAACTACAAATAAAAACGTCTTTAAATGGAAACACTTCTGTATCAGCATTCGCACTGGCTAGCCCCCCGCCTGACATAATCATTTGCAGAGCTAACCAGAAGAGTACTGGCACAAGTTTAAGCCTGTTACATACCTTTGTTCGGTTAAACACGGCTTAAACGTCTATTTTCATCGTTTTTATTTTATACATATTGTAAGGCTTAATAGAGTGGTCCTAGCTTTTTACAATATGACAGCTTGTCGCAAGTCAAAATATCCTAAATATTCCCTCAAGAGAATAAGTGCTCGGCATAACCTAATTGTCTTTAGTCCAATAGGCTGCACAATAATATTGGTGTGCTTTTAGCTTCCACTCCGTTTTCAAGGTCTTCCTAATTTCTCTGGCGTCTGTTTGTTCGCCAGCGAACCAGACATAAAGATCATCATGCTGTGGTAAATTGACTTCGATCATTGATGCCGTCAACTGTCTGTCGCGTTCAGACAACCAGCAAACATCGACCCCAGCAGGTTTGGCAAAGACTGTTTGATAATCTGGTTTTCGTGTTGAAAGATAAACTTTGCCCTGTGTATCGGACGAACAGTTTTCCAGAATACGGGAAATCGCAGGTAAAGCAGTTTCATCCCCGCCCATTAAAAGCCAGCTTTGATTAATATAACCGCCGCCACCTGGGCCCATCACACCAATAGTAGCGCCTTCTGGAACACTTTCGGCCCAATCTGCGGCAATACCACCTTTGTGCCGTACCACATCAAAATCCAATTCCCCCTGTTCCGGTCTGACATAACGCGCAGTATAGACCCGGTTATGCAATTCATCTTCACCTTCAGGAAATTGTACTTTTCCAGATTTCAGCCGAATTGGCCAAACTGGTTTTCGATTTGGCAATTTGGGTAATAACAGCCTGAAATGCAGCCCTCCTTCATTAAAAATAGCCAGATCATCGCCAGCTAAAGTTATACGTAACATTCCCTCGTTTAGAATAACTCGTTTGACAACAGTCATTTTTCTAAAGTTGGCAGGTGAACCTTCATCAAGGTTTTGCCCACTCCAGATCAAGTCGGATAACTTCAATCCAGGCATATGACCCGTTAAATAGTCAGCCACAAAATCACGCATAATGTCGAGCCCGTCATCTCTTTCGGTTTCAACAATTAAATTCATTTGTTCCTCTGTTGCCGAAAGACGCAACACTCCGTATTCACTTTTTATAGAGAAGCTATTATCGCTATGCTTTTCAGCCTTTAATTCATGCTGTTCGATATGACGAACTTGCGCTTCAAGATGTTGGTCTGCATCGCGGATTGGAAGGCTTAAGGAAGATTGAAACATAGCTCACTCGTAATATTACAAAATTTAAATTAGGTCTGGTTTTATGTACCGTTGCCTTTTGCAAAGGTGTTTTGGCGGCTCATCAAAATTAACAACAATGGTGTACCGACAAGCGCGGAGAGCAATCCCGCTGGCATTTCATAGGGATAATCAATGACACGGCCAATCCAATCAGCAACAACCATCAATGATCCCCCGGCAAGCGCCGCAATAATCATTTGTAAACGAGCTTGGTGTACCCCTAATGACCTTGCGATATGTGGTGCCATCAACCCAACAAAACTGAGCGGACCGACAAGAACCGTTGCCCCCGCCGTTAAGCAGGACGCCACAGTAAAAAGAACAAAGCGTGATTTTCGTACATTTAGACCAAGCCCAAGGGAAACTCTCTCACCAAGGTTCATGACATCCAGCGCCCGTGAACCAATCAAAAGAGGTACCATCAAAGCACACCCAAGAAAGAGCGCACCACAGGCAGCTTCCAGACTAACCCCATAAGTAGAACCAGCCATAATACGAAGCAAATGAACGGAACGAAGATCTCCTGTGGCCGCCAAAGCACCAATCAGGGCGTCGATTAAAGCGCCGAGGGCAACACCGATCAAAATCATCCTTTCAGGCTGAAATCCGCTTTTTTTCCCAAAAGCAAAAAGCGCTGCAAGGACAATACTTGCCCCAAAGAGTGCCCCAATCGCCATGGTTTCAGGGCCAACACCAACAACAAAATAGATGCAGACACCGATGCCCATCATAGCCCCGGCATTAATTCCCAAGACTTCGGGGCTTGCCATAATATTTCCGGTCAAACGTTGAAGTAGCATCCCAGCCAAAGCCAGCATAATTCCAGCGCCAAAAGCTGCAATTACCCTAGGTACGCGCCATTGATAGACCGCATCCCAGTTTCCTGAAAAATCAAAAGCCCATCGAATATCTGCGTCTCTGCCAAAGGTCACGGCCAAAATAACGACACTGATTGAAACCACTGACATGATCATCAACAATCTAAGTCCAGCGACTTGTCGCCAAACAATTGGTGCGCTGCTTGTTTGCACCACGGTTTCAAACTTCATTCTTGGGATAAGAAACAATAAAAGTGGCGACCCTAATAGAGCTGTCACAGCACCTGTTGGTACAAATTCGCGCAAACTTCCTGCCAAAATTTGAATAACAGCATCTGTCATCCATAACAATGTCGCGCCAATCAATGCGCTCCATATCAGTTGAGATAGGACTTTACGTGCACCACAGAGCCTGACAATCATTGGAGCAACCAAACCAATAAACCCGATAACCCCAACAGCGCTGGTGACAAAGGCCGCCATAGCAATGGCGATAGATACGGCGCAAAACCTGATCATTCCGGGGGAAACACCAAGCGATGATACACTCCCATCCCCCAGTACCAACAAGGAAAAGGGACGCACCATTATCATGGATAGACCAAACAGGATTAAAAGTTGAGGGCCAAGAGCGCTAGCTACATCCCAACTTTGTTGGGATAAAGACCCAGCCCCCCAAATAAATAAACTGGCTAGATAGCGATCATTTAGCAAAACTAACAATGAAGCCAATGCACCGAAATAAAGACTAACAATCAAGCCTGTAAGAACCAGAGAAATAGGAGAGAAATCACGTCGAGCCATAAGCCCAAAAACAAGAGCCGCAGCTACACCAGCACCGAAAAGCGCAATAACTTCACGGCCATATACCAAGGTTGCCGGAAAAAATAACCCTGCAATAACCAGCGCCAGATAAGCACCTGCAGACACGCCCATTGTTGTCGGAGATGCCAATGGATTACGCAGGGCCAATTGCAATATTGCACCAGAAAACCCCAATGCCAAACCACAGAGGATCGCGACGCTCAATCGAGGTAAACCAGAAAAAAGGAATAACATCTGTCGAACATTGTATTCATTGCTATCTACCCCATGAATAACAATGTCCTGAATATCCTCCCCCATGAGTATCCATGATAAAACGAGTGCGACACACAAAATCACACAAAACAGCGCCGGATTATAATTGCGTTGCACTTCACTCATGAATAACGGCTTTCCAGATAAGACAGGATTAACGACAAAAACCGTTTAGCCGATGGTAACATCCCGAACATCAGAACAGGTGGCATAAGCGCAAAGCGGTCGTTTTTGACAGCGGGTAAATGTTTCCACAAAGGGCTATTTTCAAGAGTTGGCTTTATGTCATCCATTAGAGGTTCAAACACAACAAGTTCCATTTCCTTTGTTGCTGTTAAGGCCAACCGTTCCAGCCCTATGGTTTGAAACCCCCAATAATTTGTTTCCTCAGTCCATGCATTTGTTAAACCAACCTCGTCCATCACATTTTGATAAAGGCTATTTTCGCCATATACTCTAGCGTGCCGTCCATCCATGAAATTAAGTAACGTCAAGGGTGGGTAATTTCTTTTTGCAACAAGATCCCGCGCTGTGGCTAGCTGAACATTAAAAGCCTTCAGATAGACTTCTGCTTCTTTTTCAATCCCCAATAAAACACCCAGATTTTCTGTTATCTCGCGCGAAGCCTGTAGGGGTTGGCGTTTTCCATCAAAAAGCGGGATAATTTCAATCGGCGCAATATTTTCCAACACAGTCTTATGACTGGCCGTATAGGGTGTCATAAGGATAAGGTCCGGTTTTAAGCGTGATATTGCTTCTAGATTAATGACCAGATCTTGCCCTATATCGGCCACCGAGGAAGGTAGCTTTGGTGCGCCGACCCAATAATCCCAGTGTTGGGCCGCAACCACCCCTATAGGGGGGATCCCTAATTCCAACAAAGTTGTTGCCGAACCATAATCCAGACACACAATTCGACGTGGGGGATTTTTACCTTGAGATGCTTGAGCTGAAGAAAAAATAGATAAGAACGGCACCGTCGATGCGGTCGCCCCCATCTTCAAGAGTGTCCGTCGATCCTGAAAATATCTCTGATTAGGGCAACATTTTTGTCGTTTTGCTTCACAATCATTCTTGAGATCAAACAACATAGGTTATTGCCCCTGCCCCATCGGGATGCTTCAAAACCCCCATTTCCACCCCGAAAATCTTTGCAAGAGTTTCCCGTTGCAAAATATGCGCGGGTGTCCCATCTGCGATTAATTCACCATTGCGCAATGCCAAAAGGCGGTCACAGAAACGGCCAGCCATATTGATGTCATGCAGCACCATAAGAACAGAGATGTTTTTCTTGTGCGCTAGGTCGCGTATCAGGCTCAATATCTCGACTTGATGAGAAACATCCAGCGCTGAAATTGGTTCATCCAGTAACAAACACTTTGCGTCCTGTGCAATTAACATTGCAATCCATACACGCTGACGCTCTCCGCCTGACAAATTATCAACCTGCCGATGACGCAGAATATCTGTATGCGTTAGTTCCAGAGCTTCATCGACCTTTTGCCGATCAATATCTGTAAAACGGCGAAACGCGCCATGCCATGGATAGCGACCATGTGAAACGAGCTCTTCAACTAACACCCCCTGTGCTGAAGGCATGTGTTGCGGCAAGTAAGCAACTCGACAAGCAAATTCCTTTTGCTTCCAAGTTGAAAACTCCTTCCCTTCTAACTCTAAAATACCCGTAGTTGGAATTACCTGATGGGCAAGGAGTTTAACCAGTGTTGATTTACCGGAACCGTTGTGCCCCAACAGTCCACAAACAACTCCTGCCTGTAGCCCCAGACTGACAGGTTTCAGAATAGACGCCGCACCAGCCGTGAACGATAATTCACGACTGGTGAGAACAGGCTGTCTTTCTGTTGGAAGGACAGTGTTATGTAATGTCATCAGAAACGATAACGAAGGCTGGCCTGAACAGTTCGCCCCTCGTCCTTGTAACAACTTCCTGAAGCACAAATCTGCCCATCTTTATCAAAAAGATTGTTGGCGTTAATCTTGAATTCAGCCCCTTCGAGCTTGTTACTTATTTCGCCCAGGTCATAACGTAGTGCTGCATCAAAGAAATATCGTGCATCATTATTTATGGTATTCGTATCATTACCCTCGCTCTCACCAAAGTAACGTACACCGCCAGACACACCCAATCCCCGAAGAGAACTATTCTGGAACTGATAATCAACATAGGTTGATAAAGTATGGAGCGGAATACCCGAAACCTGCTTACCTACTGTGCCTGTTGGACCGTCTTTAATTTCAACATCCGTATAGGCATAGGCCGCATTCAGGCTAAGACCTTCGGTTAAGCTTGCTACGGCTTCGAGTTCAAAACCTCGAGAACGCATATCCTGCTGAACCTGAACATTCAAACCAGATGACGAATCAAAGACAATCCCGTCTTCTTGATCAATTTGAAAGACGGAAGCTTGAATGACAGCGTTCTGGTCCAGAAACTCATATTTCAAGCCAGCTTCCATCTGCTCACCAACAGTCGGTGCGGCCGGCGTTCCACCAACGAGGTTACCAACGTTAGGGGTGAAAGACGTCGAATAGTTTGCGAAAGGTACCAAACCAAAATCGGTCACATATGACAAACCTAGTTGCCATGACATTTCTTCTTCGTCTTGCTTAATCGTACCAGTGTTATTTTTTGTTTCAGCGTCCAGAAAATCATACCGAACACCTGCATTCAACCGCCACTTACGCCAGGCGAGTGAATCATGCATGTAGATACCGATTTGATCCTGTTCTTGATCAACATCAAGCGAAGGATTCATCGTGATTGCGCCACCAATAGCCCCAAACCCCTGACGCTGTTCGTACTCGTTCGTACCGTAATCAAAGCCTGTAACCAACGTGTGTTTAACAGTTCCTGTTTCAACAGATGTTATCAGGTGATTATCGATAACAAATGTCTCTTGTTCTTCAACGGCTAGCCCAGCGTTCTGGATTGATCCCCCAGCCCCTTGTCGATAAGCATATTCGAGGTTGATATCAACATTGGCATAGCGGGTATTTTGACGGAAGGTAAAGGTATCATTGAAACGGTGTTCGAACTCATAACCCAGACGGTATTGTTCATGATCAAAATCATTCCAATCTTCATGTCCGGTATAAAGATCTGTAATGCCATTGGCATCATTGTAGAAGAACGCTGTCCCCCCCGTCTGAGAGTCCATATATTCTGTCAAAACAGTCAGCTTGGTATCTTCGGTTGGCTTCCATTCAATAACAGGGGCAATATATGTACGATTATCGTTATAGCCCGGCAGATCGGTTTCACTATCGCGTACAACGCCCGTCAGACGATATTTGATTGTTTCGTCATCATCTATGGCATCAGAAAAATCAAAATTCCCCTGAAAACGCTCATTATTACCTGCAATAAATTCAACTTCTCTCAGGCGATCTTTAGTGGGGCGTTTCGTTACGATGTTCGCAAAACCACCCGATGAACTGGCTCCATAAAGTGTAGAAGAAGGGCCCTTGAGAATTTCAATTCCCTCAACACCATAGGGTTCTGCACGATATACCGCTGAAGAGCCACTGAACTGACGCAGGCCATCACGAAACACGCCGTTATAAACCCCATCAAAACCACGAATAGTGAAAGAATCATAACGATTATCAAAACCAAAGGCACTGGTCACAATACCCGGTGTATAGGCAAGCGCTTCATTTAGGGTTTTTGGCGCCCTATCATCTAATTGTCGTTCAGTTACAACCGAAATATTCTGAGGTACTTCAATCAGCGGTGTATCTTTTTTGGTACCAATTTGGCTGACCAGCGGCACATAACCATCCTGAACAAGCGTGTCATCACTTTCTGCCTCAATTACAATCGGTGCTAGGCGACTGTTTTCCTGATTTTCTTTTGGATCAAATTTTCCGATTGTAACAGTACCATCGTCAGAAATGATGTAATTCAACCCCGTCCCGTTCAGCAAGACAATCAGGCCACGTTCTAAAGACATAACACCGTGCACGCCTGAGGTCCTTAGATTTTCCAATGCTGCACTATCAGCTAAAATCTGAACATTAGCTTGTTGGCCAAAAAGTAAAACTGAATCAGCTAACGATTGTGGTGCAATCTGAAAACGTAAATTTTGCTGCTGCTCCCCCAAAATATTCTGCGCGATTTCATCTAAAGGTTTTTGATTAGAAGCCTGGTGATTAGTCGTTTGGGCAAAACCACTATTTATTGTTAGTAACGACGTAGCCAACGCAGTTGTCATCATCATTACGTAACGACGCAAGACTTTAGTCTTACGGATTTCTTGAACCTCACTCATTGAGCGGTCTCCACTATTTTTTCGTTGAGAGCCTGAGCTGAAACCTCAGATGCGAACAAGTCGCATTTTCACCCCTTATACTTCAACAACGATAGAGCTCGCTCATTTTTCAAATTTTTTTTATTTTTTTGATAAAACAATTACCCAGGGGGAAAACTCGGTTACCTTCAGCCCGTGTAAACTGGCAATTCCACGAAGGCTTTTACGTGGCTGATCTAATTTAAAAACACCTGTCAAACGCTTCTCGCGAACGTCAGTGTTGGAAATAAATATATGCCCGTTGAAAAAGTGATCAATCTGGTCAACCACAGAACCGAGCGACTGGTCACGGACTTTCAAGTACCCTGCTCTCCATGCCGCAATATCACCTATAGGACTCTTAGAAAGCTTATAATCATGGCTACTTAAAAACGCGATACTCTCACCAGGCTTTAGCTGAACAGAAACAGTATCCTGCTTCATGTGATTGACCTGGACCAGTCCTTCGGTGACAGCAACACTAATCCCAGTTTCCTGTTCATCAACAAGAAATGCCGTTCCAAGAACCTTTGTCTGTATGTTCTTTTTTTCCACAATAAAGGGACGGGTTTTATTTTTACTTACCTCAAAAAAAGCAGCCCCGGATAAAATGGTGATCCGTCTTTCTTTCTCGGTAAGCTTTACATCGATTGCCGTTTCTGGGGCAAGAGTAACACTACTACCATCCTCCAAATCCAGCACACGTACTTCTGGCTTACTGTTTACGAAATCAGCCCCAAAGTATTTAACCTGATACGAAAATTGCGGAAGTGAAAAAACGATAACCAAAGCCAGGGTCATAAAACCTACGGCACGGGTAACTCTGCGCGCGAAACCAGTTTTCGCAGAAAACGGCAAATGACCATAAGAAGAAGAAATCGTAGTCCCCTTCAAAAGATTCTGGCTTATAAAGGAACCTGATTGGGAAATCTTTTTAGGGGGCGATTTCAGCTCAAAAGAAGGCCCAACAATTCCCAATAAATGCCACGTTTGCGAAACCTCTTCCCAATCTTCTCGGTGCTTTCTATCTTTTTCAAGCCATGACTGAAAATCCCGCTGCAAAGACAGGTTATCGGGATCGTCATTCAATAATACGATCCACTCGCTTGCTTTGTTGGGAATCAGTAGTTCGTCTGTCATGCTCTCTCTTGATCTGCTATGGCTGTATAAGGCCTTATATATACAACGCATTAACGCATTGTTTTTTCAAATTTTCTTTTAATTACTTTTATTGAGTTTGTCTTTTTATGCTTTCTTTACAGTGTTCTAAAGCGCTCGCCACCATGGAATGAGCAGTGCCCAACGAGACTTCAAGTTGGTCAGCAATATCTGACAGCTTTAAGCCAGAGAAACGATGGAGCTCAAAGGCAAGTCTTGTTTTTTCTGGTAGTTCATTTAACGCCAGACGTAGAACAACCAACTCCTGACGTGCCCCGGCCTGTTGTTCAGGTGAAATTTTCCCTGTATCGGGTGAAATAATTGATAAATCTTCTTCTCGAATATACGAATTTTCTCGTGTTTTCTTGCGCAATGTATCCAAACATAAATTTCGGATAATTTGATAAAGGTACCCAACCGGCTCTTTCTGGATTACATCATCTTGTTTTCTTTTTTCCACCCCAATCACACGAAAATAAGCATCTTGCACTACATCTTCTGCAGCATGCCGTTCCCCGACAATCGAATTTGCATAACCAAGCAATTCTTTTCGATGAAGCATAAAAAGCTGCAACAGGTTATGTTGGTGGACGATAGAACTCATAAATTTAACCTGAAGCGAAAACACACAGTAATTGCGAATGACTTTCAATTACGAAAAACACTTGTCAATGTCAAACACTCTGAGGTTGTGATTTATTTTCCTGTGGTTTGAAAATTTCCAAAATAATAATTATTATATAATTTTCATTTCCCACTTAAAATTATTATTATCAACGATTTATGGGAACTATCTCATATAAATAGGGCATATAAAAAATAAAATTCACTCCCTAAAAACAAGAAATTCTATTGCTTTAATTAATTTATCTGATAATGAGTATCACTATTATTTAGAGTCGCAAAAGTTCTTTCAACCTTAAAACCGAGTAAAATCCATGTTGCAAACTACGGAAACTGAGGCCCTTTGGTCTCTAATAGAAGTAATTGATGCAGCCGGTAGTGTGGGTTGGGTTCTTGCCTGTATGGCAGTATCAGCTGCAGTTGTAACTTTCTATAAGGTTATTGTTTTTTGGCGCTCAGGACTTTGGAAAACCAAAGCATTGAAACAGGCGCGTGTTCACCTAAGGGAAGGAGAAATTCCCGAAGCCATTCGTACATTGGAAAACTTACACCACCCAGCGGTTCAACTGGTTACATTGGGACTGGAACGTGCCCAAACTGTGGGTTTGAATGACAAAACCCTTGAAACAGAGATGGAACAACTCTCTCTTGGCGTCCTAGAACGCCTTAAATCCGGTATTCGCTTTATTGGTGCTGTTGCAGCTCTCAGCCCTCTCATGGGGTTACTTGGAACTGTATTGGGCATGATAGATGCTTTCCGACAGATGGAAGCTGCGGGTAATCAGGTTGACCCCGCTATTCTATCCGGGGGTATATGGTTGGCTTTATTGACAACTGCCATTGGTCTGGTGGTCGCTATTCCGACAACTGCGGCACAAATCTGGCTCAACAGTGTAATCCAGAAAACAACACGTCGGCTGGAAGAAACAGGTACAGCGGTAATGACCGGGTTACATATTCACAGTCTAAAACCAAATACTGTTAACAATACTGTTAACCTTGCAGCCGAATAAACGTTATGCGCCTGAATGGTGAAAATACAGATAAATTGCCTGTGATCAGTCTGACCCCTTTGATTGATGTCGTCTTTATCCTGCTGATCTTTTTTATGCTCGCGTCCAGTTTTCTGGATTGGCGAGAACTTAGTGTTCAAGGCCAGGAAGACAAAACAAGTACATCACCACCTTCGTCTCCACCTAAAGAAACAATCCGACTATCTCTTTTTCATAATGGTTTGATCAAACATGGCGCGAAAACAATCAGCCAAAGTGATTTGGATCAGTTAGTCACAACACAAACCTCTCCCCTAGATACAATCAAAGTATTTATCTCTGTCGACGATGGCGTAGAAATGCAAAACACCCTTGACCTCCTTCAGGATCTCAAGGCATTGGGGCTGCTTGATTTAACCTTGATTGAGCATGCAAAACCATGAAAATAAGGCAAAACGAAAATACATCTGAATTAACGGAAAGCACATTGCCAATGATCAATGTTGTCTTTCTGTTGCTAATATTTTTCATGATCGCAGGTTCACTTCAAAAAACACTGCCTTTTAACATAACACCGTTAAAGGCACAGGCCGATATCCCTAAACAGGAAACACCATTAATTATCCACATATCAGCACTAGGCCAAATTATGGTTGAAGATCAAGAAGTTAAATTCGAGAAACTGAAAACCGTTATTCAAAAAAAACACAATAGCAACGATGACCAGATCACAACGCCGCAGCCCCCTAGCATACGTCCGATAACCATTCGTTCAGATCAATCAACAAACACAACGGACGTCATTAAAATACTTTCCCTGTTAAAAGAAATGAAAATCGAACAGGTTGCACTGGCAACCGTACGTTAAGAAGGTACGATCGTGGAGCTAACCATACGCAATGGCTTGTTTGAAAAGCTTCTTACCATCTTTGGCCTATTTCTTCTATGCGGGCTAACCATTACGGGTTTGATAGTTAACCATACACAACACGCAGGTTTCGAAGATGGTAACGACGGGGGAAGTATCGTTGTCTCCCTATCTTCAGCACCGGGTGCAGAAGCCGCCGCTTTCGGAGAAACTATCTCGAAAGATAATCCAGAAGCGACCGACCAGAAAGAATCTCAAACAACACCAGAGATAACGCAACCAGTCGAAAAGGTTGAACGTAATGACCTTATCCGGGATATTCCCAAAGAAACAGAGGTTGTTGAAGAAGATTACATTTCCGAACCACAAACAGAAACCATCGTTCCTGCGCCCAAAGAAGCACCAGAGATATCACAAGACACGATAAAAAATACGATACCGAAATCAAAAACACCACCAGAACCAGCACCTACACAAACTGAACCCGCCGAGACCGTTATTGATCAGGAACCTAAAGCAGCCCCCCCCCCCATTACTGCAAAGGTCCAAAAGCCCAAGCCTAAACCAAAGCCTCCTGTCTATAATCAACCAGAACAGACGCAACAAAAGCAGAAGGTAAAGGAAAAGCCCGCCCCCCAAAAGACATCGACACCACAGCCGACAGAACAGGCGGACACAGGAAGCCATAAAGAAGCTGTCGAGGCTACGAATAGCGGCCTCACGAGTGATAATCAACGATCATCCGGGCAAAAAGGCGTTACTTCGACAAAAAGTGCAAATACAGGTAGCAGCAGCCAACAAAATCGTAATAGTGGTGCAGGACAAAAAGCCACGGGTGATTATTGGAAAGCTGTACAAATACGACTGGCACGGAACAAACGTTACCCACGGAAAGCAAAACGTCGGCAAATGCAGGGCGTAACTCTCGTAGAAATTACGTTGTTAGCATCAGGAAAACTTAAAAGCTACCAGATACTTGAAAGTTCAGGATTCCCTCTGTTAGATCAAGCAGCAACCAAGATGGTCGAAAAGTCAGCTCCCTTTCCGCAATTTCCTGCGAGTATTACAGAGCCACAAATGACCCGTCAAATCCCCGTTCATTTTAACTTAAAAAATTAAGATTAAACGGGCTAAAGTATCTTAATTCAATACAAAAGAAATTTTATTTATGTAGTTATAAAACAACAGTTTTTGACTTTATTGCTTCTGAGAATTTAGTTCTTAAACAGATTAAGTTTGATTGATAAAAGCTTTCTCCCAACCAGGCAGCAAACTGACGCCCAGTCTCATAAGCCTGTTCAGAACTTTTTTGTCCGGCGTTGGGCCCTTTTCCCTTCTTTGGATAAAGAAAGGGAAGACCGCGTCGATAATCATCGTAGCCCTGTCGAAAGCTCTCAGAACGATAAAGCTTATCAACGGAAGTAACAATAAAAGCTTTCGAATTACCTGATGTTATTGATGAATGAGCCATAGCCAAAACCAACCACAAAAAACACATAAAAGTAATATAGGTAAAATTATTTAAAACAAAAGAAGATTGTGTCTCCCCCATTCCTCAAGAACCCTTTTATAAATCCCCTGTTATCTGGCCTTCCTAACGTCAACAAATCATAATACGAAGCTCTCATAGAACAAAACATTTCAATAGGTCGCAGATTGATCTGAAAAGCTGCTCTTTCAGTAAAATCAAAAGTCGCTCATTCGATACAATAAGATTTGACTCTGAGTGAAAAAATTTAGGTAAATCCTTAAATCCGGACGTTTTCAGTAACCAAGGAGAACAAATCATGACGAATGACTGGAAAACAGTTCAAAACTGGCGAAAAACCAAGCGATTAGAGTTACGATCGCTACGCAAAGAGCTCTCGGTTTCCCAAAGAACAAACATAAGAAAAATAGTTAGTGATCACCTTCGTCATAATTTCCCTGAATTACAAAAACCAGAACTATTAAAAAAAGCCTGTATTTGTTTCTGCTGGCCCTTTGAAGGCGAAATCAACTTTCTGGATTTGGTTAGGGATTCTCTCGAAAACGGCGCTACAGCGGCCCTACCCGTAGTTGTAGAGAAAAACCAGCCATTAGAATTTTGGGCGTGGCACCCTGGAATGAAAATGGTACGGGGTATTTGGGATATTCCGATGCCCGAAGAACGTATTCTTGTCACCCCAACAATTGCACTTGTACCATTGGTAGGGTTCGATAACGAAGGCTATCGCCTAGGCTATGGAGGTGGTTACTTTGACCGTACATTAGCATCCCTTAGCACACGCCCCTTGTCCATCGGCGTAGGCTATTCTTCTGGGCATCTAGAGACGATTTATCCCCAACCACATGATATTCCCATGGACGCTATCGTGACAGAGAAAGGCTGTTCAATATTCAAAAAACCAAATCAACGAATACCAACTGACACAGCCAACCTTGATAACTATTCATCCCCCCCCTGCTTTATGCACAAAGTTGATCCTGTATATCTAGGGTATAAAAGCCAATCTGAATTAATCGCACTATTAAATGATTTTCGAGAAAACGAACTGGAAGGATTAAAAATCATTACCTATCTTTCCAAGCAACCTGACGGCCAATTGTCCAATCACGCCCTGACACAGATTTCTGATGCTAAAAACAAGATTAGCCAGATGCTCTCACAGCATATAAGCAGGTTAGGACAGGATCAAAACTCGGACAAACCTATGACCAAGGCAAAGGTTTCCCCCCTCCCTGCCAGCCCAGATCAAGCCCTCGTTCACCTTAAAAGCATTCATCATCAAAGCGTACAAATAATTCAAGACACTCTACCTAGGGTTGAGAACAATGATGTAGCGCTGGATTTACAGAATATGCTGGATACTTACGAAGAGATCATAAAGCAACTCACAAGCTCTTAGATGATCTGTAAAACGTATAAGATTATTTGATGCCTCTGGTGATAAGGATATCTCCCCATCACCAGGGAAAAATATTGTTGATTTGAGAATAAAAGGGGCAAACTTTCTAAATATGTTATACCTTTTCTCTATAAGGTCTTAGATTAATTGAGTTCACCCCCTAGTCTAGTTATCTGAAATTTATCATCGTCCGTTAATTTACCTTACCTTGTCGTGCTTTATGCAGTTTTTTGTAACTTTCAATCAACCTAAGGTGCTTGTCCAAACCTTCAAGTTTCATACTTGTCTTTGTTAACCCATAGAATTTAACATCCCCGGTTACAGAGCCCACAGCATTATCCATGACCTCAGAGCCATACATTCTTGTAAGGTTGGGAAGAAAGTCATCAATACTTAAGTCGTCATCAAGCGTAATATCAAGAACGGCGTCCATTGCCCGGTAAAACAAAACCCGCTCCACGGTGTTTTCATTAAAATTCAAGAAGTCACCAATACCATCTTTTGCTTCTTCATATTCTTCCAAAGCAAGATATATCAATATCTTCAGTTCACGTATATCCAGCTTGCCCCAAACGGTATTTTCATCAAATTCAATGCCGATCATGCTGGATATTATCGTATAGGGGTCCAGCTCAGAATCATCTAATCGCTCGAGCAAACTTTCTAGTTCCGAATGAGTTAAGGAATGAATATTTAAAATATCTTCCCGGAATATCAGGGCTTTATTTGTATTGTCCCAGATCAAGTCTTCTGCTGGATATACTTCAGAGTAATCTGGCACCAAAATCCTGCATGCCGTTGCGCCAAAGTCATTGTATGTCGCAATATAAACTTCTTTCCCCAGATCTTTGAGGATGTTCATCAGGCACTCATTTTCTTGCTCTGTCGTGCCACTAAAGTCCCATTCACAGAAATCATAGTCTTGTTTTTTACTGAAGAATTTCCATGATATAACACCAGTCGAATCAATAAAATGTTCGACAAAGTTCCCAGGTTCTTTCACCGCATGACTGCTAAATGTCGGAAGTGGCACGTCATTCAAGCCTTCAAAACTGCGACCTTGTAATAATTCAGTGAGAGAACGTTCCAAAGCCACTTCAAAACTGGGATGCGCCCCAAAGGATGCAAAAACGCCCCCTGTTTTCGGGTTCATCAACGTGACATTCATAACGGGGAACCGCCCCCCCAAGGATGCATCTTTGACCAGAATAGGAAAGCCTTTATCTTCTAGCTCTTCAATGCCGGCCAGAATATGCGGGTACTTTGCCAGAACTTCCTTTGGTACATCCGGAAGAACAATCTCTTCCTCAATGATTTCTCGTTTAACCGCGCGTTCGAATATTTCAGATAGGCATTGAACTTGCGCTTCATACAACGTATTGCCGGCGCTCATACCATTACTAACAAATAGATTTTCAATCAGATTTGATGGAAAATAGACAGTTTTTTGGTCAGAACTGCGTATAAAGGGCAAAGCACAAATACCGCGATCAACAAGCCCAGAGTTTGTATCAATTAAATGCGACGCTCTTAATTCACCATCAGGGTTATAAAGCTGCAGACATACTTCATCCATCAAACCTTTCGGCAAAGCATCATCAGGTCCGGCTTTAAACCATTTTTCATTGGGATAATGGACAAATTCGCTATGCGCGATTTCTTCTCCAAAGTAATAGTCATTATAAAAGAAATTACAGCTAATCCGTTCAATATATTCACCCAATGCGGAACAGAGAGCACTTTCTTTAGTTGCCCCTTTCCCATTGGTATAACACATCGGCGACGCAGCTTCGCGGATATGAAGGGACCAGACATTCGGAACAATATTTCGCCAGGATGCAGCTTCAATTTTAATACCAATATCGGACAAAATCGCCGTCATATTGGCAATGGTCTTTTCCAAGGGTAGGTCTTTTCCCAAAATAACCGTGTTACCATCGCTCTCATAACTTTGTAACAGCGATGCATCATCCAGATTTTCCACGGGGTCAATTTTAAAGTCCGGACCTTCCTGGATAACTTTTTTGACTGTGCAACGATCAGCGGACCTTAAGATTCCTGCCCGATCTCGTTCCGAAATGCCATCAGGCAATTCAATTTGAATTTGAAAGGTTTGATTATATCTGTTTTCCGGATCGATAATATTATTTTGCGAAACCCTAATATCATCAGTGGGGATATCACGTGACAGGCAATAAACCTTTACAAAATAAGCGGCACAGAGTGCAGAAGATGCTAGAAAATAATCAAATGGACTTGGTGCCGTTCCATCCCCTTTATAACGAATAGGCTGGTCGGTTATTACGGTAAAGTCATCAAACTTAGCCTCAAGACGAAGGTTATCCAAAAAATTTACAGTGATTTCCATGAGCCTATATCTTTCCAGAAAGCATGATGAATTAGACTATTATTTACTTTATCTCCGTTTTTCTCTTTCACGGAGACAAAAAAACCCCCGCAGCTTTCGCTACGGGGTTTTAATTGGTTGCGGGGGTAGGATTTGAACCTACGACCT
>NZ_JBLWTH010000009.1:0-154798 GCF_048270245.1 Kiloniella sp.
TGCAAGCTTTTTACGGCCTGTTGGATTGATCCGCTCGCCAATAATACAGAAAGGATCATCAAAACCAATCGCGATCTCTTTGGTCGCTGAACTAACGATCGTACGGGTCATATCGGTGCGTCTCCGGTAAAGTAGGGTATTAACCCAAAAAGTTATAAACAATAACCCCAATTATTTTCGGGGTTTTATTATTAATTATATATAGACTGGTAGGCGCACAGACGCCTGCGCGACACTATGTAGCCCAAAAACGCTCTTAGGGCAAAAGAGACGAAATAATATACTTTTAAAGGCGTTGTTTTCCTTTTGAATTTGGATAACATTTTGTTGCGACAATTTTGCCATTCGCATACTTTAAAGATATATATTATAATCATCTTAATGTTTGTTTATTGAGTAGATTAAATGCACCAGCCGTACACAGAGATTACAGAAGAAGCCATACATACTATGGTGCACAGATTTTATGACAGGGTTCGTAAAGACCCGATGTTGAAAGACGTCTTTAATAATAGCATTGGTGATCGGTGGGATCCTCATTTGGCGACGATGTGTCGCTTCTGGTCTTCGGTTTTATTGACATCTGGTCAATATAAGGGAAACCCGATGATGGTTCATATGAAGGTTGACGGTATTAAAAGACATCTGTTCGACCGATGGTTAGAGCTTTTTCGCGAAACCAATTTGAATTTGTTTACGACAGAAATTGCTGACTTTATTCAGGAAAAGGCTGAGCGAATTGCCCAAAGTTTGATGTTGGGTATTTTCTATAAACCGGAAGACGTCAAAGTTGGTACTTAACGAATATCGCGGGAATATCTAATTATTAAGGCGAATAGAAAAGGGCTGGAAAAACACCAGCCCTTTTGTCATATCTTTTGTACAATCTTTAAAAATTGCACTTAACCATTACGGACCTGAGACAAGAAAGTATCCAGTCCTTGTTGGAGATTCACAGATTGGTGTGACAGACTGCTAGAGGCTTTTAGTATTTCTTTCGCGGTCTCGCCCGTATCTGCGGCTGCTTGCCTGACGTGCTGGATGTTGCTGGAAACTTCGCGGGTTCCTGCAGATGCTTGCTCAACATTTCGGGCGATTTCCTGTGTTGCAGCGCCTTGTTCTTCAATGGCTATGGAAATGGCGTCGCCTATTTCATTCACTTCACGGATAGAATTTCCAATGGATTCGAGTGCTTTGGCTGCATCTTCCGTGACGGATTGAACATTGGAAATCTGTCCAGAGATTTCTTCGGTCGCTTTTGCCGTTTGATTGGCAAGGTTTTTTACCTCACTTGCGACAACGGCAAAACCTTTTCCGGCCTCGCCTGCACGTGCGGCTTCGATCGTTGCGTTGAGCGCAAGAAGGTTGGTTTGTTCTGCAATGCCCGTAATGAGTTCGATAACCTTACCAATCTCATCTACCGAGCTGACGAGGGTTCCAACTGTATCGTGCGCGCCATCTGCTTTCTTGACAGCTCCGGCGACGACCTCTGATGATCTTCCTACTTGACGATTAATCTCTCGTTCAGAAGCGGAAAGTTCTTCGGCAGCAGCAGCAACAGTCTGCACGTTAGAGGCCGCTTCATCTGATGCCGCCGCAACGGATGTGGCCTGTTGCGATGTGTTCTCCGCTGTGGTTGATAAAAGTTGGGCTGATGCTTCCATGCCAGTCGCGGCGTTACTGACTTCTCTGATGGTCGAACCAACCTGGTTTTCAAAATCGTCAGCCAGTTTGTTGATCAGGCTCTTTCTTTCAAGCTCGGCCTGTTCTTCTCTTTCTTTTTGTCTCTTTTCCATTTCGTGGATTTTTTCGGCGTTTTCTTTAAAGACAAGAACAGCGCGGGCCATTTGTCCAATTTCATTTTTCCACTCTATTGCTGGTACCATGATAGAAAGGTCGCCATCTGCCAATCGTGTCATGACTGAGGTGATAGCTGTTATCGGTTTGTTGAGGTGGTTTCGGCTCCACCAAAGGTTCATACCAGACATAAAAAGAAGGAAGGCAAAAACGGATGTCAGGGCAAAGGTATTCAAACGTTCAACAAAGTTGATTGATTGCCGAACCGATCCTGTATTCAGATCAATCCCTTCTTGAATAGCGGCATTAAGAATATTAATACCGTCCAGGGCTGGTTGATCGTCAATTTTAACTGTTGAATCAATTTCTTGAGGTGACTTTCCTGCCTTAACCATTGCTTGGGCTTCGGTCAATTTTTTTGCATAATCATCAACAACAGAAGCAATCATTTTAAGGGCATCGGTTTCTTTTTTTGTTACCCCCAATTCTTGATACTTACCAAGAGATTCTTTTGCACTATTGATTGCATTATCTATTTTTGTAATACGATTTTGATCCTGGCGAAGAACGTAATTTTTAAATTGATGGACCATCCCACCAAAGCCAAGAGAGTGTTGTAAATTAGTAATTGCAAGCTGCTTGTTATAGTCAATCTGGCGAAATGTGTCCCAGTGGTGATTAATGTCTTCATTGCCCTTGTGACTAAAATAGGTTGCGGCTCCGACAATGCCGACGATTATCAGTAATGCTGCAGAAAAAATCATACCCAAATGTTTAATTTGGAAATTATTGATAAACATAGTGAACTCTTTCGAAAACTTATCACTTGGAAATTGAATGCGTTTATAACGCGCGTGGCACCACCATCTGGAAAAATAAAACGTAACCTGATTTTGACAAAGGTACGTTTCTGCAAATTTCCAGCCCGTATTATCAAGCTGAAATATTAACGCATATTAAAGGTTACAACTATGGATGTATTTAGTTGGAAAATATGAATTTTAATTTAATGTCATTAAAAACAATAAGATACGGTGATTGTTAATTCTTGAGTGTTTTAGTCGCGCTTTTCTGTCGCAGGCTGTGAGCTTAACCGTTTTGCTTTATTTGTTCGTCCTCTGAGGGATTTTACGTCAACCCATATTTCTTGAGTTTCTCGGCAACGGTTGTGTGGGAAACCCCGAGCACCTTTGCAAGTTTCCTGCTGCTTGGGTGTTGTGGGTACAAGTTTGCGAAGAGTTCCTTCTCGAATGCTTCTAGAGCTTCTTTGTAGTTGGTAATATTATCGTATGTTAGCTCTGAACCATGGGGTGATTTGAACGGCTGTGAATTAGAGAACTCTACGTCTGCAGTTGTGAGTTCTGTGCCTTCGCACAGTGACACAGCCCTAAAAATAGCATTCTCCATCTGACGAATATTGCCGGGCCAAGGATGGTTTTTAAGCAGTGCAAGAAGTTCATGTGAAATTTTGGGGGGTGGGCAGTTGACCTGTTTTGATGCTCTGTTTGTGAAATGTTGCGTCAAAAGGGGGATGTCACCCTTTCTTAGTCTTAGCGGCGGCAGAGTAATAGATAAGACGTTGAGGCGATAATAGAGATCTTCCCTGAATGCCCCCGTTTTTATCATGTCTTCTAGGTGCCGATTGGTCGCACTTACGACCCGGACATTTACTTTGATCTCCTTTGTGCCCCCCACACGTCTGAAGATACCGTCTTGTAAAAACCTCAACAATTTTGCCTGAAGGTAGGGTGACAATTCACCAATTTCGTCAAGAAAGAGCGTACCCGTGTCTGCCAGCTCCAAAAGGCCGGGTTTGCCGCCCTTTACAGCAGACGTAAAGGCACCGGGGGCGTAGCCGAACAATTCGCTTTCGGCCAGACTTTCCGGTAAGGCGGCACAGTTCAGGGCAAGAAAGGGTTTTCTGTTGCGATTGCTGGTTTCGTGGCATGCACGGGCAAAAAGCTCTTTACCTGTTCCCGTTTCACCCAGAATGAGAAGGGGGGCATCGACCTTTGAAAGCCGTAGGGCTTTCCCCTTTATGTTCTGCATAATTTCCGTTTCGCCAAGGATGGCATCAAAGCCCCGGGTTGCCTGTCGTGTGTCTAATGCGCTAAAGGCGCGACCAAGCTGTGCTGGTCTTAGGAAAATGAGGACGCTTCCTGATATTTTACTATCCGATTTTTCCTTTGATGTAATTGGTTCTGCCCTTATCAGGTAAGTTTCGCCACCCAACACGGCCTCAGTTTCTGTTATGTGAAACGCAGATTGTTGTAGGGTTGCGATCAATGGCGTTTGTAATAGAGTATCCAGTGAAGCATTGCGCAATTTGGCTTCTGTTTGCTTCGTGATCGCTTGTGCAGCTTCGTTCGCTTGGGTGATATAGCCGTTCGTGTCAATTGCGATGACGGGTTCTGGTAAGCTGGATAACACGGCATGAAGCTGTAAGCGTCTGCGTTCTGTGGGCAAAAGATCAATAGCGCTGACCTCATGAATTCCCGGCACTGACTTTACAGCAGAGGTCAGGGTTTCGAGTTCCGATTTTCTAAGGGCAGGAATGTCCATATAGATGAAGTGTGTTGTTACTTCCATATTACGGATATCTAGCCCGGATTTAACCAGAACATTCAAAACTTCATAGGTAATTCCTAATCGGTTATCACCCTTTAATTGTAAACGCATGTAAAATATTCCTTACGTAAGAATATATTTACATCATATTTTTGTTTAAAAATCAAAGATAATAAGGGAACAATGGGTTAGTTATACTAAAAGTGTAAGGAATATTTTACATTAATTAATGTGCTGTAAGGTTAACTGGTTGATTTAAAAGGATTTTATTTGTTGGCACGACTGTTGCTCTTAGATGGGAATAACAAATGCTTCATTCTGGGAGAAGAAACAAATGTCTGATGTTGTTGGTAAAAAAGGCTTTGCAACCCGTGCAATTCATCATGCCTATAATCCTTTGGATCATCAGGGGGCTTTGAACCCGCCAGTTTATATGACATCAACCTTTGCTTTTGATTCCGCTGCCCAAGGTGGTCGCCGTTTTGCGGAAGAAGAGGGCGGTTATATCTATAGCCGTATTTCGAACCCGACACTTGCCTTGCTCGAAGAACGTATGGCCATTTTAGAAGGCGGTGAAGCTGCTCTGGTGACATCTTCTGGGATGGGCGCGATTACATCGGTTTTTTGGACACTCGTGAAACCCGGTGATGAAGTTATCGTTGATCGTACCCTTTACGGCTGTACTTTCACGTTCTTTAATCATGGTCTGGAACGCTTTGGTGTTAAAATCCGTCACGTTGATCTGACTGATCCTGCAAATTTGGCAGATGCAATCAGCGACAAAACCCGTGTCGTATATTTTGAAACCCCGGCAAATCCCAACATGCGTATCGTTGATATCGAAGCAATTTCAAAGGTAGCGCATAGCAAGAATGCCACGGTGGTTGTCGATAATACCTATTGCAGCCCTTATTTACAGCGCCCGCTCGAGCTTGGGGCAGATTTGGTTGTGCACTCTGCAACAAAATATCTGGGCGGCCACGGTGACCTAACGGCGGGGGCTATTGTTGGCTCTGCCGAGCTTATGCATGACATTCGCCTGATCGGTCTAAAAGACATGACGGGTGCAGTTCTTTCGCCACAAGATGCACAGCTTATTCTCCGTGGCTTGAAGACCCTGAGCTTGCGTATGGATCGTCATTGTAAAACCGCCAAGACCGTTGCGCGTTATCTCGAAGATCACAAGCTGGTCAACAAGGTTTACTACCCCGGCCTTGAAAGTTTTGAACAGCACGATGTTGCTAAGAAGCAAATGTCCGATTTTGGCGGCATGATAGCCTTCGAGCTAGAGGGTGGTCTGGATATGGGGCAGAAGATGATTGATGCCTGTCAGATGATTGTTCGGGCGGTGAGCCTTGGTGATGCGGAAACACTTATCCAGCATCCGGCGACCATGACCCATTCGACCTATACGGAAGAAGAGCGTCTGAAGTATGATATTACAGACAGCCTTGTGCGTTTGTCCGTCGGGTTGGAAGAGGAAGAAGATATTCTCGCTGATCTCGATCACGCTCTGGAAATCGCTGGGGGTGGTCGTAACGTAAGTGTTATGCCAAAAACGGCATAAAACCCAAAACGGCGTAAACAAGAGTAAGCTAGGGCTTCTTTTCTATCTAAAGAGAAGAGCCCTGGTAATTCAGCCTCATTGATAACAAAACCTTAATTTTAACCGGGTGAGGCAAATAAGTTATAAATTTGGAGGGATGGTTTGTGGCCTTAAAAGATATTCGTGGTGTTCCTGTTTCCTATGGGGATCAGAAAGCGATAGATGCCATGGAAGACGCACATATTTGCGCGATGTCTTTTTATGGTGATCCCATTGGACGAATTGACAAGGTTCTCAAAGAACATCCCGACTTTATCATGGGCCATTGCTTCAAAGCAGCTTGGCTGACCCAAACTCTTGAAACCCGTATTTATAAAAGAATGGTTGCAGCGTTGAATGCAGCCGAAGCGCTTTGGGATAAAGCCAATGATCGGGAAAAGGGACATATCAGGGCTGTAAAAGCTTGGATTGAAGGGGATTTTTACGGGGCCGTTCAACAATGGGAAGCGGTTTTAACCAGCTATCCTTATGATCTTCTCGCGCTTCAATTGATCCACCTTACTGATGTTTTGCTTGGTGATGTTGCGGGGCAACGGGATTGTGTCGCTAGGGTCTTTGCCCTATGGGACGAAGATATGCCGGGCTATGAATTTGTCCTTGGGTTCTATTCATTTGGTCTGGAAGAAAATTCGGACTATCTACAGGCTGAAGAAATGGGGCGTATGTCCCTAGCGATCCGACCAGATAATCCCTATGCGGTTCATGCTGTTTCTCATGTAATGGAAATGCAGGGACGACAGGCTGGTGGTATCAGCTTTATGCGTGATCGGGCACCTAGTTGGTCGAAAAGCCATTTTGCCAATCATCTCTGGTGGCATTTGTCATTGTTCCACCTTGATATCGGCCAAATGGATCGTGTCTTTGATGTCTATGATAATAACCTTAGAACACCGCATCAAACAATTGATAAATATGAAGAACTCGATGCTGCAGCATTATTATGGCGACTGAAGTTGCTCGGTGTTGATGTCGGGGATCGCTGGGCATCTCTTGCGGATAAGTGGGAACCGAGTGCTTCGGACACACTTTATGCCTTTAACGATGTTCATGCCATGATGACCTTTGTTTCAGACGGACGTACCGACGCGGCACAAAAGCTTCTCACTGCCAATGAACGCTATATTGATCATGCAACCGATGCCAATACGGCTATGAGCCGTGAAATTGGGCTTCCTTTCTGTCAGGCGCTACAAGATTTCGAGAACGAAAACTATAATAGCTGTGTTGATCGTCTGTTGGCTGTGCGTTATCGGACACACCGTCTAGGCGGCAGCCATGCACAGCGAGATATCATTGGCTGGACCCTTCTGGAAGCAGCCTTGAGATCAAAACGCTATGATCTCGCATTGGCGCTGGCGAACGAACGCTGCGCATTGAAAACCACGTCCGTTCAAAACTGGAACTATGTTGCCCGCGCCCACAAGGGACTGGGCGATATTGCAAAAGCCGATAAAGCTGCGGCAAGGGCCCAATCGTTGATGGCAGGCTAAAGCTCTTTATTCTGCCCCAGACATATAAATGCTCAAGCTTTAGCGAACGGCGGCCATGCTTTTCTGAACGATCTGTGTGATCGCGGACCAGTTCTTTGCAGCGACCAGATCTTTTGGGGCAAGCCAGCTGCCACCGACACAGATCACATTGGGCTGTTGCAGATAATCTTGAACATTTGCTGTGGAAACGCCGCCCGTCGGGCAGAAACGAACGTCTGCTATTGGGGAGCTCAGGGATTTAAGCATTTCAATGCCCCCAGAGGCTCCGGCGGGGAAAAGTTTTTGAATCTTAAAGCCAAGTTGACGTAATTCTAAAACTTCAGACGGCGTTGCTGCGGCAGGGACATATGCCAGATCAGAATCTATTGCTGCCAAGGCAAGCTTTTTTGTCGTGCCGGGACTTAAGGCGTAACTAGCGCCCGCGTCTTTAACCTGTTGGAACTGTTCGCACTCTAGAAGTGTTCCGGCACCCAGCGTAAGTTCAGGTAGATGTGTGGCTATCTTTTCCATAGAAGCAAGAGCAGATTCACTGCGCAGCGTAACTTCAACTGAAGTGCAGCCACCTGCAAGTAAAGCCTCGGCCAATGGAATAGCATCCTCAACACGCTCAATGACAAGCACAGGCAAGATAACGGCCTGTTCAAGTGTTTTGCTTAGGAAATTTTGATGTTGCTTGTCTGCAATAGCCATAATCGTGAGCCTTAGAATGTCGGGGGTGTTACAGGAACAATAGCGCCAGTCTGGGCAATGACCTGTTTTGCGAGGTTTGATCCTGCTTTAACCGCCGTAGAGATATCGTGGTCTGATAGTCGCGCGTAGAGATAACCAGCGTTAAAACTATCCCCGGCAGAGGTCGTGTCTTTCACATCAGTCGCCGGAACAATAGCATGCTTCTCAGTCTGACCATGACTGTGGACATAAACTTCTTCAGCACCGTTCTTAAGCACAATTTCTTTCGCGCCAAGCTTTGTGATGCGGTCTATCGCGTTTTGAGGGGAACTGGTTTTAAAAAGCAGGGTTTCATCATCATAGGAGGGCAGGGCGAGATCACAAATTGTGTAAGCTTTATCAATAATAGATCGTGCTTCGTCTTCACTTGCCCAAAGGCGCGGGCGATAATTGATATCAAAAGCTATCTTCCCCCCTTGTGCCCGAAAGGTTTGGCAAAATTCGAAGAAGGTTTCTCTGCCTTTAGGGTGAAGGATCGCGAGTGTAATGCCTGAAAAATAGAGCCAGTCTTTTTTTAAGAGTTCAGATTTAAGCGCTTCACTTTGCGGTGTTTGAAAAAGCTGTCGAGCGGGTGCTTCGGAGCGCCAGTAAAGAAAGCTGCGCTCCCCATGTTCATCTGTCTGTATGGCATATAGACCGGGCACTGCACCGGGTATTTTCTCTATCAAATCCGTATTGACACCCGCCGCAGAAAAGGTCGCGATCATATCATCACTGATGGCATCATCACCTAGTGCGGTAACATAGTTGACGTCGATTTTCGATTTCGCGCATTGGGCAAGGTAATAGGCGGTGTTGTAGGTATCACCGCCATATCGCTTTTGATAAAGCAGTTCGTTATGTTCAGAGGCATCAGCCCCAGAAACATCCGCTCGGGACAGTTCGATCATACACTCGCCGATAATACCAATTGAGGTCACGTTACTATTCCTGATTAAACCTGTCTCGATAAAGATAGGATATCTGGTTGGCAGATTTTGATTATTTTATAAGACAGATCCTGTTCAATGGCTAGCGATATGTCCGAAAAAATACTCTCATGTCCGATATAATGGATTAATGGGAGTGCCGGGGTAAGCCCTTTTCATCAACGACCCTTAAGTGGAGCGTTGCTGGTTCCAGACAGGCTCCAGTAGATAGCTGACCTACCATGGAACGATATATCTCCTGCCAGGGTGTTTGATTATCCAGTTCTGGCAGCACAAGGTTGTTTTTTCTTATCCGTAGTTCATCATCGCTGATGACCATGTCCACCTGCCGTGTATTCAGATCGACCCGGACGTCATCCCCACTTTTCAGAAGCGCCAATCCGCCACCGACCGCAGCTTCAGGTGAGGCATTGAGGATAGAAGGACTGCCAGACGTTCCGCTCTGGCGGCCATCACCAACGCAAGGCAGGGAGGTAATGCCCTGTTTGACCAGACTGTCTGGCGGCAACATGTTTACCACCTCGGCTGAACCGGGATAACCTACCGGGCCACAGTTTCTGATGAAAAGGATTGAATTTTCAGTAACACCAAGATCTGGATCGTTGCGTCTTTGGTGATAATCTTCGGACCCTTCAAAGACGATTGCTTTTCCGGTAAAGACATTGGGTTGCTCTGGATCTTCTAGATATCTTTTTCGAAAGGTTTCATCGATGGCAGATGTTTTGAGAACCGCGTTATCAAAAAGATTGCCGGATAACACCATAAGCCCTGCGGATTGCAGCAGGGGATCATCTGTTGGTTTGATAACGTCACGGTCGTGGGTAAAGGCTTCTCTGCAATTATCACCAAGGGTTTGATTGTTTACGGTCAGACAGCCTTCGTGGATTAAGTCTGCTTTGATCAATTCAGCCAGAACTGCCGGAACACCACCCGCTTTGTGAAAACGCTCGCCCAGATGTCGTCCGGTTGGTTGGCAATCGACGATCATAGGAACGCTGTAACCAAGGCGCTGCCAGTCATCCATTGTCAATTCAACACCCATATGGCGGGCAATGGCAATCAGGTGAGGAGGGCAGTTGGTCGAAGCCCCAAGGGACGAAGCCAACACAATGGCATTTTCAAAGGATTCTCGGGTCATAATTTTAGATGGCTTCAAATCCTCCCAAACCATATCAACGATACGCTTGCCAGTATGATAGGAAATCTGCCCACGTTCCCGATAAGGGGCTGGAATAGAGGCACAACCGGGCAATGACATACCTAATGCTTCAGCCAGACAGTTCATGGAAAGGGCTGTACCCATGGTGTTGCAGTGCCCCACAGACGGAGCTGATGCCGCAGCGAGGTCCATAAAACCGTCGTAATCAATTTCACCTGCCGCCAGTTGTTCGCGTGCTTCCCAGATGATACTGCCCGAACCGACTGTTCGGCCTTTGTGATAGCCATCCAGCATGGGACCACCGGAAAGAACAATGGCGGGAATGTTGACTGTCGCTGCGGCCATCAAACAGGCTGGGGTTGTTTTATCACACCCCGTTGTCAGGACGACGCCGTCAAGTGGATAGCCATAGAGAACTTCGACCAGACCAAGATAGGCAAGGTTTCGATCAAGCGCAGCGGTGGGGCGTTTGCCAGTTTCCTGTATGGGATGCACTGGAAATTCAAGGGGGATGCCCCCGGCATCACGGATACCTTCTTTTACACGAACAGCCAAGTCTGTGTGATGGCGATTACAGGGTGTAAGGTCTGATCCCGTCTGTGCAATACCGATAATAGGTTTGCCGGACTGGAGTTCTTCGCGGGTAAGGCCAAAATTAAGATATCGTTCCAGATAGAGTGCAGACATGCCGGGATCATCAACATCATCAAACCACTTTTTACTTCTCAGTTCTGCGGGGGTGATCCGTTGTTGTGTCATGGTTTTCTCTTTTATACCGGAATTGTTCAGAGTTCTTCTTGTAATGTAAAAGCTTAATCTGCTTGCCCGCTTGTCACGCGGTTACGCCCTATTACCGGGTATTGCTCGACTTCAAAAACCGTTCCGCTGACGGGTGCTGATTTGTCTGACAGCCAGAACACCACATGATTTGCAACCTGTTCGGGTCGTAGGATCGTGCCAGAGGGTGCAGAGAGAGGTGACACATTGTCCAACCAGTTTTCAGGGTTACCTTCGGCCAATTGTAACTGGTGTTCGTTTTCGGTCAGGGTCCAGCCAACATTGATCTGGTTGACGCGAATTTTTTCCGGTCCCAAAGCATCACCAAGGTTTCTTGTCAGCGTCTGAAGACCGCCTTTGGATGTTGAATAGATCAAAAGATCCGGTTGCCCGCAGTGCGCATTTATCGACCCGATATTAACCACGCTTGCCGATCCGTTGTCTCTAAAGCTTTGCATTGCAGCCTGAATGGTCAGCATCGGTGCCCGCAAATTGATTGACATAACCTGATCAAAGTCTTCGGCAGATGCCGTATCAATGTTATGGCGTGGCGATATTCCTGCGTTATTGACCAGACCATCTAGATAGCCAAATTTTTTGACGGCTGCTGAAACCAGTTTTTCAGGAAAGGTCGGATCAGCAATATCGCCGGCTAGTCCAGAAACGCGATTGGTTCCATAGCCTTTGCTCAACTCTGACAGGGCTTGTTCGACCAGATGTTCTCGCCGCCCATGCAAGAAAACATTGGCACCTTCTTTTAGGGCTTCTTCGGCGATGACACGGCCAATGCCACTGCTAGATCCAGTTATGAGAATATTTTTATTATTCAATAGCATAATTGATTACTTTAACTTATTGGATTATAGGTTTCTCTGGAAGTCCGGCAACAGGGACGTCTAATTGAAATAACCCCCCCGCATCGGGATTTTCTGCAAGTTCTTTCGGTGATAGTCGGGTTGATGCAGAGGTCACAAAAAGCGTTTTGAGATCTTCACCTCCAAAGCACAGTGACGTGGGCCGTTGAACAGGCATATCGATTTTTTGATCAATAGTTCCGTCCGGACGGTATCGGGTGATCGCCCATCCATCCCACTGGGCATTCCATAGATAACCTTCACTATCAACCGTCATGCCATCAGGATAACCATCTTTGCCAGTTAGTTGAACAAAAACCTCTGGCTGTGAAGTGATTCCTTCTGCGGGGCTATAACTTGCGGTCATGATCTGTTGCGTTGGTGAGTTCGCAAAATAAATTTTGTCACCAGCAGGGTTGAATGCTGGCCCATTAAATACGATAAACTTTTGTTCCAGAGGGCTAATCTGACTGGATTGGTATCTCCAAGATCCTGCGACAGGGGCACATTCTCTTAGATGCTTTGCCCCGAAAATGAAATTACCAGCTCTGTCGGCTTTGCCATCATTCATCAAGCAGTTATCATCTGCTAATTCCGGCTCAATGGGGGTGACGGCTCCCAAATCGGGCTCTATGAGGAAAAGCCCCTGACCCATAGCAGCAATCAGTCCGCCATCATGCCACAGCGCTATTGAGCCGACAGGCGCGGGGAGGTCCATCGAAGAATAATCAGATCCATCAACTTTTTGCCAATAGAGTTTACTATTCTCGATATCAATCCAATAAAGGAAGCCTGTTCGATGGTCCCAAAGGGGGGACTCACCCAACAGAGCTGGCCCTTTCCAAATTTTTTGGATCAAAATTTTTCCCCTGAATCTTTTATTGTGGGATCTTTTGGTACGGTCACGTTCGTCTTCTTCTTCTGTCTTTAAATGCGAAGTTCGGTTTTGGGATCAAAGAGACTGGCTTTTCCCATATCGACCATAAATGCCATCGTTTCCCCCGGTGCTGTGGTATTGTAAGGGTTTACCCGTGCAATTACTTCGCGTCCGCCCAGTTCGATATAGGTTAGTGTATCTGCACCCGTAGGTTCCAGTACTTCGACCTGACAGTCAAATGCCTGTAAGCCTTTGTTCAAAGATATTTCAGCATCCGAGTGATGTGTCAGAGTCTCTGGCCTGATACCAAGTATGACATCACGTCCCACCCAGTCGCCGATATCTTGCCGATCATTCGGTAAGGCTAGGAAGACAGAGCTTCTGTTGCCATTGGCTGTACGTTCGATAGAAACCCCGAGCTTGCCATCTTCACTGACAACAGCAGCGGGAACAAAATTCATTGGCGGAGAGCCAACGAAGCCAGCAACGTACATGTTAGCTGGTTTCTCGTAAACTTCCTGCGGGCTTGCAAACTGTTGGACTTCGCCTTCACGCAGAATGGCGATACGGCTGGCAAGGGTCATGGCTTCAATCTGATCATGGGTCACATAGACCATGGTCGTGCCAAGGCGCTGGTGCAATTTTTTGATTTCTGTACGCATCTCAACTCGAAGTTTTGCATCCAGGTTTGACAAAGGTTCATCAAACAAAAATATTTCGGGATCCCGTACCAGCGCACGTCCCATGGCAACGCGCTGTCGTTGTCCACCGGAAAGTTGTGCTGGTTTGCGATCACTCAGGTGATCGATCTGCAACATGCGTGCTGCTTCATCTACACGCTTTTCGCGGTCTTCCTTGGTAACTTTGCGCATTTCCAGACCAAAGCCGATGTTCCGGGCAACAGACATGTTGGGATAAAGCGCGTAGCTCTGGAAAACCATTGCTATATCACGGTCTTTTGGGTGTACATCGTTTACGACATTTTGATCAATCAGGATTTCGCCATCTGTAATGGTATCCAAGCCTGCGATCATATTCAGTAGCGTTGATTTCCCGCAACCGGATGGACCCAGAAGGACCAGAAATTCACCATCTTCCAGATCAAGGTCGATGCCTTTGAGAACTTCGATAGCGCCATATGATTTTTTGACATTTTGAATGGATAGGGATGCCATGAGTATTTTTCTCCTTACCCTTTAACTGAGCCAGCGGTTAGACCGCGTACGAAGTAACGACCTGCCAATACATATACGACGAGTGTTGGTGCTGCTGTAATCAGGGCAGCGGCCATATCCACATTGTATCGTTTGACGCCAGTTGTTGTGTTTACGAGGTTGTTGAGTGCGACAGTAACCGGTTGCCCACCACCAGTGGTGAAGGATGCCCCAAAGAGGAAGTCGTTCCAGATTTGGGTGAACTGCCAGATAATGGTTACGACGATGATTGGTGGTGATAAAGGCAACATGATGCGCCAGAAAATCATAAAGAAACCTGCTCCGTCGATTGTTGCGGCCTTGATCAGATCATCGGGAATATTGACGTAATAGTTTCTGAAAAAAAGCACCGTAAAGGGCAGGCCATAGACAATATGAACCAGAACCAACCCCGGCACTGTATTGGCAATTCGCAAGTAACCCAGTGACTGTGCCATAGGAAGCAACACGACTTGAAAGGGGATAAAACATCCAAACAGGATCATCGCAAAGATCAGGTTCGCGCCTTTGAACTTGAACTTGGTGAGCGAGTAGCCTGTCAACGCCCCCAGAATGGTGGAAATCAGGACGGCCGGAATGGTCATTGCGACAGAATTCCAGAAATACGGCTTTAATCCGGTACAACTGACGCCGATACAGGCTTCATTCCAGGCATACCCCCACGCATCAAAATTTATCTCTGCGGGTAGGGATAACAGTGTACCATTGCGGATTTCGTCCAGATCTTTCAAGGATGTAGAAAGAACAACAATCAACGGCAGGATATAATAGGCTGCAAAAATTAAAAGCAGGGCGTAAAGACCAAATCGAGCGGCGGATTGCCAAGGGCTTTTCCCGCCGGGGAGTGCAGAAAGATCAGCCATTTTTCTTTTCCCTTAATTCGGAATAGAGGTAAGGGATGACAATGGCCATTACGGTCGCAAGCATCATCATTGCTGATGCTGCGCCAAGGCCGATCTGGTTACGGCGAAATGTCATTTCATACATAAAATTAGCAGGCATGATTGTGCTGTAACCTGGTCCACCGCCCGTGAGGGCAACCACAAGGTCAAAGCTTTTAACAGCCATGTGCGTGAGAATAAAAAAGCAGCTAAGGAATACGGGCCGTAACGTCGGTAAGATAATGACGAGATAGATACGAGATAAGGAAGCTCCATCCAAATATGCTGCTTTGATTATCTCACTATCAACCCCACGTAATGCCGCGAGGAAGAGTGCCATAACAAAGCCGGATGATTGCCAGACGGCCGCGATCACCAAGGTATAGACCGCCATTTCACTATTGATGAGCCAATCAAAGGAAAAGCTTTCCCAACCCCATGATTGCACTAAATTTTGAATGCCAAGTCCGGGGTTAAGGATCCATTTCCAAGCTGTACCCGTGATAATAAAGGAAATCGCCATTGGATAGAGGTAGACGGTACGCAGTACGCCTTCGGCACGGACTTTTTGATCTAGTGCAATTGCCAGCAAACAGCCAAGAACAATTGCAATAAGAATAAACAGACTGCCAAAAACAAGCAGGTTTTCCATTGCAACATTCCAAGGGGTCATCTTCCAGAGGCGAATGTACTGGTAAAATCCTTCGAATGAATAGGTTGGCAGCATCTTGGATTTTGTGAAAGAGACATATCCGGTCCAGGCAATAAAGCCATAAACAAAGAATATGATCAGACCAAAAGTAGGTGCCACAACCAACTTAGCTACATTCCGGCGAAACCAATCAGAAAGTGGTTTCTTAGCTGGTATGGATTTTTGAGTCATGAGGCTCATCATTTATTCGGGAGCATTCAGGCAAGCAAAGTTTCATCAGTAGCATCGCTTGCTGCTAGTGAATGCTCTAAGTCAAACAGATAAAGTTTTTCCTGTCATTGATTAATGATGACGGAAAGGCTTTTAAGCATAGATTAAACATGCTCAGTCTTAAAAAAATAACGGTGTCTCCGATGAATGTTCTCGCAATCGACATTACAGGGGAAACACCGTTATTTTCAGGGAGACTACTCAGCCAACTCGATTGCTTCGGCTAGGCGTTCAACCGCAACATCTGATGTCATGTCAGAATTGAAGTGTTCTGTAACTACGTCCAGAATTGCTCCACGGATAGCGCCTGAAGCCGCGATCTCATGCGCCATTGATCCAACCAGTGCACCTCTTTCAGATGCAGATTGTAGATCGTTCATGGATTTCACAGCACATTCGTCAAACTTTTCAGTAGGTACGCCCATTCTTGCGGGAATGGACCCTTTGTACAGATTAAAGGTTTCCTGAAACTTTTCGCCCAGTATCAGACGTGCGAGCAAGGCTTGACCTGCTTTGTCATCTTCACTACTGACATTGAACATGGCAAAGCTGTCAGAATTGAGAATGTATCCACCGTTGGATGGTGTCGGAACACAAAGGAAATCTTTGCCCGGAACTTTACCGGCGGCAAGAAATTCACCTTTTGCCCAGTCACCCATGATCTGCATGGCTGCTTCGCCGCGCATGACCATACTTGTTGCCAAATTCCAATCGCGTCCAGAAAAATCGGCATCAACATAACCGCGCATTTTACGCATCTGTTCAAAGACTTTTTTCATGGTGTCAGATTTGATCGTTGCCATATCTTTTTCGACGAAAGCTTTGTTGAAAAACTCAGCGCCGCCCATTCCCAAGACTACTGTTTCGAATACGGTACCGTCCTGCCATGGCTGACCACCGTGCGCCAGTGGCGTAATGCCTGCTGCTTGAAGCTTGTCAGCAAGGGCATTGAATTCATCCCATGTACGGGGCGGTTCACCATCGACTTTTGCCAAAGATTCCGGGTTTGCCCAAATCCAGTCAACACGGTGAATGTTCACAGGGACAGCAACATATTTACCGTCATACTTAACAATTTTCTGCAACAACGGTGGCAGAACGTCGTCCCAGCCTTCTTCTTCACCAAGTTTGGACAAGTCACCCAATGCGCCGGATTCAGCCCATTCCTGAATGCTCAAACCTTTGATCTGTACAGCCGCTGGAGGGTTACCAGATAGAACGCGAGAACGAAGAACTGCCGCCTGTGCATCTCCACCACCGCCAGCAACGGGTGCATCCACCCATTTACCGCCATTTGCTTCAAAGTCTTCTTTTAGGGCTTTAACAGCTTTCGCTTCACTGCCTGATGTCCAATAGTGCAACACTTCTGCTGTTGGTTCTGCTTGTGCGGAAACTGCGCCCAAAGCAATAGAACTTACCAAAGCCGTCGTAAGTGCGAGTTTTTGAGTAAAAGATTTCATTCCCATTTTCCTCCCCGTGCGATTTGGACCTGATATGATTATGGTCCAATGTGGTGTTGACCCATTGAGATATTGACCCATTGAGATATTGACAAAGAACCAACGAGCATCCCATAGATTATAGTTAGTTGTTTAGAATGCTCGGGTTCCGATAGCCTTAGTAAAACCCTATCGTGTATAACTAGCGACTAATTTAAGGTAACAGAAGATTGCAGATCATTCGCTCTGTTACAAACCGTTACACTGGCGAGATAAAGTATTTTGTTTCTAAGGGCTTGCTGCACCAGCGAAATATGACAGGTAAATGAATGGAAAAGGCCAAACATCTGCTAATTGTGGATGATGATGAAGAAATTAGAGATCTTTTAACCGGGTTTCTGACGCAACGGGGCTTTAGAGTCTCTGAAGCGGGTTCAGGTGATGAAATGCGCCGTGAGTTGAATAAATGGTCTATTGATCTGATCATTCTCGACATCATGCTTCCGGGTGAAGATGGGCTAAGTCTCTGCCGTGCGGTACGTGAAAAATCAGATGTTCCAATCATTATGCTTACGGCTGTAACGGGCGATGCAGATCGTATCGTTGGTCTGGAAGTAGGGGCGGATGACTATCTGGAAAAACCTTTTAACCCCAGAGAGCTCTTGGCGCGAATGAAGGCGATCTTCCGCCGTGTTAGTGGCGTTGGTACAGACGATAATACTTATATAGATCATGGTATTGCCAATAGAGTTTTCAAATTTTCCGGTTGGCAGTTACATGAGGGAAAGCGAGAAATACGTTCACCTGATAAGTTTGTTGTTCATCTTTCTTCTGGTGAGTTTGCTCTGTTGGTCGCTTTTTTGGAGCAGCCGCAAAAAGTTCTGACCCGCGATGATTTGATTAACGCCACCAGAGGGGTTGAGGCGATTGCCTTTGATCGGAGTATAGATATTCAGGTTAGTCGATTACGTAAGAAGCTTGAAAGTGATGCAGATAGGCCAAAATTGATTAAAACGGTGCGAGGACAGGGATATATTTTTGCTGAGAAGGTTTATACAAATCCTGTGATTCCTGTTCGAAATAGGGCTTGATCTCTGATATGATTTCGCGTTTTGTCGAGAAATATCTTCCGACTAGAATACGCCCTAGAATTCTTCTTTTTGGTTTCTTATGCGGGTTCCTTGCCGCCAGTTTCGCCTCTGTCGGGGTTGGGGCGATTATCAATCGCAGAGCTGAAATCGCTGAAACCACATGGATTGGCCCTGTTATTGCCCGGGTCTACGAAGAAATTTCTCGTATGCCGCTTGAACGCAGGCTTTTATCTGTCGGGAATTTTAATCGGTCCGATGCGGTGCAGTTTGCGTTGGTTAAGGTGCATGAGCTCAATGATGCTCCGCCTTTAGATAATTATTTTTTGTTGAATACGAATTCGCAGTATGGGCCTAACCCGCGAATTTACCTTGATCTTCTTGATCGTAATCCCCGTCAAAAAATCCTCAAGTCTGACTATCCACCCGAAGATCTAACTGCAAAATTAACATTTCTTGTATCAGCAATAGCCAGGCATGACAGTCGAGCAATGCTTTATATTCCTTTTGCCAATGGTGAGAGGTTGGTTGTTGCTAGCCCTAAGTATTGGCAAGCCCGAATAACAGAAGTTCAGTGGCTATTGATTTGTCTAGCAGGGATGGCGTTTTCGGGTGTTCTTTATGCTGTGGGGACACGGGCTCTATTACGCCCCTTTAAAGTTTTAAGCGAAAATAGCAACGAACTGAATACTCTTAATATTAAGAGTATTTGGCCGGAAGAAGCAAAAGGGGTCGCGTACAGGCTTTCGACGGAACAAAAAGAAAAAGCCGAAGTTCTTGATGAAAGAACGCGTATGTTAACGGCCATTTCTCATGATCTGCGCACGCCCGCGACACGACTGAGATTACGGGCTGAATATATCGAAGATGAAAGCTTGAGGAATAAGATACTTTCCGATCTTGATCTGATGCTGGGCATGACTAGGGACGCAATTGATTTCCTCAAGGGTGGATTAGAAAGAGAAGAAGAAGAATATTTTGAGATTGTCTCCCTTGTTCAAAGCATCTGTGATGATTTTTCTGATGTTGGGATGCCAGTTACATTCTTGCCAATACAATATCCAACGTTGAGAACAACGGGCACAGTCTTTAGTTCCCATGAAAAGTCAGTACCTTTGGACGGTATGTTAAAAGGGAACATGAAGGGGCGACCCAAAGCCTTACAGCGCGCCATTACGAACCTTGTTGCCAATGCAGTTAAGTACGGATTTCAGGCAAAGGTCAGCTTAACAATAGAGCCCAGTCGCGTTTTAATTGAGGTTATGGATAAGGGCCCAGGCATTCCAGAGGATGAAATGGAAAATGTCCTCAAACCCTTCTACCGTCTAGAGAAATCTAGAAATAGGGAAACCGGGGGAAGCGGACTTGGATTGAGCATCGTTAACAGTGTTATTCAGACCCATAACGGACATTTTGATTTAATCAACCTGCCTGTTCAGGGTTTGAATGCAACAGTTGATATTCCTCGTTCTATTGAAATGATATAAAAGATATCCGTTATCTTATTGAATACAATTGAAAAATTCACTCTCTTAGGTTTTATCAGGAGAGTAGATTTTGAGTATTTATTTTTTAATTGTTATGTTATAACGTTTTGTATATGTTGCCGATCTGAAGACACGAATTGATGTTTTTACAGATTTCTCCTAATTGTTCCCTAATTGTTCATAGGCTTTATAGTTATGAAAAAAAGATCATTAAGGGCCATTCTTGCGTCCGGTTTTATTGTGTTTACTGCTGGTACGATTGGCCCGGTCTCTATTAATTTTGCGTATTCTCAAGAAAAAGTAATAACAATTGCTGTGCCTTTTGGCCCGAAAAGCTCGGTTCCAGACCCAAGGGCACGTCAAAATGGCTGGTTGAGTAATAAGGCGGGTGTTTCTGAAACATTGGTTGGTTTAGATTACCAAATGAAAATGTTTCCGCGTCTAGCGGAAAGTTATCGTAATATTAGCCCAACCCAATGGGAATTTACATTACGTGAAAATGTTAAGTTCCATGATGGTAGCCTATTAACATCGGAACAGGTTAAAGATTCATTTCAAAAATTGAATGACAAAGATCATGCTGCGTACAACCCGCGCCTGATCAAATTGTTGAATATCAAAAAGATTACAATCAAAGATGAACGAACGTTTGTTTTTGAGACGAACGAGCCTAATTCAGCTTTTATCTGGTCCCTGACAGAGCCGACAGCATCAGTGATCAAAGAAGGTACTGAAAAGCTACCGATTATCGGTACAGGACCATTTGTTTTTGTTTCTGCTGAAGCTGAGAAAAATTATCACACCAAAGCCTTTGCTGATTATTGGGGCGGCAAACCAAAACTTGACGGCATTATTATGGATGCCATTTCTGATGCGTCGGTTGCCGCACTTGCTTTGCAAGCTGGTGATGTGGATCTTGTCACGAATTATTCTGAGCCAGATTTCGCTGCGCTGGAAAAAAGCAATCAGGGGCAACGTTTTGATGGGGCGACGACACGATTGTTTTTCTATCAGGTTAGAACCGCAGATGGACCTTTGGCAAATAAAGAACTAAGACAGGCTCTTTCTTTGGGGTTGGATCGTGGTTTGATCGTCGAGGCGGCTTTGGCAGGTGTTGGGGGGGATCCTGCGCATTCTATTTTCCCCGTAACCATGAAGTCTTGGGTGAATAAAGCTATAGAGGCACCTTATGATGTCAAAAAAGCCCTTGAAATTCTTGATAATGCCGGACTGAAAGATACCAACGACGATGGTATTCGTGAAATAGATGGTGAAAATATTGTCCTTAAATTACGGTCCTATGAAGGACGACCTGCGCTAAAACCAACGCTTGAAGTTACACAGGCACTTTTAAGCAAATTGGGTCTTCAAGTTGAAATTTCTATGGGGGAATACCAAGCCAATAACGACGCATTGAAGTTGGGTGAAATTCAAATGCACTTACAGGCATGGGGAACCGCACCTCAAGGAGACCCGGATTATTTCCCTTCTACATTGCTGGATTCCAAGGCCGGGTATAACTTCTCGGGCTATAATAACCCTAAGCTTGATGTCTTGTTAGAAAAGGGTCGTGGTGAGTTTGATCCTGTTAAGCGCAAGGTCATTTATGATGAAATTCAGGAAATCATTGCCGAAGATCTTCCTTTAATTCCAGTGTTCCATAAAACGCAGGTTTCTGTCGGTAACGGTAAAGTAAAAGGGTATAGAATTCACCCTGCTGAAACGTACCTGGCTTCTCCGGAGTTGGACATTGAAGGGTAAAGAAACACTCCCTATTGTTGAGTTATCTGGCCTGACCGTTACTTATGACGGTCAGGTTTTGATCGACAGCATCAATCTGGATGTTATTTCTGGTGAAACCCTTGCAATCGTGGGGGAATCAGGGGCAGGGAAAACCACTCTTCTCAGAAGTTTGCTGGGGGGGACGAGCCACGGTTTCAAGGTTTCAGGCTCTTTAACATTCAAAGGACAACAACAAGATCTTGCAAGCCATAGATCGTCTGAGTCTTTGGTAAAAGGTTCTATCGCCTATGTGCCTCAAAACCCCAGTGTTGGGCTGGACCCACTAAAGCGATTGAAATGGCAATGGTCACAGGCGTTACGAGGGGCGAGGGCTTTAAAAGGAACTCTGCTTCATAAGGAACAAGGGGCCGAGGAAAAGACGTTTTCCGAAAATATTTTATCTCAGTTAAAGCTAAAAGCTTTTGATGAAAAATATCCACATCAGTGGAGTAGAGGAATGCAACAACGGCTTCTTTTGGCCTTTGCTCTTATTGCAAAACCTAAGATTATTATTCTGGACGAACCTACGTCTGCCTTGGATCCTATTATTGCTGCAAAGGCCTTGGTTGAAGTAACAAAGGTCGCGAGAGATCATAATATCTCTGTGTTGATGGTGACCCATGATTTGGCTTTAGCAACCCAGTTTGCTGATCGTGTAGCTGTTTTATCTTCTGGAAAGTTAATAGAGGTGGGGATGACCGATGAAATCCTGAATTCACCGTCACATCCCTACACGTCGAACTTGGTAAAACATCGACATTGGGGGCATGCGCATGCTTGAAGTAAATAATTTATCGGTGCAGATACAAAATCAATGCCTTCTTGAGGATATTAATTTTGATCTTTGTCATGGCGAAACGCTTTGTATTATTGGCGAAAGTGGATCGGGTAAAACAACACTACTCCGGTCTCTTCTTGGCTTGATTCCCTTATCTCAGGGAAGCGTATCGCTCAATGGTCATGTTTATCAAAGCCCTGAAAGTTCTCAAATTGGATTGCCGTCTACCCAAATGGTTATGCAAGATCCGATTGCTGCATTAAATCCGCGTAAAAAAGTAAAAATTTCTATTGCCGAAAGCCTTTATCGGTCATCTTTAAAAGCAGCAGAGATCGAACATGCTATCAAGCAAGCTTTAAACGATGTGGAATTACCCGACGGCTTGGAAAATAGGTATCCTTCTCAGATTTCTTTAGGGCAAGCCCAACGGGTGTGCATTGCCCGGGCTATTGTTGCCAAACCTGATATACTCTTTTTCGATGAGCCCCTTAGTGCATTGGATGCGATTATCCAAAAACAGATAGCTCAAGTTTTAGAGCGTATAAAAAAACAAAATGAACTGAGCTATATTTTCATTACCCATGATTTAGGGTTTGCACGACATTATGCAGATAAAATTTTACTCCTTAATCGTGGAAAGGTCGCGGAATATCAAGGTGTAGGCTTGTTCTTCGAAAGGCCGGAAAGTGCTTATGGCCAAGAGCTATTGGAAGCTGCTTATATCTTGGGATCATTACCTCATAAAAAAACAAAAGAAATTCAGGCGGCGTAACATTGAATAACTTTATGCGTGTTGCTGCGATCAAGATCGTTAGCCTGTTACTCGTACTTTTTTGCGTCTCCTTTCTAACATTTCTGTTGTATTATTATGCACCAGGGGACAAAGCGCTGGCCATTGCAAATGCGCGGTATATTGGCGAAGGGAGTGCATCTGCTGAACTTGTGGAGCAGATACGCTTAGAGACAGGTATAGATAGACCCTTATTTGTACAATTCTATTATTGGGCCCAAGATATTATTCAGCTGGATTTCGGCGTTTCATTAATTTCTCAGGAACCTGTCGATGAGATTTTTGTCAGTCAGTTGTGGGAAACAATGGAGCTGGCGTTCTCTGCCCTTCTTCTCGGGATGTCCGTTGCAATCCCACTCAGTCTGATTTCAGTGTGGAAACCTAAAAGTTTTATTGATCGTTTTGCGATAGCTTTGTCATCCATAGGGGCCGCTATTCCATCTTATTGGTTAGGCCTTATCTTTATCTTTGTGTTTGCTGCCAACCTGCAATGGCTACCTGCTTATGGCACAGGAAGTCTGGCACACTTGATTTTACCAGCCTCTACATTAGGTTTCTGGGTTCTTTCTTCTCAAACTCGCTTGATCCGATCCTTTTTACTCGAAGCAAGTACCGCGCCTTTCCTGGAGGCTTTGAAAATCAGGGGTGTTGGCTCAAAAGAGCTATTTTGCCGTCATATTGTTCGGCATGCTTTTGTCCCCTTTGTAACAATGTTGGGGCTAGAACTGGCTTTCCTATTGGAAGGGGCGGTGATTGTCGAAGTTGTTTTTGCCCGTGGTGGTATTGGTTCCTTATTGGTGCATTCCGTGATGGGCAGGGATTTCCCCATTATTCAATGCATCGTTCTTTTTTCTGCCGTGACTTACGTAACGATAAATAGTGCTGTTGAAATTTTTCAATGGTTTATGAACCCTGTTTCCCAACAAAGATAATCCCCCGGCCAAGATAATAATCTAACAAAGATAATTATCGGGCTAAGATTATAAATTGAGCTATTTCATGAACGTCTCCTCATTTAACCATTCTACCTTTTTTAAAAGTTTTTTTTCATTCTGGCTTCAAACAAAGACTATTCTAAAAAAACACTATTTCATCTTTTCTATCTTTACCCTTTTTGCCGGGGCAATTCTGTTTGGTTTTATCCTGACGCCCTATGATCCCGTAGAAACCGATTTTTTAAATCGTCTTAGTTCACCGAGCTGGCAAAATTGGTTTGGAACGGATCAGATGGGGCGTGATATTGCGACCCGTATTCTTTACGGTGCGGGGTGGTCTGTGGGGCTGGCATTGATCGTGTCAACCACAGGGGCCGTTATCGGCACAATTGTTGGTTTACTCGCGGGGTCTCTCGGTCGTTTTGTCGATGGCTTTTGTATGCGAGTGACAGATAGCTTTTTTGCATTCCCTGAATTAATTGCTGCAATCGTGATTACAGGTGTTCTGGGGCCGAATACCGTAAATATGGTTATCGCCTTAATTCTTGTGAGCTGGATGCGTTTTGCCCGTTTGGTCCGGGCATTGACCGATGATGTGAAACAACAGGACTATGTTCTACAGGCAAAGTTAAACAAAATTCCATATATTTTAATATTAACAAGGCACTATATTCCAAATATTGTATTGAGTGTTGTCGTTGTCTGGACAAGTTCGTGGTCCAGAACAATCTTGTCGATATCTGGTTTAAGCTTTCTCGGTTTTGGTGTGCAACCTCCCCAAGCTGAATGGGGGGCGATGCTTTTGGATGGAAAGCCGTACATGTTGACGGCACCCCATGTCATGGTTTTCCCGGGGCTTGCCGTTTTAATAACAGTTTTAACACTTAATCTTATGGGGGATCACCTACGTGATCATCTTCAACCTTTGGAAAAATAGCCTTACTTTAAAAAAAGATAACCGGGCTTTGGAAAAAATAAAATGAGTTCTGATTTTAAAGGCATTTCGTTACGAATAGGTGCCACAATATTTTTTACGATTATGGTCCTTTTCATAAAAATGCTCGCAACAGATTTTCCTGTTGGCCAAACGGTTTTCTACCGAAGTGCTTTTGCATTGATACCTTTGGTCATTTTTTTGTTTATGACAGGTGATTTTCCATCAGGGTTGAAAACCAAACGACCGGGGGGGCACGTTGCACGTTGTCTTTTTGGATGTGTTGCAATGTTTACTTCATTTGCTTCGCTGAAATACCTGCCAATTGCCGATGCGACCATCATCGGATATTTGGCGCCGATCCTGACGGTTCTATTGGCAAGGCTGGTCCTTGGTGAGGCCGTTTCTGGGGTGCGATGGGTCGGTGTCGTTTTTGGTTTTGCTGGAATGCTGGTGCTTATTTTGCCTCAATTAAATGGTTTCGATGTTGATCAGGGTTATTTGATCGGTGTTGGCTTGGGGTTTGCCACGGCAGGATTTACGGCAATTGCAAAAATTCAAATTCGCAGTTTAGCCCTGACTGAAAACGCAGGTGCAATTGCATTGTATTTTGCTTTAACTTGTACGCTTGCTGGTTTGGCAACTCTTCCCTTTGGATGGCCAACCCCTGATAGCACACAACTAATGCTGCTTATTGGTTCCGGACTTGCTGGTGGTGTGGCACATATTATGATGACCCTCAGCTATCAGTTCAGTGAAGCATCGAAATTGGCGACGTTTGAGTATCTGTCACTGATTTTTGCTGTCTTTTCTGATTTCTTTTTCTTCAGTATTATACCGGGATATAATTTCTATATCGCAGGTTGTTTTATTCTGTTTGCTACTGCTTTTGTTGCATTCAAGGATAAAAAGAAGGACGTAAAAGCCACTTGATCTAGATATCCCAGCTTATAAACAAACAGCCCGGATTGATAATCAATCCGGGCTGTTTGTTTTATGAGATAAAGGGGACTTTACTCGGCAGCTTTAGGGGAAAGTTCTGTCGAACCTAATGGGCTGCTTTCCTGTATGTTTTGTGTAAAGATTAATGGTAATTCTTCGGGCGGCCTGGTTTCCTCTGGGATCAGAAGAATACCGTGCCGCTGCAAAAACAAACCAATCTTTTCTTGCCCAAAGGCAACGGCTAATGGAGCACCAAAGATCAGACCGGTGAGGATTGGGGCCAGCCATAGTAACAGTTCTGGAGCTTGATTTAGATAGACAGATCCGAGGACCGCAGCGGCAAGTAAGTGTGCCTGATGTTGTTTGAAAGCTTCTTTCCATGGAATACTTCGGCCACTTCTGCTCTGTGCATTCCATTGCACCGTTTTACCCACCAGAAGGGCTGAAATAATGCGAACATGGAATATCATGATAACAGGTGCTGAAATTGCAGAGAAGACCATCTCTAGAATACAACTTAATGTAAGCTTGAATGCCCCACCGTATGCGGATGCATCTTTATAGGCCAGAAAAAGTGCAAGTATTTTTGGCATAAACAGCATACTCATAACAATGATAAACAAAGTTAGAGGGGATGCTGTGTAGGGTGTCAGCATTGACCATTCATAGGGCAGTGGAATAACAGGACTGATCGGCATCGTCCGCTCGGTCACCAAAAAGGCACTCATTAACAGCAGCAACATCCAGAGATAAGATGATCCGTAGCTCATCGCACCCATAAGCATGTGGATACGGCTTACCTTTTTAAGCCCTTTTTCTGATACAAGACGCATGTGCTGGAAATTACCCTGACACCAACGCTGATCCCTAATAATGTGATCCAAAATGTTGGTTGGCACTTGTTCATAACTGCCTGTGCCTTCTGGGTATATCCAGACGTCTTGTCCTGCACGACGTAAAAAGGCAGCTTCGACAAAATCATGGCTTAGAATTTCGCCTGATAGCGGGCCTTTACCTGAAAGAATGGGAAGTTCACAGTGTTCAATAAATGGCGCAATTCTAACGATAGCATTATGGCCCCAGTAGTTACCATCATTCATGGTCCAGTAACTAAGGCCGGTTGTGAACAGCTCGCCGGTTAATCGGATGTTGAATTGAGTGAGGCGGCCAAACAGGGTTTTTTGTCCCATGGCGCGGGGTAATGCCTGTATCAGACCAGTGCTTGGATTGTTATCCATCATTCTGGTCATGTTCAGGATTGTTTCACCCGACATGATACTATCGGCATCCAATACAACCATATAGTCGAAAGAAGCGCCCCAACGATCACAGAAATCTTTGATGTTGCCAACTTTACGATGGGTGTTCTTTTCTCGGCGACGATAGTGAAACTTTCCCTGCAAGGCATAGCGATGCATTAATTTCTGGGCCAATGTTTCTTCTTGGGCTGCAATGGAAAGATCTGTTGTATCGCTTAAAAGGAAGAATTCAAACGCATTACCGTGTCCCGTTGCTAGCACAGACCGAAGTGTTTGTTCCATTCCCAGAAAAACCAATTCAGGATCTTCGTTATAGGCAGGCATAACCACGGCAACTTTACCTTTCGGGGCAGCAGTATGGTCCAGATCCCGGGCAATGGGTGTCACAGTTTTAGCAGCATTTGTGTTATGAAAAGCGCGAATGACAAAGCCGATAACAGAGGTCCAGAAAGACTGACTGATCCAAAGAAAGGCAATGGTTGAAAGAAGGACATAAACCCCTTCGAGCAGGCTTAATCCGTTTTCGAAAAGGTTGAGTGCCAAGTTTGTACTAAGGGCACCGACGGTCAGGCTGAGCAACAAGAGAAGCAGAGATCTGCGTCGACGCTTTGTAACCGCGACGTCAATCTTGCAAGGTTTGTTGGTTTGATGGCTCATTAAGTTTATCCAGCCTTAGGCATATCTAGTTGTATAGAGGTAAGTCCAGGTTTCTGTCAGGGCGCGATCGCCAAGCTTCAGATACCCGCGTAAATCACAAGGTTGGTCGTTTTCCGGTTCCATGTTGAACTCGACACGCCACAGCTTGTTTTCTGTATTTTTAAACGTTTTTACGTCGTATATATTTCCAGCCTGACACTCGAATATGGCCTCAAGAGGACTATCAGCGGGTAGATCATTCAGTTCAGTACTTTCAAATTCCACAACAAAAAAACGGGCCTGAGCACTATGTCCATAGGAAAACCCTGCTCTGTTGGCGGGGCCTTCGCGAGTACTCATTGACTTTCCGGCGGGCGGCCATTGTTCTGATTCCAGATAGCTGGTCAATCGATAGCCGTATTGCAACGAACCGCCAGCCTTCATTTGTTTGTCAGAAACCCAATAGGCGACAATGTTGTCTGTCGTTTCCAGGTCCGAAGGAATTTCAACCAATTCTACATGACCGTGCCCCCAGTTCTGTTTGGGTTCTATCCAAATGCTCGGGCGTTTTTGGTATCGGGATTCCAGATCACCGTAATGATTAAAATCTTTATCACGTTGTGAAAGGCCAAAGCCATTCGTATTTTCACCTACAAAAGCAGAAATAGTGACGTTTTTACGTCGGGCTAATGGACGCCAGATCCATTCGTCAGAAGATGTACAGACCATCAAGCCGTCTGAATCATGTACTTCAGGTCTGTAATCATCCAGACCCTTGGTGTTTTCACCAAACAGGAACATACTTGTTAAAGGTGCTAGACCAAGTTTCTTGATGTCTTTGCGGGCAAAAAGAGAAACATCAATATCAACAACGGTGTCTTTGCCCGGTTGGATTGTGAAACGATAAGCGCCGGATACACTTGGACTATCCATCAGCGCCATGATGACGAGGTCATTTTTATCAGAGTCTTTGTCTGGTCTTTCTAACCAGAATTCTTTGAATAGGGGGAATTCTTCCCCTGTCGGTTCTGCTGTATCAATTGCCAACCCTCTAATCGAAAGGCCGTATTGCTGTCCTTGGCCTAAAACGCGGAAATAGTTGGATCCAAGGAAGGAGATCAGTTCATCATAATATTCGCTGTTGAGCTGGTGATGAACCCGAAAGCCAGCAAAGTGCAGATCTTCCATATCTGATGATGCAGGTTGCTTTCCTTCGTACCAAAACATGCCGGGCTGGATTGTCTGGCCTTTTTCTTCGCCACTTTCCTGTAGGTTGATATCAACCGTATGGTGGAACCAGGGGCCACCGGGGTGGAAAAACTGTAGCTGATAGGGGCCGCCGTCATTCCAAAGTGGTTTGTTCGGGTTGTAATAAATTTTGGAAAACTCTTCGACGGACATACTTTTCCAAAAATCACTTATGGTGCTTTCGGGGTTGTTGTAGGCCGTTTGCGATAAAATCTGTGCTTTTTCTATGACATCGTCATAATGGGTAACGTCCTTGGCAGTGGTGTTACTGGCAAAAGGACGCGAAATCACACCGGGGATTAACCCTGTGGTAGAGAGCGCGATAGAGGAAAGAAGGAATTTTCTACGGTTCATTGTGCAATGGTTCAAGTTTAAATTAATACAGAGGAAGTCGCTGAAATGTAATAGTTTTTCAAGGGATATTTCTGTGTCATTGCATTTTTTTTACCTTATTATGATTTGTGCCTCTCCATAACAGATTGGTTTGTTGTAAGCTTTCCAAAAGTGAAGGGATATACAATCCTCATCACAAGTTCGCGAACAGGGTTTACTGTACCTGTGGTTGATCAGGTATCATTTTCAATATAGAGACCTCTTTTTACGAATTATGAATCGGCCGGACAAAGAGCGCATGTACAAAGCGAACGATCTACCAACAGAAAATAAGTTAAGTCCTGCAGCTCAAGCTGCCCAAACTATCGGGACTGGGAAAAAAGAGCGTGATCCTCGGTTGGATTTTTTCCGGGGCGTTGCCATGCTGATTATTTTTGTCGCTCATGTGCCCGGTAATTTTTGGGCAAAATTCATCCCTGCACGATTTGGGCCCAGTGATGCGGCTGAAATGTTTGTTTTCTGTTCGGGCTTTGCGGCGGCAATTGCCTTTGGGGGTACCTTTCGCCGGTCCGGATTTTTTATGGGAACTATGCGCATCGTCATTCGTTGTGTTCAGCTATATGTGGCGCATTTGGGCTTGTTCTTTGTACTGGCGACGGTCTGTGCCATTGCGACTGCATACTATGTTGATTTCAACTATATAGCCAAGTTGAACTTGCCTTATTTCTTTGATAACACGACCGAAGCCCTTGGGGCTTTGTTTACCCTGACTTATGTACCGAATTTTTTTGATATCATGCCAATGTATATCGGGGTTTTGGCGCTTGTCCCTGTGGTTATTCTTCTGGCAAGGGTTCACCCCTACCTAGTCCCGGTTTTCTCGATCGCTTTGTATGCGGCAAGCTGGCAGTGGCAGCTCGAATTTCCCGCGGAACCTTTTTCTGATCGCCCTTGGTTTTTCAATCCGCTGACGTGGCAGCTGCTGTTTTTTACAGGCTTTGCAATCTCTGCGGGCTGGATCAAGGCACCACCCGCAAACAAGTGGCTGCTCATTGTCTGCATTATTTTTGTGTTAGCATTGGTTCCGATCAGTAACTGGCCGATTATGCGGGCGGTACCAGAATTAAAAGATATCCGCACCGAACTCGTTCTTGGTTTTAATAAAACCAACTTTGGGCTTTTACGCTGGTTACACTTTTTGGCGCTCGCGTATATTTGCGTGACCTTGCTGAAAGGGCGGGAACAGATCCTGAGACACCGCTATTTCAAGCCCTTGATCAAATGCGGACAACAGGCTCTACCTGTTTTTTTATTGGGCATGACTTTGTCATGGATAGGCGGTATTGTTCTGGATCAGATTGGTCGCGATGCCTTGGGTCTAACCATTGTGAATCTCTCTGGAATGTCGATCTTAATTGGCTATGCCTATCTGATGGGGTGGGTGAAATCATCCCCGTGGCGGCAGGCCCCAAATAAGCCTACCCAGACAGAGACAAAACCAGAAACTCATTTGAACAGGACTGTGGCACAGCCTGCAGAATAATCAAATATTTCGTTGATCGGGGGGCACTTGCGTAACGCACTTAAATTGTTTTTTGCAGGGATTGGAACCATCTGTTTTGGGATGTTGTGGCCCTTAACAGCCTTTGCGCAAGGTCTCGTGATCAAGGGGCAGAACGTTACTCTGTCGAGTTTCAAAAATCCGTTAGAATATTCGCTTTATCTTCCTGAAAAATATTGTGTTAATAACCGCTTATACCCCGTTCTTTATCTTTTACATGGGTATGGTGGGTCCCATGAAGACTGGTTGAAAGCCGGACAGGTTGCTAAGACATTGGATCGTTTGATCGCTGATAAGGTTATTAATCCTTTGATCGTCGTGATGCCCGCTGCTGGAAAATCTTGGTATCTTAATTCTGAAAAATATGGGGCCTTTCAGTCCGGACTTGGACAAGAGTTTCCTGTGGTGATGGAAGACCTTTTGGCAAACAAAGTTTCCAAAGAAAAACGCGCCATTGCCGGATTATCTATGGGGGGATATGGGGCGTTGAAGTTTGCGTTTGAAAAATCGGGAAACTATGTCGCGGTTGCTGCTTTAAGCCCAGCTATTTTCCCTAATATTGATAGCGTGGACAGCTTTAAACCGGTTCAGATAAAGCTTTTTGCCGGTGCCTTTGGCGATCCTTTTTCTGTTGAGATCTTTAATCGGGAAAACGTCTTTACTGCCCTACAAAGGGCAAAGCCAGAAAGCTTTCCCCATACGTATCTAACGGTCGGAGATGATGACTGGTTTGGTCTCTACGAAGGCACATTTGCGCTCTATAAAGAACTCAAGAGTAGGAAGCTTCCATCCGAGCTACGGATAACCAATGGTAATCACACATGGAAGCTATGGCGAGAGGAGATTGAACAGGCGTTGGTTTTTATAGATAGCAAGTTTAAAGCCGAAAAATCAGAAAAAACCCAAAAGCTTCTAAAGGAAACTCGTGATGATACTGCGGGGGTAAATTCAGAAAACAATAATATCATCCCGACAGCGACAGCAGACAGAAACTCTTTTTTGTGTTCTTAAGGTAAAGTGCCTGATTGCAGAGGGAAGTGAACTTTATGATTTTACCAACCGTTTTATACTGTTCTACGTTGGTCGATTTTTCCCAATATTAGAATAATACCAAGGATATAAACCTTATTAGAATAATACCAAGGATATAAATTCAGTAACTATTCCTGTCGGGAAAGTTAAACGATTTTTGCTGTTCTTAGTTCGTGTTTAAGTTTATAGATTCATTGGGTTTTGTTAACGGGTGCGCTTATTCCAATGATTTTAAATGAAAACTCTCCAATTACTTTTAACGATCAAATTCCCAAACATGTTGATGTCGTCGTTATTGGCGCAGGCATTATCGGTATCTCTATCGCTTATTTCTTGGCGAAGCAGGGAAAGAAAGTTCTGGTTTGCGAGAAGGGGCGGGTAGCAGGCGAGCAATCCAGTCGTAACTGGGGGTGGGTACGTCAACAAGGGCGTCATAGTTCTGAATTACCCATTATGAAAGAAAGCCTGCGTATATGGCGAGGGCTGGCTGAGGAAATTGGTGAGGATCTTGGTTTTCGTCAATGTGGCTGTCTTTATCTTGCTGAAACTGATGCGATGGAGCAAGAAAACGAGGGTTGGATTGATATTGCACGTCAACATAGTCTTGATACAAAGTCATTAAGCGGGCGGGAAGTTCAATCCCTGTTAGGCCAAGAAAACAAGTATTGGAAGAGTGCGATCTATACTTCCTCTGATGGCCGGGCAGAGCCTTTGATTGCTGTTCCACGACTTGCCTCTGCGGCTCAAGGTCTCGGTGTAACAATTATTGAAAATTGCGCCGTTCGTTCCTTGGATGTCATGGCGGGAAAACTATCCGGTGTCTATACTGAATTGGGGCGTGTAAACGCCGCACAGGTTGTATCTGCAGCGGGTGCGTGGTCCTCTCTTTTTGCGGGTTTCCATAATATATCTCTGCCTCAGTTGAAAGTTAAGGGAACCGTTGCTCGTACTGAACCTGTTAGGGGGTTTTTCGAAGGGAATGCAGTATCAGAAAATATTGCTTTTCGAAAAAGAATAGATGGGGGGTACAGTATTGCCCTTGCTGATCAAACATCTCATTCAATTACACCTGATAGTTTCAGGTATTTTTCCAAGTTTTTACCTTTGATGAAAAAATCTTATCGGGACGTTTCTTTAAAGTTTGACCGATCTTTTTTTAATGAAGTCGGTCATCGGGTTAAAAATAATCCGACTAAGATATCGCCATTTGAAAAAAACAGAGTTCTAAACCCCAAACCAGATGAAAACATTCTTAAACAAATGCGTGAAGCTCTAAAGTCCCATGTGCCTGAATTGGCAAATGCCGCTTTTGTAGAGAGTTGGGCGGGTATGATCGAGACCACGCCAGATGTTTTACCAATTGTTTCGCAAGCTGATCACATAGATGGTTTTTATATGGTTTCTGGCTTGAGTGGCCATGGCTTTGGTATTGGTCCGGGAATGGGCAAGGTTGTTGCTGATCTGATATGTGGGCGACCCATGGAATATGATCTAAGCCGTTTTAGACTTGATCGGTTTCACGATGGATCGCCGATTGAACTAAGCATGTCTGCCTGATTAAATTTAGGAAACCAACTCGATATTCTGTTGTCTATTCACGGTTTGTGTTGGTGCTTCATCTGTTTCTACTGTTTCATATATTTCAGGGATTTTTGCCAGTCTCTTTAAGGCCCAGGGGTTTTCTGGGCGTTGTTGTAGGCGGGTTTCGAGAAGGTTTTTGGCGGTGCTATAGCGCTGTGAGCGGATAGAGGCGTCGATCAACAGCCTGTGGAACACATCACGCTGGGCGTGGCTGCCGCCGATTTCTTGCAGATCATCAAAGACGGGCAAGAGGTGATCAACACACTGCGCATCGTTTCCGGTCTTGCAGGCATGAATGGCTTTTGCCAGGGGCATGCCATAGTTGCGGAAGATTTCCTGTGCTGTTCCTTCACCTTGTGCTTTTTCACGCATGGTTTCGATAAAGGCATCGGCTGCTTTGGTGTTCCCGCTGCTCAGGATCGCGAGCAGATAGTGTGCATCGGCAAAGGCCAGACTGTGGTCGTTGACGTGGTTGGCGGATAGCTTCGCCATTTCTTCCCAGCGATTGCCGACGTTGACGCCCTCTAGCTCTAGACGATAGAGCAGGGAGACTGCGTTGCTGATATCACGAAAGTCGTCGGTGTGATCCTTGCGAATATAGGAATCGTACAGGCGCAGCACTTCGTCTTTTTGGCCCAGTTCCAGATGGAACAGCGCTTTGTGCCAATGCATATGGTAAGAGAAGTTGTTACAGTTCTCCCACTCGTTTTGGTACTGTTTCAGCCAGCTAATACCCTCGGACGGGCGGTTGGACATTTCTAGTACGTGGCCGACTGCATGGGTGCCCCATGCATCGTTCGGGGCGATCTCGACACCGCGCTTGCCGGTTTTTTCTGCCTCTGCATAAGATCCGGTTTCTTCCAGACCAAAGCTGTGACATCCCAGAATAAAGCCGTAATCGCGCACGCCTTCGTTCCATGCGTTCATGATCTTCGTGGTCGAGGCCCGCATACCATGGTTTTGCCCGCGAATAAATTGACAGGCGTGGGTAATTTTTACGCTCAGGGCGTCAAGCGGATAATCATCAAGCAAGGCATCAAGTCTGACGATTGCTTTGTCGAGGTTGCCGTAACACCATTCTTCCAGAGCAGTTAGCAGCTCGCTTTCGCGGTGGCTTGCACCGCGTTCTCTGACTGATAGCTTTGCTTTGAACAGAGATTCCAACGCAACGGGATCTGTTTCGACCTTGGCCAGCATCTTGTAGAAAAAACCCTTGGCAATCAACGCCAGAACCATTTGCGGATCAGCGGCCAATGTCAGGCCGAGAGCGTCAGGTGTTTTCTTTGAATGGGCGAGAAAGAGGGAGACTGTATTGTCAAAATGATCAACGGCGTTTTGATTCAAAGCTGTTACTGCGTGTCCACGACAATCAAACAACACGAGGTGCCTCCATAGCAATTTTCATACGGCGATTTTTAAATTCTTAAATTCCATATGGCATGCATTGGGGGGCAATTTCCAGTGCTCAAAAGATGTCAAACCTTAGCGTTTTAGGTAGTTGTGATCACCGTGATGGGGCGTGTGCTGGCCCAAAGCAGCAGAATAGCTCTGCTTTTTGTCTCTGCGCTCAAACGCCGTTCACAGGCCGGACACAGCCTTCTGACAAAATTGTGAAAGGAAAAGAGTTACTGGATAGGTATTATAGGCTCAAAATCGACAAGACATGGTTTATACAAACCCATTCAATGGACCCTTTAATGCAAGTGCAATCAAGTTATACACTCTTTTCAAGCAAGTACTTACCATTAGTAATTTCTTTGCTGTCGCTTGTTGTGTTGTATTTTTATATGGGCCAACGGCCAGCCATCGCAACAGGGTTGGGCATAGCCCTTGGCATTAGCCTTTATCACGCGGCTTTCGGGTTTACCTCGGCATGGCGACGTTTTTTGACAGAGGGCTGGGGGGCAGGGCTCAAGGCACAGATTGTCATGCTTGCCGTTGTGGTCACGCTTTTCTTTCCGGTACTCGATAGCGGCACTATTCTGGGGCACAGGGCATCGGGTTTTGTGGCGCCGGCGGGAACGGGTGTTGTGGTCGGGGCCTTTGTTTTTGGCATCGGCATGCAAATCGCGGGTGGCTGTGCCAGTGGTACGCTCTTTACGGTAGGCGGTGGTAGCATCCGTATGGTGGTGACCTTGATCACCTTTATGTTGGGGTCGGTTATTGCGACAGTGCACTTGCCGTTCTGGCACACACTGCCAAAGTGGAAAGCGGTTTCCATGGTGACCCTCTGGGGATGGGAACAGGCTTTGGTCTTGCACCTGATTGTCTTTGCCTTGCTCTATCTCTTTGTCCGCAGGGTCGAAAACAGAAGTTTTCTGGTAAACGAGGCAGAGGACACATCCAAAACACCTTTATTCCAACGGATAACCCAAGGTCCGTGGCCGCTTGTGCTCGGCGCGGTGGCATTGGCTCTGTTGAACTTCGCGATGCTGGCGTTGTTGGGGCACCCGTGGGGGATTACATCTGGTATTACCCTGTGGGGCGGCAAGATGGTGTCTTTCTTCGGCGCGGATCTGTCCGACATTCCCTATTGGTCAGGCCGGATGGCGACTCTTGATAGATCACTCTTCAAAAGCGATGCCTCTGCAACCAACATCGGTATCGTGGCAGGTGCCATGAGCGCGGCGGTGCTTGCAGGAAAGTTTGGCAAATCGCAGAACGTCACCACCAAAGGTATTCTTACGGCCCTGATCGGCGGTTTGATGTTAGGCTACGGTGCCCGCTTGGCCTATGGCTGTAACATCGGTGCTTTTTTCAGCGGTGTAGCATCGGGTAGTGTGCACGGCTGGGTGTGGCTCTTTGCGGCCTTAGCCGGGAATATGATCGGCGTCCGCATCCGAAAAGCCTATAGTTACTCTACTTAATTCCTGTTTTGCGTTGTTTCATCGTTCGTGTAGGTCGCCTACACGTCTCTCTTCACGCCTTGAACAGAAATCAAGTATAGCAACTATTGAATAGTAAATAGACGGAAAAGTTGTCGTTATAACGACTAGTTGTAGCTGCCGACGAGGGTGAAGGGATCTCCGCCGAGGCCTTTTTTGAAGAAGGTCACGCCCTTGGCATCATTGGGGTTGATCCCGCCGAGGTCGAGCCATTTGACGTCGCGCTTTTTCAGTTCCAGTAAGGCATTCCATAACAAGTAGTTGTGCGCACGGGCATCGCGCCCTTCTTGCGAATTCCAGCCCACCAGATAGGTTGCACTGCCTTCGTGCTGGAACAATAGGATGGCCCCGACGGCTTCTCTGTTTTCCTCTCGGTTTGGCCCACCTTGCAATGCCCGCATCAACAGGAATTCGCCTCGGTCTTTTGTGAAGCGTTTCAGGTGCGCGACCAAGGCGGGGCTTGGGCCTTTGAATTCCTTGAGGATCTTGTCCATCTCGCTGAGTTTTAACAGCCAGTTCAGGTGTTTTCCCTCAGTGTCCAATTCCAGCGAGAGGCTTTTCTTCTCGGATTGATTAAGGGTATTGCGCCAGTTCTGTTTCAGGTTCGCGCGTAAGACTTCTTCGGGCTGTCTCAGGTCCAGCCAAATCGATGAATAGCCATCGGTCTGAATTCGGTTGAGGCCAAATTTTGCCAACATTGCACGGTTTGCTTCGGTATCCGGCATTTCGGGCAGGAAGTACCGAAACCGCCAGGGACGCGATGGGTAGCGTTTTTGAATTTCCGCCCAGAAAAATTCGTGAACTTCTTGCGGAAGATCGGGTTCAAGCCACAGCGGCCCGCGATAGAGCCGAACCTTTTGAAAAATGCCGAGTAATCGCTGTTCCAGCACCTGACAGATGCCAACAACACGACCCTGCCAATAAATTGTGGCAAACTTGCCGACCAGACGTTCGGTTACCAAGACAGCTTGTGCATAGGGCCAGCTTTGCAATAGGTTTGATTGCCCCGCCTTGCGCACAAGGTCCCGCCATTGGCGCACGGAAACGTCATTCCATTTGATAGCTAATAGATTTGCGTCCGGTGATGAGCTAGATGCTTTGGCGACTGGTTTTTGTGGCGTTAATTTTTTTTGCGATTTTTGAGGCATATAAGAACAGTTGTTCGCTAATTTTTTTATGAATCATCTATTATCCATAATGCTTTATCTATGGCTTTGTAAATGATTTCCCGATATATTCGTGCTATTATTACATAAGTTCAACAACCATAGTTATTAAACCTAGCTTTTACTTAGAAACGTGTAGGCGACCTACACGAACGATGAAACAACGCTAAGGAAGAGTTAGGTTGGGTGACTATCAAAAGGGATACAAGGTTTTATGGCGAAGGTAGTAGCGGTTTATAACAAAGAAAGAAGACGCGATCATCGCCGCGCAGTGAACCTTGCCGCAAAGCTGAAGGGGATAGAAGCTCTTCTCAAGGGTGTGCGCGTGACCATTAACGATATTAGTCCCGGTGGTGTCGGCATCAAAGGGGAAGAAACCGACCTTGAAGAATACGGCGATATGGACGTCATCGTTGATGATGGCGAAAAGCTGGATATCGAAGGGTTGGGCCTGAAAGTCGGTGATATCGTCAGCCTCGAAATTCTTTTAAAAAAGGCCGATCCCTTTTTGATTGATATCGAAATCCGCCGCGCAGATACAGATCACGGCAAACTCGGCGCTCGTTTTGTGAAAATTGGCAACAAAGACTTTAATACGTTGGAAAAGATCGTTCTGGGGCGGTTACGATAGATTAGAGGTTTCGAGTGTTCGTGAATTTGCAAATCCCATGTGACCTTTGTTTTTTAATAACTTGTCAATTACATTACCCATGACTGCAATCAGTTTTTCATTTATGCGAATATCAAGTGCATCGGGGTGAGGGCTGGAAAAGCTCTTTTTGTCATTGTCGAAATAGCGTCCAGTTGCTTCATTGAATTCGCTGCCGAGGGCAGCCTGTACAAGGATATCAACTCCGATACTTAAATCATTACCTTGTATGCCATATGCTTCCTTGACCATTTTGCTTGCAAGGAATGAGGCTGGGTTGACAGTAATGATGGCAGATCCTCTGCTGCCTAGTTGCTGTGCTAGGTAAAATGACCACATGATCATAGCGAGTTTACTTTGGGCGTAGGCCTGTTCATCTGTAAGAGAAATTTCACCGACAATGGCTTTTAAATCTACAGATGATTGTGCCGCTGATGAAACGTTCACGACGCGTCCTGAGCAAGGGATAAGTGTTAATAGTTCTGTCGTTAAGAGATAGGGGGCAATGGTATTGACGAGAAAGCGAATATCATGGCCACTTTCAGACTTCGTATTAGGGATCTTGTAAACACCTGCATTATTGATCAGTACGTCTAGCTTTGAGTGTTTGGATTTGATTGCGTTTGCAAGGGAAACCACATCCTGCATATTTGAAAGATCAGCACAATATGTTTCGATAACCCCTGTGCTGCCAAGTTTCTCAAGCTTGTTTTTTGTGTTGGTTAGTTTTGTTTCACTTCGACCGTGGATCAAAAGGGTATGACCTTGGTTGGCCAATATTTTTGCTGTTTCATAACCAATACCGTCCGTTGCGCCAGTGAGTAAAATTATTTTTGTCATGGTTCGATTCCTCGTCAGTAAAGCTTTAGCTGTTAAATTCAGGTAAAATTTCTGTCGCTAGTCGTTGAAGCGTTTCTTCAATGCCGACACTGTTAAAACGTAAATTGAGGGCAATATGATTAACGCCAATTTTTCTGCGAGATCGCAAATATTTCCCCAATTCATTTACTCCCAAACGTAATCCTAAGTGAATTGGGGATGGTGGTGTATCCGGGGATTCTGTTAGGTCGATATAACAAGGTTCCATCACCGGCTTATCAAAACCGCCTTTTGCCTGAATGGTTTCTCTTAGTTTCTTAATCTCATTTTCTTGGGTTTGCGTGGGGCGTGGATAGGTCATCCACCCATCACCGTTTTCTGCTATCCAGTCGATTGATTGTTGGCTTGCGCCGGTAATTAACAAGGGTAATTGACTGCCATAAGGTTTCGGGAGCATGTCAATATCACCATTTACCGTTCCGAATGCGTTGGAAAAAAAGGGAAAGTCCTTATCCATCTGTCGGATATAATCATAACTTTCTCGGAAATATTCACCGCGTAGGGCAAAGGGAATATTTATGGCTGGATATTCATCAGGTCTGTCACCAGAGGCAACCCCAAGGATAAGCCGACCATTTGAGAGTTGATCCAGTGATGATGCCGCCTTTGCAACATGCGCTGGATGACGAAGTGGGAGGATTATGCTAGATACGCCTAGCGCTATGTCCGAGGTTGATACAGCCAGCGCCCCAAGATATACAAATGGATCAAACAGCTGTCCTGCATCGCCAAAGTTTGGAACATTAAAAGGAACATCCCTAAGCCAAACTGAAGCAAACCCCAGTTTTTCTGCTAGTTGTATACGCTCAATATGTCTGGACATCGATGGAATTGGTCCGGTTGGATAACTTTCAAGCGGGACCACCAACCCAATCGATAATTGACCAGGTTTGAAGACCTTATTGTATCCCTGATTGATGTTGGGAAAGCTTTTTTCTTTTGTCAAAGTTGGTCGCATAAACGTTTCTTTCAATTAGCTGTAGCGTATCAACGTTCTGCTTTCGATACTCATTCGAGGGGCTTTACTGTGTGTTTTTTCGTGCATGTCGAGTGCACTATGGGCCAGGTGAGGGCGATCCTGATTATCAAATATGTTAAAGATAGTGATCTCATCTGGCGTCATTTCAGACAGGTAAAACCAGTCGTGGTTTTTATTTGCTGCCACACCTAGAATTTGTCCCTGTCGATCGGGATAGATCAGCTCTATATCCATCCAATCATCAGATTTCATTGAACTTGGACGGATAAAACCCAATGGTGATGTTTGAATGGTATGTTTTATTGGTCGCCAGATATTCACAAAGCCATAGTGGCCGTTGACATATTCTTTGGCGCGCTCTTTACCGACAAGCTTGATCAAGCGCTGTTCCGCACCCCGGGGACTGTAATCATTATGAACGTTGCGTGCTGGCTTGCGTTTCGCATTTTGATCATCGATACGAACCGTATGATCAAAGACCATAACGTCTTTGGCTTGAATCTGTTCTTTTAAAATGCTGTCAAGTTCGGCGGCATAAATATCCTGCCACTCAGAGGTATCAGAAAAATCCTGTATCTGACTTTGATAGTGCCTGAAGATAATACCATCGTTGTCAAAGTTAATGGCGTCGAGGTTGTGTCGTACATCACGTACGTGAATATCTGTGGGTAAAAGTTCGGGCGATATAATATTGCCAACAATACCATCGACATCAAATTGGAATGCCTGTGGTTCAGTGCTTTTGGCATGATAGTTTACAGTTGCATTACCTGACATTCGTTATCTCCGGTTTTGAGACAGAACCGATTTATTGTTCTGTGTTCTTTCAGTACGGTTGATAATATATTGTTTAGTATTGGTGGATTAAATATAGAAATTTGAGTAACATAATTCTGGTTTTCTATATAATTAGGCGATGTGGTTATGGACACAGATGGGTTAAGGCTTTTTGTTATGGCGGCAGATATGCTCAATATCACGGGTGCAGGACGCGCACTTGGCCTTGCCCCGGCGGTAGCAAGTGCGCGGCTTGCAAAGTTAGAGAGGCAGGTTGAGGCCGACCTTTTACATAGATCGACACGCAAGGTTTCTGTTTCTCTAGAGGGGGCCGAGTTTTTACCTTATGCACGGGAAATGCTGGCGCAAGAAGATGCGGCGAAAGCTGCCCTTGGTCATAGGGCTCCTGATGTCTCGGGTACGTTGAGGTTTGCCGCGTCCAGTACATTTGCACAAGCATATGTCGCGCCAATTCTACCAGAATTTCTGGATCGTTATCCAAAAATCAATTTGCAATTAAAACTTTCTGATACCCAAACAGGATTGATCGAAGGTGGCTTTGATCTGGCTTTGCGTAATTATGCTATTGAAGATAGTAGCCTAAAGGCAAGAAAGCTTGCAGACGATAAGCGGATGCTTTGTGCTTCGCAAAGTTATCTTGACGACTTTGGTATGCCAGAAACCCCGGACGACTTGAACAAGCACCAAATTCTTGTTTTTGGAAGTGGGAAGCCGCGGAAGTTAATTACCAACGACGGAAAAGTCGCTTACACTTTCCCGCCAGAGAATGTAACACATCGTGTCGCGTTTGATGATGGTGCCAGTATGCGCATAGCGACAAAGGCAGGATCTGGTATTTCCATGAATTCGTTATGGAGCATACATGCTGATCTGAAAAACGGTTCTTTGGTTCGTGTTCTTCCTGATTATACAATCCAAGACCAATCTGCGATCTGGCTTGTTTACCCGAAATCAAATGTTCTAACGGCTAAGGTACGTGTCTTTATCGATTATCTTTTGGAAAAGATAGGCAAGCCGCCAGTATGGGAGGAATAGATTATTATATACGAATTACGAATACTGATTTAGTATATAGGTCATTTATATTTATTTGTTTAATTATTAAGTTTGTTTCAGAAAATATTTTGGAGCACGATAATGAAAACAATGATCCTTAACAGCTACGGCGAGAACGCTAAATTTGAACCGGAAGATATAGCAAAGCCAGAACTTAAACCTGGACACGTTATTGTTCGCATTGCTGCGACAAGTGTGAACACCGTTGATACAATGATCAGGGAAATGGGACAGGAGAATTTACCAATTGCGCCTGATCTTCCTGCTGTACTTGGCATGGATTTCGCCGGAACAGTTGATGCGGTTGGTGAAGGTGTGACCGAATTTGCTGTCGGGGATGAAGTATATGGTTGTGCCGGTGGACTTGCTGATTTGCAGGGGGCCCTGGCTGAATTTATGCTTGCTGATGTAAAGTTGGTTGCACATAAACCCAAACGTCTGTCCATGCGCGAAGCTGCCGCTCTTCCTCTGGTTGGTATCACGGCATACGAAGGACTTAAACGAGCAGGTATTAAAGGCGAACAAAAGGTTCTGGTCCATGGCGGTGCTGGTGGGGTTGGTCACGTTGTTGTACAGCTTGCTAGGTATTTTGGTGCGGATGTCTATGCAACGGGAACTGGCACGGATCAGTTGAATCAAATTAAGGAATACGGGGCAACCGCAATCCATTTCCGCGAGCAAACAGTTGCAGACTATGTTGCTCAATATACAGATGGAGCAGGTTTTGATGTTGTCTTTGATTCCGTTGGCGGCACTAACATGCTTAATTCATTCGAAGCTGCTGGGTTAAACGGTAACGTTGCGACAACGGTTGCGATGACAGAGCTTGATTTAACGCTGGCGCATTTTAAAGGCCTGTCCCTTCATGTGGTCTTTATGCTTATTCCTATGCTGCATAACCATAAGCGCGAAGAACATAAGGCCGTCTTGACCGCACTCGCAGAGATCGTTGATCAAGGTGCTGTAACACCGTTGCTTGATTCAAACCAGTTTGGCTTTGCAGATGTAAATGAAGCCTATGATCATCTGGTGAACGGTAAGGCGGTCGGGAAAGTTGTTGTTGAGCTATAGATAAATAATCAAGCCAGTATGGAATGATTAACGGCTCTGTGCTGGCTTAATTTTTACGCATAAAACAAACCTGAATTATTGAAAAGCCTTCGTTCGCACCTGTGACGAAGGCTTTTTACTTCATTGTCCGTATTGTTCTGGTTTCATTCGTTTCGCTGTCTTAACAGCAATAAATAGGTATTTGTGATTCCGAACATCGCTGATGATGGCAGAGAAAGTAGCAGAGTCTATGCCAGAGTCTATACCAGAATCTAAGACAGAGAACTTGTTCTCGCACGAAGGCATAGTAATCCGCATTTTGAAGGGAATTTGATACCTACCAAAATACCTACCAGAACACCCACTTAAAAAATGACCGGAACAGTCACGCAAAATTTGCCAAAATTCTTTTGAAATAATATGTTCATAATCTGTCAGATCATGCTACATAGGCGTCAGAACAATCAGGCCTTATACCATCCCACAACTTCAACACGGATGAGGTCTACTAACTTTATTGCTATTGCTGTTCATGTTGTTTTAGCAATACCCTTACAAAACAGGACGTTATAAATTGTCAATACTTACACCAGATCAAATGGACGATATCATTTTTGGAATGGGCATGACCCATCGCGAGGCCGCTGGCGTTCTCAGAGTCCCGGCAAGGGATCTTTTCAGCTGGGTACAGGGAAAGTCCGAAATCCCTGATGAAAAAGCTACAGAACTGCTCAAGCTCGAAGAAATGATTGAGGATTATGCCGAAGACATTCTGGCAACCGTCGATGATATCGTCGAAGAAAAAGGTAAGCCCGAAAGTGTTCCCGTTATACGTTATCTCGGCAACAAAGTGTTTAAAGAGTGGAACCCGGGATTCTATAAAATATTCCGCTATCACAAGCTGTACAGCACGGTGATCACCCGCGCACGTATAGAGCTTAATAGAGAAGACATCACGTTGGTTCCCGTCACTTTTGATCCAGAGAGATATCAAGACTTCCTTGGCGAAAAAGAAGATAGCGAAGCCAACCGTCTTGCTTGGGCTGAAGCTATGGTTGCCGAAACCAAAACTGCCGCGACAAAGGCTATTGAGGCCAAATCTGGTGAGGCAGAGGCTGCCAAGAAAGAAGTTCCCGCAGAAGAAGCTCCCGAAGAAGATACTGGCGCAGAAGAGATTGGCCCAGAAGAGACTAACGAAGAATAGACCGCCAATTCTTAAGTCTGTTAAGGTAAGTGGGGGAGGGTAGATTGCCGGATACATCAAATACGCCGGATACACCGGGTACTCCAGATACACCTGGTACTAGGGTAATTCACTATCCTGCCCCACAAGCCGATATCTCCTGCTTTCCAGAGGCCTATTCGGCTGCTGAAAGCGCAGAGATTTTTGAACAGCTGAAAGCCGATCTGGATTGGCAGCAAGCGCATATCTCTCTCCATGGCCGAACCGTGCCGATCCCCCGTTTACAGCAATGGTACGGAGAGTCGGACTATACCTATTCACGTCTGCACATGCCGGCAAGACCGATGACGCCTTTGCTGTTAAGCCTCAAGCAACGGGTGGAAGACTTAACCGGGTTTACCTATAACAGCGCGCTTTGCAATCTCTACCGTCACGAGCGGGACAGCGTCGCGTGGCATGCGGATGATGAAGAAGAGTTGGGCACAAACCCGGCGATTGCCTCGCTCAGTTTCGGCGGTGATCGAATTTTTCAATTCAAGCCAAAATCAGGCGAGACCTTGCCGTTCGATATCAACCTACAGGCGGGAAATCTGTTATTGATGAAGGGCGAAACCCAGCACTACTGGCTCCACCAGATCCCCAAGACCAACAAACCAACAGGCGAGCGTATCTGCCTCACTTTTCGGATGACCTATTCCTGATCTAGGTAAACGTCGCAGACTTTAAGGCACAGATTTAAAGATAATGTCTTATGTGGGGGAGCTTCTTGGGCAAAAAAACGCCAATGGAGAATTGCCTCGTGATGAAGATTGTCTCGTGATGAAAATTGTCTTGGCTGAAAACGCTCTGTGGTAGAGGCATCCTTTTTAATCGACACTGAAATCCATAGTACCGATGTTGACCGGGGCAAACACTGGGCCCGCTTAGTGAGCATCGGCACTAAAGATTTAAAGCGCTGGAAAAGAACGTTCTGGGGCGGTGGTTGGGGGAGGGAATTGCTTGGTGCCATCAGAAGCAGGCATTAATCGGACCTATTGCAACAGTCTAAATAACAAGCCCCAAACAACGTTCCCCCAAAAAAACGAGTCTAAAGAACGAACCCTCAGGCCTATCAGCCTGCAGCTCCTGATAAATCTTCGGCAAGCATCAGGGCATTGTTGTCGGGGTCATAGAACGTTGCCGTTTTCACCATGCCTTCGACCACGTCTGTGGGGCCATCAAACCGAACGCCCGCGTCTTCCATCATGGCTCGCGCGCTATCCAGATCTGCGATGCCGAACACGGGCACACAGTTGCCGGGGGCGGGTTCTGTGTGTTCGCCTAGGCCGATTGTCACGTTTTGCGTGTTGGTTATAATCTCTGACCAACCAGCTTCATCTACATGATACATAACTTCAAACCCGAGTATTTCTTTATACCAGTCCGCACTTTTGTGGCGATCTGTGACCGATAGGGCAATTGTGATGGTTTCATTCAATTTTACGAGCGACATAACTTATCCTTTACTGCTTTTTTCCTTTAGGGGCTTTCTTGTGTTTTTAAAATATAGTAACTATACTTTATGGACATAAATACATTTGTCAACATCACATCACGAGCATGGGCGCTGCCCATCCTTGCCAAGCTCCACACTGGCGTGCCGGGGCGGCAAGCCCCTTTGCTGAGCGCAACGGGCGCAAGCCGAACCGCCTTCGCGCAAAGTATGGAACATCTGATTGATATCGGCCTGTTGGAACGCAACCCCGGCCACGGCCACCCTCTGCGCTCGGAATTCCGTCTGACCCCTTTGGGTAAAGTCGCAGCCGAAATGGCCAACAAAATTCTGGATGTATCGGAAGAAAAAGAACAGGACCTGATACGCAGATCCTGGACCTTGCCTGTGCTGGCAACGCTGCAAAAACCAAGTCAGTTCAGTGAGATCAAGCGCAGTCTATCCACCATCACCGACCGCGCCCTGTCCCAGTCCCTGCGCCGCATGGAAGACCGACAATGGATCAACCGACGCGTCGAAAACACCACCCGCCCGCCAATGCCAATCTATCACCCGATTAATACCGGGGCGATGATTAGTGATGTGACAAGTGGTGTGATCTTGGGGTGATGGGGAAAGTCGTTCTCTTTTAATCGTCATGGAAACTTGCTGACGTGGATACTGACTACGGCAAACTCTGTGCCCGTTTCATATCACAACACAAAAGGACAATTTTAAAGTAAATCACTTATCAGGTTTTTATTCCCCTTTATTTGATTCCTCTGCTTCTTCTGATTCACGTATTACAAATTGGTGCAACCAGACAAATTGTTCCAAGAATAATAAGCCCTTTTCAGCATCATCATCGTATAATCTTGGGAATTCATCAGATACATCCATTACCTGAGGGAAATTTTTTTCGATAGAGTTTAATATTATTGAGGTATCTAATGTGCTAATTAGACTGTTATATTGCCTTCTTGCGAAATCTGATTTGTGTGAAATACCTGATTCCATCCCCCATGAAGTTGGCACATATGATTCAAGTATTTTAATAAGAGATTTTGGGTCTTTTGAGACTAATTCCGTCACATAATCATTTACATAATTTTCATCTACAAATTCATGTAATGTGTCGAATATTGTCGGTATAGATTTTGGTGCTAATTTTGTTATGTCTTCCGTTTCATTAAGCTTATCGGCTATAAGTTTCCCAAGATGTTTCCCGATTTCATTTATACATGTTTCAGAAAAAGCATCTTTTTCAGGTTTATCTTCATCTTCTCGCTTTAACCATTTAAATATTTCAAGTTTAAATTCGAGTGTAGATGCTATACTTATACATTTTTTAGCTGCCTCAATTCGAACTGATTGCTGAATATTTTGAAGCAAATCGCTAATCAGAATAGCTGCTTGAGAAAAGGGAGATGTCCAACTATATAAAATGTCTGGGTTAGGAATTTTATTACTCTTTTGTGTGATCGCAACGGCTAGAGCAAGCGAACCACACGCATTAATTGTTCCTGATTTATGTCTTAATTTTTTAATTAATGTTTCTGCAGAAGCAGAAAATAGTATTTCATTTAGTGGATTACTTTCTTGATCGAAGGATTTATCCCAACTCTCACTAGCATCTAATAAATCTTGAATCGCTTGATCTGATATGTCTCCTCTCGGGATAGCGTAAGTAAAATATCGAGAATAATAATTATCAGAACAGATTCTCTGCCCGTTATCCCATTTCTCATGCCAATCTGACCCCCAAATCGTATTTCCATAAACGGATTGAAGTTTTGGGAACATGTTTTTTAATACACTAATAAAACCTGTTTTATTGATGTTCTTACCAATACTCAAGGCATCATCTATTAGGTTTCTTATATGCTCCTTTTCATTATCATTATTTGAGTATTGGCTATCTTGGAAACTGCCAGTAAATAGTGCTTTATTTGCTCTCAGTACTTCATACAACGAAGGGCAGAATACTCTTATCCCTTCTATAAGCATTAGATCAATTGGATTCACTTCACCTTGCAATATAGGCAAAGAGAACATTAATGTGTTTCCATAAAGCTTTGCTTTTCTTGGGGTCGTTAAGCAATCATCGAATGCAGAGCTAAAATCTCGAACAAACTCTTGAACTTGTTGTTGAGATAGTGTGATCCCTGCAATGTTTAGGGCTTCATCTACTCCTTGAAAACAAAATTCTCGAAGTACTTGTTTTTCAACGGACGGTAAATGTAGAGGAACTTGAATGATTTTTTCAAGAAATGCCTCTCCAGCATGATCTGTACTACTGGAGTAGCGGTCCTGTAAAGATGCTGCGACAACACCTTTGTCAAATGCTAAGATGTATGATGTGTATTTAAAATCGGCTGTTAACTTAACTAACCTAAAAAGTGCGTGGATCTCAGTCTTTTCCAATCTATCGACATCATCCACTAATATAAGAACTCGTTTTTGGGCAGTCTCTAACTCATTTTCTATCCTTTTCTTAAGTTCATTTATATCTGGCCCTGTAATAAAAGCACCAACAGCATCTCCTGCTCCCTTAGCACCTATAATTGCACCTGCTCCAGGAGCTGCTTTTTTTACGAAGTCTTTAAGCTTATCCCCAGTTTTAATTAATTCTGCATCAAGGGCTTCTGCTATATTGAAAAAGAATCCTGTTAACAGTTCTTCTTCTGTACCAAAGCGCCAAGGGTTAAACTTAATGCATATTACGTTTTCATCGGCTTCAAGTGATTTTTCGATAAAATTGAGCACAGATGTTTTACCATCGCCCCAAATTCCGTAAAGTCCAATAACAATGCTACTTGGGTCACTCCTCTTTGATATCACTTGGGCCACTCTCTGTGAAAAATTCCAGCGAGAAAATCTATCTTGTTCCTGCTCATGTATTGGTGAATCTGAGGAGTAGTTTCTGTTTTCCATATCGTCTCTTATGCCTAATAAGGAGTGAATTTTCCCATTCAACTAGGTGTTTACATTCACTTTGGGTTGAGATTAAACGGCTCCAAGCTCAATTCAACATTAAAGAGAAATATCAAAAATACAATCTTTGGTATTATTTTTATTTAAAACTATAGGTTTATAGTTTTATGTACTCCATCACCCCATCAATACAGGCCGCCCCTTCGCCGTCGCAATAATGGAGCTTTCGATAAAGAGTTGGTCGCCGCCGGCGTCGGTGATGATTTTATCGAACTGGTCAACCTCGACGATGATATCTGTGGCGCCGCTTTCCGCTGCCATTTGATAGGCCTTTTCTTCGGCGTGGGATTTGGCGTAGTTGACGGCGTCCTGGGCGACGGTAAAGTTCTTTTGCTCGGTGCCCATGTGGGTGCGGAAGCGCCCCTTTTCGGGGGAGGAGATCAGGACGGTGTATTTCTGGACAACGCCGCCACAGACGGCACCGACTGCGTTTGACACATCGGCGTTTTCCGGCAGGTTTAATTCTGTGTTCAGGCGCGTTGTGATTTCCGGGTAATAGATGGTTGACGGGGCACCTGTTGCCACGATGCCTCTGCCCAGTTTGACGGTAAAGTCCAGAAGGGGCGTGTTGGTGGTGGTGCCACTTTTATTGCTGCCACCTTTATGAGTGCCCCCTTTATGGCTATCTGGCTTATTTCGAAGCGCATTGTCGAGCAGGGCCAATCCCAGACTTTGCGTCTTGGTCATTTGCGGGATCTTTTCTTCGATAAAGGCGGTATCGAGAATGGTTTTACCAGCCTGAACGATGGTTTGCTGGTAAATCATTTCCGCAAGGTCGTCGGGCGTGACACCCAACAGGTGATTGTCGCGCTGGGCCTGTCTTAAAAACAGCTGCGCGCTGAGCAGAGCGCCGTCGCGGGTCCAGTTGTTCTGTTTGTTCAGGATATGGCTGCTATCACTTGGGGTCAGACCAGCATTAATGACAAGGCCGCGATCAATCAGGCGTTGCAAGGGCCCAGCCATGGCGGGGCGTTCCAGCAAGCTGTTGAGGGCAACGGGGCCGTCGGCGAGACTTTCCCAGATTTCCAGCTCTAACCGTGACAGGCTGGTGAGCGCGGTGTTGAGTTCGCGCAGCTTTAGGGCAAAGCGTCCGTCGTATTCACCAATGCGCTCATTGCGGAGTTGTTGCTGTAACTCTTCCAGAACGCTTGGATGTTGTTGCGTCAACAGACTGATGGGATAAGCCCTACGGGGGCCAATTGTAAGACCCTTTTGAGGGCGGTTGAGGGCGACTTCACTGTCGCCGCCCAGTCCATAGGTACTGACCGCGACGGCCTTGACCATGGTGCGCCAGCCGCCGACGTTGGCGCCTTCTTCACTGAGCTTGGGTTCGCCATCCATCAGGATCGCGATATCGGTGGTGGTGCCGCCCATATCGACCACAAAGACATTACTTTCGTTCGACAGATACTTGGCCCCGACCACAGAGGCCGCCGGGCCGGAGAGAATGGTTTCAACCGGGCGTTCCAGTGCGGTTTGCGCCGAGATCAGCGACCCGTCACCCTTGACCACCATCACGGGGGCCTTGATGCCCTTTTCCTGTAACATGATATCGACGGAATGGATCAACTGGTGCAATTGAGGGATCAGCTGGGCATTCAAAAACGCGGTGAGGGCGCGGCGGGGGGCATCCAGCCCGGATGAGAGTTCATGGGCACAGGTCACCGGGCGGTCGGTTTTTTCCAGTATCAGGTTGCGGACGGCTTCTTCGTGGGATGCATTGCGCACCGAAAAATAACCCGCAACGGCAAAGGCAGACACATTAGGGGCGTGTTCGTCGATGGCCCGTTGCACCGCGTCGAGATCCAGCGCGGACTGCTCATCGCCCAATGGCGTATGCCCGCCGTCAATAAAGACATAGGGGTTCTTGCCAATGGCGGTGCCGAGGTTTGATCTCTCAAGGGACCCTTTGTCATAGCCGATCATAATCAGACAGACCGGGCTGTCGTGGGCTTCGACAATGGCGTTGGTGGCAAGGGTGGTGGACAGGGACACCATACGGATCTGGTCGCCCTCGCGATCCATAATCCGGTTGACCGCATCACAGATACCGATGGACAGGTCGTGTTTGGTTGTCAGTGACTTGGCGGTCCGCAGCACACCGTCTTCTTCTGTGAAAAGAACCGCATCCGTATAGGTGCCACCCGTATCAATACCTAACAACATTCCCGAATAATTCCCTGATTAAGAAACTGTGCAAATACCAGAACAAGCATGAGCAACCATTATAACTGGCTATTCATTAAAAGAGACAATGGTTTAGCAATTTACTCGGAATACTGCTTCCCTAAAAGCGACGAGTACTGTTGACGCAAATAGATCAAAGCTTCTAGTTACTTTATTTAACTTTTCTTCGGCGTTGCTTCATCATTCGTGTAGTTTTCTACACTTCTTTCTTCGCGTCTTGAGAAAAAGCCAATTAAAATAACTAGTTGTCATGATGTTACGTCGCTATTCACGCCTTGAATAGCAGCAAATTAAAATAACTAGGTTATATGCTACAGCTCTGTGCCTTAAGCACTCTTCTTTTTTATTGGCCTTAATAAGGTACCTATCTTTTTCGGGCCTTGATCAGGTATTTATCTTTTGCGGGCCTTGATCAGGCCGAGGGCACCGATCATGCCGATGGTCACGATGCTGACGCCGATGATCTCTATGGTTGTCGGGACTTCACCAAGAACGGGAAAGGCGAGGATTACGGCAATACCGGGAACCAGTGCGGCGAAGACTGCACCCTTTGCTGCGCCTAGCAAGGCAACGGCTTTGGTATAGAACAGCAGGGCAAGAACAGCAGAGCCGATGCCTTGGAAAGCGGCCTGGAAAAGGGTTTCTTTGATCGGCGCGACAAAAATCTGGGGATCACCAAAGGCAAAATAGAGCGGCAGGTAAATCACCATGGATAGCACGGCAACCAAGGCCGTGGCGTGAAGTGGATCTGCTTTGAAATACTTTGTGCCAACGGTATAGCAAGCCCAACAGCCACCTCCGCCAACAAACAGTAAATGTCCAATCCATTGATTATCACCCGCCATGGCAAGGCCGGACCAGCCGAGTAGGGCAACGCCGAGGATAATAACGCCCAAACCGAACAGACGGTTTTTGTCGGGGCGATCGCCAAGGATAAACCAGCCACCGATTGTGGACAGGGTCATCATGCAGCTTGGCGCAATGATCCCCATATGACTGGCGGGGGCAAAGTTTAGTCCTGTGACGGTGAGCAGCATATAGGGCGCACCCGCCCCGAAGGCAAAAAGAAGCCCACCGGGTAGGCCGATGCCTTTGAAACCGCGTTTGAGGATCAGGGGTAAAAGGATCGTGCCCGCCACGCCAAAGCGTAAGGCGGTAATGTCATAGGCGTTCAAGGTCTGGTTCTGAAGTCCGAGGCTGGACACCACGGGCCACGCCCCCCACAACAGAGCAGCCATCAGGCCGTAGATAATACCCATTGTCATTGCACTTTGCTCTGCTTTTAAAACCTGATCCATAATTCTACCCGATACTCAAAAAATACGTTATGCCTTTATTATCTGGATCATAGTCGATTGTTTACGTCGTTTTGCTGCAAAATAAGTGGTTTCCAAATCAAAAAACTGCAACAAATAGAAATCGAAGCGTTTTTTCGACTTTCACACGGCTTAACGGTTATCGTAAAAGGCGACGGTTTAGTGTCGCCCCTCTGATTAGCTAGAGCCAGACCACGTCAAAGACAGATCACTTTAAAGACCAAGATGAAAATAGATAATTTCGACAAAGCTATCCTGCGATTATTACAGGAAAATTCCCGCCTAAAATCAGATGGCATTGCTGAGCAGGTTGGTCTGTCCGCCACCGCATGTCAACGCCGTATTAAACGCTTGCGCGATATGGGGGCCATTGAGCGGGAAATAGCGGTGATTAATCCCGAGGTTTCGAGCCACCAACTGACCCTGATTGTTCAGGTGATTATCGAACGTTGCCATGCAGAAATGTTGGGTCGTTTGACGACACAGTTCCTTGCCGAACCTGAAATCCAACAGTGTTACAACGTAACCGGTGCCTTTGATTTCCTGTTGATCGTCACCGCAGAAAACATGGCCAGCTATGACCGCTTCACCAAACGCGTGTTTTTCGATAATCCGGCGATACAGGAATTCACCACCACCGTCGTGATGGAAAACATCAAACGCGGGCTGGAGTTGCCGATATAGGCCCTGCTTTTTTTAGTTAGGGCTGCTTTAGTTAGGGCTATTTTTGGTGGCGGCGCGTTGCCGGAATTTCCTGAACTCTCTAGTCTTGTAAACCGAGGTGTTTGGGATAGTTGTCTAACTTCATTTTAGCTTAAGGCTTAAAGCGCGACGTGTATGTGATCTACACGGTCGATGAAGTTACGCATGAAGTATTAGACTGTAAGGTATTGATATATTGAAAAAGGTTAAGTTAGGCGACTATATCTAGGCCTGAATCAGGCTCTGCCAGTGAGGCGAAGATTGCACAATTTCTGCCATGGCCTGATAACCTTTTCCGGTTGAATGCAGACCGTCATTTTCGGCCAGTCCCGCCATAAAATCATCACTCGCACTCAAAGCCTCGTGCATATTGATAAAGGGGATATTCATATCCTGACAAATCGCGCTGTATTCGGTTGATCCGCTGGCCAGTTCTTCGTTTTTAAAATCAAAATGCATATTTGATACGGTCGATAAAAAGGGCAGCTTGCTTTCATCAACAGGTGTCGGGCCAAAGACAAGCAAAGGCGCGATTTCTGAAAGTTCTGTCATCAGGGTTTTGAAGTTATTCATGGCTCTGCGGCGCGGTGTTCTCGGCATATGTTTTTTGGGTATACCACTTTCGATCAGCGCGAAATCATTAGATCCCGTAGCAAAAACAATAAAATCCTTTGCATCTTGAAATCTGGCCCGGCATTCGGATGCCGCGCGCTCCGATATTTCCCTGAGCGTTTGCCCCCTGACGCCCAGATTATAGTGGATAAAGCTTTGTTTGGTTTCTGCCTCTAAAAGCGCAAGGCGTCCGGGCATCCCCAGCCGCGCTTCATCGCCCATACCCTCCATGACGGATGCGCCCAGAAAACAAACTCGCTTCATTTTTCTATCTTTCTGTCTTTGTAGTGGGTCAAATTAATTTTTGCTCAAGGCGTGAAGAGAGAAGGGTAGGCCCCAAGTGCCTGCGCGCCACCTGTGTGCAGGAAGATCACGGTATCACTTTCCGTAAATCGCCCCTGTCTTATATGATCAACAAGACCAGCAAAGGCTTTGCCGGAATAGACAGGGTCCAGCAATATCCCTTCGGTTCTGGCAAGCAGTTCTATGGCTTCGTTTCCGGCATCCGAGGGAATGCCATAGTTGCTACCGCCATAGCCTGTAATCACTTGCAAGTCCTGTTCAGGGTTCCAGATCTCGAACCGCCCAAGGCGTTCCAGCGCTTCCGGTACAATAGACTTGATGGCATCGGTGACAGGGGCAGGATCACCGTCAACTTCCACGCCGAGTATAGGGAAGGGGCGTTTCAGCGTGATCATCCCGGCAATGAGGCCAGCCTGTGTGCCGCCGCTGGATGTGGCGTGATAGAGCGCTTTGGGGGAGATGGCTAGTTCGCGGCATTGTTCCTGAATTTCCATCAAGGCGCTGGCATAACCAAGGGCGCCAACTGCATTGGAACCACCAACGGGGATGACATAGGGCGTTTCGCCCGCTTTCTTTAGGTTAGACGCCAATTCCTCCATAATGCGGTCGCGGTCAGAGCCGCCGGGATGAATGGTAACCTCAGCACCGAGCAACTTATCAAGGACGAGGTTCCCTGATGTCTGGTAAGCCGGATCCTGCCAGTCAACATTTCGCACCAGAACCAGATGGCACTTTAGCCCGTAACGTGCCGCTGCGGCGGCAGTCTGTCGAACATGGTTGGATTGCAGGCCACCCGCCGTAATCACACAGGTCGCTTCCCTGTCCAGCGCATCCGCAATCAGAAATTCCAGCTTGCGGGTTTTATTACCGCCCCCGGCAAGACCTGTGCAGTCATCGCGTTTGATAAAGATCTCTGGCCCGCCCAGATGCTTGGATAACTTGCCCAGAAGATGCAGGGGCGTCGGGGTGAAGGCCAGCGGCACAGATGAATTGAATTCGGTAAGCATGGGATACCTGAGAAACGAGAGGGCAAAAGCTATAAAAGAGTTCAGAGGCTTACTTTGATCTCTTTCCGGTTTTACTTCAATAGTGACAAGTAAAATTGCTGCCTTATATAACAATACCTGCGGGGTGGGCATCTCCTATGAAGGGGGCCTATGAATGGGCATTATTTCATGATTGTACCGCTTACGAACGGCTATAGTTGTTAAACGCAGCCCTTGTTATAGGATGCAAAGATAAGGGGGACATTTTATTAGCGAGATAAAAAGCTCGTCAAATATAAGGCCCAACCGCAAGGTAACACCACAAGATCCAGTCAAAAGATGCCGCCCTAAAATGAGTAGTCAGAAGATGGTGAAGAAGAGTTAGGGCAGCAAAGAGTTAAGATTGGCGATTAGACTTTCTCTAGGTGCCCTGTTTTGACCAGAAGGGTTGTGTCGTTGGTGAAATCGTAGTTGACCTCGGTTCCGGTCGGATAGCGCAACCATGATCTTTTGGGAAAAATTCGGCCATTGGATTTCAGCTCTCCCGTAACGACAAGAACTTCCATACCTTTGTCCGGGGCGGTCAGCTCGGCCTTGGCACTTGCGGCCCATTGCTGCAGAGTGACTTTTTCGCTCTCGAACTCATGCAGGTTTAGAACTCTCTGTCCTTTGTAGTCACCCTCTGTCCAAAGGCTTTTGTCGTTTGTATTCACGGACTTCTGTTCCGTATCGTTTTTATCAAACTGCCAGAGCTTCACAAAAATTGTGCAGCCCTCAACAGTGTGTGGCGCGTGGCTGGTCCCAATCGGGTTGCGCACATAGGTTCCGGCAGGAAAGTCGCCGTACTGGTCCGAGAAGGTTCCCTCAAGCACAAAGAACTCTTCGCCGCCGTCATGGGTATGTTCCGGGAAGTACTTATCGCGATCAAACTGCACAATCGTTGTTGCGCGCGCAACTTCATCGCCAATGCGGTCAAGCATCGTCCTGTTTACCCCCGCTGCCGGAGAGGGCGACAAGCTTGTATCCGAGGGGTGTAGTTCAACAGGTTTCGTGAAATCTGCATTGATGCGCATCGGGCTCTCCGTCATGTACCTATGGGTAGGTAACTTATCTTGTTTATCATTTATGTCTTTAAAAAGAAACGTCAAGAGGTTATCTATCATTTAATAGGTAAGCTTATCTGTGAGCTAAAAGTAAGAGAGATAAATGCCCGAAAGATCAACAGAAAGATCGAAAACAGCATCGTCCATTATGGACATTGCAGAAGACTACATTCGTACACGTGGCTATAATGCTTTCAGCTTTCGCGATATCTCTGCTGAAATTGGCATCAAGACGGCCAGTATTCACTATCACTTCCCCTCCAAAGCTGATTTGGGCGTCGCGGTTACACAGCGGTATACCGAACGCTTCATTGAAAGTCTGGGGGAACCGGATGCTTTTCCTGTTATGGAGCAGGTGCGTCGCTATAAAGAAGCCTTTCGGTCTTCTTACGCTGCGGGGGAACAAATGTGCCTTTGTGGTATGCTGGGCGCAGAGATTTCATCCCTCCCGGATAACGTTATGATGAAATCCAAGGCTTTCTTTGATCAAAATATGACATGGCTTACTCGTGTCTTTTTATCTGATAAGGCTAGCGAATATTCCCAAGACAGCGCGCAAAGCGAGGCCCTGAAACTTTTGGCGCTGCTAGAAGGGGGCCTTATTGTGGCTCGCACCTTAGATGGACTAAAGACCTTTGATCAGATCATTGACTATAATCCCCAATAACTCTTAACCCCAATAATTATAAACTCTGATATCAATATTCTTGCTACTCACAATTGACCTATAATAACAATCTGTTTAATTGTCTGGCAGGTCCTAAAAAACTATAGACATTCTTCTTGTGGCTGTGCCATTCTGCGTTGAATTCTCGTCAAGGTTTTGGTGTGCTCTAGTTGTTTTTCCTAATATGTTTTCGGCTTTTAATAAATAAATGCCCACCAAAGTATCATCGACTTGATAAGGCTTTTTGGGGGGCCTTTGTCTTTTGTTTTGTTTAGGTAAAAGTTGGGTGCGGTATTGCCGATATCCGAGTTTTCAAAAATATATATGTATAGGTTCTTTGACCCTGCTACTTAGTTTGGCGGCTATTCTTTCTGTACCATCCAACGCTATTGCCCAATCGGCTGAACCGTCGATAGATCAGTCTGTGGATGACGCGGTAGAAGACATTTATTCTGATAGTCGATACCAGAGCGAACCGCCTTTTGATGTCAAAGCCGAAAAAGTTGAAAAGAAAGTACCAGAGAAAAAAGAAGAAATCTCTTCTGATCCCCTTCCTGATCTTTCGGCTTTAGAGTTTTTAGCCAAAATTATCTTCTATGGTTTATTGGCTGTTGGGCTGTTCTTGCTGATTAAATTTGCCTATCAACAATATAAAGATTTTAGACGAAGACCTCAGAATAAAATAACTGTTAATGAAAAAACAGAGTCCTTTGCCAGGGTTAGTTCTATCTCTGAAGAATTGAGTAAAGAAACTCTGGAGCATGCGGATCAGTTGGCAGAACAAGGGCACTTTGAAGCCGCGATCCGGGCTATTCTTTTGTGTTGTTTGAAGCACGTTAAAGATAGCTATCACGCAACTCTACCAGACGCTTTGACCAATCGGGAGATCCTTCAGGCCGATTGGCTGCCATCTGATATCAAGACAAAAATGTCGATTATCGTAAACGCGGAAGAGTTAACAGAATTTGGCGGTCGTTCTGCTGGAATTAAAGAGTTTACAATGTGTCGTGACGCTTTCCAGATTTTCATGTTACCAGACAAAACAATATCAGGTAAGCAACCTGTTGCTGAGCCGGGAGGGATTAAATGAACGACCGGGTCTTTTCCAAACGCACATTGCTTTGGTTGCTGGTCATCGGAATGCTTTCTTTTGCCGGTGCTTTTGTTGCCTCTATTTATCAGGACAAGATTGTTCAGCTAAGCTCTTATGGCGCAAATTCCTATTCTGAATCAGCTGTCGGTCATAAAGCTTTTGTCAAACTATTACAAAAGATGAACTTTCGTACACGGATTAGTCGTGAAATTCGCGGAGGTTTTAATTTTTCTGACGCAAAGCTGGTTATAGAACCTCAATCCGTATCCGGATTGTCGAACACCTTGACGGGGTTTAGTGGTGTTGGATCGTTGATTGTGTTGCCAAAATGGAATGTCCGTCCTGATCTTAAAAATAACCGTTGGATCAGGGAAATGGAATTGCGGCATCCTGGTCAGGTGCAAAGTATTCTGAACTATGTGGGCAACGGCTTGAACCTTGTTCGAAATGACACCACGCTGACGGCGGAAAATTTCATATGGGATTCCGAGCTCTTTCCCCTGGATCAACAGTTATCTGTTCTTGCGCCCCAGTTAATCGTTGATAATCCCGGTGTCTTGCGCCCTTTGGTATATAATGACCAAGGAGTTTTATTAGCCGAAGTTATCCGATCTGATTTCTTTTATGACATTGATCGTACCTGGGTTTTGAGTGACCCGGATATCCTGTCAAATCACGGCCTGGATAATGGGGGGAATGCTGCCTTTATGATCCGCGTTGTTGATGAACTGACCCACGGACGTGCAGGGGGCGTTATCATTGACGAAACATCTCATGGATATGTAGCAGAACCGAGTTTGTGGCAAAAGATGTTTGAATTTCCTTTTGCTGTTGTCACTCTATTGGTCGCTGTATCGGTGATTTTTTTGGCATGGAGCAGCTTTAGCCGTTTTGGCGCGCCAGACAAAGATGAAAAAGAATATCAGGTGGGCAAAGAATTCCTTATTGGCAACACCGCAGAGCTTTTGGCCTTTGGGGGGCATGGGGCGCTAATGCTCAAACAATATACAGATCGATCGTTGCAATCGGTTGCTCTTAAACTGCACGCGCCTAAAAATATTAATACATACGAGCTTCTGGAATGGCTTGATCGTGTCGGGGGTGCCCGTGGCATTGATTTAAGAGGCCACGATGTCATCAGGGCAGCAGAAGATCTATGCAAAGCAAATACATTTAACGTTTTGGCTGCTATTCGCGCAGCACAGAATATCCATCGATGGAAACAGGAGATGCTGTATGGAACTGGATGATATCCGGACCATTAGTGATGGTTTAAAAGCAGAAGTACGCCGTACGATTGTCGGACAGGATGGTGCATTGGACCTGATGTTGGTCAGTCTTTTGTGCAAAGGTCACTTGTTATTGGAAGGTGTGCCAGGAACAGGGAAGACCCTGTTGGTTCGCTCTTTCTCAAAAGCATTAAATTTAAAGTTTGGTCGTATTCAGTTTACGCCAGACCTTATGCCGGGTGATGTACTGGGAACAAATCTGTTTAATTTTCAAACAAACGAGTTTTCGCTCACCAAAGGGCCAATCTTTACGGATTTGCTTTTGGCCGATGAAATCAACAGAACGCCGCCAAAGACACAGTCAGCGTTACTGGAAGCTATGAGCGAACGCTCGGTGACAATCGACGGTACCAGCCATAACCTTGGTGAGGGATTTTTGGTTATTGCGACACAAAATCCGATTGAGCAACAGGGGACATATCCACTACCAGAAGCACAGTTGGATAGGTTTATGTTCAAGCATGTTCTTGAATACCCCAGTGAAGCAGAAGAACGATCAATCGTCGCAATGCACGGCCACCAAACTTCTATGCCCAAACTAGACGAATTTGGTATGAAGGGGGTTGCTGATCTTGAAAAGCTGGAAGAGATGAGATCGATTGTCAGGACAATAAGGCTCAGCCCTGATATTACGAACTATATCGTGTCTGTGGTCCGGGCGACGCGAGAGCACCCGGCGCTTCAATTCGGCGGGTCACCACGATCAGCAACGATGCTTGCCGCGGCATCCAGAGCTTATGCCGCCTTACAAGGGCGTGATTATGTGATCCCGGATGATGTGAAGTTTGTTACTATTCCCGGGTTACACCATCGTGTTGTTCTTGCTCCAAGCGCAGAAATCGAAGGAACACGGACAAACAATGTCGTTCGTGAAATTCTGGAACAGACAGCTGCCCCGAGATAATGAGACCAACGCTTCGTAGTGCCCTTCTTTTATCGCTGGGAGTTCCGCTCAGTCTTGTCCTGATTGTCTGGGATGAGGGGCTGTGGCTGTTTGGTGTGGTCTATTTGTTATTGGCTCTTTTCCTTATTGGGGTTGATGCTCTGAATTCATTGGCGCCGCGCCGGATTACATTGTCTCAAAATATTCCGCTGATACTTTATGCGGGACATGAAGACTATGCGTATTTCTCTCTGACTGTTTCCAGCCGACTGCGCGCTTTTGGTGTGACAGCCTTGTTGGATGTAGAGAGCGAGTATCTTAATAAACCGTCACCCGTCATTATTGATCGTCTGGATCAGAATTCTGTTGGTGAGCTGGCCTTTCCTTTGATTGTTAAGCGTCGGGGAAAAGCCAAGGTCACGAACTTGTGGCTCAAGTGGTATAGCCCTTGGGGCTTGATTGTTCGCCAAACCAAGTGGGATCTGGCTCATGAAGTATCGATTGTGCCGAATATTCACGCCGTAAGGACTGCGGCTTTACAAATAAACAGTCGTGATGCTTTTCATGGCACAAAGATACAGAAACAACGCGGTGATGGAACGGAATTTGATGCGTTACGTGAATATCAACCGGGGTATGATCTGCGCTCAATAGACTGGAAGCATTCTGCCCGTCATAGAAAGCTGGTCTGTAAGGAATTTCAGGTCGAACGAAACCACAATGTTATTTTGGCGTTCGATACCGGACACTTGATGACGAGGCCGATCGACGGTCTGCCGCAATTAGATCATATGATTAATGCCGGGTTGTTATTGGGATTTATGGCCCTGCGCGGTGGGGATAAAGTTGGTCTTTATGGTTTTGATGCCAAGGTTCGAAGGCTTGCAAAGCCATTGGGTGGTCATCAGGCTTTTCATCATCTTCAGGCGAACTGTGCCGAATTGGACTATCAGCATAATGAAACCAACTTTACGCTAGGTCTTTCACATCTTGCCGGACAGTTGCAACGTAGATCGCTGGTCGTTCTGTATACCGATTTTGTCGATACAGTTACGGCCGAATTGATGATTGAGAATGTAACTCGAATAGCCAAACGCCACCTGATTATTTTTGTGACTTTGGAAGACCGTGAACTTGCAAAGGTTGCGGAAAGAAAACCTCATTCCGTTAATGATATTGCCAAATCGGTTGTCGCAGATGATTTTCTTCGGGATCGCCAAGTTGTTTTTGAGCGCCTACGCCGCCTCGGGGTGCACTGTATTCAATCCCCGGCAGCTTCCTTGAGCGCGGACCTTGTCGAGCGCTATCTGGCGATTAAAAATCAGGAACTTATCTGATATGGAAGGGCAGGCGTAATGTCAGATGCAACATTAAAGAGTTCCCAGTTTCGCAAAGAACGCGAAGCTTCCTGGAAAGAGCTTCAGGATCTGGTTGAGAAGATTGAAAAAAAGGGCGTCAAGTCACTGGATGCGGATCAGTTGATGCGCTTGCCAAACCTTTATCGCTTTACCTTGTCATCGTTGTCAGTGGCGCGTGGTGTTTCGCTGGATAGAAACCTGCTTGAATACCTCGAACTTCTTTCTACAAGGGCCTATTTTTGCATTTATGGAGTGCACGCCAGTTTTGGGGGAACTGTATTCAAGTTTCTTTTCGAAGAGCTGCCGGCAGCGGTCTGGAATGCCCGTTGGCGTATCTTGTTGGCCACGATTATCATGCTTGTGGGCGGGGTAATCGCCTATTACCTAACCATTACAAACGAAGAATGGTATTACACCTTTGTCAGCGATGGCATGTCCAGTGGGCGTACGCCTGCCAGTGCAACCGAAGATTTACGCAAAGGCTTGTATGATGGCGCTGATATTGAAGTCCATGAACTAAATGTCTTTGCATCATCCTTATTTTCGCACAACTCATCTGTCGGTATGTTTTCCTTTGCGCTTGGGTTTGCCCTTGGGGTGCCGAGTGTTTTGCTTATTTTTTATAACGGTTTGACGCTGGGGTCTTTTGTTGCCCTCTATAGCGAGCGTGGCTTGGGTGTCGATGTTGCCGGGTGGTTATCCATCCATGGCACGACAGAGTTACTGGCGATTATTCTATGTGGTGCAGGTGGGCTTGGTCTTGCCAAGGGAATTATCATGCCAGGGCAAAGATCCAGATTGTCAAACCTAGCGCACGAAGGCCGCCAGGCTGCAAAGGTAGTTATTGGGGCCGTCCTTATGCTCTTGATTGCGGCAATACTCGAAGGTTTTGGGCGCCAATGGATCACTGATACATCTACACGTTTTCTGATTGGCGGTTCGATGCTTGTTTTCTGGGGGGGCTATTTGGGCTATTGGGGGCGAAAAATATGCAAAAGACGATAATGCCTTCTTCCTCAAGTGCGTCGGGGCTGGATAAAAAGCAAGGTAATAGGCTTAAAAAAAACAATCGATCAAAAAAAATAAACAACGCCCAAAAAAACAAGAGTCACTGGCGACGGGTTATTACCCCAGAGGGAGTGCCCGTTAGTTTCCAATTGGCGTCTCGTGGCGATCGTGTTGCTGCGATATTATTGGATTTAATGATTGTCTACGGCTTGCCGATATTGATTCTTGTCGGTTTTCTTTTATCGGGTGCTTGGGAACATTTTCTGGATAAAAAAGAGGCAATATATGTCCTGATTTCGGTGATCACGGTTGTTTTATTTCTCTGGTACAACTTTTATTTCAGCTACTTTGAAATTAAATGGCAGGGACGGACGCCGGGAAAAAGGGTTTTAGGTATCAGGGTTGTGGACCGTCATGGCGGCCAGTTAAAGCCTGATGCTGTATTCGCGCGGAATTTGATGCGCGAACTTGAACTGTTTTTACCGCTTACAATACTGTCTTCCCCTATTGGTGACGGTGCTGATGGGTTAATTAATCTGTTAATATGGATCTGGCTTGGGGTTTTTATCTTCTTGCCTTTTTTCAACAAAGATCGCTTGCGAGCCGGGGATATGATCGCCGGAACATGGGTTGTTAAAATACCAAAAACCAACTTGTTGGGCGACATTGTGCAAGATCAAGACATTGCCTCTTCACGGACAAGCAAGATATCTGATCAGACGAGCCAAGCCGATGCTTTCAGTTTCTCAGATGAGCAGGTTGATGCTTATGGTATTTATGAATTGCAAACTCTGGAAGAGTTGTTGCGAAAACCAGAAGTTGCGCCAAAAACCATTAAAGAAGTCACTGAACGCATTAAAGCAAAAATTAAATGGGTTGAGCCATCCATCGACAAGAGGGCTTCGTTCTATTGGAAAAATCATAAGGGGAGCACGCAAAAGGATAAGGAGTTTCTCAAGGCTTATTATGCCGCGCTGCGTAAAAGGCTTGAAACTAAGATGCTCTTTGGTGTTCGCCGGGAAAATAAACATGATAAATGACAAGAAGTGTGGGACTTTAATGCAATTTATAAATAGCATTTTTTATTATACTAAAGAAAAGCTGGAACGATTTCGTTTCCGGCTTTTTCTTTATGTCATGGTAAATTATTGTTATGCACAATGACCATTCAGATGAAACGGCAGAATAAATGTCAGCACAGCACAAATCCCATAAGCAGGTTATAAACCGTCTTAAACGGGCGCATGGTCATATGCATAAAATTATGGAGATGCTAGAAGATGAACGATCTTGTGTTGATGTGGCGCAACAATTGTATGCGGTTGAAAAAGCCGTGGTCAAAGCCAAGAGGCTGTTAATCCATGATCATATTGATCATTGTTTGGGGCAAGGGGACCAAGATAGTCAATCAGGCCAAACGCTGGATGAATTAAAAGAAATTACGAAATATCTCTAGGGTATTATTTTTTGTTCAGATGATAGGTCAGGGCTAGGGAAATACAGTGCTGAAGTGCCGGAGCTTGAACGTCATCTTTTTCATTGAACAGGATTGCTCTGTTACCGCTATATGTAAACTCGGTTGGATAGAGTTCGCGAAATTGATCAAGTAGATTGGTCTGACAGTGGACATATAGGGCGTATTTCCCCTGATCCTTACCAGTTTGATCAATACGAATTGTGGTTCCACTTTTAGATTTTGTCGTCAGAAAGCTCGGCTGTCCCCATTTCAAGTTTTCTTCAATAGGACCAACATCTGGAATACTGGCTGCTGTATCCAGTATCATTTCCCTAAGATCGAGGAGCTTTTTACGAATGCCTGTCGGGTACTTGTCATAGGTTGATGCAATGTTATCTGGCAGTGATCTGACTGTCATGCGGTCCAAGCCTTAGGGGGCGTGTTTATAATGTATTGTGTCATTCAGAAATTTCATATTGAAAAATCCCCGACTGAATAGATGACTGTATAGACACAGCCTAACCGATACAGTCGGGGAATGCCATGTCGTGTTTATTTCTTTGCTATTTCCGCAAGGTAAGCCTTGATAGCACTATCCATTCCGTAGACGAGAGCATCAGCAGTCAGGGCATGGCCGATAGACACTTCATCTGTCCAGGGAATGGCTTGCAAGAAATGGGCGAGATTATCCAGATTTAGATCGTGACCTGCATTAACGCCGAGGCCTGCATCGCGCGCGGCAATCGCTGTGTTTGTATATTGTGAAAGTACCTGTTCCCGGTCATCTCTAAAGAAACATTCATAGTAGGGACCAGTATAAAGCTCAACTCGGTCAGCGCCTATTTCTGCTGCAGCAAGGGCCACATCCGGTTCGTGATCAATGAAAACGGATACGCGTGCATTTTGGGCGTGAAGTCGATCCACAATCTCTTTGAGCCTGTCTTTGTTACTGCGGATATCCCAACCATGATCAGATGTATTTTGGTCGGGATCGTCTGGTACTAATGTCACCTGTTCCGGTTTAGTTTCTGCGACAAATTCCATAAATTCTTCGGTTGGATTGCCTTCGATGTTGAATTCTATCGGGGCGCTATATTCTTCACGAAGCATTCTGGACAGATCATACACATCTGATTTTCGTGTGTGTCGTTGATCTGGTCTCGGGTGGACTGTGATACCACCTGCACCTGCTGCCAAGGCGATTTTTGCCATTCCTGTAACGCTAGGGTAGTCAATGTCACGCTGATTACGTAACAGGGCAACTTTGTTTAGGTTGATGCTTAAAACAGTCATGATTTCCTCATATTGTTGCGGTAACAATATAAATTGTTGTGATTTTCTATAGAATAATGTTCTTATTATTGTTCTAGTCAATAAAAACATTGTTGGGGTAACAATGTGGGTGCCACATAACCTTGATCCTAAACTATCCGTCTATCGCGCCATCACTGATTGTCTGGCGCTTGATATTGAACAGGGACGTCTTACCGAGGGTGAGAAGCTTCCGCCTATGCGTAACCTTGCTGATGAGTTGGGTGTTACCGTGGGGACTGTTTTACGTGCCTATGACCTTGCGGAACAACGAGGCTTGCTTGTCAAGCAAACGGGGCGAGGCAGTTTTGTTCGTGCCCATCGGGATCTCGCACAAAATAAACAGGATGCATTGGATGAAACCGGTGCTGTTGATCTTAGTCGTAATACGCCGCCCTTTATTAACCTAGAGGCACAGTTGCGGCGATCGCTGATTGAAATTGGCAAGGACAGTAATCTTGATGGCATGCTGGAGTATGGGCAAAGTCAGGGGTTGTTGCGTCATCGCGAAGTCTTGTGTGAATGGCTTGGAGGACGTGGGTTTAAGGCTGACCCAGAACGGTTGATTATTACTGGTGGTGCGCAACAGGCACTAACCGCTGCCTTGGGGGCCCTAACATCCCCCGGAGATACTGTACTGGTCGAAGAGCTCTCTTATCCCGGTATTAAGAACTATGCCCGGTTTTTTGGAATTAATCTTGTGCCCGTTGCTTTGGATGAAGGCGGGCTGGTTCCCCAATCCGTTGAACAGGCATGCCTCAGGAATGCGGTCAAAGCGCTGTATTGTATGCCTTTTGCTCATAATCCAACGACCGCAACCATGTCTGAAGCGCGGATTGCCGAAGTTGCAAAAATGGCAGATCAATATGGCTTTTTTGTTATTGAGGATGACGTCAATCCACGTAGCCCAAAATCTGACTTTAAACCCATTGCTGCTTACAACCCTGAACGTACCGTATATATCAGCAGTCTATCAAAGACCATTTCTCCGGGATTGCGCGTTGGTACTTTAATGCCGCCGCAAGGGCTATTATCTCAATTCCTTGCAGCGAGCCAGACCACAAGTTGGATGGCCCCGCCGCTGATGGCCGAGGTTGCGTGCCATTGGATCAAGGATGGCACGGCAAGTGAGCTTGAAATACAGCGGAATACGATAACGGCTAATTTGCTCAAACAGGCTGCGGACAGTCTTGCAGGAACAGTATATCGCTATAACGATGCAACTTCTCACCTCTGGATACCCTTAAACAATACATGGAAAGCCGAAGAATTTGCAGAGACACTTGGTCTGCGTGGCGTAAGGGTTTCACCTTCGAGTATTTTTGCCGTTGATCCCGTTTCTGCACCATCGGGTGTTCGGATCAATCTAACAAACATTGATGATACTTTACTGAAACGGTCTCTTTCCGCGATCGTGGAATTACTAAACAGTACCCCTCAAGCGACAAAGTTCCATATGTGATGAGGGCCGAGATCTGTCCGGAATAAATTGAGGCGAGCTCAAAGATTTAGTGTTTAACGAACTTGGAATCTCTACATAGTTGTCGCTATGCGGCAATCTGATAAAGATACCTAGGCCCCGATAAGGTTATGTAAACCTGATAAAACGATCTAAATAAAGACAAGAAGGAACAAGAAATGGGATGCCCCGTCGTACATTTTGAAATTATTTCCGAGGATGCGGATAAGGCACAGGCTTTTTACGGTGATCTGTTTGGATGGGATATTGATGCTGATAATCCAATGAATTATGGCATGGTTGACACAGAAAGCGATGATAAGGGAATAAATGGCGGTATTGGTGAGGATATGACCGATACAGGTGGTCATCTAACCTTTTATGTTGAAGTACCATCCGTCGAAGAAACCTTGAAGCTGGCTGTTGAAAAAGGGGGAACCGTTGTTCTTGAAGCTCTGGATGTTCCTGGTGGCCCTACGATTGGCTTGTTCAATGATCCCGATGGACGACGTGTTGGCCTTGTTGAGGCCTAAGAGTATTCGAAAATATAACCAATAAAGCTCTGGCTGGAATGTCAGAGCTTCATTCGTTTTTTAGGGTCTTTAATATAATTTTACCTATTTCCAATATTCTAATGTTGTAGAGAAACAGGTCATTGGATTTTGGATGAGATTCTTATTCTTCTTGTTTGTGCTATTTCATATTTGTTTCAGTGCGATAACAGCTATGGCTAAAGAGGTGAAATTGGCCACAGGGATGGATTATGCCCCTTATGCAAATCCAGGTTCTCTTAATGGGGGCGCCATTACCGAGATTGTGAGCGTGATTTTTTCTGAAATGGGGTACCGGCCTAATCTTGGATATTATCCATGGAATAGGGCTATTAATAGAGTTGATCGTCTTAAAAGTGATGCCGCTTTTCCTTTTGCCCATACCGTAGATCGTGACGAAAAGTTCTTTTATTCTGATCCGATTCACTACATTAAATTAAGTGTTTTTCAAAGTTCAGTCCAGCACAGGGATTATACCAAACCAGAGGATTTGATCGGTCTAACGAATTGTGAGCCATTGGGTTACAAGACAGAAATTGAATTGGTTGATTTGATTGAGACGAGACAAATTGACCAATTTCGAGCTGATAGCATAGAGGATTGTTTACAGGGACTTGCATCTGGACGTGCTGATTTTGTTGTGCTTAGTCCATCTGTTGCTTGGGTCGCAGCTCGTAAATTATGGAACGATAAAGCTACAGATATTATAAATGAAGAAAATGTACCGTTAAAGACGTCGACCGAGCACTTGATTATATCTAAGAAACATCCACACGGGCAGGGGATGATCAGGGAATTTAATGCTACTTTACTGCGATTAAAGGAGAGCGGTGCTTTGCAAGAAATATGGATTAAACATCTAGGGAAAGATGGTCATCCATTGATGTAGCTCGAAGTAAGTAGCAGGTAATATTCTCTATAGCTTAGGCACAGCATTCTTTTATTGTGAGTTTCGAAAGCTCCAGTTGTAAGCGCGTGTTATCGTCAGGTAATTGGTCTGTGACCATAAGATCAAGATCTTTAAAGGGGGCGACCTTCACATTTGCAGGCCTATTCCATTTTGTATTATCAGCAACAAGGATTTTTTTGCGGCTGTTTTCCAGAATGGATTGTGTAACATGCGCTTCGTCCGGCTTGAAATCCAACATACCGAAATCTGGATCCAACCCTCCTGTACCGACAATGGCATAGTCTGCTTTGAACGAAGAAAAGAAACGAATGGTTTCAACCCCGACAAGATCATGATCACTTTGTCTGAGGCGCCCGCCAGAAACATGCGTATCGATATTCTCGTTGTTGCAAAGGATAGCTGCTGCTTTGAGGTTATTCGTCAGCACACGCAAATTCTGGTATTTCAATAAAGCATTGGCGACTGAGCCGACCGTTGTTCCTATACCCAGAAAAATTGTTGAACCATCTGGTATCTGGTCCGCTACGGCCTGGGCTATTTTGTCTTTGTTTTTTGCATTCATGACCTGTCTTGTACTGAATGACAGGTTTTCAATGGCCGAAGGTAAGCAGACACCACCATGAACGCGTCTAAGCAATCCGGTTTCACAAAGTGCATTTATATCTTTGCGAATGGTTTGAGTACTTAACTGAAAATGGATAGCCAGATCTTCGATGCTCAAAGCATCTTCCCGGCTGGTCCATTCCAGTATTTTGTTTTGTCTCTCGCTTAGATGCATATTTTGATCGTGTCCGCTATTTTCGGGTGATAGCTATTAGATCAATCGCTTGCCTGTTTTTTTGCTGAACACAAGTGCATTCGTATGGTCATAACTAAGCGTTATTGTTTCACCAATTGATGGTTCCTGATCCTGATTAAGGCGCAGACAAAGTTCCAGATCTTCGTCATCTTCGTTTTTGGCTCCCTCAAGAGTACCGTAAACAAGATTATCTGCCCCGTGTTGTTCTACGAGGTCGATATTCATTACTAATTTGCCGTTGGGATCAATTCGAAGGTGTTCGGGACGTAGTCCCAATACAAGCTCTTCGGCTACGGGTAGGTTCTCAAATCCATCGATTTCCAATGTGCCGGATTTAAGTATTTTACCGTCATATTGTGCTGACATCAGGTTTATCTGTGGTGACCCGATAAAGCTGGCGACAAACAAGGTTTTTGGGTCTTTGTAAAGCTCGATAGGTTTACCCATTTGCTCTATCTGACCATTGTTAATCACTGCCAGACGATCAGCCAGTGTCATGGCTTCGGTTTGGTCGTGAGTAACGTAGATGCTGGTGACACCCATTTTACGTTGAAGCTTTTTAATCTCAATGCGCATCTGAACACGAAGTTTGGCATCAAGGTTACTTAAGGGTTCATCAAACAGGAACACCTTTGGGTTTCTGACAATCGCGCGGCCCATGGCTACTCGCTGTCGTTGACCACCGGAAAGCTGGTTTGGTTGCCTGTCCAAGAAGCCTTCTATGTGCAGTGTCTTTGCTGCCTGGATGACTTTCTGTTCGATTTCTTCTTTGGAATCACCGCGGTTCTTCAAACCGTAAGACATGTTTCCGCGAACGGTCATGTGTGGATAAAGGGCATAGTTCTGGAAAACCATCGCCACGTTACGTTCCGCGGGGGAGACATCATTGATTCGATTTTCATCAATGTGAAGATCACCTTCGGTAACCGTCTCCAACCCTGCGACCATGCGTAACAGGGTTGATTTACCACAACCACTTGGGCCAACGAATACGATAAATTCACCGTCGGCAATTTCCATGTTAACGCCTCTGACAGCGTGGGCACCGTTTGGGTACACTTTATTAACATTGGTGAGCTTAACTTCGGCCATTATTTTTCACTTTCTACCAAACCTTTAACAAACCAGCTCTGGAATACCAGCACCACGATTACCGGGGGCAGGGTGGCCAGAATGGTCAGGGCATATGCTTTTTGGAATTGGGGCAGCTCGCCGCCCTCTGACAATACTTGATAAATCTGCTTGATGCCGATGACCAAGGTATAATTGTCTTCATTCGTTGTCATGATCAGTGGCCATAGGTACTGGTTCCAACCCACCACAAACATGATGATCAGGATCGCCGCGATCATTGTTTTGGAAATCGGGATCAGTATATCGATAAAGAACTGCCAGGCATTCGCACCGTCCAGACGTGCAGCTTCCAAAAGTTCTTCCGGCACTGATTTATAAAACTGACGGAAATAAAATGTTCCGGTTGCAGAGGCAATAAGCGGTAAGATCAACCCTGTGTGAGTATCCAGCAAGCCCATACCAGCAACGACTTCATAAGACGGAATAATTCTGACCTCAAGCGGTAGCAGAAGCGTCATAAATATGACCCAGAACAATGGGGCCGCCAGTCTAAATCTGAAATAAACAATAGCGTAAGCTGCCAAGGTCGAGATCACCACCTTCCCAATGGCAAAACCAAGTCCTAACAACAAACTATTCCAGAGCATCATGCTGGCGGTGACACGTTTCATTACGCCACCTTCAACAAAGAGAACTTCATTATAATTTTCTAAAAAGTGACCGCCGGGCCATGCCTGAAGGCCTTCTCTGAATAAAGTTTCAGCGGAATGGGTTGATGACATAAAAGCAACCCAAACAGGTGCTGTCATGAAAATCGCCCCAAGAATAAGGATCAAGTGTCCCGAGATCGTATGCCAACTAAGTTTCAACATTCTGACCCCTCCTAGTAATGAACTTTGCGTTCAATGAAACGGAACTGGATAACTGTCAGAGCCAGAACCATAACCATTAGAACAACAGATTGAGCCGAGGAGCCGCCAAGATCGTTTCCTCGGAAGCCGTCCGTGAAAACTTTGTAAACAAGCGTGCTGGTTGATCCGCCCGGAGCACCACCTGTTGTGGTGTCGATGATACCGAAGGTTTCAAAGAAAGCATATGTGATGTTGATGACCACAAGGAAGAAGGTTGTCGGCGCCAGAAGCGGGAAGGTCATGGTCCAGAAACGACGTAGATTGCTTTTACAGTCGATTGTCGCGGCTTCGAGGACAGATTTTGGGATACCCTGAAGACCGGACAGGAAAAAGATAAAGTTGACGCTTACCTGTTTCCAGACGGCGATGAGCACAACAACAAAACCGGCATCGAATGAATCAAGTTTATGATTGAAATCCCACCCCATTGCATTGAGGAAATAATAGAGATCACCGATTAATGGGTTAAACATCAGATTGCCCATCAATCCTGCGACAGGCGGGGCAATCGCATAGGCCCACATTAACAAGGTTTTGTATGTTCGTGCACCCTGTATGACTTCGTTCGCCTTTACAGCCAATAGCATGGCAAGGGCAAGGGAAAGAAAGGTTACCAAAAAAGAAAAAACCAGCGTAAATCCAGCGGACTGAAGCCAGGCATCAGTCAAAATTGTATCTTTATAGTTTTTGAACCAAACAAACTGTGAAGAAAGGCCAAAGGCATCTTCCAGCAGAAATGATTGATAGATGGCCTGAGCAGCGGGCCACAGAAAAAATATACAAATGATAATAATTTGTGGAGCGATAAACAGATAGGGTATCGGGCTGTGGCTAAATTGAACTCGTTTCATAGCAGAAAGCGCGCTCCATATTCGTCGATAGTAAACATCGTAAAACTATGAGCGACGATCATTTCGATCGCCGCTCATAATCAGGTCTTAATTATAGGTCGCGTTAAAGCGCTCTAGCAGATCGTTGCTTTCTTCTTCGATTTTAGCGAAAGCATCGTCAACTGATGATTTTCCTGCGAAAATGTCATCAAAATGTTTGTAGAGAACTTCACGGATCTGAACGTAGTAACCAAGGCGGTAGCCTTTTGTCCAGTCACCACCAGGCTGGTTCAGCTGAAGAATACCGATTTCAGCATCTGGGGTTGTTTCGTAGTAACCATCCTTCTTGGCAAGGTCATAAGCTGCATTGGTAATCGGAACATAACCAGTTTCTTTGTGCCAGAAATACTGCATTTCCGGGCTGGTCAGGAACTTCATGAAGTCAGCAACACCTTTGTATTCGTCGTCGTCGTGACCTGACATGGCGAAAAGAGCAGCACCACCGATGAAGGTACCTTTAGGCTCATCAATGATTGATTTCCAATGCGGAAGGAAAGCGCCACCAAATTCAAATTCAGCACTCTTTGTCAGGCCACCAAACGATCCTGAAGAACCAAGCCACATAGCTGTTTTCTGCTGGACGAATGCATCCTGGTTGTCACCCCATGCGCGGCCATAATAACCGTACCAGCCTTTATCCAACCATTCTTTGACTTTGCCCCAGTGCATTTTCAGTTCTGGGTTGTTGTACATGATTTTTACATCAGTACTATCATAGCCGTTGTTCGCTGTTGCCATCTGAAGGTTATGACGGCTGTGGAAATTTTCAGTGAAAATCCATGGGCTGTGACTTTGTGCAAGGGCAATATAGCCAGCTTCTTTTAACTTAGGTGCAATTGCTTCAAACTCTTCCCAAGTTTTTGGTGGGTTTGCGATACCAGCTTTTTTGAAAGCTTCTTTGTTATAATACAGCAAAGGTGTGGAAGAGTTGAAAGGCATGCCGATCATCTTGCCATCGGAATCAGCATAAAAGTTACGCACACCTGGCAAGTAATCTTCTTTGTTGAAACCTGCACCATGTTCAGCCATTAAGTCAGCAACAGCAACTGTCGCGCCTTTGGCGTTGATAATTGTTGCAGCACCGGCATCAAAAATCTGTAAGATATGTGGCTGTTGCTTAGCACGGAATGCCGCAATACCAGCCGTCATTGTGTCTTCGTAACCACCTTTATAAGTTGGTACGAGCTTGTATTCACTCTGGCTTTCGTTGTATTTGACGGCAATTTCATCAACAACTTCGCCCAGACGGCCGCCCATAGCGTGCCACCATTGAACTTCAGTCGCAGCATTTGCGACGCTGATTGTTGCCAGGCACGAAAATGCACCAATGGCCGTAAGAGTACGTTTTAACATAGAGATAACTCCCTGTGGGTAAAGTATCGAAAGAATAAATTCAGACCCGTTGTTCCGGGTTCATTTGAACCATTTATAGCCTTCATATGAAACTATAACTACAAAAATTGGTCAAATAAAAGACAAAATCGTCATCCTAGGGTTTTCTAGGAATTCAATCTGTTGAATCGGCTTTTACTTACAGATTTTCTTTGGTTATTTGCTCATATTCTTCAGCTTAATTGGTATCTTTTGGGGGCTTAAAGTGGTCTTGTTGTTATGTATTCTGTCAATATTATAATTTGCTCTTAAGATATCTTTCCTACGTAAAGGTGTGTTATAGTCCGCATGGATTAATTTGCCTGAGCTTGAGAATTAAAATTTATGAAAATATTGAATGCAATGTCTCAAAAGGCATTGTTTATTTTTTACGTCTGCTTTTTATCTATATCTTTGGCGCTGCCTGTTTCCGCAAACGAGGATTTGCGTAGTAAATTTGATGCGGCTTTGACAACGTGGGAGCTAGAGCTCTATGAAAGAACACAGGATTTAGAGCGTAAAGACCTTTCCCAGGGCGATTTTGAGACTATTCGAGATGATCTCGATCGTGTGCGGATGCAATCTCGGGAATTTATTTCCCGGTTACAGCCGATCCAGAATCAACTAACCAAACAGCTGAAGGGCTTGGGACCTGTTCCAGAGCAAAATCAAACGCCTGAAGCCGAGCAAATTGTTATCATCAGGCAAAATCTTGAATCTGAACTTTCTATTGTTAACAGTCAGATTAAGCAGGCAGAGCTGATTTCACCACGTGTCGATGAACTGGTTGGACGGTTCAACAGGATTGAAAGACAACGTTTTGTTGATGAGGTTTTTAGTCGGGGCCCGGTTCCTGTCTCTCGGTCATTATGGAGAGAGGTTTTTGAGCTAAGTGGTACGGACTGGAAAGCATTTTTTATTCAGCTAGAACTCGCCCAGAGTACGGTTGGCGAACAAATAGAGTGGGAAGAGGTTATTCCTCTGTGGGTGATTGTTCTTGCCGCAGCTTTTGTCTTGTCCCTTTTGTTGCGGGTGATGCGAAGACGCTATGGTGTTCAGTCGGATATTATTAATCCTGATTACCATAAAAGAGTCCTTGCAGCGTCTTTGAATGCGCTTAAACGCGCTTTAATCCCAGTTACGTTCCTGACCTTGGTGGCAGGTACGTTTGTGTGGACCAATGTTCTTGATCCTGAAATAGAGCAGATGGCAGAAGCTGTCATTTTAGGTTTGCTGTTTGTTACAATTGCCGAGGCAATTACCAAGGCAACATTATTTCCAGATCGATCATCCTGGCGTGTGCTTGATATGGCTCTTCCTGCTGCACAACAGGTTCGAATTATTGCGATTATCATTGCCTTTACCTTTTCTGTAGATCTTCTAATCCGCGTTCTGAATGACGTTGTTCATGCATCTGCCAGTCAGCATCTCTTGGGGAAATTTTTTACCGCAACCACCATGGCCGTGCTTGTTATTCTTTTACACAGAAAAAGCCTCTGGAATCTTGTGGGAGAGGTCCCCGAAGAGATTAGCCGTGTTTCAAGGCTATGGTCACGGTTCCGGGTGACAATCGTTGCTTTTATGTCCGTCATGATCGCCGCAGCCTTTATCGGCTTTATTCCCATGGCACACTTTGCTGTTTTTAATTTGGTTGCGACGCTAGAGCTATTCTTGCTGTTGTTACTGGCTCATGTGATTGTTCACGAGGTCGCCCATTACGAACTTTCCGGAAAGGCCGATATTGGGCGTAGTCTTCGGAACATATTGTCGCTAGATGATGATGGGGCTGATCGTCTGGGGTTTTGGATTGTTCTTTGTGTTGGCTGTGGGCTGGTTGTGCTCGGGGTAATTGGAACCCTGCTGATTTGGGGGATGAGTGGGCAGAGACTGTTCGGGATTATTCAGACAGGGCTGACGGGCTTTAAAATCGGTGAGGTCAGAATATCATTTATTGATATCGCGGTCGCAGGTTTTCTCTTTATCGGCATGTTGGCCCTGACCAAAGTGTTCGCCAATGTTCTTGATGAACGGCTTTTGCCAAAGACAAAGCTTGATGCCGGGGTGCGAAACGCCATCAAAGCATCTGTCGGGTATGCAGGTTTGGGGCTTGCCGTTTTAATCGGGGTTTCTGCTGCGGGGCTTGACCTTTCTAACATAGCGATTGTTGCGGGTGCTCTTTCTGTTGGTATCGGTTTCGGTTTACAGTCGATTGTAAACAACTTTGTCTCTGGCTTGATCTTGATTTTTGAACGCCCGATTAAACAGGGTGACTGGGTTGTGGTTGGCAATGAAGAGGGGCATGTGAAAAAGATCAAAGTTCGGGCAACCGAAATAGAAACCTTTGATCGTGCATCCGTTATTATCCCGAACTCTGATCTTATTTCCGGGACAATGAAGAATTGGACCCACAAAAGTAAACTTGGGCGATTGGAAGTACGGGTCGGGGTTTCATATGATTCTGATGAAGAGAAGGTCAGGGATATTTTAACCAAGATTGCGACAGAGCATCCGGGGGTTCTCTCTCGTCCTGAACCTTACGTTCTGTTCATGGATTTTGGCGCAAGCTCGTTGGATTTCGAACTCAGGTGTTTTCTGAAAGACATAGAAAATAAAATGAGCATCGCCAGTGATCTCAGGTTTTCTATCCGTAAAGCCTTTCAAAATGAAGGTATTGAAATCCCATTTCCACAACAGGATGTTTATATCAAGCAAGTTTCTGGTGTTTCAAAATCTATAGACGTTTCCGATCAAGGTTTTGAAGATATGGAAAAAGGTTCTGGATCTAAGAAGTTGCCGTCGGATTAAATTGATATCAAAAATAATATGAGTGACCTTTAGGTGAATACACAAAAATTTGGGATTTTTGTGGTTATTAGTGGTTATTTCTTGAAATGAAGCGATTGTAACGGCATAAAGGTATTCGATTTATCTTTTGGGGTTATTATGTCTGCTTCGTCTCGACAGCAAGAAATTTTACGGGCAATTCGGTTAAAGGGCACCTGTGCCATATCTGAAATCGCGATGTCTCTTTCGGTTTCGGAAGAAACAATCAGGCGTGATATCAAGCCAATGGTTGCCAAGGGACTTGTGATTAAAACCCACGGCAAGGTAACGATGCCGGATGATGTCAAAGAACCGCCGTTCCATATGCGTATGCAAGAAAATATGGACGCGAAGGTCAAGATTGCGACGGCGGTTTCCCGTATAATTGAAGATGGCGAAACGGTCTTTTTGCATCCGGGATCAACGACGAACTATGTTGCCAGAGCATTATGTGATCACAGCGATTTGGTGATTTTGACGAACTCTGCCGAAATTTCCCGTACATTGGTTAGTGGCGAAGGTAACGAAGTGTATATGGCGGGCGGCCTGTTACGTACTGATGATGCTGCCTCTGTCGGCCCCACGGCAATTGACTTTATCAAGACATTTCAGGTTAAGACAGCTGTGTTTGCGATTGGGGCGGTTAGCCCCACTGGTTTGATGGATTTTCGTCTGAGTGAAAAAGAATTTTGCAATGCCGTTATGGAACGATCTGAACGTGTAATCGTTGCCGTTGACCACACCAAGTTCGAACGCAAAGGCATTGTCCATATTTCCGATCTGAGTGACATGGATCTTTTGGTGACCGACAGAGAACCGCCCCAAGAGTTGCGGGATGCGCTTGAGGAAGCCGGAGTGGAAACTTTAATCGCGACCTAAATCTAGGTTAGCGTGATGTAGCTTCGCGCCATCTGTCAGATATTCTCATGCCCCAATAAACACTCTGCGCTGCCAAGGGGCCAAAAATACCGCCGTTCCATTCCAAATCAAACGCTTTGAAAATCTTATGGCGGTCAGACACTTTGGCTATGCCCTCGGCAACAAGGCGTCCGCCAATAGGGGCCGAGTTCATCCCGTGTCCGCCAAAAGCGGTGCAGGACCAAACACCGGGTTTTAATTCACCGATATAGGGCATCTTGTGGCGGGCGTAGGCCATTAACCCAGTCCAAGCCATATCGATCTTTACATCTGCCAGTTCGGGATAAACGTTTGTGATATCCTGTTTCAACAGGTGCGCCAAACGCTTGGGTTGACTTGTTCGTGTCGTGATCCTGCCCCCCCAAAGCAAACGGTCTTCGTCAATGATGCGATAATAATCTGATGCCTGACGATCATCCAAAATGGCGGCACTGGTCTTGACCAGATCATGGACACGCGCCCCCAGCTTTTCCGTGACAACAACATAGGTTGCAATGGGCAGTAACGCACGACGAAGGCGATCAAACACACTACCGGAATAGCCGCCACCACAAAGAACAACGTCTTTTGCTTTGATGGTGCCGCTTGCCGTTTTTATTTCTTTAACAGGCGTGTCGAGGTTCATTTCAACAGCTTCGGTATTTTCGAATATTTGACCGCCTTTGTTCGTGATCTCTTGCGCGATCCCCAGACAATAGTTCAGCGGATGAAAATGAAACGCCCCCTTGTCAAAGTTGCCTTGATAGTACCGTGTGGTCTTGAATTTTTCCTGTAGGTCATCGCGGGATAGATAGTCCAGCGGATAGTCATATTGTTCTGCCATATAATCGCAGTGCTTTTTCATGCCATCGGGATCGTTGTAGCGTATGACAGACAGCATGCCGGGGCTCGGGTTAACTCCGTCCAGCTTTAGGGTGGCGATATTGTCCCGAACCATATTGACGCCTTCCAGTGACAAGGCAAAAACCTCGCGTGCCTTATCAATGCCCAGCCGTTTTTCGACAATGGCTTTACCGCCCGCAAAACCTGGTGATACAAACCCGCCATTACGCCCTGAAGCACCCCACGCAACACGGTTGGCCTCTAGGATCGTGACGGACTTTCCTCTGCCCAGAAGTTCCAGTGCACAGCTTAGGCCAGCCAAGCCACCACCGACGATACAAACATCTGTTTCCAGATTTTGTGTCAGAGTGGGATAGGTTGCATGTTCAACCGCTGTCCGGCTGTAGTAGGTATCAGGATAGGTCATGGTGTTGCTTATTTTCTTGGTTTTAAGGGATGACAGCTAAAGCCACTCGTCTTTGATTTGATAGAAGGCATAGGCTGCTTTTAAATATTGCAAGCGCAGGGCTGGCAAAGGGAATTTATTAAACCGCTTTGTAAAGACGGCGGGGAGCTTACTATGTGCTCTGTCCCCGGCGATCTCATCAGCCAAAGCACTTCCCGCCCAGCCGGACATAGCCACGCCGTTCCCGTGATACGCCAGTGAAGCCCACGCCGTTTTATCTTTGTTGATCGGGCCGATATAGGGAACGAGGTCATTTGCGAGGCAAATAAACCCCTGCCAAAAGTGAGTGTGCTCTATATGGGACCATGCTGGGAAGAGCGCTTCAAAATCTTCCCGAACGCGCTTTTCTGCCAGCTTTTCCCCTTTGGCAGAACTATCCGTGCCGCCGCGTCCGCCGAAAAGGAACCGCCCGTCAGGTAGCAGTCGGAAATAATGCAGCAAAATACGGCTGTCATAGACTGTTGTTGTGTTGGTCCAACCCTGATCCTGTTGTTCTTGCTCACTCAAGGGGCGCGTCACCAAAATGGATGAAAGAGCAGGGAGTAACTTTCCGGCGGCGTTAGAGGACAGGTTTTCCGCTGTATAGCCATTTGTGGCCATGATGACATGGTTGGCTTTTACGATGCCCTGTGGCGTGTGAAGATGATGCCCGTCAACATGCTTTTCCCACTTGGTCACAGGGCTGTTGCCGAAAATCTCAATGCCCGTATCGCGCAAGAGTTTGGCAAGTCCTCTGGCATATTTGAGTGGATGCAGACCAAATCCGGTCGGATTATGCAGACCGCCATGAAAATCACCTGACAGACCTATTTCCCCTAATTGATCCGGGGATAAAATGTGCGTTTCGTGACCAAAGGTTTTGATGAGGAATTCCTGTTCCTGTCGTAGATCATCCATGCGGTTAGCTTTATGCGCCAGCTCAATCTCCCCATTGCCCGTGGCATCCGCATCTATGTTGTGGGTCTCCAGAAAAGACTTCACAAAGGCCACAGATTTCTTTTGAGCCGCAAAGAAATCTTGTGTCGCCTCTAGCCCGTACCGCCGGATCATTTGCTGATAACTGAGCTTCGTCGACCCCATACAACAAAAACCACCATTACGCCCCGACGCTCCCCAACCGGGCTGGGCCGCCTCAAAAACCTTTACATCAATCTGATACTTTGTCGCCAAGCGATAGGCCGCCATCATGCCCGTATAACCACTGCCGATAACAGCCACTTCGCACTTGGTATCTGCTGTCAGGTTTGGGAAATCCGCTAACTCAGGCGCCGTATCCCGCCAATAGCTGGGAGCATGATTTTGAGCAGAGAAGGCGTGCGTATCATAAAGATATTTCATGGCGAGCGACGAGCTTTACAAAAGAAGGTGAGGGGGGAGCGTTTTTGTTTTTGTGTATTCCATGTCAGGAAACTGATTGGGTCAAGATAAAATGACTGTCATGTATCCGTAATTACGAGAGATGATTACTCAATGTAGTGGTTTGTGATCATTTATTCTAAACCACTTAATTACGGCGCGACGATTTCTTTGCCGCTACAAAAATAGAATCTAGACAACGATGAAATTAATGAGTGCATGTGTCTGATTTCAAACTTCGTGTATGTTTTAGTCTGTGTGTGCTAAATCGGACGACCTTGGAGAGAGAAAGAGGGCTTGGATGTCGTGGAGAGTAAAATATCAGGCAGATGATTTTTTTGAAGCTTATCAAGTATTAAAAAAGCACAATAAGTTCGGAAGCCCTAGCGTTGTAAACTTGGCGTTTGCAGTTGAACTCTACATTAAAGATCTTCACTTTACACTTCTTGGTAACATACCACGGGGGCATAATATTCTGGAGCTTTACAGAGAATTACCAGATGGAATTAAGCAAGAAATCAGAAGCTTTCCTGCTGTACAAAAAGGTATCTCTTTCTATTCCATGCAATTATCAAGGAGGTACGTCTCTGAAGATAAAAATAAGCAATTATTTACTATGCACGTCCCTGAAGATAAAAATGAGCAGCCAATCACCGATATATTGGAGCAACAAATTTATAAAATTAGCGATGCCTTTGTAACGTGGCGTTATGCCCACGAAAAATCAAACTTGAGATATGACGAGGGGTTCGCATTGGCTTTTATTGAAGCTGTTGTATCAACAACGAACAAAGTACGAAAACACGAACAGTAGGAATAGGGCTTGGTTAAAATAACGATAAAATACTATACAGAAATGTGTATTTTGTTTGGGAATTTCTGGCCACTTAGTGCCATAAGCGGACACCTGGAATGACCGAGATATATGATCTGCTGACAAAGAGTTTTGGAGCTTAAAGCTTAACTGCGTAAGTGGAAGGGTTGTTGTCCATTAGTCCGAAACTCCACGTTCATGGCAATAGGCTGTCCACGCTTTGTTTATTAATATGGAGTGATTATCACTTACAGCTCCATCTTCAAAAACATTAAAAGCCACTTTTGACTGATCCTTAAAGTGGATGTGAATTCCAAAATCATATCTGTAAGCATTGCCCTGATCTGTCATGCCTTTCAGTTTGCTAAAGTCATCATCGAAATTGTTATTTCTACCAACTTTAGCTTCAAAAACCAAAGTGTTTTCATCGTCAGTCATGCGACGATGGACCAAAATGTCTGGCCTAATCCAGGTTTCCTTTACAGGGTGTTTTTTCGAATCTACACCGTGCCTGTTGTACTCGCAGTCAACGTTATGCCCTGGATACATCGATCGGAGATAGCATCCAATCTGAGTGGTTATAGCAACCTCATGCGCTCTAATCTGGAGTAAATGTCTATCGTGCTCCATGAATTGCAAGACTGCTTCTAGGATTTTTGTCTGATGATCATTCCAGTTCACACTTCCCTCCACATTTAACTGTATCCGTTTGTAATCATAATTCTCAGCACTCACAGGTTCATCTCAACAAAGTAGCACGTCAGCTAAACGAACGCCCAAGAAAGACATTGCAATTTGAAACACCGGCAGACAGATTTAACGAATGTGTTGCAGCGACCGGTTGAGATCTCAGTCGAAAGCAGACGTTCCAATAACAAATCAAGCATTATATAAATCAATTGTGTGCACAACCTTTAGTGTTGTTGTGTTCATATTTTAAACGTTTTTTTGATGTTTTACGGTTTGGAGGTGGGAACTTATGCCCTAATTTACGGATAGAATTGTATTCGTAGTTAAGGTGAACTCGGCATTTTTATTTCATTTCGATATATCCAATAAACAACGGTTAAACTGCGGCATTTTGACCGGTATCAATATCTGTTATTGAGTTTAATATTGTAACATGTATATAAAATACATGTTTAAGAAGTAGAGACACATTAAAGGAGAAGCTTATGGCCTATGTTGTTCTCGCAGCCGAGCTTTTTACGGCCTTTTGGTTTGTGAATTACATCCTGTTGATTTCTGGTTTTGTCAAAGAAGGGGAGAAGGCGGCTTTTCCTAGAAAAGATCCGTTGGTTCGATTTTTTATTGCCAATGCCAAGTGGGCTATCGTTGTTGGCTTGACGACTGTGTATGCGGGAACCGTCGTGTACGTGTATGGACTGGCAACATAACAGTATCAATTACTTATGGTCAGTAATGACCTGTTTAAACACTGGTGATCCGCAGGTAATCCACTGGCGAAACACTGAAAAAAGGAGAGAGAAAATGCCTTTAGAAGTCGATAAACTACTTATCAAAGCCCTGACCATCAGTTTAATTTGGGTTCTTGTTCCGATGCCTTTGTATATCTGGCTTTTCCTTGATTTTCTAATCTAGAGAGCAAAAGCTTATTTCTGTTCCTGTCGGGCTGCTTCGCGCAACAGCCATCGGCGGAAGGTTTGCAGGCGGGGCAGGCCGCGTTTGTTTTCGGGATAGACGAGGTAGTAAGCATTCTTGCCACGGATACTGTCATCAAAAAGTTGGGTCAGAAGGCCTTGGCTTAGTTCTTCTTTGATAAGGAATGCGGGTAACAGAGCAACGCCAAGGCCCGTGAGCGCAGCATTGATAATCATGTGGAACTGCTCGAACTTGGGGCCAGCAGCGGGATTGATATCCTGCGTTTCTTTACCCCTAAGCCATTCTTGCCAGGCGTAAGGTCTGGAGCGAAGTTGCAATAGGGTATGGTGGCTGAGATCTGCGGGTGTTTTTATGGGGCCGACATCTTCTAACAGGGACGGGCTACAGACCGGGATCATTTCTTCACCCATGAGTTTGTCCGAAATCGTACCGGGCCAGTTGCTATCGCCAAAATAGATTGCGGCATCAATATCTTCGCTCTCAAAATTAAAAGCTTCGATCCGTGTGACAAGGTTCACGTTGATTTCCGGGTGTTGCGACGTAAAGCGGCCCAAACGGGGGATCAACCATCGACTGCCAAAGGTGGGCAGGCACGCCAGTAATAGCTCTCCGCCCACCCCTTGATAGGCTAGTAGGTTGAGGGTTGCTGATTTAAGTTGATCAAGACCTTTCCTGACTTCCTGAACATAACTGGCACCCGCTTCGGTGAGGACAAGCCTTTGGCGAACCCGCTCAAAAAGCCGAATGCCCAGTTCGTCTTCCAACTGTCTGATCTGTCGGCTGACGGCGCTTTGCGTCACGTTCAATTCTTCGGCGGCTTTCGTAAAGCTCATGTGCCTAGCGGAAGATTCAAAAGTACGTAGCGCGGTGAGGGAAGGGACGTATCGGTATATCACGTTATTAAAGCTCAGATATCTAACAAAAAATTATTCATGCGACAGTACAATTATTTTATACGTTAGTCATGAGTTTAATGAATGATGTTTGGAAAAATAATCGTTGGCCTTTATCGTTCTCGCAGGGGACAATAAATTCTAGTTGTTTAACTTAACTCTTTCTCTCAAAGTATTTCGTGGGGCGTTTCATCGTTCATGTCGTAAAATCTAAATTTCTCTCTTTACGCCTTGAGCCAGAATTAAGTTAAGCAACTATAACATTAAGACGCCTAAAAATCTTGAGGCACTTCTGTGCCACGCATAGCTCGGAAAGAAGAACATGTCTGCATCTGCTAAACTTGGAAAATTTGATTGGGAAGACCCGTTCCTGTTAGACGTTCAGTTGAATGAAGAAGAGCGCATGGTTAGGGACAGCGCGCGCGATTATGCGCAAGATAAGCTGATGCCGCGTATTCTAGAGGCAAACCGCCACGAGAACTTTGACCGCGATATTATGCGTGAAATGGGCGAGCTTGGCTTTTTGGGCGCGACAATCGAAGGCTATGGCTGTGCAGGGGTTAGCTATACCAGCTATGGCCTGATTGCCCGTGAAATCGAACGTGTCGACAGCGGCTATCGCTCGGCCATGTCGGTTCAGTCTTCTTTGGTCATGCACCCGATCAACGCATACGGTTCTGAAGAGCAAAAGCAAAAGTACCTACCAAAACTGGCGACGGGTGAATATGTCGGTTGTTTCGGTTTGACGGAACCGGATGCCGGGTCCGATCCCGGCGGCATGAAAACCCGTGCGCGCAAAGTTGACGGCGGGTACGAGCTGTCAGGCGCGAAGATGTGGATTACGAACTCACCCATCGCAGACGTCATGGTGGTCTGGGCCAAAAATGACGAAGGCATTATTCGCGGGTTTGTTCTTGAGCGGGGCATGGAAGGGCTTTCCACGCCAAAGATCGAGGGCAAGTTCAGTCTGCGGGCTTCTGTAACAGGTGAGATCGTTATGGATAATGTGTTTGTGCCAGAAGAAAATATGTTCCCGGAAGTCACGGGTCTTAAAGGGCCTTTTGGATGTCTTAACCGTGCGCGTTACGGCATTGCGTGGGGGGCTTTGGGGGCCGCTGAATTCTGTTGGCATGCGGCGCGTCAATATACGTTGGATCGTAAACAGTTTGGTCGACCTCTGGCGCAGACCCAATTGGTACAGAAGAAGCTCGCGGATATGCAGACTGAAATCTCTTTGGGATTACAGGGCTGTGTGCGTGCTGGGCAGTTGTTTGACGAAGGCAAGATCGCCCCGGAACTTATTTCCATGATTAAACGAAATTCCTGTGGCAAATCACTGGAAATTGCCCGAACAGCCCGTGATATGCATGGCGGTAACGGCGTCTCAGATGAGTTTCATGTCATCCGGCATGTGATGAATTTAGAGGCCGTAAACACTTACGAAGGCACCCATGATGTGCATGCACTTATTCTGGGGCGAGCGCAAACCGGTTTACAAGCCTTTATGTAAGTTTGGGCCTTTATGTAAGATCGGAATTCAAAGCGGTGACAAAGCCATCTGTTAGTCAGAAAGATGATATGCCCCCTGAAGATATGCCTTTGGAGGGGATTAGGGTTCTTGATCTGTCACGTGTACTAGCCGGTCCCTGGGTTGGTCAGACTTTGGCTGATTTGGGATGTGATGTGATCAAGGTAGAGCGCCCGGGTTACGGGGATGATACCCGTGCCTGGGGGCCTCCTTTCGTGAAAACCCCTGCGGGCGAGAATACGCAAGAATCTGCCTATTACATGTCTGCCAATCGGGGAAAGCGATCTCTGGCTGTGGATATGACCAAGGCGGAAGGGCAGAAAATCCTTCAGGATCTTGCGCTTCACTGCGATATTGTTATTGAAAACTTTAAGGTCGGTGGACTAAAGAAGTTTGGTCTTGATTACGAGGCGCTATCAACGATAAATCCCAAGCTCATTTACTGTTCGATCACGGGTTTTGGTCAGGAAGGTCCTTATGCGGACAAGGCGGGCTATGACCTGATGATACAGGGCATGGGCGGCTTGATGAGCATTACAGGCGAAGCTGACCGTCAACCGATGAAAGTCGGCGTTGCCGTTGTTGATTTGTTTAGCGGGATGTACGGAGTTACGGGTATTCTTGCGGCATTGTTTAAGCGGGAACGAACCGGGCGTGGCGATCATATCGATATTGCTTTGATGGATTGTCAGGCCGCGATGCTTGCCAATCAGGCTACGAACTATCTGGTTTCGGGCAAGGTACCGCACCGCAGAGGGAACGCGCACCCTAATATTTCCCCCTACGAAGTTTTTGAAACGTCGGACGGTTATATGATTTTGGCCGTTGGGAATGACCGTCAGTTCGAAGCTTTTTGTGATATTGCAGGGTGTGCAGAGCTTGCAGAAAACCCTAAGTACCAGACAAACACAGCAAGAGTTGAAAACAGAGAGCAGCTTGTTCCTTTTGTGCAGGAGATTTTGAGGGGAAAATCAACAGAACATTGGATTTCAGCGCTTGAAACCGTGAAGGTGCCCTGTGGACCGATTAATGACCTTTCTCAGGTTTTTACCAATCCGCACATTCAGCAGCGCGGCATTCTCAAGGAATATAGGCATCCGGACGGTGCGCAGCAGCAATTGGTTTCTACGCCGATCAAATATGGACAGGCAAAATCTGGCGCTGAACTCCCGCCGCCGATGTTAGGGCAACATACAGACGAAGTGCTCAGTGATATTCTTGGTACGGAAAAGGATGACATTGAAAAGCTGCGGCGCATTGGGGCGATTGCATAATCAAGTGGTCTAAAGGCGAATTAACAAAATAAAATCAAAAAGTTGGACAGGAAAAATTGATGGTAAATCTAAAAGAACGTTCAGGCGGGGAAATTCTGGCTCAGGGCCTGCAAGCACATGGTGTCGATACGGTGTTCTGTGTGCCGGGCGAAAGTTATCTGGCTGTTCTGGACGGTCTTTATGATTTAACAAAAGACATCAACGTTGTGACCTGTCGGCAAGAAGGTGGCGCGGCCTATATGGCCGAAGCCTATGGCAAGCTGAAAGGAACGCCGGGGATCTGTTTTGTAACGCGAGGGCCGGGGGCAACCAATGCCTCTATCGGTGTTCATACCGCGTATCAGGATTCCACGCCGATGATCTTGTTTATTGGACAGGTGGCGCGGGATCAGCAAGATCGGGAAGCTTTTCAGGAAATTGATTATCGCCGCATGTTTGGTGAAATGGCGAAATGGGTCGCTCAGATTGAAACCGCTGATCGCATTCCGGAATATCTTAATCGTGCTTTCCATACCGCAACATCAGGAAGACCGGGGCCTGTGGTATTGGCGTTGCCCGAAGATATGTTGACCGAACTTGCAACCGTTGTAGATACCCCAGCCTATAAAAAGGTCGCATCTGCGCCACGCCCCGAAGATATGGCTGATTTCAGGACACTGTTGAGTGAAGCGCAGAAACCTTTGTTGCTTATTGGCGGCGGCGGTTGGTCAAAAGAAGCCAGCCAGAATATAACGGCCTTTGCTGAAAAAAATCATCTGCCCGTTGCCTGTGCTTTCCGCAGGCAAGATGCCTTTGATAACCATCACGCTCAATATATTGGCGAGGTTGGCATTGCACCCAACCCCAAGCTTGCTACGCGGGTAAAGGAAAGTGATCTTCTTATCGTTGTTGGTCCGCGTCTGGGGGAAATGACAACCAGCGGATATAGCTTGCTGGATAGTCCAAATACCAAGCAAAAGCTTGTGCATGTTTTGCCCGGCGCAGAGGAACTCAATCGCGTGTTTAATGCAGAGTTGGCGATTTTGAGTGATTTGACGGCCTTTACCAAAGCCGCTTTAGCGTTGGAAACGATTGGTACGCCAGTTTGGAAGGCAACGGTTGCTGAGGCACGCGCTGAGTATGAGGCATTTATTGCTGAAGAAGCTGGTATCAAAGACTTCCCGATGCACAAAATCAGTAGCTATCTGAGGGAAAATTTACCCGAGGATGCCATCATTACGAATGGTGCGGGGAACTATACGATTTGGGGACAGCGTTTTTATCAGTTTTCATCCTATCCAAGTCAGTTGGCCCCGACTTCAGGTGCCATGGGGTATGGTGTTCCGGCTGGTATTAGCGCTAAAATTACGGAACCCGAGAGAGTTGTTGTGACATTGGCCGGGGACGGCTGCTTTATGATGAACGGGCAAGAAATTGCAACAGCTGTTCAGTATGGTGCCAATGTCATTATTATTGTTGTTGATAACGGATGCTTTGGAACAATTCGTATGCATCAAGAGCGTGAATACCCTGATCGCGTTATCTCAACCCGTTTGAATAACCCTGATTTCGCAGCTCTGGCGCGGGCTTATGGCGGGTTTGGTGTTACTGTTGATAATGCCGATCAGTTTCCCGAAGCCTTTGAACTGGCTAGGAGTAGTGGCAAACCAGCCCTTATTCATATGAAGGTGCCTAATGTGTGGGAGTAGGGCGTTGATCCAGAAGCCCTAAATAAGATTTCTAAAATAGAGCATCTATAAAGGCGGAGATTCTATAGAAGCCTCGAATCTCTTAAATAGAGAATTTCTAAAAGTGGCGAATCCCTAATAATTTGGGGCTGTGATTTTTATTACCCACTTTTATTGGATTCTTTAGATTTTATGACTGGATTTGTATAGATCTTGTTTTTACGGAAAATCATAAAAGTCAAAAATCAGGCAAGAAAAAAGGGCACCTAGTCGGTGCCCTTTAATCTTTTGCACAACAATCAAATTAATGATTGTTAAATGACTTACTCAGCAACCGCGATTGATGAGACAGCCATTTTGCCGTTACGGCCGCGTTCTAGTTCGAACTCAACACGTTGGCCTTCGTTCAAACCTTGTAGGCCTGCACGTTCTACAGCAGAAATGTGAACGAAAGCATCATCCCCACCAGCATCAGGCTCGATAAAGCCAAAACCTTTAGTGGAGTTAAACCATTTTACTACGCCAGTCGCCATTAAAGAGACTCCTAATTACTTAACTTGTGTGACAGCCAAAATCAGCCGTTGGTAAAGGGTTCGGCAAGGCCGGGAATCTTCTTTAGTGACCAGTGTAGGGCAGGCAGAGGAGCCGGGACTTTTAAAACCATAATAGCTTTATCTACGAATTTTAGGAAAAGTCAAGTGTTATTGAGATTTAGGCACATTAAAGTTTTGAGTAACGCCTAGATACGGCATTCTCTTGATAGCTGGTGGCCCATTTCAAAAATAAGATAATAATCGTATGCATATATTATTTGAAATATTATGATTTAAAGCAAGGATTAATTTGGTTTCTATATGTTTTAACAACCCGTGGGAGAAAAAATATAGAAATTATCCTTTGAGGTTTAAGTGTTGAGAAATATTTCGGGGAAAATATTCAGTGTCAGAGATTAGTGAGTTTCAAGAACAGCATGCCAAACGCTTGATTGACAGCTTTAAAGCTGTAACAGGAACAGATTTAATTAAATTAAATAGCAAGAAAAGCTTGGGGCGACAGTTATTTGAAGCTCCTTTTGTTGTGGTATCTCATAACGGTGCGGATGACCCCGTGCTAAATTATGGGAATTCGATAGCTCTCAATCTTTGGGAAATGTCATGGGAAGATTTTACGCAAACACCTTCGCGTAAAACAGCAGAACCTGAATTTAGGAATGATCGTGCTGCCATGTTACAGCAGGCCAAGGATAAGGGATATTTTGATAACTATACGGGTATCAGAATTTCAAGTTCAGGTAAGAGGTTCTTGATTGAAAAGGCTATTATATGGACTGTTCCTTCTGTCGAAGGTAGCGGTGATCCTCGTTTGCAAAAAGCCGGACAGGCGGCAACCTTCAGCTATTGGAAATATTTATAAGTCTGAAGAGGTGGCGCATTTACGTAATAAAAAGTCGCAAATAAAGAAAAAAAATCACCTTCATTTAACTGAATATATTGATTAAATGGTGTAAGCCATTGAATTGTAATCAATAATAATAAATAAATTATCGATATAAAGAGATCTTTATCTTGTTGACTAAATAAAGATCTCTTTATATGCTTATTTTGCGGATAACAAAGAATGCTGCATAATTTTTGAAATAACTACGGGTAGATGGCTGGAGCCCAATCCTGAGAAGGGTTGTCAGTCTGGAAAGGAAGGCATTTATGCATTTAAAAGTGTATAGTGCAGAGCCACATATAAAAAGAAAAGCACCACGCAGAGACCTGCAGCGTGTTGTTATTGTCGTTCTTCCCGGTACAGCTTCTTTAGATGCCAGTTTAACTATTCAGGCATTAAAGACCGCGAATGCGGTTGCTGGTTATGCGGCTTTTCATTGGCGAATAGCAACGATGGACGGTCAGGACATTGATCTTGAAGACGGTTTCATTCTAAAACCGGATATGGCCGTGGGGGATGACGAAGCTATCGACCTCGCACTTGTGTTTGGTGAATGGGGTGTTCGCACAGGAAAATCAGACCTTTTTATCAACTGGCTTAAGCGACTGGATCGGCAGAGTGTTTATGTTGGTGCTGTTGGCGGTGCCTGTAATGAACTTGCAAGCGCGGGATTACTGAGCGGTTATAGGTGTGCTGTGCCGTGGGCATATCATGATAGCTTTAAAGAGCTATATCCCTCTGTTGAAATACAGGACGCGCTATTTTCCTGGGATCGAAAGCGTATTACCTGTACGGGGAAAGCGGCCTGTCTGGATTTAATCCTTAATATTATTGAACATCAATGCGGTACGGATGTTGCCGGACAGGTTGCAGAGGCTTTCAACTATGAAGTCAGGGGCGGGGCATCTATCCCTTTGCGCCAACGTAATCTTACCTTGCAAAAGCTTTCAGGCAAACTTGCCGAGGCCGTTCGCATTATGGAAGAAAACCTTGAAGTTTTGTTAACTGCAGAGGAAATCGCTAAAGAAATCGGTAGCTCAAAGCGACAGATAGAACGTCTGTTCGCCCGCCATCTCGGGTGCAGCCCAAAGCGCTATTATAAACGTTTGAGATTGAAACGAGCTCGTGCACTTCTACGGCAAACGGCTTTGCCTGTCAGTGAAGTAGCCATTGCTTGTGGCTTTACATCCTTTTCTTATTTCTCACGTGCTTACAGAGGGTATTTTGGGTCAACACCTAGGGAAGATCGTCTGGCACGTGTCAGCTAGAAATTAGCTTATTTATTTTGACCTTATTCGATAACTCTTTCAGAATGTTTCGAAATTAACAGCTGTTAGATTGTCTTATCCTATGAGTGGGTCTTCTGAATTTTCATTTCTTTCTGGAACAAAAGTGGGTGTTGTCGGCCTAGGCAAAATGGGTTGGCATTTCGCGATGCGTTTGCACAATGCCGGGGCAGAGGTGTTCATCCATTCCAGGACCCGTGACAAGGCTTCTGATCTGGAAGCGCTCGGCCTTACATACTGTAAAACACCACAGGATCTTGCGCGAAACATCAATAGTGGATTTATTGTTATCTGTGTAACCGATACCCCAGCCATTGAGCAGGTGATTTGCGGTGATCAGGGGCTGTTACTGGCAATGCACACTGATACGCTGGTCATTGATATGGGGACGACCCAGGTCATGAATACACGTGTCCTTGCCGGAAGGGTTGATCATGTGGGGGCTGGCTACCTTGATGCACCGGTAAGTGGCGGGGCTATCGGCGCAGAGCAGGGATCGCTCTCTATTATGGTTGGGGGTGATGAAAACGATTTTCATCGTGCGATGCCGCTTTTTAACGTTTTGGGTGAAAATATTAACCATGTAGGTCCCCTTGGTGCAGGACAGATTGCAAAGACCGCAAATCAGATGATTGTCGCAATGACTATAGATGCCGTTGCTGAAGCGTTAACGTTGGCAGCCAAAGCAGGGGCTGACCCCGCGAAGGTTCGCAATGCTTTGTTGGGTGGTTTTGCAGATAGTCGTATCCTTGAACTACATGGTCAGCGTATGGTCGATCGCAATTTTGAACCGGGGGCTAGGGCGACCGTTCAGTTAAAGGATGTGAAGCAAGCCATGGAATTGGCTGAACATTATAGTCTTCGTTTATCCGGCTTGGAAACCGCTATGGATCTCTGGCAAGGTATGGTTGATGACGGGCTTGGGGAGCTGGACCAAGCTGGTTTTATTCGTGCTATTGAGGAAAAACAATTAAACTAAAGGCTGATATAATGTACCGTTTCGCTGCCAATTTAAGCATGCTTTTTACCGAAGTTCCTTTTCTTGATCGTTTTAAGGCTGCGCAGGATGCAGGTTTTGAAGGAGTGGAGTTTCTTTTTCCTTATGAATGGTCAAAGCAGGACCTTAAAACGAGGTTGGATGATACGGGGCTAGAACAGGTGCTGTTCAACCTTCCGGCGGGGAACTGGGAAAAGGGAGAACGTGGGATTGCAGCTTTACCGGGGAGAGAAGGTGAATTTCAACATAGTGTTGAGCTGGCGTTGGAATATGCCGAGCATTTAAATTGTCGTAAGCTTCATGTGATGGCTGGTATCTGTCCCGAAGGTGAAACACTGGAATCCTGTTTTGAAGTTTATCTCGCCAATCTGGCTTATGTTTGCGAGCAGGCGAAGGCCGCAGGTGTTATGGTACTGATTGAGCCATTGAATACGCGGGCTTTTCCGGGGTATTTGTTGTCTCATCAAGCTCAGGCGCGTAAAATTATTGATCATATTGCCGCGCCAAACCTGAAATTACAGATGGATCTGTATCACGCCCAAATCATGGAGGGCGACCTTTCGGTGCTGATCCGTCATCAAATGGATTATGTCGGGCATATTCAGATTGCTGGGGTGCCGGATAGGCACGAACCATCTGAAGGAGAAATTAATTATGGTTGGATATTCTCTGAATTGTTAAAGGCTAAATATGAAGGGTGGGTCGGTTGTGAGTATACACCTAAAGTTGATACGAAATCAGGTCTTGGGTGGCTGGATACGGCTCGAAAAATCTTTTCCTGATTACTTGTGCCTGATAAGTAGGGGATCGACTGAATTTTTATAGCGTCAACCTGTCCTATTGTTTTTCGTGTGGTGTGATCCTATTTTAGATCGAATAAATGCTTATTGTGATATTTGTTGTTTGAGATGTTTGGCCTGAAATGAGACTTACTACCTATACTGACTATTCATTACGTGTCCTGATTTTTGTCGGACTAAAAGGTGATGAATTAACGACGATCACTGAAATTTCAGAGCGTTATGATATTTCACGTAACCATTTGATGAAAGTGGTTAATCAACTGTCTCAGGATGGATATCTCAAAACTATTCGTGGTAAAAAGGGCGGTATGCTCCTTGCCCGTTCTCCTGCAGAAATAAATCTGGGGGATGTGGTACGGGATATGGAAGACAATTTGGATATTGTCGAATGTTTCGACAAGAAAAAAGGCTGCTGCCAAATCGATGGTTATTGCCGGTTACAGGGTATTTTGGGCGAGGCCGTTGTTGCTTTTTTTGATGTTTTATCCCGGTATACGCTTGAAGATCTAATGTCTAATAGGCAAGGCCTTCAAAAGGCATTAAGCATCTCGTTTATGTAGTATCTATTTGTCGGTGTGTACTATTTATAGGGCGGATATGATTTATTTCATAACCGCCTATTTTATTTTTCTGGGATGAGCATGAGTAAAATTTTTTGCCTTGTTCGAAAATACAGATTTTGTTAGATCTATATTTGCCTGTGCAATTCTATTGTCCGCACAGGTTCTACGGAGATTTTATGTTAGAGATTGCGGTAATCCGCTAGTTCCTGAACCTCGGGAACATTTGAAACTGTTGTAACGCTCAAGCTGTGCGCTGAGCGATACCTTTTCTATGCTCACATAAAACGAAAATCCATTGAATATTTCAAAGTATGAACAGCGTGTTTTACACGTTCTTGCTCAGGGTGGTTCTATTCACTATGAGCGGGGTGAGAATGGCAAGGTTACGAAGGTAACTTGTTATACCCGTGATGGTCATGTCCTTGCTGATTGTAACTATCGCGTTTTTCAGCGCCTGAGAAAGCGGTCCTTTGTGAAATCTCAAAAGGGGCAACCCTATCGAATTACACGATTGGGTATTCGGTCCGTTAGATCTCAATTGGATAACAGATAAATCAGTAAAGCTAGAAAGAAGTATGTTGTTATGATTAGAAAGTACGAAATTGCCGATACGGCAGCACTAATTAAAATTTGGTTCGAAGCAAACAAAGTTGGTCATCCCTTCCTGAGCGATGAATTTGTCGCCCAAGTCGCCAAAGATATGCCGAATGTTTACCTTCCCAATGCTGAAACGTGGGTTTTGGTTTTTGATCAAAATCCTGTTGGTTTCATTTCCCTCATGAATGATAAAATCGGCGCGTTGTTCCTTGATCCGTTATTTCATGGCAAGGGGTTTGGTCGGGCTTTAGTTGATCATGTGGTGAAGTTGAAAGGTTCTCTGAGTGTAGAGGTCTTTGAGAAAAACAAAGTGGGTCGACGGTTCTACGATCTCTACGGCTTTGTCGAAGTTGGCCGTTATTGTCATGAGCCGACAAATGAGATTTCTCTGAAACTGACATTGGCGAAAGATTGATCAAAAACAAGGGCACTTCGCATGGAGTGCCCTTGTTCAGTTGGCTTTCTTTGTGGCGTTATTATCCCTTTTTCTTTTTTTGTACGGCCATAAGATAGAGCATTTCAAAGGCCATCGTCGCGCCAGCAAGGGCGGTAATGTCGCTAACATCGTAGGCGGGGGATACTTCGACGACATCGGCACCGACAATGTTAATACCCTCTAGGCCTCGAAGTATTGTCAGGGCCTGATGCGGGGTTAAGCCCCCACTTACAGGTGTTCCTGTGCCCGGAGCAAAGGCAGGGTCCAAGCTATCAATATCGAAAGTGAGGTAAGCCTTTCGATCGCCAACAATGCGCTTGATCTCTGCGACCACTGCTTCAGGGCCTTTGTCGTGAACCCAGGGGGCATGAATAATGTTAAAGCCGTGAGTTTTGTCGTTGTGTGTGCGGATGCCGACCTGTGCAGAAGATGTGGGGTCAATAATCCCCTGTTTGGCGGCATGGTAAAACATCGTGCCATGGTCTATGCGTTGTTGATCTTCTTCCCAAGTGTCGGAATGGGCATCTATCTGGATTAAGGCGAGTTGGCCATGCTTTTCTGCGTGTGCCTTTAGAATGGGGTAGGTGACAAAATGGTCACCGCCGAGTGTCAGCATTGCAGTGTCTGTGTCCAGAATTGCTTTTGCATGGGCTTTGATGGCACCGGGAATGGACATTGGTTCGCCGGGATCAAAAACAAGGTCGCCGTAATCTGCCACGGCCAAAACTTCAAAAACGTCAAGACCAGAAGGGAAGTGTGGTGCCCAAGCAAGATTGGCAGAGGCTTTTCTGACAGCCTGTGGCCCCAATCGAGTACCCGATCTGCCCGTGGTTGCGCAATCATAAGGAATGCCGGATATGGCAACATCTGCGTCGCGAAGATCTCGTGTGTATTTACGGCGCATAAAAGAATTTGCACCGGAATACATAGGTTCAACATCTGTCCCTAGAAGGCTTTTTGCCATAAAGGCGTTGTCGCCTTCGGAATTAATACCGGATATATCGGTCATGCTGTGTCTCCAGAACGATCTTGGTCTTGTTGTTAAGCTTATAAGTTTATTGTTAGAAAGATGGTGGTGTTGCCGAACTTACCACTTCACACTCTTCGTCGCCGGGGTTGCGAAAGCGGTGCGGGATTTCTGTGTTAAAGTAATAGGCTTCCCCTGCATTCAGCACTTTTATTTCATTGCCGACGGTGATTTCAAGTTGCCCACGAATAATAACCCCGGCTTCTTCGCCTTCTTGCACAATCATCTTGTCGCCAGTATCACCATGGGGTGGGTATTTTTCATGCAAAACCCGCATTTTACGATCTTTCTTGGCAGCACCTACCAAGCGGACAGACATTGTGCCGTCAGACATTTCGACTAGTTCGTCCTTGGCATAGAAGATTTTCTCTTCCTGCTCGGGTTCCATAGAGAAGAATTCGATCATGGTTACAGGAAAACCAGCCAGAACTTTTGTTAGCGAGTCAATAGATGGACTTACGCGATCTTGTTCAATCATAGAGATCGCGCTGTTGGTAACGCCGGCACGCCGGGCAAGTTCCCGTTGTGAAAGGCCGTGCATGGCGCGTAGTGCTTTTAAGCGTTTTCCAACACTGGCTGACATCTGTTCTGTTTCACCTCGTTCAATAGTGATCTCGTGCAATGTATTTTTCTCTATAGTAAGTCTCGAAGACGATAATAAGCCATAGCTAAGACCAAGGCAGGCGTGCGCAAGAGGCTGCCCCCAGGGAATGATTGATGCGGGATGCGACTGAATACGTCAAAGCGTTCTTCAGAACCTGCAATGGCTTCGGCTATTAATTTTCCGGCTAACCCCGTTAGGACAACCCCGTGTCCGGAAAAGCCATGGGCAAAATAAGTGCTTTCGGCCAGTTTACCGAAATGCGGAAGGCGGTTGACGGTAATGGCAACATTTCCGCCCCATGCATAGTCTATTTTTTTTGATGCAAGTTGGGGGAAATATTCAAGCATGGTTTTTTGCATGATTTTACTGATATCAGACGGATCTTTACCTGAATAATTAACCTCGCCACCAAAAAGCATACGTTTGTCGCCAGATAATCGGTAGTAGTTGAGGACAAAAAGAATATCGGCCACAGCGGCATTGTCAGCGATCAGTTTGCTTGCTTCTTTATCTGCAAGAGGCTCTGTTGCTAGGATGTAAGTGCCGACGGGCATAATTTTTTTATCTAGCTTTTTGTCGAGGCCGTCGAGATAGGCATTGGTGCAAAGCGCGACATGTTTACAGTTAATTATAGCTTGATCAGTATAAACTTTTGGGGACTTGCCGTGATCAATTTTTGTAACACGGCTATGTTCGTAAAGCTTCACGCCTGCTTTTTCAGCGGCATCTGCCAGACCGAGTGTGTAATTAAGCGGATGCAGGTGACCGCCATTGGGGTCGTACATGCCGGACAGGTACTTGTCGCTGTCGATTTTTTGGCGAATTTCGTTTTGATCTAAAAGCTGACAGCCTTTGTATCCAGCTAATTCCAAATCTTCGAGGTATTCTTCCAATTCACCCACGTGACGTTGTTTGGTGCTGACGTGGTAGTGGCCAGCAGCCAGATCGCAATTTATGTTGTGCTTCTTTATCTGGTTTCTGGCGAGCGACATTGCCTCTTCGCCCATTTTCCAAAGCTTGTGGGCGTCGTCCTTACCGACCATTTTTTTGATATCTTGATAGGACTGGTTGTATCCAATAATCATCTGGCCGCCGCTGCGCCCAGAAGCACCCCAGGAAATTTTACTGGCCTCGAGTAAGATAACCTTATAACCACGTTCGGCCAAATGAAGCGCGGCTGATGTGCCGGTCATGCCGCCACCAATGACACATACATCACAGCTGTGTTCCCCGGTAATAGCGGGATGATCACGGCTTGGGTTTATGCTCGCCGTATAATACGAATTTGTGTAGTCTTGATCGTTCATTTCTAAACGCTCCTTAGGTACCAATCAAATTCGACTGTGGAAATATGGCTGTTAAAACGTTCTCGTTCGGTTTTCCGGCAAGTAGAAAAGACGTTGCAGAATTCTTCGCCCATGTATTTCGGCAGAATTTCGGCTTTCTCAAAGGCGTCAATAGCATCGGGCCAGATGTTTGGCAGGGTCGCTTCTTTTTCTTCATAAGCGTTACCTGTTATCCGCGGGCCAGGGTCAATTTTATTTTCCAACCCATGGAGAATGCCGGATAAAACGGCAGACATCACAAGGTGTGGACTGGCGTCTGCACCTGCTAGCCTGTGTTCAATGCGTGTCGCAGCCGGGTGCCCTGCAGGAATGCGCAGGGCAACCGTTCTATTATTTATACCCCAGCACGGTGTGTGCGGTGCATAAGATCCTAGTTGGAAGCGTCTATAAGAATTTGCGTTTGGGGCAACAAGCGCCATTGATTCAGCCATGGAAGCACAAAGACCACCCATTGCCCATTTTATTTCGTCACTCAGGCGTTCTTCATCTTTCGTGCCTTTACCCTGAAAGATATTCTTTCCATCATCATCCAGTAAGCTGACATGGATGTGGGTGCCATTTCCAGACTCTTGTGTATAAGGCTTTGCCATGAAAGTCGCTTCCATCCCATGGCGTTGGGCAACATGTTTGATCAGGCGCTTAAGAAGAACAGCTTGGTCGCATGCCAGCAGAGGGTCATCAACATGGTGAAGGTTGACTTCGTATTGTCCTGGAGCATATTCCGCCACCATTGTATCGGCGGGGATGCCTTGCGCCTTTGCTGTTGCAGCAACTTCGTCTAAAAAGTCATCAAAATCATAAAGCTCATCAATGCCGTAAACGGCTGGTCGTGCGTGGCGTAACCCCGATATCGGTGATACCGGAGGTTGCGGATAGCCCGCCATGGTTCTGTCTTTGTCAATAAGGTAGAATTCCAATTCGACAGCTGTCACTGGCTTTAACCCCATTTTTGTGAAGCGATCAATGATACCTTTTAAAACGTGGCGGGGATCAGCGAAGAAGGGGGAGCCATCCTCTTCGTGCATGGTTAGTAGAACCTGCGCCAAACCTTTTCTGTGCCATGGGGCTGGTTTAAGCGTTCCTGGAACAACATGGCAAACCCGATCAGCATCACCATTCGCCCAGACCAACCCTGCGCCTTCTACATTTGCCCCTGATGTGTCGAGGCAAAAAATGGAGCCCGGTAAAAGAATTCCTTCTTTGTAAACGGATGCCAATTTATCCCTGGTAATGCGCTTGCCACGTAAAATACCATTGCCATCAGCGATAAGAAGTTCAATCAAACCAATTTCAGGGTGGGCTTTTAGAAAGTCCGCCTGTTCAGAATAATGATCGGGTGTGCTGTTCATTTTATTTGTCGCCTGTTCTAACACATTTTAGGCAATTATGCGCATCCGAAGCTTATATTTGTCAAGAGATGTCCAATAAAAAGAACTCTTTTCTTGTTGGTTTAGGATTCACGTTAAAATGTGTTCGTTATATTGATCACGTTATAATTGTCTGTAATTAATAATAAATAATGATGTTTAAGTAGAAATATTTTGAAAATATAAATTTTTTTGTATGAATTTTAGAAAATGATATCTATCATTCTGTTCAGAATAACGATCATCATTTGCGTTAAGGTAGTTCAAAAATGAGTATTGGTAAGGCCTTTGTGGGTGTTTCCACCTGTCGTATGCCGAAGAACGGAAATGAATACGATAGTGTGAGCCGATATTATTCAGAGGCTGTCTCAAATGTCTCTGAGGCAATTCCATTGGGGATTCCTGCCTTAGGGGAGAAGTTGGACAGCGATGCGCTATTGGATCATCTGGATGGTGTTCTTTTTACGGGAAGTCCCTCTAATGTTGATCCCAAGCATTATGCTGGTGCGCAAAGTGACGAAGGAACACTTCATGATCCGGCACGGGATGCAACGACATTACCACTAATCAAGAAGGTCTTGGAAAAAGGAATTCCAATGCTGGCTATCTGCCGCGGGTATCAGGAACTTAATGTGGTTTTTGGCGGCACGCTTTTTCAGAAAGTTCAGGACCAACCAGAAAAAATGGATCATCGAGCTGATATGACAGGTGCAATAGAAGACCGCTTTGCTCTTGCTCATGACATTGAATTGGTTTCTGGTGGAATTTTATCTGGGTTAACGAATGATCCCGTTGTTAAAGTTAATTCCGTTCACGCACAAGGCATTGATCGTTTAGGAGAGGGGCTGACAATAGAAGCTTACGCCCCAGATGGGCTGGTCGAAGCCGTCAGTGTTTCTGGGGCTTCTGCATTTGCGCTGGCTGTGCAGTGGCACCCGGAATGGAACGCCAGTGATAATGAATTCTCCAACAAGATTTTCAAGGCTTTTGGAGAGGCTTGCCGCGAGCGCGCCAGAAGGCGCTAACAAGAAGGCGGTGAGTAGGACAGGGTTTGGTATAGGAAGCCAATATCCAATAAAACAGGTGATTTATGACGTTTGAAGAATTAGAACAGTGGTGTAAAGAACGAAAAATTACTGAAGTCGAGTGCATGATACCTGATATTTCAGGCGTGCCACGCGGCAAAATTTTGCCTACTGAAAAATTCTTGCGTGGTATTGGAAGTAACGGACACCGTCTTCCTGAAAGTATTTTTACCCAAACCATAACAGGTGAATGGCCCGAAGAGGATACTTGGGTTGATATTGCTGATCACGATGTGATTCTAGAAGTTGATACAAGCACCATACGTCCTGTTCCTTGGTATAAAGAACCAACAGCCCAGGTCATTTGTGATTGTATTTATCCGGATGGAAAACCTGTAGATCTCTATGCGCGTCAAATCCTTCGCACCGTGTTAGGACTGTATGAGAAAAAAGGTTGGGAGCCTATAATCGCGCCTGAGCTGGAATTTTATTTGGTACAAAAAAATACCGACCCAGATATGCCCTTGGTACCTCCCATTGGTAAAAATGGTCGACCTGAAACTGCTCGCCAGTGTTACGGTATTGATGCGGTTAACGAATTCGATCCTGTGTTTGAAGATGTGTATGATTACTGCGAAGCTCAGGGGTTGGATATTGATACTCTAAACCATGAAGCAGGTGCCGCACAGATCGAGATTAACTTCTTGCATGGTGATCCTCTGTCTCTTGCTGATCAGGTTTTCCTGTTTAAGCGCACAGTTCGTCAAACTGCCTTGTCTCATGATATCTATGCAACTTTTATGGCTAAGCCGATGAAGGGTGAACCTGGTAGTTCAATGCACATTCACCATTCTGTGGTTGATGCCAAAACGGGCCAAAATATCTTTAGTGATGCTGATGGTAATGCAACTGAAGTGTTTGGCAATTTTATTGCTGGTCTACAGCGCTATTCCAGTGCGGCAATGCCATTCTTTGCGCCAAACGTGAATTCTTATCGACGGTTTGGGTACGATGAATCTCCGATTAATATTCATTGGGGAATTGATAATAGAAGTTGTGGGTTCAGAGTTCCAAATTCCAGTCCACAGAGCAGGCGTGTCGAGAACCGTTTGTGTGGATCTGATGTTAACCCTTATCTGGCAATCGCAGGAAGTTTACTTTGCGGGTACTTAGGGATGACACAAGGACTTAAGCCTGCCGCAAAAATCGAAGATAATGCTTATGTTCTACCGCGCGGTTTACCGCTGTATTTATCCGATGCAATTACAGAATTGATGGATTGCAAGCCGATCAAAGATGTACTGGGTAATCGCTTCGTCGAAGCTCACTGTGCAACTAAAGAAGTCGAATATAATAATTATCATCAAGTAATTAGTTCGTGGGAACGCGAACATCTGTTGCTTAATGTATAGAAGCTCGTGATCTTACTTTTAAGGTCTGCAGTTAAGAGGGTGTTATGAACCATATAAATAAAAGTACTGAATATTGGCAGGAATTGGATCGGGCGCACCATTTGCACCCTTTTACTGATACTAAGAGCCTGAATGAAAAAGGCACCCGTGTTATTACGAAAGCTGATGGCATTTACCTGTGGGATTCTGACGGAAATCGTGTTCTTGACGGGATGGCTGGGCTTTGGTGTGTAAATATTGGTTATGGCCGAAAAGAACTGGTTGATGCAGCGCAGCGTCAGATGTTGGAGCTTCCCTATTACAACACATTCTTTCAAACGACCAATGCCCCTGCGACAGAACTGTCACAGGTTTTGGCTGAAATTACGCCAGAAGGACTTAACCGGGTCTTTTTTGCCAATTCCGGATCGGAAGCAGTTGATACTGTTATTCGGCTTGTTCGTCGCTATTGGCAGGTCGAAGGCCAACCTGAAAGAAATGTAATCATCAGCCGAAATAATGCTTATCACGGAAGTACTGTTGCTGGTGCATCCCTTGGCGGTATGGATCCTATGCACGAGCAAAGCGGTCTTATGATGCCGGGGATCGAGCATATAATGCAACCATACTGGTACAAAGATGGCGGCGATCTGACGCCAGATGAATTTGGGTTGAAAGCAGCGCAAGCACTGGAAGAACGTATTCAGGAAGTTGGCCCAGAAAAAGTTGCTGCTTTTATCGGCGAGCCAATCCAGGGTGCTGGTGGGGTGATTGTTCCGCCAGAGACCTATTGGCCTGAAATTCAACGGATCTGTGAAAAGTACAACATCCTTTTGGTTGCTGATGAAGTGATCTGTGGATTTGGTCGTACCGGAAACTGGTTTGGCAGTGAGACCTTTGGGATCAAGCCTGACCTTATGTCTATGGCAAAGGGCATGTCATCTGGTTATCTACCTATTTCTGCGGTGATGGTTGGGGATCGGGTTGCCAATAGTCTTATTGAAAAAAGTGGTGAGTTTTATCACGGCTATACATATTCCGGTCATCCTGCAGCCTGTGCTGTGGCGCTTGAAAATATTCGGTTGCTGCGCGAGGAAGGTATTGTTGACAGGGTACGGGATGAAACCGGACCCTATTTTCAAAAACGCCTGCGTGAACTCGAAGACCACCCACTGATTGGTGAGGTTGTTGGCTATGGTATGGTTGCCGGTATGGTAATGGTCAAAAACAAAGAGACTCGTGAGCTTTTTGAAAACGGATCGGAAGTCGGTAACATTTGCCGTGATCACTGTTTTAACAACGGCCTGATAATGCGGGCCTGTGGAGACCGGATGGTTCTTTCGCCGCCATTGGTCATGACAAAGGCGGAAATTGACGAGTTGTTGGAAAAAGTAAAATATTGTCTTGATTTAACAGCTAAAGATCTTGGAAAGTTATAACTGGGAGTGGATATTGATAACTTACTCATAAAAGAGGCCGATATCCACATAACTTTACCGGGTACATTTACTCAACGGAGGCTACATCGTGAAAAAAATTGGAAATAGTTTGCTGACCAGTGTTCTGGCATTAGGTCTAGCAGTAAGTACCCAAGCCAGTGCGGAAGAAGTAGTTAATGTCTTTAACTGGTCCGACTATATAGACGAAGAAATCCTTGCGGAATTTGAGGCCGAAACAGGCATCAAAGTGGTCTATGATGTTTTCGATTCTAATGAAGTGCTTGAAACAAAACTTCTTGCCGGGAGTTCCGGTTACGATGTGGTTGTTCCAACCGGTACCTTTTTGGCGCGTCAAATTCAAGCTGGTGTTTTCCAAAAACTTGATCAATCAAAATTGACGAATAATGGCAATCTTTGGGATGTTGTGAGTGAGCGCGTTAACAAATATGATCCGGGTAATGCTTATTCTGTGAACTATATGTGGGGCACCACAGGTATCGGCTATAATGTCGATATGATCAAAGAACGACTTGGCGTTGAGCGGATTGACAGCTGGGATGTTGTTTTTGACCCTGAAAAACTGGCTAAGCTAAAAGACTGTGGCGTGTATTTATTGGATGCACCGACCGAGTTGATACCAGCGGCTTTGAATTATCTGGGCAAAAATCCGGATAGCCGTGACAAGGATGACTTGAAGGCAGCAGAAGATCTATTGCTGTCAATTCGTCCCTTTGTGCGGAAATTCCATTCTTCTGAATATATATCAACCCTTGCCAATGGTGATATCTGTCTGACAGTTGGTTGGTCCGGTGATATCCTACAGGCACGTGATCGTGCTGCTGATGCAGATAACGGGGTTACCGTTGACTACGCTATTCCGAAAGAAGGCGCTTTGATGTGGTTCGACCAGATGGCCGTACCTGCCGATGCATCAAACACTGATAATGCACACAAGTTTATCAATTATATCATGCGTGATGACGTGATGGCTAAGGCTTCCAATTACGTCTATTATGCAAATGGTAATCTTGCATCCCAAAAGCTATTGGCAGAGGATGTCATTGGCGATCCAGCGATCTATCCTGACTCAGGAACGATGGAGCGGCTCTACACAATTATGCCTTATGATCCCAAAACACAGCGTGTGATAACTCGCTTGTGGACCAAGGTCAAAAGCGGCAGTTAAATCCAAATAAAAGCATCGTCTCAATTTAGAGGCGATGCTTTTTTGTGTAGAGTATTGTTTGAGGGTGCTATGAATACTTCATCAGCCAAGAAACCATCGGCTCGCTTTGCGCCTTGGGATAATCCCGATGAAAAGCCGTTGGTGCGATTTAAGAATGTTACCAAGCGTTTCGGGTCATTTACCGCGATCGATGATATCAGTCTCGATATTTATGAGCGTGAATTTTTTGCCCTGCTCGGCCCATCCGGTTGTGGCAAGACAACGATGATGCGCATGCTGGCCGGGTTTGAAACACCCAGCGAAGGTATTATTTCCCTTGGTGATGATGATATTGGGGCTGTACCGCCTTATAAGCGCCCTGTGAATATGATGTTTCAATCTTACGCACTTTTCCCGCATATGACGGTTGAGGCGAATATCGCTTTTGGTTTGAAACAGGATAAATGGCCCAAAAACCTTATCGCAGAACGCGTAGAGGAAATGTTGTCACTGGTTCAGTTACGCAAGTTTGCCAAACGTAAACCTCACCAGCTTTCGGGGGGGCAGCGACAGAGAGTTGCACTTGCCCGTTCCCTTGCCAAAAAGCCTAAACTTCTTTTACTTGATGAACCTCTTGGGGCGCTTGATAAAAAGTTACGGGAACAAACCCAGTTTGAGCTGATGGATATTCAAGAAAAACTGGGTATGACCTTTGTTATTGTGACCCATGATCAAGAAGAAGCCATGACTGTTGCTAGCCGTATCGCGGTGATGGACGATGGTAAAATCATGCAAGTGGCAACTCCAGAAGTCATTTATGAATATCCCAACAGTCGTTATGTGGCTGATTTTATCGGGGATGTGAATATAATCGAAGGCCGGCTTGATCATAAGGCCGAAGAAGGAATTCAATTGGCCTGGGCCGAAGGAGAACCGGAAATAAAAATTGCGAACAATGCTAGCCGATCAGAAAAAGAAAATGCTTGTTTCGCCATTCGTCCCGAAAAGGTGCATGTCACCCGTGATGAACCCCAAGATGTAGATAACAAGATAAAAGGGCAGATTGATGACATTGCTTATGTTGGCAATCTTTCCACTTATCACGTCAGGTTAAGTAATGGGATGATTTTTAAGGCACAGGAATCAAACATACGTCGTTTGGCAAACCGAGAGTTTACCTGGGAAGATCATGTCTGGTTGTCTTGGCGTAGTACCGCCGGCGTCCTATTGGATTAAGGGCGGGGATCATGGATAGAAAACTCGGTCGCTTTTTACTTATTGGAATACCTTATTTTTGGTTGTTCCTGCTTTTTCTTGTTCCTTTCGGGATTGTGCTCAAAATCTCGCTTTCGGATGTCGCGGTTGCAATTCCACCTTACACACCAACTTTTGATCTTGAGAATGGTTGGGAAGGCATAAAATCATTATTTGGGGCTCTGGATTTTGAGAATTATATCTGGCTCACCGAAGATGACCTCTATTGGTCGAGTTATCTATCCAGCTTGAAAATTGCGTTTGTATCCACGGTTCTATCCCTTTTGATCGGCTATCCCTTGGCGTACTCTATGGCCAAGGCACCATCTGAATGGCGTCCAACCTTGTTAATGCTGATTATTTTGCCCTTTTGGACGAGCTTTTTGATCCGGGTTTATGCGTGGATTGGTATTCTGAAAACTGAAGGGCTGCTCAATCAGCTTCTAATGTTCGTAGGGGTTGTGGATGATCCATTACATATACTGAATACTGACACAGCTGTTTATATCGGTATTGTCTATTCATATCTGCCTTTTATGGTGCTACCGCTTTATTCCGCACTTGAAAAAATGGATGGTTCGTTATTAGAGGCCGCTCAAGACCTCGGTTGTACGGCGATATCTGCTTTTTGGAAGGTGACGTTACCTCTTTCAATTCCGGGGATTATCGCAGGATCTTTCCTTGTATTTATCCCGGCGATTGGCGAGTTCGTTATTCCTGATCTACTTGGGGGGTCTGATACCAAGATGATTGGGAAAACCCTTTGGGTTGAATTTTTTAGTAATAGAGACTGGCCCGTTGCTTCGGCTGTTGCTGTATTACTCTTGTTATTGTTAATTGTCCCGATCGTTCTGTTCCAGAAACAGCAAGAACGCGCGCAGGAGGCAGAACAATGAGTAATCGTTTTACATGGTTTAACACCACGTCCCTGACCTTGGGATTTGTCTTTCTGTATTTGCCCATTCTTATTCTGGTATTCTTTAGCTTTAACGAGTCCAGACTTGTAACTGTTTGGGGTGGATTTTCGACAAAATGGTATGCCGAGCTTTTCAAAGATGAAGCCTTTCTGGATGCAGCACTGGTTACGTTACGAGTTGCTTTAGTATCGGCCACTATGGCCACAATTCTGGGGACTCTGGCCGCGGTTGTCATGGTACGGGCAGGACGTTTTCGCGGCCGAACCCTTTTTTCTGGTATGATCTATGCGCCGTTGGTAATGCCAGAGGTGATAACCGGGCTTTCTCTGCTTCTACTTTTTGTTTCTATGGGAATTGACCGGGGTTTTTGGACCATAACAATGGCCCATATTACCTTTTCAATGTGTTATGCAGCTGTTGTTGTCTCTTCGCGAATGGTTACCTTTGACAGTTCATTAGAAGAGGCTGCGACTGATTTGGGCTGCACGCCGTTTCAATCATTTATAAAGGTGACGTTGCCGATCATGGCACCGGCTATTATTTCTGCTTGGCTGTTATCTTTTACCCTGTCGTTGGATGATTTGGTGATCGCATCCTTTACGTCGGGGCCGGGGGCGACAACTTTGCCAATGAAAATATATAGTCAGGTAAGACTTGGTGTGACGCCAAAGATTAATGCGCTTTCGACGATTTTAATTTTGATTGTCACAATGGGTGTCATCACAGCATCAATACTGACGAAACGGACAGAGGCGCGGCGTAAAGAAGATGAACGGATGGCTGAATCTTAAGTAAGGGGTAAAGGGCGTTAAGGCTTAAGACGAAATTATGTAAGAAATTCAGTCCTAGCCTTGTCTCTAACGTGCCCCCACCATTTCATGGCTAGATCCTGATTGTCTCGCCTGTAACTGTATGTGCGATAATTTCTATGTTGTCCTTGGTTGAAATTATGTTTTTCAATTCTTGAGGAGGGATGAAAGATAGTCCCGTTGATAGAGCATCGGCAGTTGTGGCGTTATCAGCGATAACACTCATCGTTTTGTAAAGAGCTAGGGCATCTGTGTTCTTAACCTGAAGTAAATGCGAATGACCATCCTTCAGGATCGTACCTGTCGGGGACGATGTGGCAATTGCTTTGCCAGCATGAAGGTTTACAGCCTTTTCGGGCATTTTTTCTTCTTGGCCTTTAATAGACACCACCCATTCACGGCCAGATGGATGATTTCCCAACGCTTTAATTTCGCCAACATTAACCAAGCTATTTGTCAGTCCATGGCTTATCAATAGCTGATAAATTCGGTCGGTAATAAAGCCTTGGGCGATACCGTTAAGGGTAATGGCCATCCCGCGTTTTTTGAACGATATATGTTCGGGGGAAACTGTTATGTTTCTATAATCAATCAATTCTTGGACTGATTGTATGGTCTTGTTGCGCTTATGATCTGTTAGGTTTGGCATTTCACTATGGACAAGCCATAGGGGCTGTATCGTTATATCAAAAGCCCCCTTGGTCAGTGATGAGATTTCATGTGCCTTGGAGATAACTTGAAAAAGCTCTGGCGAAGGGTTTTGAAGCTCGCCCTGTGAATTTAAGAGATTAATTTCTGAAGCGGGCAGGTAAAGGCTAAATATTTTTTCCAAACGGCTAATTTCGTTTTGAATTTTTCGCGCTAGGTCTTCTGATCCTTTTTCTTTGGGCAACAGTATTTCAGCTTGCCCGCCAAGTGCGACACCTTGCCATTTAAAAAACACGGCGTCTTTTTGTGTCCCCAGAGCAAGAGATTGCTTGATTAAAGCGGGGGATAGAAGAGACGCTGTTCCGATAATTTGTAGAAAACGCCTTCTGGTTTTATTTTTAAGCATGCTATTTACCTGAATATAAGGGCTTTATTCTAATGTTGATAATGCAGGATTATCGGGGATCTCGACCATTCCAAGCACATAATCAATCGGGATTTCATCTAACGAAATCATTCTTCCCCCGTACTGAGATATAAAGTTTTCTGCTGATGAGACTTCTTTAAACGGCACAACAGCAGGTGCGCCCATACCCCCGCGACGGTTGCTTTCAATTACCAAGGTCGCTTCTTTTATATCAATCCAAGGGCCTGCCTCTGGTGATTTCCAGTTCGCTTTTCCCATGTCGGTAACATAAACGGCTGTTATTTCATTACTTTCGTCTGGCAGTTTCATATAACCGACGGCATCTCTGGTTGCAGCGAACCAGATTGGGACTGTTTGCCCCAAGATGTGGATTTGCGCTTTAGGGCCGGGGTGACCCGCAGCTGTCATGCCACAAAAATAACTTTGGTCATCAGATGTAAGTGTTGCCGGATCTGGTCTTGGTGTGTCGTCTGAACCGAAACAGCCATTAAGAAGTAAGCTACCTGATACAAGCAGTAATGTGCAGAGCTTGTTCATATCTCTCTCCTTGAAAAGAGGTATCCGGAAAGCAATAGCGGAAGAGTGATCCAGCCTACTAATGCAACGATGGCATATTGGACGGGAAGTACTGCTCGTCCAGCAATGGACGACATTCCAGAAAGAGCTGCTGTACTGTCAAAGCCGGTAAGATTTAATAATCTGAAGGAATCAGCCGGGTTAAATAGCAGCAGGAAATTTACAAAATCTGATTTTATATTTTCACCTTGATCGACGACCAAAGCCCCTAAAACGGCCATATCAAACAGAAGTACAAACAACAACCAAACTGCGACAGCCAACCCCATTGCTGTTGCCCGTTCTTTCACGCAAACGCTCAGTAGATAACCGATCGACAAGAAAGCACTACCTAATAAAACGGTAGAGGCAATTAAGCTCCCAAATACAAGCCAGTCTTGAAGACCAGCCCCATTGGAGCTAAATCCGATTAGGAAACCTGCGGCGCCATAGCCGAGAAGTGTCGCGATGGACAGAATAAGAGTGTGCCCAAGAAATTTTCCTAAAATGATTTGCCACCGATTGATGGGGTAGGTGAGCAATAATAGCATAGAGCCGCGCTCGACCTCGCCGACAATACTGTCATAAGAAAGCATCAGGGATATCAAAGGGACAAGAAAAACAGACAGACTTGAAAGGCTGACAACAGTGACTTGCATGGTACTAATTTTTGCGCCGCCTACAGGTGCTGTCCCCACAAATGCCAAGCTGAGGGCAAGCACAGCTAGCAGACAGGATGCCGCAATGATCCAGCGGTTACGCAGGGCGTCTTTTAATTCCTTTAGGGCAATGATCCAGATTGTTTTCATCTCATTGTCCTCTCTGATCACTAAAGACGGCATACAGCTGGTCTAGCGATGTATTTTGTAGTTCGACGTCTTCAATAAGTGAACCTAGTTCTCCTAAGTGACGAAGCATTGCCATCTTTGAGCTAGGGGCGCATTCGATTTCCAGATGTTTGCCGTTCATAAAGGTTATCGTTGCATTCTGATTTTGAAGTGGTTGAGCAATTTGTTTCGTCATACCTTCTTTCACAGTGATCCGCAGGCTAAGTGGTAAGTTTGCTTGTGTGCGAAGGTCTTCTAAAGAGCCAGAGGCAACGATCCTGCCAGAGTTCATAACGGTTACGGCATCTGTCTGGGCTTCGAGTTCGGTTAAAACATGAGAACAGAGCAAGATCGTAACACCGTCTTTTCTGAGGTCACGGATAATATCGTAAAAGTGTTGTCTGGCAGCGGGATCAAGACCTGATGTCGGTTCGTCAAGTAGCAGCAACCGTGGTTTACCTAAAAGTGCCTGTGCCAGTCCCAAACGTTGTTTCATACCTTTAGAGTAGGTTTTATAACGACGATTAAGGGCATCAGACAAGCCAACGATATCCATCAGCTCCAAGCTTCGAAACTTGGTCTCCCCTTTTAGGCTTGCATAGAAAGAAATCAGCTCTTTACCTGTCATATTTGCATCAAACGCAACATTTTCAGGCAAAAATCCAATGGCATTACGGTAATGGAACGCTGTCTTGTCTTTGGGGTCGTGGCCGAGGATCGAAAGTGACCCTGCTGTCGGTTGTACCAGCCCCAAAATTAATTTCATCAGTGTTGTTTTTCCGGCACCGTTATGTCCGACCAAAGCCATAAGACAGCCTTCGGGTACAGAGAAGTTAATGTCCGTCACAGCTTTGTGGGAAGGATAATCCTTACTAACATTCTTTAAAATAATGCTGTTTTTAATCATGGATTTGTCTCCATGCCAGAATTTGATGGGCCAGAATTTAAGAGACCTGAGTTTAATGTGTCAGAGTTCATTGAAATACGATCAATTTTCGGGGGCGTCATCAAGGGTGCACTGTCAAAAACGCCGCCGGGCTGTAGTGACGGAAACTGAGATTGTGACCAACGTAAGATTTCCATAGCTGGTGAGTTGATCAACAACTTCGCAGCGGGGTAAGCCCAAATTACCTGATCCAGAACATCATTTGGGCGATAGACGCTATCGGCGATATTATCACCGTTTAGATCGAACGCAGGGTTATCGCTCCAGTAATTACCTCTATTGTTCTCTGACCAATCCAGATGACGAGTACCAACATATTTGACTTGGTGTTGATTGTTGATAAAGGCGTTTTCACTAACCGTATTCTTTTCAGATCCCGCTGTGAAGTGGATACCAATTTGGCATCCTTCAAAATGATTTTGCACAAAACGATTTTTGTTGGAGTTATAGATGAAAACGCATTTTACGCCGCCGTTCTCGACCAAATTTCCTTTGAAAAGGGATGAGTTTGCATAGTTGAGCGCAAAACCATGTTCCTTGTCATTGATTGACTGATTGTTGGTTATTTTCAACTTTTTGGAAAACATGAGGGCGTAACCAACATCGTTGCCGCGGGAAATATTGCCGCTGACTTCACTATTGTTTGTATACATGTAGTGAATGGCAAAGCGCGTTTTTTCGAAAGTATTGTTTCTGAAGATGTTCTTTTTACTCGTGGTGGTGAAAATACCGTCACGACCAAAAAGGATTGTATTGCCTTCGACAATTGATCCCGGCGTATTCCAAAGCTGGACACCATTCCCACGATCATTGACTTGCAGAACCTGTAAACCCTCAATGTGATTATTCCTGACAACAGCATTTTTAGGTCCCCAGAGATAAACGCCGATGAGGTTGTTTTGTAAGATATTATTTTTAACAACAGTATTGTGAGCTGTCTTATTGACAAAAACGCCACTGTTTTGTTGTGAAAGATCCTGTCCGGAATTTATGATCTTTAAACCGGAAACAACACTGTCAGGGGCGATAACTTCAATGGTATTACCTGTGCGATTACCATCAATGACGGCACCTTGTTCGCCTTTAAGTGTCAGTGATTTTTTTAAAACAATCGGACCTGTATAAATACCCTTGTTCAGCACAATAACATCGCCGTCCTGTGCCTTGGTTAGTGAGGTTGTTAGTGTTTCTGGTGTTACCTGTAAAACGACGGCTTGGCTCTCAAACATCGTCATCAAGACGACGGTGCTAAAAAGAAACGCCCAAACATTTTGTTTCATGATCAGTTTTTTAAAAAACCAAGCCATCGATCTACTCAACTTTCCCTAAGCTGGCTCAACCAGCATACGGCCACGCATTTCCATATGAAGCGCGTGACAGAACCACTGACAATAGAACCAGTGAACACCGGGACGATCAGCAATGAAGGTTACGGAAGCTGTTTGTTGAGGACTTACTTCGAAGCAAACGCCATAGTTTGCCAAGGTAAACCCGTGAGTCAGATCTTCAACATCATCAAGGTTGGTAATCACGACGGTGACTTCATCCCCTTGCTTGACGGTGAATTTTTCCAGACTGAATTCTGGAGCAACAGAGTTCATGTAAACTCGGACCTTGTTACCGTCTCTGATAACATCCTGGCAATCTTCCAGATCAATGCCGTCTGCTTTTGCCATTGCAACGGTATCAGCAAAAGTTGGGTCGTTGCGATCATAAACATGAACCGGATTAACAACTGATCTGTGAACGATGATACAGTCATGTGGTTCGGCAAAGGTCGGGCCATCATGAACAATTTTCATCTCGTCGCCAGAAATATCGATCAGCTGTTCGTTCTCTGGTTTAAGAGGTCCAACATTGATGTAGCGATCTTTAGAGAACTTGTTCATAGAGATCAGCCATTTACCATCGGCTTCAGAGGTTTCCCCCATAGACGTATGGTTGTGACCAGGCTGGTAATGAACATCAATCTTCTGAATAATCGGATCGATATCTTCACCTTTGTAGGCGCGAATAGCTTTTTCAATGTCCCATTTAACAACCTGGCTATCCAGGAAGAGGGTGGTATAGGCGTTGCCGCGTCCATCAAATGCTGTGTGGAGGGGACCAAGGCCAAGCTGTGGTTCTGCTACAATCGCATCACGAGGTTTGATCTTGCCGTCAAACACATCATCAAGACGGTCAACGTCAATAACAGATGCTGTTGGTGACAGTTTACCGTTCACAACAATGTGGCGCTTATCCGGCGCAGCATTGACACCGTGCGGGCTGTTGGAAATTGGAATGTAGGTGGTAAGGGAAGAACCTTTGGTTCCATCAACAACTGGAACACCGCCGTCAAATACTTCGTATTCACCTTTGGCTACGGCTTCTTCGATACGTTTGATGTTGAAAACGACGACATGATCCTGCTCTGATGATGTCATTTCAGCTAAGTTAACACCTTCTTCAGAGTTGTAAGAGGAAGATATCGCGTATTTACCCTGATAATCGGCATCGACGTTATCTAGGTTACCACTGACTTTAACTTGCCACTTAACTTCCATGGTGTCGCCATCAATGGCAGAGAACACAGCAAAGTACTTACTTGGGTCGTCTAGAACAGAACCATCGTTTGGCAAGGGAACACGGTGTTCGCCATTGGCAAAAATATAGCCCGTACGTGGATATCTTTGCGGACGCAGACCATGAATATCTGACGCATTCGGAATTTCGATGATTTTATCGACCTTCATGATATCACAGCGAACACGCGCGACACGTGTATTGGCCTTGTCATTCATGAAGAGATAACGGCCGTCATAGGCACCTTCGGTAAAGGACATATGAGGGTGGTGTAAATCACCGTTCATATAGTCGCCACCGCGTGTTTCAAGAAATTTCTTGGTTTGTGGCAACAGGTTTTCAGTAAGAATTTTCTTACTTTCGTTGGTTTGTCCCCAACCTGTCGCAGAACATCTATTGAATACCGGTACGCGCATAAGCTCACGCATAGAAGGAAGACCAAGAATACGGAGTTCACCCGCTTGTCCTGATGACCAAAAACCGTAGTATTCGTCCAATTGACCCGGCTCAACGGCGGCGGGGTTATTAGCGCCAGCCGCAGATGCTGTTGAAACACCCCCTAATCCAGCAATACCAGAGGCAGCACCGACACCAGCGATAGTCGCTAGTTTAGCTGAACCCCCAAGCAGATCACGTCTGGACAGACCTTTATCTTTTGACATTTATATGCTCCTCTTTAAGTGCCCAACCTGTCGCGTGTCTCACCATTCAACAGGCTGGGCGTGCTGTCGCCCTTGGGGCGACGGTTTTGCTAGCCCGGGGTTCCTTTCCCCGGGGTAGCGCCTTTCCCTCTGGCTTTTGCAGAAGGTCCGGGGTTGTTCTTATCATCACCTATGAAATCTGGAATTTCAGTTGCAGAGCAGCTTGCTTTTACAACAGCAGCGCTTTTGCTTTGAAGATCCTGTAGGCGTTCTCTACGCTTGCGTTTTTGTACCATTGGTGGACAGCGATGTTCATCGTGATAAACAACCTGACAATGCAGACAATAGAGACATTCGTTCGGGTTGATCTCGCCAGTGGGATGGATTGCTTGAACCATACATTCCTTGGCACAGGTCTGGCAGGGACTACCACAGTCTTTTGGGTGGCGTTTGAGCCATTCAAACATGCGCATACGTCCGGGAATGGCCAAGGCAGCGCCCAAAGGACAAATGTACCGGCAATAAAAACGCTCAACAAACAGGCCAGCAGCCAACAGGGCAACCGCATAGAGAACCCAAGGCCAGTCGCGAACAAACTTCAGGATGATAGAGGTTTTGAATGGTTCAATTTCTGCCCAATGTTCTGCGTCTTGCAGGGAATAGAGGGACAGGCCAAACAGACCTAGAAAGATAATGTATTTCAGGGGCCAAAGGCGTTCATGAAGTCCCCATGGTAGCTCGAATTGCGGTATTTTACAGAATTTAGCTGCTTGATTTAAGAGTTCCTGTAAGGCCCCAAACGGACATAGCCATCCACAATAGGCCCCGCGTCCCCAAAAAAGTAGCGCCCCGGCAACAGATAACCACAATAAGAAGATCATGGGTTCCATCAGGAAGTAGTTCCAGCTGAAATCTGTTATAAGCGCATTCGCAAAAGTGAGGACGTTAACAACAGAAAGCTGTGCCTGAGCATAAAATCCAATAAAGAGAACGGTAAAGACAAGAAACAGATTTCTGGTCCATGTCAGAAGTTTTGGGCGTTTAACCAACCAGTCTTGAAAAAAGAAAATGATCGTGAGTATGGCAATCGCAACACTAAGAACAGCGATGTCGGGTCTTTTAAGATCCCACATGCGTTTCCATAACTCTACGCGATGGGTATCTTCGGATGATTCCTGATTTACAGAAGACTCTGATGTTTTTGTTGTCGCAGTAGGTGTGGGTGCTAGTTTCTCTATTGTGACGTACTTGTCTGGCAGATCATAATTTAGTTCGAAGGCTAGAAAAATCTTTTTGATTGCTGCAATTTCACGGTTGGCAAGTAACTCTATACGAAAATTATCTGCCGGGTTAAACTCAACATCCGTTGGTATACGGAAGAGAGCTATTTCCTTGAAATAAGGGGCGCCATCCGCACCAAGATCACCGATGCGTTTGTGGAACTTATCCCTAAAACGAACAGAACTTTCGCCTTGGATAAGTTGAAAGCGATCAAAGATGCCACCACGTACATAGCCCGAACCTTTGAATGAATAGCGACCATTGGCAAAGATAAGAACAGCCTCTTGATCGGGTTCTAGTTGTTTTTGCAAGTGGTTGTATTCTGCATCCCCAAGCAAGGTCTTTCCAATAGCGGGTACACTAACCGGAGCGACATAGAGATCTATGTAGATATCATCTGGCGCCCCCTTTTCTGGACGAGCAGCTGCTTTTTTGTTTCCAGAATTTTCAAAGGCTTCGTTGATTTCTGCAAGGGTGATTACCCTGTGACGAACAGCACCATTGCCAAGTAGCGTTTGCCAATCAGTAACCTCGGTGATGTCTTTGTTGACGTGCCTTATTTCTGTTGGTCCGGATGCTTGATCTTGTTGAACACCAGCAATGCCAAGATATCGTGCAAATTTAATGGCTGACCTGAAGATAGAATCTTCAATGACCATGATGGTGACCGTTGCACCACTGATCATATCGACTTCACCCGTGTCGCGGCTTTGTCCTGTCCGACTAACAGCATCAATACCAGTGTAACCAGACATGAAATTGGATATTTTTTCTTCTGGAATACCAATCAGAACTATAGGTTCATGGTGTTTAACAAGCTTTGTTCCGCTTACAACACCTTCCGGAGTTAGACCGACGACTACGTTGATCGGTTTACCTGAATACCCCGTGGCATTAACGAAGTCAGTATTGAGATAGGCGTATCCAACTGTTTCGTTATCTTTTAATATCTCTGCATAGGAAGGTGCGCCGGGAACCAGCCGAAACTCTGTCGCACCTTCAAATATTTCATTTGGTGTTACCTTGGATAGGTATTTTTCAAAGTTGTTTGACGCAGCATTTGCCGTGGCCAAAGCGAAGAGAATAGTAAGCCCGATTAGAAGCGGTATATAGATGAGCTTTTGTATAAAGACAGCAGATACATCATGACAGGCGGCAATTGCCTTTGTTCTGTTGATGTTTTTTTCCGTTGTACTCTTTGCCCATGCCTTTTGGTTCGGCATGAAGCATCTCCTTTCGCTTACATACTGACAAAATCCTAATGGAAACAAACATCTGCCTATTTACCGAAATTGCCTTTGATGTAAGTCAATAAAGATGCAAAAAAAATGTGTCTTTAAGTTTTATATTCTCAATCTAATAGTTAAAAATCTGATCTCAGGCATTCAATAAGAAGAGATATAAGGGGAAGAGCAAAAGAATTAACCCGTGGGGCTGAATAGATTTTCTTCTATTTGGATAAGGGTTGGACGATTCTCAGCACGCGCTCTTTTTAACGCCGCCGGCAGCTCTTCTTTTGATGAAAGATGTTCGGCGTAAAGACCATAAGCCTCGGCTATAGCAGGAAAGTCTGGGGAACTGGGCGTGACACCCTCTGGGGTTATATCATTTTCCAGCATAAAGTTTTTAATTTCCAGATATCCGTCGTTATTCCAGACGATAACGATAATGTTTGCAGCTGCGTCTATCGCTGAACCCAGCTCACCTAGTGTAAATTGAATGCCGCCATCACCCGTTAAGCAAACTACCGGACGCTCAGGATCGGCAAGTTGTGCGCCGATAGCAGCAGGAAGTGCGTAACCCAATGTTCCAAAGCCCGTTGCTGAATTAATCCAGCCTTTGGGGCTATCCGGCGAATAATAGAGATTACCAGCATAAACTGGCTGGGTTGAATCACCTATGATCATGACACCGGGCAATGATGATTTGATGGTTTCAAGAAATTTGACCTGTTCTTGCATCGGCTTTGATAACTCGTTAAATGCCGCTTGTTTCGTCGTTAAGGCGCGGTCAGCTCCATTTCTATTTACGTGCGATTGTTCATTTTCTTTCAGGAAGTGAACCAGTTTCTGCATGGTTAGATCTGCGTCACCAATAACACCGATCGTGGGGTGCATGTTTCTATGTAATTGAAGAGGATCAAGATCAACGCGAATTAAAGTGTTAGGAATTGTAAACTCTTGATCTTCATACATATCAAAATCTGTTGGACCGAGCTCTGTTCCCATGGCCAAAACAAGATCAGAATTTTCAATAACGGACCTAACTGACTTCAAAGAGGGGCTGGCTGGTATTGCAAGAGGATGGGTATCAGGTATTAATCCCCGAGCGTTAACGGTCATAATAACAGGACAATCCAAGTATTCAGCGAGTTCCTGAGCTGATTTATTTTTCCCTTTAACGCCCCCACCAATTATTAGAAGTGGTGATTTTGCACCAAAACAGAGGTCTGCGATCTGATCAATAGCGGTTTTATCTGGGGCCGGGGGATGAGGAAATGTCAGAGAAGGGATGGGCATAAGGTGATCAGCTGGTGCAGACATCAGATCAATTGGAATTTCAATATGAACAGGTCGTGGGCGAGCACAGGAAAAAACAGAAAATGCCCGTGCCATGACTTGTGGCAAATCATCTGGGTGATTAATGGAATAGCTAAATGACGACACCTGTTCAGCAAAAGCACTTTGATTCGGCAATTCATGAAGATTACCGTTACCGTGTCCTAGATGTTCTGTCTTATTAACACCCGAAATAACCAGCATGGGTATTGAATCGGCATAGGCCTGTGCCATAGCCGTTGCTATATTCGTAAGCCCCGGACCTGTTATGACAAAACATACACCCGGTTTTCCACTAATGCGCGCATAGCCATCTGCCATGAAGCCTGCACCTTGTTCGTGGCGCGGTGTATAGTGGGTAATAGGAGAGTTCGCCAGACCACGATAAAGTTCGATTGTATGAACGCCGGGTATGCCAAAAACCCGATCCACTTCATAGCTTTCAAGTAGCTTTATGAGAAATTCGCCAAGTGTTGTCATGATGGTTTCACTTTATAAAGGAAGGCAGGGGGGGATGTGGAATATACGGCGGCTTGTTATTGACCAAGGGTTTTGCAAAAGGCGCAAATTCGTTGACAACCTTCGATGATCTGTTCTTCAGAAAGAGTGAAAGACAATCTAATGTGCCCCTTTGCGCTGTGACCGAAAGGCTCAGCATCTAGTACGCAAACACCTGTTTGAGCGTAAAGTTGTTCCGCAAAGTCACGGCTTGTTAGACCGGTTGATCTGATGTCGACCAGTAAAAACATTCCAGCTTGGGGGCTGTGGGTTACCAAGTTCATTGCTGGTTTAAGAGATTCTAAAGTTAGATCACGACGCTTGTGATAGATCTCTTTCATTTTTTGAGGCTCTTCAGCCAGATCGGTTAAAGCGACTTTTGCGGCTTCTTGCGAAAATCCGGGCAGACCATACAACATACAAAGTGCAATTTTTTCCATCGCTTGAATTAGATGTTGGGGACCAATTGCCCATCCCAGTCGCCACCCTGTCATGGCGTGAGATTTGGATAAGCTACTTATTGTAACTGTCCGCTCTGCCATTCCTGCTATAGAGGCGATAGAGACATGCTCGCCGGTGAAAATCAGATCAGAATAAACTTCGTCTGCGATTACCCATAAGTTATGCGCTTGTGCAAGTTGTGCAATTTTCTCAAGTTCTGCCTTTGTCATAACAACGCCCGTTGGATTATTTGGGGTTGTTAGGAAAATAGCCTTGGTTCTTGGTGTAATTGCATCTTCTATTGCCTTGATATCAGGTCTGAAACCTGTTTCTGCTGATTGGGATACGGGGACGATCGTTGCACCTGTTACACAAATGCTGGCCTCATAGGTGATATACATCGGCTCCAGAGCGATAATCTCATCGCCTTGGGTCGCGATACAAAGGGATGACGTGAAGAGGGCACACTGAGCACCAGCTAAAACGATGACATTATCGGCAGATACCGGTTGTTTTGTCCGCTTGCTATGGCGTTTGGCCAGGATATCTCTTAATTCGTATCGACCTGTTAATTCTGTGTAATGGGTATCACCTGCATCCAACGCATCTTTGGCAGCTGATGTGATTTTTTTCGGCGTTGAAAAGTCTGGGTCTCCGACGCTCATCACGATGATATCTTTACCCTCGGACTTTTCCTGCAAAGCCTTACTATGTAAATCCCATGCCGATGCACCGGCACCAGTTACGCGTTTTGTAAGGGGGGAAAGTTGCATATATCACCTGACTTGTAATGGGTGTAAAGTCACCATGCCTGTCAAAGAATACAGTTGGTATATTTGGATAGTACATAAAACTGAACAGTCGTTCAACAGGAAAAGATATTAGGTTCATTTTTATGATCTGTACGCACGTGTTGTCAGGGCGATATATACAGGGTAAATCTAGATAAGAGGCGGGTTTTAATGTTTAGTTTTCCGAGAATAATATGACAGAAATTCCAAAATTCCGACGTCAGGCACCAGACGCTCGGAAAAAAGATTTGGTTGAAGCGACCATTCGCTGCCTTGAAAAGAAGGGAAGCGATGGGCTGTCCGTGCGAAGTATAAGTTCGGAAGCGGGGATTTCTGTTGGCCTCATAAACCACCATTATCCTAGTAAAGATGATTTGATTGCAGATGCCTATGAAAAGCTTGCAACAGACATTTTGCAAAGTGTTGTCGATATTGTTGCTGAAACAGACGGATCGCCTCGTGAAAAAATGAGTGCTTTTTTTAAGGCTTATTTTTCATCAATCGTTTTGGATCAAAAATTTCTGAGGATCTGGATTGTGTTCTGGCACATGTCGGACAAGTCCGAACAGGTGCGACGGTCTCATGACAAGACAAATGCAGGCTTTCGCCAACAAATCGAACTCATGCTCAGAGATCTGGTCAAGTCTTCTGAAACACCTGAATTTAATTATCGACTTGCGGCCATTGGCCTTAGTGGAATGCTGGATGGTCTTTGGCTTGAATGGTGTCTTAACCCCGATGTTTTCTCTCCTGAAGAGGGGTTAATGTTATGCGAAGGCTGGGTGGATGGTCTCATGGCAGGGGCCTTTAAGCTGTAAAATTTCACCACTGCAATTGAGAATATTAAAGAAATACCCCTTGAGACGAGGGCGTATCTTTGGATGTAAAATTTCTAGTTGAACGTGTGTTCAGTTGTGTTATCGTTTATTGTACTGAAAGCGGTTTTCAAAAAACTGAGTGTTAGGGCCAAAGAAACAGGAAAACTTGTTCATGCCCTCGTTCCGAACAGGGAGAAAGTAATGAAAAATTTCAGACAAACGATGATGACGGGTCTTGCCGGGATCGCAGGAATTACAGGCATCGTGATAGCATCCACCGGGTTTGCCTTTGCGGGTGAAACACTTGATCGCATAATGGACAAGAAGACCTTGGTAATTTCAACTGATGCAGAATACCCCCCGCAATCTTCGTTAAATGCAGATAACGAATTTGTTGGCTTTGATATTGATGTTGGCCGGGCTATTGCCAAATACCTTGGTGTAGAAGCAGAATTTGTAACGCCGGGGTGGGATGTTATTACGGCTGGTCATTGGTCAGGACGTTGGGATATGTCTGTGGGGTCTATGACGCCAACAAAAAAGCGCGCAGAAGTTTTGGATTTTCCTGCGATCTATTATTTTACACCTGCCGCATTGGTTGTTCATGAAAAAAATACATCCATCTTAAGTACGAAAGATGCATCAGGTCATAAGGTTGGTGTCGGGGTTTCCACGACCTATGAAAGCTATTTGAAGAAAAACTTGGCTATTGATGCTGAGAATGTTCCTGAGTTTTCTTATATTATCGATGATGCTGATATTCGTACCTATGATACAGATTTATTGGCACTGGATGATCTGCGCCTTGGTGACGGGGTGCGTTTAGATGCTGCTTTTACTGCATTGCCAACTGTTTTAGAGGCAAAGAAGAAGGGTTACCCTATTAAGATTGTTGGCCCGGAAGCTTTGTTTATGGAGCCTTTGGCGATTGCAACAGACAAGGGAGACGCAGAGCTTAATGCGAAAATAAAAGAAGCTGTTTCTGCTTTGCGTGCAGACGGAACGCTCTCTCGCTTATCTGAAAAGTGGTATGGCGGCGACCTGACACAGTGAGTATGATCTTGTGAATAATATGTCATTTAATTTCGTAGAGCGGCCATTAGCACGATGGTCGCTCTATTTCGTTGTTATCTATCTTATTTTTTTTAACTTTGATCTATCTGGGTTTGCCGATACTTCTGGATTTTCAATAAATGTGGAACTTATTCGCGGCACCTTTGTACTTGGGGTTTTGTTGAATTTTTTCCTTGTGAGCAAGTTGCCTAAAACAGCACAGCTTTTTGTTACCTGGGGACAGCTTCTGGCGCTGTTTCTCTTCTTTTTTTACAGCTTCGATCTCTCTTACGAGTTTATCCTGTCCCGGTTACCTCATCTATTGGGATTTGGCCTAAAAAGCGGATTTCTTATGGGGGCGGCACTTACGGTTTTTATCTGTGCCGTTTCTATTTTTGCATCAACCATTCTGGCTTTGGTTGCTGCTCTTGCGCGCCTGTCAAAAAACGGCATGGCGTTGGGCATCTCGACTTTTTATATTTCTTTTTTCCGGGGAACGCCGCTGCTTTTACAAATCCTTTTGGTTTATTTGGGGTTACCGCAAGTTGGTGTTGTTCTTGATCCGATCCCGGCAGCTATCATTGCCTTGTCCCTTTGTTATGGTGCCTATATGGCAGAGATCTTTCGCGCAGGTATTCAAGCTATTCCAGCCGGACAGTCCGAGGCCGCGAGAGCCTTGGGCCTTAAAAGAAATCAAATTATGCGGCTTGTCATTTTACCCCAAGCTATCCGATTGATTATTCCACCGACTGGTAATCAGTTTATTGCCATGCTTAAAGATAGCTCTCTGGTTTCTGTTTTGGGGGCTTGGGAGTTAATGTATATGTCCCGAACCCATGGTCGTGCAGAGTTCAAGTATATGGAAATGTTGATTTCAGCAGCTCTTATTTACTGGTTTTTGTCTGTAGGATTTGAAATCTTTCAATCCAAGATCGAAAAGAAGTACGGCAAAGGTATTGACGTCAACCATGTCTAGATAGGTTGACGTCAATATACTAGTCTTGTCCACGTTCATTCTTTCGCTTGATAATACGGGCTAAAAATACAGGAACAATAAAGACGATTACCAAAAGACGCAGAGCGTGGTGGGTCGTGACAAAAGCAGGATCTATCCCCATAGATAAAGCGGCTAATGTCATCTCTGCAAAACCACCGGGGGACAGGGCTAGGATCAGCGCTTCAAATTCAAGATCAAATGTATAGGATAATGCCCCGGATACGATCAATGTCACCGCCAACATCAGAAATGCCATGATGATGGACAGCAGCATTAAACGACCGACCTGACCAAGCGAGTACCCGGCAAACCGTGCACCCAAGGCAGAACCAAGAGTGAGTTGTAACAGGATCGTGACGATTTCGGGTGGTTCGCCTTGAACAAACCCACCAGTGTGTACAATTGCACTAAGCAAAAGTGGTCCTGTCAGTTGGTAAGCCGGGAATCTTGCAATCTTACCTAGGAATAACCCGCCAAAAGCAAGAATAATTAAAATCAGGATATCAACAGAGGACCACAAAGGGGCGCTAGTCCCTTGTTCAACAATTTCTAATCCTGACCAATAGGTGAGGAATAGCGGGATTGCCAAGAGTATGGTTGCCACCCGGCATGCGTGGGCGAGGGTCAGGGCGGGGACGTCAGCACCAGCTTCTTCGCCAAGCAGGGTCATTTCGGATAATCCACCGGGAAATCCTGCAAAAATGGCCGTTAATCGATCCATCTTCATAAACTTGCGGCAGTAAAACTGTGCAATAAAGGTGAGGATAGCAAGATAGAGCACTGCGGCGATCAGGGTTGGTATCCATTCGCCAGCACGGGCAAGAACTTCGGGAGAAAAAGTCCCGCCCAACATGACACCAAGAATAACCATAATGATCAGACGTACAGGTTTTGTAACGCCAACGGGAATACCTGACAGCGAGGCAATAAGGCTACCTGTCAGACATCCAAGCATCCAGGGAAGCGGGAGGCCAAGTGCCCAAAACACACAGCCCCCCGTCAAACCGGATAGAAAAGTCAGAATCAGCTTAAATGCTGCCTTAGGGAGAGACACATTCTATCCTTCACCATCATTTACTTTTAGGGCGCGCCTTTTGCGTACATCAATGAGGTTTTGTACCAATGGGGCAAGTAACACAATAACAGTGATTCCCAAGATACTTGCCGTAATTGGGCGTTCCCAAAGGAAAGAAAGCTCTCCGTCACTGATTGCTAACGCGCGACGTAAATTATCTTCCATCATCCCACCCAGAATAAAGCCAAGAAGCATGGGGGCGAGGGGGAAGTTTATCAAACGGAAGACGATGGCGAGAAGAGCAACGATGACCATGATATGGATATCAAAGGTATTAAAAGAAACGAGGTAAACGCCGATCAACGAGAAGAACAGTATCAAGGGCGTCAAAATCTGTTTGGGTAGAGATAACAACCGCGCAATATACGGAATCAAAGGCAAGTTAAGAACCAGCAGGATGATGTTTCCAATATACATGGAAATAATCACGGACCAGAACACAGCGGGCTGTTCCACAAATAGTCTTGGACCCGGTTGAACGCCATATGAGATTAGCGCGCCAAGCATAACAGCCGTTGTTCCTGACCCCGGGATACCGAGTGTCAGAAGCGGCACAAATGATCCAGAGCAGGCGGCGTTATTTGCCGTTTCCGGAGCGGCCAACCCACGCAGAGAACCCTTGCCGAATTTGAGCTTTTCCTTTGCGCTGGCAAAACTGCGTTCCATGCCATAGGCAAGAAAAGAGGCAATCGTAGCACCTGCACCGGGAAGTACTCCGATAAAGAAACCAAGAACAGAACTTCGTCCAACAACTGGGGCCAGGTCTTTGACTTCTTCTTTGCTGATTTTCATGCTGCCAAGATTACCTTTTGTGGCATCTTCAGCTTCTTTTGATACTTTTTCTGGCTTTAGTACGACCATCAAAGCTTCTGACAGGGCAAAGGTTGCCATTGCCAACAGCAGGAAGCTGATACCATCAATTAAATCCAGAGATCCAAAGGTGAAACGTTGAAGTCCGGCTGTTTGATCGGTTCCAATGGTCGAGAGCATCAATCCAAAGAGCGTCATGAGCACGGCAATCAGGAACTTTCCTTTTCCGGCAAAAGCGGATACAGCCGTGAGGCCAAGAACCATAAGCGCAAAATAGTCAGCAGATTGAAAACTGAGTGATACCGAAGCTAGGGCAGGAGCCGCAAACAAAAGGAATATGGCGGCGATGGTACCGCCACTAAAAGAGCTATAGGCTGCAATTGCTAGGGCTTTACCTGCGTGTCCTTGTTTTGCAAGGGGGTAGCCGTCAAATGCTGTGGCAACGGTTCCAGCTACGCCCGGCGCATTAATTAGGATTGCAGATGTTGATCCACCAAAGATAGCACCATAATAAACGCCAGCCATCAGGATCATACCTGTAGCGGGGTCAAAGCCATAAGTGATGGGGATCATCAACGCGATAGCTGAAATTGGGCCAAGCCCAGGTAACATGCCGATAAAGGTTCCTGCGAAACAACCAACAAAAACCATAAGAAGATTAACAGGTGAAGCAGCAGTGCTTAACCCTTGAAGAATACCATCAAGCATTAATTTGCTCCGAGCATAGCAAAGATCTCACCGGGCGCGAGATAAATACCCAGGAGCGTGTCGAGAATAAACCAGAAACCTACAGTGGCAGGCACTGAAGAGAGAAGGATAACGTGCCATCGTCTTTCTCCAAGTGCATAGATACCGCCAATTAGGAATAAGACCGTGGATAACAGGAAACCAAGAGGGCTTAGTGCAAAGCCATAAAAGACCATGAGGCCGATGAGGAGAAACGTTTTGCCCCAATTCAATCCACGGAAGACAGAAAGGATTTCGTCAGTTTCTTCTCTTTGCGGAAGAATAAGAAGAAGGAAGGAGACAATACCTGTAAGCCAGGAAAGAGCAATTGGCATGGTTCGGGCGGTAAAAGGTTCAAGTTCATCACCGGGAAACAAGGGAATATGCCTTGCCTCCATGCCATAAGCGATTGCGAGAACCAGAAAACACAGCGCGCCCGCTTTTTCCTTGCTTAGGATCATTATCTCCATTCCTTCTTTATTTTATTGATAAGATACTTGGCTTAGAGAAAGCCAAGTTCTTTCATAAGGTTGCCGATAATGCCTTCTTGCTCTTCAAGGAAGGTATAGAAAACGTCAGCAGGCTGGAAAACTTCGACCCAGCCATTACGGGAACGAACAGTTTCCCATTCTGGGGTGTCGTACATTTTTTCAAGTGTCGCGTTATAAGCAGCAACTTTTTCTTTGGATGTGCCCGGTGCAGCAAAGAAACCACGCCAGTTTACAAAGGTAGCGTCAATTCCCTGCTCTGTGAGCGTTGGAATTTCTGGAGCATCGTCAATACGATTGGCACCCGTCATGGCAAGAATGCGAACTTGACCACTACGTTCTAGTTCCAATGCCTCGGAAAGGCCTGTTGAAAGCAAGGCTGTTTCACCGGACAGAAGGCCAGCCATTGCCTTACCACCTGCATCATAAGGAATGTATTTAACTGCTTTTGGGTCGCCACCAGCAGCTTTGAAAGCTTGTGCTGCAACCAGATGATCCATGCTGCCACGTGCGGAACCGCCAGCGATTTTCACAGACTTTGGATCTGCTTTGAAGTCTGTCACAACTTCTGAGAAGGATTTGTATTTGGAATCAGCTGGGACAACAAAAGCAGCATAATCACCAACAACCCCGGCCACAGGGACAAGATCACGGAAAGATTGTGGGAAAACTTTTGTTAGGGAGCGGATAACGATCGGTGTCGAATTTACCATCAGGGTATCGCCCTGACGTTCCGCTGTTTCGATAAGGTGTGCAATGGCTTTACCACCGCCACCGCCGGACATGTTTTCAAAAGAAGCTGAACCTAGCAAACCTGATTTTGTCAGGGCTTCTCCAGTACCACGGGCTGTTCCATCCCAGCCACCGCCGGCGCCACCAGGAATTAGGAAGTGAATTTTTTCCATATCAGCAGCAGAAACAGAAGAAAGCGGCATGGCCATGCCAACGGAAACAGCCGCAGCTGCCATAGATAGCACAAGACGGCGGGATAGTTTTGTTGTTTTGCCAAACATGAATTGGCCTCCGAGTATGATTGTTAATTCGATGAACAACAAACCGCCGAGCAAAGTCGGACGAGGGGAGGCATTTATATAGGAAAAATCAGTTCAGAAGTTTATCCGAGCCGTTTATTACACTGTCTCCCCAACCGCTTTTTTTATTTTTTTTGCAGCGGCCTACCATTCAATGTCACTACGCTAATCTATAAAGCTGTCACTACCCTGTCGTTGGGTGAATTATTTTGTTATAAATAATATGTGATTTATATACAGTTACTTATGTCAACTATGTAATGTAATATACTCAGTTCATTCTCCGCGTAGAGACTTGTTCCATTGATTTATTGTTTTACGTCTTTTTACCTGATCAAGATATACCAAAAGTCCGGGGCCAACTTTTATCGGCTGTAAGTTACTGCGAGCTTGAGCGTCCAGAATTTCTTGTGACCCACTACTTTTAACCGCGGGATGCACCGCATTTAATTTGGCGCTGGTGGTTAGCAGTTGCTGCCCACGTTCTGATAGCAAATATTCTAAAAAGAGTTTTCCTGTCTCTTTGGATTTTGCTGCTTTGGGGATCAGTGCAAGGCGGGAAAGAACAGTTGTATAGTCTTCCGGGTATAGAATACCGAGATTTGGGGAGCTTTCTAATCGTGCTAAGGCATAAGACCCTAAAACATTATAGCCGATAACATACTTTCCACTGTTGACGTTATTGATGATAGCCGAAGAGTTTGTCGATAGTTTTACACCGTTTGCCCCAAAGGTTTTAACGAGGTTCCAGATGCCATTGTATCGTTCGGAATCAACACCCATAAACAAAAATCCAACACCACTACGTTCGATATCGTAGGTCGCAATACGCCCAAAAAGATCCGCGTGTCTTTCGGCCAGAAAACCTTGGAGTTCCAGACGTGTTTTCGGCAGCGTATGGTTTTGGAAATACTTTTTACTATAAATTGTAACCGCGGGTTCCGATGTGAACCCAAAGACTTCGTTTCGCCACTGTGACCATGACGGCATATCTTGTGCAGTTGATATTTCTACTGGCTGAGCAAACCCGTCGTTGGCAAGTTTCATCTGAAGGTCCATCGCCGAACTAATGGCGATGTCTGCTGTTACATGGTTCTTTAAGGTTTCATCTTGGATACGTTCGTAGAGTTCAAGAGATTGCAGGTCGTGATAAACAATTGAAATATCAGGAAACAGTTGTTGAAAGTCAGCTATTATACCTTGGAAAATATCAACATCCGTAACGCTGTAAATGGTAATGACATTGTTTTCTTTTCCGGATGTCGCAGGGAAATCAAATGCTTTGGCATAGCTTGTACTTATGAAAAACTGGCCAGCAAGTAATGCGCTTAATAATTGGAAAATAATAAACAGTGATTTGCAAAAAGGTTGCAAACCTAATGTTCTTATTATTGATAGTCTTTTAATGATCCGAGCCCCTGATTATGTGTGTGACCAATTTCTGGTTTCTGATTTTTCTTCTAACCTATGGTTCAAAGCTGTCGGGAACCTGTCATGAGAAAGAAAATAGATTTTCTTTGTTCCCGGGCTTTTCAAAACCCTTGGAACAAAGTTAGTCTTTTGCGCATGAGAATACTAGTCGTAGAAGATAATGCTGCTTTGGCGGATGGAATATCCAGTGCCCTTACGCGTATGGAAATGGCCGTTGATGTCGTTGGTGATGGGATCGAGGCAGACAATATTTTACGTACTCAGGAATTTAATCTGGTCGTCATGGATTTAAACCTTCCGGGGTATGACGGGCTAGAGATTCTAAAACGCTATCGTCAAAACGGTGGTAAAGCTCAAGTTTTAATTCTGACTGCGCGGGATACATTGAATGATCGGGTCAAAGGGCTTGATCTAGGGGCTGACGATTATCTGACGAAACCGTTTGACCTTGTTGAGCTTGAAGCCAGAGTACGTGCACTTCTTAGGCGACAGAGCGGGTTGAAATCACCGGAAATAACAATTGGTGAATTGGTCTTTGATAGCGTTGCCCGACGTGTTTCTCTTATGGACGAGCCTTTGGACCTTCCACGCCGAGAGTTCTGTTTACTGGAACTTTTGATCAGCAGGGCAGGGCATGTTGTTAGTAAAGAGCAAATTGCCGACAGCCTTGCTAATTTTGATCAGGACATAAGTCCAAACGCCGTAGAGCTTTACATAAGCCGCCTAAGAAAGAGGCTGGCAGCAGCCAATATTAACATCAAGACTGTCCGGGGTCTTGGTTACCTTTTGGAAAAATAATGAGCTGGCAGCGCAAATCACTTCGCCGGCGTTTGTTGCTGTGGTTACTTGGGGCTCTTGCCATTATTTCTACCTTAATGCTTTTTGAGGTTAGATCCAGCGCAAGCAAAGCGGCCAATGAAGCTTATGACCGGGTATTGTTAGGATCTGCTTTAGCAATTGCCGAACGTGTTGTTGTCGTGGGCGAAAAATTGGAAGTTGATGTTCCTTATGTGGCGCTAGAGATGCTGACATCGGCTGCACAGGATCGGGTTTTTTATCAGGTCATTGGCCCGGGAAATGACTTTATTACCGGCTACGACGATTTACCGGTCGTTGATGGTGCTGATATACCCAAAAACGATTCTCCTTTGTTTTTTGATGCGGATTATCGCGGTGACGCTATTCGGGTTGGGGTGATTTCCCGTCATATTTCGGGGGGACGACTGTCTGCGCGCTTTACAGTGATGGTGGCCGAGACCGTAGAGGGGCGCAATAATCTAATCAATGAAATGATGACAGCTGCAATTGTGCGCCAACTCGTGTTTATCTTGGTCGCTGGCATCGTCTTGTGGATAGGTATCGGGTGGGGGCTAAAGCCTCTTGTTAGATTGGAAGCTGCACTTAATCGCAGAACGCCCTCTGATCTTCGGCCGATAGAACATGAAGTCCCGCAAGAGGTTCGACATCTGATCGATGCGATTAATGATCTGATGAAAAGATTGGGGGCGTCGATAGAGGCTATGCAGCGCTTTACGGCAAATGCTGCGCATCAGTTGCGAACACCGCTTGCAGCCATACAGACACAGGCCGAATTGGCCAGTGATGCAAAAGACCCTGAAGAAATTTCCAGGCGCTTAGAGCATTTAAATCGAAGCACCAAACAAACATCACGCTTGATTAACCAGTTACTCAGTTTGGCCCGAACGCATCAAGAGAACGAAAATTTTCAGTCTGAAGCCATTGATCTGAAAAGGTTAAGTGAAGAGGTGACAAGAACCTATGTCCCTCTGGCAGTTGCGCAACAAATTGATTTGGGGTTTGAGCAGCTAGACCCCACTTCTTCTGTCTTTGGAAATGAAGAACTAATAAAAGAGGCGCTAAAGAACTTAATTGAAAATGCCTTGAACTATTGTCCTGAACATTCAACGGTTACAGTTCGATTGAAACAAGTATCCAAGGATATTGTTCTAGAAGTGGAAGACAACGGTCCGGGAGTTTCTTTGGATCAGCAGGATAAAGTTTTTGAACGCTTCTATCGGTCTGAAACACGGGATGACGAAGGATGCGGTCTGGGGCTGCCGATTATCAGAGAGATCATGGAGCGCCATGGTGGATCAATTGAATATACTGATGTCGATCCGGGGCCAGGTGCCTGTTTCAAATTAACTTTTCCACAGGTTTAATCGCTTTGTTCTTGAAGTAAATTTTTTATGTGTACTAATTTTGAGATGTGAAGACGGGTATTGTAAATGTGCTTGTTGAACTACACCTAGCTTCTGACATCAATAAAGTTTGCTCCAAGATTTTTGCAAATTCCAATCTGGTTTTCGGGGACGTTAGTGATGAGTAGTTTTTTCTTTTTAAGTCTCAGAGTTTTTATGGCTTGCACAAAAGCTGGCTTTGAATACTTGATCAAAGCTTTCGCTTCGTGAAAGTCTAACATGAGAATAGAAGCGCCAACCATGTCAAAGCTTTGATCTGATGGCATTTCCAGTTGGAACTCTGTCATTCCCATTTTACAAAATGGCCTGATTCTCATCATTAAGTCGCTAAGTTGCGAAAGGTGGAGTTTTGGCGGTATATCTGTAATTGCTATGATCATACGATCCCTAGCCACCTTTGGAAGTTTTTCAAGCAACCCAAGCGCGTTTTCAAACTCTTTTTTGTTGATACAGAGTTGATAGCTTATTTTTAAAACAACACCCGCGGCCATATCTGACAGATTGGAAATCATGTAAGCAATTGTTTGTCCTATATAGCTGCCTTGTACAATAAGACATCGTGGATCATCTGCTTTAATTACTTGATTAATAGAGTTAAGTTTATCCTGTCCGAAACTGTCAAACGTTGCGACAGATATCGGAAGAGGTTTTCCGTCAGTATTTTGTAGTTTCGTAAAGCGAACTTCAGCCCGTTCCAGTATTTCACTGATGAAAATTTCCACACGTTCTTCTGCTGCAGCGGCGGCCTTGTTTATTCTATCTTGAATTAAGTCCCAAGGGTTTTTTGCATTGGCATATTCTTCTTCTTCGACCTCAATTTCATAGACTTGTGAATTAATACTTAGCTCTTCTTGATAATCTTCTTCACCAAGTACTTTGATCCAGATTTCTCTTTTTATTGATTCAATTTTATAGGCCGCTTCATCTTCTGATAATTTGGCAAAACAAATCATCATCTCATGATCATCTCCTATTTTACAAACATCTTCAGGGGATAGATTTTTAGAAACAACATTTTGAACAACAGTTTGAATCTTCGTCATATATTTGTCGGTTTTGCCACTCAGCTTTTCTTTTAATTTATCGAGACCAAGTAATTGAAAGCGTCCAGTTACCAGCTTTCCCGTTTCAGGGAACTTGGGAGGCGAAGATGCTGTTTGCGGTGTTGGTTCCTGAGCGGTGTTCTTTTGTTTAGGGACTTGGGCGGTAGGAGTTGTGTTTTGCGATGGTTCTTCAGCACTTTTCTCTTCAGCAGATAGTGCCTTATAAAGTGCCACCATTTTCTTTTCTTGTTTTTGTTTTATTTTGGAAATTTGCCTTACACGGGTTGCAAGCGTGGCGAACAGTAAATCAAAATCTACAGGTTTTATAACATAGTCATCGACACCGAGTTTCTTTCCTTCCAGAATTTGATCTCTGTCTGACAAAGCACTTAAAAAAACAAAAGGGATATCGGAAAAGGATGCTTCATTTTCCCTGACCTGTCTTAAAAGTTCAAAACCGTCCATTATTGGCATTGAAATATCACTTAAAACCAAATCAAGGTTTTTGTTTTCGGAAATTATTTTGAAACCTTCTTCGCCGTTTTTGGCTGATAAAACAGTGTAGCCTTCGTCTTCAAGTTCTTCTACTAAATCTTCGCGAAGGGCGTCTTCATCTTCTACACATAGTATTGTTGCCATTGTTGTTCCCTAATAAATCAAAACGTAATCAAAGTGCATTCATTATGTCATCAAGTGATGGGTCGTTTTTGGATGTGCTAAGAGGGACGTCAATTATTTCTGCGGTTTTATCCCCCGGTGGATTTACAGGCATTTGAACCTTAAATATTGATCCTTGGTTGATTTGACTTTCTACTGTAACTACTCCTCCTTGCAATTCCAAGAGGGTTTGAACAAGGCAGAGACCAATACCGGTTCCTGAAATTCCGGTTGTATTACTTGAACGATAATAACGTTCAAAAATATTATCCCAATCATCTTGTGATATACCTATTCCAAAATCTTGGATGGTGATGGTGGCTCGATTGTTTTCCATAAAACCATTAACGATGACTTCAGAAGCATCCGGTGAATATTTAACAGCGTTAGATAAGAGATTAGTGAAAACTTGAGTCAGTTTGGAATAGTCTGCAATCATATTTCTTGGAAGCTGTTCTACATTATATGTAATGGTATGCTTGTCGGCGATATCATCGTGACTGATACATAGCTGAGCAATCATACCAGCAAGATCAACAGGGCCAAGTTCGATTTCAACCTCACCAGCTTCAATTCTTGATGCGCTAAGGGTACTGTCAATCAAGGAAAGCATACGCTGAGTAGCTACTTTGATCTTATGGATCCGTTTTCCTAGGTGTTCTTTGTCTAGGTTATCCATCCGGCGTTCTATTCTTTGAACACTGCTGTCAATGATGGCGAGTGGTGTACGAAATTCATGCGACGTCATTGATATAAAATCGCGTTGTAGGGCATTTTGTTTAAGCTCTTTTTGTAATGTGCTTTCTAATTGAAGGGTTTTCTCAATCAGTTTTTCTTCTATTTTTTTTAGGTTGTCCGTATTTTTCTTGAACACTTCCAGAGCATTGGCCATTAAACCAAATTCATCTTTGCGTGATAAAAGATTGCTGCCTGGTTTATGTTTGTTTTGTGTAACTAAAACCATTTCATGGCTGAGCTGGTTTAGAATTTTACCAACTTTCCTATTGATAATAAAAAATAAGAAAATCACAGAGATAATTGTAAAGGCTAAGAAAACATATAGTTGTACTAATAGGCTTTGTTGTTGGTAATTTTCTGCCTGCTCAAGACTCCAAACCATCACAAGAGTACCAAAAATTGTATTTCGTGTGTTTTTAATCGGGGTAATAACGGTCAATGTGTTATCATGGTTTTCAATATATTCGGTTTCAACTTTTTCTTGTGATAAGAGAACAGTAATATCCCAATTGTGATTGTGCTCATCTAACTCTTCATGCGTTACTAATTGATTACCACCATTATCAAAGACATGAATGTTAAAATCTGACGTGGATTTGTTTGCTTTAAGGTTATTAAACGGGCGGCTTATTGCTTCAGGTTTTTTCCATCGTACTCCGCCGACAATCTGAGACGCCAATAATTCCGTTTTGATCACAGCATTATCAATGACGATCTGGTAAATTCTCTTTTTTTCGGCTTGCCAGTTAATAAAGGTAAGTAATGTAAAGCAGAGTGTTGTACCCGCAATGGTTAAAAAACATACTTTACGACTAACATTCCAAAAAGTTTTTGGACGATTAATTTTTTCCTCACTCATTAGGTAAGTTCCTGTTGTTGAAACTGGATTCTTCAACTTCATCTTCGAGAATGAGTTCTAGCAGATCTAAGTCTAAACCAACGGTAAGGCTCCCAATACCCTGATCATTAAGAGGGTCTATAATTGTAATACTGATCTGTAATTGAAATGCTTGTGTTGATTCATCTAAATCTGGCTCACCTATAAATATAGCTTTTGGACCCACTTGGAAGGTTTTTAGCCATTTGTCTTCATCACCTTGCCAATAGTCGGAGGTAATATCGCTGATTGCAACGTTTAGGCCTTTGTTATCTGTTACGATAATTTCGGTAAAAAGACCTTTTTGTTTATCTTTAATTGAACGGAGTTCTTTTGATGCAAATTTATTGAGTAGTTTATTGATAAGTGGATGATCAATGGGGCCGGACCCTAGCTTTTCAGTTTCCAATCGCCATTTCTGATCCAAAGCGATTATTTTTATTTCATGAATGTTGGTGTGTTCTAGATTTTGCTGTTTAATCGCAGTGATAACGCTTTCCAACTTAGAAATAGGTTTAATTTCTTTTTTAATTATTTCATTTATTACTTTTGTTACTGAATTATCCGATTGAGAGGAATGGACTAAGCTAAAGGCTTGAGTTGTTTTACCATCTGTATGTGCTTCGGCTGAAATAGCGGTAGCCAAAATCAGTGAAAATAATTTGGTGTAAAACTTCATAGCCTTTATTCCTGATTAATCACGTTCAAGAGTAGCTCTAAAGTGTTTACAAAACCTAAAGTGGTGTTTTGTGTTGCGAGAAGACAAGTTAACGGGAAGAAAATTCTTCCCGTTAACTTCTGATTCCTATTCTTTCTCGAACCAAGTCAATGCAACTTAACCGATTACAGCTCCGTCATCTTTGGTGACTGCAATGATTGCAGATCGTGGTGCTGTTCCTGCGCCACCGGGGAAGGTACTGTCGCCTTTTTCGCCAGGGTGCTGGATGCCAACAAAGACTGTTTTGCGGTCTTCGCTCCAGGTAATGCCTGTCACTTCACATTCTTTCGGGCCAACAAGGAAACGCTGGATTTCACCAGTTTCAGTATCTCCGATCAGCATCTGGTTATTTCCCATACCGGCAAAATCATCCTTGTTGGAATATTTGCCATCGGTCTGTATCCAGAGCTTGCCATTGTTATCGAATGAGATACCATCCGGCGCATTGAACATATTGTGTGCGTCAATATTCTTTGAACCTGCGTAGGCATCGTTATGAACGGTGGGATTGCCAGCCATCACAAAAAGATCCCAGATGAAAGTATCGGCAGTGTGGTTTTCTTGCTCAGGTCTCCAGCGAACGATTTGACCATAGAGATTTGCCGCGCGTGGGTTTGGACCAGTTACAGGTGTTTCGTCGCCACCAGCATTTGGTTTTTTGCCGCGATTTTTGTTGTTTGTCAGAGCACAGTAAATCTCTGCTTTTTTCGGGTGTGAGGCGACCCATTCTGGGCGATCCATCGTCGTTGCGCCAACCTTGGATGCGGCAATACGGGCGTGAATACAAACTTCAGCTTGGGATTTCATACCTGTTGTATCAGGAGAAAGTTCCAGCCATTCACCACTTTGGTCGTCATTGAATTTGGCAACGTAAAGCTTGCCGTCGTCAAGAAGGTTTGTATTGTTGCCGCCTTCAACGAGCTTTCCTTTGGATACAAAGCGATAGATGAATTCACCGCGCTCGTCATCGCCCATGTAAACCACAACATGACCGTCTTTGTTGACGACAACTTCTGCATTTTCGTGTTTGAAACGACCGAGCGCAGTGCGTTTTTTGGGTGTTGATGTTGGATCACTTGGATCAATCTCGACAACATACCCGGCTCTGTTTGGTTCATTCGGATTTTTACTGATGTCAAAGCGCTCATCTTCGATGGCCCAGGCATAGCCCCAGTCTTCGTTCTTGACGCCATAGCGTTTCAGTTCGTCACTTGCCGTGTAGTTTTCATCACTGCTGGAAAAATAGCCGTTGAAGTTTTCTTCACAAGCGAGATAAGTACCCCAAGGTGTACGACCATTCCCACAGTTATTCCATGTGCCGAGTGATCGTGTACCAGATGGATCGGCAGATGTTTTCAACAGGTCATGGCCACGTGCAGGACCGGAAATTTCCATAGGTGAATCAGCTGTAATACGGCGGTTATATTTGGAATCTTTTACAATATTCCATTTCTGGCCGTCTTGTTTGACCTCGACTACTGTAACACCGTGAGCGGCTTTTCCTTTACGAATGTCATCCGCTGTTTCCGGTAACTTGCTCTCACGATTGTCGTATATGATGCTACGGTTTGTGTATTCGTTGTTAGAGATCAGCAGGTGATGCCCATCAATGGTGAACAAGGACATACCATCATTGTTATCCCCAATGGCAAGTTCCTGGCTTTTTCCGGTACCGCGCGTTTCATGATCAAAGGGAGCAGACTTGGACCATAACTCGTCCCCCCATTGGGTCACAACTTGCCATGAATATCCTTTTGGAACTGTCACCGTATCCAAAGTGTTTGCAGGAATAGGTTCAAAGTCAAAATTGTTTGCAGCTTTGGCACTAAACGGCGTTAAAGCTGTTGATCCCAAAACAAGTGCAGATGCCCCGATGGCCAAGCCACCACTTAGGAAATTACGGCGGGACAAAGCTTTTTCTACAACCTGTTCAAATCCAGTTACTTCTGGGCCGGGATTTATAATTTCATCAAATTCATCAAAAGAAAGGTCTTCGTTTCTGGTTTTAGTCATCTTGCACTCCTGAGCGCACGACCGCCTTGGTGGGAGTCGGCTTTATCGTTTTTGAATGCTTAACGGTTACTTACTTGCCATTGCACAAATATGACACTTCTTGGAACCTTTAAAAACAAAGTCAGCTTTGTCTTGTTTAGATCGATAGCGGATCAGTAAAGGGCTATATTTCCAGCAGTGTTTTGATAATCAAATCAAGATATGGGTTACTTTTTGCCGATTGTGCTGTCGTGATAACCAAAGTCCGATCCAGTGTGAGTGGTTTGTCGAAAGGAGCGACCAGGCTTCCATCTTTTAGGTGGTTTTCAACCAATGCCTTGTGGCCCATCATAATACCAGCACCATTACGGGCTTCTTCTATGGCAAGTCCATAGAGAGAATAAACAGGTCCATCGGTGTTTAAGGGGGTATCAGGCAAAGCATGGCTAATCCATTTTGACCAGTCTTCTGCCCAGGATGCGTCGTGGAGGCAAAGGGCTTTGTTCAGGTCTTCATGTTTATATAGCCGACTGGCAACCTGCGGTGAGCAGACGGGGAAGATGATATCCTTGCAGACTTCGTAGGTTGTGGAAAAAACATCCTTATTCTTGGAGAGGTTATCCCGATAAAAAATGCTAATATCGAAAGGTTCACGTTGAAGGTTTGGGTCTTTTTCCAAAGCTGTGACAGAGATTGTTAGTTCTGGTGCGGCCTGCCTGACAGAAGGCAATTTGGGGGAGAGCCAGAGTTGGGCAATACTGGGAAGGGCGGCAATACGAATATGTTTGGGTGTGGCTTGCGATCGAAGTGTTTGCACCGCAAGACCAAGTTGATCAAAAGCAGAACTAAACTCGGAAAGGACGTTTTGGCCCAATTCGGTTAACTCAACGCCTTGTGATCGCCGAATGAAAAGGTCTGCGCCGACCCATGCTTCTAGTGATTTAACGTGTTGTGCCACGGCACCTGGTGTTACGCAAAGTTCATCTGCTGCGGTCGAAAAGCCACCAAGTCGTGCCGCTGCTTCAAAGGCGCGGAGAGAATTTAATGGCGGGATTTGCGGGCGAGGAGGGACAATAGTCATGATATATCAGACTCAGTTTTTCTAGGCCTAAGATATAGCAAAACTGATTTGCGATGTCTATGGAATTAGCGCGATCATAGAGGTGTCTTCAAGAGACATTAACTTAAATGCGTCAGCTCAGATCAAGCCGACTTGTATATAGTAGTTAGCCTATCGATTTGGGCCGGCGCATACTTCTATAGGGATATTGCAGATGTCAGTGTTTTTTGACGCCCCAGTTACAGCAACTGATCCATTAATTGGTGAGGCTTTGCAGAATGAAAAAGCCCGGCAACAAGACCAGATTGAATTAATCGCATCTGAGAATATTGTCAGTCGTGCCGTTCTTGATGCCTTGGGGCATGAGATGACGAATAAAACGCTCGAAGGTTATCCGGGTGCACGGTTTCATGGCGGCGGACGTTATGTGGATGTTGTTGAACAGGCAGCGATTGATCGGGCCAAAGAGCTATTTAGCTGCGCTTATGCAAATGTTCAGCCTCATTCTGGAAGTCAGGCTAATCTGGCTGTCTTCTTTATACTTCTCGAGCCCGGTGACAGGGTTTTGAGTTTGGATCTCGCCGCTGGTGGTCATTTAAGTCATGGTTTGGGGGCTAATCTATCGGGGCGATGGTTCGAAGCACATCACTATGGCGTTGAGCGGGAAACTGGGCAGATTGACTATGAAAAACTGGAAGCTCTGGCATTGGAAATTCGTCCCCAACTGTTGATTACGGGGGGATCAGCCTACCCGAGAGAAATCGATTTTGAACGTATGGCGGCGATTGCCAAAAAGGTAGATGCGTTTTTTCATGTTGATATGGCGCACTTTGCTGGTTTGGTTGCAGGTGGTGTTCACCCTAGTCCGTTACCCCATGCCGATCTTGTGACCTGTACAACCACCAAAACACTGCGTGGTCCGCGTGGGGGGATCATCCTTTCCAAGTCTGTTGACTATGAAAAGAAACTACAGGCTGCTGTTTTCCCTGGCGTGCAGGGATCAATTCATACACAGGTTCTGGCAGCAAAGGCAGTCTGCCTTGGCGAAGCCCTACAACCAGAGTTTAAGTCTTATACAAAACAGATAAAAAACAATGCCCATACACTGGCCGAGACGCTTTTAGGAAATGGAATTAATCTGGTATCTGGCGGAACGGATACGCACATTGTTCTTCTGGATCTCAGTGCCCAGAAAAAGACAGGCCAAGCGATTGAAATGCTTTTAGAGCGCGCAGATATTACATCGAACAAAAATCCGATCCCGTTTGATAGTAAGCGTCCTGCTGATTGGGTTGGTTTGCGCCTTGGGGTGAGTGCTGCGACAACGCGGGGCTTCAAGGAAACTGAATTCGTCGAACTTGGCCAGATGATTAGCGAAATGATTTCGACTGCTGGTGCTGAGCAAGAGGGCGCGGTTATTCAAAAATCTAAAAAACAAGTAGCAAGTATTTGTTCTCGCTTTCCAATTTATTCTTGAGGAAATGTTGATATAGAATTTAAAGTGCAGAATTTAAATCCGTGAGGCCGGATTTTGTGGGAAGTAAAAGAAACTTCCCATAAGCAGATAGATTCCCGAAATTGAAAGGGACGTCTCTTAAGAATATACACAGTTTAAGGTTATAGCAGGCGGATGATTTTCGCCTGCTAAACTGTAGAAATGTCATTGTTTAACCAAGAAAGTTAACCTGAAATCAGTACCTCTCTAGCCATTGCTCAGATTGTTTTCTTGCTTTTGAAATTTCTGAATCAGACAACTTTGACGCTGCTAAATTCAGAGCTTCTTCAACAGATTTTTTTCCAGATACTTTTGCGGTAAGAAGCCACATATAAGCAGATAGATAATCTTGCTCTATACCGTATCCATTAAATAACATGGTACCCAGATTATATTGTGCAATTGGATGACCTTGATTTGCTGCCAAATTGTACCACTTGATGGCTTCCTTGTAGCTTTGATCGACACCAAGCCCGTTATAATACATATATCCTAGATTAAATTGAGCTGCGTTATGATTTTTATCCGCTGCCAACTGATAAAACGTCAAGGCATTCGAATAACTTTGATCGACACCATACCCATTAGAAAACATGGTTCCCAAGTTGAAAATGGCATCTAATTGATCTTGATATGAAGCTCTTTTGTACCAATAGATGGCTTTTTGATAATCTTGCTGAACATGGGTTCCGGAATGGTACAGAGAACCTAAATTATATTGCGCATCTTTATGTCCATGCTCTGCTGCTTCTCTAAAATATGTAATAGCGTTGGGTATGCTTTTATCAACGCTAAGACCTTTGTAGTGCATTTGCCCCAAATTATATTGTGCATTCGCATTACCTTGTTCGGCTGCTTTTTTGTACCAAGAGAAGGCTTCAGAAGTGTTCTTTTCTATGCCAAACCCGTTAGATAGCATCATAGCTAACTGGTACTGTGATGCTGCATGTCCTTGTTCAGCTAACCTTGTAAATGTTCCTAATGCTGTTTGATAGTCCGCTCGGTCATATGCAGCCAAGGCATTCTCAAAATCACTAGATTTTGCAATATTGGACCACAAAATCAGACAAATGATTAGGGGGATGATTTTCAACATTTATTGGTTACTCATAAGTAGATATATTCTCCAACATAAACTATCTTGGCGCGAAAATGTAATCAATACAATGCCAACTGAATTCACATTTATTTCACGGCGTTCGGGAAATGCCGGATTTTACCCGCCGGATGGGGATGGATGATTCGATGGACGCCACCCCGTTGATTTTGACCAATCGCTCAATCATCAGGGCTTCGAATTCTTTCAGACCAGTGATGGCAATGCGTAACAAGTAATCTCTGTGTCCGGTCATTAACCAGCAGTCGACGACCTCTGGAAATTTCAACATTTCTGTTTCGAAGTTTTCGATGGCGGCATCTATTTGTTTGTCCAGCTTTACCGAGACAAAAACGGACATTTCATAACCCAGGGCAACTTCGTCGATCAAGGCGACATAACCTGTAATAATACCGGTGTTCTCAAGATGCTTAAGTCGTCTGATAACCGGGGTTACGCTTAGGCCAACCCGCTGGCTGAGTTCTGCTGCGGTGATCCGCCCATCATTTCGCAGTTCGCGTAAGATTCGAATATCTATTTCGTCTAAATTAGGTGAAGCCACTAAAAAATCCTTAAAAATATTAAATTCACCTAACATCTAAATCAAATTACCCGTAAATAGCAAGATATCGCTTTTTATTAGGTGGTATCGTCTAATATTGAATAATAGTTACCCCTAATAACTTTACTACCAGTAACATTTAGGTGCGTATTTTATTGTTCCCTGAGATATGGGTTTTGGGAGTTTTGAGAGTTGGGAGGAGAACGCCGTGTCTAAACAAGCGAGCCAAATGAAAATCAATCATCTGAAAACAATCGAGCAAAGACTGCTGTGGCTTTCGCATTGGATGATCCACAATGCCAATCATCTACGCGCCAAGGAAGATGGAATCAAGGTCGGCGGGCATCAGGCCTCTTCAGCTTCTATGGTGTCGATTATGACGGCGCTTTATTTCTCTGCTCTAAAACCCGAAGACCGGGTTGCTGTGAAACCTCATGCGTCACCAATTTTCCATGCCATGCAGTATCTCATGGGTAATCAAACTTTGGAAAAGATGCAAAATTTCAGGGGTTACAAAGGGGTACAGTCTTACCCTTCACGAACAAAAGATATCGATGATGTTGATTTCTCTACGGGCTCTGTTGGCTTGGGTGTTGCGATAACATCTTTTGCGTCTCTGGTTCAGGATTACATTCAGGCAAAGTCATGGGGCCAAGACCTCTCGCTTGGGCGCATGGTTGCGCTTGTTGGGGATGCTGAACTGGATGAAGGTAATATATACGAAACCCTGCAAGAAGGGTGGAAAAACGATCTGCGTAATACTTGGTGGATTATTGACTATAACCGCCAGTCACTTGACGGTATCGTACGCGAAGGATTGTTTCAACGCATAGAGCAAATTTTTGACGCCTTTGGATGGGATGTTGTCCGGGTAAAGTACGGTTATCTGCAACGTTCTGCCTTTGAAGAACCGGGCGGCGAGAAGCTCAAAGACTGGATCGATAACTGCCCGAACCAGCTTTATTCAGCCCTGACTTACATGGGGGGCAAAGTTTGGCGCGAACGCCTGATGGATGCTTTGGGCGACCAAGGGGATGTTACGGCCCTGATCAACAAACGCAGTGATGACGAACTGGCTGAATTGATGGAAAATCTGGGCGGCAACTGCGTTCAGACCATGGCGGAAACTTTTGATGCTATTGATCATGACAGACCCGTTTGCTTCCTGGCCTACACGATCAAGGGGTGGGGCACACCGATAGCCGGGCACAAAGACAATCACGGTGGATTGATGAACAAACCGCAAATGGGAGAGTGGCAAGCGCATATGGGCGTGCCGGAAGGACAGGAGTGGGAGAAGTTCGCCGCTGTTGCAGATGTTAGAGGACTACAGGAGTTTCTGGATAAAACGCCTTTCTTTGCTAAGGGGATGCGTCGCTATTCCGATGCGCCTGTCGAGGTGCCAAAAATTGAGTTGGCAAGTGACCGCGAGATATCGACCCAGATGGGTTTTGGTAAAATTTTGGATGATTTGTCTAAGGGAAGTTCAGAACTTGCACAGCGTATTGTAACCACATCACCGGATGTGACGGGAACAACAAACCTTGGCCCCTGGGTTAATCGTCGTAAGCTCTTTGCTCGCAGTGAACAGAGCGATACCTTTATTAACGAAAAAATTCCGTCCACCGCAAAATGGGAATTCACACCCGAAGGTCAGCATATTGAACTTGGTATTGCAGAAATGAACCTTTTTCTGCTTCTGGGGGCTGCGGGCCTGTCGCACTCGCTTTATGGGAAGCGCCTGTTACCAATCGGCACCGTTTATGACCCCTTCGTTGCCAGAGGTTTGGATGCGCTGAACTATGCTTGTTATCAGGATGCACGTTTCATGATTGTTGGTACGCCATCTGGTATCACACTGGCTCCGGAAGGGGGCGCGCACCAGTCCATCGGATCTCCTTTGATTGGTATGTCTCAGGATGGTTTGGCGGCCTTTGAACCTGCTTTTGTGGATGAGTTGGCAATCATCATGCAATGGGCTTTTGACTATATGCAGCGTGATGGCGAAGGTGAGCCGGACGAGCGAACCTGGCTTCGGGATGAAACGGGTGGATCCGTTTATCTTCGCTTGACGACAAATCCACTGGAACAGCCAGGCCAAAGGTCAAACGCGGATTTTGAACAGGGCGTTATTGATGGTGCCTATTGGATGCGCAAACCGGGACCAAACTGTGAACTGGTCATTGTGTATCAGGGGGCCGTTGCCAATGAAGCCATTGATGCCGCAGGTAAACTGTCGCAACATAATCGAGATGTTGGTGTTCTTGCCGTCACCTCAGCGGATCGGTTGAATGCGGGCTGGACCGCGGCCCAACGGGATCGCAGTCGCGGCAACCGTCAGGCCACCAGCCATGTTGAACAGCTCTTTTCCCGTTTGCCAAAGCACTGTGTCGTGCTGACGGTGATTGATGGTCATCCGGCAACCCTGTCATGGCTCGGCGCTGTTGGCGGACATCGCACAATTCCTCTGGGTGTTGAGCACTTTGGTCAAACAGGCACCATTGGCGATTTGTATCGTCATTTTGGTCTGGATTCAGAATCAATTGCCAGATCGGCAAATAACGCACTGCAAACACCCTATGAAATTGCGTCATAAAGTATGCAGTTTGTATGCTGATGGCTTTTATAATAGGCCATTTTTATTCATATAAAACAGGCCAGAGCAGTTAACATGCTCTGGCCTGTTTGAGTTTCAAGTTATTGATATTAGATGAAATCTATACCAAATCGGGCATACCTTCGCTGAAGGGAAGTTTGGTTACCATCTTGCCTTTTGCGGCAAAAATTGCGTTTGCGACGGCGGGACCAATTGGCGGGACACCGGGTTCGCCAACACCAGTTGGTGCAGCTTCGCTTGGAACGATGTAAACATCGACTTCCGGCATGTCTTCAAGGCGAAGGGGCTCGTAATCATGGAAGTTGGATTGATCAACGATACCTTCATCTAGTGTGACAGCATTACGAAGAACGGCACCTAAACCAAAGCCGATCCCGCCTTCCATCTGTGCTTTAACAACGTCAGGATTGACCACTATCCCGCAATCTACAGCACACCAAACCTTTTCAACTTTTAAAATACCGTCTTCATCAAAGCTGATTTCGGCGATTTGTGCGACCACAGAACTGAAGCTTTCGTGAACTGCAACGCCGCGATATCGTCCCTCGGTAATTGGTGAGCCCCAGTTTGCTTTTTCAGCTACCAGATTAAGTGTGGCGAGGTGGCGAGGGTGGTCCTTCAGCATTGAACGGCGGAAGTCAATGGGATCTTTTCCTGCTTTACTTGCCAGTTGATCAATAAAGGTTTCCGTTGAATAGGCCGTGTGTGTAGAGCCGACGGAACGCCACCAGAGAACAGGCACTTTTACATCCGTTGTGGTTAGATCCACAGACACATTCGGTATGGCATAGGGCAGGTTAGCGGCACCTTCGACAGATGTAGCATCTACACCATCTTTTACCAGAAAAGCTTCGAATGCGGTTCCTGCGACAATTGACTGTCCGACGATTGAATGCTGCCATCCCGTGATATTCCCTTGATCATCAAGTCCGGCTTTGAGTTTGTGGTGATACGCTGGACGGTACCTGCCGCCCTGAATGTCGTCTTCCCGGGTCCACACCAATTTAACAGGCACGTTACCTTTGGTAGCTTTGACGATCATTGCTGCTTCTGAAACCATATCGGAATCTGATGTCGCGCGGCGTCCAAAGCTACCACCAGCAAGTTGGGTATGAATTTTGACCTGTTCGGGCTTTAGTCCAAGGATTGTCGCAACGGTATGCTGATCACCCGTTGGGATTTGTGATCCTGTCCATACCTCGGCACCTTGTTCGGTTTGCTCAATCACACAATCCAATGTTTCCATTGGCGCGTGAGCGAGATACGGAAAGTCATAACTGACTTCAAGTGTGTGTTTTGCCTCTGCAATAGCAGTTGTTGCATCCCCGTCATTACGAGCAGGTAAGCCTGGTGTTTTTGCTAACTCACGGTACTCAGCCATGATCTGTTCTGAACCCCGCATTTCTGCTTGGCTGTCATTCCAATCAACTGTGATTGCGTCACGCGCTTTTATAGCTGCCCATGTATTTTTAGCCATGACGGCAACACCGCGGGGTGTTGTAACAGAACCCACATAACCTTTGATGTCTTTGGCGTCCGTATCATCAAAAGACTTAACCAGTCCGCCAAATCGTGGTGGACGTTTTACAACTGCGACAACCATGCCGGGGCGACTTATATCTAGTGTGTAGATGGCCGTTCCATTAGTTTTGGGGGCAATATCTTTACGATTGACGTTACGCCCGATAAGTTTGAATTGATCAGGTGTTTTTAACTGAACTTTTTCAGGAACTTGTTGCAGAGCTGCTTTTTCTGAAAGTGCGCCAAAGGTTTGTTCTTGGGATGATTTGTCGTGCTTGACAATACCATCGGAAACAGTGATTTCTGATACAGGAACATTCCATTCTGCACTCGCGGCCTGTACCAACAAAGCACGGGCTTTCCCGCCTGCTTCACGAAGCTGCGTCCATGAGTTCGCAATGGCAGTTGATCCACCAGTTCCCTGATAGGGCCCCCAAAAGAGATTGTTATATTTACTTGCATCCGCTGGGGCAGATTCAATGCGGATTTGATCCCAACTTGCGTCAAGTTCATCGGCAAGGATTGTGGCTAACCCAGTGTAGCTACCTTGTCCAAATTCAATGTGTTTTGCGATAACAGTGACCAGATTATCTGTACCAATGCGAACAAATGCGTTTGGAGAAAATTGTTGACCGGGTATGGCTGCAACAACACCTTTGCCTGTAATGTGGAAGCCAATAAGCAACCCGGTGGTTACGCCAGCACCTTTAAGGAACGTGCGGCGGCTGGAAGCTAGTGTTTTTGTTGTTGTCATGTTCTTAAGCCTCCATCAGATCAGAAGCGTGGTGAATTGCTTTTCTGATACGTACATAGGTGGCACAGCGACAGACATTACCGTTCATGGCTTCATCAATCTCTGCGTCGCTTGGTTTTGGGTTCTGCGCGAGCAAGGAAGTCGCTGACATAATTTGACCTGATTGACAATATCCGCATTGAGGAACTTCTATTTCCTCCCAAGCCGTTTGAATGGCTTTGGCTGCTTTTCCGTTAATACCTTCAATCGTGGTAATATTGAGGTCGGTAGCATCACTCACGAGTGTTTGGCATGATCTTACAGGTTCGCCATCAAGATGGACCGTACATGCACCGCAAAGTCCTGCGCCGCAGCCAAATTTTGTTCCTGTAAGTCCGATTTCGTCACGGATCACCCACAATAAAGGGGTGTCGGGATCGGCGTCTACCGATCTTTTCTCATTGTTTAATGTGAAAGTAATCATGGTTAAGTTCCTGACATGTTCTATGTTTATGGCCTTATTCTTACGTATGGCTATGACATGAAAATAGAAACGATCAGGGGATTATAACAGATCCGTTCTTGGGATAGTTTATAAAGATCTTGGGGTGTTTGGGGGTTAGACCTTAACGCCTCTATATTTTGCGGGGGTAATACCTGTTAATCGCCGGAATGTTTGAGTGAAATTACTCTGGCTGTTGTATCCGACTTGATATGCAATTTCTGCTGTCGAATCTCTTGATGTCATCAAAAGGGATTTAGCTTTTTCAATTCTTCTTTCTGCAAGAAAGCGATGTGGCGGCAGTGCTGTAAAATCTTTAAACATTTTTGCAAAGTGATAGCGGCTCATTGTTGCAACATTGGCAAGTTCATCAAGTGTCATCTGCTTGTCTAGATTATCTTCGATATATTCAATGACACGACTCAGACGGGGATCGCGATGTTGGGTTGTTGTATCTTCGATACGAGCATAAGCGCGATAAAGGTGAGAGGCCAAAGCGAGTGTCATGGTATCTCGATAAAGGGCAGAATAAGCATCATCCTCTTGACTGCAATCATACAGATTCAAAATCAGCTGAAGAATTGTTGGGTCTTCTAGGCAACATAAAGGAAGATCAGGAATTGATTGACCTTCTGGCTGTACATCGCGCAATGTTTGCAGGGGGAGAATAAGACGCAAGCTTCGCGAAGATGTCTCGTAGCCACAATGAATACTAATGCCCGAGGGCACCATCCATCCTGTTCCTGTATTATATTGTGCAAGATTGCCTGATCGATATCTTTTACTAACAGGTGCAAGTGCATAATTCAGGGTTAATTCACTGGTAGAGAGAACACAGTCGCCAGGTTCAATATCGGTAATTTCAATTGTGCCCGTTCGCCATGAGTTTGATAACGAACTCAGCGTTTCCAGCTTTTCAACTAATCCTGTGTTTAACATCAATCTACTCCCATACCACCCATTTAAATAGGTATGGGAAAACAAAATCACAACTTGCAATCGATGAATTATTTTTGCTTTTCAATGTTTTCATAATAAGAGAATAGTATGATCATATATGTAGTGAATAAATCACGCTCTAAATTTTGGTAAGTTCTTGGAATAAAAACAGCAATGACAACTAAACAAGTGAAACTTTTAATTTCCGGGCGTGTTCAGGGTGTTTGGTACCGTCGGTGGACGGTTGATACAGCTCAAAAACTGGGACTTATCGGTTGGGTTCGAAATTTGTCAAGCGGACAGGTTGAAGCTGTTGTCAAAGGAGAGGTGGATAAGATAGATGTTTTGGTCAAGTTATGTCATGAAGGGCCTGAGCACGCCAACGTGACCTCTGTCGAGGAAACTGTTGATACATCTGTCTTGGGCAATGAAATGGAGTTTGTTCAAATCAGGTAGTGGTGCTTTCCTCAGACAGGCAAGTCTTCGGGCTTGAAAACTTCATAAAAGGCTTCTTTCATCGCGACATCCAGATCTTCCATAGAGACGCATAGCCCCAGATCAACGAGCGAGGTCACCCCGTGTTGATTAATGCCACAGGGCACAATACCTTCAAAATGGGATAAATCGGGATCAAGGTTTATGGAAATCCCATGAAACGTGATCCATTTGCGGACTCTGACGCCGATCGCGGCGATTTTATCTTCGCGACCATTTCCACGATCAATCCAGATTCCGACTCTGCCTTCGCGGCGTTCACCTTTGATATTGAATTTTGCAAGTGTGCGTATGACCCATTCTTCCAAATTATATACAAATTTGCGGACATCCTTGTTGTAGAGGTTAAGGTTGAGCATAACGTAGGCAACACGTTGTCCCGGACCATGATAGGTGTATTGTCCACCCCGGCCGGCATCATAAACCGGAAAACGATCAGGATCGATCAGGTCTTCTTTATCAGCCGATGTCCCCGCTGTGTAGAGGGGAGGGTGTTCCAGTAACCAGACTGCTTGCGGAGATTCGTTCGTGAATATTTTTCCGACACGGTCTTCCATAAAATTCAGAGCATCAGGGTAGCTCACGTGGTTTTCCGTGATGCGCCATTCGATTCCCAAGTCTTCATGCGTGGTATCTGGGTCATTCATTGGTCTATCATTTGTGAGTACTTGGGAATTTTTCACGGTTTTACTCATCGTATCTATGGCATCCCATGGATTGCTATGTTTTAATCGCGTCAGGGTGTCGCTTTTATGCGTCACACTGTCAAGACCGTCATTGGCAGGAACGAGCCGTTCCCGATTTATATATAAGGCATCGACTGCCCTAAGGAGCAATAAACTTTATGACGCAAGACCTGCGCGACGCTGCATTATTCTATCATCGCTATCCAACACCTGGAAAACTTGAAATTTCCGCAACCAAGCCACTTGGCAACCAGCGCGATCTGGCTTTGGCCTATTCCCCCGGGGTTGCTGCTGCTTGTGAGGTCATTGTTGAGGACCCCGCCGAAGCTTCTACCGTGACCTCACGAGGTAATCTCGTGGGTGTTATAACAAATGGTACGGCTGTTCTTGGGTTGGGGGCAATTGGTCCGCTTGCATCCAAACCGGTTATGGAAGGAAAAGCGGTTCTTTTTAAAAAGTTTGCTGGGATTGATGTTTTTGACATTGAAGTTGATGAAACCGATCCCGAAAAATTGATTAACGTCATTTCAGCGTTAGAGCCAACTTTTGGTGGCATCAACCTGGAAGATATCAAAGCGCCAGAATGTTTTATTGTCGAAGACGCTCTTCGGGAAAAAATGAACATCCCCGTGTTTCATGATGATCAGCACGGCACTGCGATTATCGTGGCCGCAGCAATTTACAATGCGCTGCGCCTTGTGAAAAAGAAGAAAAAAGACGTCAAAGTCGTGGCTTCTGGTGCCGGTGCTGCTGCGCTTGCCTGTCTAAACCTTTTGGTTTCCTTGGGCATTGATCGCAAAAATATCTGGGTCACAGATATTGAAGGCGTCGTCTATGAGGGGCGTGAGAAACTTATGGACCGCTGGAAGTCTGTTTTTGCACAGAAAACGGATGCGCGTACTTTGTCTGATGTTATTAAGGGTGCAGATATTTTTCTCGGTCTCTCTGCGCCGGGTGTTCTAAAACCTGATTTCGTAAAGCGTATGGCCAAAGATCCGATTATTATGGCTTTGGCAAATCCGACACCTGAAATCATGCCCGAAGAAGTCAAGGCGATCCGCGATGATGCCATTATGGCGACCGGACGCTCTGATTATCCAAACCAGGTTAATAACGTTTTGTGTTTCCCTTACATCTTCCGGGGGGCGCTGGATGTTGGTGCAACAGCAATCAACGAAGAAATGAAGGTCGCCTGTGTTAAGGCGATTGCTGATCTTGCGATGGAAGAGCAGGATGAGATCGTTATCAAGGCCATGGGTGGCGAAGCCAAGAATTTCGGCCCGGAATATATTATTCCCAGCCCCTTTGACCCACGTCTGATTTCTATTATTGCCCCGGCTGTTGCCAAGGCTGCAATGGAAACAGGGGTGGCCAGTCGTCCGATCGAAGATTTTGACGCCTATTGCGAAAAGCTGAAACGCTTTGTCTATCGTTCCGGCTTGGTGATGAAGCCTCTCTTCGAGCGTGCGAAAAAAGATCCCAAACGGGTCATCTATGCCGAAGGCGAGGACGAGCGGGTATTACGGGCAGTGCAAGTGGCGATTGATGAGAAAATGGCGGTGCCGATCGTCGTTGGTCGCCCTGATGTTGTACAGATGCGCATGGATAAGGTGGGCATTAAGCTCAAAGTCGGAAAAGACTTTGAAATCATTAATCCACAAGATGACCCCCGCTATAACGATTACTGGACGACATATCATAGTTTGATGGAACGTAAGGGGATTTCGCCCGAAACGGCCAAAGTGATCGTGCGGACACGTAATACCGTTATTGCAGCCCTTGCCGTTTATCGGGGCGATGCTGATGCCATGATCTGTGGTGTGACTGGTGGCTATCATCGTCATCTTAAGCATGTTCGTGGGGTTCTTGGGCTTCAGGATGGTGTCTCCGACTTCTCGTCTCTTAACTTGATGTTGATGCCAAGCGGCACTTACTTTATGGCGGATACATACGTTACGCAGGAACCAACGTCTCAACAGCTGGCTGAAACGACTATTCTTGCCGCAAAACATGTGAGCCGTTTTGGTCTTAAGCCACGGGTTGCGTTGCTCTCTCACTCTAACTTTGGCAGCTCAGATAGTGAATCTGCCTGTCGTGTGCGCAAAGCCCTCTCTTTAATTGAAGAGATGGACCCCGAGTTGGAAGTTGATGGTGAAATGCATGCAGATGCGGCTCTGGATACGGAACTACGCAATCGGGTTTTTCCGAATTCAAATCTAACAGGGCCTGCAAACCTGTTGATTTTCCCCAATCTTGATGCGGCTAATATTGCCTTTAACCTGATGAAGACTGTCGAGGACGGTTTACCTGTCGGGCCGATCTTGGTCGGTGCGGCTCAGCCTGCACATATTTTAACGCCTTCTGTAACAGGAAGAGGGGTTGTTAACATGACCGCTATTGCTGTAGTTGATGCGCAGAACAGAGAACGGCGAATTAAAAAATAAACGCCTGATAAAAATTGCGCCTGATTAGGTACTAAGACCTGATTCGGTACTAAGGAGGGACATTGCATAAAATGGTAATGTTCCTCCTGTATTTAAAAATCAGAAAAGTAAGTGCAAAAAGCTGCACCACAAATATAAGCGGCAGAGGATGGGGTGATGGAAGATACAAAAAACAGTAGCGATCTTCAAAATCTCACAGAAGACGAAAATTTTGGTCTCTCCTCTGATCTTATTCATGCTGTTGAGGATGCCCTTGAAGAAAGCAGGGATTCTGATGTTGAAGATCTGGTCGAAGGTCTTCACGAAGCTGATACCGCTGATCTGCTTGAAATTCTGGGTCGGGACGAACGTTATCGCCTGATGGAGGTGATCGGGGCCGGATTTGATCCTGAAATTCTTCCCTACCTTGACGAAACAATCCGTGAAGAAATCGTAGAATGGCTGGGGCCGCAGGGCATTGCTAAGCTGGTGCAGGAGCTAGATAGTGATGATGCTGTCGAATTGGTTCAGGATCTGGATGAAGATCACCGGATGCATATCCTTGCGGCGTTACCGCAAGCTTATCGCCGTGTCATAGAAGAAAGTCTCAGTTATCCGGAAGATTCTGCTGGACGTTTGATGCAACGGGAAATCGTTGCCGTGCCATCGGTATGGACCATTGGCGAGACAATCGACTACATGCGTGTCAGTGATAATCTGCCCGATGATTTTTATGATATTTTTGTCGTAGATCCCCGTCATCATCCCGTTGGTTTTATTCCGGCAAGTCGGGTAATGAGATCGCGTCGTCATGTGCGCCTAGACGAGGTAATGGACGATGATATGCGTATCATTCCGCTAGAGCTTGATCAGGAAGATGTCGCGCACATGTTCCGTCAATATGGCTTAATTTCGGCTCCTGTGATTGAGGCCAGCGGACGCTTGGTGGGTGTGATTACGGTTGATGATGTTGTTGATGTTATCGATGAAGAAGCTGGCGATGACCTCATGAAGATGGGTGGTGTGAGCGAACCCGATCTTTATGAAGATGTGGCTGATACCACCAAAGCCCGTTTTACTTGGCTGGGGGTTAACCTTTTAACTGCTGTTCTTGCGTCAGTTGTTATCAGCCTCTTTGATGCAACGATTGAAAAGGTTGTTGCCCTGGCCGTTTTGATGCCGATTGTCGCGTCAATGGGGGGCAACGCAGGTACTCAAACCTTGACGGTGGCTGTACGGTCACTGGCGATGAAAGATCTTTCCGAAGCGAATGCTTCGCGCTTTATAGGTAAAGAGCTTATCATTGGGATCATCAACGGGTTTCTTTTTGCGGTGCTGACCGGGATTGTGACGTGGCTCTGGTTTGATCAGGCTGCATTGGCCTTGGTTATCGGCGCGGCAATGATTATCAACATGGTCGTTGCTGGTTTGTGCGGAACGCTCATTCCCCTTGGATTGGAAAAGTTTGAAATTGATCCGGCTGTGGCGTCGAGCGTCTTTTTAACGACTGTGACAGACGTTATTGGCTTTTTTGCCTTTTTGGGACTTGCGGCAATATTCTTGCTATAATGGCTATCGTATCGTGCATCGGTTTTAGTTGTCTTGTATTAAAATAACTATTTGTTTTGTTTAAATACAAATAGTTACCTGAAAGCTTATATCTCCTTATGATAGATAATTCCAAAATCAGTGATAATTACGCAAGTTTGATTAGCCCTCTGCGTGTTGACTGAAAATTGGAAAGGGGTAAGGTGCGCGAAGGACAAAACATGTCCATCGGGATAACAGACTATGGGGTGGCCACGTGCCAAGTGTCTTAATCACAGGTGCCAACAAGGGTATCGGACTTGCTTTTGCGCAATCATTTGCCGTTGACGGGTGGAAGGTTCATGCTTGCTGTCGTCAGCCAGACAAAGCCAAGGGCCTGCAAGGTATCGAAGGCGATATCAGTATCCATAAGCTGGATGTCACAGATGATTTGCGTGTGGCAAGTGTTGCACGCGGCATGCTTGATGAGAAGATTGATGTCCTAATAAACAATGCAGGTTATTTTGGTCCACGCCTTGGTTTTGGAGAAATCGATTACGAAGACTGGGCGCATACCTTTGCTGTTAACACAATGGCTCCCTTGCGTGTGGTTGAAAATTTCATCGAACATGTTAGTGGAAGTGATCAAAAGCTAATTGTTAATGTTTCCAGTAAAATGGGGTCTGTTGCTGAAAATGAAAGCGGCGGAGCTTATGTTTATAGATCATCGAAAGCCGCATTGAATGTGGTGACAAAAAGCTTGTCTGTTGATCTTAAAGAACAGGGGGTCACGGTTATCTGTGTTCACCCTGGTCATGTCCAGACCGATATGGGTGGCGAACAAGCACCCCTGACGATTGCAAAGTCGGTATCAGGATTACGTAAGCTGATTGGTAAGGTTACGCACGAGCAAACCGGACAATTTTTCAATTATGATGGAACAATAATTCCCTGGTAGAGAGGTGCTTCTATGTCATCACGCTTTAGCGAAGAGCAAACTTTAATCCGCGAGACAGCTCAATCATTTGCGCGTGAACAGCTCGCCCCCTTTGCCGCAGCGTGGGATAAAGAAGCAACGTTCCCTCGGGATGCAGTTAATGCACTTGGCGAACTGGGGTTTATGGGGATGTTGGTGCCGCCGAAATATGGTGGTGCTGGTACAGATCATATTTCCTATGTTCTGGCATTAATTGAAATTGCGGCCGGAGATGGTTCCTGTTCGACCATAATGTCTGTTCAAAATTCCTTGGTGTGTTCCCCTATTTTGAACTATGGGACTGATGAGCAAAAAGAAACCTATCTTAAACCTTTGGCATCTGGTGAATTGTTGGGCTGTTTCTGCTTAACTGAACCAAGTGCAGGTTCTGATGCTTCCGCTTTGGAAATGAAGGCGAAAAAAGAGGGCGACCACTATATCCTCAATGGATCAAAGCAGTTCATATCTACGGGTAAAAATGCGGACATCGCAGTTGTTTTTGCAGTGACAGATCCGGATGCGGGCAAAAAGGGTATTTCTGCCTTTATTGTACCGACGAAAACATCCGGGTTTTCCTGCGCGAATATCGAAGACAAGCTTGGTCAACATGCTTCTGACACGGCACATTTGGTTTTTGACGATTGTAAGGTTTCCAAAGACAATCTGTTGGGGGCCGAAGGTGAGGGGTACAAGATAGCCCTTTCCAACTTGGAAGGCGGGCGCCTTGGGATTGCGTCACAATCTATCGGCATGGCACGCAGTGCTTACCAAAGGGCAAAAAGCTACGCTAAAGAGCGTAAGGCATTTGGTAAGGAAATTGCCAAGCATCAAGCTGTGGCTTTTCGGTTGGCAGATATGGCGACGTCTTTACAGGCTGCCGAGTTGATGCTTTTAGAGGCCGCAAGACTGCGTGATAATGGCGAACCCTGCTTGAAAGAGGCATCAATGGCAAAACTCTTTGCATCTGAAATGGCAGAGCGTGTGTGCTCAGACGCCATACAGATCCATGGTGGCTATGGATATCTTCGTGATTATGAGGTCGAACGGATCTATCGAGATGTCAGGGTATGTCAAATATACGAAGGTACATCTGATATACAGCGTCTTGTTATCAGTCGTCAGATTTTGCAGGAAAACGATGCATGAACAAGGTGCTGGATTTTTATTTTGATTTCTCCAGCCCCTATGCATATTTCGCAGTAATGGATGTGGGCAAGCTTGCTGAAAGGCATAGTTTAACGCTTCATTGGCATCCTATTTTACTCGGGGCTATTTTTAAGAAAACCGGGGCTCAGCCACTTCTTTCTATGCCCTTGAAGCAAGACTATGCTCAGCATGATCTGGAACGTACTTCGCGTTTAAACAAATTACCCTTCATCATGCCGCCAAAGATGCCTTTTATGTCTCTTGCTGCGTGTCGCGCTTTTTATTGGTTGGAAAGACAGGATCGCAGAGTTGCGAACTCTTTTGCAAAAAACCTCTTTAAAGCCGGATATCAAATGGGGCTTGATATTTCAGATAGCGCGGTAGTTGTCGACGTTGTTGTTGCTCTTGGCTTCAAAGAAGATGACGTCTTGGCCGGATTAAAGGATCAAAGCATTAAGGACGAAGTGCGCTCTGCTGTGGATAACGCGCAAGATGCAGGGGTTTTTGGCAGTCCTTATTTCATTTTTAACAACGAACCCTTCTGGGGGTATGACCGAATGCCTATGCTGGACGAGTGGATCACGCAAAAAGGGTGGTGATTTGGTGGTTTGTTGATGAGGTGCGAAAAGAGGAGAGTAGGTAATGCCGACTGTTAAAAGCGGAAGCTGGAAAGCAGCAGGCTTTACAGCGTTTATTTTTCTTCTCGTGGCTTTGGCGATCGGTTCGGTGAACTTTGTACAGCTCATTGTCTATTTTTTTGCTGTCGTATTTAACGTTGTTTATCTTTACAGCGTTTTTCCCGGCAGCCGCTTCTTCTCTATATCTGTTGCAAACTTTATAGCGCTCTATACTTGTTTATTTAGTTTCTTTGTCACCACAAACTTTAGCTTTGTGAGTGGCGAATTATTGGGCGTCGGATACTTTATGCCGATTTTGGGCTTTTTTGTTGGCACCTGGAGTAACAGGAAATTAATTAAATCCGTTGTTGTCGAACATCGAAAAAATGCCAAAGGCTTGACGATAAAATCTGTTAAATGGCTGGTTCCCATCAGTTTTATTGGTATTGCAACGTTTTTTATTCCTGAAAACTCAATTCCTGTTCTTATGGGGGATGTTCTTTTTCTCGTATCTATGGGGGGGATTACCCTCGTTGTCAGTCTTGTAAGTAAAGACGTTGCGACATTTCTTTTAGAAGCAGGTCTTTTGTTTGAGGAATTCTTCCTTCGCATAGAAACGCTCGTGATGCCTGCGTTTGCTTTTCTGACATTCTATTCCATGAATGTTATGATCTTTGGCTTTCTCTATCGCATCATTGATCATTACAGCGCGGTGACGCACTTCTCAATTCAGGGCGATGTTCGTGCAATATCCTTTATTGAGAGTTTGTATTTTTCGATCATTACACTCAGTACCGTTGGTTATGGCGATATAATTCCCATAACGGACGGCATTAAAGCCGTTGTCTCTATTCAAATTGTTGTCAGTGTGATGCTCTTGTTATTTGGATTTTCTGAAATTATGTCCTATTCAAGAAGCAAGCCTGTAAAGAGAGATCAAAAATAATCAAAACATGTGAGTGGTGAGCTTCTTTATACCTTGGTTGTAATCTGTTTTGTGTTTTGATCTTTTGGTATGGCGCTTTTCTTGTGAATTGTTTGTTGATACGTAATTAGTTTATTGAGTTGTTATTCATGCCCTTGCATTTGATTAAATTATCCGTTGGTACCGAGAGCCCTGAAACTCTCGAAGAATTTCAAGCCCTTCGTTTGGCGCAATATGGGGAAATTTTTCATCAAACAAGAATGTTTCCTAAAAGGCGTGACGAAATCATTCGTGGTGGATCTATCTATTGGGTGATCAAAGGCCAGGTTAGGGCACGACAGTTAGTAAAGGATATTGTTCGGGTTGAGGATAGCGAGGGAAAATCAATGGCACGCTTTATCCTGGATCAGAAACTGATTCGGGTTAAAAGTCGTAAACATCGCCCTTTTCAAGGATGGCGGTATTTAAGGGCCGAAGATTCGCCCATTGATGTGTCCGATTACGAATCGTTTGGTGATCGCGAATCAGAAAAAATGCCAGAACAAATGGTCGAAGAACTAGAGAAACTGGGACTTTTGTAAATGGCGTCAAAAAAAAATCATTATTTTGTTTTTTTCTATAGACAAGACCCGACTACCTCCTTATAACCCAGCTTCACCGGCGCAGACAACGGTGACACACTGAAAGACGCGCTGGACGGTTAGAAAAAAGTTCAAACAGTACTTGCTCTTATTTTTAATCGACTTATAATAGCCAGCCTTGGCAATGTGGTTTTACATCACATATTAAGCTAAGGTTACATATTTTAAGAAAATATATGATGAAAAAAAGGGCTTATAGCTCTCTATCGTCATGCTTTCGGAGCAGGGATGTTTTGGAAGATTTGTTGTTTGACATTGTTGATATGAATTGGAAGGGATGCGTGGACGGCGGTTTGTTGTTTATGACAACGAGCTAGCTAGTTTCATGTATCTTATTCGAAATAAGTTACACAAAACCT
>NZ_JBLWTH010000010.1:0-153086 GCF_048270245.1 Kiloniella sp.
ACCAGATCGGCATTGACCACAGAGGTTTTGACATCGGTGCCCATACGTGTTGTGCCGCCAATAATGGCATTGGACAGGTAAGGGTCGTTGTGTTTGACCTCTGTCGCGCCCATGTTCTTGAAGACTTCGAGATTGATGTCCAGACCGACCTTGAGGCCTTCTTTGGTATAGTCGTCCATCTTGAAGGTAATCTTGGGCTTGGGAATGCCAGCTGTATCCATTTGATCAGAAAGCTCTAGACGGTTGTTTCGATCCGGTAAAACCTCTGCCGAGGAATTTAAACGTAAATGACGGGAAACTCTCTCGTTAATCTGTTTTGATAGATCTGCCCCGATGACGCCTTGATCAATCAGATCGTGGGCCATGTTGATGGCATCACTGTTTCCTGACCAGCCGTTGTTCATAAAGGATGTCCCGATGGCGGCCATCTTGCTTCTGAACTCACCATCACGGCGTTCTACCAGACCGGATGTCTGCTGTGGCCCGCGATAGGGAAAGACAGGATCAGGTGTAAATCCGGTGGTGTCCTGATTGGCCTGTGTAAGCAGATAACGCCCTACAGAATCAGATGAATTGGCAACACCTTTACTGGCTGTTTCCTGTTTTGAATTAAGCAGAAGCCTTGGGTTTTCGATGGCGTGGCCACAAAGAGCAAAGGCCTTGCCACCAACCCAGAAGGTTGATCCATCAGGCTTTTGGACTTTGACGCGGGTGATCTTCTGATTTTTATCAACTTCCATAAAGGTCACAAGGGCGTTGACTTCTACGCGTGCGCCTTCTTCTTCGGCCTTTTGGGCATCCACAGAGGCGTCGTATTTGGCGCCGATAGGGCAGATTGGCACACAGGTATTGTTGCCACAGCAAACTGGACGATTGTCATAGATCACAGAATTACGGGCATGAGAGAAAATCGCCGAATGTAAGCCCATCTTGGCCAGTGCTTTGGTGACCTGTTTATCCAGATAGGTTTCGGGAATAGGGGGCATTTGGTATGGCGTTTTTCGTGGCGCACCCCAAACGTGATTGGGGTCACCCGCAACACCCCAGCGTTTTTCCGCAACCTCATAAAAAGGTTCTAGCAGCTCATAATCAATGGGCCAGTCCTCTGCGACGCCGTATAAGCTTTTCATACGAAAGTCTGCCGGGCGCAGGCGATCTGCGAAACCTGTCCAGTGCCATGTGGTCCCGCCAAATATGCGTAGATATGCCCCGATAAAGAGGTTTTCTTTTAGGGTGTCTTTGTCCTGTACGTAAAAGTCAGCATAACCGTTGTCTTCTGGGTGAGGTGCTGATGGAATACTTGGATAGGGGGCTTGCGGGCCTTTGACAGGGTTTTCGTAAAACACCTTGAGGAAGTCACCGCGCGGACGTCTGTCGCCTGCTTCCAAGATCAGAACATCAATGCCTTTTTCGCGTAAGGATCGGGCCAGATGCGCCCCGGCCATACCAGCACCAATGATAACGACATCAGCGTTCATTTTGTTTTCTTCAGTCATTACATTTCTCCCCCTTGAAGAGGACCGTGCGTCCAGTGCCCAAACTTTGGTCCCCCACAAATACCGGGGGCCTTTGCAAAGGCAAGGGATGACCAGGCTAAGGACCAAGGGTAGTAAGGAACCGTTGTCGTACTGTTGCCTTTATCATCCGTGCGCGTGATTTCCCCAGTGTAAAGCACCCGGGCAATCAGCTTTGTTTGTTCCTTGAAGTCATCGCTGGCATTGATCAGGGCCTCGGTAATCGACCGCCCGTCAACCAGCTGTATGAAGGTATTCATGGCGTCCTGTCCATAGACGGCGAGGAATTCTGTCTCGACTGCACGGACCATATGATCGGCGATATCAACCACACCACCAATCTGACGAACTGCTTCGCTAAATACCCGCGAACCTGACCCCAGACTTAATGCCTGTGCCTGTCCAGCCAAGGGGATCAGCGCAGCAGAAGCCAGTAAAGAGCGTCTGCTTAGTTTCATATGACTTCTCCTGACGACCTCTTGATAGGTCTTCTTTTTTTTGGGTTCTTTGCGATCCGATGGATTTGATGCCCAGAAGCTATTCCAAAGGCCGATCTATTGGCTGACGATGACGGCACCACGGGCACGATTGGATGTGGAATCCTTGTCCATCATTGCGGCGTAGAGTTCAGCAATCGTCAACCACACAGGCGGGTATTTGTAGCGAGCAACGTCCATCACCAGAACACGATCTGTATCTGCGTCATAGGCTGCTACGGGTGAAATATGTCCCCCACCGACTTGACCGATGGGTTTGCGCGAATAGTTGGCGACAAAGCGCTTGTTTGGGTCGGCGAGTGTCTTGGTGATGGTTTCGCGCAGCCAGTTTTCATCGAACTCATCAGCGTGTTTAAACTCAGCCTTTGCCCCCAGATTAATGAAAAACTGCGCCAGTTGTGGCAGTTCCAGCCCCTCGTGTTCAACCATGGCATAGGATTTTACCTTTTGGTTTTCAGGCGTAAAGATCGACACCTGGGTAAAAAGCGGCCAAGGGTAAAGCTCTGGCGGTTGTGGGCGCTCGATATCCAATGAGTTCATAACCCCGGCAATAGACGCCGGACCACAGAATGTCAGGATATGTTCGCTTTCCAGATAACTCGCCAGTTTTAGGTAATCAGTCAGGATCTCTGCATCACGGAACAGTTGCTCCCCCTCGGGCGAGGTCAGGTAAATGTTGTTATCAGCCTTGGCAGAACTGTCAGCCTGTACGATACCGGTCAGGGACAGAGTAACAAGTGTTGCTGCGGCAACTGTATTTAATAGGAACGTTCTCATTTTTGTTCTCCAAACCATTTTGCGAGTTCTTCAATATCTTTGTCAGTGAGGTCTTTGACCATCTCTTGCATTACGAGGGCCTGTCCGCCTGTGCGCTGTCCGTTTTTATAATGGCGTAGCGCATTGGCCAGATAGATGGGTTGTTGCCCGGCGATGATCGGCACATCAGCCAAGGCAGGGCGACCATCTTCACCGTGACAGGAAAGGCATTGCGAACCCGATGCGGGGATGGGAGTAGGGGGCGGCGATGACGTATCGGCCATTGCTGCCTGTGATAGGAATATGCCGCCAACCAAAAGGGCACTGGTGGCGTAAATTGTGTGTAATTTCGTCATGTTCAGTTATCCAGTTCGTTGCGCGGATCTAGGCTTCGATATTCACATTAATCATCATGCCCGTATCCTCGTGGGGAAGGATGTGGCAGTGCATGACATAGCGACCTGAGAAATCAAGAAAACGGGTGCGGAATGTTACAGAGCCAGCGGCGGGCACGCCTATGGTATCCATCCACGGTTTGTCCGGGTCAGGGACACCATTGATCGATCTCACCTGGAAAGGATTCACATGAATATGGATCGGGTGCGGATAGGGCGTGGTATTGATCAAGGTCCATTCTTCAACAGCCCCTAATTTGGTAACCACGTCATCCCGACGCGGATCAAAGGGTTCACCGTTAATGGTGAAAAGTGTGTCGTCAAAAAAGCCTTTTACATCCTCGACGCCGAGAACAATCTTGCGATGTCCTGTCAGTTCATCATCGGTGATATCGGTAAGTATCCGGTTTTTGGGCAGGTCGCCTTGGGGAATGTTCTTGCCAAAAGGTGTTCCCGCTGGAACACGGGGGTCGTCTTTTGGGATGACAAATATATTGGCAAGTTCGACTGCGGGAAGCGGATCCTTCCCTTGATTAAACTGGGGACGCCGTAATTCATAAGCACCTGTTTTGATACCTTTGACCAAAACATCAACACGGTTTCCTGGCGCCATATGAATTTCTTCGCGACGCTGGGCCTTTGGCATCGGGTTGCCATCGCGCCCGATCTCGTAAATCTCAAGCCCGTCTATTTTAAAGGGGAAGAATTGTGCGTCGCCTGCGTGTAGAATGCGCCAGCGTTGAACTTCGCCCTCGCGGATATAAATTCGAGGCTTGTATTCGCCGTTCACCAGAAAGTCGCGTTCCGCATCAAGCGGCCAGATCGGGTCTTCGGCATCCAATATGCCATCCACTCCGGGGATCGGTGCCTGAATGACCAGAACACGTTCGACGGCTTCTTTGATTTCCGGCACATCATCCAATGTACCCGTGATGACAGCCATACCCGCAGCACCAGACGCAACCTGTGCAGAGACTGATCCGTGGCGGTGCGGATGATACCAGTAACTCCCTGCGGGATGATCATCGGGTACTTCAACAACATAGTTAAACTTCTGATCCGGTTCGATATTCAGATAGACGTTATCGCTGTTGCCTTTGGGACTGACGTGAAACCCGTGATAGTGCATGTTTGTGGTATTGAAGTGATTTGGAATGTTGACTTCTGTCGGTTGATCTGGCGCGTTTTCTGGCATACGGTTTTCGAATGCCAGTTCGAGCGTATCACCGGGATCAATTCGCAGGGTCGGACCAGGCAGGCTGTTGTTGAAGTTTCGCAACAGTGCGGCGCCACTGGGCAGCTCAACCTTGTTATAGCTCATATAAATTTGGGCGCGGAGCTGGCCGTCCACAGATCTTAGTTCGGGTGGATTGGGTAGATCGTCAGAAATTCCCAGTGGCGAGCTACTGGCATGAACTTCCTGTGCGTAACTGAAACCGCTGTCCGTGATACCCTTGAGCACGATACCACCAGCTGAAAGGGCGGCAGCCCCTTTCAAAAACGTTCGCCGTTTTATTTTTTTCATTTAATTCCCCTGACAACACCATATTGAGGCGAAAAATACTAATGTGTCGTTAACGCTTGCAGCATATCACAACTCTGCCGACAATCGTTGTTCTTCGTTTTTATTTTTATATTCTTCTATTTGAAGTTATTTTGTGTTTTGTAATTATAAGTTGTTACAGTTTTTACTTAGTACCCTGAAATAGATCATTATTTTTTTTCAGAGGATGCACCGATCAGCAGAAACATACAATTGCTTTTTAAATTTTTTTTCTTGTATTTATCGAGGGCTATACCCACAACAGGACTGCACGTTTATTTAAATTTTGTGAGCCTTGGTTACTATGAAGATGACCCGTCCCTGTGTGAGGGAAAAAGTATTGTCCCCCAAGGAATGTCAGCAGCTGATTGGTTTGTTTGAGGCCTCATCCGATGTGGCTGAGGCCAAATTGGCTGGCGGGGTGAAAAGCACACTTCGTGAATGCAGCTATTTGTGGCTGGATGATACGGATGAAACGTCTTGGGTTTTCAAAAAGCTTGCCGGATTGGTATCGCGAGTTAATCAGGACTGGTTTCAGTTTGATCTGGAAGATTTCAAAGAAGGTGTACAGGTGATCCGGTATGATGCGCCTGAAGACGCCAAAGCACCAGCCGGGCATTATGGTGCACATATGGATATTGGCGCATCAGGTTCTACGGTCAGTCGTAAGTTATCGATATCGATACAACTCAGTCATGGCGCAAGTTATAACGGTGGTGAATTGAGTGTGGATAACGAAGGTAAGGACTGGGTAGCCCCAAAAGATCAGGGAACAGCTGTAATTTTCTCTAGCTTTCTACAGCATCAGGTGCGTCCGGTGACAAAAGGCACACGCTATGCCTTGGTGGCGTGGGTACATGGGCCAGCCTTTAGATAGCCAACCCCTTTAGATAGCCAGCCCCTTTAGATTTAATTCTTTGAAAATTTGATTGTTCGATTTCTGGCGGGGTTGCTCACAGGGTTTTGATCCGCTCCTTGCTTGAAGAATGTTTCTTCTAAACCAGATAGATTACCAGATAGATTACCAGATAGATTACCAGATAGATTACCAGATAGATTACCAGATAGATTAAAGGTCTTGACCGGACGTTTAACCCTACACCTTTTCATTGGTGAGGCAGTGAAGGATATCATTTCGAGCAAATCTTACAGGATGATTTTATTCTGACAGGCAAACTTAATCATTATTTAGCTTTCATTTGCCAGAGTATCGGCTAGAGCAGTATCCGCTTGTAAGCATCGGTATTTTAAATACTAGTTTGCTTGTATCGTCAGTTTGTTTTGCCCCACCCGTCCTTACCCAGTGTGATATCCGGGTAAGATACAAATGGGAAATACTGATTTAATGAATGAAGAACTCAAACTCTGGGCTGGCGCATCCTTAAAGACGGTGCTGAATGGTCAGTCCATTATTGATTCCCCTCGATTACAGGTCACATCACTGGAAGAGGCCGAAGCCTTTCTTGAATGTTATGGCTATGACTATGATCATCTGGAAGATCGACAGGAGATTGAATCTATCCGTCTGGAAGCAATTGATTTTATCGAAGACATGTTGCTGGAAGATGGCGAGGAAATCTTGCCGGAAGTACGCAATCAAGAAAATATATTGCATCTACTGATGTGGGTGTCTGAGCCTGAGGCAACAACACGTTCACGGTGGAGCTGCGCTTTGTTGCGTGTGATGCATACCTATGCCCACTGTGGGTCATTTTTTAATGAAAATTATCACGGGCAAATTCAAGATCAGATTTTTAACCGCTTTGAGCAGCACATTCGCTATACATCCAATGGCATATTTATTGGAGATATAGAGCTCGTATCCTATGAAAGCCGTGCGTCTAAATCCCGGAAATCTGCGGTACTCAAGCTGTTACACAAGGTTGAGAACGTTGCCGCTGATATTTTTGACTGGATAGGTATTCGCATGGTGACCCGCTATCCGCTGGATGCTTTGCGGGTCCTTTGCTATTTGCGTAATCAGAATGTGGTGATGTTTGCCAATATAAAACCATCCCGCTCTCGCAATACGCTGATTGATGTGGATTGGGTCGAAGAACGCTGGAAAGGCGTTGAGGATTTGGCACAGGTAAGCGTCGATCTAGAGGAAATGCAGTATCCCAAGGAAGTGGGGCGCATGACAGATAATGTCTTTAGCGGCGATAGCTATCGTGCTTTGCAATTCACTTGTCGTCAGCGCATCAAGTTAAGGGACACAGACGGGAGCCCGCGTCGTTTTTATTTCCCCTATGAAATTCAGATTCAGGACGAAGAAAGCTATCAGGCTAATCGCAATGGTGAAGCGTCGCACGAACAATATAAACAGCGCCAAGTCAGATCAGCCCGACATCGTGTGCTGGGGAGCCTCTGCCGCAAAATTAATCGTTAGTGATTTTCTTGGGACGTTGTCAGTCTGTTTACAATAAAGGTAAAAATTCAGAGTATCTAAAAAGACGTATGAAAGATAAATAGCTGTATCTAATTGTAATTATTTATATCATCACCATATACTCATGGCTAAGCAAGCCTTGTGGCCTTGAAAGGTAATGTATACGGTTGTGCATTGGTCCCTGAAGTGTGTTTCTGAAAAATTCTGAAAATTGAATAATTCACTAAACTTTCGTGCATGAGCTCGAGAGTGATTTTCACTGCTTCAAAAATGGGAAATAAAATGATTAACGGTACAGTTAAATTCTATAATGCGGAACGCGGCTTTGGCTATATCAAGCCTGACAATGGCGAAAAAGATGTACGTGTTTTGCTTTCTGCGCTTTCGCGTGCCGATATGAAAAGCTTGGCACAGGGGCAAAAAGTCAAATTTGATACACATACCGATCCTGATAGCGGGAAAGTCGCTGTCCATACTATCGAGGCTGATTAAACAGGCTTTATCCAGACTATTTGTCATAATCGGAGAGAGTTATTCTCTCTCTCCGATGCTAACCTGAGTTTCAGGGCTGGATTTCTAAGATTCCGGCTTTGGGGTTCAGATATGCGTATTCATTTGATTAGATGTGGATGCCTTTATTATGCAGCTCTATCCAAAATTTTTATCGCGTTTATTATTTTGGTGTTTGGCTTTGTGTTTCAGCACGGCGCCTTTGCGCAATCAATGATACCTGACAATGCAAAGGCTAGTTCATATGCCGAAGGTTGGGAGTGCAAAAGCGGCTTTCGAAAGAAGGATGAAAACTGTGTTGCGATCACTGTGCCTGAAAATGGTTATTTGACTAGACAGTCTTATGGGCAGGGGTGGAGATGTAGCAGAGGCTTTCATGAAACAGGTTTGTTATGTAAGGCAATTGTTATCCCAGAAAATGCTTATCTTGAAGCATTTGGTCGTGGATGGCGATGCGATCGCGGGTTTCGAAATAACAACAGCGGCGTATGTGAAGCTGTTTATGTACCGGAAAATGCTTTTTTAACACGCCAGGGGAATGCTTGGGAGTGTGAGTTTCCATTTCGTAAGGCTGGGGATGCGTGCCAGATGATTTCAGCGCCTCCTAATGCCTTCCTGACATATTCTTCATACGGAAAAGGTTGGGAATGTCGCCGCGGGTTTATCCCGACGGGTAATAATTGTCAGGCGGTCAAGGTTCCAGAGCATGCATATCTGACCGGTGATTATTTTGATGGCGGGTGGAAATGTAAACGTGGATATCAGGCCAAAGAAGGATTGTGTTTTCCCATTATTGTACCGTCAAACGCCCACCTAGGTTATTTCGGTACTAATTGGGAGTGTGACCGTCCATTTGAAAAAAATGGAGAGCAATGTGTCATGCCTTAGGCGTGTTGTTTGTCCTTAATCCCAGTTGTTATTCCAAAATCATATTATCAGGAATTTTCAGATGATAAATCAATCTGTTAAGAGCCAACACGTAGGTCCTAATTTTTCGCAAAATTTTTGTCAGGAAAAATCCTCGTTCTTATCTGTTGCCTCGCCCATGTCTATTGCTCAGTGCGTGTCTATTGAATGCACTTTCATAAAGATCATAGGGCATGATCGGGTAAAAAAATCATGAAGCTGATTGGCACGGATGCCCAGGAATTAACCTCTATTGCATGTGATCCTAAAATAGATCGCTACATTGCCGTTGTTGCAACAAATACCGAAGGAAATAAAGAAACGGGATTTGGTTCAGTTGATACGTGCAAAGCCTTTTATGAAGCCTTGATGGAAAGTTATCAGCGGGTCACGTTCCACGAAGTTTCAACAAAGGCATCGCTTGACCTCGTTGCGGGGGAAAGACCTGATCTTGTTGTTTTATGTAGTAAGTATCTGCCTGCAATGGGTGGCTTTCCAAAAATATGGTTTTCAGAATACTTTGCAGCGCACGGTATTGCCTTTACCGGGTCAGATCGTGAAACGCTGGAATTTGATTCGAACAAAAGCAAGGCAAAAACAGTTTTGTTGAACCATGGTATTGCAACGGCAAAGTTCTTTCTGGCTCACCCCGAGCAATTTCAGAGCGAAGATCATTTGCCGTTGCCATTTCCGCTGTTTATTAAACCTCTTGATGCTGCAAACGGCAATGGGATTGATGAGAATTCAATTGTTCGGGATTTTGAAAACTATCAACAAAAAGTTGCTGAGCTGTTTTTAGCTTTTGGGACGAAGGTTCTCGTTGAAGAACTTTTGCCGGGGCGGGAATTTACGGTTGCGGTTTGGGATAATAAAAATGAAGCAACGAGAATGGTTATGCCACTTGAAATTATTTCTCCGGAAAATTGTAAGGGTGATCGTACGTTGGGATGTGCAGCCAAAAAGAAAAATGAGGAAATTCTTGAACTTGTAGAAGAGCCGCTGTTGTCCGAAATCAGACAACTTGTCGGCAAGGCTTTTTCTATTCTCGGGGCGCAGGACTTCGGGCGCATTGATGTTAAATTAAATGCTCTTGGTCAACCGTATTTTATAGAAGCCAATCTGGTGCCGGGGATGACACCTGATAGCAGTTATTTCCCGCGCGCGTGCATTCTTTATAACACAAAAAGCGGAATGCAAAATGATATGCCAGCTATAACCCATTTCGATGTTGCGAGGAAAATCGTGGAGTTGGCTCTGAATCGTGCGTATCCGATGCCGGCAGTTTGAGCTTCATCCCTTCTTGCTTCGTTGATTTTTTTGCGTGCCTAAGGCTAATTCTACAGTAGGGTGGTGTACTAGGGCGAAGATAGAATAATGACAATTTCATTCGGGGGGTAAATCTCACTTCCCGCTTGCAAGATTTTTTCAAACCAGTTAATTTTATAGGGTATGAATTTGGGCGCTGAGCGCGGCAGGCTGATGAGCAGCAGGCAACCGCGGCGCTTTGCCCCGATTGGATACGGTCTTTATCTTTTCTGTACATTTTTGTGCGGAGTAAAGCATCTAAAAGGGGCGAAAGCGGAGAACCCTTTTGATGAAGACCATAATAGAACCCTTTCGTATTAAATCTGTTGAACCTATTCGCATGACCACGCCCGAAGAACGGCGTGAATTGTTGAAACAGGCTGAATATAACCTCTTTAAATTGCATTCTGACGATGTGTTGATTGATCTTTTGACCGACAGTGGAACATCGGCCATGTCATCACAACAGTGGTCCGCCCTGATGGGTGGGGACGAATGTTATGCTGGCTCGCCATCATTCTATCGCTTTGAAGCTGCTGTGCGGGATTTGATGGATTTTAAACACATTATTCCGACGCATCAGGGGCGTGCGGCCGAGGCGATCCTATTCTCTATTCTGGGGGGCGAAGGGAAGTACATTCCATCGAATACCCACTTTGATACTACACGGGGAAATATTGAGAACAGTGGGGCCGAAGCCACGGATCTTGTCATTGCCGAAGGGAAAGATCCGGCGTTGATCCATCCCTTTAAGGGAAATATGGATCTGGATAAGCTGGAAGGCTATCTTGGAGAGTATGGCGATAAAGTACCTTGTGTGATGCTGACCATCACCAATAATGCCGGGGGTGGGCAACCCGTATCCTTGGAAAATATCCGCGGTACGGCTGCGCTGGCCAAGCGTTTTGGCAAACCCTTTATCATTGATGGCTGTCGCTTTGCCGAAAACGCCTGGTTTATTCAACAGCGTGAAGCGGGGCAGGGCGAACGGACAATCAAAGAAATTGTCCGCGACTGTTTTGCCCTTGCAGACGGCATGACCATGTCGGCAAAAAAAGATGCTTTTGCCAACATCGGTGGCTGGCTTGGGCTTAATGATGATGAATTGGCCGAGAAATGTCGTGCGCGTCTGATCATGACCGAAGGTTTCCCCACCTATGGCGGTCTTGCTGGGCGGGATCTGGATGCGATTGCGCAAGGGTTGATCGAGATTGTTGATGAGAACTATCTGCGCTATCGCATTCGTACCAACGAATATATCGGTGAACGGTTAGATGCATTGGGTGTACCTGTGGTAAAACCTGCGGGTGGTCATGCGGTCTTTGTTGATGCTCGGCGCTGGATGTCGCATATCGCACCGCTACAATACCCCGGACAGGCCGTCGCCTGTGCTCTGTATGAACAGGGGGGCATCCGAGGGTGCGAGATTGGCACGGTCATGTTTGGGCGTGCCCCTGATGGAACGGAAAAGCCCGCAGCTATGGATCTGGTGCGTTTGGCTATTCCGCGACGGGTTTATACGCAATCCCACGCGGATTATATGATCGAGGTTTTTGAAGAGCTTTCGGCCATAAAAGATACCTTGCCGGGATATCGCATTACCAAAGAGCCCAAAATTCTGCGTCACTTTACCGCCAGTTTTGAGCCGTTGTCTTAGGTAGGGTCAAAGGTGAAAATATAGTGTGAATAAGCTTGGCAGAGGTGATAATCGTTATCTCTGCCAGCTTCCTTGACGCCGATACTTATAATATTGTGTATGCTACTGGGTTCTTAAATCACGTAACTGATGGCAACTAGACAATATTCCATTTTTTCTTGAGGGTGATTTGAACCTGTTGCATACGCAAGAAGAAGGTACCTTCCTCGGCGCCTTCGTTTTGTAGCCACTTGACGATGGGTTTCAGGCTTTTGTATGGCAACATCATACTGGCACAGGTATTTATTTCTGGCTCAAATCTTTTTTGGTTGAGACGGCGGATCATTTCGCGGAAATTTTCCAACATCTCTTCTATTTTTGGGATGTTACCAACTTTATTCTGAGTTTCAGCAATAATCTGTTTTGCCATGTGAATAGGTTGGCGGCCGAGTTCTGCTGCGATCAGCGGGCGGGCTTCGAGCATCGCGTCGCGGCTTCGGGCCGATCCGATACAGATGTCTTGTAACGCTTTGTAAGAAAGCATGCTTTGCTCGTCGCCAACCGCATGGGCAGACAGGGCGATAATATCAAATTCCAGATCTTCGGTTTCATTCACGATCTGATCGATTTGCAGGACGGTTTGGCTGTGATCATTGCCATACTTGGTTGCGTTCTGGATTTCTTTGACCGAGTGCAAGAAACGCCCTTTGTTGAGGGTGTAAAGCTGTTTGATTAATACAAATCCAGCCGTTTGTGGTAGAAAGTATTCGTTGATTTCTGAATGAACTTTCAGTTTGTCGCGTACTTTTTGAACCAATAGTTCCTCGGGCGTGAAATCCTGTGCGGCAGAATTGGTACCTGAACTGGAGCTTTCAGATTTTTTTTCGGCCATGCTTTGCTCGGCTGCTATCCCCCAATCCAGAAGCTTCGTAACCTGTTCATCAATGTAAATCACATTATCTTCGAAAAAAGATTCATGATTTTTTCCAACCCCAATGACGTCTCTGGTCAAAGGCTCATAGATGGTGGTTTGGATTTTCTTGTTACGAAATCGCTGTGTGACGAGCTTGATTATAAGGTCTCGGATGCCAGATGCGTACAAGTTGGCATAGATACACAAGGGGTGAACGGGAAACTCTCGACGCCCTTTTCTGTACCCGGGATGGGCTGAAACTTCACCGCGTATTATCGAAAGATTATCTGCAATTTTACTGCTGATGTGATTGACCAGTAAATACTCTGCCCGCAGATATTCATAGTCGTCGTATTCCGTTGGCTCATCCTTTTGATAAAGCTCGGGAATTATCTTTTGTGAAATGGATTGCGCAAGCTCTACACGGCCCGGATGGACGGTCGATTTGAGACTGTTTAAAAAGTCCAGAAGGTCAGCGATGGATCTGCGCGCTGCTGCTGGATCAATGGTGTTCTTAACCGTTGTGCGCAGGTCATCGATAACGGCAGCCACAACCTCGCGAACTTCGGTTTTATCTGAATTACTATTTAACCGCGCAAAGCGTTGTAGCGATGGCAAAGAGGTAGCCATAAAATCTTCCATATTCAAGAAACCCGCGTAAAGGTAGCACCTGAATGATGAAATAAAGTTAATGGATTGTCTTTTCTAGCTTTATTTTGATTTATTGTTTCGAATTTACCAAAAAATCTCTGAAAATTTTATATTAATTTGCCGCATTTACCAATTGGCGATAGATTTTTGGTAGAGCCTGCGAGAGCCGGGCCGCATTACCAACGATGTGATAGGCTCCTCGACCAAAGATTGTCGGGAAATAGTCTTTGGCCTCTTGATCGATGGTGACACCAAAGACTGTGATACCTTTACGACGACATTCCTGAACTGCTTTTCTGGCGTCTTCAATACCGTAGCGACCTTCGTAATGGTCGACATCGTTGGGCTTACCGTCAGTTAGAACCAGCATGAGTTTCTGTTTGTTGGGACGATTTTCAAGTTCTTCGCCCATAACCCTGATAGCGGCACCAATACGGGTATAATAGCCCGGTTTCAACGCACCAATGCGTTGCATGACTTTATCATTCAGCGGTTCGTCAAAACCCTTAACCCGATCCAGACGGATATAGTGACGTTTGCGAGAGGTAAAGGTATGAATGGACAGATCATCACCTGCGGCATCCAATCCGTTCGCAAGAATAGCAAGGGATTCTTTTTCCACATCAATCACGCGACGATCATCCAGCCAACTGTCTGTTGAAAGAGAAACATCCATCAAAATAGAAACGGCAATATCACGATCAATCTTTCGCGTATTGAGATAAATTCGATCAGAACAGATACCGCTTGCCTTTAAGTCTCCACGTGCTCGAACCAGAGCTTCGATATCAAGGTCATTGCCTTCGGGTTGTGAGCGTAAAAGTTTACGATCATTTCTAAAGGCTTCAAACTGTCGACGGACCAGACGGATACGTTTGCCAGCTTCCTTGCCCAGTTCCCAGCCTGTATCTTCGTCCGATGCTTCGCGCATGGTAATAGCGCAATAGTCTGGTAAAAAGGTATTCTTGCGATAGTGCCATTCGTGAACCGTTCGTTTTGCTTCAATCCGGCTTTCATCCAGCTCGTTCGCTGGTAAATCCAGATCCATTTTGATCTGGGTCGCAACTTTTTCTTCGTGATTGCTCAGGGTGATACGGTCTATATCATCGGCTGTTTCCAGCGCGTCTTCTTCTTCGTCTTCTTTGATATTTCTGTCGAGGTTGATTACATCAGACACGGCCATGAGCTTGTCGTAAACGCTGACAAAAAAACCATCACCTTTTTGTGTCTGGTCCAGTTCTTGGCGTTCTGCGCGGCGCTTTTTATTATCCCGGGATTGTTTGTTCGCGCCGCCACCGCTTTCGGTTTCGGAAGAACTATTGGCACTGGCAGTCGGGATAACTTCCCCCCATAAAGGGATAGGTAGGAAGGGACGATAATTTTGTTTAGCTTGCTCAAAACCGCTGAGGTCCAGATTGCTCAAAGATGGGCATTGTATAATTGCAAGATACAGCTTGGATCGATCAGTAAAAGTCGTGGTCCGGTTTTCTAACCCTTGCCTTTTTGAGTTTTGTGCCAGCAAGTAAAGAATCACATCTTCAAGGGCTTTTTCCTGATCGGGCAGGTAATCTCGCTTGGGGCGTAGCTCTAGCAGGTTATGACATAGTGTTCCATAGACTTTCTGAAGGCCTGGCAATTCGTCCAAAATAAATTGTGTCACTTGATACGTTTGGCGAATAAAAAGGATATCAGCTAACAATGGATTGCTGGCATCAACGGGCTTTTCGTTTTGATGTTGGGAAAAGAAAGCAGCCAGCCAGAGATAGAGATCTCTGTTGAGAGACCGTTGAGGAAAAAGGGCAATTTGGTCCGGCAGCATCATGGTCCGCCCATCAAGTGTCGGGCGGGATAGCTTTTCAATATCTATGCCCAATTTTTGACGAAAAGAAAGGCGGTGGCTGGATTTTTCATTGCCACTCGCCGCAATCTCAATGGCATTTTCGCCCCCCAAAGCACGAAAAAAAACGCTCAGCAGAACCTTTACGTCATCAAGGATCACAGCCTGATCGGCAAAAGAAGGGTAGCTTTCTGCGTTGGCAATAAGCTTGTGCCATTGTCGGCCAACAAACTCTTCTACCTCTATCAGTTCCATTATGCCCATGGTGTGACGTCCTGCTTTGCTCTGTATTTATTCGTACAAACTTGGAAAACTTGGAGGTGATGACATTCAGTTATCCGAAGCTGACCCGCACCACTTCTTCCAAACCCTGTTTGACGTCGTATTCGTCTGTTAAAGGTTCAATCATAGCGTGGCGGATAGCTTCGTCATAGCTTAACCCCGCCTGTATCAGAGTTGCGCAATAGACCAGAAGACGGGTTGATACGCCTTCTTCCAGATCTTGTCCCTTCATATCGCGAAGCTTGCGGGCAAGCCGGACAAGGCCCATGGTTCGATCCGGGTCAAGGCCGCTTTCGGTTGACACAATGCGTGTTTCAGTTTGGGCATCTGGAAAGTCAAATTCAGCAGCGATAAAGCGTTGTCGTGTACTGGGCTTGAGGCTTTTCATCATGTTTTGGTACCCGGGGTTATAAGAAACCACGAGCATAAAATCATCTGGCGCTTCCAACATCTCGCCAGTCCGTTCCAAAGGCAGTAACCGTCGATCATCGGTAAGAGGGTGAAGGACGACGGCGACGTCTTTGCGTGCTTCGACCACTTCATCCAGATAACAGATACCGCCTTCACGGACTGCTTTGGTTAGGGGGCCATCTGTCCAAACAGTATCGCCGCCCTTGAGAAGGTAACGTCCGGTCAGATCAGAAGCTGAAAGATCATCGTGACAGGAAACAGTGTGAAGTGGCACGCCGATTTGATGAGCCATATGGCTGACAAAACGCGTTTTACCACACCCCGTTGGTCCTTTGAGCAACAGGGGAAGCTTGTTTTTGAAAGCCTGTTCAAAAAGAAGGCACTCATTTGCCGTTGGTTCATAATAAGGTTGTGACTGTGCCATAACAAACACCTGTTTAAAAAATGAAGTAACGAATAATTTTTATTTTTAAGGGGCTGATTGGGGCTCGAACATCCGAGCCCCAATGCCATGAACAACGCTGTTATTCAGCAGGTTGTTGTGCTGTCGCATTTGCCTGTTGCTCTTCTTTTCTTGGAACAAGAAGGGCATAGACAATGATAAACGCACCAATGACAACGACCAGACCAGAACCAAGTCGCAGTTGATAGAAGAACATCATCTGATCCTGTACATCCATATAGGACTCACCCAGAAAACGCTGGACGTGAGACTGGATAACCCCGGCAAAAGTCAGGGTAAAAGTCATGAAGGCAACCCCGGAAGAACAGATCCAAAAGCCCCACATGTTAAGTGTCTGGTTGTAAGGTTCTCTGCCCAGTAGTTTTGGCAAGGCATAGGTGATAATCGCCAAGTTGACCATGACATAGGCACCATAGAAAGCGAGGTGACCATGGGCCGCCGTAACCTGAGTACCGTGGGTGTAGTAGTTCACGTTGGCAAGGGTATGGAGAAAGCCCCAGACGCCGGCACCAAAGAACGCAAACACGGAACAACCAAGTGCCCAGAGAATAGCGGCGTGATTTGGATGTTTCCGACCACCTTTCCAGACCATATAGAAGGTAAAGAGAACCATGGCAAAGAATGGAGCGACTTCCAATGTTGAAAAGACAGATCCGATCCACTGCCAGTAACCCGGTGTCCCTATCCAGTAATAGTGGTGACCTGTTCCCAGCAACCCAGTGAAAAGTGCCAGACTGACAATCAGATAAAGCCATTTTTCAACAATCTCACGGTCAACACCTGTCATCTTGATCATCAAGAAGGCAAGGATAGACGCCATGATAAGCTCCCAGACACCTTCAACCCACAGATGGACCACGAACCACCAGAATACCTTGTCGAGGACGAGGTTGACGGGATTGTAGAAGGCAAAAAGGAAGAGAAGGGCAACCATCCACAAGCCGATCACGAGGATCATGGAGACAGCTGTCTTCCTGCCCTTAAGCACAGTCATGCTGAGATTAAAGAGGAAGATCAACATCACGCCGACAATGGCAATTTTGATCCATAGGGGTTGTTCAAGGAACTCACGTCCGCCGTGAACGCCGAAAATGTAGCCTATGATTGCTGCGGCACCGCCCCCCAGAAATAGCCAGAACTGCAACTTTGCAAGGAAAGGGCTGTAAATTTCTGTTTCTGCTTCTTCGGGGACCAGATAATAGGCTGCCCCCATAAAGCCCATCAGCAACCAGACAATCAGACTGTTGGTATGGATCATACGAATGATATTAAAGGGGAGTGTTTCAGCCAAAAGATTTGGCCACACATAAACAGCCCCTGCCAAGGCCCCAAAGGTTACTTGGGAAAGGAATAAAACGAGTGCACCGACAAAATAGTAGAGTGCGACTTTTTGAGTTTGATATTTCATAAGATAGTCCCCCGGCTCACCCTTCTTCGTTTGGTGGCCAATTTTGGGTATTGATCCCGTTGGTCCACTTGAAGAATTCGACAAGGGCGTCCAATTCCTCTTCATTGAGGTCAAAGTTCGGCATTTGGCGGCGGCCTTCGACACCTGTTGGCTGTGACTTCATCCATTCCTTGATGTAGTCAGCAGCACTTTCAGCATCTTCTTCGCCCCCACGGCGTGCCCAAACGTTCCCGAGTTCCGGTGCGAAATAGGCACCTTCGCCAAGAAGGCTGTGACAGTTAATACAGGAATGCCGTTCCCATACTTCTTTACCAAGGGCAACTTGCTCGTTGATGTCTTCCGCATTTGATGTTTCAGGATCAGTTGCGTAATTCACCGAGTGGATGACGAGACCTATAAAGATCACGGCAAAGAAAATTGTCCCTCCGTAGAAGATGTTCCGGGCGGCGCTGATTGATAAGCGCTCATTCATAATGGATCTCCCAACTTGCTAGACAGATGCAAAAGATCGCGACTGACTGTCATCAATCTTTCCACCAAACCTATAGATACATTCACGCTGCATCTTTTGATTTGACGTTGGTCAAGTGAGTAGATGGTGCCTGTGTCTTTTTAGTAGGGAAATTTTTATGAATTTATTAGAGGAAAAAACATATCTACTTAATAAATCACTTATTAACTCTCATTCTATATTAATCAGATGTTTAGGGGATTAGGTGGCGATGCCATGAAGTGGCTCATTATTTTATTTTTTTGTAGTTATGCCAGTTATGTGCAAGCGCAGACGGTTTTTACAACACGTGCGCCAGAAAGCGATGGTGACCAAAGACAGGAATACGTCAGAAAGGTGTTTGAGCTTTCTTTGCAAAAGACAGAGGCAGGATATGGCCCCTATATTCTAAAGCTAGCGCCCCCCAGCTCAACAATGAAACGTTCGTTAGTTGATGTGAGGCGAGAGGCGTATGAAAATTTTTTCGTCAGAGATTCCGTTTCCAAGAAAAGCTTGTCCGAACTTGAAGCTGTTCCTTTTCCTGTCGACCTTGGAATTGCTGGATATAGGGCTGCTTTCGTCGCGAAGAAAAATTTGTTGCAATCTGTAAAGACGTTGGGTGATTTAAAGAAACATACGGTTGTTCAAGGGCTTGGCTGGTTAGATACCCAAATACTCAGGTCAAATGGCTTTAATGTTGAAACCGCAGGCTCGTATGATGGGATGTTCAAGATTGTTGCGAATGGTCGTTCTGATCTATTTTTACGTGGAGTAAATGAGCTTTTGGCCGAATGGACGACATATCAGCATATTCCGGGCCTTACCTATGACGAGCACGTTTTATTGTATTATCCGCTGCCTCGTTTCTTCTTTACTTCAAAGAAAAATAAAGAAGCGGCCAAAAGGGTGTATAAGGGGCTTGTTATGGCCTATGAAGATGGCTCTTTGCATAGTCTGTGGCAGCAATACTATGGACCCAGTATTGATTTTGTAAATTTAAAGTCCCGTCGCTTTTTTGAAATCGAAAATCCCTTTTTAGAGGGGATAGATGACAGCTACAAAAAGTACCTGTACCGACCGTAATATTCACACGCTAGTGCATCTTTCTGATGCATGTTTCCCTACGAATAATGACAATTTTTAAGACTCCAAATATAATTTGGTGACTGCGTCAAAATGTACCATTTTTAAATTATCTTTTTAAAAACAAATGTTTAGTCTTTCGGGATTTTGTGAAAAGCGATCCAGCCCATTCTTCTTGCTCAAAGTCAAATCACTGATAGGAAATTTGGATTAATTCTTGGTCGTGAGTTGATATTAGGACGGCTCGCGAAAGAGGCCTATCCCTTCCTGTAAACCTAAGGGGTCACAAGAGTTCTGGCAGAGAACGGAACCTTATCTAGGAGCAAGATCATGGAAAAAAATAACGATAAAACAATGGATCGTCGCAGCTTTTTGCGGGGCACAACACTAGCTTCAACGGGTGCTGCTTTGGGCGCGATTACACTTGCTGGTCAGGCCAGCGCCTCTGGTTTGACAGTGAAGCCACAAACAGAGCCGGAATACGATCAGGTTGCGAGCGCAGAAGTTAAGGTATCAGCATCTCTAAGCGAAGCAGAAATTGCAAAGCTACCACGCGTAAAACAGAAAATGGTCGCTCCGCCCTTTGCACCAAAACATGATCAGGTGGCGAAAGGTGGGCCCAAAGTAGTTGAGGTTACTTTGACTGTCAAAGAAATGCCCTGGAAACTTGATGACGAGGCAGAGACGATTGCGCTGACGTTCAACGGCAGTGTTCCTGGCCCTTTGATCGTTGTTCACGAAGGGGATTATGTGGAAGTCACAATGGAGAACCCCGAAACCAGCGCGATGGAGCACAATGTTGATTTCCACGCTGCAACGGGTGCTTTGGGCGGTGGTGGCTTGACCCACGTGTTACCGGGTGAGACAGCTATCCTGCGCTGGAAAGCGACAAAACCGGGGGCCTTTGTATATCACTGTGCACCGGGCGGATCTATGATCCCTTACCATGTAATCAAGGGAATGAATGGCGCGGTTGTTGTTCTGCCCCGTGATGGCCTGACAGATGGGCGCGGTAATCCAATCACCTATGATAAAATGTATTACATCGGCGAACAGGACTTCTACGTACCAAAAGATGAAAACGGCAACTATATGAAGTTCTCTGAAGCTGGTGAAGATTTTTCTGAAGTTATGGAAGTTGCCCGGGGTTTGATCCCGACACATGAGGTCTTTAACGGTAAAGTCGGTGCGCTGACGGGTGAAGGGGCGATGACGGCCAAGGTTGGTGAAAAGGTTCTCTTTATCCATTCCCAGGCAAATAGAGACTGTCGCCCGCACCTGATCGGCGGACACTGGAATTTCTCTTGGGAAGCTGGGTCTTTTAGTGATGTTCCCGGACGCGGACATGAAACCGCGATCATCCGTGGCGGTTCCGCAGGGGCCTTTCATTACGAGTTCGAACAACCGGGTGTTTATGCCTATGTCAATCACAACCTGATTGAAGCAACTGAACTTGGTGCTGTCGCCCACATGGTGGTTGAGGGCGAGTGGAACGATGATTTGATGAAGCAAATCAAGAAAGGGGACGAGACTGCCTAAGCAAAGTTTGGCATAAGCCAAGAGTGGCTTGGCGCTGATTTACCCAGATATTTGGGGTGATGTGATGATAAACAGTAAGTATATCTTTGTAACCTTGTTACTTGGTCTCGTTATCGGCGGTGGTGCACTGGTTTTGAAAGAGCACCATGCGGAAAAGAGTAGACTGGATGCTGTTTTAGCTGAAAATCCGGCATATCACCCCAAGTTGGTTAAGGTTGAATTAGAGCCAAATGCCACATCTGGTTACACAGAGCCAAAAACGATATTTGTTACCTATTCAGAAGTTACGATTGCACATTGGCAAGCATGTTACGATGATGGTGGGTGCAGTTATCAGCCAAAGATGCGCGAGAATGAAACCCCTCAGCATCCTGTAACTCAGGTGAGCTATTTCGATGCAGAAGAATTCATTCGTTGGATTTCACTGAAAACCGGACAGGCCTTTCGATTGCCGCTGGAATCTGAATGGAATTATTTTTCCCGTGATGTGATCAGCCCCCCAAAAAAGCTTTTTGATGATCCCAGATTGGCCTGGGCTGCAGACTACGTCACCTTTAGCAGCCGCCCAAAATCCAGCAAGACCAAAATTGTTGGTGGGTACGGTGAAAATCAATACGGGTTGGTCGATCTAAAAGGGAATGTATGGGAGTGGACGCAAACTTGTTGGAGCACTGATTACAGCGATCTGACAACATCAAAGGAACGCAGCGAGGCCTGTGGCGGTGTACGCATTATGCAGGGGGAACACAGATCCTATCAGTCTGAATTGATTAGGGACCCTAAGATTGGTGGATGTTCTGTTGGATCACCACCTAACAACGTTGGCTTTCGTCTTGTGTTGGAACAAAAGGTGTAAGGGGTGAATACGTGAGGGGCGATCGCTGATTTATGATCCCTGATTATTTCTGCTCAAGTATTAAAGTAAGAAAATCCCCTTGATCATCGCTGTGCTTTGTTTCTGAAACGCTGGTCCATCCACGTTGTGACAGTACGTCGTTGAATTTTGTTGAGAACCGCTTGATCTCTACACCGAAATAATCGGTATCAAGGGATGTATCCATAAAACGTAAAACTTCAAGAAGGTCATTGGGATAGTCAAAAGACCTGACATCAATGGTTATGATGTCATCGTCAAAGCGAAAGGTTGCCTTGGCGGGCTGTGTGGATTTTTCTTTTTCTGATAAGGGTGCATCGCGATGGATGTGGAATAGCCACCCATCTTTTGTTTCTTTGCGATCAATAATACATCCCAGCTTGGTCAGTTTTAGTCGCAAGGGGATCGGGTCAAAATTCGATTGCAATATCACCTGTGTTTCTTGCTCAGCCTCAAAGAGAATGCCAGTGACAACATCAACAGGTATCTGACCAGCTGCGATTAAATCTTCGACCCTGAGGTAGTGACAATTTTCGTCATCTTTATCGGAAGTAATCTCGTTATCCATAGCAGATCAGTCCTGGTTGGTGACGCATCACGTGCTTATGCAGACATCAAGAGCTTGTTTTCGTCAAACACATAGCCAAATCCCGCGCAATACTGACGAAGTTTATCGGGATCAGTAATGATAACTTCTTGCCCCTCGCACACGATACCAGCATCTTCCAGACGACGAAGTACCCGTGAAAAACTCGCGGGATCTATACCTACATTGCTTGCCATGGTTTGTTTACAGCGGGGTAAGTTTCCGGACCCTTTCCATTTGTTGCTTTCGTAGAGCGACAGCAACTTTGACGCAACACGCTGGCAGGGGGAAAGGCTTTTGAGTATTTTAATCTCGCTGATAAGGAATTGTTGCCGTTTAATCAGGGCGCTTAACAGATGCAAGGATGCTTCTGGATCGCTTGATATTTTTTTCTCGAACAGGGATTTAGAGACTTTAACTATCGCCGATTTTGGCATTGCTGTTCCGTTGATTGGAAACTCCCCAAGACCAAGCATGGCTGCTTCGGCAAAGCTTTCACCGGGTTCGACAATACGGACAAGACTTTGTGCGCCGTCAGCGGTCAGGATTGTCAGATGAACTTCGCCGGACAAGAGAATATAAAACCCGTCAGCCTCATCACCAGCCATAAACAGGTCGGTTTGGTTTTCGTAAAAGGTTCCCGATGTATTTTCAAACAACCCCTGTAGAAGATTAGACGGGAGCTGAGAAAAAATAGCAACATTGTTCAGGGTCTGAAGCTCGCTATCCCCAATGGCAAAATGTTTCATGTTAAGAGCCTCTACCTTTTGCAGGACTATTTCTTGAAGTGTTATTGTCAGGTGTCAAACTTTTAAACAAAAGAATAGCCACAGTAATCTGCAAGCATTTCAATATCTGTTATCACAACCTGATTACCGGGTTGTGTATTTACACCGATTTTCTTCAATTTTGCAAAGGTTCGTGACAAGGTTTCGGGTGACATACCAAGCTTATCAGCAATAACACGTTTGTCGTAAGGTAGGGTGACGATATCATCGCCGTCCTCTTTTCCTGATAGTCCTAACAAAAACATGCTCAGCCTTTCGGCTGTTGAGCGCATCTTCAGATCCGCAATCTGGGTCATCAAAGAATGCATGTTAAGAGAAATGCTGCCCATCATCCGAAAGAGAAGCACAGGATCTTCGAGTAAAATTCGCCTAAGAACATCACCGGGAATAACGCGAGTTTCAACTTCGTCCAATGCGATACAGGTGAAGTTATTCAAGGCTGATCGTGTGATCGACTCCTCGCCAAAAGCACTGCCCGGACCGAGAACATCAATAGTTGATTTTTTATCGCCACAAGTGGAATTCAGGACAAGCCGTACATAGCCGTCTTCAAGGACATAAAAATTTTCGGCCTTTTCACCGAATTTTACAATTGTTGCCCCCGCAGGAAAAGTTTCTATACGGCTAAGGGGTAAGAGAACTTTTTTTTTTCTGCGGCCAATTCCAGAAAAGGAGAATGAAAAGGGTTCTCCTTGGATGTATGCGGTTGTTGCGGCATGCCGATTGATCTCCTTCTCCGGCTACATTTTGGCACCGGACATAGTTTGGGCACAGGGCATAATTGAGCACTGATTTTGAACGAGAGTACTCTATTTTTTTCGGCGCGAACTTGATTTGGATCAAGCCCAAAGAATCAGGGTAGCAAGAGTATAATCAAAGTAATAGGGGGCGCTATTGCTGAATGGTGGCAAGTTTTATGGCCAAGGCAATAAAAACAACGCCAGCAGTCTTATTCATTATGGTCTGTGCTTTTGATGATCGTTGTAAATATTCGCCAACGGCACCAGCCAGAAAGGCTATGCCCCCAAAAACCAGAATGGTGGAAAGAATAAAGAAGCCCCCAAGCTGGATCATCTGTAACGACATGCTTCCACGGGTTGGGTCGGCAAATTGGGGCAAGAAGGACAGGAAGAAAATCGATACCTTGGGGTTGGTTACGTTCATGATGATCCCCCGCTGGTAAAGTTTGAAGTATCCGACTTTTTGTGCGCGATTTTGTTTGTGCTGATCGACAGTAATATTTTCTGTTTTTGCGCGGAAAGCCCCCCATGCCAGATAAAGCAGATAAAGGGCACCGATAATCTTCAGAACGTTGAACGCAGTTGGCGAGGCTTTGAATATTGCCGCCACGCCCAAAGCAACGGCTGTGGTGTGGACGAGAACCCCTGTACAAAGTCCTAATACCACCAGAATTCCCGCCAACTTCCCATTCAAAGCAGATTGGGTCAGCACAAAAATATTATCGGGCCCGGGTGTTAAGGCTAGTAAAATACAAAGCGGAAAGAAAAGCGCGATGACGTCAAGGGTTAGCACGGGCAAGTTCCAATTTCTGGGTTGCGATAGGTCTGGAATTTTTGATGAATTCTGGTTTTTGGAAGATCACGTTGTCGTAACAGGCACAGTGGGGAAGGGCCCTTTGGCATTCTTCATCAATGTGAAGATCTGGTTCGGCAACAGAACTTCTCACCTCAAATGCCTGGTTTAAATAGACCTGATCTTAATAATCAGATGCTATAAACTGTGTCTGGTACTAACAGAACATTTACCACCTAAAGTTAAAGGGGTGAATGCTTCTGTGTTCCTATTACTTACGGAACAACGTGATCTCCTTGTGCGTATTTTTAAAGGCTTTTGGTTCTTTCACAATAAAATGCTAATAAATGTTCACTATACGAACATGGTTTTGCTTCAGCGCTTTTTCATGATGTTAAATTTGGGATGACTTAGTTCGAGATATTAAGCCCCGGACATTAACCTGAGGTCAGCAAGGCCAGAACAGCAAGCCAGAGAAGCTGATAGAGGTCTTAAATCGGAGTATGGGATGAGGACGGTTTTTTCTTATGGATGGTGAGGTTCATAAACCTGTGAGGGCGCTTTCACGGGGATTAACACTTTTGCAGGTTTTGAACAGAGAGGGGCCTTTACCTGTTCAGGAGCTTGCCCGATTGAGTGGGCTAAACCGAACAACAGTCTATCGTTTGTTAGAAACCTTGGAACGGGATGGTTTTGTACAGTCTGGTGCTCTTTCTTCTTCGCTTTGGCACTTAACGATGGAAGTTAAATCTCTTAGCGAGGGGTATGATCATCGCGACTGGGTGACACAACTGGGCGCACCTGTGTTGGGACGTTTGCTGAAAAAGGTTGTTTGGCCAACTGACTTGGCTGCGTTTGATGGTAAGGGCATGCTGATACGCGAAACAACGCATAAATTCAGCCCGCTTTCAAATCACAGATCTATGGTTGGTGTCAGGTGGCCTGTTCTTTCTTCATCTCTGGGTCGAGCTTTTTTCTGTTTTTCTAACGAGAAAACGCGAGCATCAATCCTGCGGGTTCTTCGGGCATCTGATGATCCTGGGGATCGTATGGCGCGGGATCAGACCCATGTTGATAATCTGGTAAGGATCACCAGAGAACGCGGGTATTCGCAAAGTATCGATGAAACGGCGCAGGGAATTTCGTCAATCGCCAGACCTGTATTTTACCGGGGGCAAGTCGTAGCTTCAATTAATATGGTGTTTTTTTCCTCTGCCCTGTCCCCCAAGGTTGCGGCAGATAAACACTTGTCTGATATTAACGACGCCGTCGCCGAGTTAGAGGGAAGCCTGTTGGACAGTAGCGACGTCTTTAAACAACAATTGGAAGATAGGGCCTATTAACGTTAAGATCAAAAATTGTGTGGTTATGAAAAGGAGCTGATTGCTTCTTACTTTCTTGTTCCATTCTGGCTTCTACCATTATGGCTTGTGATAGTCCCGGACTGAATAATGCCTGATCTTTATGCTTTTTTTTGTTCGTGTTATGCTACGTTACGAAGAGATATAATTTCGAAGTCACTTTTGTATTGGCCTTCTTGTTTCGCCAGTACATTCCCTAAGTTCATTCTGAACACCCGTTTGGAAATAATTTCTGAAGCTTATTTTAATAAGAATTAAGTCTGAAAAATCTGGGAGGAAATTTTATGTGTGATGCGTGTGTAATCGAGGCCGTCAAAGAAAAGATGTTATCCCGTCGGGATCTGTTTCGAAAAGCTGCTGTCACTGCGGCTGCCACTGCGGCTGCCACTGGTGCGATAGGTGTTGTCGGTGGGGCTGCCTCTGTTGGCTCAACGACGCCCGTTATGGCAGCGGGTGCCAGTAAAGTCGAAGACATGACCCATGAACTTCACGAAGATTTCCCGACTTATTTCGGGGAACAGGGCTTTTTCAAAGAACAGAAATTTAACTATGCCGAGCACAAGTTCAACCTGTTTGAATTAAAAGTGAATGAACACACTGGGACACATTTGGATGCACCGCTGCATTTTTCAGAAAATGGTCAATCTGTAGCCGAAATTCCGGTGGAAAATTTGGTGGTTCCCCTCTGCGTTGTTGATATCAGAGAAAAAGCAGTGGCAAATGCCGATGCACAGGTTACGCCCGATGATATCAAGGCATGGGTTTCTAAAAATGGTCCTATTCCGGACCGGGCTTGTGTTGCCATGAATTCTGGTTGGGATAAATTTGCTGACAGTGATAAGTTCCGAAATGTTGGCAGTGATGAAAAGATGCATTTTCCGGGCTTTCATGTTGAAGCCGCGCAGATGCTAATGGAAACCAATGCTGTTGGGTTGGCTGTGGACAGTCTGTCGCTGGATTACGGTCAGTCCGGTGATTTTGCGACCCATTATGCCTGGTTGCCAACCAACCGTTGGGGCATTGAATGCCTTGCCAATCTGGACAAGGTTCCGGAAAACGGCGCGACATTGGTTGTCGGGGCACCAAAACATCGTGGCGGTACAGGTGGCCCATCTCGTATTTTTGCGATGGTCTAGGGGGTTTTACCCTACAAGCCTATTCAGTGTTAAAATTGACGGGGCGTTGTTCTTTCCAAGCAGAGGAAAAAACAACGCCAGTACTAAACGCCCGTACTATATGTAAAATAATATGCTATATCCGCGCCACGTTTATACAGCGTGGTGAGACCAAGCATTGGAAAATGTATGCAGATTATTATTTTGCCCGAAATTTTTGGGCGAACGTCCTTTATTACGGCATTAGAGACGCAATTTCTCGATCGGGAATTTGCGGTGCAGACGCTTGATCCCTACGGCGGGAAGCAACCTGTTTTTGATAACGAACAGCATGCCTATGATCATTTCATGAACGAATGTGGTTATGATGGCTATCTGAATTTGTTGCAAAGAATGATCAACGAAACAGAGGGGCCGGTGTTTCTTATGGGGTTTAGCGTGGGGGCATCGACAGCATGGCGGATCTTGGGAAATGTTGCCTATGCAAATAAGGTCAAACGCTTTGTTGGTTTTTATCCCGGCCAGATACGGCATTATCTTTCTGTTTACCCCATATGTCCTGCGACATTGATTTTTCCAAAGACTGAAACCCACTTTTCCGTCCAGGATGTCATGAAGTCGGTGGCTGAAAAAGACAGTGTAACTTGTTATCAAAGCGATGCTGGGCATGGATTTTTGAACCCCAATTCTGTGAACTTTGTGCCCGAATTATCAACGAAATTTTTAGATGCTTTTAAAGGTTCCAATCCTGAAAACATTGACACGGTCTTGGACAGCTATTTTTTGACGTCTTTTCAGGAGCCTGTGTGTGGTTGAAAATAGGGTAAATAGCTTTGGTAAATGATGTTTGATAAAGACTTCTGGAAAATTTATAGAATTCGTTGTTCCTGCGAAGAGAGATTTTATCTTGTATCTGTTATCTGTTAGACAAGAGGCTTGATATAAAAGGGACTGACATTTTTCCGCCATGATCTCTTTGTAGGGATAGGCGCTATATGTGGTTGAATGAAATAATTGGTTGGGGGGATATCCCGGTTTGAAAGTTACATCGCCTTTTTCAGGACTCTATTCTGGTTTGGTATCGGCGGCGCTTGTTTGCAGCAGTTCACCAGCTCTTGCGCAGGATGCTGATCTATCAACAGATCCAGATGTTACCTTTCAAGAACAGTTAACGGGCCGTGTCGCGTCCAAAAAAGAAGATCAGTATATTTCGCTGGTCATCGAAAATGATTCCCTTGGCACAGCAGGAACCGATAAAAACTATACCAGCGGTGTCCGCCTAGGGTATCTGGATGTAAATGCTGATTTACCAGAAATAGCCTATACGCTAGATCGTGTTATCCCGACCTTTGGTATTAATGAAACATCCAGTGTGTTTTATTCTTTGGGGCAGAATATCTATACCCCACAAAATATCCGCCAGCGCGAACAAGACCCGGATGATAGGCCATGGGCCGCGCATCTTTACGGATCAATTGGTTTGGTCACGGTCACGGATAATCATCTGGATGAAATAGAAGCATCCCTTGGGATCGTCGGCCCAGCGGCATTGGGCGAACAGGCCCAAAAATTTGTCCACACCCATGTTACCCCCAGCAGCCCGACACCCCATGGCTGGTCAAATCAGCTTAATCACGAACCGACCTTTTCTTTGGGGTGGCAACGTCGCTTCCCTGATTATATGTCGGTTGACGCGGCGGGCTTAAGTCTGTCGGCATCGCCTTATTATGGTGCGACACTGGGCAATGTGCATACCTTTGCCGATGTGGGGATTAACTTTCGACTGACCCCGGAAAAGGACGTCTGGCAAGATGGACCGCTGCGTGTCAAACCGGGTCTTCCCGGCACAGGGTATTTTGATACCCCTGATGATGGCTGGAGCTGGTATCTCTTCGGCGGCGTGGAAGGGCGTGCTGTCGCACGGAATATATTTCTGGACGGGAATACTTTTAGTAATTCTCATTCGGTTGATAAACACCATTTTGTTGCCGATATTAATGGTGGTCTTGCTATGACTTATGATCGTTATCGCATGAGTTACACTATGGTTTACCGTACCAAGGAATTCGAAGGGCAGGACGATCCTGCTGTCTTTGGCGCGGTAAGTTTTGGGGTGCGGTTTTAGGGCTGGTCGTGCCTGTTAAGAGTGATTATTCTATTGATCAAAGCGAATAACCAAGACATTTCAGGAGCATTTTATGTCCACCGTTCTGCCGCCGGAAGATCTGGAAAGTAACCCTCGGATAAAAGCCGTCTTTGATGATATTCGGGCGACGCGCCAGACGGATTTTATCAACAATATCTGGCGCTATCTGGCTTTTGATGCGGATCTGTTAGAGCGCACATGGGCCGAGGTGAAAGCCGTAATGGCAACACCGTCTGATCTTGACCCATTGACCAAAGAAATGCTGTATCTTGCCGTGTCCATCGTCAATAACTGTAATTATTGCGTGCATTCCCATACAGCAGGGGCCAAAGCCAAGGGCATGACCCAGGCACAACATGCAGAAGTTCTCAAAATCGTTGCACTGGCATCGAAAACAAATCAATTGGCGACGGCCATACAATTACCAACCGATCCGGAATTTTTGTTGGAAGAATAATAATTCTCCTCGAAAGTTCTGTTCTAGCGCCAGTTCTGTATTTCTTAAATACAGAGTTCCAGGACCACTGAACTTCTGTGGTCTTGGGTTTCTGAATTTGCGGCCTTTTCAAAATTGTGCGGGGATTGATTAAAAGATTGAAACCCTTGTTCTTGCGCCGTATCTAAAACGGATCATTTTAATAAACTCTAAACCCGGAAGATAAAGATGACCTATGCAATAGTTGCGCGCCAACAGGGCGGTAGTGATGTTCTGGAACAGGTGGAAATTGCCAAACCATCCCCAGCTGTTGGCGAAGTTCTGGTCCGTCACGCGGCCATTGGGGTGAACTTTATCGACACCTATTTTCGTACCGGACTTTATCCATGGCCGGTTGACAAAGACCTTGTCCTTGGTAGCGAAGCCGCAGGCGTGATTGAAGCAGTGGGCGATGGTGTCTCTGGCTTTGCCGTTGGTGAGCGTGTGGCCTATACCATTCCAAATGGGGCCTATGTATCGCACCGCGTGATCGATGCCAAACATCTGGTCAAATTACCGGATACGATTTCAGACGAAGTTGCTGCTGCATCAATGCTCAAAGGATTGACCGCGCATTATCTTTTACATCGTAGCTATGTTGCCGAGGCTGGAAAGAAAGTTCTTTTTCATGCCGCGGCGGGCGGTGTTGGTCTGATTGCCGGGCAATGGCTAGCGGCCAAGGGCGTTACGGCCTATGGAACGGCTGGCGGGGCAGAAAAGTGTGCCCTTGCGTCCGACCATGGTTATAGCAAGATGATTGATTATAAATCCGAAGACTTTGTCGAGCGGGTAAAAGAGATAACTGACGGGCAGGGGGTGGATGCGGTCTATGATAGTATCGGCAAAGATACCTATCCCGGGTCATTACAGTGTCTGAAAAACTTTGGCTCGTTGGTTAGTTTTGGGCAGTCTTCGGGACCAGCACTTGATTTTAAGTTGTCTGATCTGGCGGTGGGGTCCTATAGCGTTACGCGCCCAGTATTATTCCACTTCACGGCAGAGCCGGGATATTTACAGTCTGCGGCGGATGAATTGTTTGCCATGATTTCGTCTGGGGAAATAAAAATTAGCATCAACCAGAAGTTTAACCTGTCTGATGTTGCCAAAGCCCATGACCAGTTAGAAACACGGAAGACAACCGGATCAACTGTTTTGTTGCCATAAAAGGCAAGGCAATTCATCGACAAAGTTAATAGCGAAGGTTTATCCTTTAAGTCCAATTAAGTTTATGGTGGTAGTATAGCAACGGGATGAGGATTCTTGTTGCTAGAAAATCCCTTATCACTTGTGTATATTGTATATAGAGCGCGAGATGATAATAATAACTTTAAACTCGTCAGAGAGGATGACTTGATGGATCAACCTCCAATTTTTGAGAATATTATCGATGGACCGGCGATAGAGCTGATCCGATTGATAAATAATCATGCGCTCGTTTATATTCTATCTGATGACGGCAAGGTTAAGTATTCCAATCAAAAACTTGCGGATATTTCTGGTTATTCGATCGAAGAACTGCTGGGAATGTCGATTAAAAAACTGCGGTCACAATATCATCCATCCTCTTTTTACGAAGATATGTGGGCACAGCTTAGACGGGGTGAAACCTGGACAGGCGAAATCTGTTGTATGGGGCGCACAGGGGCTTATTACTGGGAAGAATTATCCATTTGTCATCTGGATTTGGTTGGGGATTCCAATAAATATTATCTGGCAGTTAGCGCTGATATCTCGCTCCTTAAAAGCCGTGAAAAGACGATAGAGGCCTTTAACGAGGTACTTATCAATATTACAAAGGGTGTTTCGCTAAAGGATAACTTTCATCAATTAATTCACAATGTCGAGGCCATTTTTCCCTATATGAATTGCTCGATTATGATGAAGGGGCAAAATAATACTCTTACAAGTTTCGCTGGCCCGAGTTTACCCACTGAATATGCCGCGGCAATTAATGGGGTCCAAATTCATGAGACAGTTGGTTCATGCGGTGCCGCAGCTAAAACTCAAAAGTTAGTTGTTGTCGAGGATCTGTATAATCATCCGAATTGGGCACCCTATCTGGATGTCGTTCGAAAAACAGATTACCATGCTTGCTGGTCACATCCGATTATCAGTTCTGATGGTGTTACCTATGGAACTTTTGCTATTTATTATAAGACCACACGTGGCCCAACTGATATAGAGCTTAAGCTTATCCAGTCCCTTGCCAATAGTTGTCGGGGCGCGATTGAAAGTCATAATTCCCGACTTGAATTGATTGAGCAAAAAAATCGAGCTGAAGCAGCAAATCACGCCAAAAATCAGTTTCTTGCGAACATGAGCCATGAATTAAGAACGCCGTTAAATGCAGTTATCGGCTATTCGGAAATTTTGGAACGTGAACTTTTTGGTCCGCTTGGGGTTGATAGATATAAAATCTATGCAGGAGATATTCAGACTTCAGCGCGCTTTTTGCTGGATATCATTAACGATATTTTGGATATTTCGCTCATCGAAGAAGGTAAAATATCGCCCGAGCCTGAAACTTTACCTGTTAATAAATTGATGGGCTGTTGTATCCAATTGATCAAAACCCGTGCAAATGACAAAGACGTTTCTTATGAAATTATAGAGCCGGATGACGATTATTACATCTATGCCGATAAACAGCATGTGAAACAGATTATTGCCAATTTGCTGACGAATGCGATCAAGTTTACGCCTGCGAAGGGGAAAGTGACTCTTTCTGCTCAATTGAATAATTCAGAGTTGATAGACTTCGTGGTTAAGGATAATGGCATTGGAATAACGGAAGAAAATCTTGAGCGGGTGCTAGAGCCTTTTAATCAGGTTGCGGATAGTATGACCCGCGCGCATGACGGTGTCGGGCTGGGCTTGAGCCTCGCGAAAAAGTTAGCCGTGGCACAGGGGGGGGACCTTCGGATTGAAAGTGTTTATGGTAAAGGAACAACGGTTTATGTTAGTTTGCCACTGCAATATTTATAGTTTTTTCCAGTCCTTCCCTAATTTACACATCCTTGTCTTTGCGTGACATTCGTGCTGTTTTGTTTATGCGATAAAGTTAGTTTTTCGGATTAGAATTTTTTTTATGACACTATTAGATAAACTAGGCTTGAAGAATTGCTTTGGGCCGAATAAAGCTATTGTATAAAATTTCACAACCCTATTTAAAAACAGAGAAGGCAGCGGAATGGCTATCGGTGAAGTAATCTGGACGTATTTCCAAGGTGAATGGCACAAAGGTAATTTACCGATTATGGGCGCCGCAGATCATGGTACTTGGTTGGGGTCACTTGTCTTCGATGGTGCCCGTTCATTCGAAGGCGTCGTGCCGGATCTTGATCTTCATTCTGCGCGTGTAAATGCCTCTGCCGAAGTTATGGGCCTGAAGCCAACTATGACAACGCAACAGCTTATTGACCTGACGATGGAAGGTCTTAAAAAGTTTGCTGATGATGCCGCTGTTTATATTCGTCCAATGTATTGGTCGAAAGAAGGTGGCGCAGGGACCGTTGTCCCTGACGAGAACTCTACAGAGTTTTGTCTGTGCCTTGAACAGTTCCCTATGGCCCCAACCAGCTATACGCAAACGCTTTGCCGGACCAAGTTTGTGCGCCCAATGGTTTCAATGGCACCTGTAAATGCCAAGGCAGCCTGTCTGTACCCAAACAACGGACGGATGATCCGCGAGGCACAGTCGCGTGGTTATAGCAATGCACTTGTCGCGGATGCTTTGGGCAATGTTGCAGAAACCGGCACATCGAACGTGTTTATGGTCAAGGATGACGTGATCTATACGCCTGTTCCAAATGGTACCTTCCTGAACGGCATTACTCGCCAGCGCGTTATTGGGCTTCTTCGCGAAGCGGGACGAGAGGTTGTGGAGACAACCTTGTCATTTGAAGATTTTGAAGGTGCTGACGAAGTCTTTATGAGTGGTAATATCTCTAAGATCACACCCGTGGTTAAGTTTGAAGACGTGGAATATGCCATCGGCCCCATAAGCAAACTTGCCCGCGAACTCTACTGGGCATGGGCCAAGCGATAACGCGTTTGACACTGCGCATCCTCTCCAAACCTATTATTTAGGCTCAATATTATTTAAGCCCATAGTTTTCATTTGCTATGGGCTTTTTACGTCACCTGAAAAGTATCAATTGCGCGCGACCACGATCATCTCTCGACTGTCTTTCTGAAGTGGAGTTTGGTCCCAATCACCAAATAAATGTTCGAGAACAAGCCCTGCTTTATCCAGATGCGCTAAAAGCTCTTTGTGGCTGAGGAACCTTATTTTTGCTTCAGTTTTGGTCGGGGGTGTTAGTGACTGCCCGCTGGATGGGGCATTATTCCCTTGGACAGGCATTGTTCTGTATAGAGTAAAGTACTCAACAATTCTGCCGTCGCCATACTTTTCAACATTGCCAAGGTCATGCCAGATCTCAATTTTTTGGTCTTTTTGGTGTTGACTGTTTACAGGAAGGACGAAGGTTTGGGTTGTTTCTTCCGGTATCCAGCGTTCCCACGCTTTGGCGTCGAGATTGCGGGTATCAAACGCAATCTTTCCATTAGGGGAAAGCAATGCCTTTAGATTAGTAAGGGCATCATGGATCGCTTGATCTGTCAGGAAAACCTGAAATGCGTGACCGCTGAGGATAATTAGGTCAAAAAGCTGATCAGATTTAAATTGTGCTGCGTCTGATTGAACCCAGAAAACCTTGTCACCGGATTGTCGGTGGCGGGCAATGTCAAGCATGTCTGAGGCGGGATCAATTCCGGTCGTATCATGCCCTAGGTTGGCAAAAGCAGTGGTCAGCAGCCCTGTTCCACACCCGACATCAAGTATCTTTTGGGGTAAAGGCGCGTCTTGAATCAAAGAGAGGAAAAAATCACAATCCGGTCCCCAAGGATTTTGGCTGTCGTACAGTCGTGAGAGAAGCGGATCATGATAGTGATCTTGAGGTTTGTTATCGGACATAATCTTATGGATTCTTTGTTCATATTTCGAGAAAAAGACAACACTAAAGCGCGTTGGATATGCTGGAATAACTATTTACGCAGGTGCTGTTTTAGGTGGGACTACAGATGACAGATAATTTTGTTCGATCAGGGATTTAAGTTGATCTTCTTTAAATGGCTTCGTCAGAACATCATTCATACCAGCTTTGCGAAAGACTTCGTGGCGATCTGTGAAAGCCTCGGCCGTTAGCCCAATAATGGGAACATGTGCGCCTTTGTCAGTTGTCCTGATTTGTTCTGTCGCGATAATGCCGCTCATGACGGGCATGTGTACATCCATCAGAACAAGATCAAAATCGTGTTCGGCAAAAAGGTTCACGGCTTCTTCTCCATTTTCAGCGTGAATGGTGTTGTGTCCGAATTTGATCAGGAAGGCCTTTGCAATCATCGCGTTGACGGGGTTATCTTCGGCCAACAACACAGATAACTGCCCTATATCCACATCTTGGGGATGGTTCAATTGTTCGAAATATTGTTCGTTTTCTTCTTCAGTCGGCAATGTCACTGGCAGGTCTATTACAAAGGAAGATCCTTCGTCGAGTATGCTTGATACGTTAATATGACCGTTCATCATCGAAATCAAACTTTGAGTAATACTGAGCCCTAATCCTGTCCCGCCAAATTTGCGGGTAATAGTATTGTCTGCCTGGCTAAAGGCATCAAAAATGCTATCCAGCCTGTCTTCGGCAATTCCTGTCCCTGTATCTTCGATAAGAATTTTCAAGTTGGGTGGCATCGTTGTTTCTGTCAGCGAGATCGACAGGGTGACCTGTCCTTCGGTCGTAAATTTAAAGGCATTGCTCAACAAGTTGTTTAAGATCTGGCGCAATCTTGTCTGATCACTGTAAATCAGTTTGTGATCATGTAGTTCAATTTCAGTAACAAATTTAATGCCCTTCTCTTCGGCGAGTGAACCAAAGGTTGCTTTAAGGGGGGCGAGTATTTCGGTGAGGTCAAAAATCCTGCTTTCTAGTTCCAGTGCACCGCTTTCGATTTTGCTCATATCCAGCACGTCATTGATAATTTCCAATAGGCTTTGGCTGGAAGAAATCAGTGTTGAGATTTTATGTTCCTGATCAATGTTTAGCTCTGTATTTTTGAGCAGTTGGGCCATGCCAATGATACCGTTCAAAGGCGTGCGGATTTCGTGACTCATGGTCGCCAGAAAATCAGATTTTGCAGAGTTGGCCGTTTCTGCATCGTTTTTCGCTTTTTCCAATGCTTTGGTGCGTTGTTTTATTTTGTTTTCAAGATTGCGATTGAGTTCTTCTACTTCTTTCTTGGAGCTTTCCAGTTTTTCTTCTGCACGTTTTAGTTCGGTTACATCCTGAACCAATCCCGTTGCTTGAAGAACTTTTCCTGTATGATCGCAGTTTAAATTATTGTGGCTAATAACATGGTGGACATCACCATTTTGATGAACCACACGATAGGCGAGTGAAAAATTTGTTCCCTTTTCGAGGTTTTCACTTTGGATTTTTTCGACTCGTTCTCGATCATCGGGGTGTACACAGCCAATAAATGTATCATACCCGGGCTTTGCGTTTGCCGGAAGTCCGTATACATTTGGCAAGTTTTCAGACCATTCTTCGTGTCCAATTGTTAAATCCCAAAACCAGTGCCCCATCTTGGCAACCCGTTGAGCGCGTAGCAGGTTAAAATTCTGGTTATCAAGTCGCTCAGAAAGCTCTTGGCGGGTTGATATCTCGCTGTGCAGTGAAGTTAGACTTTCCTGAATTCTGTCGAGCATCGCATTAAAACTGTAGCCAAGTTGCCCGATTTCGTCGTTGCTGGTATCGCTTAGCCGAATGTCCAGATTACCACCTTTGATTTCGTTGCCGACATCTGAAAGGTGGAGAATTGGGTGTATTAAATGATTTTGTAGATGAAGGTAACTGATAATGACAAATAAAATTGTAGATAGAACAAAAATGCTTGCCAGAATGGTGAGATTGTTAATTCTTTGTTCTATGACATAGATGTCGTGCGCTAAGCGACGATCAACCTCGGTCTTGAAATCGTTGATCGGCCGCATGATTTTGGCCTTGGCATCGTGATAGGCATCACTGAACAAGATATTAGTTGCAAGTTTTGGGTCGGGGGCTGCTTTTTTTGTTAGTTCACCGTTTTCATCAGTAAAGATGCCCTTGAGTGCGGCAAAAGCTTTGCGTTCTAAGCGAACAAGATCATCAGAGTTTGATTTGGCTTTGGCTAGAAATCCTAGTTCTTTGTCACTAACCCCAATAGCTTCGATCAAGGACAATATCGAGGCGGCAGGTTTGGGGGCATCATTATCGACTTGTCCGGAAAGAATAAAATCCCAATAGATATTATTGTAACCTTCGGGACGAGACTTTTTGCCATCCCTAATATCCAAAATATCATTAAAATATTGATCGAACCTCTGTTGGCCTGTTACGGCGTAACTACGCGCCATGCGTGTTAGATCGTCGGACGATTGCCGCAATTGATCCGCCAGCTTTAAAACTTCGATATGGTGTCGTTCTTTCTGGGTTAATTCAGTTGAATTTTTATGTACCAAACCAAGGGTAATGGTTGTTGCGCCGAGCAGCAACATAAGCAGGGTAAAGATGATAATAATCCGAACACGGATCGACATTTAAAGCACCTGATTTTCGACTGATTATATCCTAATACTCTGTCATTAAGGCAGGGTTAATACCAATAAAATGGTAAAAGGGGGCGATTGGAAACAGTGTTAATAGGTGTGATCAGATTTGTTTTCTTTGTACACTATGAGATGGTTTCCATCTTGCCTACGCATAAAGATTGATCAGACCGGAACAGTCTTAGGCGCTTTGCTTTTTCTCTGTGACGGGCTCGTGGATTACTTCCTGCATGACATTATTAATTTCTTCAAGAAGCACACTAGGGTTTATTGGTTTTGCAACAAATGCGTTCATGCCTGCCTCTAAATATTCTTTGACATGATCTTCGACAACGTCAGCAGTAAGGGCGATAATAGGTATATTGGCAATTTCACTATCCAGATCCCGAATGATCCGCGTTGCTTCGGGGCCGCTCATTTCAGGCATACGGATATCCATTAGAATAAGATCAGGAATATATTTCTGCGTGACGTCGGTTAAGAGGTCGACGGCTTTTTTCCCCGTATTGGCTTCTTTGACCCGATGGCCATATTTTTCCATAAGAACCGAAATTATGCGCAGGTTAAGGGGGGTATCATCAACTGAGAGGATCGACAGGTTGCGGCGTGTTTCGTAAATGGCTGCTACATTTTTTTGCACAGGTGCAGCCGCTTGTTTGTTTGATTTGTTTAAAGGAATCTTGATTTCAAAAATAGTGCCTTTGTGTTCTTCTGAAGAAACCTCGATGCTGCCATTCATGACATCAACTAGACGCTTTGATATGGCAAGACCTAACCCGGTTCCTTCGTAACGGCGGGAAATAGAGGCATCTGCCTGGGTAAATTCATCAAATATTTCTTTTAACCGATTGTCAGGAATACCGATGCCGGTATCTGTGACACTAATGACAAGCCACGATTTGTTTTGATTTTCGGTTAGTTGTCGGGCTGAAAGTGTTACGCACCCCTTTTCAGTGAACTTAATGGCATTGCCCAACAGATTAATTAGAACCTGCCGTAGACGGGTGGGGTCACCGTGCAAGTTGTTAGGGATTTTATCTTCAATTTCGATATTCAGCTTTAGAGATTTTTGTTGGGCAGATTGTTCAACAATTTCGATGGTTTTGTTGAGTTCATGGCGTAATTGGTAATCAATATTTTCCAGCTTGAGTTTGCCTGAATCAATTTTTGACAGATCAAGGATATCGTTAATGATGACAAGTAGCGACTGGGTCGCTTCTTTTATTTTGTCAACTTTTTCGCGTGTGTCAGGGGTGATTTTGTCGTCGAGTAACATATCGGCCAACCCAAGTACCCCCGCCATCGGGGTACGTATTTCATGACTCATGGACGCAAGGAATTCTTGCTTGGCTTTGCTGGCTGCTTTGGCTGCTTCAAATTGTTTTGCTAACTCGACAGTTCTGTCCACGATACGCTGCTCTAATGATGCCGCGGCCTTTCTTAGGTCTTCTTCAGCTGTGTCGCGTTCCTGAATACGTTTGGCAATTGATTGTAAAAGCCGATTTCCTGATTCTGCTAATACGTAAAGTTCGTCGCCGTGGTTTTTCTTGGGCACAGCCAGTTGTGTTTGTAATGGGGCATCCGGATCTGTTGTGGCCAGCGCGTGTGAGATGTTTTGTAAAGGGCCAATCAGCAGTCGATAAAATATAAACGAAAATATACTCGCAATAATGAGGCTTTGCAGGATGATTACCAAAGCTTCTAGCGCGACCCTCCGGATGAATTCTCCTGCAACACCTATGGGGTCTGCTATGACCTGTAAGTACCCCGCTGTAACTTCTGTATCATCAATGGTTCGCAGTTCTACCTCAAAGGATTGTAGTCCGCCAAACCCATTGTTTGCAATCCACCGATGTGGTGATGCTTCGATAATGCTGGATCTGCTTGTAAGTGTATTGTGCAAGTCATCCAGAATTGTCACGGATATAATGGACTTATATTCCATGAGACCGTTAGCAACTTCACCAGCTAAGTCATCGTTCAGATTATAAGCAGATCGTGCTGCCGGTTCGTGGGCTGTTTTGATTACTTGTGCAACGGTTTCTCTAAAATTATTATTCGTTTCTATAAGGTCTAGATAGGCAACAATCGTACTCATCATCAATCCGATGACAAGGGCGACCAAAATAACAGATCTTGCAACCTTGGAGGCAAGTCGTCTTTGAAGCTTTGGAGGGGGAGGGGGTATCGTTGACACGTTATTTGCTTAAAATATTATGCATTTTAGATTGAGAAGTTGCCATCATTTCTTGCAAGACTGATTGCCCCATGAATTTTGTATTTCTTGGTTTTGATCTATCCAACGGATGGCAGCCTGGTCATGTGTCATCCCATCAGCATCAACAAGTGCAGCGACCTGGCTGATCATCGTGTTGTTGAAATTCATATCGTTGAGAACAGCATAGGCACAGGGCCATATTATTTCCATTTTGATCCAGGCGACTTTTTTTAACCATCCATCTTTTGGGTTGCCACAATCGTGAATTCGTTTGGGGTTAACGCCCCAAGCGGGGTTAGTTTCGCATTCTGCGCTGTAGTTCGGGAATTCTACAAATTTACCATCGTACCGGTCTTCGACCCAATTGGGGCTCCAATTAAAAAGCACAATCGGTTCTTTGTTTTTATAAGATTTTTCCAACTCAACCCACAGATCATCGGCTTGTTTTACCCGACGTACAGTGAAATCCATTTCAAGGGCTCTGATACGTGCCTTTTCAGGCTTTTCCCATGGACCTGCAACATATCTACCCCGTGGGGTTGTTGAGTTATCAGAAAAGAGTGAGGCGCATTTTTTTAAGGCTTGCCAGTCGGGTAATCCGGGGCAAAGTTGCTCAACATAGCTGGGGTACCACCATTCTTCGCGTGTTTTTGCATCATGGTCACTAACCACGACGATCTGCCCTTTGGCTTTTACTCGCTCAAGGTCTTCGGCCATGGTTCCTTCCCAGACTTCGACCTGTACGTGTTCAAGACCACGATGAAGTCTGGCCCATTGATCTTTTGTGTTTAATTCCTTGTATTCAACTTCATAGCCTTTTGCTTCAAGGGTTTTACCATAGATTTTCGCCATAACAATCTGGCTGGTCCAATTGTTCAGGATAATTCTGACCGGCTCTTTACTTTCCGGTGTGAACGCGTTGGCTGGGGAAAGAACAACATAATTTATCGCCAACAATACGCCGACTGCCAAGAGGAAACGGTTGGCAGTCTTTAAGGACGTTTTGAGCGAAAGTTGGTCGTGGCGCATCAGAACTCTAATCATGTTGTTGTTCGAAAACCGTATTTCTTTAGGTTATGCCCAAGATTAGAGGGAAAAGATTAAATATTTCTTTTGACAGTTATATTGCTGGAAAACTCTTAGCTTAATTCATTGACAGAATTGTTAAATCTCCACGGTCGCCGTGCTGGTTTTTACACACTGCAGATTAAAACCCCTAGAGAGAAGTAATTGCTCTTTATGGGGGAGTAATTATTATAAAAATAGCGTAAAAACTGAATTTGAATATTTTTGTACGTTAAAATTAAGAGTTGTTTAGTTTGTTTTGTGTAGGATTTATTCACAGCAAGTTGTGTCGACAGGATATGTCATGTGTGTTTTTTATCGCAAATCAGGAACACGATGTCAGGTGCTGGCAAAAGGTGAGTGGGTTTAGGGGATGTCAGTAGAAATCAAGGGCTCTGATGTGGGGGGGCTATCTGAAACGAATCAAGCGGACCGGCTGGAGGCTGCGATCCTTGTTCTTTCTGATGATTACTTGTCTCTTCTTGACGCTAACTCTCGTGCTTTGGAAATGCTTGGTTATTCGCGTGATGAGTTACAGGCTTTGGCCCCTGATGAATTGATAGATACTGCGCTCCGTCATCCTTCTCCTTCATCTTGTCTAAGTGGCACCTCAAAAGGAAAAATAGACAGTTCTTGGGCTTCTGTGAAAGACGAAGTGACGCTTCGTCATGCAAACGGGCAGTCTATTTTTTGCCGTGTTTCTTGTGGCCGTTTAGATTTTGGAGGCGGTGTTCAGATAATTGTGACCTTAATCCCAATATCGCATGATCAAAAATTGGTAAAGATTGGGGCTTTGTTACGGTTGGCCGTTGAACATATGCCTGATGCGATGATTATCTATGATACTGATGATCGCTTGATGTATTTTAACAAAGCATACCGCCAGATTTTTTCCTATATGCCGCCATTGGAAGAAATGATTGGGAAACACTATCTGGACGTTATTAAGCTCACGATGGAAGTTCCGGGGGTTATTACCGACCCTCTTAGTATTTCTGACCCAGAATCATATCTTAATAAACGTCTGAAACGATTACATAACCCACCAGATAGTCCTTTTGAACAAAAGACAGGGGTGGGCTGGCATATGGTAAGCGAGATGCGCATTCCTGGGGTTGGTTTCGTTAATCTACGCCGTGATATAACAGTCGAAAAGCAATTCCGGGATGAAATGTCCCAGGCAAACGAGCAACTGGCCACCGTTGCAAAAGCCATGGAACAATCACATGCTGATGCTCTTAGGGCGCAAATTTCAGCAGAACAAGCGAACAGAAGTAAAAGTGAATTTTTGGCAATGATGAGCCATGAATTGAGAACGCCGTTGAATGCAATTATCGGGTTTTCATCGATGATGACCGAGAAGATATTCGGGGCTATCGGTAATGAGCGTTATGAAGAATACCCGACATTAATACATGAAAGCGGCCAGCATCTTTTAGCCATTATCAATGATATTCTCGACCTGGCAAAGGTAGAGTCCGGGAAAATGGAACTGGATTGTGAGCAGATCAATGTAGTTGAAATCATTGAGGAAAGCGCGCGCCTGATGAAAGGATTGGCGGTCACGCGTGGGGTGAGCATAGATATTAAAATCAAAGATGATGATGCCACGATCTATGCCGATTCAAGAATGACAAAACAGATGATTGTCAACTTGCTTTCAAATGCGTGTAAATACACCCCGGAAGGGGGGGATATTGTATTGTTCTTTGAAAAGGATAAAAGCAATAGAAAAATTATTGGCGTTAAAGACACTGGTATTGGGATGAATAAGGCTGATTTGAGTTTGGCTTTGATCCCGTTCCAACAAGTTGGTGATGTTTCTACCAATACAGATAATGGTACAGGGCTTGGCTTGCCACTGGTTCGATCATTCATTGAATTACATGGTGGCACACTTGAAATCGAAAGTGAACCCGATAAGGGAACCTGTGCGTGTTTATGTTTTTCGGCGGGTTCATAGTTTACTGGTCTAGCTTAAGTACAAAAATAGCGTTACAAGAACAAAAGCCAATGAAAAAAATGACAGGAAAATGAGGAGAAATGATGGAACTCAAGCATAAGACCGACAAGATCTATGATGAGTCTTTTCTTGACGTTTGTCATGTAAACATTCGCGCATTTTTTGATTTTTACAATACCAAAAAACAAGGACGATTAATGCCGTCCCGTTCTGATTTTGACCCTTTGGAAATGAAAGAGTACCTGCCGAGTATTACCTTGGTGGATGTTAAATCAGATACAAATGAGTTTATTTATCGATTGGTTGGGACAAAAGAAGTAGAAATCAGGGGAAAAGACCCGACTGGGAAAAGTATTCAAGAAGGATTTTACGGAGAGTTGGCTGAAGAGGTAGAGGAAAACTACCGCTATGTAAAAGAATACAAAACGTTCCTTTATGATCATACCAATGAAGCCGAGAAATCCAGCAAAATCATCCATGATGAAACCTTGTTTTTACCGCTTTCGAATGATGATAGTACGGTTAATATGATTATGTTGTTTTCCGTACAACAATATGCACAAAACAGATAGGCATGGACCTTGGCAGAAGTTTTTGCAATTTTCTTCTCTGATTTTGAATTCCTGTATTTTTAGTTTTTGTGGAGTATAGCGATTAAACTGTAATCTTTTACAAAAGAATAATAATTAAAATGGATAATCGTATATCGGTATTGATCTTTCACCAGATAAAAAAAGACCTCAAAGAATAATCTTTGAGGTCTTTTTCATCGAGAAAACTACAAGCGTTAAAACCTAAGGGAGGATAGCTTTTAACGCGAGCTTTCTATGAACACGGTCAGCTGATCTATTAGATCTTAGAAACGATACCAGAGATATCGCAACGTGCCAGACCGATGTCTTCAAGAGTTGCATCGCTGCAATTTTCAAGAGCGATAAGTGTTTCTCTGCGAAGCTTATAATTTTCAATGGCATCAATCGCCGAAACAAAAAGATTACCAAGTGCAAAACCAACACGTTCTGCATAAGTTGCAGTTGGGTTTACAGGAAGTGTTTCTGTGAATGTTACTGTAGCCATTGTTTTAACTCCTAAACAGTAGGTAAATAAAGTTTAGACGCTTCGCGAAAGTTCGTGTTCGTCCGATAAACAATGATATAATCCCACTGATTTATTTTTACGAGTGGCATTCCTACAACGCCGATATGCAGAAAGCGCATGTCACAAATCCGACATTTTCTGCGGGATAGAGAGCGGGTATGTTTCATACGGGCTTGCTTGAAAAGTTATTGAATTTGCTTGTTTTTCGGTTGTTTTATCACCGTGTCTTCAATCGCGATAAGGGTGTGTTAATCATCAAAAAATCGCATTATGGCTAATAAAAGATTAAAATATTTGCCAAAAAACTGTCTCGTTTTACTGTCATCGCATCTGTTTTACTGTCTTGGTAAGGGAGGGACTTTGCTAAAAGAAACGAGTAAAAGAAAAGAATCGCCCTGAATTCTTGATAATCCCGAATCTTTAGTCGATCCAAAGTACCTCATAATCACGTATAGGCTTTGAAATATCCTAGGCGTGCAATGCTTCGATATAACTTAAAACAGCTTCTTCGCTGTGGTGCCCGATAATTTCATGTGCGTGGGCTTTGATCTCTGTTGTGGCGTTTGCAACGGCGATAGGGGTATTGACGCTACGCAACATTTCCAAATCGTTAGAACTATCACCAAAAGCGGTGGTTTCTTTGATTCCTAGGTTATGACGCTGTTCGATATGGCCCAACAGTGATTTTATCGCAAAACCTTTGTTTGCTTCTGCTGCTGAAATAACGATTTCCCAGCCACCAATATAGTGGTTGGGGTAAAGCGTAATCAAAAGGTGGGGTAATTTTTCTTCGATCAGGTTCTTGATTGTGAAGATTTCTTCTTTTGTGCCCAGATAAACAAAACACAGCACATCATCCAAAAAAGGATTGTCTTGGGTCATTGGGGCCGTCGCGGATGAGGATGTGGGTACACTGGCAACGATGGGGCGGGCGAAGATGTTTGCGGGTAATTCGGTTAGTCTAGGATCTTGGCGGATGATTTTTTCATCGTGAAACCACTGCATACCATTGTTTTTGAGTTCAGGAAAATATAACGGAGTTTGGTCATCTTTCAGTCCAGAAACGTACGGGATTAAACCGACTTCCTGAAAACAGTCAAAGGCCCGAGCGGCATCAGTTAATCCCAGACCTTTGTGATCAAGAATGTGATCCGTGTTGAGGTCCCGGATAATGGCACCGTTTAGTTCTATGATCGGCAGCTTGAGATTAACCCCTTCCATCAAGTGCTTTATCGACGGTGTTGCCCGTGCCGTTGCGATTGTAAAATGCACGCCTGTCTCGATTAATCTGTTGAGCCGAAGGGCGGAGCTTTTGGGTAAGTCGCCATCGGTGTTTAAAAGGGTAAAATCGAGATCAGAGATAAAGAGTTTCAAAATGGATCCTCAGGTGTTTAGGCATGTAGGGTATAGGGAGACGCCTGTTGCCTTTGCTGCGTCGCGCGGTCCTATGTCGTGCGCAGATATTGATCTAGCGTATTTATTAAGATGGTAAAAGAGGTAAGTCACCTTGCCCATACGACAAGGGGTATTCATAAACTGTGTTATTATTTTTAGGAAGGAAGGCTTTTAAGGAGGAGTATATATGTGTGTGACAAATTATATCTTCTGGGGATCGGTATTACCCTGTGGACTATGACTTCTTTGGCGACAGATATAATTGTCATAGAGATAATCGGCATTTTACCCAACGTACAATTTTCTTGTTTCAATGTATTATCGCGGGTGCTGGTTCTTGAAAAAGAAAAATCAGTCGCTAAGTGATTTGGGAATAATAATACGCCTGATTTTATGCGTTTTTGGATAGCATTATGAATAGGGTGTTTAAATCACATTATCGTCAGCGACCTTTCCCATAGGTTAGTATATTTAGTTACAAAAAATCTAGTAAGGAAATTCAATGAGCAACCCTGCGACTAGTCCCGCGAACCAACCCGCCGATTACACCCCGCCCAAAGTATGGACGTGGGATAGCAAAAACGGCGGTGAATGGGCCAGTATCAACCGCCCTATTGCCGGGCCGACCCATGATAAAGCCTTGCCAGTCGGGGATCATCCGCTACAGCTTTATTCCCTTGCTACTCCGAATGGTATCAAGGTGACGATTATGTTGGAAGAGCTGTTAAGCCAAGGACACAAAGGGGCTGAATATGACGCCTATTTGATTAAGATTGGCGACGGCGATCAATTTTCCAGTGGTTTTGTGGATGTTAACCCAAATTCCAAAATTCCTGCACTGCTTGATACCAGCACTGAAACACCAACACGGGTTTTTGAATCTGGCGCTATTTTACTTTATCTGGCAGAGAAGTTTGACGCATTTTTACCAAAAGATCCGGCAAAGCGTACCGAGTGTATGTCATGGCTTTTCTGGCAAATGGGCAGCGCCCCATATCTTGGTGGCGGATTTGGGCATTTCTATGCCTATGCGCCGTTCAAAATCGAATACTGCATTGACCGCTTTACCATGGAAGTCAAACGCCAGCTTGATGTTCTGGATCGGCACCTGAGCGATAATCAATACATGGCAGGTGATGAGTATACCATTGCCGATATTGCAATCTGGTCATGGTATGGGTCATTGGTGTTGAATAGAAGCTATGATGCGGCTGAATTCCTAGAGGCCGAGAGCTATGCAAACGTGGTACGTTGGGCCCAAGAAATCGACAAGCGGCCGGCCGTACAGCGCGGCAGAATGGTCAATCGTACGTGGGGTGATCTGGATATGCAGCTGCATGAACGCCATAACGCCAGCGATTTTGACCTGAAGACACAGGACAAAGTTGCTGCGGAGTAAGTTGCTTTAGTATTGTGTATCTGCTTCTTGAGCAATGATATGTTAAAGAAAACCTTTCGGGCCTTGGGCTATTGTTCTCTGGCCTGAAAGGTTTAATAAATCGAGCTTTGTTATTGAAACTAAGCTGATCATAGGCTTTCTCTGGAGCTGGCAGCTAGCAAGCTTAGTTTATGAAATCATCGATACCTTTAGTGAGTGAGTGTGCAAGTTCTCTCTATTGTGATCGTATTACTTGCAAAATATTATTTACATTTAGCGCTCGCACAATTGTTTGATCAAGTAAGCAAGATGCATATTCAATATTTCTTAATGCGCCCACAGGATATGTATCAGCTAGAATAAGGCAAAATTCTTTGGATGTGTGCTCCCATGAGTTCGAATTCTTAATTAATTGGGTGCATAAATTCTCACTATTCTCAAGGGCACAAAAATCCTCCATAGAGATTTCAATTATTCTTATCCAGGATGCCCGATTGCGATAGATACAGCTAGTTATTCTCGTGTCTTTTTGGCATTCATTAAGAATCACATTCGTGCAGTCAAATATTTGAGAATAATCATTGTGAAAATACTCAATTGCACAATTTTGCGTAGACAGTAAGTTTTGTGAGTTGACCCCATCGGCTTTAACTGTTGATGCTAGTTGAGAAGCAATTCCGACAGAAATTAATAAGATCTTTATAGCAAGCAACATTATTTTGTGTAGAATTCTCAATGAATGTGTTTCGCGTTCTGTGTCCCAATCAAAGTAATTTATCTCGAAACCCTCAATCAAATAGGGCGTCGATCTCATCCTGAGAGATGGCTTCTTCAACTTCTATTGCCGGGCCGTCCATGGCGACTTCTTCTTCCGGTACTTCACTGGCTGAGATTTCCATGCCCAGTGTATGGATTGTTGAATGACCATATATTTCGGCCATGGCATTCACCCGGTCTTGAACGAATTGGATGGATCGTAAAATTTTTGTGACGCGTTGTCCGGTTATATCCTGAAAACTACAGGCCTCTAAGTTGTTCGTTGCATGGGTGACAATCTGATCACAAAGGGCATTGCGGTCTTCTTCGGTGTTTTCTTCGCGTAATTTTTCAACGACATCCAGAATATCTTCTGATGATTTGAGAATACCATTCGAGGCTTCTTCTGTATTCCTGATAAGCGCGTCCAGTTGGTCCGAGACATTCTCGAAATCAGTTCTATCGCCCTTTTTTCGTGTGGTATCTGCCAACTCTTGACGAAAGCGTTCAACATAGAGAATTAACTTTTCAAGCTCTTTGTGAAGCTGTTGGTCTGTTGCAGCGTATGCCATGTTAAATTTTGCCCCAAAATCAGTGTCTCACTATCGATGTGTGAGGAAAGGAGTTGATATTCTCAAGTGTATGATTAAACACAATAATTATATATAGAGAGAAAGTTAAGAATATTTTCCTTTATTTTGTGTGCGGGGTTAAGTTTTCCACAACTTTCCCTCATCGGCTAAAAGTTTAGTTTGTGGCAATTAACGCTGGGTTAAAGGTGAGGTATTTAACATATTTTTTCTTGTAAAAATTCGGGTAAAAAGATTTTACCCATAACTTCATTAATCAAAATTGTTGATTGGGCCATTTGTGGTTTGAGCAAGCGCGTGTCGTATTTCCCCTAATGTTATGTCCCAGTGCCTTGTCGCGCGGGTGTCATGTTGGGCTTGGGCCGACGGCACGTTTATACAGATGCCAGGTCGCATGCCCCAGAATAGGTAGGGCGACAAATAATCCTAAAAGACCAGCCAATATGGATAAAAGGGTCAGTGCGGCGATGGTGATACACCAAAGTATCATTGTTTTCGGATTGTTTTTAACCAACCGAACCGATGTGACCATCGCAGTGACGAAATCAATATCCCGATGATAGAGCATTGGGAAAGATACAACAGAAAAAGAAAACACGATCAAGGCGATAATGGCCCCGACGGTATGACCGATCAGCAGGAATAATAAGCCTTTTTCGGTCGTAAATATCAGATCAACGAGTTCTGCCATACTGAAAAGTTTGAACCCGAAAAAGCTGAGTGTGATAAAGGCGGCCATATCCAACCAGATAAAGAGGGAAAACCCGGTAACCAGAGCCATCCAACCTAAATCCCGGTTGAACATTGATCCCACGACACCAAAGGCCCGTCCCCAACTAAGCGGTTTATTTTCTTCCAACTGATGGCTTATGAAATAGAACCCACTGGCGATGAAGGGGGCAATCAAAGCAAACCCTATTGCGAGCGGGTAAACAAGGTAGGGAAGTTCTAGTTCCAGCAAAAGTATGATCAAAACCCAACCGCCGACCGCGTAGATGCCGCCAAAAAACAACCCGTATGTCATTGAGTTTAAAAAATCTGATATACCAGCACGGAGTATTTCCGGAATTATAGACGGGGTAATATGATAAACATCAGGCCAGTTTGGATTTCTTTTTTTTACGACGGAATTATCCCCATGCACTTGGTTCCCAACAGCGCTGGCCGGATTAATTTCCTTTGACTTATTTCCCATTTTTATTTCCCCAATAACATGTGGCAACAGGTTCTATCAGTAGTTGCTCTTTTGCCAACAGGGTAGGGTATTTTCCATAGAATTTATACTATTAATTGTTCAGTTTAGGAAATATTCATATGGAACTTGGTTTTTGTTCGTGTTTCCTAACATGCTGATACTATTCAATGAAAATGTTATAAGGGAATGTAGAGGTGGACTGTTGTTCTTTTGCCAAGACGACTTTCAATTTCCATGGCGCCGTGGTGGGCTTCAATTAATGATTTCACGATCGTCAGGCCCAGACCCATACTCAGACCTATACCTAGGCCCATACCTTCTTGGGTGAGGTGGGGATCAATCTTCATTCTGGCAAAGGGTTGCTGTAGTTTGAAATGAGCCGTTGGGTTCATGCCTATACCTATACCTGTGTCGGATATAGAGATATGGGGATAGCTTTGCTGGGTTGGTTCATCTTTTGGATATGGTCTTGTGTCGATTTTTTTCAAATCGTTCTCTTGACCTTTGATGGGGTATTTTCAATAATCCCGTGGCCGTCACGAAAGAATGACAGGCACATAAAAAAACGTCAGGACATTTTAAAACATAAGGTCTGATTTTTAGACTTGATAATAAGCAGTTAAATGCTTGTTTCTCTCTAAAACATTGGGCTGGAAAGTGAAGAGAATGACCTGTTCAAAAACACCAGGCCAAGAAAACTGGTCTAAATTATCTAAAAGTTACCCCCTTAAAAATTATCGTTTTGAACCTTCTGAACTATTGGTTCTAGAGCTACTACGTTATTTTTGCCAATCATATGCCGACCCTGATTCCCAAGCTTGGGAAAAGGCGGTTACTTTGGCGGAAAAAGAGCTTGGCCCCTATGATGGCGCGTGGGTTGTAAATGCAACGGCATCATTTATTCGTGCAATTCGCTACGAACGTAAGGCGTCGTTTGAATTTATTGTTTCTTGTTGCGAGGTTTGTCGGCAGCAGGTTTGTGTTACCGAACTAAATGCTTTGTGGTTAATTCAGGCGGCGAGAACAGAAAACAGCCTTGCGATGGAAACCGCCGGGCGATTGACCTTGGATCAAGCAGGGTATTGGCCGGGCTTAGAGGCACTTTTGGATAAAGCCAAACATTTGGGCAGTGTCTTGAACGAAGTTTTTCCAGAAGAGAGACAATTTAGGCAAGGGCGGGCAACACAAGCAGAGGTTTCAACTGGCCCGGTTCCCAAAGGTCAGATACATTGATACTTTGAAAGGGGACGCCTTGAAGAAGGGTGAACTTTTATAGACGCCACTTACAGAATGGGGGATCGGTAAAACAATCTGCCGATCCCGCAAGTTGAGCTAAAACTGGGCAGTGGGTATAAAACTGCATACAGAGCAGTATCCTTGGCTACAGCAACAGTGATCCAAAATTTATACGACGGGCATTTATGCTGTTGTTTCGGACTGGAGAGAAAGTGATTTTTAGGCCCTTAACTAGATTGTCAGTGGTGAATTCGAGTACGAGCAATCTTATGTAGAATTTATGAGCTTAATTTATTGTTCCACCAAGCAATGGTTTCTTCTGTAGTTTGTACAAGTGTTGGAAGATAATCGCCGGCAGCTGACATGTCTTTTGAATGGCTTTCCATTATCTTTGCATTCTCTGCTAATCGGAGGGCAAACATGGAGCTGGCAGATCCTTTTATCGTGTGCGCAGCTTGATAGATCAAATCACTATCACCTGATGATAGGCCTTCCTTGATTTTGTCAATCTGAGTGTTAATCGTATCCGGAGCCATACCAATCAGCTCAACAATAACCTCATCGCCGATCTGGGATTTCATTAGCTCATATTCTTCTTCTGAACCAATTGGCATACCTGTTTCATCGGGTATATTTGTCATCTTCGGCGAAACCTTTTCTACGGACTCTTCTTCCAATACAGCTTGAGCAAAGGACGTAAACTGTATGGATCTGTGGCAATATATAGAAATATTGTGCCTTTTAGTTGTTGTTCAGTAAAGGGTTTTGATCGTTGATGGTTGATTAGACGTTACTCGATATTGAGTAACGTTGTAATGCTGCGTTGCAACATTATCGTCTTTGATTATTTACTATCTGTGGTACGCTAAGTATCTGAAATCCCCTCTCGTGATTGTTTTCGTATAAAACAAGATCTACATGAAATCGTCACGCGTCAATTATACTAAATGCAGGAGCTTGATATGTCAGCTTGTATCGTCGGTTGGGCGCACACGCCTTTTGGGAAGCACCCGGAAGAAGATGTTGAGAGTTTGATCGTGCGGGTGACGCAAGATGTATTGGCGCATAGCGAGTTATCAGCCGCGGATGTGGATGAAGTCGTGTTGGGCACCTTTAATGAAGGTTTTTCACCACAGGGGTTTCCGGCTTCCTTGATTTTACAAGCTGATAAGGACTTGAGGTTCAAACCTGCTGTGCGTGTGGAAAATGCCTGTGCTACAGGTTCCGCGGCTATTCACCATGGCTTGCGGGCGATTGAATCTGGTCAAGCGCGGTTGGTATTGGTTGTCGGGGTCGAGAAGATGACGGCTCTTTCCGGACCAGAGATCGGGGATACCTTGCTAAAGGCCGCTTACCTTAAGGAAGAAGGTGATATTAAAGGGGGTTTTGCGGGGGTTTTTGCGCGGATCTGTGATCTTTATTACCAGAAATATGGCAATCAATCTGATGCGTTGGCACGTATTGCCGCAAAGAATCACGCCAATGGTGTTCATAATCCTCTGGCCCAAATCCGCAAGGATCTAGGGTATGATTTTTGTCGTGCGTTGTCTGATAAAAACCCGACTGTGGTTGGTAATTTAAAGCGCACCGATTGCTCACTGGTATCTGATGGTGCTGCTGCAATTGTCCTTGCTGATGAAGAAACGGCCAGGGGGATGGGCAACGCAGTACGTTTTAAATCAGTATCCCATGTCAGTGATTTTTTACCTATGAGCAAACGGGACATTATTCAATTTGAAGGGTGTACTCGTGCTTGGCAGCAAGCTTTGCAGGCTGCAAGTGTGACACTTGATGATCTTTCTTTTGTTGAAACACATGATTGTTTTACAATTGCAGAGCTAATTGAGTACGAAGCAATGGGGTTGACCCCGCCCGGGCAAGGCTATCGCGCGTTGGAAGAAGGTTGGGTGTATCCAGATGGGAAATTACCGATAAATTTATCTGGTGGTCTGAAAGCGAAAGGCCATCCCGTGGGAGCAACGGGGGTATCCATGCACGTTCTGGCGGCAATGCAATTAAGTGGAACGGCCCCCCCTGATATCCAACTTGCTAACCCCAAACTTGCTGGAATCTATAATATGGGGGGTGCTGCTGTGGCTAGTTATGTTTCTGTTTTGGAAACGAGGGATTAAAAGGCCGAATAACAGGCCGGATTGATTGCCTGATGGTGTCTGTCAGTGGAGTAAGATTCAATTTAAAGCAATTTCAGACTTAGTATAACTGTTAAGAATAGTTTTAATGACACCCTCGTTACGGAGGTCACTAATAGCTTTGTCAAAGTCAGGCAGAATGGATGTGTATTCGGAATTTTTGTTAATACACAGATACAGATTGATCGTATCGATGATGACACTCGTTTTTTCAATACGGTCAGTATATTGATTGTCGCGAGAGAAGTAATCAAAATTAACAGTGCCTCTAACGATAATATCGGCGCGTTTGTTCGCGAGTAATTTGTATGTTTGTTCCAAAGTGTCTGTCCAGATAATCTTTCCATTTGGGAGCTTGTTTTTTAGCCATCCGTTGCCTCTGTAATCCACGACGGTAAAATTTAGTAGGTCACGGGCTGAATTGATGGCGAGAATTTCATCGCGTCTTGGGTGGTTGATATAGGTGTAAACGACAATATCTGTGGAAAAAACAGGTTCGTTGCTACAGGTGGTGTATTCTAATCGCTCTGGGGTGGGAATGGTGATGAAAGCATCTGATATCCCTTTTTGGACGTTGATTTGAGCACGAGACCATGGATAACCATTGTATTGGGTTTCCAGGTTTAATTTCTGCTTGAATATGATGTCTAAAACATCAATAGCTGCGCCTTTCATTTGCCCATTTTCAGTCCAGACCAAGGGGGCGTAATATTCTGGAAAAGCCAGCTTAAAAGGTGCAGCCTTAGCCACAGTTGAGACGGTTAAAAAGAACAGAACCAGGGGCAATAGCTTCAAGTGATACACTCCGGTGCTTTGCGAATAATTCTTTCTCACTTTCTTAGTGTACTCTTTTAGATGCTGTTTGTATTTAGAAATTTTATTTTTTGGTCAAATTGTGTAATTTTCTATTTAGGAATGCTTTGTAATTTGAGCGTGATTGGCAATATTGTTTGTCAGGTTTTACTGTGTCTTGTGGGAGTTTTAGAAATATTAACCGTATTGATGTGAGGGGGAATTATGGATGAGCAAAAAGTACTTATTTTAACTCAGCAAAAGAGTGGGAGGTTTGAAAATAAAACAAAAGACATCGTTCGTATTAAAGAGCCTGTGTCTGGGACAGAAAAATATACAATCACCTTTAAAAATAATAAGCCTTATACCTTTGGGAAAAGTAAGGTTCAATATTTTAAGCAACCAAAAAAAATCGATATTAGCCAATCAGTTATTCGGGTAAAAGGAGGTGAGTACGAGAGGTGGGATTCTGCGATTAAATTTGGGCCATATATTGTCTTGTTTCGAAATGAGAAATCGGATTACCATCTATTTGGCGACATCATGATTATTTCCAATATTGCTGAAAATGATAAAACGAAATCTCTTGTTGAATATTATCGTTACATTGCTGACCTTTTAAAGGGGCAAAGTAAACATTTAGATATATATTATAAGCATAAGCTTAAATTTATTAGACAAGATTCTGTTGTTAGGAAGTTTGCGGATAAGTCTGAGTTTCTTCGTTATAAAACAAAAGAAACACCAATTTTCCCTTTTGGAGTTAACTTATCCCAGCGTCAGGCAATTATATATGCGCTTGAAAATCAGGTTAGTTTAATTCAAGGGCCGCCAGGAACAGGTAAAACGCAAACAATTTTGAATATTATCGCGAATTTAATTGTTCAAAAAAAGACGATTGCAATTGTTGCTGGGAACAATTCTGCTACCGCAAATATCGATGAAAAACTGCAGAAAGAAGGCATAGACTTTATCGTTGCTAAGCTTGGTAATAAAGAATTGCAAAGTGAGTTTTTTGCAACGGACCACACAATTCCTGATATTTCCTGTTGGGCTCTGGATAACGAAAGTAATTTAAAGCTTAAAGCAAGGCTTAATTCTTTAGATAATGAGTTAACTCAGTTGCTTAGTGAAAAGAATGAATTAGCTATTGTTAGGGAAAAAATAGAAAGCCTTGCAATAGAAAAGCATCATTTTGAACGCTACTTTGACATCAGACCAGTTGATTTGAATAAGTTGTCTTTTGCGAACAAGTGGTCAACGCCTGTTTTATTGAAGTTTTTGGCAGAGCTAGAGTATTATTCTCAATATATCGGATTGAGGTGGACTGTTAAATTAAGGTGGTTATATAAATACCATATATTTAGATTTAAGGATTTAGAGTTTATTCATGATGATCTCATCAAAGGCGTTATTGGCCGATATTACCGTCAAAAATTAGAAGAGTTAAATCATCAAAAAAAGCTATTAGAGGCATCGCTTGATAAGCATAATTTTGATGTAATGCTCAAAGAGTATACTGAACTTTCTCTGAGAGTATTTAAGGGATATATCTCAAGATATTACAGAAATAATAGCGACCAAGAAAAGTTTTATATCAATTCATACAAAAGTCAATTTTCGCATTTTTTAAAACGATTTCCTGTTGTGTTGAGTACGACTGATTCTGTTGTTAACAACAAGGGGCCCTACGATTTATTTGATTATCTGATTGTTGATGAAGCTTCTCAAGTGGATTTGGTTTCAGGTCTTTTAGCAATGTCTTGTGCTAAAAATATCGTAGCCGTAGGAGATTTAAAGCAATTACCTCATATCCCTTCAGGATTAGTTACTGAGTGTATTGATGAGGCCTTTGATGTTCAGGCAGGTTATAGTTATCTGCATTATAATCTTTTATCCTCCTTAAATACCGTGTTTTTTGATGCCGTACCGCTTACTTTACTCAAAGAGCATTATAGATGCCATCCAATGATAATTGGTTTTTGTAATCAAAAATTTTACGGCGGCCAACTTGTAATTATGACGGATATAATTGGAGAGCCATTTAAAATATTTAAAACAGTCTCTGGCAATCATGCGCGTAGATCAAGTACTGGCAAAAGTTTACTGAATCAGAGGGAGCTGGATGTCATTACAAATGAAGTGCTTAATTTTGAACTAAGTCAAAAATCCCGAAATTCTATTGGAATTGCGACGCCCTATCGTGCGCAAGCAGATAGGGCGAGAAAGAGTATTTCGAATGGTGATGTGCAAATAGATACTGTTTACAAATATCAGGGTAGAGAAAAAGATACTATTATTCTTAGTACAACATCGAATAATCTCAATAAATTTGTAGATGATCCTCATTTACTTAATGTGGCGGTATCACGTGCTAAGCGACAATTTATTTTAGTGACATCAAGGGATATATTTAAAGATCATGGATCGAATATTGGTGATTTAATTCGATATATTGAATATCAATCGGTATCAGACAGTGTTTTTGAGAGCAAAACGGTCTCTATTTTTGATTGTTTATACGCAGATTATTCGGATGTTTTGAAAAGTTTTTCTAAAGGAGTTAAAAAAACTTCTAAATTCACCTCAGAAAATTTAATGATAGCTTTGCTCGAAGATATTCTGAAAGATGAGCGCTATAGCTCTTTCGCCTATAAGATAAATTACTCACTTAACTTATTGGTTCAGGATTTCATTGAATTTACTGATCGTGAAAAAGAGTTCGTATTACACCCCAATAGCCATGTGGATTTGTTGCTGTATAACAAATTAGATAAAACGCCCTTCTTGGCTATTGAGGTGGATGGATATCAGTATCATGAGTTGGATAAAACACAGTCAGAGCGTGATGAGTGTAAAGATAGTGTGTTTAATAAGCTAGGTATTCGGTTGGAACGATTTTCCACTATAGGAAGTGGAGAGAAGGAGAAGCTTGAAGGCGTGATAAATCTGTTTTTAAATTCGATACCTGAATCTCAAGAGGAAACAATTCATTCATAACTTGTGCACCTTATTATAATATAATGTGTAGAAAGTGACTCTGGAAAAAGTTATTCGGGGATGCTGTGTAATTTGCACATGCTCAGAAGTCTTTTTTTCGTTTGACCTGATACTCATATGTGAAAACCATTTGATGAAAAGTTTTAGTGATTTGTTACTTCTGTATATAGAAGGTGTGGGGCTTATAGCTTTTGGTCGAAAAGCGAAAGTATCTGATCTGAAAAGGTTTAATTGATTAAATAGCGCGCGTAAAAATCGGGTTATGGAATAAATCAGGCCGCCATGGAGACGGGCCAGTTGTTGTTGTGAATGGACCGCGAAAGGTGAACTATCAGGGTACCATGTTCCACAACACGCGTAACAGGGCAATCTGTGCCATCAGAATGTAGGCCATGAGCATGAAGAGCATCATGTAGCGGTGTGCATTTGATTCCCCGCGGGATTTTAGGGCGCGCACGCGCTGGGTTGATGTTGAAAGGTGCTTTGCAATTTCGCGTATTTTACGTTTTTCGTTGATTTGCCAAAACTGAAGAAATATTTCGGAAGCGATAGCAAATACAGTCAGAATGAGAGAACAGGCAATAAGGTAGTTAAGGAATTTTGCGTCATAGGCGTTGGCCATTGCCAGAAAATAAATCGCAACGAATGCCAAGCTGAGATAGGCAAGAGCTTGCCATTGCTGACGTTTGGCAAAAAGAAGATTGTTACCGGCCTCGCGATAGATCATCAAAAACTCGGCATGGCTCAGGTCATCAAGTGAGCTTTCAACGTGTGTAAATTCATCTTCTTCATCTAACATTGGTACCTCGTTTTAACGAAAGACCTCTTGGACCGGGTTAAATGATGCAAATTAGATCGTTAATGCATCCTATGTGCCGGGCAATAACCATAGACGTTTTGGCGGTTTTTGCCGATGCACACGTATATTTATGCCCGGATGGACAAAAAGCCCTACTTATTTTACGACCATAGGGGGATGATGGCATCAAAGGATTAACAAGTTATTTATTCCTATGCTTTACCCTTATCTATCAAAAGCTTATATGATGGTTCTGCCCGGTAAAATTTGGCAGGTGAAATTTGGACGCGGTTATCGTTTTTTGTCTTAGATTGGTGATAAGATGAATTGGCGCGGTTCTTGTATGGAACATAAAGGCTAGATATTCTTGGAAGCTTGGGAGTTGATGATGACGCGTACTGTTAAATCCATTTTGATCTCAGTGGTGGTTGTCACGCTATCCGGGTGTGGACAAAATGCGTTTCAAAAAAAAGAGGTGGTCGTTGTTTCTGCGCCTCAGCCGACAACTTATTGCTATCGTTCCCTTGCGAACGTCGATTGCTATGAACAGCCTGTACCCGAACAAGAACGTACTCTTTTGGTGCCAGTAGAATAGGCGTCACCTGCTCGTTCAAATCAAAATAAGTCCAGATTTAAATAGGCCCAGATTAAAATGGGTTAATGTGGAATAAGCACCCCCAATCAACGAAGAAATTTCGGCCTGATTTTTTTATCCCTAGTTATGTTCAGCTGTTTGTGTGTCGGGTTTCATCCCTGGCAATATAGAGCCTGTTTTTGGGGGCTCTGTTTTATCTATGTCAGTTTTATCAAGATCCCAAAGGTAACTATCCAATTCTTTTCATGTTGGACAGTTATCTAATTTTTTATCTGATTTTTCTGGATTAAATATCAACGATATCAAATTTTGAATCCTCAACATTATTTTTACATCACACATATTTGCAGGACCTCTGCGGGGGTTGAGGACTTTTCCTTTGATCTTGTTATCTTTTTTTACATCTACCTAATTTTATAGTTGATTAATTAATTGGTACTTAATAATATCATCTAATAAATTAGATAGATGAGTGTAAAAACGCTCTGCAGGGGGACATCGTGAAAAGATCGCAACTGGATTTGCATCGGTTTGAGAAAGTTTTGGCTTTGCTGGACTCAGCCGTCGAAGGAGAGGCTCTTGCCGCTCTGGGACGTGCCAAACATATGCTCGCGGGTGCAGATATTAGCTTTCGAGAGCTAAAGGTGGGGATCTCCAGTTCTCAAGGATCAGCTCAAGAACCTGCGCAAGGTGGTGATTCCACCCAAGTGCAAAGGCTGGAGCAGGAACTTGAATCTTTACGATGGTCCCTTGCTCGGCATGAGCTGCAGGTCGCAGCACTACGTCAGTCGGTGGAAGAAAAATCCGTCACAATCCAGAGTGAGCAAGCAAAACGCCATGCTCAGGAAGGAGAGTTGATGGGGTTGCGACAAGCTCATGCCGTGCAGATGGAAGAGGCCTTGAACCGCAAGGAAGAGGTTGAAAAGTTGACAAAACAGCTGGCGCAATATCAGGCCTTTGAAAAGGAAACCGGTGTTGGGCCAAGGGCTTCCTTGCGTCAGCGAATGAAAGCAACTGCTGATGCGCCACAGCATCCCCAGCAGGTTCGTTCATCTAAGTCGGATCGTCGAAAAGGTGGAACTCGACGTGATGATACGGCCAGGTTACGATCGTCAAAGGTGGCTTCGGATGCTGTAGAACAGGCGGCTTTTCAGTTTGTTGGTGGTAAAGATAGATCTGTCGGCAAAGAATACCGTTGGGCGCGTCTGGAAGACCGGCATCAGGTTATGGCGGTGGTAACAGAAGTCGGAAATGACGAGGCGGAACTCAACGCTTTAGAGCGTGCAATGGGCCTGCGGGCGGAAGCTTGAATACAGCGTGTAGATTAGAATTATGGCTTCCAAGGAAAAAGATGGCGGTTCGACGTCAGTAAAAACAAGTGGCAATAGAAGGGGCGATTTGGCGAAATCAAAAGGACAATTCGAATCTCTTCAAGAGAGCTTGCGCCAGAGTGTCGCCCAGATGGAACAATGGGGTAATTGGGCCCAGGGCCTGATCGAAAGCCGTGATGATGAAATTGCGGCTTTGCAGGCGCGCGTCGATGCGCTTGAGACACGTTTGTTACGAGAAACGGGTGATGAGCCCAGATTGACCAATGCGCAAAAACGCGAGGCGATAACGGCTTATTTGACCGATCCGGAGCGAACGAACTGGTCCGATCGAGAAATTGCAAGACAAGTGGGAACTTCACCACAAACGGTCGCAAATTGGCGACAGCGGTTGTCTGTAACCTCGCGCCGGGGGCAGGACCGTACGGTCATTCGCGGCGGTAAAGTTTTTAAAATGCGTACGGATAACATCGGGCAAAACAAGAGCTAGGTAATAAAGGCGAGGTAAAACTGCTTTGACCGCTAATTCCTTGAATCTTATCTTTGGGTAGTTGCAGTTCATCTATGGCGGTAAAAGAATTGAAATCACCCGGGATACCCTGTTGATCTATTGCAGTTTTTAGTGACAATCAATGGTCTGATAGCCAGTTGTTTGCCAGATGTTCAGCCTGTCTGATTTGTTCAGAAGTAAGTTCGGCAGCTATCTCTTTCATCTTTTGTGCCGCTGTTTCATGCCCGTTAATATCGGCAAGCTGAAACCATTTATAGGCTTCGACAAGCGAAGGCTCTACGCCAGTTCCAGATATATACTTTTCTCCGATCTCAATCATGGCTTTTGTATATCGTTGTTTTGCGGCCTTGAAGAACCAGTCCAATGCTTTGTCTGGGTTAACGGGGGTTCCGCGGCCCTGACTGTGCATAACCCCTAGATTGTGTTGTGCTTGGGCGACGCCTTGTCGGGCGGCCAAAAGGTACCATCGAATAGCTTCGCGGTGATCAAAGGTGGTGTCTTTCTCTTTGTCTAGTAAAATGCCCAGACGTAATTGCCCGGTTAAGTCCCCCTGGCTGGCGGCGCGTTGATACCAATAGATCGCCTGATCAATATCATCGTCAGGGTCATCCACACCATCGTGATAAAAGACGCCCAGATTGCGTTGGGCTTCGACCATACCGCCTTCTGCTGCGCGTTGAAGCCAGTTGAGAGAGGCTTCCATGTCCTTGTCTATGCCAGATCCGCCCTCGTAAAGGACGCTGAGATAGTACTGGGCCTTTGCATTTCCTTGTTCGCCAGCCTTTATCAAAAGCTCTATGGCTTTTTCGTATTCTCCGGCGCGGTAAGCTGCAATCCCGTCTTCGTAAACACCTGCTGCCGATATTTGAGGCGCGATCAAAAGCACGCCCGCTAGCAGAGGGATGCATAAAATTAGACCGAGAGGGGAGGAGAGGTCTGGTTTCGGGATCATCGGCTTTTTTAATCCAACTTGTCCTTTTGCTCTAGTATCTATCCTGTCTTAAAGCGCGGTTAAATGTGGTGCAGTCTTCTTTGGTGTGAAGTGAGTATAGCAATTGTTTTTCTTCTTTTTGCATTAATTTTAACTGGTTCGGGGCAATTTGTTTTTACGCGGTTCGATAGGTGCTTTTGTCTGTATTGATCCTTGCTGGGTGCGGTCGGTCGATTGCGAGAGGCAAAAAGTTATTTAGATGATATTTGACAATGATCGAATTTAGGAATATTTCTCATATATGGGAAATGTCGAAGGAAATAATCAAGACAGACTTCTTGCTGATCGGTTAAAGGTCTTGAGAGTTGAGCGAGATTGGTCTTTGGATGAACTTGCCGAACGAAGCGATGTCAGCCGGGCAACACTGTCCCGCATGGAAAAGGGTGATGTCAGTCCTACTGCTGCGGTATTGGGGCGGTTGTGTGCGGCATATGGCATGACGATGTCGCGGTTGATGATTATGGTTGAGGATGATTTTCAACCGTTAATTCGGCGAGATGATCAGATAGTTTGGCATGATGCGGTAACAGGATTTGAACGTCGTTCAGTCTCGCCACCATCGGAACGTTTGAATTGCGAAGTTCTTGAATGCCGGCTATTGCCCGGTGCCGAGATTGCCTATCCTGATTTTTCAAAAAATAATCCAGCCCACCAGGCGTTAGAACACCATCTGGTTTTAAGGGAAGGGGCGCTTGAGATAACCGTAAATGAACAATTTCATTTGCTAGAGCCTGGGGATTGCCTGCGCTACAAATTACAAGGGCCTAACCAATTTCGCGCCGATGAAGCAAAAGGGGCCTTATATACACTCGTCATTTTGTAGGGCTTGTTTTCATGGGGTTTTCTTCGGTGGGAAATTCTATCAACGATATCTTAATTCTAGAAATGGTGTTGGAAATAATGAAGAGTGAAAATGCTTTACTGTGTCTCGACCTTGAGGGGTTTGACCTTCACGTTGAAGGGCTTGCTGAATTGCTGAAGACCTGTGTTCTTGACGGGGCCAGTGTTGGTTTTGTTTTACCATTTTCGCAAAACGAAAGTCTGAGTTTTTGGAACGATCATGTACGTCCGGGGGTTGCCAGCGGTCAGACAGTTTTGATGGTTTATTTTGTCGAGGGGCAGGTGGTCGGAACGGTACAACTGTGTAGCAGTGCGATGCCCAATCAGCTTCACCGGGCTGATGTGTCAAAGCTTTTGGTTTCTCCGTTGTTCAGAAAAAGGGGCATCGCAAAAGCATTGATGGCAGAGCTTGAGACACAGGCCGTAGCGCGTGGGAAAAGCCTGATTACGTTGGATACACGAACAGGGGATAATGCCGAGCCGCTTTATCATCAGCTTGGCTATGAAACTGCTGGGGTTATACCAGGTTATTGTCGGGATACACATGATGCAGATCGCTATGACCCTACGACCTATATGTATAAACGTTTAAAAATATAGTTTATTTATCGTCGCGGGTACTCTGGGGCGGTAAAATGAGTCGTTAATGAGGTGAATAATACAGCCATGGGGGGAAGATATTTGGATCTGACTGATTGTTAAATAGGACAGTTTTGTGTGCTCTGTTGAGAAGTTGATCCCATATTTTGTTGTGTATCATAAATATAATAAAAATAATTTCTTTTTAAAATAATATGTTAGGGGATGGTTTTTTTAATTGAGAATCATTCTCATTGCATTGTCATAATTACGTCTTATATTCCCTGTAGATATACCTGCGCTGGTAATGAGGTAAAAGAGTTCTCAAAGGCTTTTACGGTTACTAGCAGTCAATAAACAAATTGATGTTTATAGTCACCTTGCTGAATGGGGGATTAAATGAGTAAGCGTAAACCGCCGAGGATTTTGACGGTTGTTCGTAAAGAACAGCTTTCACCGCATATGTTGCGTGTGACACTTGGTGGAGTTGGCCTACATGGCTTTCCTGAAAATCAGGAAGGGGCACATGTAAAGGTATTGATTCCACAAGACGATATAGATCCTGCCGAGTTCGTGGCGCAGGTAGAGGATGGGCAGCGCCCCGTGATGAGAACCTATACTGTGCGTCAGCATCGTGTTGAGGAAAATGAACTCGACATTGATTTCGTTATTCATGGTGATGGTGGCCCGGCAAGTAATTGGGCACAAGGCGCATTGCCAGGGGACTATATCGGTCTTTTTGGACCTGGCCCTAAAAAAATGACTTACCTGGATGCGGATTGGTTCTTGCTCGCGGCGGATATGACCGCAATTCCGGCTGCCGCTGCTGCTCTTGAAGCGCTTCCCAAAGATGCTGTGGGTACAGCTGTTTTTGAGGTAACTTCAGAGAGTGATCGCCAGAAGATCGACGCACCTGATGGTATTGATATTCATTGGTTGGTTCATGATAACCCGACCGTAAGAAGTTATCAGCAAAGTGATTTTATCAGAAAAATGCGATGGCGCCCAGGATATCCCAGTGTTTTTGTCGCAGGGGAGTCTGGTGTGGTTAAGGAATTGCGTAATCATCTTTATCAAGAACGCGGCATTCCAAAAGAAGATACCTATATGTCCGCCTATTGGAAAATTGGTCTGGAAGAGGATGCACACCAAATTCAAAAGCGAATGGCTGCGGCTTAACTATAGATTATAATACAATAGAAAGCCCGAAGCAGAATTTGTTTCGGGCTTTTTTGTGTCTGTTAAAGAGGGACACGTTTTGATCTTTAGCTGGTTGGTTTAGTTTCTGGAATTGCCGTTGTGAGGGGGACGATACTCGGACTTAAGGCGGGGAAGTGGTAGATGCGATGCCACTTTTTCGAGTATCAGGTTTGGCTGGAAAAAGGATTGTTTACTCAAAAAAATGGCTCTTGTTGAAATTGTCCCCCTGACAAAATCAACAAGAGCCAAAAGGCTGGCAAATAAATGCCGGCTGGGTAAGGCAAATACAGGGTGTACCGATAAATGCTATCGGTGATGTACTAAAATAGATCGCTAAGTCAGCGAGCAATAGATTATTTGCAAACAAGCCATGAATATAATTGGCCATAAAGAATCAGGCTGAATATGTGCCTTAATACGACCCCCGAACTGACAGGCGTGGTGCAATAAAACGCGTTGTCAGTCCGGGGGAAGTTGCTTGCATGAGTATTAAAACCTGATTGGCCTGAAAGGTGTGAGTGAAAAGAGCGTGAAAAAGTATTCACGGGTAAATTTAGCCGGGGTAAATTTAACAGAGGTAAATCTAGAAGGAGTGTTCTCAAGATAATTCCAGAAAGCTTACCTGCCGGGCAGCTTACCCAAATGCCCCAGTCATATAGACCGTTTAATGGGTGTATAATGAAAGGTCATGCAGTAAATCTCCCTGTAATAGAAGTATGGGTAATAGAAGTATGGGTAATAGAAGTATGGGTAATAGAAGTATGTTGAGCATATTCGCTTTTTTGCGATGTGGTCGTTAACCATAGGTGTGGTGAACTTCATCGTAAGATCTGAGTAACGTGTGAAAATCTTCAAGCGTTAAGGTGGTCAATCTGGAACAAGGTCAAACCAGGCTGCGATAACGATGTGGTGAGAAGACCTGCTTTTACAGAAAGAAAAGTTGGGTTTGGAAAAATAGCGAAGAAACGGGGAGAAAAAGCAAATCCCGATTTCTGAGATAGATGGTGCGCAGTGCGAGCGCTTCAGAAATCGGGATAAGTTGCTTGCGTGAATGTATTGAACACTTTTCTGATTGAAATGTGGAGTGAAAAAAACGTGAAAAAAATCAATACACTTATAGGGTGTGCATGGGGGCGACTATCTGGTTGATTCAAAGACAGGATCTTGTTTTATGATAAACAATTATATTGTATTAAATGCTCGTAATACAACAGTGTAGTGTGTAGTTTTTATGCTAGATTTGTGTGGAATCGGTTTGATATATGTGAAGTATTTGCCTTGATACTATTTAATGTGTTTGATTTTGTGGTTTTGTGAGGCAGGGATACCTTTCCAAGTTTGCTTTGTCTTCGCTAATTATGTCCAGAACATTACGCCTTGTGGAACTCTTAACTTCTTCTCTCTAGATATATACGCGGGCTTTGTCGAGGGTAAGGCCCAACCAAGTCGAACCTGATAATATGTTGTTGCTGTCGACACTGGGCACCCTTTGACCCTTTATATGATGAATTATTCTGATCAAAATCCTCCTGACACAATGTTGTCAGTAGGGGTGGGGTATCATCTGTCTGTACAATAAGATTTCGTGAGATTTTGTAAAATTTTTTCCTGATAAGGCATAGGATATAGGCCTAATCAGGAAGGGTTATTAATAAGAACCAAGAGGGGAAAAGTATGTCAGATACAACAAATGAAAATGGTCAAGCCATGACGGGCGGATGTTTGTGTGGCTCTGTAAAGTTTACGGCAACAGGTGTCGGTGGAGATCACGGTGTTTGCCATTGCGGTACCTGCCGAAAATGGTCAGGTGGCCCAACCATGGCGATCCATGTCGAGGGCATGGAGTTCGAAAACGAAGATAACGTAAAGTCCTATGTTTCTTCTGATTGGGCAGAGCGTGGATTTTGCCAGAACTGTGGCACACATCTGTTCTATCGCTTGCGTGATGGCAGTATGACTGTTGTATGGGCGGGGGCCTTTGATAAAAATGATGGCTTTTCACTCGCCAACGAAATCTATATCGACAGCAAGCCGGCAGGATACAACTTTGCAGGTGACCATCCCCGCATGACAGAGCATGAATTCCTGAAATCCCTCGGTATGGTTGAATAGGGATATGCTTGAATAAGCTGCATGCAAAAGGGCTGGTGACTTCTAGGTAGTTGCAGATAATTTATTAAATAAAATTTTGGAGAGGGGCCTATGTCTCCTCTCTATTTTTATTCGTCTTTTACCGAGATATCGAAAAAGTCGTCGTCTTCAGTTTTAGATGGGTTCTTAAGTAAGGTTTTGGGCTTGGCACGCCCCGTTTCTTCGCTTAATGGCAGACGGTTCTTGAATATGCCTTCGATACGCTGACGCAAGAGTTTGGGCGATACCGGCTTAACCAGATAATCGTTGGCGCCAGCCTGTACGGCTTGTTCTACGTATTCGCGCTCTGAATGGGCTGTGAGCATGATAATCGGAATGTCAGCTATGTTCTGGTCATTGGAGGAGCGAATTTTTTTGACGAGATCTATTCCGGAAATAGGTTTCATCGTCCAGTCAATAAAAATCAGGTCCGCTGGCTTCCGTTGCAAGAGTTTGTAACCGCCGGCCCCATCACTTGCCATGCGGATATCCCGTACTCCTAAAGATGTCAGGATCGATTTTACAATGCGTTGGATAAAGGGTTCATCATCTACGATACAGCATTCCAAGTTCTTAAAATCCAGTTTGTAACCCACGTTTTAGCCTCTTATCAGGATTGAACGGTCATCGTATGTTATTATCTATGGTAGTGTAATTCCAGTGCTTTATGTTTTTCTTTTTTTTAGATCTGGAGTGGGGCGCTTTCATGTTATGAGCCTGCGCTTTAACAGGGTTGTTTCGCCAGCCGTCACGATCAAAACCATTTTAGTTTTTTGAATATATAGATCTGTATCGAAACGATTAAAATCAGCAGACCACTGAAAAGCCAAAAAGCATTTTCGTCTCCTCCGCCAGGTATTCCCCCGACGTTGATCCCCAAAAGCCCGGTTAAGAAGCCCAGAGGCATAAAAATCGCTGCGATGACAGACAGGGTATACATGTTTTTATTTAATTTATCTGACAGATTATTGATAAGCTCGTCTTTGATGACCTGTGCGCGTTCGCGAAGTGCGTCAAGATCTTCGACAAAACGGGTGACGTGGTTATAGCTTTCTTGAATAAGGCGTTTATCTTGGTTATTTAGCCAGCCAAGATCTGATCCGCGTAACTGTAAAATGGCATCTCGTTGTGGGGATATATAACGGCGGAGCATGATGATTTGCTTGCGTATGCTTACGACCGTTCCACGCAAAGATTTATCCGCCTGTTCCATGATGACTTCTTCCAGATCATCGACCTGTTCATCCAGATCAATCAGGATTGGTTCCATCCGTTCCGATAAACGGGCAATTAAAAAGGCGATGAATTGCCCAGCGCTTTTTGGGCCTTTGCCAAGTTTGATTTTCTCTTGGATATCTTGAACGGCCTTAAGCTGTCGTTTCTGGGCGCTGATAATGCGATGGCTATCAATCCATAACCGGATAGAGATCATATCGGTCGGATCTGCATTTTCATGTAGGTTTACACCCCGTAAAATCACCAGTGCGCCTTCGCCAATTTCCGTAATCCGGGGACGAGTTTCTTCTGCGGTAAGGCTATCGACGATGAAAGGGTCAAGATAAGAAATTTCTTTTTCCAGCCACGGTTGCGTATCGGGGTGGTTAAGGTCCAGATGTATCCAGGCAAGCTTGTCATCCCTCAACTTTTGGCTGATGACATCAGTATCAAATATTTCCTGACCACCACCTTTACCGTCAAAATCGTAAGACATCAGGATATGTTCATTCATGTCGTTGCCTTGTTTGTTGCATACAAAGTACCGGATATGCTGTTCTATCTGATGACACGCGGGTAGATTCTGCCGCAAAAAAAGATATCTTTAGTCTTATGTTATTAGAGTAAAAAGACAATAAATATCTAACGTCGAAGATCAAATTGGCTTTATAGCTTCTCTTTTCCTTCACGTTCTCTTTTACGTACGGCGGAACGGTGGACGGTGTAAAAGGTTGAGCCGACGATGATGCTGGCGCCGAGAAGTGTCCAGAGGGTGGGGATTTCTGCGAAAAAGAGAATACCGATCCCGGTGGCAAATAGTAGGCGTACGTATTCGACTTGGGCAACAGTCACGGCTTCTGCAACGCGATAGGCTTGAATGTAAAACCACTGCATGGCCGATAGTAAAGATGCGATCAGAATAATAACCAGGACTTCGTTTAGGGTCGGGGTGGTCCAGTACCACCAAGCAGGACCAGCCATAAACAAGGTCACAAGCAGGGACTGATAGACCATGATTGTTGAGGGTTTATCTATCTGAGAAACTTTGCGTAGGATAATCATAATCGCGGCGACAAAAAAGGCCGAAATGATTGCCAAAATCGCGTAGATATTGAACTCCCCTGTGTCGGGACGAACAATAACGAGTACACCGATAAAGCCGATAATGGTGACCGACCAACGGCGAATGCCGACCACTTCGCGCAGGAACACAATGGCAAGCAAGGTCGTGAACAGGGTGCGAACAAAGCCAATGGCTGTTACCTCAGCCAAGGGCATGTAGACGACAGCGGTGAACCCGGCACTCATGGCGATAAAGGAAAAGGCCCCGCGTAAGAGATAGAGCTTCCAGACGCTGGTCTTAAATGCTTTGGGGCCTGACTTTATGATGATTGGTGCAACCATCATCAGGGCAAAGAGTTGGCGGATGAAAAGGATTTCAAAAACAGGCACCCGCTGCCCGATAACCTTGATCAAAGCCCCCATAATAGAGCCGCTTAGGGTCGCGAGAAGAACAAGAATGGCCCCGCGAATATTACCGGGAATTTTCTTCCATCGTCCCGAACATTCAGGAAGGAGATCTTCTACCCAATAGGTTGATATGCGTTCGGGTACGAACTGCATGGTGACAAAAATCCTTTGCTATCCAGTCCCGTCAATACAGAACGGCGGGGTGGACGTGGTGGCCTGTAATACACAGGTCTTGGTGGATTGACAGCCTGTAAGGTGAACAATGTCAGATCTTTGTTAATCAAAAGTTGGCTCTGGTAATTGTGGGGCAATCGTAGGGACAACAGTTGGGTTTGACAAAGACTGGTTCTGATCAAGCGGATTAGAAAGAACCAGTACAGGCGCCAGTAGGGGCGTATGGACAAGATGGTCTGTTTCTTAAGTAAACAAACAAAAACTCTGCATGGGGGGCAGAGCTTAATGACGCCATAGCTTGCGCCTCTTTTGATGGGGATGCAATGGCGATTTATTTATGGTTGAGAATTTTAAATCAAGCCGGGGATTGTTCTACGCAAATCTTGTCGCTCTCGGTATGGCTTAAGGGCTCTTTGAGCAGATCACAAAAATTTGGCGTGCCAAGGGGAGAGTTTGTTTTAAAGTGTCGGCAAGTATTACAAATGCCAAAAGGCTTGTTCCCGTCGCTTCTGAGTTTGACCAGTAGAAGTTTTTCCAGCGCGTTTCTTATGTTGTTCTGATCATTGGCGGGAAGAGTGGTTAGCACGTCTTGAAAGGGCAGAAGGGCATCTTCCTGAACAAGGTTTTCGCCTTTTCCTGTTAGTTCTAAGGTTACAGATCGTTTATCTTGTGGGTGTTGGGTTTTAACAACAAGCCCCTTTTTTTCGAGTGACATCAAGGTCTGTGATATTGTGCCTTTTGTTGCGCCCAAATAGGACGTCAAGGCGCTGGGATTGCGAGAAAAGCAATTTGCTTGATCCAGATAACGTAAAGCATCCCACTGTGCGGGTTTGAGTCCCCCTGCGTGACCATCGTGATTAATCAAACGGGAAAGGCGGGATAATAAGCTGATAAATTGTCTCGGTTTACTCATTCCTTAATAGTATCGACTAAAAACAATTGTTGCAAGTGGAGAGAGGTGTGTTATATGTTTTGTTGTATCGAGTCGATACTATTTGTGATGGAGAAGAAAATCATGACAAACCTTATTGTAAAAAAATTCACTTATCTGGCATCTCTTACATTCGTGGCGGGGACGTTTATGGGGACAGAGGTAATTTTCGGCACTGAAGCAAGGGCACACGATATCAAAAGCCCTGTAAGTCAGGATATCACACCACCCTTTGATATCATTAAGGCCTCTGCTAATACGGACGGACGTTGGGCGACTTTCTTGATGGAGTTGGCTGGAAAGACCGGAACAATCACACCAGAAGCGACAGGTGCGTTTCGTGGTTCATCTGTTTTTGCATATGTCTGGCCGACCAAAATTGATCCTTCAGGTGTCGGATTTACACCGAGTTCGGGTATTTTGGCACTGGCGATTACATCACATCCTGATTTTGATGATACCCCACTTTATGATGAAAATAATGATGGCGACCCGGCAAATGATGGCAAAACCTGGCACGCCCATTGGGCCGTTTTGACCCAAGACAACGACTGTGGAGCCGGGTTCAAGGTACGAGAAATTTCGCCAGGGCAAGATATTGTACCTGCAACTATGCCCGATCTACCGATCGCCTTGGATGCACCCGGACAAAGCCCGATCCTTTTTGATAATCAGCTCAAGGTAACTTTGCCTGTAAAAGGTGCCGAAGGGGCACAATTCGACGCAATGACGGCTATCCTCAACGTATCGGAAGAGAATAGTGATCATCCCTTGCTCTGTGTAAATCAGGCGCATGATGTGGCATCCGGTGATTTGTCATTCCCCGGTATCATCATGAAAGAGGGAGAGGCAAAACTGGTTTCCAATTAAAGCAACTTGGATTGAACATCGAGAGTTTATCGCACATACCCTGCCAGAAAAGGAGAATCGCGTTTTCTGCGCAGGGACTGCGATATAAGAAAAACATGAGGCTTAGAGGGCAATTTTGGTACAGGTGGGTTGGTCATATACAGCAAAACTAAAATAAAAGCCGGAATTAGAAATTAGGAGACAAAATGCAAAATATATTGCGGAAAGCACCGGAGCTAGAGATATCGCAATGGATGAACACGGCATCTGATATTACGCTAGAGGGTTGTTTGGGAAAAGTTGTTTTGATCGAAGCTTTTCAAATGCTTTGTCCTGGGTGTGTAGAACATGGCCTGCCTCAGGCTCAAAAAGCTTATCAATTATTCTCTTCAGACGACCTTGTCGTTTTAGGGATACATACTGTTTTTGAGCATCATGCTGCGATGGGGCCAGAAAGTCTTAAGGCCTTTTTGCATGAATATCGGATTACTTTTCCTGTTGGGATTGATGAGCCTTCAAAAAGTGGTCCTATCCCTAAAACCATGGCGTGTTATCAGTTACAGGGGACGCCAAGTTTAATCTTAATTGATCGTCAGGGACGGCTTCGACGTCAAAAATTTGGCGCGATGTCAGACTTACAACTTGGGGCGGAAATCATGGCCTTGATCCAAGAAAAACCAACTAAAACTGATCAAAGAGAGCGTCAAAGCCACGACCATAGTCAGCGTAAAAAATTAAAGGGATCGGGTGAACAAAAAGGCACCTGTGATGAAACAGGGTGCCCTGTATGATGCCCCGATCCTATTGAGTGTTATAAGTATTTGAAAGGTAATGTAAAAGTAGAATTATATAATTTCATCCTCATCAAATAGGGGGTCTTGTTCCAGTTGGGTGGTCAGGCTGTCGATTGTCGCCACGGCGTCAGCATTGTGGTTGATCTTGGCAATGTGGACGATGCCGTCTCCTTCGTTGATGACGGGCAAATTTGTTCGTCCGATAATCAAGCCTTCTTCCGATGACAGAACTTCGGTTTCTATCTCGCCAAAGGGGTCGGATACAACGCCCAGAATATCGCCTTTTTTGATCTCTTCGCCCGCACTTTTGAACAGACGTAAAAGACCGCCAGCAGGGGCGCGAACCCACGAACTGGACGAGGACAGGATTGGTTTAACCTTTGCTTTGGCCGAGCTTTTTGCCGGGAGCATTTCCAAATGTCGCATAACCCTGATAATACCAGCGGTGCCGACACGCGCCGCCATTTCGTCAAAGCGCAAGCCTTCACCAGCCTCGTAGACCAGGATGTCGACACCTTGTTCTTGTGCGGATTGACGCAGAGAGTTTGGGCGAATTTTTGAGGTCAGAATAAGCGGCGCGGCAAAGGCCTTGGCCAAGGCCATGGTTTCTGGCTTAGAGGGCGTAAGGCGAATTTGAGGCAGGTTAGTTCGGTGAAAAGATGCGGAATGCAGGTCAATACCCACATCTGATCGGGCGACAATCTCTTCCATAAAAATATTGGCCAGACGGCCAGCCAATGATCCTTTGGGCGACCCGGGAAATGATCGGTTCAAATCGCGCCTGTCTGGCAGATAGCGCGAATGGTTCATAAAGCCAAAGGAATTGACGATGGGGATCGCCAACAAAGTGCCCCGTAGTTTATTCAGCCCGTTAGTCCGAAGTAATCGCCTGACAACCTCTACGCCAATGACTTCGTCGCCATGAATTGCCGCGCTGACAAACATTGTTGGTCCCGGTTTTCTACCATGAATGACATGTACAGACATGGAAACAGGGGTGTGATCAGAAAGGGTGCTGACCGGAAGATCGATAGTTTGGCGCGTGCCTGCGGCGATGGTGTATTTGCCAATCTGAAAAGGGGGGCGTATTGGCATTATCCTTTGCCTTTTGTTTTTGTCTGACCGGGTTTTGCTTTCTTTTCAAGAAATTCGATCACCTTGCCAGCAATATCAATTCCCGTTGCTTTTTCGACGCCTTCCAGACCGGGGGACGAATTGACTTCCATAACAACAGGCCCATGGTTGGCACGCAGCATATCAACGCCACAGACATTGAGGCCCATGGCCTTTGCTGCACGAATGGCTGTCGAGCGTTCTTCCGGGGAAATCTTGATCGGTTTTGCACTGCCTCCGCGATGAAGGTTGGATCTGAAATCGCCTTCGGCACCTGTACGTTTCATCGCGGCGACAACCTTGCCCCCAACAACGAGTGCGCGAATGTCTGTACCGCCTGCTTCTTTGATGAATTCCTGAACCAGTATGTTCACTTTAACACCACGGAAAGCCTCAATAACAGAGGTTGCAGAGCGATCACTGTCGGCAAGAACTACACCGATGCCCTGTGTTCCTTCGAGAAGCTTGATGACCAAGGGGGCGCCGCCTGCGAGCTTTAAGACTTCGTCGGTTTGTTTAGGGTCATGGGCAAATGTTGTTACGGGCAGACCGATGCCATCACGCGCTAATAGCTGCATGGAGCGCAATTTGTCTCTGGATCGTCCGATCGCAACTGATTCGTTCAGGGGGAAAACGCCCATCATTTCGAATTGGCGTAAAACAGCGGTTCCGTAAAAGGTGACTGAGGCACCAATACGGGGAATTACCGCATCGTATCCTGTTAGCTTTTCGCCGTTGTAGTATATTTCAGGGCGGCGAGAGGCGATATTCATATAACACCGCAGGGTATTGATAATATCGAGTTGATGCCCTCGTTCTTCAGCGGCTGCTTTCAAGCGCTGGTGCGTATAGAGGTTGGCGTTCCGTGCCAACATCGCAATTTTCATGATTTTACTCCATTTTTAATGATATGGATTTTGTGTCTATCTATGGCCATACCTGATAGGGGGGCCTTGTTTTTTCTTACTCTTGTCTGGGCAATATGTAGCCGGGGCGTCCCGAGAGATAAGAGCGCCCGGCGTTTAACAGAAAGCCTTTATCCCTTATCGCTGTACGCCCGATAATGACCGGAAACCGCATGGATTGCCGACTGGTGAGAGAAACTTCTACAGGCCAGCGCATTTCCCCCAAGGTCAGGGTTGTTTTAACGATGTATCGTTCTTCTGCCACGCCACCAGTGTTTTTAATTGGGCGTCGATCAACGATTTTTGCAGAGCACCGAATTCCTTTTTCACAGCCAATGAAGGGGATAAGGAAAGAAACATAATCGATCCCATTTTCATCAAAGGGTGTGATTTCTTCTGCATGAAGTGCAGAAGTTCGGGCGCCCGAATCAATCTTGGCTTTTACATGTTCTATATGAAATTCTGGCAGTCCAACATACTCGCGCCAACCAATTTCAGTAATTCTACGTTCTTTAGATTTCATAGCTCTGCATTTCACTACCAGCTTAACAGATTATTGACAGCCAAGAAAGTTTCCTGAATAAATTCTTATGCTAACTCCGTAGTGTAAAGACGTGGGGTTGTATAGCTATTTTATGTTCCTGAGTGAAATATACCCATGTTTTATGAAACAAAATCTGGGCTTCATGAAATAAACGTGGGTTTCATAAAATAAAAGCGGGCGACGTTCTCGCCACCCGCTTCGTAAATTCCCCGCTTCGTAAATTCAGGCATGTTACAGCCTGATTTTATTCAGCAGCGTTTGTGCGCTTACTCCGCGGCGCTTTTTTCGGCCTGACCAGGGAACTTTTTTATTTCCCCAGATTTTAGACGGGACAAGTAACTGTTGAGTTCCCGCTTCACGATTGGCATCAAGAAATAAAGCCCCGTGATGTTCACCACGGCCATTGCAAAGATTGCTGCATCAGAGAAATCGATAACCGGGCCAAGGCTTGCTGCGGCACCGATAATGATAAAGATACAGAAAATAACCTTAAAGGTCAGCTCTGCGCCTTTGCTTTCACCAAACATATAGGTCCAGGCTTTCAAGCCATAGTAAGACCAGGAAAGCATGGTCGAGAAGGCAAAGAGAATAACCGCAAGAGCAAGGACATATGGGAACCAGCTAAAGGCTGATTCAAATGCAGCAGAGGTCAGTGCAACACCGGAAACGCCCGTCGCTGTGACGATTTTTCCACCCTCGACAATATAGTTGCCTGTTTCCGGATTTACGGTGAGCTGGCCTGTAATGATGATCACAAGCGCCGTCATTGTACAGATAACAACTGTATCAATGAAAGGTTCCAGCAAAGAAACGACACCCTCTGTCACTGGTTCTTTTGTCCGTACAGCAGAGTGTGCAATCGCGGCAGAACCAACACCAGCTTCGTTCGAGAAAGCTGCCCGTTTAAAGCCCTGAATCAAAGCACCGACAAAGCCGCCAGCGACACCTAGCCCGGTGAATGCGCCTTCAAAGATCTGGCCAAAAGCCCAACCGATCTGGCCTGCGTTCATAATAAGGATGATCACGGCTGCACCGACGTAGAGCACGCCCATAAAGGGAACAATTTTTTCGGTTACGTTCGCGATGGATTTGATGCCGCCAACGATAACTGCAAAGACCACACCGGCAAAAATAAGGCCTGTAATCCAGCCGGGGTAATCGCCGACAATGCCTGCAATTTGTGCATGTGCCTGGTTAGCCTGGAACATATTTCCGCCACCCAGTGCACCGAGGATACAGAAGACGGAAAAGAGAATAGCCAGAAACTTGCCGCCGGGAAGACCGCGTTCGGTAAAGCCCTTTGAAATATAATACATGGGGCCGCCAGATACGGTGCCGTCTTCGTACTCGTTTCTGTATTTCACCCCAAGTGTACATTCGGTGAATTTTGATGCCATGCCCAAAAGCCCGGCAAGGATCATCCAGAAGGTTGCGCCGGGGCCACCAATACCGACTGCGACCGCAACGCCCGCGATATTACCAAGACCGACGGTCCCGGACAGGGCTGTTGCTAATGCCTGAAAGTGACTGACTTCCCCTGCGTCATTGGGATCGGAATAATCCCCTTTGACAAGCGAAATCGCATGACCAAAAAGTCTGAATTGGACAAAGATAAAATAGAGACTAAAAACGGATGCCGCAATAACAAGCCACATCACAATCCACGGAAAACTTGTGCCTGGGAACGGCGCAAAGATGAAGTTAACAAACCATCCAGTTGCTGCGGCAAAGCCTGTGTTGATCGCAGCGTCTAATCCCCCACCTTCTTGTGCAAAGGCGGTCGTTGTTGTGCTCATAAGGGCGAACACAGGCATGAGAATTTTAAAAATTTTATTCATAAGTGCTCTCCTTATCCGACGACTGTTACGGGAACGCTGGCGTGCATAACAAGGTTGGCCGTTGCTGTGCCAAAGACACGTTTAACAAAGCCACCTTCTGATGAACGAGCGACAATAATTTGTTCAGCCTTTTCTTCGACGGCAACAGCATCGATAAGTTCAGCAACGTCACCATGACGCACAATGCCCCGTGCGTTAATGCCGTCGGCTTTTAAGGATGTTACAGCAGGATCGATAACGCGTTCCATCGCCATTGATATTTCTTCTTCGCGGCGTTTATGCCGTTGGGAATTTTCTTCGGCGGTTTGGAATGTATAAGGTGACCATTCAATCACATAGACCACAAGTAATTCACAGCCACCAATAAGATTAGCGAGCTTTTTAGCATAGGCGAGGGCACGGTTACCGGACTCTGTGCCATCAAGTCCTACAATTAATGTAGCGGACATTTGATTCCCCTCTGGTTTTTACTGTTCTATTTGGGGCTTTTACTATTCTGCGAAGCCCCCCTGTTTAATGTTTTTGTTTTTGGATCCTAAGATCACTTGCTACCTTTTTTAGGTAACAATTTGGTAACCATAACCTAAAGGTGAAAAAAATGCGATAGTTTTACAATCGATTGTTAAAGAGGGGTGTCGGGAGGTTTGTTTTAATACTTCGTTCTTAATCGAAGCATTTTGAGATTGAAGCACCTATAATTAAATAATTCGGGCGAAAAGATGTTGTTCAATTATTTGAAAATAAAGGCCAATTATTGTGGTAAAACAAAAACAACCTGTTCTCTTTATCGAACTGGGCTTTCTTTGTCTCTTGGCATTGTTGTGGGGATCATCTTACTTATTCGCGAAGATCGCGGTAACGGAGATTCCGCCATTGACGCTGGTGGTTGTTCGTGTCGGGGGCGCCGCAATTTTTCTGGTGATTTTACTTGCTTTGAAACGAGAACGGTTGCCAAGGGATAGCCGAAGCTGGCGCATGTTGTTTGTTCAATCATTTCTTAGCTCTATCGCAGCATGGACGATTTTGGCGTGGGGACAGCAATATGTGGATAGTGCCCTTGCCAGTGTGTTAAATTCGACCTCTCCTATCTTCGTCTTTTTTATCACTTTATTGTTTACCCGCCATGAAAAGATAACGGGGTTAAAGCTTTTTGGAGCAACCCTTGGGCTGTTTGGCGTTCTGTTTATCGTTGGGGTTGATGCTTTAGACGGTTTGGGGCAAGAAGTTCTTGGGCAAATTTGTGCCGTTGGGGGCGCCTTTCTTTATGGCTGTGCCGCAATTTATGGAAAACGCTTTACCCATCTTAGTTCCTCGGTCATTGCCACGGGGACAATGCTGTGGGCGACGATTGTTTTGGTGCCTGCCAGTCTGATTGTGGATAAGCCATGGTCTTTGACACCTTCAGTGGAAGCTATTGGATCGTTAGCCATCCTGTCTATTTTTTGTACCGGCGTTGCGCTTCTGATTTATTTTCGGTTGATCAAAACCTTGGGTTCTTTAGGTGTCGCCAGTCAGGCATATTTACGTGCTGGTTTCGGGGTTATGCTCGGAGTGGTTTTTCTAGGGGAAGAAATTTCTTTTATTGTGGCCATTGGAATTCTGGCCGCCGTTGTTGGTGTGGCGGCAATTAACATGCCGGTAACATGCCGCCAAAAATCACGACTATAAAAATCATGCGGGCAAAAGCTGCGAAATTAGGGGGGCAGACCCTAAGCTCTAGAGGCTTGAAAGGCATCGCGTATCGCCTGAGCCATCCCTGCTTTGGTGTTGCATTCGCGTTGTGTGTTTTGCCGGAGGACAATATTTGTGCTCTGAAGTCTTGGAAAGCCTTCTTCTGCGGTTAATTCTCGACAATCTGGCGGTATTTGGCCTTCGGCGACAATCCCGACTGCAATGCCTGATGATACCGCAGCTTGTAAGCCAAATGTACTGCTGCTGACATAGGTGATTTTATAATCTTTATTTTGTTGATCCAGACAGGCCAATGCCCATTCACGCCACCAACATTCACTATCGTACACAGCCACAGGCATGGGAGTACATTCGTGTTGGCGATATGTATCTGATGTAATCCAAACGATCGGATTGTTCAGAAGAATTTCACCGCCAGTTTTGGTGGCTTCTTCGTGAAGAATAATAAGGTCAAGTTCCCCCTTTTCCATCCCCTTGTTAAGTGCTTCTGATTGTGCGCAGCGCACGGTTACTTCTGCTTGGGGGTGTGTTTTTGCAAATCGAGATAGAACAGAGGGGAGAAACGTACCGCCATATTCTTCTGGGATACCAATTCTGACGGTGCCCTTCAGAGGATCTGTTTGTAATGATGCCGCGGCCTGGTCTAATAACGACAGTATGCGTTTGGCATCTTTAACCAGATGTTCACCAGAAGGGGTAAGGGTAACGCCCCGTGGACCACGATCGAATAATTTCTCGTTGACGATTTCTTCCAATTTTTTCATCTGAATGCTAACGGCAGACTGTGTTCTGCTGACAATTTCTGATGCTCGGGTGAAGTTTTTTGTTTCCGCAATCGCAACAAAGGTGCGGAGTAAATCGCTTTCAAGGTGAGGAGGCATAGCGTATATCTCGGAAATACAGTTATGATAATTTTAAATGCCTATCATATTAACTATGAATTTCAAAAATGTCTATTGCGGTCTTATATTCAGTAGTAATTGATATAAGGAATAGGTTCGATGGTACATAAACTTGAAAATACTTTTGGGTCTCAATGCGTGCCAGTGGAAAGTTTATGGGGATCACGGTTTCGGTCTTGGTTCCTTGCACGGCGCAAGAGAAATGCACGAAAACGAGAAATTCATAGACTCTTGAGCTGTGACGAGAAGTGGTTGAAGGATATTGGGGTGTCTCGTGTTCAGCTGGTTGGTGAACTTGGCTATGACCCCAGAGAATTACCAAGCTTGGCAGGTGCCGGCGAATACAGGTTCATGCATCCGTCACATAGCCATAATTCGCGTCGGACAGTATAAATCGCTCTGTCTTTATAAAATACGTCCATAGTCTGTTCTGGTCAGGCCAGTGTTTGATTTCCAAGGTTTGGAAAGTAAACTGGATATCGATCTTCTCTGGATGGCTTTTACCAAAGTTGAAGACGGCTGTTCAGTTCTGAAAAAGCATCTGCTATCGATCTTTTTAAGGCGCGTTCTGTCTCTGAATTTTGTAACCAGGGAGAGACGGCGAAATAGAAGTTAGTCTTTTGGTCGAATTCTTTAATTTCACGCCAGCAAAGGTTTCGATTTTTTTGACAGAACAGCTCTGCAATCAGGACGTTCCCAATATAGAGTGCATCAAAATCTTCGGCCATCTGCATGGCAAGGGTGGAATAGGGTGTTTCCAAAAGGTTTTGTACCTCAAGGTTATAGCGACGCATGATTTCCTGATGCTCTGGATAGCAAGGGTCCGTTTTGGGGACCGAGATCATTCTTTGTGTGTCCAGATCAACGGGGCTGAGAGCGTTATGGACAGCCAGTGGATGCGTCTTTGGCATGACACAGACTTGCCGAGCGGAAAGAAAGCGTTGGTTTTCTATCGATCCATGATCCAGTGGTTTTGTATGAAACGCAACATCGGCCCGGTTTTCAACGAGGGCTGAAACGGACTCTTCAATCGATGCCGAGGTAACCTGAAAATGCATTGTATTTTGCCCGGATAAGCGGGTCAAAAGATGCGGCAACACTAATGAACAGTTGGAAAAGGACGCGCAGATGCGTAAATGGCTTAGCTGTTTGGTTTGTCCTCTTCGCCACTTGCGAAAGGTTTTATCAATCCCAGCCAGCAGGCTTTCTACGTCATCCAACAGGATTTTTGCTCGTTCAGTGGGAAAGATGCGTCCGTTCTGGCGAATGAAAAGCTCGGTTTCAAAAGCGCTTTCCAGTCGTTGTATGTGCTGACTGACAGAAGGCTGCGTTACCCCTAGTTTTTCGGCGGCTTTGGTAATACTTCCTCCTTCCATTACAGCGGCAAAAGCCTCTAGAGATTTTAGGTGTGCGAGTTTGCTTTCTTTTAGGTTTTGCATTTTTGTTTACTGTCTTCGTCGATTATCTTGTTTGATTTTTCAAGGTGTGTTGGGCTTTTGATGATATAAAAATTTGCCTGTGACAAAATTATTGGCGACATTGCCAAAGGAAATCAAAGGGCGCTATGCTATTAAAACAACCTATAAGGTTATAAAATTAATTTATAAGATTGTCGGCCATAGTGCAAAGCTGTAGCCGTTATCTATTATGAAAACAGAACGTATTGGCAAAGTTATTTGTTGGTGATCTGTTTTCGTAACCTTGTTGCTGACCCCAAAGTCTATAAATTAAAGCTATGATATCGGCTTTATAATATTTTGGATAACATCTTGGATTATATTCGGGATAATATTTGGGGCAGTATCAGGGCGTTATGCACAAGACCTGTTTATTGCAGAAAATAAATATAATCACAGGGAAGAAATTTATGTCGATTAGTCCGAAAAAGGTCGCACTGGCATTTGCCACTACCTTACCTCTCTATAGCGTTATTGGCGCCTCTGTCGCTCAGGAAGCTGTGCAACCCGAGGCGACCCACGCTGTTGTAGAAAAACAGTCCGTGAAATCCCAAAAGTTCATGGTAGCATCGGCCAATCCGATTGCAACACAAGCCGGTTATGAGGTGCTGGAACGCGGTGGGTCCGCTGCGGATGCCGCAGTTGCTGTGCAGTTGATGCTTAACCTTGTAGAGCCACAAAGCTCTGGCATCGGGGGCGGTGCCTTTATGGTCTATTGGGATGCCAAAGCAAAAAGCCTGACGACCTTTGACGGCCGTGAAAAAGCACCAATGGCCGCAACGCCAGACTATTGGTTGGGGGCTGATGGACAGCCTGTTGGCTGGTTTGATGCGGTTGTTGGCGGTCGTTCTGCTGGAGTGCCGGGCACGCTTAAACTGATAGAAACGGTACACCAGCGTTATGGTAATCAGGATTGGGCTGAATTGATTGAACCAACCCGTGCGCTGGCACAGGGTGGGTTCCAGATTTCGCACCGCATGGCCAATTCTATTGCTAACGCTGTTGGCAAACGCAAGCTGGAAGCTATGCCCCATACGCGGGCTTATTTCTTTGATAAAAATGGTGAGCCCTTAAAAGAAGGGACATTATTACGTAACCCTAAATTTGCGGCTGCGCTTGCGATGATCCAGAAAGAAGGTTCGAAAGCTTTCTATGAAGGTCAGATTGCCAAAGACATTGTCGAGGCGGTGAAAACAGAAGAAAACGGCGGCATTCTTACCTTGGAAGATATGAAGGCTTATAGCGTTGTAGAGCGTAAACCTGCCTGTGCGTCATATCGTGGGTATGAAGTATGTGGCATGGGGCCACCGTCATCCGGTGCGCTGACCGTTGGACAAATTCTATCCATTCTTTCTAACTATGACATTCCGGCCATGGGACCGGGTGCTGAAAGTACTCATCTATATCTGGAAGCAGCCAAATTGGCCTATGCTGACCGTGGGCTTTATATGGCGGACAGTGATTTTGTGAAGATGCCCGAAGGGTTATTGGACCAGAGCTATCTAAAAGAACGTGCTGCTTTGATCGATCCGGCAAAAACAATGGGCAAGGCAGATGCCGGGACGCCGCCGTGGAAAGAAGCAAGTATTTATGCACCGGATACGCAACTGGAACGTCCGGGAACCAGTCACTTTTCCATTGTTGATGCCGACGGTAATGTTATTTCGATGACCACAACCATTGAAACTGGTTTTGGATCTCGCGTGATGAGCAACGGCTTTCTTTTGAACAACGAGTTGACCGATTTCTCTCGTGCTCCAGAAAAAGATGGCAAGCCGATTGCCAACCGTGTTGAAGGGGGCAAACGTCCAAGATCTTCTATGGCACCAACCATTGTTCTAAAAGATGGCAAGCCTGTTCTGGCTATCGGATCACCCGGTGGATCGCGGATTATCAACTATGTGGCTCAATCCATCATTGGCATTCTGGACTTTGGCATGGACCCACAGGTTGCCATCAGCCAGCCACATATCGTCAACCGTAATGGGGCAACAGACGTGGAAGAAGGCACAGATGCTGTTGCGATGGTCCCCGCGCTGGAAGCCATGGGGCACGAGGTTAACGTGCGTGATCTGAATTCTGGTCTTCATGCAATCCAAATTCTTGATGGAGAGCTTGTCGGTGGTGCGGATACCCGTCGTGAAGGCACCGTTCTCGGGGATTAAGTTTTCTCGGGGATTAAGTTTTTCTGTAGTGTGGTATAGATCAGGCCCACAGTCTATTGCTGCGGGCCTGATTTTTGTCGTTAAATAAGTCAAAATTGATATATATTATTGAAATAAATATTACTCCTCGTTGAAATTAACCTTTTACTTACCTCCTCTGTTCATTATGCAGCTAACAGGTGAAAAAGTACTTTATAAAAGTACGTAATAATAAGAGCGTAATGTTCAGGTAAATAACTGAACTGCTTTGTTTTAAGCGGTTTGGCGGGGGTAAATAGTATTTATATGAGTTGGTTCAAAGCACTTTGTTCTATTGGGTGTTTTCTTGTTTGTTTGGGGGGGAGTAATGTTTCCAATGCAACCCATTCTGCGAGTGGTCAATCTAATCTAAGATGCTTTTCCGTAGGGGAAGGTCTGTCTTCGAGCTTAGTGTCAGAGCAAACTTTTGATCACGACGGTTATTTATGGGTTGCCAGTTCAAATGGCTTAAATCGTTATGATGGCTATGACTTTAAGGTTTTCACGCACGACATAGAAGATCCCAATAGTTTGGGCAGCACGTTTGCGCAGAGCACAATGACAGATCGTGAGGGGTTTATCTGGGTCGGGTCTCATAAGCTTAGCCGATATGATCATAAAAAAGGGACCTTTAAGAATTTTGATGTTTCCAGTCAAAATAGTATTCATGCAATTCATCAGGATCGTTCGGGGCACCTTTGGATTGGTGGTGTCGGGTTTGGTCTGCGACAAGTTAATCCTGATACTGGTGAACTGCTTCAGGTTTTTATAAATGAACCGGATAATACAGATTCTATCGTAAGCAATACAATTCATCGTATCATTAATGGGCAAAACAATGATTTATGGCTGGCGACAGATAAAGGTCTGGAACATTTAAGTATTGATACTGGTGCGTTTACTCACTTCTCTTTAAGCAATTCTCTTGCCAGTGTTTCAGATAATTATGTACGTGATCTTCTTTTGGGATCCAATGGCAAACTTTGGCTAGCAACAACTCAAGGTGTTGTTGTTTTTGATCCTGAAATAAATAACTGGGCTCATTATCAATATTCAAAATTAGCTTCCAATTCGATCGCGACAAATGATGTATGGTCTGTGTTTGAGGATAGTCAGGGCAATATCTGGATTGGTACAGATAAAAACGGGGTGAACAAGTATGTTCCTGCAACAGACAGTTTTGAACATTATCAGGCTGGTACAGGGCGAAATCTGATACCCAATGGGGCTATCTTTGATATCAAAGAAGATATGAACGGGGCTTTATGGTTAAGTATTTTTAATAATGGAGTGTGTCGTTTTAGCGTGCATGACCTTAAGTTTCAGATTTATCAGTCAAAGCCTACAGCACCTGAAAAAGGACCTGCTTTTGATAATCTTCTTGATATACATGAAGATAAAAATGGTCTGATCTGGATCGCGACAGATGGTGGTGGGATAAGTATTTTTGACCCCGAAAACCAGTCATTTCGCCATTTGAAACATAATCCAGATGATCGCAATAGCCTAAGCAGTGATTCTGTTATCAGCATAGCAGAAAGTAACGATGGCATTCTATGGTTTGGCACATGGGGTGGGGGACTTAATAAATACGATCCTGTTCATGAAAGGTTCATTCACTATAAAAGTGACGGCCTGAACAAAGGTGGTCTTTTAGGAAATAATATTTTTGATATTCGAATAGATGATCAGGGAACTTTATGGCTTAGCGTTTGGGATAAGGGATTACAGCGCTTTGATCCTGTTCTTGAAGCATTCACTGATTATAGCCTTGATAATGACAAAGCACCTTTCAACCTAAAAAATCGGCATATTAATCTGCAACACAAGGATAAAAAGGGACGGTTATGGGTTGGAGGGCATGACGGGTTGGAGATGTTTGACCCAGGCAAGATGCAAGTCAGCTCAGTTAAGCTCAATGAACAAAATGACATTTATGCCGTCAGCGAAACGGATGATGGCGTTTTATGGTTTGCAACTTCCACGGGGTTGGTTGGGTATAATCCAGAGACCAGTTGGAAAGAGACCTATGGCATGAAACAAGGCCTGCCAGATAACTTTATCACAGGGATAGAAAAGGATGATAAGGGATTTTTCTGGTTAGGTACTCGAAAAGGTCTGAGCAAGTTTGATCCAAAAACAAAACGGGTTGAAAGTTTTGGTATTTCTGACGGGCTTCAAGGCTGGGAATTCAACCGCTTTAGCCATCTTAAATCCAAAGACGGTACCCTCTACTTTGGCGGAACTAAGGGTCTGAATATCTTTAACCCAGGGTACTATTATAAAAATAACAGAATTCCCAAGGTTGACATTACTGACTTGGAACTCTTTCAAAAATCTGTCCCTGTTTCGAATGAAGGAATTCTTCCTGAAAAGGTCAGCTTTATGACAGAAGTACAATTGTCGCATGAACAGCGGGATGTTACCTTTAAGTTCACGGCATTGGATTTTAGTGCGCCAGAGAAAAACCAATTTAAATACATGCTGGAAGGGGTTGATCAAGACTGGAACTTGGTCGGGAGTGATCATCGACGAGCGCGTTATAGAAACTTAAATCCCGGTGATTATGTGTTCAAGGTTAAGGCTTCGAATAATGATGGGGTTTGGAATGATCAAGCTACGTCATTGGCTGTTGTTATCTCGCCGCCATGGTGGGATACGGCTTTTGCAAAAATGTTTTTTGTGCTTCTTGTCGCTGCGCTTGGGTATACCTTTCATTGGGTAAGGTGTTCACGTAATTTAAAACGCGAGAAAAAACTGGAAAACCTTGTTCAGGAAAAAACAGAAGAGCTTGAGAACTTTAACCGCTTTTTGGAAGACCGTGTTGTTGAGCGAACAAAAGAACTGGTTTCTGCAAAAGAAAAAGCAGAGATTGCAGATTCATCAAAAAGTGCTTTTTTGGCAAATATGAGTCACGAACTAAGAACGCCTCTGAACGCAATTATTGGATTTTCTCAAATGATGCAGTCAGAAGTTTTTGGGACATTGGGGAATGATAAATACCGTGAATATATAGAAGACATTCATCAGTCAGGCTCACATTTATTGGGGTTGATTAATAATATTCTGGATGTGTCTCAAATAGAGACAAAAGATATTATCCTGCATGAAGAACCTGTCAGATTAGACGATATTTTGAACGACGTTTTTTCAATGCTGTCGTTTTCGGCAAATAGGAAGAAACTGAATTTAATTTCCGAGTTATCCCCTAATTTACCGCTGCTGTATGCGGATAAGGTGCGTGTTAAGCAGATTTTATCAAATTTGGTTTCGAACGCTATAAAGTTTAATCATGATGCCGGTGTTGTCCGGGTTTTCATAAGCGGTGCCGCGCAAGAACAAATTGTAATTAAGGTTGAAGACACTGGCATCGGTATTGAAGAGAGCAGAATATCCGATGTAATAAAAAGATTTGGACAGGTTGAGTCCAGCTTAAGTCGGGTAAATGACGGTATTGGTCTTGGGCTTTCTATTGTGAATGACTTGTGTAGCCTTCATCAAGCTCGATTTACTTTGAAAAGTAAGCTCGGGGAAGGGACTATTGCGAGTGTTATTTTTCCAAAAGAACGAACTGTACAAGTGAAAGATCCAGAAAAAGCGGGATCTTTAACACAGCTAAAGAAAAGATTTTCTTGATCCGTGTCATTGATGAGGCCCTATAGTCCCTGATAAAATAGTTGTCATGGGCTATAGGGTCTTTGTTTATGTAAAAACATCCAAGCTGTTTTGAAATGCTGGGTATCTATTATTGCCTCGCATATGGACAGTTCAGGGTTACACAAAAAGCGATAGCCCGAAGGGGAATGTTTTTTTAGCGATTAACCCGTGTTTTTAGAGTTCAACCAGGGGAGTGTTATGGAAAGTTTTACACCTGTATCCGCATTGATCGGGGGGATTCTTATCGGTTGTGCAGCCATTGTCTTGATGCTGTTCAATGGTCGTGTTGCGGGTATCAGCGGCATCCTGGGCGGGTGTTTTCCCATAAAATCGGGGGAAACGTCCTGGCGGATTTCTTTTCTCGTTGGTCTGATCGTTTCACCGCTTTTATATAGTTTATTCATGGGGGAAATCCCCGAAATAACTTTTTCTATTTCTACACCGCTTTTAATTGTTGGTGGTCTGTTGGTTGGTGTCGGTACGCAATTGGGAAGTGGTTGCACCAGCGGGCATGGGGTTTGCGGTATTTCTCGTTTCTCTGTTCGTTCGATTGTTGCGACGTTGATTTTTATGGTGACAGCGGGCCTAACTGTTTTCTTTATCCGTCATGTTCTAGGCGGCTGATTATTAGCTTGTTGATGCGGGAGTAAATTATGAAACAAAGTTTAGTCGCCTTGATCGCCGGGCTCATTTTTGGCCTTGGATTAATGGTTTCGCAGATGATTAACCCCGCTAAGGTGTTGGCATTCTTGGATGTTGCTGGGAATTGGGACCCAAGTCTTGTAATTGTCATGGGGAGTGCGCTTTTGACGACAGGAATTGGTTATAGGTTAGCTTTTTCCAGAAAAGGCCCTTTATTCGCGATGGATTTTAAACTGCCAGCAAAGACGGACATTGATGTGAAACTTATTCTTGGTGCTGGGTTGTTTGGTGTTGGTTGGGGAATTGTGGGCCTTTGCCCGGGGCCGGCTATAACCGGGCTCTTGCTTGGTGGGTCTGAGATTTATTTGTTTTTGCTATCCATGATTGTGGGTGTTTTTAGCTTCAAAGCCATCAAGCGATCCATGATTGGCAATTAATTTTGTTTATATTGTGGGGCGTTTATAGTCTACCGCATCAAAATCCACATTGACTATCTGTTCATGATTTTCCACTGATGTTTTATCGAATAGTGAGCTTTCAGATGCTTTTTTCTAATTAATTCGTTAGGAAAAAATAAAATAGTCTTTATATTTTCTAGCTGGTTCCTTTGCGAGCTAGATGATGTCCTGTAAGGTTACTTTCTGTTGGTGTGTGAATTGATTTGAGTGTTGTTTATGGTCTTATAAATAGTATTTTGAATTTGTATTATTTAGGGCTTCATGTGGCAGGAAAATCGACCAGGAAACAGTCTGTTTATGAATATTTATCATAATCAAAGTTTTCTAATTGAGAACATATGCGTTTGTATGATGTTATTTGAGGTAATTAACACTCTGTGAAGTATTAAAACCTATAATAGTGAAGAAGTGTGGTTTGGTCTTAGTCTTAATTATATGAAAGAGACGTCAAATTAACACTGTAAAAACGAAATCCTTTTGTTGTTTGATTTGCAGTATCTTGTTCTTGTTGTGGAACGGGACCTGTAAAGCAACGGAATTATACGTCAGTGTTTTTGATTTTGCCCCCTTTGGTGAGCGCGATGATCAGGGAAATATTGTTGGTGTTATTCCTGATATTTTAACAGAAATCGAAAAAGAAACAGGACTGGTTATTAAAAGAAAAATTGTGCCCTATAAGCGGATGATACACGAGCTAAAAACAGGTGATTGTGATTTTTCAATATTTTATCGATCACCTTCCAGTGATGAGATTGCATCCGCAGAAGTACGCGTTTTTGCCCTACGTAATGTTGTGGTCGGGAAGGTTGGTACGGATTTGCTGTGGTACCAAGACCTATTTGAGCACACAATCGCAGTTCCATCTGGTGCGCGGTATTTTCCTAAATTCGACAACGATCCAAGATTAAAGAAAAGCTATACGCGTGGTTTTTCTTCTGCAATAAAACAGTTTTTGACTGGTCGTGTTAGCTTGATTGTAGGTCCCGATGCCTTAATTAATTATCATCTTCAGAAAGAAGGAAAAAAAACTGATATATTGGGGGAGGCATTATTTCTGAATTATCGTGCCGCGTGGATGCAAATTTCTCATCAATCGCCAAATATGACGCCAGAGATCCGTGAAAAAATTATAAACGGAATCAAAACCCTACACAATAAAGGGATAATAACTGCGATTATGAAGAAACATAAGGTATATAATCGAAAATACCTAACAGAGTGATATGGTGGCGGAGCCTAGTCGTTGGGTATAAAGCCGGATCTCTGCCAAATGACAGGCTATGAGATCCGGCTTTTTTTTAGTTGCTCAACAGATGGTTCCCGTGGGGATTGTCGATGACCATTTTCCACTCTCCATTTGCCTGTTGGCGGAGGACCGCGACAGACAATCCGGTTTCGATAATATCCTGACCATCAGGTGTTTGGCCGTGCATGGACCACGGGGCAATATGCAAGGCGATGTTGCCGGAAACGATAACTTCGTGACCGCTATAGGAAAATTTTGGGTTCAGGGCTTTAAATTCGGCAAAGATCTGTTTGGACACATTGCTGTCGGTAACGGCCGTGCCCGGCTCAAACATAATGGCGGCGTCTTTTTCATAGGTGGACATAACGATGTCCAGATTTCCCAGTTCAAAGTTTGACGTCATTTTCTGAATGAGGGAGAGGACATTTTGTTCCTGATTGGTCATTTCCTGATTTGAAGCATTGAGGCTCGTCATTGTTTTTAATCCTTTGGTTTGGTTTTTTGGTTCCGCGATAAGCGGGGAAGAAAGCAAGCTGAGACACAGGGCTGTGACAAAGAATAACTTTGTGCGCAGGGCATGCGAACAGGCTGCCTGAAGAAAGGGTTTCTTCAACATGGGAACTCCTGAAGGTTGAGCGTAAACTTGGTCTAGTTGTTAATGGGGGATATCGTGTCTTGGGTTGTTTAGGGTAAGCACAGTTGTAAGTTTGTCAGCAAAATCTTGAGGACTTGAAAAGGTCGGTGTGGCGCGCTGTAGCTTGATAGTTTGCAGTTCTGCTTCCAATGCCTGTACATCTTCGATAACAGCGATGTAATCGGGGGCATTTTGCAAGGCGTAGGCTGGGGAGCTTCCTGATCCTTTTTCCGGAATACGTCCCAGTTTTCTCGCCGCGGGCAGGCGGCGGGGGCAACTGCACTTTGCTTTGCTGTTGGCAATTCCGCAATTCCGAGAGGTAAAGTCGACAACTTCATTGCGCGCTCGGGAAAGGCGCTTTCGATAGTTTGCTGTGCTGAGGTCCAGTATCTCGGCAGCTTCTGACTGTGGGAAATCCAGAATGTCGCCAAGAACATAGGCAAGGCGGTGTTTTAGATCCAGACAGAGCAGCATAGCCATTGTGCATGAAACCCGTAACTCGTTAAGCCATATTCTGTCTTCACCAGATGCCATATTCGGAGAGAGGGTATCTGAAGATGAGCTCTTGGGATCAAGGCCACTTTCCAAATCTTGTTTGAAAATGTCAAAGGTCAGGCCAAGTTCTTTGTCGCGAATCTTTTTGGCATTGATCAGATAGTTGGCTGCAACCCGATAGACCCACGTTTTAAAGGCGCTGTTCCCTTCAAAGGTTGAAAGTTTGGTGATGACAAGGATAAGGATTTCCTGTGTGGCTTCCTGGGCATCATCTGGGTTGACCATCATACGCATGGCTAAATGATGGATTTGATCCTGTATTTCTTGCACCAGATTTTTTAAAGCTGCCCGATCCCCCGCTTGCGCGGCAGATACTAATTGTTCCAAAGTCGTTTGCATCTCGCCAGTGTCTCTTTTTTGTTGCTCTATTTAATTAGACAGCAAAACAAACCAAGGTGTGACAAATTATTTTTCTTTTTTTGAATTCTTATAGATTTAGCCAGAGTCAATTTCTATTTGTAATTTTTAAAAATATATATTTATCAGTTGGTTAGTGTGTAGATATGTTAATGTGATTTGTCATGTTTTGACATATTAGGTCAAATGTCCTATATGATTAGGGCAATCGTCCTAATATGTGGTTTGTCGAGAAGTAAGCAGGTTGACCCAATCGCGTTATGATGTGGAATAAGGCTTTTTAAATATGAAAAAACTAAAAACACGGGATCATATTGTCGAGGCTGCGGACCAACTGTTTTATCAACAGGGTTATGAGCATACGTCTTTTGCCGATATTGCCGATGCGGTGCAAATTTCGCGGGGTAATTTTTATTACCACTTCAAGACAAAGGATGACATTCTCGAGGCTGTGATCAAGGCACGCATGGATAAAACCGGGGCGATGATGGCTTTGTGGCAACAGAATGGTTCTTCGCCCCAAGATCGTATCAAGTGCTTTATTCGAATTCTCATAACTAATAGAGATAAAATTCTGAACTACGGATGCCCTGTGGGAACGCTGACGACAGAGTTGGCAAAGCTTAATCATGCTTCCCGGCCCGAAGCCAATGCCTTGTTCACTCTCTTTCGTGTTTGGTTAAAAGACCAGTTTGTCCAGATGGGGTGTGAGGATGAAGAAGCAGACGAACAGGCGATGCATCTACTCGCTAGATCGCAAGGGGTGGCAACACTAGCCAGTGCTTTTCATGATGCAAAATTTATCGGTCAGGAAGTCACACAGATGTGTAAATGGGTGGAAGATTATATGCCTGCCTGAAAGAGCCAGATTGTCCATGGTCCAGAAAAATAAAACGATGATGAGAGAAAGCGATCAAAAATGTTTATCGTGTTACTGAAATTTTCAACCGAAAAAGCCAAAGCGAGCCAGTTTATGGATGAGCATAAAGCCTGGATCAAACGGGGCTTTGACGAGGGGGTGTTTCTGATGGTGGGTAGTTTGAAACCGGGCGCTGGCGGTGTCGTGCTTGCCCATAACTGTTCGTTGGAAGAGCTGGAAAGGCGGGCTCAGGAAGATCCCTTTGTTGTTGAAAAGATCGTTAGCGCAGAAATATTGGAAATTGATCCTGCAAAGGCAGATGACAGATTGAGCTTTCTTTTAGCGTGAGGAGATGGCGGTATGAGTGAAACAACTATAGGGCCTGATGGAAAGAGCCGTTGTCGGTGGAGTGATGCTGCGCCAGAGTTTATCGACTACCACGATAACGAGTGGGGTTTTCCCGTCGGGGATGATCACAAGCTATTCGAAAAGATCTGTCTAGAGGGATTTCAGTCTGGTCTGAGTTGGCGTACCATATTGGCCAAGCGCGAGAATTTTCGCAAAGCGTTCCACAACTTTGATTATGACAAAGTTGCGCAGTTTACGAATGAAGATCGAGATCGCTTGTTACAAGACGCAGGGATCATTCGTCACCGCGGCAAGATAGAGGCCGCGATCAATAATGCAAAGCGTGCTCAAGAACTTGTAAAGGCCGAAGGATCATTAGCTGCTTTTATCTGGCGGTATGAACCACAGGAAGATGATCTCGCTGAACCTCAAACCCTCACGACATCACCTGCGTCGATTGCGTTATCAAAGGATCTCAAAAAACGGGGATGGAAATTCGTGGGGCCGACAACGATGTTTGCTTTGATGCAGGCCATGGGGTTAATCAACGATCATGTGAAAGGCTGTACAACGCGAGAGAAGGTAACAGAAGCCAGGAGGGCTTTTAAACGGCCGACTTAATGAGTATTTACTATCAGAAACGATGATCTTTTTAAAAGACATAACAGATATAAATAAACCTATCTTGTCGGGTTAATGTTGGGAATGCTTTGTGACGTTATGTTTTATTTAATGCTGCAAGTACCATGTTCTTAGCGGCATCACCTGCGGCTTCGATGTAGCTGGGATCGCGGTGAATAAGCATCGTTGAAAAAGCGCCATCCATTATTAATATAATGTGACGTGCTAATTGGTTAGGGTGCTTAATTGAGGTTTCGGTAAATTGCTCTGCCAACCATGCTTCAAATTTTTTCTTATGCGCTGCACCAATTTTTATCGCAGGATGTCCGGGCATATTGGCGAGTTCGGCAGCGGTACGTAAAAAACCGCAACCTTTCCATTTCGGGTGCCGAGAATTTTTTGCGAGATTGATAAAAATGGCTTCAATCTTATCGGATAAATCTCCTTCGGTTTCTTCAAACCACTTTGCGAATATTTTTAAATTTGGCTGATCGCGAGATGCCAAATATCCGGTGACCAATTCATCCTTGCTTTTGAAGTGATAATAAAGAGTTCTCTTTGTTATCCCGGCTTTCTCTGCAATGGCATCAACACTAACAGCACGAATACCTTCGCCATAGAACAGTGAATTTGCAGCGTTTAATATACGGTCTTTTGTTGTTGGAATATCTTGTTTCATATCATGTATACTAACCAGTGAGTGTACATGATTGTGTGAGACAACTAACCTTATGTCAACAGTTATGAAAAGAGAGGTTAGTGGTGATGACAGATAGTGTTTTATATGAATTGAAAGGCAGAGTAGCTCTTTTAACGCTTAATCGGCCAGATAAACTCAATGCGCTGAATTATGAAATGATTGATCGCTTAATGGTGTTATTAGATGGCATAGAAGATAATGATCATGTTCAGGCTGTGATTATCACGGGAGCCGGCGACAAGGCTTTCTCAGCCGGAGGAGATATCCATGAATTTTCTCAATCAATAAAGCTGGGACCTGAAATTGCTGTTAAGGAGTTTGTCAGGCGAGGACAATCGATGACGGGGCGCCTTGAGGCGTTCAGGAAGCCAATTATTGCTGCTGTGAACGGTATTGCATTTGGTGGTGGATGTGAGATTACAGAAGCTGTGCATATCGCAATTGCCAGTGATCAAAGTGTTTTTGCAAAGCCGGAAATAAATATAGGTATTCCTCCGACTTTCGGTGGTACGCAACGTTTACCTCGATTAGCTGGGCGAAAACGTGCGCTTGAACTTCTTCTGACTGGTGATAGCTTTAGTGTCGAACATGCGTATCAGATGGGGTTAGTTAATGAAATTGTGCCTCATGAGGATTTATTAGCATCAGCCTATAGTATGGCTGAGCGCATTATTCGACATTCTCCGCTTGCTGTATCTCGGATCATTACGGCTGTTACTCGCGGTATCAATTCTACGATTACAGAAGGGCTACAAATCGAAAGTGAACAATTTGCGAGGATGGCAGTAACTGAGGATGTTCATGAAGGTTTAAGCGCTTGGATAGATCGGCGTGTTCCCGAATATAGTGGTCATTAAAAAAAAAGGGTAGAGTGCAAGTGTTTATATTTTTTTACTATTATTAGAGTATACCCTTATGAGGGAAAAAGATACCGTTGCCCTATTGAAGTTTTTACGTGCAAGTGAGCCGCTGAAATCCACCTTACGAAGTGGATTTACAGCGTCAGGGCGCAGGGAAAGTACGGCGGAACATACTTGGCGACTTTGCCTTATGGCGATGTTGCTGGAAGATGAGTATCCAGAACTGGATATGCTCAAGCTTTTGAAAACTTGTATTATTCATGATCTGGGGGAAGTCATAAATGGTGATATCCCTGCTATCGAACAATCCGCAGAACACAATAAAAACGAACAAGAGCGTCGCGACCTTGATGAACTTACTTCTGTATTGCCAGTGCGCTTGAAAACTAAAATCATGGCCATGTGGGATGACTATGACCAGGGGGGATCAAAGGAAGCTCAGCTGGCGAAAGCACTGGATAAGCAAGAAACTATGTTGCAACATCTGGAAGGGAAAAATTCGAAAAATTTTGATTACAGGTTTAATTTGACCTATGGGAAGAAACAGACGAATTTCTATGAAACAACCCGCGCGTTTCGGAGGCTTATTGATGAAGATACCGAACAGGTGATTAACAGGAATGGAACCTGAATATCTCCTGTCCGTGCCAATCGAATTCTCTCTCTTCTTTAAGTTTAACAGGTTTCAAACTGACACTTATGGCAAGCTATTATAATGCTCGATTAATTTAGGCATTTTTTCCTGCCTTACTTGTTCAAGTGTCGTCCAGATTTTATCAGCCATTTGAGGGTCCGTATTATAGAACTGATGGCTGATCATCATATACCAGTCATAACTGGCAAAGGGTTGTTCTATTTTGATTAATTTATCATTTAGGCCATGTTTTTTTACAAGATTATTTCCAACTGTACTTTCCACAATATAGGCATCCAGATGAGCCTTTGCGACGAGTGCTAATCCCTTGGTGGGTAAGTGGCGTGTGTTCGCTGTTATGTTGTGGTCTTCTTTTAGCTTTTTGACGACAGCATAGCCGATGGGGGCGCCGATTGATTGGTTAAAATTACTGAATCTTGTGCCGTCCCAATCAAATTCACTCCCTTTCCTTTTGAATAGGCTATAGGTCACGCGACGGAGACGCCGTTTGGGATCAGGCTTGTTACTGATACTTACCCTGACGGGCAAATAGGGATATCGGCCGATAATTTCGCGTTCTTTCAAGTGAATGGAGGGAAAGATAGCATCAACTTTGTTCTGTTCAATAAGCTTGAGACAGCGTTTCCATGGGCGTCGAATAAATTGGGCCTTAAACCCGTTTTTTTTGAGTGACGCATCAATGATTTCAACGAGGATGCCTGGGTTTTTCATGGGAAAGGTTGTTTTGTCACCCATAGAGTATGGCGGGTAGCTTTGGTTTTCAGCGCAGACAACAAAAGGTTGGTCTTTTGCCCAAGCAGTTGTTTTAAGCGGGACGATGAGAAGACTTGTGACAACGGCCAGTTTGGCAGCTAATGCCAAAAATATTTTGCAATTCACTTTTCACCCCCTTTCTGCCCCCGCTAAAAGGTACTGTATAGATACTAGCAGATAAGAAGTTTAAAAACTATAGGAAGCAAGAAGAAAGCTGATCTTAGAGTGAAGGTAAAAAGGTAAGTGTGGCTGAGTTCGATTGTTCTCTTTAACTGACTAAGATTTGATGGTTAACCGGTATAGGCAGCGCCCAGCATGCACTTATCGTATAGATTTTCTATATTTGCCAGATATCTGGTGACTGGGCAATAAAATGGAGAGCGGGATAGATGAATGGGCTCTCCATAAAAACAACCCTATCAATAATATATATCTGCTAGAGAAAATACTTCTGGGGTTAAATATTTTAGGTCCAAATATTATGAAGCAAGTAATATCCCATGGGTTAGAGCGGGGTTACATCAACATAAATCTGATAATCCTGAATAAGATCGTTTCTTATTTCTAAAACCGTTGCAAAGGGAAGTGAGAGTTTGCTTTGGTCCAACCGTTTGTAATGCACTTCGCCCTTGCAGATAATATCATTGCTTTGTGCCCATATGCGGTCAATTCTATGGGTCATTGTATCAATTATTTGAAAGAAATTATCATTCACTTCAAGTACGGCTTTCTTGCCCCGGACAGGATCAAAATTACCAAGCTGAAACCGAAGATCCTCAGCCAAAAAGGTACTCAGTTTCGATGTGCTTTTTGCATCCACAGCCTGATACAGTTCGGTGATTAGATTAGTGGCTTCTAATGTCGAGATTTCTGTGGCCGACAAAGGTGTTTCTAATACGAGGCTTGTCATTGTTTTCTCTTTTGCTTTTGCTTTTGCTTTTGCTTTTGCTGTTGCTGTTGGTGTGGGCCGAGGCCGATTTTAATAATTATTTTTGATCCTATTCAGGGTACTTAAGGCGTGTCATAGAGGTTTCGTTCAGCAGGATCGTTGCTGTAATATTGGATGAATTCGAATTGGAAACCTTCGGGATCGACAAAATAGACCGTCTTGCGAAATGGGTGGTCTCCGCCCAGAATGTCGATTTCAAATCCCTTGTTCTGAAGGCGTTCGATAATACCCTCGACGTCATCAACTTCAAAACCCAGATGAGCGAGGCCGGGGGTATGCCCAGATAGTTCGCGGTTTTCACCTTCGCCGTTATCGTTCAGTGTGATGTAGGTGGTATCGTCCCCCACATGTAACCAGCGACGGGGCTTTCCCTTCCATTTCATTTCGCCTTGGCCGCGCACAGCCCATTTTGGAAAGGCTGTTTGGATGAATTCCAGAGTAGCTGCCAAGTCGGTTACAACTAGATTGGCGTGTTCAAAGCGTACCATGGGGTCTCCTTTGTTTTTAAGTTTATGATTTTAATTTCTTTGGTCGCTAAATGTGACCATGAAAAGGAAAGTCTGTTGTATCTGAATTTAAAATAGGGAGTTTCTTTTAGTGATATAATGGGTGTTTTTGGAAACTGACTGGTGAGTTTAAGTTGACAATTTTTATGTATTCTTGGAATAACGATGGGCGAAATGACAACCGGTGGAATGAAGATGGAAAGCATGAATGCGATACCTGTGTTTGTGGCAGTAGTTGAGGAGGGGAGCTTTGCCGCTGCTGCCCGACGTCTTGGGGTTACAAAATCGGCGGTGAGCAAACGAATTTCCCTGCTTGAAGCCCATTTGGGCGTACAGCTGTTGCATCGATCAACGCGCAAATTGAGTCTTAGCGAAGCTGGGGAGCAATATTTTGCACATGCAATTCAGTCATTGGCAGCGGCACAGGATGCCGCAGATGCCGTTGCACAGCTTCAAGGGGCGCCACAGGGGCGATTGAGGATCAATACGCCAATGTCTTTTGGTCGCTTGCATATCGCCCCGCTTATCCCAGATTTTCTTGCTGCTTATCCCGGGGTTGGCGTTGATATGGTCATGGATGACCGAGTTGTTGATATGGTCGAGGGCGGCTTTGATCTGGCTATCAGGGTACGAACTTTGGAAGACAGTGCCTTAATTGCGCGAAAACTTGCGCCTTGCCACAATCTTTTGTGTGCTGCGCCTAGTTATCTGAAAAAGCATGGGACCCCAAAACACCCACATGATTTACAGAAACATAATTGTTTACAATATGCCTATGCCAATAAAATCCACACTTGGCGGTTTGAGGAAACAAATAATGGGGATGTTATTAATCTGGATGTAACCGGCAGTTATCAGGTTAATAATTCAGAAGCTCTTCGTGAAGCACTTGTCGCAGGTGTTGGCATTGCACGCCTTCCGACCTTTATTGCCGGTGCTGATATTACTGCGGGACGCTTGGTGCCGCTGTTACCCGACTACAAACTTCCCAGCCAAATTATATACGCGGTCTTTCCTGAACGTCGTCATCTTCCTGCTAAAGTCAGGGTTTTTATTGATTACCTCGTTGAAAAAATTGGTGGAGATCAGCCATACTGGGAAACATATTTTAATTTATATTGAAAAGATTAACTCTTATAGTGCTCTATGAAACGAAGCTTGGTGTCGTTCAAATGCAATGAATTTTCTTTGGAGATAATTTTTAGTGAATTTCTTTCGTATCATACTGGCGATTATATTTTTGGGTGCCTTTTCACCGGCAACCGCGTCAGAAAATACAGGTTCACTTCGATTGTGTTATGAAAATCGAGCTCAACCACCCTATTATATGGGGGATGATGCAGTTGTGCCACTGCATCAACGAGGCGTTTATGTTGATATACTCGCCAAAGTAGCGGCTGAGCTCGGTATTTGGATGCAATTGGTACGGCGTCCTTGGAAGCGTTGCCTGCGATTACTTGAATTGAACGAAGTCGATGGTGTTCTGGGAGTATCTTATCTGGCGGAGCGAGAAGCTATAGGACGTTATCCGCGAGTGAATGGCGCACTTGATCATAATGCGAGATTGGCGATGAAGAGCTATTCTTTTTATGTTCGAAGAGATCACCAGATACCATGGAAGGGCGTGCTGAGCGAGGTTGAGGGATATTCTGTCGGAGTGCCTCTTGGTTACGCAATCAGTTCAAGATTAGTAAAAGCAGGTGTGAAGGTTTCAGAGCAGTCTCATACGGAATTTCTTCTGGAAATGCTGAAACATAAAAGGATTGAAGCTGTTACGACCTTGGCCGGAGCGGGGGACTTTCAGATACGTGAAGATCCTGAAAGATATAAAGATATTGTCAAGTTATCACCAAGTTTACAGGCCCAATCGTATCATTTGTTGATTGGATATGAGTTTTATGCCGATAATCGGGAAATGGTCGAAAGAATATGGGATCTTATTCCTTCCTATAGAACAGAAATTAATGCGAAATATGGAATAACGGATTAGTTAAGGGCATATGGGTTAGTTCTCAAGGGCTTTCACATAGCGTGTGACCGATCGTTCCTCCGCGAGCTTTCCGTCTTTACCAATTGTCCGGCCCTCAAAGGCGCCATGTACGGTGTCAAAATCGAAATCGGCAACTGAATTTGCAATTTCTCGCACCTTGCTGGCAGGCAATGGAATATAGTTTGGATAGCTGCGCATAAAGCTGACGTGTTTACGGTCCGCGACGACCTGCATGATGTCCCCGGTAAAAAGGAAGCCTTTGTCCTGTTGCCAATGGAGAAGGGTGCTGCCTGCGAAGTGACCGCCGCATTTAATCAGGGTAACATCTGGGTTCAATGTTAAGCTGTTTCCTGTCCAATGATTAATGGCGGGGTGAGGTTTTTGAACCCATTGGGCATCATTACGGTGAAGGTAAATAGGGGGATGATCAAAAGCATCACTCCAATCGCTCATCGCTGTGTAATAATGAGGATGCGAGATTGCGATAGCCGTAAGTCCACCCCGGCTTTTGATCCAGTCCATTGTTGGTTGATCCAGAATGGCAAGGCAATCCCACAGAATATTGCCATGGGGCGTTTCTATGAAAAAAGCACGCTGCCCAATTGCTGCGCGTGGCGTTATTTCAAAGCTATGTAAACCCGGAAAATGTTCCGTACGCTTTAAGCTGTGTCGGGCCTTCAATTGAGAGGATGTTATCCACTTCTGCCCTGTTTCGGGGACGTACTGGCGTTCATCCTCACAGATCGGACAGTGTGTTGGGGGGCTTGTGGATCCGGATTTTGTTCTGAATTTTGTTCTGGGTACTGTGTACCGCAAGTGACGCAGAGGTATTCTGTCATGTCGGCCCTTTCCATATCGCTGTTATATATGAAATCAGGGGGAATACCTTTTAATAATGATCCCATTTTTACAAAATGAATATTTTCTACAATCTTGCTTGCAATTAAAATCTAAACCTTGCTCTATGGTTTAATATTTATCAAAACTGGAACAGGTCTATGGCCCCAAAGAATCAAATTTCCGGGAATAGTGGTCCGTCTGCAAACATTGAAAATGCAGGGGTTGACCCGAAAGAGAACTTTAAGGGTGCGGCCTTTATGGTGGTCAGTCAGGCGGCGTTTGTTTTCAATGATGCTTTGATGAAGCTGGCTTCGGCTGATCTGTCTTTGTTTCAGACAATTTTTCTGCGTGGGCTTTTTACGACGTTGTTTCTGGGGCTTATTGCCTGGCGAACCAAAGCACTATTTCATTCGGTTTCAATTGCGGACAGAAAAGTTTTGGCCTTTCGAATTTTTGGTGAGGTCGGGGCAACGCTCTGTTACCTGACGGCTTTGTTTAACATGCCGATTGCCAACTCAACGGCAATTCTACAGGCCCTGCCATTGGCTGTTACTTTGGGGGCGGCACTCTTTTTGGGTGAAACCGTGGGGTGGCGGCGTTATTCCGCGATTGCGGTTGGCTTTATTGGTGTTTTGATCATTGTCCGACCGGGGGCAGAGGGTTTTAACGCTTATTCCTTCTGGGCCTTGGCTGCGGTGGTTTTCATTGTCATGCGTGACCTTGCGACCAAGAAGGTCTCTAACGCGGTTCCTTCTATCTACGTTGCCCTGTTGACATCTATCTTTTTAACCCTGACGGCTGGGGTCTTGCTCCCCACATCGGGATGGCAGCCCGTTCAGGCAATATCCTTGGGATACCTGACCGGGGCGGGCTGTTTTGTCATGGTTGGTTATCTGAGTGTTATTATCGCCATGCGCCGGGGCGAGACCGCTTTTGTATCCCCCTTCCGCTATACAATTTTGCTTTGGGCGATCTTGCTCGGGATCGTTGTTTTTGGGGATATACCCGATTTCTGGACAAATGTCGGTAGTATTATTCTGGTCATTACGGGTGTCTATACCTTCTATCGTGAAAACAAGCTGAAAAAGCGGGCTGAAGCCCGAGGTGGGCAAAACATAAAATCGTCCCAGGATGATGATGATAACGGTGCGGAGCAAACCATCTGGCCGGAAAAGATCAAAGATCTGGAAAAGGCCGAAGAAATGATCAATCGATGAATAAGTTACTGGGGTGATAAGTTCCCAGTGCGATAAGTTGTTGTGGCGAGGGGAAAGTTTAATTGAGCGGGCCAAGCAAGAAAGCGGATCAGACAAACAGTAAAACATCAGCTGATGAGAACGAACCTGGTAAAGCTGTTGGGAATAATATTGTTGCCGAGACAATTGCGCTTGATGCTGCAATAACTGAAGCCACGGATGAAGGTGATCGCGGGGCTAAGGGAAACTTGCGCGGGGCTTTGTTGATGTCTCTTGGGATGGCAGCCTTTATTGGTAATGTGACGCTGATGAAGCTTGTTTCTTTTGACCTGACCTTGTTTCAGGCGATTTTTCTCCGTGGGTGTTGTGCGGCGTTGGTTTTAGGGGGCTTTGCCTGGTACCGAAAAGAACTGTTTGTTTCTTTAAGCGGGCAGGATGCCAAGGTTTTGATCATCCGCGTGATCGGTGAAATTGGTGCATCCCTTTGTTACTTTATGGCCCTTTTCAATATGCCGGTTGCCAATGTAACGGCGATTTTACAGGCCTTACCCCTGGTGATCACTTTGGGGGCAGCGGTCTTTTTGGGCGAAACGGTGGGGTGGCGTCGATATGGCGGTATTGCACTGGGCTTTGTTGGCGTTCTGATTATTGTTCAACCGGGAACCGATGGGTTTAGTGTCTATTCACTATGGGCGCTTGCGTCGATGTTATCGGTCGCGATACGAGATCTGGCCACTCGAAAGATATCATCGGGGCTGCCATCTCTGTTCGTGGCCTTTGTGACAATGGTCTCGGTTACGCTGGTTTGCGCTTTGTTATTACCGACCATGGAATGGAAAGAAGTCACGGGCGATACAATAGGACTTCTGATGGGGGCAGCCTTTTTCATCATGCTGGTTCATATCACCCTGATCCGGGCAATGCGCGTGGGCGAAGTCGCCTTTGTTGCTCCCTTTCGCTATACCGTGATGGTCTGGGCGCTGTTGGTCGGATACTTTGTTTTTAATGAACCACCAGATACGGCAACCGTCGTTGGTTGTAGCCTGTTGATTATCACTGGTCTTTATTCTTTCTGGCGTGAACGCAGGGCTAAAGGTCTATGATCTCAGTATTTCAAAGCGTGTTTCGTTAGAAAATTAAAAATCTTCGGTATGGCAAACTTTATCAGCAAGGATGGTTAGCCAGGAAATGACTTCGCGGCTTTCTGGTGAAAGCTTGGCAGTTTCCAGTTGTTCGTCGCTTGCGTGTATCTTCAGGTCATTCCACTTCTGGCAAAAATCACTGAGGTCTCTTGGCTTGAGAGTGTCCTGATCGGGTACTATTTGTGGGGTCGGTTTATGACGTCCGGTCACACTTTTATTTCCTATTCTATTTTATTAAGTATTTGCTTTATATCGCCTATCTTTGCCTCTTGGTGAGGTTTTTGTCGCTAAGGTTATAATGAGCTTTGATCAAGTTTTAATCCGCCAAACTAAAATTGAATTTTTATATAGTGTATTATGAAGCAGTTATGAGATCAGGTAGCGTCCAAAAAGCGTGAAAAAAACGTAAAAGGTTTTTTAACTTTCTCTACAAGTGGTAATCTCTGTGAACTTAAAAGGGTAATTTAGAGGCATCGGTCTGATGCTTCTGATAAAGGGATAGGGTCTGGGTATAAAAATGCAAAATAACCCGGCAGCAAAAACACTTAAACTGCGGCTTTACGGCACCTTTAGCGCCGAGTGGTCCGATGGTAGCAAGCTTAATGTACGTAGTGCAAAACTGCGGGCAATGATTGCACTGTTGGCAATGGCGCCGGATATGACACGAACACGTTCGTGGCTACAGGATAAGCTGTGGTCGTTATCGGGTGTGGAATTGGGCCGTGCAAGTTTACGCCGGGGATTGAGCGATTTGAAACGGGCGATTGGCCCCGATTTTGACAGCCTGTTTGTTGTTTCCCATGATAATATTGGCCTTAATCACGATCTGGTTGAGCTGATTGGCACATCCGCCGAAGGTGAGTTTCTGGAAGGGTTGGAAATTGCCGAAGGTGGTTTTACATCATGGGTAAATGAACAACGAAGTAACCGCCCACAACTAAGCTCTGCGTTAGAGTTTTTTAATCCGTCGGATAAAACTGGCATTTTGCCGGCTGTCGCTGTTCTTCCCTTTTTGCAAAGTTTCAAGCGGGACGGTGAAAATGTTCTGGGGGATATGCTGGCCGAAGAAGTCTCGCGCGCACTTTCAAGATCACAGTTGATCGACGTTATTTCCCATCTGTCCTGTCGTAATCTGAATATGCGCCTTTTAAATCTGGCAGATGTCCGGCGGGCGTTGAATGTCGAATACGTCATTCACGGCAGCTACCGCTTATCTGGTGAGCGCTTTCATCTGGATGCTGATTTTCTGGATGCTGACAGCGGGCGTATTATCTGGTCGCGGCAGTTTTCTGCAAAGATGTCAGACTTCCTTAATGGCGGGCAGGAAATCGTCGCTGATATCTCTCGCCAGATTGGGCAGTCCATTCTATCTACGTCTATTGAGTTGGCGACGAGCAAGCCGCTACCAGAAGTGGCCAGCCACGCATTGCTGGTTTCAGGCGTTGCATTGATGCATAGGTTAAAACTCGCAAGTTTTGCCAAGGCCAGACCGTTAATTGAAGAGATTATCCGCAAATCACCCAATCATGCGTCTCTCTACGCTTGGTTGGGTAAGTGGTATGTTCTATCTGTTCATCAGGGGTGGAGTAGTGACCTTAAAAAAGACAGCCAGATTGCTAGGGATTGTACCGCTAGAGCCTTGGATTTAGATCCTGATTGTTCATTTTCTCTAGCCGCAGATGGATTAGTGCATAGCAATTTGCTGAAAGAATTTGATGCGGCAGAACGTAGATTTGATAGAGCAACAGAACTAAACCCTAATGATGCTTTGGCTTGGTTGCTCAAGGGAACCATGCACGCATTTCGTGATGAAGGAATGAAAGCTGTTTCCTTTACCAAAAGGGCTTGCTCATTGTCGCCCCTTGATCCTCAAAAGTATTATTTTGAGTCTTTAACTGCAACAGCTTTAGCTGCTGATCAACAGTACGATTTAGCGTTGGAATATGCCGAAAGTTCTCTAAAGGAAAATAGAAGGCACAGCTCAACATTAAGGGTAAAAACAGCTGCATTACATTTTTTGGGAAGAGAAGTTGAAGCGCAAGAGGCTGCAAAAGAACTATTGGTTTGTGAACCAAACCTTACAGTCAGCGGGTGGTTGATGAACCATCCTGCTGCAAATTTTAAAACAGGCCAAATGTGGGCAGAGGCTTTTCGAAAGTCTGGTGTGCCAAGCAACTAAACTACATTTTTGATGAAGCAAGGAACTTATTATGAGTTCAGTTTCTAGATAAAAATTTTTTAACAGGAGCTAGTAATGTCAATAAATTCAACACAATCTGGCATGAGCGGCATGAGCGGCATGAGCGGTATGAGTGGCATGAGCGGTATGAGCGGCATGAGCGGCATGAGTGGCATGGGCGGGATAGCAACAGGGGCATATTTAACGTCCTCTGATGCTATTCGCGATCCTTGGAATTTACCTGAGCCGGGTGTTGAACCACCACATATTCGTGCCGATCAGGCTGCTAATCTCAGCCGTTGGTCACCCCGTGTTCGTGCATCGACCATTTTAACTGACTTAATCTCTCGCCTGTCTTTTAAAGGGGATGCTGATGAAGGAGCTGTTTCAATATGGTTTCAACATGATCACCCTCACGGTGGGTTGGATCACGCGCCGCATCCTTCATATTCAAAATTGGCAAAGCTATCTCGACCAAGTGAAGAGGTCTTTCGATCTCAATTGGAATATGTACGGAACTATGCAGATCAACGTGCAGATCGGGCAGGGGAAATATTAGCGCAAGTTGGTTATCCGACTGAATTTTTCACCTCTGTTGTTCCTTTGAATGCGGCTACTCATACGCATACACTTCAACTAATAAGCCTTGTCCAACAGCTTGCATCGCATGTTGTGCTTAGAACCAAGCACAGCTTGGCTTGCCGGCGTCCGGATATCTATTCGGCACAAATTCAGCCGATTATTCCAACACCGGGGCATGGGACGTTACCAAGCGGTCATTCTACCGAAGCATTCACGGTAGCAACCGTTTTTGGGGCGCTGCTGGATGATACGATTATGTCGTTTCAACAAAGTCCTTCGATTAGGGAATTATTGCTTTCTGTTGCCGAGCGCATTGCAGTTAACCGTACTGTCGCGGGGGTGCATTTCCCGACGGATAGTACAGCTGGGGCAGCGTTGGGGACGACGCTTGGGCATTATTTGTTGCAGCTTGCCAGCGGAGAAAATGGCGATATTGATGCCGTCGAATTCATAGGGAACAACGCCACAGGTGATTTTGACAAATCTGTCATTGCCTTGGGCGATGGGGATAGTGACCCGGTTGTAAAGTGGGGTACGTCCGAGGTTCATGGAGAGCCGGATAACCTGTTCCGTTGGTTGTGGCTCAAAGCCAAAAGCGAGTGGGAGGAAGCACCCGCTGCGGGAGGCAGCAATGGCTGATACCTATCGGTGGCAGGACGATGGCATCAAGGCCGTTGATCCCTATGAAGACTGGCTGCTGGATACGGGGGCAGGCTATGGCTTTCCCTTTGGTCCGCCAAATGAAGCGCACTGTTATACCGGCACCGAAGCGTCGGAAAACTTTGCTGCGGGCGATGAAAATCCGGATGCGATTTACCCGACACTTTACCGTCCGGGGGGTGAGCAGCCTAGCTTTCGTCCTTTTGTTCTGAGGGAAAGTACCGTTGGTCGACAACGTTCTTCTGGCCGTGCTTTTGAACATTCAACTGCGCGAACCACAGAAATCAAACGCCGTATAGGCGTTCCGTTACGAGCCGCTAGTGTTAATCAGAGCTATGCGCCTGATCAATCTCCTGATCCATCCTCGACTTCGGGGCAATCTTCTGTATGTACGGGTGGTGGTAGTTCTGGGGCAAAGGTTGTGATCGGCGTTATTGATGATGGTATTGCTATCGCCAATCGTCGGTTTCAGTCAGAACTTGGCAGCACACGAATTGATTTTGCGTGGGTGCAGGATGGTGATGCGGAATCTGGTTCAGGTTCGGACGTTGGCTCTGTTACTAGCTCTGGCGTTGCTTTTGGCCGGGAATATACCAAGGCTGATATCGACAGTACCTTTGCCCAATACACAGATGCATTGGGCGCAACCAATGAAGCCGCGCTTTATCGGGCGTTGGGATTGGTGGATAGCCGCAAGGTAATGCCAAATTCACTGGATGGTAAAGCAGCACACGGCACACATGTGCTCGATCTGGCGGCCGGGGCGGATTACGAAAGTATGTCATCAGATGCTTTAGACGAGGATCGGATTATAACGGTACAGGTGCCCGCCGCTGTGACTTGGGACACGTCGGGTATGGGGCTGGACAGTTTCATTTTGGCGGGGGTGCATTACATTCTTGATCGTGCAGATCGCATTGCGCCGAACCTGCCTGTGGTGATTAATTTCAGTTACGGGATTTTTGGCGGTCCGCATGATGGGACGTCAATGCTGGAAAAGGCAATTGATGAAATTGTCACCGCCAGAAACGACCGTGTTGCGCCGACGTCTGTGGTGTTGCCTTCGGGAAATCATCATTTGGAACGATCTCATGCTGTGATTACAGATGATGATTTTAAGGTTGGCGATTGTGCTGATGATACAGCCCCAACCCCAGCCACCGCGTACTGTGACCTGCCCTGGCGGGTACAGCCTAATGACCGAACATCCAGCTATCTGGAAATCTGGATGCCAAACTCGGGCTATGACGACGGAGACATCGAGGTTGAGGTTATCCCGCCGATAACAGAGGAAATTCCCTCGCAAAAACTAACAGGCGTTGTGGATAGCGCCGTTGTTCTGACACGGGGGGCAAGGGCCATTGCGCGGTTGTCGTATGACAGGCACACACCTTTGTCGGAAGATGATGAACGCGGACGTTTTATGCTAACCCTTGCGCCAACAGAAGTACGCCCAAAAGAAGGTGTGGGAAACGCTGGGCTAAAGGCTGCACCGAATGGTCTGTGGATGGTGCGGGTGACCAAGCGGTTGGGTAAGGACCTACCGGCATCAATTCACGCCCGTATTCAACGCGATGCTTCGCCTTTTGGGTATCCTGCATTGGGGCGGCAATCCTATTTCGATGATGGGGCCTATAGGGTCTATGATCGCGAAGGGAAGCTAGAGGTACAGGATAATCAATCCATCGTGAAACGCGCTGGGGCTTCTAATGGTCTTGCGACAGGTGAGGTGCCTGTTGTTGTTGGTGGTCATGTCGAAGAAACGGGGCGGGCGGCCCTTTACAGCGGTTATCAAACCACGGACGCCAGTCTGCCGGAACAATCCACCAGTCCTTTTGTTTCTGCGGAAAGCGATCGCAGTCCTGTCTTTCGCGGCGTACGGGCATCAGGTGTTAATTCTGGTGTGTCCGTTGCGCTAGACGGCACGTCAGTTGCGGCACCCACGATCACTCGTGCGATTGCAAATGCCTATAAAACAGGTGTTGCAACCGACGCGGTTGATGAGCTTCAGGCACAGGCAATTGCCATTGAAGCAACCCGGCAGGCCAAGGGATACTTTACGCCACTTGATCCCGATCGACAGGGCGTCGGACGTTTTCCATTAGGTGAAATTTACGGCAGCTAGATGTTTGTTCTGTCTGTTTGTTTGCCTGGGATACAAACAGCATGGGCCTATGGAGAACTCAATTAGAAAAGCTTGTAAAATGGGCGACGTAGAAGGGCCGGGGAATTTCCCGGCCCTTGTTGTTTGAAGTGCGGATGATTTAAATAACCGTTTTATTGAGGCTTCGGTAAAGGTCAGTGCCTTCGCGGGCAAAGTTATTGGCATTGTCAACGGCACTGGTGATTGACACCAGATTTTCGTTGACCTCACTGACCGCGGTTGCGGCTGATTGCATGCTAGATGCTATTTCGTGAGAAGCAGATGTTTGTTCTTCTACCGCACCGGAAACGGCTGTGACGCTACTTTCTACGGAACCCACGGCATCGCGGATGCTGTTTAGGTTTTCAACCACGTTATCGCAGACAGATTGCATGCCAATGATTTCTGATGAAATCTGTTCTGTGGCGGTGCCGACCTGATTGGCCAGTGCCTTGACTTCGGATGCCACAACGGCAAAGCCTTTGCCTGCTTCACCTGCGCGGGCGGATTCAATGGTTGCGTTTAGGGCCAACAGGTTAATTTGTCCGGCAATGTCCTGAATAACACTGACAACACTGTTCATAGACAGGGCCTGCTCGGTCAGTTTTTGGGTGAGCTGATCGGCATTGGTTGCTTCTTCAATTGCTTTTTTTACATCGTTTCGCGATGTGTTCATGCTGCGGGCAATTTCACTGGCTGATGCCTGAAACTCTTCGGATGCAGACGCAACGGATTGAACGGTTTGTAGGGTGTTGTTCGATGCGGAACTGGCCGCTGATGACTGTGCATTTGCATTCTCAACGGCTTCGAGAATTTTCACGAGGTTATCATCAACAAGCTTACCAACCCTGGCTGCTTCTTGTCGATCTGCAATCTGTTGAGTGATATCAGTTGCAAACTTGACGACCTTAAACGGGTTGCCATCGGGGTCAAGGATTGGATTGTAGGATGCCTGTATCCAGATCTCTTTCCCGCCCTTTCCGATGCGTTTGTATTCCGCCGTCTGGAATTCACCCCGTCGCAGTGAGTCCCAGAACTGTTCGTATTCTTTGGAATTTTTGTACTCTTCTTCAACAAACAAGCGGTGGTGCTGTCCCTGAATTTCACGCAGTTCATAGCCAACGGTTTTGAGGAAATTTTCGTTGGCATCAATGATGGTACCATCCAGATTAAAGGAAATAACCGCCTGTGATTTATTCACGGCATTGATCTGACCTTTGTAATCAGAATTTTGCAGCGTTTGTTCAGTAATGTCGGTGGCGTATTTAATAACCTTGGTGACTTTTCCTGATGCATCGATTATGGGGTTGTAAGATGCTTGGATCCAGATTGGTTTACCGCTTTTTGTGATCCGCTTATATTCAGCAGCCTGAAACTCTCCCTTTTTAAGGTTTGCCCAAAACTGTTTGTATTCAGCAGAGCTTTTATAGGCAGGGTCGACAAACATGCTGTGATGTTTGCCTTTTATTTCTTCTAAGGTGTAGCCCAAAGCACCAATGAAATTACGGTTTGCTGTGATAATGGTGCCATCGACTTCAAATTGAATAACAGCCTGAGATTTATTCAGGGCATTCAAAATCAACGTCATTTCAATTTTGTTTAACTTATAACTTTTTGGCTGATCCGCCGTTAACCGGGAGTTTTTACCAAACGAGAACATACGGGGTAATCCTTTCTAACTCTCAGCTATAAAATCTTAGAGAGCAGTCTTATTTACAGTGAAAAATATCAATGCGAGATAATATTTTTAACCAGGTTATTCGGCTTGTTGATAGTTAGTGTTTAAAGGTTAAATTTTGCTAAATTTTTTTGGCCTTAAAACCTGTTTGCAGCCTTGGGTTTATGTCGGGTTATGATCGAGATGCTTACCGTTGAAATTTCGGGCATGATCGCTTCTTCGTTCTGCTTAAAACTAAGTGTTTGGTTGCGGCATCTTTTATGCCCCGTATTCATTGCTTTGATGAAAATTTTAGGGTTTTCAAAACATAAAAGTGACCTCTATATCATTTATTGGGCGGCGGTCTGTTCGCCGACAGCCTGCGACACTGCGGTTACACGACCTTCGACCGATGCTACGGCGTTGCTGATACTGTCCAGATTAGTGTTAACTTCATTAACGGCCATTGCAGCGGTTTGAATATTTGATGCAATTTCACTCGATGCAGCAGTTTGCTCTTCTACGGCACCAGATACAGAGGTTACACTGCCTTCGACGGATTCAACGGCACCTCTGATACTGGTTAAATTTTCCACCACGCTGCTGCAAATTGATTGCATGCCGCTAATTTCAGACGAAATTTTTTCTGTCGCACTCCCGACCTGATTGGCTAGTGCTTTGACTTCGGATGCGACGACGGCAAAGCCCTTTCCGGCTTCTCCGGCACGTGCGGATTCAATCGTGGCATTTAAGGCAAGTAGATTGATTTGCCCGGCAATATCTTGAATAACACTGACAACGCTATCCATCGACAGGGCTTGTTCTGTGAGCTTTTGGGTGAGGTCATCTGCTGTGTGGGCTTCTTCGATTGCCTTTCTGACGTCATCTTGTGAAGCTGTCATGCTTCTGGCTATTTCCGTTACAGAGGCTTGAAATTCTTCAGATGCAGCGGCAACTGATTCGACCATTTGCAATGTTTCTGTTGATGCTTGGGCCGCTGAAGATGACTGGTTATTTACGGCAACGACTGTTTCCAGTATTTTCCCTAGGTTTTCATCGACGATTTCGCTGACCTTGGTTGCCTTTTCCCGATTGATAACCTGCTGGGTGATATCGGTAGCAAATTTGACGACTTTAAAGGGTTTTCCATTCGGATCAAAAATCGGGTTATAGGACGCCTGTATCCAGATTTCCTTGCCACCTTTGCCTATTCGTTTGTATTCGGCTGTTTGAAATTCTCCGCGCCGCAGACTTTCCCAAAACTGGATATATTCATCTGATTGCTTATCTTTTGGATCAACAAACATACTATGATGTTGGCCCTGAATGTCTTCGAGATTGTAACCAACTGCGTTTAAGAAATTATCATTTGCATCAATAATGGTTCCGTCCAATTCAAACGAGATAACGGCTTGTGATTTCCCGATCGCGCTAATTTGACCCTTGTAATCTGCATTTTGCAATGTCTGCTGGGTAATGTCGGTTGCATATTTGACGACTTTAACGACTTTTCCTGATGAATTCATGATCGGGTTATAGGATGCCTGTATCCAGATTTCCCCTCCCCCTTTGCTGATGCGCTTGTATTCTGCAGACTGGAACTTTCCTTCGTTTAAGTCTGCCCAGAACTGTTTGTATTCGGGCGAACTTTTATATGATTCCTCTACAAACATACTGTGATGTTGGCCTTTGACTTCTTCTAGCGTGTACCCCATGGCCGCGAGGAAATTTTTATTGGCTGTAATAATTGTACCATCTGTTTGAAACTGAATAACAGCCTGGGATTGGTTTAAAGCTGATAGGATAAAGTCCATTTCCGCTTTGTTAAACTTACAGTTTTTTGGGCGATGATCGACAGGGCGAGACTTTTTACCAAGTTTGAGCATATCTGTTTGTCCTTTGCAGCCTGTGCCCTTTTCTGGGCAAGGCTTGTTGTAAAGGTATCATGTACATGGCAACACAACTTTTGATACCCTGTGAGAGCTGTACCAAACGCTAAGATGGTAAAGGCAGATAATTAAAATTTCCTGAACCTATGAGGGCTAGGTCTGTAATTTTTTATCCCTGTGCGTGTGTTTGTTTTTGTGGTGAAGGGGGCAATAAAACAGAAAAAAATGGTGATTTTTAATGTAAAAGGTGGGGCCCATCATTAAGGGGGATATGATGGGCCCCGTTAAGTAGGGCCAGAATAATGCGAGCCCATACTTAATTAGATGATTTAGCCCTTCGTATCTTCTTTGCAGAACGAGAGAAAGCTAAATTATTACTTATTTTCGTCATATAAGCCTGAAATATGGAATATCAAGCAGGAAGTAAAATTCCTGCCTTACTTCGTTTTGCCACCATGACCAAAATCAGTGCTGTGACCCCACAGAAGCAAAGGGCAAAGACCATGTGCATCACAGTTCCGTCATAGAGCCGACCGGCCGAGACAGAAACGGCCACGGCAACCAAACTAGAGATAGAGGCAATGACAGATGCGCCCAATCCAGCCATTTTTCCAAGGGACTGCATCGCCATGGCATTGATGTTGCCAAAGAGAATGCCAACCCAAAGGAAAATGAAGAAGCCATTGATCATAAAGACTGCAAAGGGCGGAATTCCATCATAAGGTAAGGCAAAGAAAAACAAAGTTGCGGTAAAGAAAATCAGAGCACTGAGAGCAAAAACCACCATCCTGTGCATGCCAAAGCGCATGACCAATTGTGAGTTGATCAAAGAAGAGAGAGCAACAGAAGAGGCCAAAACAGCAAAGTAGAGCGGGAAGTTATCGACCACACCATATAAGTCTTCGAAGATCGACTGGGATGTACTTACATAGACCAGCAAGGCCCCGAAAATCATACCGCCAGAAACCGAATAACACATGACTTTGCCATGCTTTAGAATACGACCCGTGGATTGCATTAATTTTTTTGGTGAAAGTGGTATCCGGTTTTCTTTTAACAGTGTTTCAGGCTGACGAATGATCAACCAAAATCCAGTTGAAACTGAAAGAATAAGAAACGAGAAGAAAATATATCGCCATTCGGCAATGGCCAAAACCATCTGACCAAAGGCGGGAGCGATCATCGGGATCATGATGAAGATGACCATAATAAAAGACATGATCCGTGCCATAGCTTCGCCTTCGTATTGATCGCGGATCAAAGCGCGGGTGGCTATTTTGGGACCTGATGCACCGATACCCTGGATAATACGGCCAAGGATCAATACCTCAAAGGTAGAGGCCGTCATTGCGACAATAGTGCCGCCAACATAAACACCGACACCCAGTAAAATTGCCCCTTTACGGCCGATGGCATCGGATACTGGACCGATAAAAAGTTCACCAAAAACCATCCCGAAAATAAAGAGAGAGATGATTAGCTGACTATCAAGCGGATCGGAAATGGCAAGGTCTGCACTAATTTGTGGCAGGGCAGGGAGCATTGCGTCAATGCTTAGCGCTGTAATAGAGGTGAGCAAAGCAAAAAGAATAACAAACTCGGGTAATTTTAAAGGACTTTTATTCATAATAATACGTTCTGATCTTTATGGTTTAAGACCTGAAACACCAACAAACAGTCTGATGGCATCGTCAGGTCCGGGCCGAGGCTAATGCCGTAAGGCTCGTTGTACTGCGGGACGGTCTTCCATGCGTTGGAAATGCGCATTGACGCGCGGAAAAGCGGTGATATCAACACCGTCACCTTCCAGCCAACGCGCGATGGTATAGAGATAGGCGTCACAAATGCTGTACTGGTCACCCAGCACCCATGGCTGGCCGAGATATGTTTCTTCAATCATCGTAAAGAGAGCAGACATGTTTTCAGGTACTTTAGCGCGCATGTCATCCTGTGAACTTTGGTTATTTGCCCAGCGTGCGCCGCGAAATCTGTGCGCATGGGCAACGTGAACCGTTGAACAGAGAAAGCTGTTGAACGACTGCATCTGGGCGAGGGCAAAATAATCGGACAGCGGGGCCAGATTTGCTTCTGGATACTGTTGCGCCAGATAAAAAAGGATCGCAGGTGTTTCAGTTATGACACCGCTGTTGCCTTTAGAGTTTACAGTTATATTTTCTTTTTCAGATATAAGATTTGGTTCTTTTTCAACAATGAGAGCTGGCACACGTCCTTTGGGGTTAAGCCGCAGGTAATCCACTTTATGCTGTTCGCCATCCGCAAAGGATATTGTTTTGATTTCGAACTCTGCATCTGTTTCTTCCAGTGCGATGCAAGAGGCCAAAGAACAAGCACCCGGTGCGTGAAATAGTGTCAACATAGGAACTCTCCATTTTGTTACTCTAACTTGCCAGAGTAACTTTCTTTAAGCTGCTCTTTTGCCTGATCGCAATGTAAGGGCAGTGACTTGGTTAACAGCATGCAGCCGCCCGGTTTTGAGCCGGGTTAAGCACCTTCTAACAAGGGAAAATCCGTGATCAAAACAGTGATCATCCGTCGCTGTGGCATTGGTCATTCGCGGTGGGCCAAGGAAACAGAGTCCAAGCTTTACCCCAAAAAAAGCAGAGCGCCGGAAGGTTTATGTGTTTTAGGTTCTGTCCGGGTATCCGTATCTGGTACGATCTTTTCAAGACCCCTTGGGGTCTTGTTAAGTCTCAGTGCTCGATATCTGATGTTGGATATCCGGTCGTTTTCTGTGTGAGCTACAAAAAATGATTCTGTGGTCACACAGTTACTTTATGTGAAATGTGGAAATATAAAACCACCCCTGTGAAACGAGGTCAAGAAAGAAAATTAGCCTGTATGATTGTAATGGTTTAATGCTCTACATCCTGTTGTTGGTGTTGAGTTGCGCGAAGAATCAAAAATAAATATTTTATCTAAAATTTAACGTAAAAAATGTTGTTAGCTTGCATAAAATATCTATAGGCTGCGTGGAACTGATGACGGGGGTAATCAGGGTGGGTTATTGGGAAATGAAAACCCGGTAGCTTATTAACTCAGTACCAGAGTAACCCGGACGTAGGTGAGGTTCAGTGAAAATAAGAAATGCCAGAAATCGCCAGTTTTATGATTATTGGCAGGGGTTAAAGAAATCGGATGGCTTTGATATGCCGAACCGAAGTTCCTTTCGTCCCGAGGATATTCCTTCACTTTTACCCAATATTATTGTTTACGAACTGATTTCCCGGGATGATATCAAAATCCGTTTACAGGGTACTGCGATCAACGAACGTTTCGGGCATGATATGACCGGGGGGAATTACCTGGATTATGTCGAAGATGATCGCAAGCGGATTGCATCGGATGCTTTCTGGTTAATGGCTCAGCAACCGTGTGGTATCTGTGCCGTTTTGGAGCATGCGTTATCTAGCGGACGCAATGTTACAGTTGAATCAATTGGCTTTCCGCTGCGGAATGATATCCCCAACCTTGATGGTCGTGAAGCAAACCCCATTATTATTTATCAAAGTAACGAAATTGATGATCTGAACCCATTGGAATTTCAGTCTGATGAACGTTTGAAACTAATTCTGGTTGTCGAGCGGCAAATCATTGATATCGGCAAAGGGGCACCTGTATTTATCGATTAGCCCTTAATTTTATTGAAGAGCCTTATGTTTTCGGGAACGACAGCCCAGTTCCTTCTCATTTTCTTAATATAGTCAGCTGTATTCGTTAAATAATTCTGCTGTTTGACCCAATTTTATGTTACTCAGATTGGGGAAGACTGTAATTGTGTGCGCAGTAAAGCGAGGGGGCGAAAGTGGATATTGTTCAATGGCTTGATTATGCCGGGGTCGCGGTGTTTGCCGCAACGGGCGCTTTGGCAGCATCACGTAAACAGTTGGATCTTATCGCGTTTTTATTTCTCGCTGCCGTAACGGGCATTGGGGGTGGTACCTTTCGCGATGCAATTTTAGGGCAAACACCCGTTTTCTGGGTACGGGAACATACATATCTTTTGATTTGTGCAGGCACAGGCGCGTTGGTCTTTTTCACAGCACACAGATTTGAATCTCGGTACAAGGTTTTGTTGTGGTTGGATGCTATTGGTATGGCGGTCTTTTCAGTAAAGGGCGCTGAGATCGGGTTTCTGGCAACCGGGTCGTCTTCTGTTGCTATTGTGACCGGTATTTTGACCGCAACTTTTGGCGGAGTTTTACGTGATATTATTTCTGGCGAACAATCTGTTTTGATGCGGCGGGAAATCTATGTGACTGCCGCGTTATTTGGGGCCGTTGCCTGGGTACTGTCTCATCATGCTGGGCTTGAGAACGTTGTTGGATCGATCCTTGGTTTCCTTGTTGCTTTTGTCATTCGTGGCGGCGCGCTCTATTACGGGTGGAACCTGCCAACTTATAAAAGCAAGCCGGGCCGCACGATGGAAGAAATTGAAAAGCTCTGATCCCGGTCAAATTCTCGTGGGGGTCAAATTCTCGCGGGTGTCATCTTCTCGGGGCCACAAGCTCTCTCAGGAGGCCACAAGCTTTGGAGTTAGCCAACAATATCCCGCAAAATATATCCAACGCCGTAAGAAACAATAGCGGCGAGGCCGCCTATTAAAAGCGTTTCACTGCCGGATCGCCACCACGGGGCCAGTGACCAGCGACTTTTGATCATGCCAGTGGTAAAGAATGCCAAGGCAGTCATTCCACAGGCCAGAGCGAAGGCGTTTGGCAGGGAAAGGATAAAGGGGAGTAAGGGAATAGACCCTGCGATAAAGAAAGCCCCAAAGGTGGATAACGCAGATCTTAACGGGTTTCGCGAGGTTGGGGAGATGCCGTATTCTTCAGTGATCATTGTGTTGATCCAAAGTTCTTCATTGGATGTTATCGCGTCGGTGGCTTCCTCTAATGTCGTTCCGCTTAATCCCTTTGCGGATAGAATTTGACGAATTTCTTCGCGTTCTCCATCGGGGACTTGGCGAATGTGTTTACGTTCTATTTCGCGCAGGCGTTCGGTATCATCCAATTCAGATTTGGTTGCGCTGTAGTTACTTGCGGCCATGGAAAAACCATCCGCCAGTAAATTGGCAACGCCAAGTATAAGAATGACCCGGACGGAAAGCTGTGCGCCGATCACCCCGGACACAACAGCAAAGGTGGTTACGGCACCATCAATGCTGCCATAAACCCAATCCTGTAGGTAACTTGCCTTGTGCCCTTTAGCAAAGCGTTCACGTATGGCTTCTGATGAATGTTCGTGCTCTAGTGTCATAATGCTTCCAGTCCGGTGTGGTCAGGGTGAAATTTATTTCAGCTGATTGCCGTGCTCATTATTTTAAAGACTCATCATAATCTACTATTTCATAACTTTCCTTGATTCAGGGCATTATTTATCGAATCGTTTATTGTCTTGTTTGACAATAAACTAAGGTAGCTTTATATATTGTCAAAATTGATAATTTACAGTGATGAAGTCAAATGCCAAGACCTAGTATGAAGTTGGAAAGAAGAGAAGAAATTTTAAAAGCCTATGAGACGTGCATTGCGCTTTATGGGGTTGAGGGAGCGACACAGAAACGTATCGCCGAAGAAGCGGAAATTGCCCGGCCACTTTTACGTCATCATGTGGGTAATAATGATGAGCTCTTAATTGAGGTGGTTAAACGCTATACGGATAGGTGCCGTACAAGCATGCAAGAATTCGCGGCCTATCCCTTTGCCAATCAAGACGAATTGTTGGCCGTTTTATTTTTAGATAATTCAGATTTAACAACTGCGACGGACACAATGATCGCGACGAACCTTATTGTCGTTGCGCAGACACACGCGCCAATAAAAGAGCTTATGAAATCGTGGTTTGATGATGTCCATCATAGCTTTGAGTTGGTTTTATCCAAGCTTTATCTCAATGTAACGAATGGCCTTGTTACGACTGTAGCGACCGGATTAATCGGAATCTATTTTAACCTAGATGCTTTATTTCCCATCAAAAAGAACGATGAAAATTTTCAGAAGAGTTCCTATGGGGCCGCAAAACTATTGCTTGGTGCTTTAGAAAACGAAAGGGAGCTTTGATATGGATTTCTGGACTCACTTATTTGATGAATGGACGCTGTATGAATGGCAAAATCTGGTTGATGATTGGGTGTTTGTTTTTGCTATGGCCTTTTTTCTTTTTGAAATTGTCAGACTGTTAATCAAAAAGAAGATGACCTGGGCGACTGTTGGGGATTGCTTTACGAATTTCGCGACTTTGTTTGCCCATATCGGTTTGATTACAATGTTTGCGGGTATTTATCTGGGCGCTTTTTATCTGATCTATCCGGATTACAGCCTTATGCTTATGCCAAGTAATTATTGGACGATTGCATTGTGTATCGTTCTGGCTGATTTAGCCTATTATTCTGAACACAGGGTCGCACATCGTATGGGGCTTGGCTGGGCAACGCACACGGTTCACCATAGCTCGCCCTTTTTTAATATTTCGGTGGCCTATCGGCATGGGCCTTTGGATGCAATTTTTGGCTTGCCGTTTTATATCCCGCTTGTGTTGATTGGTTTTGATCCCTTTTTGGTTTTGTTATCGGCGTCATGTGTACAGCTTTATCAGACACTGTTGCATACGGATACGATTGGAAAGTTGCCTAAATTTTATGAAGCGGTGATGAATACACCTTCGCACCATCGGGTACACCACGGCTCTAATCCGCAGTATATTGATAAAAATTATGCGGGCATCTTCATTCTTTGGGATAAAATGTTTGGCACCTTTGCGGAAGAAGAGGAAGAGGTTATTTACGGGGTGTTACCCCCTATTAATTCGGTAAACCCGTTGGTGGTTTTCTTTCATGGGTTTACAGGGCTTGCGCGTAAGATGTGGTCGGCGAAAGGTCTAGGAAACAAATTGGCTTATTTGATACAGCCCCCGGGGTGGCGGCCAAAAAATGATCCATAAATCATGAGAATTTCCCTCTGTGTACGACTTTTACACAGAGGGAAATTGCTTATCATGATTTTTAAAATATCGCTTTTGTTCTATTTTATTTTCCATTCAAAACCATGTTTTTGATCTTCTTTGCTTTTTCAAAATGATCCAACTTGTGCGTTTCGATCCACCACGTTGCAGCTTCCATCAACAGGTCTGGATCATCGTTTTTATTAGCAAAGAAAGCATAGAAAGACAGTCCAACAGTCTCACCCTTTTTTTCTATTTTTTGGTCACATATCTCAATAATTTTTTGTCGTAAAGATTGTCGCATCGGGGTGGTTTCGCCTTTTCGTTTTAATGCCGTCTGACAAGTGGTTGGAGAGAATGCAAGGAAGTTGATTCCATATTTGGGGAGCCCTGGAAAGTTTAAAAACGATACATGTACTATGGTCAAATTATTTAACTTCGCATTTTTAGTGTATTGAATTTAATCGTTTTCATTCATAGGACGTAATGGAAACAAAACATATGGTTAACACTTTATTAACCATATGTTTTGTGCTTCTATAATTATCGTTTTGTTCTACTATATAAGAACGATGCTTACAGACCGTGATAGAAAGGCAATCAAAATGGTACAAGGGCGTGATTAAATTCAGGCACCCTAATAACCGGGCCTTTTATGAATATTGGTGCAAACTGCCTAAAACAGGGATTTTACCTGACAAAAATAGCTTTATGCCGGAAGATATTCCAAGCTTGCTGTCAACGATGGTGGTTTACGAGCTGGTTTCCAATGACTTTATTCGCATAAGGCTTATTGGCTCTACGGTTGAAGAGCGCTTTGGTGGCCATCGTACGGGGAGCAATTATCTGGATTTTGTGGAAGAGCAGCGAAAAGACGCTGCATCGGCAGCCTTTTGGTCGCAGGCGAAACATAACTGTGGGATGTATGCGGTGCTCGCGCAGGAACTGGTATCGGGGCGTATTGCTCATATAGAAGTGGTTGGTGTGCCCGTTTCTAATGATGAAGGTGAGCATCCTGTTCTTTTCTTTCAGAGTAATGAGATTGCTTACAATAGTGACGGACAACAAGAAAAAGAGCCGCAGGAATTTGATGACAAAGGTGATGGCTTGTTGAAGTACATTTGGGTTGTAGAACGGTCTTACTTTGATCTGGGATTGGGAGTTCCATTTTTGCGTGACTGATTCGGAATGACGACGAAGAGTTTGTAATTTATTATTCTTTTACAATGACTTTGTGTTGAATTTTTTTTGGTAATTTAGTGTATGAAATTATCCACTTTAAGTAATTTTATGTCGCGAGTTAATCGCGTTTATGGTTTATTTTGCCGTATCCTGAAAATGAGAAAGATAATCCTTGATTAAGGTCAAGTCTCACAGGCATGATTTATGTTCGCGGCTTTTTGCGCTGATGTCTGTTGTTATCTTTTCTTTCTTTTTAAATACTTAAGCCAGAAAACAACGCTCGGTTCTGAAGGCTGTCTTTGCTTGTGTTAAAAATAAAAAGGCTGTGCTCTTCATGGATTTTAAACATCCGAAATCTGCAGAGTTCTATCGGTATTGGCTCGATTTGCCACGCGATGGGTTTGCACCATCCCGTGATAGCTTTCGACCTGAACAAATACCGTCTTTGCTTCCAAACTTTATGATCTACGAGATGATTTCGGACGATTATATTAAAATTCGCCTTTTGGGGTCGAACCTGAGTGAAAAGTTCGGCGGCAGCTGTGAAGGGAGTAACTATCTGGAACTTGTGGGGCCGGAGCACAAGATACAAGCTTCTCAGGCATTGTGGGCAGTGGTTAATCAGCCCTGTGGTATTTTTGGTATTGTCGAACAGGTTATGAAAAGTGGCCTAAGCGTCTATATGGAAACAGTTGGGCTTCCTTTGCTCAATATTGATGGCGGAAACCCATTGATTCTTTTTCAGAAAAATGAACTGGATTACGAAAAGAAGTTGCCGGACGAAAACTTGAAAAAACATGATTATCTCAAGATCTTCAAGCGACAGTTTATCGACATCGGGGCTGGGTTAGATAATGTCCAGCATTTGATCTATCCATCCTTGGCAGACGCTTGATTAAAAAAATATCTGAGTGTTTAATCTGTTTGTGATCAAATTCTCTTGTTCCTGTTTTGTGGCTAAGTTTCGAGCTCAAAAACTGGTGGGCGAGAGAATTGAACGCGTGATTTCTGTTAAATGGCGCAGGTCAGACCCGCAACATCCACCAAAAATATTCAGCCATGGCATTCTTGAATAGATTTCTTTGTATTGTTGCCCCAGTTCGGTTGGGTTTCCGGCATCAAGGGTGCGACAATTATCCAGCTCTGCATGGCTCATCCGTGATGCATTACAGCGGATGCCTTTTATTCTTGTGGCCCAGTTCATTTTCTTGAGATTGCTATTCGATAGATCTCGTGATGATAAACTTGGGGGGAAGTGATCTGGGTGTGCACAGTTGATCATAAAATATATCGCCTGATTGCTTGTTTCCCTGTCAACCTGATCGATAGCATCGGCAAGGGATTGCCCTGTGGGCAATAACCCGTTGGTTTCGACCGTAAAAGAAACTGCGATCGGAAGCTTTGCTTTCTGTGCAGCACGTATCGCGCCGACGGCTTCTTCGGGCTGGGTAAAGGTCATGGCTGTGATCATATCTACGGGTGTTTCGGCCAGCCAACTGATCTGTTGCGCGTGATAATCTTCAGCCTCTTTTACTGTAATTTGATAATCCGGTGCATAGGCATCTCCGCGTGGTCCCAGCGAAGCGTTAAGGACAATCTCTTGTTGACCGTTATCCCAAACATCCCGGAGCTGCGCGATATAGTCGATAGATGCCTGATTTGCGGTCTTTATCTCATCAAGGGTCTGTTCTAAATCGTCAGCCCAATGCGGGTGGGCCTTCCATGTCTGACCATCCAGAATAAAGCCTGTGTTGGCTTTATGAGCAAGCGCCAGAAAACCGTTGTAATAATCCGTAAGCGCAGCGCGACCTTGTTCATCTGGCAACAGGGTATGGGCGGCAAAGGCTTTGATCGGGATGCCTTTGTTAAAGATTAAGTCTGTTTCCTGTCCCGCATCGGTCAGGAAAAGCCCGCCTTTGAGTTGCGGCAGATTGTGTCTGTAACGAGCTGTTTTCTTCTTACTTAAACTTGCTGACATCATCGCCCCTTCGATACCAGAACTTATTTAGGGGGGTGGTTAAAGGAGTGCCCGGCCCTTGCGGTCTGGTTCGCTGTGTACGCCAACTAACTGTATGCGGGCACAAAATTTTCATCAAGCAAACATTAAGGCAAATGATGTTTCAAGTTAAAGTCTGAGGGGCCGTGGATTGTACTGGTACGATAGCGGCGATATTAAAGCGTTGCCTGACCAAAATATATCAGACTGGATCCAAATCCGAAAAAGATGATCGCGATTAATTTGTTGATCAATTCTACTACGGATTGCTGTCGGATTAATCTGGCAAATTTAACGGCGGCAAAGGCAAAGCTGCTAAGTGTTAGGAATGACAGTCCCATAAAAGTAATCGTCATGACCAAAAGCTGTGGAGTTGTCGCTGCTTTAGTGTTTAGAAATAAGGGAAACAGCGCCAATAAAAAGATAATCATCTTGGGGTTTGTCAAGCCGACAAGCAGGGATTGACGAAAAAGATAAGGGGCAGATCTCTGGAATTGACGGGGCGAGGCAACAGAACGGGCAATACTATTGGTGTCGGCTCCTGTATTGCCTTTATCATCTGCTACGTCAATGTCATCTACGGATAGATGGTCAAGAGAGATCATGCCCCTTTGCCAGTTCTGCCGGGCGAGCCAGAGTAGGTAGCTACCGCCCATAATTTGCAGCACTGAAAGTATTTTGGGTTCTGCTGTAATAATTGTTCCAAGGCCAAAAGTAACGGCAAGGCCGACACAGCCTATAGCGACGACATTTCCCAGGGTTGAATATATCGTTTTTCCCATCCCCAATGATAGGCCGTTTCTGATCGCAAGAACAATGGCTGGCCCGGGGGCAAGAATATTTGCGCTTGCGGCAAAAACAAAGGCGATCCAGATTTCAAAGGTCATTAAAGGTCCTGACAGAATTTCTTTGTTGGCTTGTGCCAATCATTTGACGAAATGGGAACACGAGGAAGTTAAGCGCAAACATTAAATCAAAAAAAATAGTTTGTTTTTATGTATAAATAAAAAATAATGATGCCAACTATTGGTCATATGGAAGAATTAGAATGGATCTGTCTGCATTACGTACATTTAAGTTGGTTATGGATTTGGGCAGTGTGACGGCTGCGGCAGAAAGTTTGAATACCGTACAGCCCAATGTAACGGCACGTATTCGCAAGCTTGAAAACGAGCTTGGTGTTTCGCTTTTTCTGCGGGCGCATCGGCGTCTGGTGCCAACACACGAGGCCGAAAAGCTGTTGGAATATGCCAATGCCATGCTGACGCTGGAACGTGCGGCCAAGGGGGCGGTTAATCCCGGTGATGTCGGTCATATTCGCATGGGCTTTGTCGATACGCAGGCGTCCCATTTATTGCCGCGCTTTATTACGGAATACCGACGCTTTCATCCTGATGCAGAGATTTCTGTGGATACCGGGGTCTCGGGCTTTCTTAATAAGGCCGTAGATGAATGCCGTCTGGATGCGGCGGTCGTGGTTGATCGCCGGAAACGCAGTACAGATCAGGATAACCTGACAACGCATATGCTTTTTACCGAACCGTTGGTTTATATTGCACCTAAAGGGTTGAGCAAGCTGGAACAGGCGCTGGAATTACCGATTATGGTTTTAATCCAAGAAGGCTGTGGTTATCGCAATTTTGCGATTGATTGGTATCAAGCACAAAACCTGACGGCGCCCAAGATGATGGAAATTTCGACACTGGATGGTATTCTTGCCTGTATCAAGGCCGGGCTATGCGCTTCCGTTTTGCCACGATCTATTGTCGAAAGTTTCGAGCTGGAAAACAGAGCCGCGGTTTTTGCGTTAGAAGGTGCTAATGCAGAGATCAACATTGCACTGGTTCATCGTCCAGAGTTTAAGGGGGATCACCGGATTAACTTGTTGCTTGATATGTTCCGTAAACAGGATAAGCGGTAGAATAAACAGGTGTGAATTAAGTTGATCTTATCTATTTTTGTGATTGCAAGGCATGAAAGTGCTTATTCACGTGGTTCTTATCAAATCTACTGATCTTGTTTGTTGTTTCGTAAATTAAAGCAAAATCAATTTCTTAAGATTCACAGTTGTCTTTTTGGATTATCGGTAATGTCGGTATGTTACTGTCGGCGATCCAATTGGTCTTTAAAATAGACCGTGTGAATTTAGGGTTACTCTGTTAGTTTTTATTGTAAAGTTTTTACCCTATTCAGGTTATTTCCAATGCCGACTAAAAGCTCTTCTAAATCCTTTCGTGATCGATCTCAGGTCTCGAAAGTCCTCACCAGCAAACGATTAATTCTGCGCCCCTTTTCATCCGAAGATGGTGGCCTATTGTTTCAGCTTTACGGTAATGATGATGTCATGGCGATCCGTAAAATTGGCACGCAAAGCCGACAGGGAAGCGACGAGCAGTTGGCAATTATGACGGATCATTGGCAACGCCGAGGTTTTGGTCTTTGGGCTGTTTTTGATCGCGAGAGTGGGGCATTTATGGGCGAATGTGGCTTGCGAGAAGAAAATAAGGTCGATGACAAGGTTGAACTGTCCTATGGCTTGTTACCGCAGTTTTGGGGCGGTGGTCTGGCGACAGAGGCAGCAACGGCGGTTCTGGATTTTGGCATCAAGACGCTGGGTATGAAGCAAATCTATGCCTTTGCACAAAAGAAAAATGCAGCGTCTTTGCATATCCTTTCAAAATTTGGCTTTCAGCACGAATGTGATTTTGATGAGGACGGTGACATTATCACACGCACTGTTTTGACGATGCGCTAAATATAAGAGGGGCTTTAAGGGGGATGCTGTTTTGTTTGGAAAATAAAAAGCCCCCGGCCTGCTTGTGTGTGTCGTTGACCGGGGGCTTTTATCCTGGGGTGTCGTTCATGTTCAGATAAGCGGTGCTACTCAAAACACGATCCCCGGGAATTCTATATATCTTGTTTGAAGTAAACGGTCTGAAAATCAGGAACGCCGTTTATCATTCAATTCCTAGACTTCTTATTGTTCAATTCTTAAACTTCGCCGGCGTATTCGCCACGGCCGGGGTAATCGTTGGCAATAACGAAATCCAGTGCGCCGATCATTTCTTTAAAGACCGGGCGGACAAATGGCATTGTCTGGACAGAAGCGTAATAAAGCGTCTGTTCTGGCGTGACGAGGAAGACGCCGGGCTCAGAGAACAGAGCTGGCTCTTCGATGCCGATAGATGTTTTTCCGCGAGAGGTAGAGATATAAAGACCCCACTCTTTGGCAACAGATAGTGGCAGGTCATAAGCAAAACGCAGGTTCTTGGCGTCGATTTTCGCAGCCATTTCTTCTGTACGCTCTTTTCCGTCTGAGCTGATGGCAATGGTCTTTACGCCACGTTCGGCAAATTCCGGGGACAAACGTTCTAGCTCTTTGAGGTAGTTAGCACAGATCGGACAGTGGAGACCGCGATAAAAGGTCACCAGTGTATAACGCTCTGCACCATCACTGCTGAGGTCGAACGTACCGTCATTGAGTGTAGGCAAAGAGAGGTTTGGGGTTTTCTGACGTGGCATCAGCATTACAAGGGGTACCTTTCAGGTAATCAATTGGCTTGTTAAAGCAATTGTTTGTTACGTAAATTATTGGGCTGCTTGTCGCCCTCAATTATCAATATAGTGAACTTAGAGTTTCTTTTTGTGCAAATAAGTTGATCTATCGTACATAATTAGACTAATGTGCTAACTTGGGGTTTAGTGTAACAAGGACCAGTTTTGGAAAAGCCATTTAAAAAAGCCGACCGTTTATCGGCCCTTATTCAGCGGTTTCACATTCGCGCGCGTGTGCAGACGTTTGGATGTGATTTGGCTTTTGATCAACCGTCATGCGAGGAAGATGATCAATCGCGGGATAGTAACCGGACTGACTTTGCTTCTAAGAGGGCGGATGTCCAGACAGGGGAAGAGAACATCTTCCAATTGTCTGGCGATATAAACGGCGTGAACTCGAAACAGAAGAAAACTGGTGTTTGCGATACAGGGCAAAGTGTTGGGGGCGCAAATTTCTTTGTCATTCACAGCGGGCAAATAGCATCGTCTGCATCAGATTTTAAACAGCTGGCCGCGGATGTTCCTTTGCTCGTGTTTTATCCTCGTGGTGTGCCTGGGGATTTTAAAATCAAGCCTCGGTCCACTGTTGATCCCAGCCGAGATGATTCCAGCCGAGATGATCCTAGGGGGCATGATTCCGGTGGAGATGATGGCGATAGGCAATCTGTTATCACAATGCAGACAACAGGTTTTGTTTGCGCGGTCGTGGATACGGGGGGCGAGGCAAATCCCATTGCTCTGGCGTTACCTGATCTTGTCGTGGTCCGGCTGGACCAATCCCCGCCTTTGAGGGCTGTGACGGATATTTTGTTGGAAGAAGCCAGCGCCCCGCGTTGCGGGGGACGTGCTGTTATTGATCGGCTGTGTGAAATCGTCGTGATACGCCTGTTGCGTCATTTAATCGAGGCAGGCCATACAGAAGTCGGGTTATTGGCGGGATTGGCCGACCCCAATATTTCCTTGGCGATTATTGCTATGCACGAAAGGCCGGATCGTAATTTTAACCTCGAAGATCTTGCCGAAATATCGGCGATGTCCAGAACGCACTTTGCCAATTCTTTTCGTAAAATTGTGGGTGTGACACCCGGTCAGTATCTATCGAACTGGCGACTGACACTGGCCCGAGCTGAATTGGCAAAGGGAATGCCGTTAAAGGCCATTGCCGGACGGATTGGCTTTTCCAGTTCAGCAGCTTTATCCCGCGCTTTTACCCGTCACTATGGCGTTAGCCCTAAACAGGAAATGTTACGGGGTTAGGCGGTATCTCTTTGTTCCGCATATACCGCTTCGATGTTGTGCCCATCAGGGTCCAGAATAAAAGCAGCGTAATAGCCGTCTTCATATTCGGGGCGTGGGCCGGGCTTTCCATTACAACGCGCGCCATTTTCAAGCGCGATACGATAAAAATCATCAACGCTTTTGGTTGTATTGGCATTAAAGGATATATGAACCGCGTGGGATAGGGGGGCATCTTCGTCAACTTGGCGTATTTCAAACATGTCGTGGACACTGGTGCCATAGCCGATAACCACATCGGGGATATCCAAAACTTGATCATACCCAAGTGCTGACATAACGCGATCGTAAAAGTCTTTGCTGGATTTAAGGTCTTTTATTTTTATCTGTACGTGATTGAAAATCATTTTGGGGTATCTATTCTGGTCTTTGTAATGGCAAGGGGTATGGTGTTGGTTTATTTAGGCTCTTTTGAGAAAGAACAACAGGCATCAGCCAGTTTTTGAAAGAAGTTTGCCATGTGGATACCATCAGCAAGGGCATGATGCGCGGTTAGGTTTACGGCGACCTCCCAACCTTCTTGAGCCTGATGTGTTATCTGGGGCACAAACTTTCCCCACGCAAGGCGGGGAATACAATCGTCGGGGCCTTTTAGGGGGTGTTGCATGTCTGTGAAATCCAACCAGGGAATACAGGACATGAAAATCCAGAAGTCGGTATCAATGGTTTTTTCGTCCAATTCTGTCTGTGCTTTTCCCTCTGTAATGGCAATTTCACAGTTGTTGTTAAAGGCCTGCCATTCTGGGGCATAGGGAATTTCGCAAAAGGCAAAGCGATCATTTTCGATGGGCACAGTGACCGACGGGTGAACGATATTATGTTCAATAACAGATTGTTGTCCATCTTTGTCGCGTAAACGAGTTCGCAATTCTGGGACATCATTAAATGCTTGCATGATGCAAAAGAGCATGGCGTTAAAAGGTGAGGTCCCCTCACTCTGTTTTGCCCTCATTATTTCCGAGACATCAATACGAGTTGTTATGCTGAAATGGGGCGAACCAAAGTCTTTGAACATGGCGTACTGGCTTTGTCGGGACCATGTTGGCAGGTCAATTACACGTTCAGTCTGTTCTGAAAATTTTGTCTTATAATTCATAATGCGAAGCCCTTGATTGAGAGGGGCGGAAGTTGGGAAGTCAAAATATGTGAATGGATGAAAAAAGAATATCAAGATCAGAGACTGGCGCAATAAACATCTTGGGACATTAAGATAATTTACGACATTATTTGGGAAAGGAATGTGATTTGAAATATTTGAGTTGTCGGGGAATGTTTAAGGTGGACATCCAAAAGATGGAAAGTCCGTCCATAGGGACAAAGGGCATCAAAGCAAGCAGATACGCAAAAGGAGAGCACCGATTGGTACTCTCCTTTGTCAATTCCAGCTTTTACCCGTTTCGCTTTAATTACACTTCTCTCAAGACAGGTAACGACCTGTCAGAAGAGAGAGCACGAGGGGAAAAGGCTAATTTCTTAAGCGTGTTTCACTTTGTGGTAGCTCATGCGGCCCAGAAAATTCTTTGTGGATTTGAATACTGTGGCGAAGGCATGAACAGCTGCACTACCGATAGCTTCGGAACGCAGACGGTGCGCTTCACGAATGTGGTGTTCGATGTCAGCAGAAGTAAAATCAAAATCTTTGGCAGTTACGATTGGTTTCATCGACTTAATCCTCTTGGTGATACTCATAAACGAGTGGTTTCCCTTGATGACTAATATGCGCCTTTTTCGCCAAATGATAATACGCTAAAAAATATAATGATTATCTCTTATTTTTTGATAATAAAATGATGAAAAATATCGGAGGTAAAGTATTTTTTAAAACCAGCGTTTCATTTCTTCTTCTTTTTGTGCGCCAACTTCTCTATCTTCGTTTTCGGTAAAGTCCTGAAATATGAGGAACACCATTTCCGGTTCATCAGTTTGTGAGTGAAGGGGGAAGATTAACCTGACGTACCCAAAGCTTCGGCCATCTTTTCGGTTATAGCTCGCTGTCCCGAAAATTGGCTGTCCCTGATCCAGTGTTTCGGTAAGTTTATTGGTAGCAGCCACTCTGCTTTCTGGAGTCAAGAAAGTATCATAGTTTTTTCCGGTTGGGCTACTGATTGGGCTACGGGGGATCCCCATGAACTCTTCGGTGACAACACCGATCAGGCGCACGCGCGGGTTTTTACTCTCACGGTTAACTTCAACCAGCATTTCATAACCCAACGCAAATTTAATATCAGCGGGGTTGATATCTTGCCGAGAAGGAAGCCGCCCCAGTTTCTCACACAGACCGGAATACCAGTGCCAGCTTTTAAGTAATCTGGGGTATTGTTCTAATTCTGACAGATCCGAATTAGCAGAAATGAACATGTGGCCTCTTCACCATATAGTTTCACAAGCTGTAATTAGAATATGTTATAAAGTCTAAAGATAATATGATCAAATTGCTTGCTACCGAATTTTATCTGTCTGATTTATTGAAATTTCACAACGAAAAAAATGAGCACAGATGAATATGGATCATGGGTAAAGGTAGCAAGCAACTTGGTTTTTCCTTATTTTATCGAAACTTGATTATACCTTGGCAATCTCACGTACGATCCCCACAAAGGTATCAATTTCCTGATGATCATTGTAATAATGGACCGAAGATCGGATCAGGACGGGCAGCTTGTTTTTGGTGGCATCCAAAAGGGTACTTGTCGGGGATGAGGTACTGACATTAACTCCTTGCTTTAAGATCGTTTGAACCGCATCCGCGGACTCTACGCCTGCGATGGAAAAGGTAACAATACCGCATTGGGTCGGGCAAAGGGTGTGAAGTTTGACCCCATCAATTGCCCGCAAGTTATCGCGTAGATAGTTTGCCAGTTCGTTTATTCGGGCCTGAATATTATCCAGTCCGATTTCAAGGGCGTAGTCAATACAGGCCCCCATGCCGAGTTTGGCCGCATAGTTGTTTTCCCAGTTTTCGAAACGGCGTGCATCGGACCTTAGAACATATTCGTTTTCGCTAACCCATGTGGCAGAGAGCAAATCAATCATGGGCGGATGTAATTGTTCAATGACAGAGGACCGTACATAAACAAAGCCGACGCCCCGGGGGCCACGTAGAAATTTGCGGGCCGTTGCTGATAATACATCACACTGTATCTTTTCAACATCCAATGGCATTTGTCCCGCTGATTGGCAGGCATCAACGACATAGAGGATATTATGTTTTCGGGCGATCTTGCCGATTTCTTCGACCGGGTTTACCAAGCCAGAGTTGGTGGGGACATGGGTGACAGAAATTACCCTGACACGGTCATCAATCATGCTCTCTAGGGTGGAGAGGGAAACAACCCCGTTTTCGTCACTGGGGATGACTTCGATGGTGACATTTTTTTCTTTGGCGATTTGTAAATAGGCCACGTAGTTAGAGGCATATTCGGCTTCGACGGTTAAAATGCGGTCGCCATCTTGAAAAGGAATGGCATAAAACGCCATGGCCCAGCCGACAGTTGCGTTTTCAACAACAGCAACTTCGTCTCTGTGACAATTTATCAAGCGAGCGACGGAATCATAAACGGCTTCGATGGCATCATGTTTTTTATTTGCGGCTTCATAGCCACCAATGGCTGCTTCTAGTTCAAGATGGTCAATCTGACTTTGAAGAACACTTTTGGGCATTAGGGATGATCCACAGTTATTCAAGTGGATACAGCTTTTTTTTCCCGGTGTGTCAGCAAAAACCTTTTCAATATTCATGGCCATTTTGTCACTCTTTCATTGTGGTGTTTTCTGGGTACTGTAGTTGCCCTAAAAAACAAAATACGCAATCCGTTTTTTTTCTCAAACGATTTAAAATCAATATGGCTTTACAAAAAATCAAGTCATGTGTTTAATTCAACCTGTACACAGTGGTAAGAGACCCCAGAGAGTTAATCCCGCAGAACATTGATCCCCCAGAACATTAATCATAGGGAACTGTAAATACGATGAAATTGCCCCCCATGACTGCCATACGGCACTTTAACGTCGCCGCTGCTCATATGAGCTTCAAAGAAGCCGCACGGGAATTGTGTGTGACAGAAGGGGCTATTAGCCGACAAATCAAACTTCTTGAAGAATACTTTGGCTGCGCGTTATTTTTGCGTTTGCATCGGGGGGTACAGTTAAGTGACGAAGGTCGAAAGCTTTATGACGTTACCGATCAGGCTTTATTTCAAATCGCTCAGGTTTCAGCGGAAATACAAGGCGGGGTGTCAAACTTTACCCTTTCTGTCACAACGTCCTTTGCCATCCGCTGGCTAATGCCCCGGTTGTCTGGATTTGAGGCGCTGTACCCTAATATACCGATTAATCTGCAAACCGTTACCTACCCCGGCATGGCGCAAAGCCGACGGTTTGATGCATCGATTATTTATCAGTTGGGGGATCCGGCAGATCCAGCAGTTTCGGCCCCTGAAAATGGGGCGCTGATGATGGTCGAATGGTTGTTGCCTGTCTGTGGACCAGCATATCTGGACCATCATTTAGCAGGGAAAAAGGGGGAGAAGAGCGCTCTGTCGCTTCAAGACCTGAAGAACCATCGCGTGATTTTTAACGAACCGACCGGACGGGATTGGCGCAGTTGGGCGATGAAATCTGGCGACATAGAACTGTCGCTGGATCGCGCCTTGAAATTTGAACATGATGATACGGCTATTCAGGCTGCTGTTGCCGGACATGGTATTGCCTTGGCTAATCTGGCTTATGTTTCAAACGAATTACAATTGGGCAGTCTGGTTCCGGCTGTGGATATTAAGGCCTTGCCTATAGGGGCGCATTACCTTGTTACAGAGACGGGAAAAGCCGGACTGATGCATGTCGAAACATTTCGGGATTGGCTGATGGTAACCGTAGAGGATTTTAAGATCGAGATTTCAGGGTTATTGCGTTCAAGCTGATCGTTAATTGTTTTTGCTAGGTTGCACAGATTTTTAGAAACATTGCGAGCAAGAGGATTACGAGGGGAATGGTAGGGCGCTGGCAAGGCGATGTCTGGGGAATAATTGAGATTTGTCTCGAGGAAATGTTCTAACTTTACCCCTCCCTAGCACTATTTGTACTGCACAATTTCACAATTATCCATTAACCGTCCGACCAGTCCTTGAAAGAATAACCCGTGACCGACGATGGCAAGGGGACGGGTTGCAAAGGGGGCTGTTTTGGTGGTTTCCAAGCGGGTGACAAAGTCTTCTATCCGCTTGTTGAAAATATCTTCAGGCTCATGGGGAACGCCATTCTCGTTTTCTGGGCCCTTGTGCCACCAATGATCGTTAAGATGATCGAAGCTGAGATTGGGGAAATCACGAGACAATATGTCGGGATGGCGGCCGACATCACAGCTGTTACAGACCATTTCTCTGTGTCCGGCCTCGACCGTTATGGGAACTGTGTCCTTGAAAATACGCTGGGCTGTTTGTACAGCACGGGTGAGCGGCGAGCAAATAACATGCTGAATATCAAGGTCGGCAATCTTTTCGCGGGCACGATCAGCTTGTGATTGCCCCAGAGGTGTCAAAGGGGCATCGTAAATCAACGGGTCGATACCATCGCGTGCAACAGCGTTAAATTCAGATTGTCCGTGACGAATGAGATAAACAGGCATTGGTTACTCTTTACTTACTGTCCCCCCCCCCCCGCCACTAAACAAGCCGGCAGAGGAACAGAGGAACAGAGGAAAATATATCGTAAATGGTGGCTAAGGTCAGTTTACTGAAAAAATAGGAAAGATGAAGCCGGAAACACACAAAGAAACGTTATATTATGACGGCCTTTAGTGTCTGTGATCTGGCATGTGAGGCGTACTGAGAGAATCGTGGCGTATGATGTTACTTACCTTATTGAATTTCAGGCTTTTTTTACATATTAATTTTAATCCTTTTTTGATAGAATGAGTATTAATATGTGCCGTATATGTGTAGAGGTGGGGCGAAACACGTACAGGTGAGTAAAACACATCTATGTGGCAAGTGTGGAGTTTGAACAATTATTGAGCTTTATCATCCTAAAAGCCAGGCGTTATTTGATCATTGGTTGAGCCTTCCGCGCGAGGGTGTTTTACCGTTACGAAGCAGTTTTTTACCGGAAAAGGTGCCCCAGATACTCCCAAGTCTTATTATTTATGAAATGGTAGCTAAGGATTTTATTCGCTTTCGGCTTGCTGGAACGGCAGTGCGCGAACGGATGGGAGTTGACCCCACGGGGAAGAATTATCTGGATTATGTTGCAGAAGATCGCAAAGAAAAAGCAAGCCAGTCTTTTTTTTCTGTGGTTGATCAGCCCTGTGGAATGCGTGTTATTTCGAACCATGGTATGTCAACTGGCCGAAAAATGTTTCTGGAAGTCTTAATGATGCCACTGGAAAATGACATGAGTCCAAACCCCATTGTTTTGTGCCAAAGTAACGAAATAAAGCCAATAGAAGAAGAACAAATCTCTGATAATGCGCGGGTGGAAAATATAACTATCGTTCGGCGTGATTTCATTGATATTGGTGCCGGGATTTCTGATTTTAAGGATTGATAAGACAAGGCAGAACAAGGTCTTGTCGGACGATCCGGTTCATGATCCCAAGAAGACTGATAAGTGTTTATGTTTTACTGGTTTTTAAAGAGCCTAAAATAAATCCAGTCAGGTAACATTTTAAGCAGTTTCAAGAAATACGTGAATCTTTTTGGGAAGTGTATTTCAAAGGCATTTCCCCGAAGGCCAGCTGCTATGGCTTTGGCCGCGTCTTCCGTTTCTATGATCATTGGCATTTTGAACGGGTTTTTGTCTGTCATGGGCGTGCGGACAAAACCTGGGTTAATGACCTTTATATCTATGGCGGGGTTTTTGTTCTCTATCCGAAGGGTTTCGGCCATATTGATCATCGCGGCTTTTGTCGCGCTATAGGGTTGCCCGTTTGGCAAGCCCCTAAAACCCGCGACACTGGCGCAGAGGGCAATTTGTCCGGCTTTCTGTTTACGCAAAATTTTCAACACATGGTGACTGAACACAAAGGCACCCGTCAGGTTTATGTCAATCGTCTTGCGTAACTCGTCTAGTTCAATGTCTTCAAATTTTGTCGGGTTATAATAGCCCGCCATATAGATCGTGCTATCAATTCTGGGAAAGGACTGTTCTATTTTGTCAGAAGCCTCTTTAATGGAGGTCGGGTTGCTGACATCACAGGGGACAACAAGATGCTGTCCGCCCAAGGATTCGTTAATGTCGTTCAATTCGGGGCGGCGACGAGACGAGAGGGCAAGAATAGCCCCGGCGTCTGAAAGCTCGCGTGCTAGCGCCAGTCCTATGCCGCTACTGGCCCCTAAAATCCAGATATGTGCCCCTTTGAAGCTTTTAATCATCCGTCCTGCTTTTGCATGAAGAGCGTAAGTTCACCAACCGTAAATCCAAATTTTTTGAGATAGGACCGATTGATAAGAATGCCGTCATTCATACGAAACATCCAGTCATCAAAAGTGATTTTGTATGTTGTATCCCCAACGGGCAGGTCCATTTGATAGGCCCAGCGCATCGCGCTGCCCATAATCTCACCATCCGCTTTCCCCAAAATATCGGCGGCTGTACCTTCGTAAAGGCCTGAAGGCAAACGTTTAATGGTCCAGGTTCTTTCCTGTATTTCGCCGTCGTAATAAGAGAAGGTTTCTTCCAGCGTACCTGTGTCGCCGTCCCATGAACCGTTCATGAAGACATCAAAGCGCCTGACAACTTCGCCTTTACGGTTTTGAACTAATCCCCATGCCTTGATGGGGCCCGTAAAGTATTCCTGTAAATCCATTGTTGGTTCGGAATTTTCATAGTGTTTGAGTGAAGGGCCAGAACAACCGCTAAGCATCATGCTGCCCCCCAAAAGAAGAGTTATTACCAGAAGAATACGCATGATCGCCCCTTTGTTTTAATTTTTGAAGCCAAGTGAACAGTCCCAGCGCCGCACATACTTTGATGATGCAAGGGGCCAGAGCATAGGTGAAACTGAGGGCCAAAAGTGCCTCGTTATCATTTTGTGTTGCAGGTGAAAAGGATGTGATACCCAAGATCAGGAAGGCAATTCCGCTTCCCAAGGCGAGGGCTGTTTTGGACAGAAAAGCAAGAATGGCAAATAGAAAGGATGTATTCTTTGTTTTCTCTTGCGTGTCGATCAGTTCTGATAAAATGGCAGGGGGAAGGGATAATTCACCCCCAAGAGCAATACCGGAAAGAACGCAGATCACAGCAAATTGCCAGATATCATCGGGTTGCAAGAAAAATGCCCAGACAAAGGTTGTTGCGGCAAGTAGCATGGCCAGTGCCCAGGAAAGGAGTTTTGAGTATCGTTTGGCGATGGTTAGCCAAACGGACATGCCACAAGCACCGGACAGAAAATAAACCAGCAGAAAAGCACCGGTGTATTGTTCTGCGCCCAACAGGTCCCTTGTGAAGAAAACCATTAGAACGGCGGGAATTGCGGAAGCCAGTGTGCTGATAAAGTAAATCCCGAAGAACCATTTGTTGGATGGCAGCAGCAATTCGTTCAGCTTTATCGTGTCTTTGTTGTTTCTATTCCGCAGGTTTATCAGTGCGTCATACTTTTTGTTTTCTTTGTTCCAGGCCATAAAAATCATGAAGCCGAGAACGAGAAAGAGGATCAGCACATAGGAATATTCACTAAAGCTAATAATGCCGGGGAGCACCGAGGCAATAATCAGACCGACCAAACCAAAAGCTTCGCGCCAAGATGTAATACGGTTTTTTTGTGCGCCATCCTGGCTCCAGGTGCTGCCCAATGCATTTAGGTTGATAATCATCATGCTATAGGCCGTTGTCGCGAGAACCAGACTAATTGCCAACCCCGCTAATCCCAAACTTTCTTGTGGGTGAAACAGCAAAAAGAAGCCCAAAGCCATCAAAAGACTTGCGATGAATATGATCAGGGGGCGCTTGTCATTATAGAGGTCACAAAACACACCGATAAGGGGATCTTGAACAGCGTCAAAAATACGGACCAGAATAATGACAATACCAATGCCGGATAAAGACATACCCATTGTTGTCGCATAAAAATCAGGCACATGGATATAGAGTGGCAATCCGGCAAAAGCCAAGGGGATCGCCAAAAAGCTATATTGGAACAAGCTTTTTCTGGAAATGGCATTGTTGGTCATGATTGCCCCAGAAGTTTTGCGCGTAATTGCGGGGCACTGGTTTTTGTATTGAGCCAGATATCAAAAAAATAGCGTCCGAAATTGGGGTCGCTTATTCGACCGATTTCATTGTTTTTATGAAAGAAAATGCTTTCACCATTTTCCGCATAAATTCCGGTCAGGTTGGTACCTTCTTTGACATCAGGAAAGATGTTGAGCATCTGGTTGTGCCAGGCCGCAAGTTTGACTTCATCATCAAACCCGAGGTCGCGAATTTCTTCTGCGGACTTGTCGGCAATGTCCCGACCGTCGATGTCTCTAAGATAAGTCAAGCTCAGCGCAAAGGGGGCTTGGGCAGTCCATTGACCATTGGGGGCCAGCAGCACAGCGTCATAGACATCCCAGAACAGAATGGAAAGCCGCCCTTTGCCAACAGTCTGAGCAGAGGGAACATACTTGGCGACAAAATCATTTCCTGTGGCGGGGGAGGACATGGCAATATGGCTTGCAAGAACCAGAGACAAGGTCAAGCATATGGCAAGAGACAAGGGGCTTAACAGGAAGCGTGATGTAATATACCTTTTACGCATGGCGCAACTCTGCATGCATGACGCTGGTACGTCCTGTTGAAAAACCTGCGATACAGGCCGCAAGATAAAAGCGCCACAAGCGAATAAAGCTGTCGTCAAACCCTTGGGCCTTGATATTGTTTCGCTGGCTATCAAAGTGATGTAACCACTCTTCGAGTGTACGGGCATAATCTTGTCCAAAATGGAATTCTTCGTTGACGACGAGTCCTGATTTCGCTGCTTCTTGTCTAAATTTACTGGGGCTGGGCAGCATGCCGCCGGGGAAAATATAACTGCGGATAACATCCCCGCCGCGACGATACCTTTCAAAGCGGCTGTCGTCGATTGTGATGGTTTGGATCATTGCTTTGCCGTCTTTGTTCAGCAGTGATTTTACCTTGTCAAAATATGTGGACCAATAGCGTTCACCGACGGCCTCAAACATTTCAATAGAAACGATATGGTCAAACTTGCCCTGTTGATGTCTGTAATCTTCCAACGCAATTTGTGCACGTGATCCCAACCGGGACGTTGCATAGTGATGCTGTTCTTCGGACAGGGTAATGCCCTTGATGTCAAAGTCACCGTGATTAGCGGCTCTTTCGGCAAAGCCACCCCAGCCACACCCAATTTCCAAAAGAGAACCTGATTTTTGGTCGAGTTTGTTTAAAAGGCGATCATACTTATTGTTCTGCGCCTTCTCCAAATCGTCTGTTTTATTCAGGTACAATCCGGAAGAATAAGTCATGGTGGGGTCAAGCCAGAGTTTATAAAACTCATTGCCGAGATCATAATGGGCATGAATATTTCTTTTGCTGCCCTGCAGGGTGTTCAGGCGAAATAGATAGGTCAGTCGAGAGAATGTTTGAAAAATGCGGCTGCCAAAAACAAAGCGTCTGAATGCCTGATCGTTCTGTAATCCCAATGCAATTAGATTAGGGAGGTTATTTGTTTCCCAATAGCCTTGACGGTAATCTTCGGCAAAACCCACATCACCACGGGCGGCCAGGTTTGTGACCACGCGCCAGTCATGCATTTCCATCTTGGCCTTGATACCAGGTTGTTTGCCTTCGAAAATACGAACCTGACCATCAGGCGTGGTTAAGGCAAGAGAACCATATTGAAGACTATCAAGACTTTTAAACAGTTGCGATGAAGCTTTTAGTCCAAACATTTTTTATCAGGCCTCGTTGAGTTTTATTATTTGTTTGTGGGTCTAGAGAACAAATTATTTTCTGTGATGTTTTCAGAATACGAGGATCAAAATAACCCCTGTATTACGTGGACATTAACTTTTGGTAAGGTTACGGGAGTTTTTGGCAAGGTTGTGGGTGACACTAAATTTGTCTGACTTTTGTTTAGGTTTCGTCAGGTGTTTTATACCTTTAGATATCAACTTCAGTGCTTGCCAATGGATAAGATAAACGGCCTTGAAAGTAACCAGCGGATGTTTCCAGAATGCAGCATTTATAGCAGCTTTTGTGAGGGGCGATAGTTTGCCAGCCAAGGACGTGACCAGTGTCTTTTCGCCATTGGAATTGAAGAGATCGATGCAGACGGCAAAGTGATTTTTTTTGACGTTAAAGCGAAATTCGTAATGACCTTCGCGTTCGATGAAAGGCGAAACATGAAACAGCTTTTCTGTTTGTAGCGTGTCGTTTGCTTCGATGGGGCGGCCATCTTCGTGTTTGCACAGATAGCAGTGTGTTTCGCCAAAGGTGTTATTGACCTCGCAGATAACGGCGCGAAGCTTTTCATTCCGATCAAGGCAAAGCCAGAAACTGACGGGATTGAAAACGTACCCAAGAACACGGGGCATGGCGACAAGGATGATTTCGCCATCAGCCTGTGTTACGCCAAAACGTTCAAGCAGTTCTTTGGCCCATGAAATCAGGCAGCTGCCATCCTTATTCCCGTGATCTTTTTGATAAAAGCTGACTAGTCCTTTTTTGTTGATGGGAAATTCAAGATCTGAAACCTTGGTTGGTGTCGGTTCAGAAAGTTGAGGCGCAGAAAACCGGGAAAGCGGCAGGCAGTAGTAGTAAATGCCATAGGTGAAACTGTTCACCTTTGGGGACAGGCGTTTGTGAAAAACTTTTGCATTCAGAAGTTTTGGAAAAAGCTTTGATCGAACTTCGGGCGCTATTCCCATGGAATTGATACTCCAATCCTTTGCGCTACCCTGACGGCGCTTGCCAGGCCGTCTTCGTGAAATCCATATTGTTGATAAGCCCCACAGAACCAAAGGTTGTTTTGACCCTGAATAGTATCGATCTGATCCTGTGCGTCGACAGCTTCTTTTGTGAAGACGGGATGCTCGAACTCATTCATATCATAAATCAGGTGACCGGCAGGGCGTCGGCCGGGGTTAAGCGTTATAATAACAGGGGTATCGTGATCAATATCCTGAAGGTTGTTCATCCAGTAGCTGAGGGAGACGCTTTCGTTTTGGTCGTCCTGTTGTTCTGACAGGTAAACCCAGCTTGCCCACGATCCCTTTTTGCGGGGCATAAAGCTGGTATCACCATGAACGACAACCGTATTTTTTTGATAGGTGAAATTTCCAAGAATGCGTTCTTCGGCTTGTGTCGGAGTGTCGAGCATTTTCAAGGCTTGATCCGCATGACAGGCGAAAACAATCTGATCATAGGTTTCAGTGTTGTCCTTGTCGTCCAGTACTTCGACCTTCCCATTCTTTCTTTTGACAGAAACTACACCGCGATTCAGTTTTATATGATCCTGAAAGCTTGCGCTTATGCGCTGCACATATTCCCGACTTCCCCCCTTTACCGTATACCACTGCGGATGTTGATTTACACTTAAGAGGCCGTGATTATCAAAGAAGCGAATAAAGGTACGTGCAGGGAATTTAAGAATGGTATCGACCGAGCAGCTCCAGATGGCCGCGCCCATGGCCTGTAGGTAATAGCGTTTGAACCAGTCCCCGAGATTGAGATCATTCAGACACTGTTCCAGTGACGCATTTTTGTTGTTTTCCAGATAGGGCAGGGCTTTTTTGTTAAAGTTCAGAATATCCCATATCATTTTCCAGTATCTGGGGCGCAACAGGTTTCGCTTTTGGGCGAACATTCCTTTGCTGCCGTATTCCAACCAACCGTTCTGTATGCTGGCACCAAACGACATATCGCTTTTGATCGTGGGCACGTTCAAGTGCTTGAACATACGGGTCAGATGGTAATAATTACGATGGTTGAAAACGATGAACCCTGTATCTACAGGTGTTCGTGTCCCTTTGGGAGAGATGTCGATCGTACGGCTATGTCCCCCCAGATAATTCCCTTTTTCATAAACAGTGATGTCATGATGGGGATGCAACAAATAAGCTGCCCCCAAACCAGAAATGCCTGAGCCAATGATTGCTATTTTCATGTGATTACAATCGGCGATCCCGTCTTACCTCTTTCTGTCCTGAACATTACAAAATGGTAATGAAAGAAATGAGTTTGTCTTTCTTTGTTGTTGTATTCCCTAAATTGCCCTTAATCCGCCTCTTAAATTACCTGGAATTGTCCGGGAATTGTCTGATAATCTTATGAAAAATGGATGGTCAGGCGAAGACCTTTTTCTCCATTTTCTGCTGATATATGTCCGTTATGTAAATCGGTGACTGCCCCGACGAGGCTAAGGCCTAATCCACTACCGGGGGTATGTCTGCTGCTTTCGGCGCGATAGAAACGGTCGAATATTTTGTCCAGATCAGACGAGGGAACACCTGGGCCATTATCTTCAATGACAAAGATGATTTCTGTTCCTTGTTTATTAAGGGTGAGGTTGATCCAGCCCTTTGCCGGGGTAAATTTAACGGCGTTATCCATCAGATTGCCAAAAGCCTGAAACAGCAAATTCCTGTCCCCCTGAAGAGCAACAGTTTCGAAATCCTGTTTCAGGGTAATGGATTTTTCTTCCATAAGGGGTTCATAGAGTTCGACGACATCCTGTAATAATTCCGTTAGTTCAAGAGGTTCGAACGCAGAGTGTTGTTTGCCAGATTCAATGCGTGATATCCGCAGAAGAGCGTTAAAGGTTCGCTGCATCTGATCGGTTTCATTGACCAGTTTATCAACTATTTCATAGGCTTGTGGGTTTTGAGTAATATGATCTTGAGAGCGCAGGTCTTCCAGATTGTGATGCAGTCGGGTTAATGGGGTGCGCAGGTCGTGAGCAATGTTATCCGATACCTGTCTGATCCCCCGCATCAACAGCTGGATACGATCCAACAGGTCATTGATAATGCCAGCCATATAGCTAAGGTCATCCCAACGTGATGTCAGTTCAATGCGTTGGGAAAGGTCACCAGTTTCGATAATCTGCTTTGCCGTTACAGCAATACGGTTAGTGTTCGATACCACAAAGCGACTGATCAGATAGCTGGTAATGATAACAAGAACCATGAAGCCGATACTTAGAAAGCTCAGCCATTGCATCAGCTTGTAATCACTTGTCACCGACGTGATATCAATGCCGATTAATAAGCGGTTTTTATTGGGATAGGTATATATCTTCGCGGCGTAATCTTTTTCTGTGTCGAAAGATCTAGAGCCAGAAGATTGTGTGCCAGAAGAGTTTGATCCAGTGGCTGGTTTTGTCGAAAATGTCAGGGTTCCCTCAGCCAGAATTGAAACGGTTTCCGGTAATTTTTCCAGATTACCAACAATCTTTTTTTCATCTGATGAAAGTAACAGGAAAACCCGATCCGGCCTGTCTAATGCGCGGGCTATGCGGGCGGGGTCTTGCCATTGAGACACATAACTCAGTTCGGTATCAATGATTGCTTCTGTGCGTTGGACAAAGTGCCCACGGCTAAAATAGTAACTAAAATAACCGAGTATGATAACAGCCGTTCCGCACAGAAGTAGAAACAGAATAGCCATTTGAAAGCTAGAGCTTCGGGCGTAAGATCTATGGGTTGTCTTCGATGATATATCCGGCACCACGTATCGTCTTTATCAGTGAAACATCAAAATCTTTATCGACCTTACCTCTAAGGCGGCTGATATGCACGTCGATCACATTTGTTTGCGGATCAAAATGGTAATCCCACACGTTTTCCAGCAGCATGGTCCGGGTCACAACCTGTCCCTTGTGCTTCAACAGGTATTCCAACAGTCTAAATTCGCGTGATTGCAACTCTATGGCTTGTCCGCCGCGTCTGACTTTGCGCGACAGCAGATCAACCTCAAGGTCCTGTGCCGTTAGTTGTGTTTCCTGTTGGCTTCCTTGTGACCCATTGCGTTTGGCAAGAACTTCTATTCGGGCAAGAAGTTCGGCAAAGGCAAAGGGTTTGACCAGATAGTCATCACCGCCGGATCGAAGCCCTTTGACACGGTCATCGACCTCACCCAAGGCGCTCAGGATTAAAACAGGGGTATGATTGTCACTACCACGCAGCGTTCTGATGATTGTCAGGCCATCCAGTTCTGGCAGCATGCGGTCAACGATAATGACGTCGTAATTTTCGGTTGTCGCCAGAAATAACCCGTCTTTGCCATTATCCGCCGTATCCAGATTGTGCCCCTCTTGCTTGAGGCCATTACTGATATAGCTCAGGACTTCCTGATCATCTTCTACGTAAAGAATGCGCATAGAGAGGGGCGACTACCTGTTTGTTCTTAAAAAGATTATTTCAGGAACTATAACACACCCTATTTCATTGGATCAGACTTTATTTTTCTTTTTCCAATAATACGATGCCTAGACATTAAGCCCCGGGTAATTAAACTTTGGGCTTTGTATTTTTTTCCGAGATCAAGGTGGTCCAGCCTTCTTGATCCAGTTCCTTTATCTCTTTAAAGGGCCAGACCAACTGGGCGGGGAAACTTGCTGGCATTTCTTCGGTGATGCCAATTCTGGCCGGGGGGCGACGATCGGGGTTGATCCATGTACGAAAAATCATATCCCAAATCATCAGGTTTTCACCGTAGTTACGGTTGCCTTCGACGATCTTTTTACTGTGGTGCCAACGGTGAAGACCGGGGGTATTGAAGACCATGGAAAGCAGGCCAAACCGCATGTCCACGTTACAATGTGTCAGCATGCCGATATAGGCGGTTATGGCCGATAGCCATGTGATTGCTTCGAGTGGGGCACCCAAAGCGAGGGGAATGCTGATGCCCAGCACAATGGACAGCAAGGAATCAATAAAGTGGAAACGTCCGGTGTTAACAATCCACAGTCTGGTGACGGAATGGTGGATGGCATGGAATTTCCAAAGCGGCTTCCATTCATGGGAAATTCTGTGCGCCCAATAGAGACCGAATTCAGCCGCAATCAACGTCATGATTACCTGAATTGCCAGCGGCCAGTCCCGGGGCCAGATACCATAACCTTCGCCCTGTAAGGGGGTAATGTAGGCAGTTATACCAATGACGCCACTAAAGGTCACCAAGCCTTGGACAAGGCCTTTGCTGGTCAGGGTATGGGCAATGTTGGCAAAGGTCTGGCCGTCGTTTTCCAACCACGTCTTTTCGAACGGCATTTTGCGCTCCAGGAGAAATAGCGCGATAGCCAAGCCAAGATAGGTCAGGTTGAAAACAATCACAGGGCGATCAATGGCAAAGCCATAGGCCGTGGTACAGATACAAAGAGTAAGTAGCACGGGCCAAGCTGTACTTGCTAAAATTTTTCTCCCGAAGCCTTCATTGGCTACCGCATTGTCAAACGCCATTTGTCCCCACCGCTTTGTTCTAACCTTAATTTAGCCCTGTATATATCAAGAAGCCTATATATCAAGAAGCGTATATCTCAAGTAGCTTAAATCCACAATTGCAGTAATGGTACTCTAAAATAGAAAAGAATATAAATAGGTGCATTTTTTTATGGCGGGGGATTGTTTTTGGCTCTATCGCAACCGATGGCAACCTTATTCTGGAATCTGGTTGTTTGTTACACATTGTGACGTAAGGAATCGGAGTGAAGATGGCTTGTAAATATCGAGAAGAGAAAGGGGGAGCATCTTTAAAAAGCCGAGTGTAAAAAATACGCCATTTTTATGCTAATTACGACGTCGAACAGGGCGGCGGCAGAAAACTTTTTTGTAAAAAGAAGCGTGGGAAAATATGGCAATATTGTCATAAACTTTACTTGCGACACACATTTATCTTAAAAGCGACAAGGACCTTGTAAATAAGGGCTTTTCGGGGTGGTTCCATGCTCAAAATGCATAGCCAGAATGAATAAATTTCAATTGTCGATTTGATCAACTGCGCGTACCTAGGAATCAGTAAAAACAACTTGGCTGACGGGATTTGCGGGACCGGGCCTATTGATTAGGATTAAGACGATGGCACATGTGTCAGTAAATGTTGCACAACCCGTTTCCTTCTTCAAAGAAGGCATTGTTGCTCTTGTTAAAACCGCTGTTTCAGACGCGATTGTTGCTTACAAAGCAAAACGTCGGGAACGCCGTGTTGCCAAGATCCTGAATGATCTGGACCCACGCCTTGTACGTGACATCATTCCCCAGTAAGGAATGCTGTAAGTAATATGGTGAGAGCAGTGTTGTTAGAACACGTTCTATAAACTATATGAATACGCGGACGCTTATCCAAAAGGACAGGCGTAACGAAAACCCCCGGCTTAAAAGCGCGGGGGTTTTTCGTTGTCTGTAGGGGGGGATGAGAAAATTAATGCTTACAATTTCTGCCCCGAACAGATCAGGAGTTCGCAGGGGGTTTCAAAGCCGTCGCTGGTTTCGTATTGGCGCATGGCTTCGGTGATCTTCTGCCAAATTCTTTCCTGTGTTTCTGTGTCTTGTCCAACTAGCATTCTTTGATGGGAAACAGCGACGTCACGGCGCCATTGAATAAAGTCTTCGGTTGATTTGAACCGCAGGGGCGCCTCTATGATTTCCTGTTCGATATTGATAAATCCGGCTTGTGAAAAGAGATCTGCAAAAAGGTCTGGTGTGCCCAAGGCAAAGGGGCCGGGTTGGTGTGCTTGTGCAGCGGGGGATGTACTTGATGGTGCCTCTTTTGTTTGTGTTTTTGGCAAGCTCAATTGATCGCGGATGATTTCTGGTGATTGGGTAAAGAAGGGTGTTTTATCGGGGGTGGTATAAACAATGGCGGCAAAAGACCCCGCAGGCTTCAGGACGCGATAAATTTCCTGTAATCCCTTGAGCGGATCGGGCAGAAACATCATGCCTAAACGAGAGATTGCGGCGTCAAAACTGTTATCTTTTAAGCTGAGGTTTTCGGCGTCCATGACCTCTGCGGTCAGATTTTTGACCCCCTGTGTCTGCGCAATGCTCTGCGCAAGTTTGACAAAGGCCGGGGAAAGGTCGGTGGCAAGAACTGTTCCTGTTTCGCCGACACGCTCTGCGGCCATAATCGATTGACTGCCATCACCTGCGGTAATATCCAGTACGTGGTTGCCTGTCTCTATACCCGCCTGATCCAGCATGATGTCTGTGGCGACGCTGACGAAAGCATTTATCACGGGGATCCATTTATGCCAGGCGGCGGCCGCCTGATCCCATTCCTCTATTTCAATCTGTTTATATGCTGCGTTCGTAAGGTCATTTGTTTGTGTCATGAAAGCGTTCTCTGGAATGAAATGATGTGGTCGGTGAAATAAAATAAGCAGTGAGCCGGGCTGTGAAATCACTCGTAAATAATTGGTGTCAATAGCTTAGCTATCATCCTTTTTTCCAAAAGCATAGCCAAGTGCCCCGGCAATAATCGTTGCGGCCTCACCTTCTAAGGCATCGTTGAGCGCAAGGATCGCAACGATCGGCAGTGCAATGCTCAACACCGTATAGCGGATAAACTGCCAACCAATTCCCCGGATTTCACCGTCTTTGCCACCTTTGCGATTAAGGTGCCCGAGCCAGAGAACCATGGGGATGGAAAGTGCGAGAATAACGGTTGTTATGGTAACAAGTAGCTCGTTCATGGTATCCACCTTGTCGTCTGCTTAGGGTTTGCAATTGATGTCACAGGCTATAAATTACATCTTTTGATTGTAGAGCGACCAGATTGCTTGGGTCTAGGATAAAAAGAAGAGTTATGTTTCGATCACTTCCGATTTACGCTTTGGCGTTCATTACAGCTTTGTTCTTCTTTCCCAATTTGAGCCATGCCCAGAGTTTTCAAAGGCAATCCAAGCATTGCAACAATCCAGATGCCTCGGTGGAGTTACGGCTAGAGGCGTGTAGCTGGCTTATTCAGTCAGGTGAATTACCGGACAAGGGGTATGGGATTGTCTATCGCCTGCGGGGGATGGCCCATATAGACGCTGGTAATTATGAATCTGCTGTGAAAGATTTGACCGAGGCAATTTCCTATGACCCCAATCGCGCGTCCAATTATCTGGAACGGGCTTATGCCCATAGCTTTCGCGATTATAAAGGCTTGGCCATGGACGATTATAATCAGGCCATTGCCATCGATCCATATAATGCCGAAGCCTATTATTATCGTGCAGGCCTTTTTACCGACAGAAAGCTGATTGATCTGGCCATTCTGGATTATAGAGCGGCGGTTCGTCTTGATCCCAATGATTCCTATGCGTTGAATTCTCTGGCGTGGCTTCTCGCGATCAATCCGGACAAGACCGAACGGCAAGGGGCGGAGGCCATTACCTTTGCCAAAAGAGCACTGGATATCAATCCCGATGATTTTGAAGTCTGGGATACGCTGGCGGCGGCCTATGTGGAAGATGGGCAGGATGACGAAGCTTTTGATGCCTATTTGAAAGCCCAGAACATTGGTGGACAAGACCGTATTGAAATGGATCAAGTCTGGCTAAAGGAAAAGGGGTATTATCATGGCAATACAAATGGCGTTAGAAACGAGGCAAGCATAAGTGCGTTGAAAGAATGTATTGCGTCAGGTTGTCAGTTACATAGTGAACTTTGGTAGGGGCTTTTGATTTGTATTGTGTTTCGCACTGATGTGTCAGTGATCTGAACCTACGATATTAAGGCTGATCAAGTCTTCCCGCTGCCCTGACCTGTAACCATTGTTCGTTTGTACCACAAAAAAGGAAGCCATCGAGTAAACCAAAACAGGCAAGGCGGGCATCATTAATGCTAAAGGTTGAACGATTTATACACATTTGAAGCCATAATCCATCAACCAGCGCAGCGAGTGCCAATGCGACGAGGCTGGGGTCAACTTCATCCTGATTTCCTTCGTTCAGGGCGACATCGCTTATGACGTCGACAAGCTGTTGGTGGTATCCGGAACACAGGGATTTAGCGTTCGATTGCATCATGGGATCCAGACGCAATTCGCTCCAGAATGCCAGCATCACGGAAAGGGTTGTTTCTTCCTGCATCGTACCGTTAAAGCAGGTGTTCACAAAAACTTTAAGTTTGTTTCGTGGGTCGTCTTTTTCGTCTTGGTTTTCAGCACTGTGATCGTCTAACGCAGATTTTAATTCTGTACTGAATTTATCGATGAGTTGGGCATAGGCTTGTAAGATAAGATCGCTTTTCCCCGAAAAATAATGCCGTAAAAGGCCGGGCGAAACGTCTGCTTTGCTACAAATTTGTCTGACACTTGTTGCTGCATATCCGTGTTCGGCAATGCATTTGACTGTGGCATCAATCAGTCTTTGGCGACGAAAGTCAGCTTCCAGTCTGCGAAATTTAGGTGTCGAAGCGGCGGCGTTTTGCATAGATAACCTTGTTTCGTCCAAGCCCAGAGTACGTAGAGTTAAATACAGCGTTTTTCATGCCACTTCGTTCTTCAGGGTACTTCGTTTCATGAATGCAATCGGTTTTATAATGACTCGCTATTATAAAAATTCAAAATAGTAATGTTTCTATACATCAGGTGCGTAATAATTTTACCTTGTTGATGAGGTGAAATTAGAGTCAAAAATTGACTCAAAAGTTGACGATGCATTTTATTTTATGGGTGATTTTGCCTGATGAGAAATAGTTTTACAACTGTAAAATAAGCCTTGCTCATTTCTGTTCGGTGCCTTACCGTTTTGTTTCGTTGTTGTGTCATTTTAACTTTCATCATTTTGTCTGGCAGCCAACCAGAGCTGCAAATTTGCTCAGGGAGGAGCACGTCATGAAGTCTTCATTCTCTCACGTTGAAAAAAAATCTACGGGTAAGGGGAAAATCAAATCAGTTGTTAGCTTGGCTTTGGCTGGTTTTGTGTCTTTATCGGGTTTAGCACAGGCGGGTGAGGTGCTGGATAAGGTCATGTCAGAGGGCAAGATGACCGTGGCAACCAATTCGGAATATCCGCCTGCGTCTTATCTGAATGCAGACGGCGTTTTTGAAGGTTATGACGTTGATGTTGCAAAAGAACTCGCCAAACGTATGGGCGTTGATGTTGAGTTTATTAACCCGGCCTGGGAAGCAATAACATCTGGAAAATGGGGCGGACGCTGGGATGTGGCAATTGGTTCTATGACGCCGACCCCGGCCCGCGCAGAAGTTCTGGACTTCCCGGCTGTATATTATTTCACGCCTTCGGCTTTTTATGTGCACAAGGATTCATCCGCTCAAACACTTGCTGATCTAAATGACAAACGTATTGGTGCCAGTGGCGGTTCAACATATGAAGCTTACTTGACCCATACACTGGAACTTGACCAGGCCTACTCTCCACCAGTGACTTTTTCTGTGACGCCAAGTGATATTAGAACTTATGAAACAGATACCAATGCCATGGACGATCTTCGTATTGGGGATGGTAAACGTCTTGATGCAGGTATTTCGTCTGTGCCAAATATTCTCGAAGCCATCAAGGCGAACTATCCGATCCGTCAACTGGGTGATCCGGTTTTTTATGAGCCACTGGCAGTGGCACTCGCCAAAGGCGACCCGGAAATGACGGAAAAGACGGCGGAAATTATCGAAGAAATGCGTGCGGATGGCACCTTGGTTGAACTGTCTGTTAAATGGTTCGGTGAAGATTTGGTAAGTACGACCCATAATTAAATGTTCCGAATACTTTTCTGAATCATATGTTCTGGGCCATCAATGATACTTTGTTGCTGGTGGCCCATTGGACTTTTCTCGGAAACACTTTTAGGAAACATTCTTTCATCACGAAATGAAAAAGCGCTGGTATGATTAATACATTGGTATCTGTTCTGGAATATCCCGCAGTTCGCCGGTTCCTGTTGTTTTTATTTTTTCTATCAGCGCTTTTGTTTTTCGATCTTTCTTTTCAAATCGCTGTGGGGATTGCCATTGGGTTGACACTCAACGTCGTTCTCGTGGCTTTGTTGCCCTTTCGCACACAGGTTCTGATTTTCTTTTCAGAACTTTTGTGTCTTTTTCTAGCTTTTTTCTATTCTTTTGATCTGTCTTTCAGTTTTATCATCGAACGGCTGCCGTTGCTGATTTTGACTGGTCTGGGGTATACTCTTCTTATTACCTCTGTCTCTATTATCTGCGCGAGCATATTGGCAATGCTTGGGGCGCTGGCTCGATTGTCAAAAAATGGTCCAGCCTATTCCCTATCGACATTCTATGTTTCCTTTTTCCGGGGAACACCTTTGTTGCTACAGGTTTATCTTATTTATCTCGGCCTGCCACAAATGGGCATCACCCTTGATGCTATTCCATCGGGTATAATTGCTTTGTCCCTTTGTTATGGGGCTTATATGACAGAAATTTTCCGGTCGGGCATTCAGTCTGTTGGGGAAGGGCAAGCCGAAGCTGCGACAGCACTTGGCCTTAAAAAATGGCAGGTAATGTACAAGGTAATCCTGCCTCAGGCTATTCGGATCATTGTTCCGCCCACCGGGAATAACTTTATTTCCATGCTCAAAGACAGCTCGCTGGTATCTGCCATGGGGGTGATGGAGCTGATGTATTTGGCGCGGACTTTGGGGCGGTCAGAGTTCAAGCACTTTGAAATGCTGATCACAGCTGCCTTGATCTATTGGTTTGTCAGCTTCTTGTTCGAATTACTTCAGGCGCGGATCGAAAAATATTATGGCCGGTATAGCAAGACGTAATTATTACGGCTGATTATTGGAATTTTCAGTGGGAGAGAACTGCGGGTGGTCCAATTTTTTACTTGGAAGCATATGGGCAGATAGTCTTCAACGTGCCGTAAATGAAATGCATCTTGTGTACAAATGCAGTGGTGAGTGCCTGATTAATAATATCGAAGCAGTTTGCTGCTCGTACCCGAAATGGGCAAAGGACGGCTCTGTCGTTTAGTCTTTTATAAGATAAGCTTCTCTTACTTATCAAAGGCGACGTAGGCAATGGTTTCGGTGATTGTGTCGTTGCGTTCCATGGGGATGATAACAGCATTAAAGCTCTGGTGTTCTTTGTCTAGCCAGTGAATACTCGTATTTAGATAAGCGGGTTTTAAACTGGTCATGACGTCATTATGAGCGGTCCAGAACACATTCTCTGTTTCTTTGAATTCGCCACGCAGAATGTACTTTCCGGTTAAATCCATACCATAAACGCTGGATAATTTTGATCCCCAGAAACTATAAAGAAAATCGTTTTTATCTTCGTGGTAACGATTGAGGATCAATGTTGGCCAATAGCTGATAAAAGGGCGGCTTTGGATCAGATCAATGGTCATGTGCCCTTTTCCCCGTGCTTCATCACAAAGTTCGAGAAAACCTTTGATGGCATTGTGGTTGATGCTTATTTCCAGATCCCGGCCGATTTCAAGCACTTTTTGTTTTGTCCAATTGCGCTGTTAAGGTTTCCCAAAGGCTTATGGTTGTCTTTGGGGTAACGTATCATTCGCGCACTTTGTGCATAATGGCACGTCGTTGTTTTCTGTATTTAAGGTATGACCCGCATTCTGCCTTATTTTTCTGTTTATAGTCAAAAGGAGAGAGATAAGGAAAGGTAAAAAACGACTAGTCGCCATGAATTTGGGTTAGTTCTAGTTTTATTAATTTGTCGTTGTAAACGAAGGTTATTTATTTTCTGGGCGTTGTCTTTCAAAAGAACGTCATTAAAGTTTAAACAAATAAAGTATTCGGTTAACAGGTTTTTAAATCTCTATGTCGTAAAAGATATGGGCTTGATTACGTGGATGTTATAGCATTGTCCAATGTTTGGGGGCTTACCGGATGTCAGGGATCTGTTCCTACGCCGGGGGTATTGTCCGATTAAAGAGCACCAGTAAATGACCAAAAAATAAGAAGTCTGGATGTAAGACGTCTTTTAAGTTTGATATTCAGGAAACACAAATTTGTGAACATAGTCTCTACAAGGGAATTGTCGAATTTCTTTGGAGTAGAAGGGAAATAGAATGCACCGGGGGCTAAAACGTCGTTCGAGAACCATGACCGGTATTCTGGCAGGCCTAATATTGACCTTTGCAGCATCAGCACAGGCGGAAGAGAGTTGCGGAGAGCTTACTGTCGGCTGGATTGATTGGCCACCCTACCAGATGGTTGGGGAAAATAACGACAGCAGCCAACCTGTCGGTGTTGATATACAGGCCGCAAAAAAATACTTGGGCGCGTTAGGATGTGACCTGACATTTGTCTCTAAACCTTGGGCGCGTTTGTTGAAGTCAATGGAAGAGGGACAACTGGATGTTTTGCTTGGTATGTCCAAGACAGAAGAACGAAGCAAATACGCAACGTTCAGTGCGCCCTATCGCAATGAAACCGTATGGTTGTTTATGCGGGCAAATCAGCATGACTTTGACCATTTTACCGGGCTACAAGATATTATAGGTACCGAATTCAGGTTGGGTGTATCTCGCAACGCATATTATGGCGAAGAGTACCTGAATCTTATGGAAGACCCAAAGTTTAAAAGCAGGGTTTTTCAGGCCATTGGCGGTGAAAATTTCCAAATGCTGATCAGTGATCGTGTGGATGGGTTCTTGGTCGACAAGGAAACGGGCAAAGCCCGGATCAAGGCAAAAGGTTTGGGTGGAAAAATTGTTCCCCATAATAATGTTAAGGTTGATCTGGGACCAGTCCATATCATGCTTGGGAAGAACAGTATCTCACCGGGGGTCATGGATAAACTGAATACGATTATTAAAAAGAATGTGGCTATCCCCCAAAGTTAAATAACCTTGAGGCCAAAGAAAATTACGTGTGGTAATCTTTTAGGTGTAAATTTTCAGATCCCTTTAATCTTTCTGGTTCATTCTTGTTTTAAGTTCAAGTAGACCTGCAAATAAAGGAAACATAGATCAGATGAAAAAGTATGAACTTGTTCTGGAACATAGCCGCGAAGATCTAAACGAAAAAGTGACTTCATTACTGAATGAAGGCTGGGACGTTTGTGGCAATCTGGTTATCAATAGAGACGACGAAGGTTTTCCTTATTTCTACCAGCCAATGATCAAACGAGATTGAGGAAATACGGGGCAACTTATGAATAGATTTGCTGCCCGTTTATTTTTCACGAACTGCTTTTGGTCCTAAGAAGATTCCTGATAAAGAGCATCTATTTTATCGTGTGTTCATCCCTGACAGACGTTCCTTTGCTATCAGGCTTTCTTGTATAAAACGTGTGAGTATAGTTGCCACAGGTTCTATGGCATTAGCAAAACAAGCACTTTGCCCGTAATCAAGTAATCCCTGATCTGTATTGCCAGATGCATAGGCCGCTTTCGAAAGCTTTCCGTTAAGCAGATGTGCGTAATCTTCGTAATTTTCCTTGCCTTCATTTTCCAGCGCGAGGATAGCCTGTGCCGTTTGGTTATCCAGAACACGGTGATGGTTCTTTAATGTGCTTTGTACCACGATACTGTCCAGCCCGGTGCCTTCGATGACGCGCTGTTTATAATCCTTGTGGGCTTGAAGTTCACTGGAAACCAGCATGCGGGTTCCCATCAGAATACCGTCACACCCCATGGCAAGAGCCGCTGTTAACTGGCTGCCATGTCCAATGCCGCCGCCGAGAATAACGGGGATAGACAGCTTTTGGGGGGCGTCAGCGGCTTGAACCATGGACCCAACCATCATATAGCCGGGGTGACCGCCGCATTCCGCCCCAACCAGACTGACTGCATCAACCCCTGCGCGTTCAGCCGAAAGCGCAAAACGGACGGCAGGAACTTTGTGAATAACTTTGATGCCAGCTTCTTTCATCAGGGGGATGATCGGGCTGGGGTTGCCGCCCGCGGTTTCTACCACTGCAATCTTTTCGTCCTGTACCACAGTCAGCAATTTTTCCAGTCGATCATTGGCATCTTGTCGGGGAGAGATATAAAGATTTATCCCAAAAGATTTGCCCTCTGACAGGTCCCGGCATTTCTGGATTTCATCCCGTAGCTGTTGTGGGTCAGGGAACGTCAGAGCAGAAATAAACCCCATCGCCCCGGCATTGACCACAGCCGCAACATAGTTCGCATCGGCCAAATGCATCAAGCCACCACAGAGAATGGGATGTTCTATGCCAAGTAAGTCGGTTAAACGGGTTCCTATCTTTGGGCGTGCGTTAGATTGGGGGACCATTAATGATATCCTCTGGTCTTTGATGCTTTTTAATCCTGTGCATACTTAAAATCTATTTGATTTAGCGGACGGGTCAGTTGCTTCTTACACCGAATTTGCAACGATTTACGACAGCATTTGAATTTAAAAAACGAAGATAGGTTCCTTCTGTCATAGGGTAAAGACAATGTTGTAAATACAAAGAGGAGAGGAAACGGTTGTTTCCTCTCCTCTTTTATAATCCGTAAGTACCTTGTTAAGTACTGGGTATAGGTACTTTATAAGTACTTACCCCTTAGGGCGCACGCCTTCGAAGAAGACAAGGATTTCGACTTCTTGTGCGCTTGGGCCCATGTCCATCATGCCGTAATCACCTACGGGAATAACCAATGAACCTTCAAAGCCTTGACGTACGTAGCCCCACGGGTCATCGCCGCCGCCAATCCAGTTTACATCCATGGTGATCGGTTTGGTAATGCCCTTGATGGTTAGATCACCGCTCAGGACCGCTGTTTTCTCGCTAACGGGTTTTAGGCCAGTGCTGACAAAGGTTGCGGTCGGGAAGTTGGAAACGTCCAGAAAATCAGCACTGCGCAGGTGTTTGTCACGCTCTGCATGATTGGAATCAAGGCTTGCGGTGTCAACGTTAATAGAAATGGAAGAAGCTTCGGGTTTGTTGGCGTCAAATTCGAACTGGCCATCAAATTTGTTAAAACGAGCAAGGATCCATGAATAGCCAAGGTGGCTGATTTTAAACTGGATTGATGCGTGGGCACCCTGAGTATCTAGTTGATAGGTTTCGGCCTGTGCCGGGGATGTCAGGGGCGCTGCTAAACTACCAAGAGCGCCAAAAGCTAAAAGAGAACCGATAAAGGCAAATTTTGCAGATTTCAGTGTTGATTTATACATCTGTATTATTCCTGTTTTAGAAGGTTGAATTCAAGGTGTTGTTGTGCTGGCACCCAAAAGCATGCGCTTTAGCGTGCGGTCTTTGTTTATGAAATGATGTTTAAGGGCGGCTGCGGCGTGTAAAACAACAAACCCGGCCAGTGACCATGCAATGATTTCGTGAATTAACCCGGCGGTATCTTCCAGCCCTTTGTTGGCTGGAAAAAGTGCGGGAACTTCGATCGTATCAAAGACAAAAATCGATCGGCCATCGGCTGTGGAGATCAGGTAACCGGAAATAAACAAGGCGAAAGGCAGGGCATAGAGTATGAAGTGCACTAGGGATGCTGCCTTGTGTTGCAGATTCTGATGCGGTGTCGTCGGGTCTGAAATTGGCAGGGGAGCCACGCTGATTAATCGCCAAATCAGCCGAATAACCATAAGAACAGCGACCAGAAGTCCTATGGATTTGTGCAGGCTTGGAAAGGTTTTATAAGCCGGGTCATAGTAGCTCAATTCGACCATATAGAGCCCCAATCCAAATAGGACGGTTGCCGCCAGGGCAATAGTCCAGTGGAAAAAGCGGGCTATCCAGCCATAATTTTCAAAGGTGTTGAGCATCTTTTTGGTTTCTCAAGTTTCAGTATTTCTGTTTGTTTTAGGCACTAAGTCAGCTTCACTTTTACGAAGAACAGTGAAACATGACGTCGTCTCTGCTTGAAATATCGGATGAAACATGATTTAAAAAAGTATAAATATTAGATTGAATTGATATGTAATTTAGATCGAGATGTGTGATGACCTTAGATCAGTTGCGTGCGCTCATTGGTGTTGTTGACCACGGAGGTTTTCGAGCTGCTTCCGAAGCCCTACACAAAAGTCAGTCTGCGGTCTCTATCGCGATTAAAAATTTGGAAGACGAGCTGAAGGTTGCGATCTTTGAGCGGGACGGCTATCGCCCGACGTTGACGGATCATGGTAAAATACTTGTTCAAAAGGCCCGTACTGTTCTCTCACAGGCAAGGGATATGAGCGATCTGGCCCAGCACTATGCGCAAGGTGTTGAGGCAGAGCTTCGCATCGTGGTGTCAGAGGTATTTGATATCCAGCAGGTTCTTGGCGCGTTTCGTATTATCCGTGATAAGTACCCGGCAACACGCTTGACATTGTTTGTCGAAAATTTCACGGCCCCGCTAGAAATTCTAGAAGACAAGGAAGCAGATATTGCAATGGTGGCGGGTGGCGAAATGTTCGATAAAATTGAAATGACGCGCTATGAAAAACTATGCCCCGTGAGTTTAATCCCCGTGGTATCCGGGTGTTCAGTGGGGCAAAAGGATGCATCAGAATTAACCAGGGAAGATATGGATGGGGCAACCCAGGTTGTTGTAACTGATCGTAGTCGGAACAGGGACGAGCGGAAATATGGCGTTTTGGAAACCAGCGTGCCGTGGCGAGTGAATGATTTTCTGACGAAGAAGCAGATTATCATGTCCGGTTTGGGGTGGGGCCGCGTTCCTTTGCATATGATTAGTGACGAGTTAGCTTCTGGGGATCTTGTGGCGTTGACGTCTTCTGATTTTGGTCCTGTGGAAATAGAAACTTATATTTCGCGCACGACCAATCATCCCTTTGGTCCCGTGGCAGAATCCTTTTGGAATCTGATTGTGCAACAAGACATCACCCCTGTTTAAGAGAAAGATCATACATATTGCTGTATGTTTTAGGTTAACGTTAGTTGTTATTTATCTTTTTTTCTATATGCTCAGACCCAACATTTTATAAGTCTCGCAGATGACAGGTTACCAATTTCTTGGCGAACCTGTTTTGTCGAAATTCAGAACAGGGGTTCTACATATGACTGAAGGTTTTACAACTACAGGCAACAAAACCGTTTCAGGTGAAGAGGGTCAAGACCTTCTTGTTGGTCAAGCAGCTTCTACAATTGAGATTACAGCACCAGCCGGTGGTGAAACCAAGACTGTTTCTTTGGAGCGTGGTCAAACAGCAACCCTGAACTTTGATGCAACGGCAGCAACTCCGGTACTGGAAGGCAATGACTTTGTTCTGACCTTTGACAGTAACGGTGACGGTAGCGCCGATAGTCGTATCGTTTT
>NZ_JBLWTH010000011.1:0-116601 GCF_048270245.1 Kiloniella sp.
GTCCCGCCAGAGCATCTGCCCCGTCGGTGAGCGGTGTTATAGGCCCCACACAACACACTGTCAAAGACCTTTTTGCATTTTATTTACTTTTTTCCATCATCTTGCCCTCTGTTTGCGGTATTTGTGCCGCAAACCCCGCAGAAAAGGGGGACTTTCTAAAAAAACAGAATCGAGTAAACATTGACAGGAATCCATAAATACATCACTTTGTCCGAGCAGAGTATTGAGATTCTATATAACAACAACATCGAATACGGCCGTATGTCGTCACGGATTCCGGAGCACTACGTGTGAAGAATAGATTCCACACACCTACTTTTATGGTTAATGCAGCAATAGGAAGCAGCCTATCGATTCTTGCCCTTGGCGGGATCTATTTTTGGCTTTCCAGTAGCACCCCTATAGAAGAGCAGGTTACAAACAAGACCCAATCAGCCACTGTTGAAGTCACAGAAGATGCAAGCAGCACTTCTAATATCAACACGCAAGAAATTACCGTCGCATCACCAGAAGTTGTCGCGACCCTGAAAACAGATTTACTGACAAGTGAATATGTAGCCGTTGGGGCCGTTCCGACAGAAACCGCCGCAGATATACTAGAGCCTAGTGATATCGAAAAAATGGTGACTGTTTCCCATGGCGACACACTTATGAGCTTACTTGTTGCCGCAGGCGCAACCCGCTCAGAGGCACACGGCGCCATTACCGCCCTCACAGATGTCTATTCCCCACGAAAGATTAGACCCGGACTTGATATTGCCCTTACCTTTGCGCCACCATCAGCACCTATTGTTGAAGTAAAAGAACGTGATGTAGGTCCTTTACGGGCTATGCAGTTTCAACCAAGTGTAGAGCGTATTGTAAAAGTCAGCACAACCGAAGGCGAAGAAAGCAAATATATTGCTGAAGAAATTCAACGCCCGCTCACCATGAAAATGGCCCGTAGCACCAACGAAATTACAAGTAGTCTTTATCTCGCGGCAACGAATGTCAGTGTTCCCAATGACATCATGATCAAAATGATCAGGGCCTATAGCTTTGATGTGGATTTCCAACGCGAGATTCAAAAGGGTGATAGCTTCGAAGTCGTTTACGAAGCCTATTATGATGAAGATGGCAATCTCGCCCGCACAGGTGAAATGCTCTACGGCAACCTCAACCTGTCAGGTGATGATCTACAACTTTATCGCTTCACCCCCTCTAGCGGTTTTACCGACTACTTTAATGAAAAAGGCCAGTCCGCAAAAAAAGCCTTGATGAGAACACCCGTGGACGGCGCACGCCTATCAAGCCGCTTTGGGAAACGTAAACATCCGGTTCTTGGTTATACCAAAATGCATAAAGGTGTCGACTTTGCGGCTCCGCGTGGCACACCGATTTATGCTGCGGGTGATGGCGTCATCTTACGGGCAAACCGTTTCAGCAGTTTTGGTAACTACGTAAAAATTCGCCATCACAGTGGCTATGAAACAGCCTATGCCCACATGAAGGGTTTTGCCAAAGGTATCCGTAAATCCAAACGCGTGCGTCAGGGACAGGTAATCGGTTACGTTGGCACAACAGGACGTTCTACAGGTCCGCACCTTCATTATGAAGTGCTGTTCAATGGCCGTCAGGTTAATCCGTTAGGCGTTAAACTGCCAGCTGGAGAAAAGCTCAAGAAAGCTGACCTGAAAAACTTCGAATCTGAAAAAGCCAAAATCGACGGGCTGATTGAAGATCTGAAACAACCGGCAGCCATTGCAAAGCTGAACACAAACTAATCTCGGATTTTCCAGATTATATAGCACAGAAAAAGGACCGTTTGATTAAACAAACGGTCCTTTTTTATACCATACCAAAAGATACTTGGGCCTAGACACACCTGAAACTATGGTCGGCTAGCAAGCGATTATGTAACAGCGAGCTTTCTACCATTAATCGTCAGCACATCATCTTCCGCAGAGATATCCAGCTGCTCGCCATCATGTATCGCCCCCTCAAGTAGCAACGAAGCCAACGGATTTTGTAATTCCCGCTGGATTACACGTTTTAGCGGACGCGCGCCATAGACAGGGTCATAGCCTTTTTCTGCTAGCCATTCGGTGGATTCATCATCGAGTTTTGCCTTGATATCGCGATCAGCCAAAAGCTTTTGCAAACGACCGAACTGAATTTCAACAATAGAGCTCATGTGTCGGCGTTCCAAACGATGGAACAGAAGGACTTCATCAAGACGGTTCAGAAATTCAGGTCTGAAGGAAGCGCGAACTACCTCCATCACCTGTTCACGAACCACAGAACTGTCTTCGCCATCCGGCTGATTCGCCAAGACATCAGACCCAAGATTTGACGTCATAATGATCAGCGTATTGCTAAAATCAACTGTGCGCCCCTGACCATCCGTCAAACGCCCATCATCAAGAACCTGTAAAAGCACATTGAAGACATCCGGGTGTGCCTTTTCAACTTCATCAAAAAGGACAACCTGATAAGGCCGTCTGCGCACAGCTTCGGTTAAAGCACCACCTTCTTCGTAACCGACGTACCCTGGTGGCGCACCAATCATCCGGGAAACAGCATGTTTTTCCATGTACTCGGACATATCCAAACGTACCATCGCCGTATCGTCATCGAACAGAAAAGATGCCAAGGTTTTTGTCAGTTCCGTCTTCCCGACCCCGGTTGGCCCCAGAAAGAGAAAAGAACCGATAGGACGGTTAGGATCCTGAAGACCAGATCTCGAACGGCGAACAGCATTCGAGATCGCAACAATCGCTTCATCCTGACCGATGACACGTTTCCTGAGAAGATCTTCCATTTGCAGAAGCTTCTCTCTTTCGCCTTCGAGCATCTTATCAACCGGAATTCCCGTCCAACGAGAAACAACCCCGGCAATGGCATCTTCACGCACTTCTTCGTTTAGCATGTGACTATCGCCAGCTTCTTCAGCCTCGACTAAAGCCCTCTCTAGTTCGGGCAGGCGACCATATTTCAACTCACCAGCCTTTTCCAAGCGACCATCTCGCTCTGCCTGCTCAAGCTCTAAACGTGCTTGTTCTAGCTCTTCCTTAATTCTTTGCGCACCGGCAAGTTTATCTTTTTCTGATTTCCATTGGCTCGTGAGTGTGTTGCTTTTCTCTTCCAGCTCTGCAATTTCAAACTTCAACTTGTCGAGACGATCTTTGGCAGCCTTATCGCTCTCTTTTTGAAGGGCTGACTGCTCGATCTTAAGCTGAATCAACCTGCGATCCATCTCATCGATTTCTTCTGGTTTGGAATCCACTTCCATACGTAGTCGGCTGGCAGCTTCGTCGACAAGGTCGATGGCCTTATCCGGTAAGAATCGATCTGTTATATAACGATTTGAAAGTGATGCCGCGGCAACAAGAGCCGAATCTGTAATGCGAACACCGTGGTGCAGCTCGTACTTTTCTTTCAAGCCACGAAGGATCGATACGGTGTCTTCGACATTCGGTTCTTCCACAACAACTGATTGGAAGCGCCGAGCCAGTGCTGCGTCCTTTTCAATATATTTGCGATACTCATCAAGGGTTGTGGCCCCCACACAATGTAGTTCACCACGCGCCAAAGCAGGCTTCAGCATATTAGACGCGTCCATTGCGCCATCTGTTTTACCCGCACCAACTAAAGTGTGAAGTTCATCAATAAAAACAATGATCTCACCACTTGCTTCGGTAACTTCCTGCAAAACAGCTTTCAATCGTTCTTCAAATTCACCGCGATATTTTGCCCCCGCAACCATTGATCCAAGATCAAGAGACATAAGTTTCTTGTTCTTGAGGCTTTCAGGTACATCACCGTTCACAATCCGAAGGGCAAGTCCTTCAATAATTGCCGTTTTACCCACGCCCGGCTCACCAATCAGTACGGGGTTGTTCTTCGTGCGCCTTGAAAGGACCTGAATAGTTCGGCGAATCTCTTCCTCGCGCCCAATCACAGGATCAAGCTTCCCTTCCCGTGCCATACTGGTCAGGTCTTGCGCATATTTTTTCAAGGCATCATAACTATCTTCTGCGGATGCGGATTGAGCTGTCCGACCTTTGCGCAAATCATTAATTGCAGCATTGAGGTTTTGAGCAGTTAACCCAGCATCTTTGAGGATCTTTCCAGATTCAGCTTCTTTGGATAGTGCGAGTGCAATTAGAAGACGCTCAACGGTAACATAGTTGTCACCCGCCTTTTTCGCGATCTGCTCTGCCTGTTCGAAGATTCGGGCCGTTTCCGGGGCAAGATACACCTGCCCGACATCCTGACCGCTGACCTTTGGTAACTTGGCCAATGTCCGGTCAACATCTTCCCGTGCTTTTAACGGGTTTCCGCCGGCGGCAGTAATCAGATTTGCGGCAAGTCCTTCAGAATCATCCAACATCACCTTCAGCATATGTTCAGGCGTCAGTCTTTGATGATCACTACGGTGTGCAAGTCCTTGCGCGGCCTGAATAAAGCCCTGAGTTCTTTCAGTATAACTATTCAAATTCATATTTTTAAGCCCTCTCCGTCATGCCTGCGTCAGCAGCACACAATCGTTGATGCAATACCACCCATCACCCACGATAGTAGCATGATGGAACTCTGACGTTGATCAAGATCACCCGCCACTAAATATATGTGTATCAGATTTATCGGATACAAGGATCGAACGCGCGGAATTTATCAATACATTCCTAAAACGACGAGCAGAAACGGCAAGGCTGTGGTCGCCCACCTTTCCCATCTACCCCTGGGAAAATGAACAAAAAAAAACCCTGCCCGAAGGCAGGGTTGGGAAATCCCATAGTTACGTCAGGAGAGATGAGTACATACCCAGAAGGAGCACAAACAAATAAATTCAAGCGATGACCGCCGAATAGCTTGTGGTGTCTTCCTCGGTAGGAACTACAAGAAGGAAGCTAGCCCATGAAAAAACATTATGCAACTGAAAATCATTCTCATTTGTAAATTTTTTTATTTATTTTCAATATGTAAATTCCTCCCCATCTGTTTTCACGAATGCTTTGCCCCTACAATCCACTGAAATACTGGAACTTCGAAGATTAAATCATTAAAGGCTTGAAAAATAATGTGTAGCCAACACAATAGAAAAAAATTCGGGGAAGAAGATGTCTGCTTATATCAACTCAATCTATCGCTACCCTGTTAAAGGCCTTAGTGCAGAAAAATTGGATCAAGTAAATATCCAAAAGGACGCTCTTCTTCCTTATGACAGACGATTCGCCATTGCCCACGGTTCCACAGAATTTCCCGATGGCCCTGTCTGGCTCTCAAAAAAGCATTTTTTAATGCTGGCAAAGAATCCAAAGTTGGCTCAGTTGACGTCGAATTTTGACGAAGAGACCGAAACTCTTACCCTTTTGCGCAATGGGAAAAGAGTATCCAGAGGAAAGCTTACCGACCAGACTGGCCGCATGTTATTGGAACAGTTCCTAGCAAGTTTTCTTGAATCAGATGTGCGAGGTGCACCAAAGATTGTCGAAAATAAGACCTCAGCCTTTACAGACATTCCCGATTTACAAATATCCCTGATTAACCTCGAAAGCGTTAAAGACCTAGAGCGGGTAGTGAGAACCCCCGTCGATCCTATGCGATTTAGAGGAAATCTCTATATTGAGGGATTAAAAGCATGGGAAGAAAATGACTGGATTGGGAAAGAGGTCAAAGTAGGAAGCATCACTTTGGAGATAAAATCCCATATTGGGCGATGTTCAGCTACAAACGTAAATCTAGACACTGCAGATGTTGATTTAAATATCCCCAAAAATTTGCAAGCAGGATTTGGGCACAGAAATATGGGTGTATATGCTCAGGTTAAAACTGATGGCACTATACAAAAAAATGCACCAGTGACGACTGTTTAATACAATCAAATCAACTGGTGCAAAAAAAGCGAACTTTTAGACAGCCAAAAACCAAGAAGTAAAACTAAGCGGTTTCTGTCGTATCTTTTTCAACAGGATTTTTACGTGGGCGGCCCCTAGGGCGAGGCGCCTTAACTTCATCACCTGTATCTGCAACTTTACGCGTACGCGTACGCCGCTTAGGTTTTTCAGCCGGCGTTTCTTCAGCACCCAAAGGCAATTCAACCACAGCAGGAGTCGCCTTAGCAGCCTCTGGTTCTGGGTCTTGTTTAATTTCAAGCGTCGCTTTTTCAGCACGCTTCTCTACTGAGGCGGCATCATCAGAAGCCTCGTATCGAGGACGCCGGGTCCGAACACGGCCTCTTGCTGGTTTAGGAGCTTCCTCTTCAGCAGGACTTTCTTCATTCAAGACAATTGCTGGCTGTGCATCAGCTTCATTTTCAGAAGCAATATTCCCATCAACTGCTTTCGTATCTCCATCAGAAGAATTCCGAGTATTTCTATTGCGGTAATTATTATCCGGCTGATTAGTTCGACCCGAATTAGGGTCGGTAGAATCATTAATCACACGGAAATAATGCTCTGCAAACTGATAGAAAGATTCGGCGGCAACACGATCCCCTCCAACAGCGGCGTCACGCGCCATTTGCAGGTACTTTTCTTTTAGCTGAGAGGCATTGCCGCGTATGCGCCCCCCAGGTCCATTACTATCGAAGACACCATTACGTGATTGCTGTGGCTTTCGATTACTATTATTTGACCGGCCGCGCGGGCGACGGTTCGAATTGTTTGAATTTTGCTGTCTCATCATTCGCAAGCTAAATTAAATGCTAAATCTTGGGTATCGACAAACGTCAAGAGTCTTAAACTCAGACGACGTATCTATCAAGTTGTCGGCAAATACCCCCGGGGCACCCCACGCCCCTGCTTATCGGTACACCGTAAAGCTATATCTTCGGCTTTCCAAGCCCTAAATGTTAATTTTATATTATTTATTAAATGCACTTACGAGCAATGCAGGCTCTGGGGATGCCGCCAAGGTCCTTTTTCGGGGCAGAAACAACAAGCCCGGCATCGCGCATTAAAGTATTTATAGCTTCAGCTTGCCCTTGTCCGGCTTCTACAACAAGCATGCCATTATTTTTCAGGATCAAAGCAGCTTGAGGTATGAATGTTTGATAATCTTTCATCCCGTTATTTTCTGCAAAAAGTGCTAATGCAGGGTCATAATTTAAAACTTCCGGCGAAAGGGCCCTTTTTTCATCCTCTCCGATATAGGGGGGATTGGATATAATAATATCCCAACCATCCCCAACCCCATCGCACCAATTCCCCAATTGAAATCTCACCCGATCAGATAACCTCAAAGCTTCGGCATTATCCTTTGCGATAGCAAGAGCCCTATCACTGATATCGATACCAAGTCCCTTGGCCGTTTGGAGTTCACTTAAAAGAGTAAGTAAGAGGCACCCTGTCCCAGTTCCCAGATCAAGAATTTTAATTGCTTCTGTCTTGTCCACTAAGCTTTCGAGAACTGCCTCAATAAGTGTTTCACTGTCAGGTCGTGGGTCCAATGTATCACGTGAGACCTTAAACTTCAGACTCCAGAATTCCTTGCGTCCAATAATTTTTGAGACAGGTTCACGCTTTAACCGCCGATTGATCATCCCCAGAAAATGACCAAATTGACCATCATTCAGAAGTTTTTCCGGATAGCCAAAAAGATAAGAGGTGTCGACACTCAGGGCCTCTGCAAGCAATAATCGCACATCCAATCTGGGATTCTCGATCTCGGCTGCAGTTAACTGTTCATTTCCCAGCTTCAAACAATCTGCAATCGTCTTCTGAACTTGCTCATTAGATTCCATATCTAGCCAATCAACCTTTTCAGAACGATGCCTAATTATTGGATTTCGGCAAGGCGTTCAGCCTGATCTTCGGCAATTAGCGCATTAACCACTTCATCAAGCGCCTCACCCGCAATCACCTTATCCAGCTTATAAAGCGTCAGGTTGATTCGATGATCCGTCACGCGACCTTGAGGAAAGTTATACGTTCTAATTCGTTCCGAGCGATCCCCGCTCCCGACCTGTGACTTACGATTAGCGGCCTGTTCTTTCTCTTGTTCTTGACGTTGATTATCATAAATCTGGGTCAGCAACATCTTCATCGCTTGCTCTTTATTTTTATGCTGAGAGCGACCATCCTGACATTGAACGACAACACCCGTGGGAACATGCGTAATACGTACAGCAGAATCCGTCGTATTAACGTGCTGTCCGCCAGCACCCTGTGCGCGATAAGTATCGATACGTAAATCAGCCGGATTAATTTCAACGTCAACATCTTGGGCTTCGGGCATTACCGCAACTGTCGCAGCTGAAGTATGAATGCGTCCACCGGATTCCGTCACGGGCACGCGCTGAACACGATGTACACCAGATTCAAATTTTAGGTTAGAGAACACCCCTGTTCCCGTAATCAGGGCAGTTGCCTCTTTCACACCGCCGATACCATTTTCGGAATAGTCCAGTGCCTCGAACCGCCATCCTGATGCTTCTGCATATCGCTGATACATCCTAAATAACTCTGATGCAAAAAGACCTGCTTCATCACCCCCGGTTCCTGCACGGACTTCGAGGATCGCGTTACGCTCGCCGTCCACATCCTTGGGGAGCAGCATAATTTGCACTTGCTGTTCCATCTCCGGCAGCTTTTGCTTAAGTTCTAGGAATTCTTCCTGTGCAAGGTCCCGCATTTCAGCATCGGCATCAGGATCATTCAGCATTTCGGCCAGGTCAGCCATTTCGTTTTGTAAGGTGCGAAGTTCCTGAACAGTTTCCACGACAGACGTTAAGTCCGACAGCTCTCTCAGCAACTTAGTATATTCATTAGACCCTGGGTCTTGATGAGTAGAAATAACCGCATTCAGTTCGTCATACCGGGCAACAACAGCATCTAGCTTTTCATCGAACTTCACGTTCAGTCCTCTTTTCCATCATTTGCTTGAGGTTCACAATTCTCAGCGAGGCCCCCATCTTCTTTACCACGACTATGTAAAGCAGCCTCTATTCCAAAAAATCTATAGAGCAACTGTTCAAACAACACATGCCCTTCTGGGTCTTCTCTTGCAATCTCTTTTAAGACCACCTGCGGATTATGCAATAGTCTATTAATCAATAGCCGGGTCGCAACATCTGCATTTTCTTCAGTTTCCAGCAGAACCTGTGACCGAAGTGACTCAAAATGTTTTCGAATAACGGCAATAGCAGGAACAGCTTGTCTCTCGACCTTTGAACGGATGAAAGCCTGCATTTCATCGCCAAGAACTTTCCATGCTGCCATCATAGCAGCCTCGCGGTGGACTTTGCCTTGTTTTGCGACACTTTCAAGATCTTCTAGATTATAAAAATAAGCACCACTCAGGTCATTCACCTCGGTTGCGATATCGCGTGCTGCTGTTGTATCAATAAAAAAGACCGGTTTCCGTTTTCTTTTACGAAGGGCAACCCCAACATTCGCAGCCGTAAAGATATGATCAGCACCACCATAAGCTGACAGGATAATGTCACTTTGGCTTATCAGGTCATCTAGTTGATCCCAGGGACATACCTTCCCCCCCAACCGAAAACTTGCGGTTTGACTTCGTCCAATTTTGGGGTGCGTTATAATAAGGTCACCGATGCCGACGCTATTAAACTCTTGGCAAAGAAGCTCTCCCACTTCGCCACTACCGATTAAAGAAACCGTACATCTAGCCAAATCACCATGAATGCCACGCGCCACCTGTAAAGCAGAAGAGGCCAGAGAAATCGGTTGCTGTGCAATGGTCGTCTCGGTTCGTACACGCTTTGCAACAACAAGGCCGGCGTTAAGCACACTATCAAGAAAACTATCCGTTAGTCCCAAATCTCTTGAAACACGATGACACTCTTTCACCTGACCTAGAATTTGCGGCTCACCAACGATCAAACTATCCAGTGATGATGCAACTGCAAAAAGATGCCGTAAAGCATCAACCCCTGTGTGCTGATAGCTTTGTTTCCGAAGGCTCTCTAGATCAATATTGGCTTCTTGCGCTATAATGTTCTGATAATAATCAATATCTTCGCGTTCAAACTGGCATAAAACAAAGTCAAATCTTTCACACGTTGCAATCAAGACAACGCTTTGTTTGCCCTCGCTCTTGAGCTTGGTAAGGATCGTAGAATAATCTGGTTCTTCAACAAAGAGAGTATCGCGCAAACGTCGACCCGCAGTTCTTGCACTGACACCAACGATTGCAAGCCGATCAAACTGATCAGAGTGCTCTATCAAAGGGTGTTCAGGAACAAAGGGTGGAACTGAATTCATACGATATCACGATTGTAAGCAAGAGAGGCCATTTTAGGCCTCTTTTGCCGGATCTGTACAGCTCAGCGATAAACCGACAGCTTATCAGCCAAAGCGTCCAGTTTAACGAGCTCTTGCTCACCACTTGAAAGATCACGAACGGTTGCAGAATTTGCAGCCAATTCATCATCCCCCATAATAATAGCAACACTGGCATTTTGTTTGTTGGCTCTGTTCAGTCGTTTTTTCAGGTTTCCACTAAACCCAAGCTCGACACGGTATGCCGCATACCTTAGTTCATCAGCCAAGATTTGCGCCTTTGCTTCGGCCGCTTCCCCCATAGGAATAATGACGACAGGTTTAGGTTCAACAACTTGTCGTGTCATCAGCATAGCCAAACGTTCAATACCCGAAGCCCAACCTACGCCAGGTGTCGCAGGGCCACCCATGGTTTTGATCAATCCATCATAACGACCACCCGCCAGAACTGTTCCTTGGGCACCAAGGGCTGTTGTGGTGAATTCAAACGCAGTATGACAGTAATAATCCAGGCCACGAACAAGGCGCGGGTTTATTTCATAAGCAATACCCAAGGCATCCAGACCACTTTTGACCTGAGCAAAAAAATCTTTACTCAAGTCATTGAGATAGTCAGAGAAAACAGGAGCATCAGCAACAAGCTTTCTGTCCCCTTCATCTTTTGAATCCAAAATCCTCAGTGGATTTTTCTCTAACCGGCTCAAGCTATCTTCTGAAAGCTGATCTTTGAACGCAGAGAAATATTCAATCAATGCATCACGGTAAGCCTGACGGCTTTCTTGATCCCCAAGCGTGTTGAGTTCCAGCGTCGTGTTTTCATAGACACCAAGTTCTTTAAGGAAATGTACCCCCAAAGAAATAATCTCGACATCTCCTTGTGGCTTTTCAACCCCAAGAAGTTCAACCCCGGCCTGATGGAATTGCCTCTGCCGCCCCTTTTGCGGACGTTCATGGCGAAACATTGGACCGCCATAAAAGAACTTAACGGGTAACTGTTGGCTTAGCCCATTGGACATAAAGGCACGGGCAACACCCGCAGTATTTTCCGGGCGCAATGTAATTTCATCCCCGCCTTTGGTAGGGAAGGTATACATTTCTTTGGTCACAACATCCGACGTATCACCAAGTGTACGTTTGAAGACTTCTGTTTTTTCAAAGATAGGTGTGATTATTTCGTCATACCCAAAACGATTTGCAACCTCGCGTCCAATATTCAACACTTCGCGATGTCGACGCATATCATCGCCAAAAAGGTCATGCGTGCCGCGAACAGGTTGCAGAGAAGACATCGTTAGGGTTCTCCTGAAAGAAACAAATAAGAATATGAAGTAAGAATAACCGGAATGGTTATAGGGAATAGCCCTTTAAAAGTACATAGTCACGATAGCGGACCACGTACTTTTATAAAAGCTTCAGATAGAAACGACTAATGTCCCATCTGCTGTGGTGTTTCGCCCCGGGCAATCGCGTCTTCTATTTCCGCCGCCTTGGTTTCGATCATACCCACCAAGTGATCAACAATGCTTTGATCTTTAAGTCGATGATCGGGCATACCGGCCACATAAACTTGATGAGTACCTTTACCTCCACCCGTCAGACCAATATCCGTCATTGTCGCTTCGCCAGGACCATTAACCACGCAGCCAATAACAGAAACGGTCATCGGCGTGGTAATGTGGCTCAATCTTTCTTCAAGAACAGAAACGGTATTGATCACATCAAACTGTTGGCGTGCGCATGACGGACAGGAAATAACATTCACACCACGATGTCTCAGCCCCAAAGATTTCAAGATATCAAACCCGACCTTGATCTCTTCCACAGGATCAGCCGAGAGAGAAACTCGCAAGGTATCTCCGATACCTGACCACAACAGATTTCCCATACCGATAGATGATTTAATCGTTCCCGTGCGCAGGCCACCAGCTTCTGTAACGCCAATATGCAGTGGATAATCACAAACCTCACCCAATTGCATATAGGCAGCAACAGCCATGAAAACGTCTGATGCCTTACAGGAAATTTTAAACTCTCTAAAATCGAGATCTTCCAAAATCCGAATATGGCCGAGAGCAGATTCTACCATCGCATCCGGACAAGGTTCCCCAAAGCGATCTAACAGATGTTTTTCCAAAGACCCAGCATTTACACCAATACGCATGGAACAACCGTGATCCTTTGCTGCACTGACAACTTCGAGTACCTTTTCGCGCTTGCCAATGTTTCCCGGATTAATCCGTAAACAGGCCGCGCCAGATTCTGCAGCTTCAATCGCACGTTTATAATGAAAGTGAATATCTGCCACAATCGGCACAGAGACTTCTTTGACGATATCTTTCAAGGCGCGGGAAGATTCTTCGTCCGGACAAGACACGCGTACAATGTCTGCGCCAGCTTCTTCCATTGCATGAATCTGGTCGACAGTCGCTTTCACATCTGTCGTTAAGGTGTTCGTCATAGACTGAACAGTAATGGGGGCATCCCCACCGACAGGAACATTACCAACCATTACCTGTCGTGATTTCCGGCGAACAATATCTCGCCAAGGACGTATACTCATAAAACTCTCTCTGTGCCCGAAAAAAGCAGAGGAAACATGCGCTTTCTTGAACAATAATTCAAGCTGAAACCCCTAAAGTGGTGGCGCCTATTCAATAGCACAATAGTGACAGAAAAAAGAAAAGACGCAGCTTTATAACTGCGCCTTTGAACCTAAGGCAACTAACCTTCTGAAAGAGAATGTATTATTCAGCTGTAATTGACTCTAAAAGCCCTTCTTCAGACAGAATAATATCCCTGCGAACAGCCCCAAGGACACCTAACTTAGGTAGTTCATTACCATTCAGCTTAATTGTAATACCACCGGCATTCCCCGTCGCCATCACCAAACCGTCTCGCTTCGGTACATTATAAACTGACCCGGCACGAAGAACCCGACTAAAAATTGCTTCACCAGTTCCATCAACAATATGCAACCAAGTATCCCGTTCAGCATGAATAGTTATCGGTGACGCTTCGGCTTCATTTCCAAAGACTTCCGGTTCGGGCGGTGGTGGTGGCGTTACCACTGCGACCGATGTATCAGTCGAAACCGCATCCTCTTCTCTCGTTTCAGCAGCACTGTTTTCTGGCGTCGCATCTGCAACTTCCGCATCACCTTGTTCAGCATTGCCCGTCAAAGATACTTCCGGCACATCGGGAACCGTTTGGTTTTCCGTCGCTTCAGTCTCTGTTGTTGTATTATTTGGCGCTGTGTCGGTTGGTGCCCCTGCAACAACCTCTTCTGTATTTTCACCTACAACTTCGGACAGAGGATCTGCTGTCACGGCCTCTGCATCAGAGTTATCAACCGTCTCATTATTGCCATTAACGACAACATCAGACGTGGCATCTGTGGACGAAGCATCATCTTCTACAACAGGTGTCGTGGCTTCAACAGACGCTTCAGCTTGGGGTGCATCCTGATCTGTTGTTTGTGTTACACCATCTGAACTAGCGGTTGAGCTTTGTACTTCGCCAGTTGTAGGGTTTTGCTTTTCAGATAAGAAAGGAACCCACTCTGTTATATCGACATCAAACCGAGACACGGCGGTCCATCCACCATACGCAACACCGAGCAAAATAACCGAGGTTAAAAGAATTGCCAGTCCAGGGGTTTTGCTCTCGGGAACCGGTGTTGGAAAAACCAACTGCTTCCGATCACCATAGCTTTGAACTTCCTGCTTGAACTGTCGAACAATTTCATCTTTGTCGAGATTTAAATACCCCGCATAGGTTCGCACAAAACCATATGCATAGGTATCCCCCGGTAAGCTCGCAAAATCGCCACGTTCAATCGCTTCCAGAAAAACATATCTGATACGAAGAATATTGGCGACAGAACGTAAATCCTGTCCACGTTTTTCCCGGCCAGTACGAAGGATCTCCGCAACGGTTATTGTTGGCTGGCTATTTTCCGAGGCATCTTCCCCGGGTGTATTTTCCCGTGTTTCCGGCATCGCTTCCACAATCCCCTCCCTGCAAGCTGCGACCATCCCTTAGTATTAAGCTATGGTCACCTGTGGCGCGTAGGGGAAAGTTGTAACAAATTCAGTAACAAACAACAAATAAATCTATTTTAAGTCACAACGTTTTCTGTTTTGGCATAGTTCACTAATTCACTCCGCACACTATGATCCGGCTTCTCCAACAGACCCGTTACAAATTGTTTAATGCTATCCACATCCAGAGAACGTACCATCTTTTTAGCGCCCGCAACTTGTTGCGCAGGCATCGACAACGATTTGAAGCCACACCCTATCAACGCCATGGCTTCTATTGGCTGACCAGCCATATCCCCACAAAGAGAAAGGTCAACCCCAGCCCGGTGTGTGGTTTCCGCAATATTGCGCATCATCTTTAAAACACCAGGGTTTAAAGCATCGTATCGACGTGCCAACCGGGTATTGCCGCGGTCTGTTGCAAAAACAAACTGTAACAGATCATTACTACCAACCGAGAGGAAATCCACCTCTCTACACAAAGGAGCCAGTTGCCAAATCAAAGCCGGAACTTCCAACATCGCCCCCACTCTAATCTTTTCTGGTAACATACCGCCGATTGTTTTTTCGCGTTCAAGTTCACGATCTAGCAATGCACGCGCAGCTTTAAATTCTGCTGTTTCAGAAATCATCGGGAACATGACATCAAGATTACGTCCCGCACAGGCACGAATAAGCGCACGTAGCTGCTGACGTAACAAAGCCGGTCGATCCAACCCGATACGAATCGCCCGCCAGCCCATTGCCGGGTTTTCTTCGGCCACGCTTGACCAATAGGGTAGAACTTTGTCTCCCCCCACATCCAGTGTCCGAAACACAACTGGTTTTCCTTCGGCCCGATCCATGGCTTTACGGTACAATTCAGCTTGCTCAGCAACATCAGGAAAAGACTTGCGCACCATAAAGGGGACTTCAGTTCGGTATAACCCGACACCATCCGCACCCGCCGCATGCATATGCGGTAGATCCATCAACATACCCACATTGACGTTTAGCGAAATACGCTGATTATCCAGACTAACCGGTGCAAGATCCCGTGCCGCAGAAATTTCTTCCCAGCGAAGCTTTTTATCCTTAACGCTCGTCCGCAAAGTTCTGAGCACATCATCTTTTGGGCGAACAAAAACCTGATCATGTGACGCATCCAGAACAACCATGTCCCCTTCGCGGACACGGGTCAAAACATCCCGACAACGTCCAATTATGGGCAATTCAAGGGCTTGCGCAACCAACGCAACATGGGCTGTTGGCGAACCTTCTTCCAAAACAACGCCCTTTAGACGATCCCAGTCGTAATCCAGAAGTTCAGCCGGACCAAGCGTCCGCGCCAAAAGGACAAATTCATCGGGCAGTTCTGGCTTGTCTTCATCAAGGTCAAGCAGATGATGCAACAGGCGATTGGCAAGGTCATCCAAATCAGCAAGGCGTTCACGCAGATAGGGGTCACTGATTTTGCTCATTCGCGAGCGGGTTTCATTTTGAATCTTCTGAACGGCTGCCTCAGCAGTCATCCCCCCGACACGAATGGCCTCAGTAATTTTGCCGACCCACCCCCGGTCTTCAGCAAACATCCGGTAAGTCTCAAGAACTTCTCGCTGTTCGCCCATCGCCGCGATATCAGTTCTGGTGAGCATCTCATCAATTGATGAACGCATTTCCTTAACCGTCTTTTCCAACCGCTCGACTTCTTCGTCGATATCATCGGCAATAATGCGATTAATAACGATGCCACGATTGTGAAAGACAGCTTGCCCAATTCCCATACCTTCGTTCAGACAAAGGCCTTTGATTCGATCCGGTTTTTCCAGCTCTTCTTTCGAGCTTTTTGATTCAAGAGCAGAAACCGACAGCGCCCCACCAGCGATAAGTTCAGCCAGAACCATGGCGATGGTTTCCAGGGCTTCAACTTCTTCTTCGTCATAGTGCCTGTGGGTAACATTCTGAACGGCAATAACACCAAGAACCCGGCCACTTCGCAGGATTGGAACCCCCAACATGGATTGGTACGGCTCTTCCCCTGTTTCAGGACGGTAGGCAAAATTAGGGTGGCGCGGCGCATCAGAAACAGCCATAGGCAGAGCCAGAGCTGCGCACTGACCTACGATACCTTCGCCTTTGTGTAACCGTGTTTGGTATACAGCTTCGGGTTTTAGCCCCATCGTCGCAGCAAGCTCGAGATATTCACCTCGACGCATGACGTAGATCGAGCAAACCTCGGCATTCATATCCCGCGCGATCAGATTAACTGTTTGCGCCAGACGTTCCTGATTGGTGGACTTGCCCTTCATCTGATCGCGCAAGAGTTTCAACAAACGACGAGACCCACCCCAAGCCGATGTTTTTTCATTCTTGCCTGTCATCAGATCCAGCATCCTCGCAACCAGTGAAAAATTCAGGTTCTTATAAATATTGGGTTATTAGCCCAGAGCCAATAGCCCGGGGCCAATAACCCAACAAAATAAATCCTTTGTCGGCTTTAAAGTACTGCTTATCTACGAAAACCGATTACAGAATTAATACTATAATATTAATCTTCTGAATCAAGGCCGTATGCAGTATGCAAGCTCCGCAGAGCTAGCTCGGTATATTCCTCGGCAACAAGGACAGAAATCTTAATTTCAGACGTAGAAATTACTTCAATATTGATCCCTTTTTCTGCGAGGGCCGAGAACATTTTCTGCGCGACACCAGCATGAGAACGCATGCCAACACCAATGACAGAGATCTTAGCAACGGCAGGATCTGAATCAAGGCTGTCATATTTCAATCCATTGCTGCTGTCTTCCAGAACCTTAATTGCTCTGTCTAGTTCAGCCTTGGCAACGGTGAAAGTCATATCCGTGGTTTTTTTATCGGCGGAAATGTTTTGAACAATCATGTCCACATTAATTGCATTATCAGTCAAAGGACCAAAAATGCTTGCCGCAACACCCGGCGTATCCCTTACGCTACGGAGTGTAATTTTCGCTTCATCACGATTATAGGCGATGCCACTTACAATTGCCTGTTCCACGATTTCTTCCTCGTCTACAACTAAAGTTCCGGGCTTGTCTTCAAAGCTGGAAAGAACTTGAACGCGTACCCCGTGCTTCATGGCCATTTCGACCGAACGGGTCTGCAAAACTTTTGCCCCTTGAGAAGCAAGCTCTAACATTTCCTCATAGGTGATTTTTTCCATCTTACGGGCTTTTGCAACAATACGAGGATCAGTCGTATAAATACCGTCAACATCCGTATAGATATCACAACGATCAGCTTTCAAAGCTGCCGCAATCGCCACCGCAGAAGTATCAGAACCGCCACGACCCAACGTCGAGATTCGACCATCAGGTCCAACTCCTTGGAACCCGGCAAATACAGCAACTTGACCTTCACCAAAACGGCGAATGATATCGTCGACCTCAATGCGCTCAATTCGGGCACTTCCATGCGCCGCGTTGGTCACAATCGGGCTCTGCCAACCGAGCCAAGATCGGGCGTTAATCCCCATATCCTGCAACACGATAGAAAGTAAGCCAGACGTCACCTGTTCACCAGATGATACAACTGTATCATACTCGCGCAGATCATAGAGCGAACCAGCATCTTGAACATAATTGACTAACTGGTTGGTCACACCAGCCATTGCGGATACAACTACCGCAACCTCGTTTCCCGCCTCAACCTCTCGCTTAACACGCTTTGCAGCGTTGCGGATTCGGTCAAGATCAGCAACCGAGGTGCCACCGAATTTCATAACGACTCGGGCCATCGGAACTCATCCTGTGAGGAAAATATAAATTTAATATCGCTGCCCTGAATACCACCGTCAAAAAACAGCTTTCAAACGGTTGCTCTCTGGGCTCGACATATCCATACTCTGCACGGCACAGTGACGCAAGAAAATGCGTGTGAAAAACGAACACAATCACACATGTAAAATGTAAAATAGCGTCAGATTTAAAGTGAATTTCTCGTCCTCTCATCCAGAGGACACCGGCAAATGATGGTTTAAAATACAATGAATGCAACCCAGATCCCCGAAAAAGACGAAGCGTCCGGCATTACCGTTGACCCCTTGGAAATATCAAAGTTTGCGGCCATGGCGGACGAGTGGTGGGATCCACTGGGCAAATTCAAACCACTTCACCAACTGAATCCTGTCCGCATTAGGTATATACGGGACCACCTTGCCCAAAAACACGACCGTGACATCACAACCCTAACCCCACTTAAAGGATTAACAATTCTGGACATCGGGTGTGGCGGGGGCTTGTTATCTGAACCTCTCACCCGGTTGGGTGCAAAAGTCACAAGCATTGATGCCTCGCATCGCAACATTGAAATCGCACAAATTCATGCAGAAGAAAGCGGCCTTGAAATGGACTATCGCCATATGACAGCCGAAGAACTTGTCGAACAAGGTACGCAATTCGATGCGGTTATCAACATGGAAGTTATTGAACACGTCGCCGATGTCGAAGTTTATAGCCGGGATTGTGCTGCCCTTGTAAAACCCGGCGGCACTATGTTTGGCTCAACATTAAATCGCACAAAAAAATCTTACCTTCTTGCCATTGTTGGTGCTGAATATCTGTTACGTTGGGTCCCCCGAGGAACCCACGAGTGGAATAAGTTTTTGCGCCCATCAGAGTTTGTCGACCTACTGCGTCGCAATGGACTAGAGACCGAAGATCTTATGGGAATAGTATATAATCCGGTACAGGATAAATGGTCTCAGGACGCCAGTGATCTGGATGTAAACTATATGCTGATCGCTGAGAAGCCGTCATAGCTCTACACCTCCCAGGAACTATCCTAGAGAGCAAGTTGCTCTAATCTAAAAGCCGCTACGCGTTGATCAAAAGGATGTATTCGAAGGGCATGACCATTCACGCCTGTTAAGCATCCGCTTTTTGCTTCCAAGGAATTGTTGCAAAGGCAACGCCCTCTTCCTTTAGGCTTTTGGCATCAGTTTCACTTGCCTCACCATAGATATTCTTTTTGTCTGATTCGCCGTAATGAATTTTACGAGCTTCCGCGGCAAAGTCTTTACCAACATAATCAAAGTTATTCTCAACGGCTTTTTGAGCTTCAGAAATAAATTTTTGCGCCTTGGCCAGCTCTGTGGCCGAGACCTGCTTCTTCTCACTATTGGCCAGACTGACATTCGGTGCCATCAAAGCTTTTTTGACTTCTTTCGAAGAACAGTTGGGGCACAGAACAATCCCTCGTTCGGATTGATCCTTGAAGGCCGCACTATCTTTAAACCAAGCTTCAAAAACGTGATCGTTTTCGCATTTCAAATCGAAAAGAATCATTCTAATCCCGCTTTATTCCTACTGTCAGTTATGTAAAGAATATGGTTATGACTGATGATCTCTGCAATGGTCAAGCTTCTGATACCAGAAGTTATTGCATTAAAAGCATCTGCCAGTAGTGAATGTAACTAGGCCTCAACATTAAGACAAAACTCATTAATAGATTGTTCCATTAGTTTGGAAACAGAAGGCAAAGATAATGAACGAACCATCTTCGTGGGTGCTTAGACATGCGGGATATATTCCCGAAGGTAGCGACGTATTGGATCTTGCCTGTGGAACAGGCCGACATGCGCGACTATTTTTAATGTCTGGACACTACGTAACAGCCCTTGATAAAAACACCGCCGCCCTTAGTGATCTTGATAACCATCCAGGGACCGAGATTATTCTTGCTGATCTGGAAGACGGAAGCCCCTTTCCCCTCTCGAACAAAAAATTTGGTGGTATTATTGTTACCAACTATCTCTACCGACCTCTCTTGCCTTTACTTCCCGAATTACTGCTACCAAACGGCGTTTTAATCTATGAGACATTTATGGTGGGGAATGAAAAATTCGGACGGCCCAAAAGCCCAAACTTCCTGTTAAAGCCCCAAGAACTTTTAGACGAATATTACTCACGACTAAGAGTTCAAAGTTATGAAGAAACAACAATCCCGGAACCTAATCCCGCCGTTGTGCAACGTATCTGCGCGGTAAATTCGGCATGAAGACGATCAGCAGATGGTAAAGTCTCTATCATGATCTATTGATGGAACCATATCACGGGCTTGTTTCACGCGATCAAGATCAATATCAGCAACGATAATCCCCGGTTGATCACCACCATCAGCAAGGACTTCCCCCCATGGCGCAATAATAAGGGAATGACCATACGTTTCACGCCCTTCAGAGTGAATACCACATTGTCCGGCCGCAATGACAAAACATCCATTTTCAATCGCACGTGCTTTTAAAAGCGTGTGCCAGTGTGCTTCCCCCGTGAATTTGGTAAAAGCAGCCGGCGCCGTCAGAATTGTTGCGCCCTTTTTCGCCTGAGCCCGGAACAGATAAGGGAAACGAACATCATAGCAAATCGCCATACCCAATTCAGCCCACGGAAGCTTAGCGACAACCGCCTGATCTCCGGGGCGAAATGTTGCTGATTCACGATAAGACTGGCCGTCGGGAATAACGACATCAAACATATGAATTTTATCATATCGGGCCGCAATATCACCTTGCGGTGAGAAAAGAAACGCACGGTTAGCCGCACGACTTTCTTCTGTACCAACAATCAAAGAGCCTATGTGCAACCAAACCCCAAGTTCCGCAGCGAGTGCAGAAAAAGCCTTCACCGAGGGATGATCACTCTCGGGAAGTGCTTTTTCCAGCGTCAGCTTTTTATTGGGTTCCATCATCGTCGTGCATTCGGGCGTTTGAATGTAGTCTGCGCCCAAGGCATGCGCCTGCCGAATAAGATCGCAAGCAGGACCTAACGTAACGCTGTCATCCCGATCTGCTGTTAGCTGCACACAAGCTGCTTTGAATTTATTCAAGAGGCAATCCTGTTTTCGAGTTTGCTATCCAGTTTACCATGACTTTCAAGTGCCATGAGTTCATCACACCCGCCAATATGCTCACCATTAATGAAAATTTGTGGCACAGATGTACGCCCGCCAGCCTTCTCAACCATTTCTGGTTTACGACGTGGTTCCATCATTACGTCAATCTCGTTAAAAGCAACGCCTTTGCTTTTCAGCAGTTTTTTTGCACGGATGCAATAAGGGCAAAGCATACTGGAATAAACAACAACTTCAGCCATAGACAACATTCCTAATTTCGCTGTGGTTACACAAACAGGTACTTGATCACAGAACCTGCGAGTAACTTTATGTAAGGCACTTACTAATAAATTACAGTATCTGGCAATAAAATTTTATGCTCATAGCTCTATCACTCTTTTGTTACTCGGGCTAAAACTATCCCGCTGACAGAGGCTGCACCACTTGTTTTAAGCACCCGAGCACATGCATCTAATGTTGCACCCGTGGTAAAGACATCATCAATCAAAACAACATGTTTACCGCGAACCTCATCTTGGTACTTGTGGTTTAATTCAAATGCATTGCGTACATTACGCCAGCGCCCTGACATGGAAAACTGTCCTTGAGAAGATGTGTTTTTTGTTCGGCGGAGTAAATTCGGCATATATCTTTTACGATGAACACGCGCAACACGCTGTGCCAATAGTGCAGATTGATTATATCTTCGCCTCAATAAGCGTCTTCGATGTAACGGCACAGGTACAACGAAGTCAGATTTATCTAATATGCCCGTTCCGCAAGATGACAGCCACTGTGTAAAAAGAGCAACGAAATGCGTTTTATCGGCATGTTTAAAGCCGATAATCATATCCTTACTATGTTCATCATAAACCAAAGCCGCTCTGCATTGATCAAAACTTTTGGGCATCTGAAGGCATGCACCACAAAGCAAGCCATCTCCAGAAGACAGCTCAAAGGGGTAACCACAGGACCTACAGCACGCATCGGAAATAAACGTCAAATCCTTCCAGCACGCCGAGCAGATCCCCGTATTATCCCAAATGGCCTCATCACAGTTCCCGCAAACAGGCGGGAACAGGTAATTTACGCCCTTGGTAAAAAGATCTGGCACCAATTCTTTCATCATACGCATATTGCCATGCTAATTGATCTGGTCATCAAGAAGCAATCTGCTATAACCAGAAAATTATCTCGCGTTTATTGGGTTCCAGCATGACTGATATCTATATTTTCGATCGTAAATCTGTAAACCAGCACCATAGACGCGCCCAAAAGGAAATTGACACCCATGACTTCCTTTTCCGAGAAATCGCTGATCGGCTGGGAGACAGACTCATGGATATTGCCCGTGACTTCCCCAAAGCGTTGGACCTGGGGTCAAACCATACGATTCTAAAAGAAACTCTTGGCTCCAGAGGCGGAATACAAAACTTCGCATCCGCTAAATTCCGATCAGAAGAGCCTTCCTTATCTTCGGAAAGCCCCCCTACGGGAACAAAAGAGATCGAAATATCAGCAGAAATATTACCTCCGGCTCCACACACCTATGATCTGATTATCAGCAACCTTTGCCTTCATTGGGTTAACGACTTACCTGGCATTCTTTTACAAGCACATCAATGCCTGAAAACTGACGGCTTATTCATTGCTTCTATGATTGGGGGTGAAACCCTTAAAGAGCTACGCACATGCCTTATGGAAGCTGAAATGGAAGTAGAAGGTGGGGTAAGTCCCAGGGTATCACCGCTTATTGATGTCAAAGATGCAGGTGCTCTCCTCCAGAGAGCGGGGTTTGCTTTACCTGTTTCAGATTTTGATCGCATTGAGGTCAGTTATGCCAACGCATTTGATTTAATGAAAGAACTCAGAGGTATGGGCGAAACCAATGCTATTCATAACAGAAGAAAATCATTCACCCGCAGGGAAACACTCTTAAAAGCCGCTCAACGTTATCAGGAAAAATTTTCTGATTCAGAAGGACGAATTAATACTACTTTTGATGTCGTTTACCTTGCTGGTTGGGCACCACACATGTCCCAGCAACAACCGTTAAGACCCGGTAGTGCAACAGAACGTCTTTCAGACTTCCTAGATACGGAAGAAACCAAGATTAATTAAAGGGATTTTTTTATTAAATAGCTTTCCCACAAAACACTAGGCTGTGTCAGACTGATCAGAAGCAGCCGCATTTCGAAAATATATCAAAATATAAACCCGGATTGCCGCAGTCAGCGCAGAGTCTTCCTTGGCCTCATCAATCTGAGTACACAGTTCACCGATCGGACAATTCTCGCGCACGCAAATTTCAAAAAGCGCCTCCCACATATCCGGTTCCAAACGCAAAGAGGTTCTCCGCCCCTTCAGCGTTATATTTCGGTTTACTAATGTTGACATCAACCCCAATTGCGCCCGTGTTTTACACTTGGACGCACCCCACAATAAAAAGCCTGTTATTCCCCTCGCGCTCCAAAAATCAGACTTATTAATCAATTAGTAAGACTCGTCATTGGAACTACAGCACCAAAGCTTATAGTAAATCCCGTAACAATGCCACCAATGGCTCATCAGCTGGCGGCATTGGATAATCCCGTAATCGAACGGGTCGAACCCACGTAAATTCCTGCCCTTCAAGGGCGGTAACATTCCCTTCCCAGATACGACATACAAACAAGGGCATCAACAAGTGAAAATCATCGTAACTATGCGATGCAAAGGCGATAGGCGCAAGACAGGATGACCGTGTATCAATGCCTAATTCTTCCTTTAGCTCCCGTACGAGGGCTTGTTCCGGGGTTTCACCTGGGTCAACTTTCCCCCCCGGAAATTCCCATAAACCAGCCATCGATTTACCTTTAGGACGCTGCGCAAGTAGTACGCGGCCGTCACTATCAACCAACGCAGCAGCCGCGACCAGAACAATAGGTTTCGCCGCTTGGTCCCGCTTTTCAGCGGCCCAACACCCCTGTTCTTCTTCAGAAGAGTTCATAAGTTTATCCTGGAATTTTTATCTTATTATCAAATCACGATTAACTGCGATAATCAGCATTGATTTCTATGTAGCCGTGCGTCAAATCACAGGTCCAAACAGTTGCCTGCCCATCGGCAATACCAATATCAACAGCGATAGAAATTTCCTGGCCCTTCATGTGTTTGGCAACAGGAGCCTCGTCAAAGCCATCAACCCGTTGACCATCTTTGGCAATCGTAACCCCGCCCATGGCAATGGAGAGTTTATCACGATCAGCCCGCTCACCAGACTTACCAACAGCCATAACAACCCGGCCCCAGTTGGCGTCTTCTCCGGCAACTGCTGTCTTGACCAAAGGCGAATTTGCAATAGCTAATCCCACTCGACGGGCAGCTTGATCCGTTTCAGCACCGGTCACTTCAATGGCGACAAACTTGCTTGCCCCCTCACCGTCCCGAACAACCTGATGCGCTAGATCTATCAGTACTGTATTTAAAGCTCGAATAAAGTCAGTAAGCTCTGGCGCATTAATATCATTATAGATCGTATTTCCAGCTTTTCCTGTCGCACAAAGAAGTACCGTATCGCTGGTAGAGGTATCACTATCAACCGTAATTGAGTTAAAGGACAAGTCCGCACCGCTCGAGATTAAATTCTGAATCATCGCCTGGGACAAGGCCGCATCTGTGGCGACAAAACTGAGCATTGTGGCCATATCAGGGGCAATCATCCCTGATCCTTTGGCAATACCATTAATTGTGACCGTTTTCCCATCAATCTGAGTTGTGATTGTGGCCCCTTTGGCAAAAGTGTCTGTCGTCATAATGGCTTCGGCGGCGTCTTGCCAGCTATCGGGACGCAGACCCGTTTTCAAATCACCTAGGGCTGATGTTATTTTCTCATCAGCCAGTGGCTCACCAATCACACCGGTCGAAGCTACAAAAACAGAATTTTCAGGACAATCTAATTCCCTGGCAGTTGCTTCGACCGTTCGCCCAACAGATGCTTTACCCAAGCGCCCCGTAAAAGCGTTTGCATTGCCAGAGTTCACGACGATCGCTCTGGCTTCTCCAAATTTCAAATGATCACGGCAGCATTCAACTGGCGCTGAACAGGTCAGCGAACGGGTTAAAACTCCGCCAATTGTCGTTCCTTTGTCAAAGCTCATCAAAAGAACATCGGCACGTCCTTTATACTTCACGCCACAAGCTTTTGTTGAGAGTGACACGCCATTTATTTCTGGCATTTCCGGAAAACCCGCGGGGGCGAGTGGAGATTTTTGCAATTCCATAAAACAAATCCTACCTATTCACAGCCAGATTCCAACAGCCATTAAAAAGCCCGGTAAAACCGGGCTTTTTTCATCATTCGCTGGCAGGTTTTTCTTCGCCCTCTGGCTTTTCTTCACCTTCTGCCGGCGCGGCTTCTTCAGCCTTAGCACCAATTATTTCAATCTCTACCCCATTTTTGAGGTTCTCGACAATACCTTCATAGGCACTTCTTGAAAGTTCAGAACGAAGCTGACCATCTAGCTGCTCTTTTTTGGGTTGTTCAGAATCGCGCTCTGCATCAACCTTAATAACATGCCAACCAAATCTGGTCTGTACCGGGGCAGCAGAATGTTCCCCAACTTTCATACCAAAAGCAGCATCAGAGAAAGGTTTAACCATCTGCTCAGCCTGAAAGAAACCAAGATCACCGCCACCAGGACCACTTGGGCCAGTAGAATGTTCTTTGGCCAAAGCCGCAAAATCAGCACCGTCGTCCAACTGTTTGATCAAGTCTTTTCCAGTTTCTTCTTTTTCGACAAGAATATGGCGGGCAGACACTTCTCGAACCGGTGGATTCTCCGTCAAATAATCCTGATAGGCTTTTTCAACAGCTTCATCAGTAACTTCTTTTTCAAGAGCTCTGTTCAAGAAGATTTCGACAAGAATTCTCTCTTTAACTTCACTAACACGTTTTTGAACTTCGGGATCATTGCCCAAACCACTCGTCGTAGCTTCTTTTGTAATCAATTTAAGGTCAACGACCTGGCCAACGAGTTCTGGTAAAATAAGCTCGATCTGTTCCTGAGGAATATTTGGAATGCTTTCTGCAAACTTCACGACCTCTGAACGGCGAATTTCAATATCACCGACTTTGGCCATAATCGGATCATCCGCAGCAGGAGCATCTGATACTACCTCAGCAGCCTGATCACCACCAAGGAAAGGTAGCGTTCCCCCTTTTATTCCATAGGAATAACCAGCATACGCTGCACCAGCAAGAGCAACGATACCGACAAGAGGAAAAATAATCTGTTTCGCAGACATCTAAAGATAACTCCTTATTTATATCATTTAGAGAATTATGGCTTTTTGACCATTCTCTTTTAATCGATCAGCACCAAATCCCATGACTGTGTCAAGAGAAAGGCAATATGTTCATTTTTAATTAGTTAGCGAGGGAAAACGGATATATCCGCATCTTGTCTTAAATCCCGCACCATCCGTGCAACCAACTCGCGACTGATTTGGTCTCTAATTTCAGACCTCATGGATTCAAAGGTTGGCTGTTTTACATCCCGCTTATCTTCCAACTGAATAACATGCCAGCCAAATTCAGTGGCTACTGGTGCTTTTGTGTAGGTTCCCGGTGCCAGAGAAAAAGCAGCCGATGCAAAGTTTGGATCCATATCCTTTTGCTTGAACCACCCCAAATCACCACCTTTATCAGCCGAAGGGCCTTTGGAGAATTTTTTTGCCAACAGATGAAATTCCGCACCATTATCCAAAGCGATAACCAAAGCGAGCGCTTCATTACGTGTTTCAACCAGAATATGACGCGCCCGGATTTCTGCATTGACAATATTCTCTCTCAGCAAAGAAAAATATCTGTCCTTAAGCATACTCTCAGTGATCATTTCTCCTAGCTGCTCTTCTAGATAGGCATCGCGGATAATTTTTTCCTCTGCAATGGCCAGCTTCCTTTTTACATCTTCCTTTTCATCCATATCCGCATCGGCACCAGCGTGCGCCAAAAGCTTCAGATCAATGGCACGATCCAGAAGTATAGGAAACATTGTTTCCAACTGTCCTTGATATTGCTCGGGCAATTTTTTAGCTGCCTGCGTTATGTCCTGCCAATAAATCTCATCACCTTCGACAACAGCTACGACAGGATTTTCTCGATCCAGACGATCCAATTCGCTTTCCGTTTTGCTCGGGGCGACTTCAGGGGGTTCGTTCGGCGCTATCTGGGTATTTTCCAGATCCTCAACGCTTTTGGAATTTGTATTTTCAGAAGTTGGTGTGGTTGACAGATTTTCTACGACGATACCATTTGCAGGGGTATTTTCGGGCTGCTTATCGACTTCTTCTGTAAATCCGGGCGGCGGGGCCAGCCCTTCTCTTTCCTGCCCCGGGACGACTTCAACCTCAGGGGTTTCCGTCTCTGGGGTATCGGGCACAGACTCCACAACAACAGGTTCTGTTGTCTTTGTCTCGATAACACTGTCATCAACAGAGTTTGTATTTTCTTCAGGTGAAGGATCAGAAATAGTGTCCGTCTCTTCTTCTGTGACGTTTTCTTCCTTTGGCAATGTTTCTTCGTCATCACTATCACCAAAAAGAAACTTCAAAAGCTTGCCACCACTTTCGCGTTGTTCTTCTTTCCATTCGTCTTCATAGCCTTGTTGCGCATTACTATCTTGCGCAAAACCAACCGCTACCAATAGAGTAGATAAGATAATGACTTGGCGGAAATTCATTTAAGCTCTGGCTCCAGCTCAGAAGAAATAAAAAAAGTTTATCCTTACTACAACAAAGTCACTACAACCTAAAGCAAGTATCACGGAAATAAACACATTCAATAAAATCAAGCAATCAAGGTAGGCTCCGTTCGTTATTTTATACTTACTGAATCCAGCTTCACATTGACATCCGCCAGCCTGCGCCCTATGTCTCACATTGACTTTTTATAATCAAATCTTGAACTGCGTTTTCACGCAAGGGGTACTCTATGCTCGGCGCGCTTGTGAAGCGGATGTTTGGCTCTGCCAATGACCGCTACCTTAAAGGCCTTAACTCTATTGTCCTCTCAATCAATAGCTTTGAATCAAAGCTTGAGACGCTATCTGACGATGATCTCAAAGGACAGACAGAGAATTTTCGTAATCGCCTAAAGCAAGGAGAAACACTCGACGATATTCTTCCGGAAGCTTTTGCAACAGTCCGTGAAGCATCTCGTAGAACCCTTGGGTTGAGACACTTTGACGTTCAAATGATGGGCGGCATTGTCCTTCATCGTGGCATGATCAGTGAGATGGCGACAGGTGAAGGTAAAACACTTGTTGCGACCTTACCTGTTTATCTAAACGCGATTGAAGGCAAGGGTGTCCACGTCGTTACCGTCAACGATTACCTTGCAAAGCGTGATGCAGAATGGATGGGCCAGATTTATCGTTTCTTAGGCCTGACTGTTGGTTGTGTATTCCCTGGTCAAGGCGAAGAAGAACGAGCTTTTGCTTATACTTGTGACATTACCTATGCCACGAACAATGAACTCGGGTTTGATTATCTTCGCGACAATATGAAGTTCGAAATCGACCAGATGGTTCAAAGAGAATTTAACTATGCGATTGTCGATGAAGTAGATTCAATCCTCATTGATGAAGCTAGGACCCCGCTTATTATCTCTGGCCCTGCAGAAAACTCATCAGAGAGCTATATTACCATAAACAAATATGTTCCCTTCTTAACCGAAGAGCATTACGAACTTGATGAAAAAACGCGCTCAGTAACTTTGACTGACGAAGGCGTTGACTTCATAGAGAAAAAACTCATGGATGATGGGGTTATGCAAGGTTCTCTCTATGAAATAGAGAACGTCAGCACACTTCACCACATCAATCAGGCCCTCAAAGCGCATAAGCTATTCCAGCGCGATAAAGATTACATCGTCAAAGACAATAAAGTCGTTATCATTGACGAATTCACGGGCCGTATGATGGAAGGGCGTCGCTTCTCAGAAGGCCTTCATCAGGCGCTTGAGGCGAAAGAAAATGCTGAAATTCAAAACGAAAATCAGACGTTAGCATCGATCACCTTCCAAAACTACTTCCGACTTTATCCCAAGTTGGCTGGGATGACGGGTACAGCAATGACCGAAGCCGAAGAATTTTCGGCGATCTATGGGCTAGACGTTATTTCCATGACGACCAACTTGCCTTGTATTCGTATTGACCACGATGACGAAGTCTATCGTACAGGTCAGGAACGTGATGCCGCGATTATCAAGCAGATCAAAGAATGTCATGAGCGTCAACAACCAGTTCTTGTTGGTACGGTAACGATTGAAAAATCAGAATATCTTGCCGCTCTTCTCAAGAAAGAGAAGATTGAGCACAAGGTTCTAAACGCCCGTTATCACGAACAAGAAGCGATGATTGTTGCTCAGGCGGGTTCACCCGGCGCAGTAACAATTGCCACGAACATGGCGGGTCGCGGAACAGACATTAAACTCGGCGGTAACGAGGAAATGCGCATAGAGCATGAAACCCTCGGCATTTCTGATGATGCACAAAAGCAAGCGAAAGTGGCAGAAATTGTGGCTGAAGTAGCTGCCAACAAAGAAATTGTGAACAAGGCTGGTGGCCTGTTTATGATTGGTAGTGAACGCCATGAAAGCCGACGTATCGACAACCAGCTTCGGGGACGTTCAGGCCGTCAGTCTGACCCTGGCGCATCCAAATTCTTCCTCAGCCTCGAAGATGATCTGATGCGTATCTTTGGATCTGAGCGTATGGATTCAATGCTCCAGAAGCTTGGCCTAGAAGATGGCGAAGCAATTATTCATCCATGGGTGAATAAAGCACTGGAAAAAGCACAGAAAAAAGTCGAAGCCAGAAACTTTGAAATTCGTAAAAACATCCTCAAGTTTGATGATGTGATGAATGACCAGCGTAAGGTTATTTACGAACAACGCAAAGAAGTGATGTCTGCAGAAGAAGTCAAAGACACTGTGGCTTCCATGCGCCATGAAGTTCTTGAAGACCTGGTAACACGTACAATCCCAGCCAATGCCTATTCAGAACAATGGGAATTGGACAGCCTGCACGAAGAGTGCGTACGCCTTGTTGCCATGGATCTGCCCGTTAAAGACTGGGCCGAAGAAGAAGGCATTGCCGATCAGGAAATTCTGGACCGTATTCTTCAAGCCAGTAACGAGAAAATGGCCGCCAAGACTGCGAATTATGGCCCAGAGGTTATGCGTTCTCTGGAGAAACAATTGCTGCTTATGGTTCTCGACAAGCAGTGGAAAGAGCATCTGCTGTCACTTGATCATCTAAAACAAGCTGTTGGTCTTCGTGCATACGGACAAAAAAATCCGCTGGATGAATACAAGCGTGAAGCTTTTGAAATGTTCGAGAGCATGCTCGATTCCGTACGTGACGAGCTCACAATGCTTATGCATCGTTTCGAACTACAGACGCCTGAAGATGCAACCGTTCCGCGCCAAGAACAGGAAATGCACGAGTCTCGGCAAGACCCGGCAGTACAACAAGCTGGCGCAACAACCGTACAAGCCAAAGAGTTTGATCAAAACGATCCGTCAACTTGGGGTAAAACCAGCCGTAATGCTCCCTGCCCTTGTGGATCAGGCAAAAAATATAAACATTGCCACGGAAAGCTTAGCTAAAATCAGTTAGTAGATTTTCCGATTTTTTTACACAATAAAGGCGGCTCTATGGCCGCCTTTATTATTTTCGATGGGTACCTAACATCTAAGGGCCTGACCCTAGGCAGGATTAGAAGATCAGAACTTCCCGTCGTAAGATTCACGTTCAATATGAGCCGCGATCAATGTGAATTTGTCGCCTTCAAATGCTGAACTCAGTGCCGTTTGTAACTCGTTACGATTTCGAGCATTAATACCAATTCCGCCCATGGCATCAGCCAACGCGGCAAAATCAGTTCCACCGAAATCTACAGCAAGGTTTTCCCTGCCGCTTCCACGTTGCTTCAATTCTATCAACGCAAGCGATGCATCCACAAAGACAACAACAACAACTGGGAGCTTCAAATCCCTGAGCGTCGATAACTCACCAAGGATCATCTCTAGCCCTGCATCACCCGTAAAGGCTACGACGGGTAAATCTGGTGACGCGACTTTGGCCCCCATAGCCAAGGGCAAAGCACAGCCCATCGTGCACAAACCACTGGATTGAATAAGCGTATGCGGCTCGCGACAGATCCATTGCTGACTTTGCAAAATTCTATGTGCCCCGGAATCCACAGATGCAAGCCCATGATCAGGCAAAGCCTTACGCACTTCATCAACAATCGCAGATGGGCCCCATTCTTCATCCTTGGGGAATGCAGCGCAGATATCTTCTTTTGCCTTTGCAAAGTCACCGTTACGCCAAATAGCTCCAAGCTCTAATCCTTGGTCCAATACCTGTAGCGCAGGCGCTAAGGAACCAACAAAAGTACAGCTAGCCCGATGCATACCATGCAGATTTGGCTCAAGGGTAAATTCTGCAACAAACTGTTTTTCTGGTTGCCAAACATCCTGCCAACCGTGGCGCATTTCGATGGGATCATAGCCGATCAGCAAAATACAATCACTTTTCTCAATCAGAGGCAGGACTGTTTTATCTGCTTTTGGGGAGAGTCCTGCGCCACCAAGAGAAAGGGAGTGATCATCGGGAACAACCCCTTTCGCTTTGTAGGTCGCAACAGATGGGATCCCATGCTTAAGAAGGAAATTTTTTACTACCGCTTCACAGCCCTCACTAAGAATCTCCAAACCTAAAATAGCCAAAGGCCTTTCAGCCTTGGACAAGCGTTTTCTCAGATCGACAAAGTCATCGCTCTCGGCTGGGGCTGTTGGCAAATACTTTGGTTGCCATAGCTTTGGTGCAGCATCCTGAAGCTTTGCTGCCAAAGAAATCGGCACATCAATATGCACAGGCCCGGGACGCCCCGACTGTGCCAAAGACAAAGCTTTATCGATAACGCGGTCCACCGCACCGTCAACGAGGGTAAAACTACCCTTCACCACAGGCTCCAACGCCTTACCATGATCAAAAACCTGGTGCGTGTAGCTTGCCATATCATACTCATCGACCCGGCCTGTTAGAAAGATCAACGGGACCCGATCCTGATGCGCATTGGCAATAACGTTGTAGGCATTTGCCATTCCCGGTCCGAGCGTCGCAAAAAGAACCCCCGGTGCCCCCGTGCGATGATAAGTTCCCTCGGCCATAAAGCCCGCACCGTTTTCATGCTTGGTTAGTACAATCTCGAGCCCGGCCCGATCAAGTGCATGCATAACACTTAGAACTTCACCGCCCGGAATACCGAATGCATGGCGACACCCGGCATCAAAAAGACGTTGGGCAAGAATATCAGCGGTGGTCAAGCTCATCTCGGCTTCTTTCAAATTAGTCAATTACACACAATATTAATCCCTCGCCCACAGAGCGAGTTACTTAAAACCAAATATTTCTCAGCCCCAATCACCCAGCCTTTTAACGCTTGATTTAACGTTCAGGGCTATGTTCAACAACAGAACGAATATCATCTATGGAAGATTTATCAGAAGAACGGGCCAAATATCCATCCCTTGTCTGCGGAAATTTACGATTTAGCAAATCAGAAGCGATCACGTTTCTGAGAACCTGTGCCGTTCCACCGCCGATGGTAAACATGCGTGCATCACGAACCATGCGCTCAACCGGGTTGCGTCTTGAATACCCCGCAGCACCATGCATTTGCAGAGCATTATTTGTCACCGTAACAGCCATTTCTGATGTGAAGAGCTTTGCTTGTGCCGCTTTGGTTTTATCCGGAAACCCATCGCCAGAAACAGCTTCATTGATTAAAGCTCTTGCCGCGCTGATTTGAACCGACATATCGGCCAGCATCCACTGTAACCCCTGAAACTCGCAGATCGGGCGACCAAACTGTTCCCGTTTTTGGATGAAATCTTCTGCCTGTTCATAGGCCCCAACCGCAATGCCAAGTGCAACCGCCGCTGCCCCCACACGTTGCCCGTTATAAGCCGTCATCAAATCACCAAACCCCTTTCGAAGACCAGAAGGAGGCTGAAGCATCATGTCAGATGGAACGTGTAAGTCTTTCAAATGAACTTCGGTTTCTGGTATTCCCCGCAATCCCATTGTTGGTTCACGCCGTCCAATGGATAGCCCTTCAGCACCGGGTTCCCCCCGGACGACAAGAAAACCAGCTATTCCCTGTGGCTCGTCATTTTCATAAACCCGTGCAAAAATAAGATGTAATCGTGAAACACCCCCACCAGTAATCCAGTGTTTTATTCCGTTCAGGACATAACCATTCCCGACTTTATCAGCACGAGTTGTCATTTCCGTGGCCGCAGAACCGCTTTCTGGCTCAGTAATACAAATAGCAGGTTTATCACCATCAAGAACTAATTCAGCCGCGAACTTTTTTTGCTTTTCCGTGCCATAGGCCATGATAGCCCCAATGGCCCCCATGTTGGCTTCGACAGCGATACGTCCGGTCACACCACAAACTTTGGCAACTTCTTCGACCAAGACAACAGCCTCCCGATACCCAGCCCCGGCACCACCGTAAGCCTTGGGGATTGTCATCCCCATAAAGCCAGCATCCCGTAAAGCAAAGCAATTTTCCCAAGGATACATCTCGGCAGAATCAATCGACGCAGCCCGAGGCGCAAAAACGTCCTGCGCAAGACTTCTGGCGCGCTGTCGGATGTCTTCAATGGTGAACAGACGAGATTTCTCTGTTTTATCAGAAACTTTAGAAGTATCTAGTCGATCAAGATCAGCAAGCATTTGGTCTCTCCATCTGGTCTCTCGGGGCAAAAGGCATGGTCTCTTCATTGGCTTTATTATCTCGCGCTTGCTTTCTTCAAATCAAACGAATTAAAATAACTTCTTACTTCAATTATTTTGATGTTATTTTATGGGTATTCGCCAACTTCGTACTTTAATAGAGATTGCCGAAACTGGTAGCTTTCAAGCTGCGGCAGAAAAGCTGGGTTTAACCCATTCAGCAATCAGCATGCAGATCAAATCGCTAGAGGACGAACTGCAGACTGAGCTTTTTGACCGGACCCGCCGCCCACCTGACCTAAACCCGACCGGTATTCGGTTACTAGTCAAAGCGCAGGAAATTATCAATCTGTATGATTCTCTATCCGAAGCAGGATCAAAAGCGGGAGATTTATCCGGCCTCTTACGCTTGGGTGCCATTCCCAGTGCAACATCATCCTTCTTGCCAGAGGTTCTTGCTCAGCTCGGTCAGGAACATCCACGTTTAAATGTGCGATTAGAAAGTGGATTGAGCACAGAACTAACGCGCGAACTTATACAGGGAAAGCTGGACTGCATCATCATCACAGAAGCCCAGCGTCTAGACGAAGCACTGAAGGTAACAAAACTCAGGGAAGAACGCCTTGTTGTCATAGCCCAAAAAAATAGTGGAAACGAAAAAATCTCTAGAACAAAAGATGGTGATATCGCGCTCTTAAGCCAGCTCCCCTTTGTACGCTTCAATCACCTGACAGGCGTCGGTCGCGTTATTGAGCAAAGCCTTAAAAACAGAGGTGCAAATTTGAGAGAAGCCATGGAACTTGATTCTCTTGAAGCAATCCAACGCATGGTCGCCAAAGGTTTGGGCGCTGCAATTGTGCCCGAAAACAGTCTCGAAGATAGACCCAATCTTTTGGTTCGCCCCTTTGGTAAACCGACGACGACACGAACAGTTTCACTCGTTGAAAAACATCGCGGACAGCGCCCCGATCTTACTGGGCTTCTAGCGACCACACTCAAAGACGTATTACACAGCTAAATCACTCAAAAAACGGCACCACGCCATTCTAATAAATGGACCTACTAGAACAAAGAATTGGCTCTATCCTGCGATGTGTAATCACATGTTCAAAAGATTACATCAGGAAAGATGAAATAAAGCGCGACTTACGCGTATGGAGCCAAAGAAAATGTCCTTGGATACAACATCCACTGCAACAAACCTGCAGACCAAACCCAGTGTTTGTCCCCTAGACTGCCCGGATACCTGTAGCCTGTCTGTCGTCACAGACGGCAAACATATCATTCAGGTACGCGGTTCAAATGCCAACCCCTATACAGCTGGTGCCATATGCAAGAAAGTCTCAAATTACTATCCTGATTTCATTCATGGCGAACGTCGCTTAATGCAGCCTCTCTTACGAACAGGCCCCAGAGGGTCATTGGAATATAAAGCCATCAGCTGGGAAGAAGCCCTTGATCGCGTATATGACGGTTTGACTTCTGCCATTGAAAAACATGGTCCTCAATCCGTGCTTCCCTTTAACTACGCTGGCCCTCATGGGCAATTAGCTGGCGGATCAATGGACTTTCGTTTTTTTCATAAATTAGGCGCAACCCAACTCGACAGAGGTCCCCTCTGTGGGGCTGTGCGGGGAACCGCCTATACCAGTTTATTCGGGGATGCCCCCGGCATGGAACCAGAACAGGCCGTTAAATCTGACCTGATTGTTGTGGCGAGCAATAACGTAACGGTTTCAAATCTTCATTTAGCGCGGATAATCAAAACGGCTAAAAAGAATGGCGCAAAATTGATCGTCATTGATCCCAAAAGGGTAAAGATTTCTGATCAGGCTGATCTCTATATTCAGATTAAACCCGGCACAGATATTGTTCTCTTTTTGGCACTGGCTGCTGAGTTAGAAAAGCGTTCCGCGCTCGATACCGAATTTATTGACCGTTGGATATATGGCATCGAAGAATACCTGAACGCCGCCCAGAAATACTCTTTGGAAGATGCTGCAAAGATTTGCGAAATCCCCCCGGAACAGATTCAAGAATTCCTGAGCATCTATACCGCTGCAAAAAATGTTTCCATGTCGGTTGGAAATGGAGCAGAACGCGGACATTCCGGTGGATCTTCTATTCGTGCAGCTATGGCACTTCAGGCTATCACTGGTAATATGGGACGGTCCGGGGCTGGTATCATTGCCAAACAAGGCCTCGCGTTCCCTGCGACAACAGCCAAGCTCAGACGTCCGGACCTTATGCCAGAAGAAACAAGAATGCTGAACATCGTCGATGTTGCCAAGCACATCCTCGACGATAGTCTGGCTCCCCCTATCAAAGCCGTCTTTATCTATAACCACAATCCGGTTTGTACCCATCCGGACCAAAACAGAATGCGTCGTGCCCTCAACCGAGAAGATGTCTTTATCGTTGGTTGCGATGTCGAGATGAACGACAGCATGGCCTATGCTGACGTTATTTTACCCGCCTCAAGCCATTTCGAATTCCCAGATATCTATGCTGCTTATGGCCAAGCCCATCTGCAAAGAGCTGAACCTGTTATTCCAACCGTGGGTAACTCCCTGCCCAATACCGAAATTTTCCGCCGATTGGCTACCCGCTTTGGATTTGATGATGATCTGTTTAAAGCGGACGATTACCAACTGATGGATGAAGCCTATGATCCCAAGGCACCACAGATGAAGGGGCTTCGCCCCAGTGAAGTCCCTCTTGATCGTTCTTTGCCCATGCTGGCAGACGATGATCAGGAACTTATCATGTGCCAAACCGTTTTTCCGGCAACAAAATCTGGCAAAATAGAGCTTTATTCTGAAGATATGGAACAACAGTTCGGGTATGGCCTTCCGCGCTATGAAGAAGTTGCACGGGACCTTCCCTTTGCCTTGATCTCCCCCTCATCAAGCAAGCGGACAAATGCAACCTTTGGCGGGCACAAAGAATCAATAGGCATAGAACAATTGGAAATCCACCCACAAGATGCTCAGACAAAGGGCATTTCTGACAATACAAAGGTCAAAGTATGGAATGCTTTGGGAGAAGTTATTCTTCTGGCCAAGATCACCGAAAAGGTCAAACCCGGTGTTTTCTACTCACCGAAGGGGACTTGGTTAAAATCCAGCGATTCAAATCAAACAGTTAATGCTTTGATCAATTCCGAGACAAGAACTGATATTATGTCAGGTGCCTGTTACAATGACACATTCGTTGATATTGCTCCGGCTTGAGAATGCTCTATCTTTGAATTTCTACCACGCATAAAAAAGGCCGCTGAAAAGCGGCCTTTCCACATAACTTTGTGACAAAGATTAGAGACCTTTTTGTCCCATCTCCAAGAACTTGTCCCGACGCTTCTGACGAAGCTCTGCCCCCCCAAATTGGGATAGCTCTTGCAAATACCTTTCAATACTATCACCTAATGCAGTCATGCATACATCTTTGGCACGATGTGCACCGCCCATTGGCTCTGCAATGATTTCATCGATCACACCAAGCGTTTTCAGGTCTTGAGCCGTCAAACGAAGAGCTTCCGCAGCTTCTTTTGCTTGATCACCAGAACGCCAAAGAATAGAAGCACAGCCTTCAGGCGAGATCACAGAATAAATTGAATGCTCTAGCATCAACACGGTATTCGCGGCAGCTAACGCAATCGCCCCACCCGATCCGCCTTCGCCAATAACAGCAGAAACAAGGGGTACTTTGATCGCAAGGCATTTTTCGATACTGCGCGCAATCGCTTCGGATTGACCGCGTTCTTCAGCACCTACACCCGGATAGGCACCAGCCGTATCAACCAACGTAATGACAGGCAGGTCAAAGCGCTCTGCCATATCCATCAAACGCTGTGCTTTACGGTAACCTTCGGGACGCGCCATGCCAAAGTTGTGCTTCACACGACTGTGCATGTCAGCACCTTTTTCCTGACCAATCACCACAACGGATTGACCACGGAAACGACCTAAACCACCCAGAATGGCAAAATCTTCGGCAAACGCTCGATCCCCGGCCAAGGGTGTATAATCTTCGATTAGCGCCTCGATATAGTCCTTGCAATGCGGACGATCAGGGTGGCGCGCGACAAGCGTTTTTTGCCAAGGGCTCAGCTTTGCGTATGTTTGTCGCAACAGCTTATCAGCCTTAGCTTCCAGTTTGGAAACTTCTTCAGCAATGTTTACATCACTGCTGCTGTCAGATAGGTGCCGCAGGCCTTCAATCTTACCAGCAAGCTCAGCAATCGGTTTTTCGAAATCTAGGAAATTTTGCATAAGGCGTTGTCTATCATATCGTGAAAATCAGTCAACAAATATAGTCGTGCATAGTACCTTTCAAGCGCACAATTTCAAGTTCTAGCTTTATTGCCCCTAATCCAATTAGTACAAAATATCTCTACGCGGCAAAATAAAGGCCGCCTTCTTCGAAGCCGACCTTTATCCAAAGTCAAATTTTGTTATGACCACTAACTTGCAGAATTCGCGTCTGCTAGCGCAATTTCTTCTGCTTTCTCAACCATCACACTTGCCTGACGAATAGAGGCAATGTCTATCAACCGCCCATCCAGAGAAACGGCGCCTTTGCCTTCGCGTTGCGCCTGATCCATCGCTTCGAGAATACGATTGGCTTTTTTCACCTCCGCTTCCGATGGGCTGTTAACTTCGTTCGCGATGCCAATTTGATTGGGATGGATCGCCCATTTCCCTTCACAGCCCAAAATTGTCGCTCTGTTCGCCTGGGCGCGATACCCTTCTGGATCTGAAAAATCCCCAAAAGGACCATCAATGGCGCGAAGACCGTTCGCACGTGCAGCAACAACTATACGCGCAATCGCATAATGCCACATATCTCCCCAATGAAAATCTCTTGGTGTATCACCATCAACGTCTGTTAAAACACCATACATTGGGTTCGGACCACCGATACCAGTCGTTCTGGCTTTCGTTGATGCTGCATAGTCCGCAACACCAAAATGCAAGCTCTCATTTCGTTTCGAAGCGGCCGCTATTTCGTGGATATTCTGCATACCCAAAGCCGTTTCGATAATCATTTCAAAGCCAACAGTTTTTTTACGACGCTTTGCTGTCTCAACCTGCGTACACAACATATCAAGTGCGTAAATATCAGACGCGGTTCCCACCTTGGGAATCATGAACAGATCCAGCCTGTCGCCAGCCTGTTCCAGCACATCAATCACATCCCGATACATATAAGGCGTATCCAAGCCATTAACACGGACTGATAACGTTTTACTTCCCCAGTCGATATCATTTATGGCTTCAATAACATTCTTACGCGCCTGTTCCTTATCATCAGGGGCCACCGCATCTTCCAAATCTAAAAAAATGACATCTGCTTTGGATGCAGCTGCTTTTTCAAACAGTACAGGATTGCTTCCTGGTACCGCGAGTTCGCTACGATTTAAACGTGGAGTGGTTTCTTCTGGAATTGTAAAGCTCATGTTTTGCTCCCTAGGGTTTCGGTTAGCTTTTTGAAAACAGCTAACTCTTATTGTGCACCGCAACATAAACTGTGACCTCACAAACTAATTCTGTCAACCTTGAGGGGAAACTTGAGAAAGAAGAATTTGTGCGCGTAACAAAAATGAGTACAAGAACCACGCAGCCCACCAAGGCCGGAAGCTATCCCTGAAACTATGAAAATTTCATTTTATTAAAAGATCAAGGTTTTGAAGACAGGGGGTGCTTTTCAAACACAAGCTTCTGCAGACGCTCTTGTAAAACATGCGTATAGATCTGTGTTGTCGAAATATCAGAATGCCCCAGCATTTTCTGAACAGATCTCAAATCAGCGCCGTTTTCCAATAAATGGGTCGCAAAAGCATGCCGCAAAACATGAGGAGAAACCTTCGACGGCATAATCCCACTCTTTATGGCCAGCTCTTTTAAAAGTTGGCCGACACGATGACGGGTCAAATAGCCACTTTTCCCTCGGGAAGGGAAAACCCATCCCGTATCTTTGGCCTTATCCCGTTCCAGATTGGGTAGAAAGTTATCACGCACAAGAAGGTAACGATCCAGCGCTTCACGAGCTTGGGGACTAAGAGGTACAAGCCGCTCTTTATTTCCTTTGCCCATCACGGTCAGAATACGCGGGTCACGCTGTGTTTGGGATACCTTCAAAGATACGAGCTCACTAACCCGCATCCCAGTTGCATATAGCAATTCAATTAACGCACAAAGCCGCAAACCTTCATCTGTATGGTTTTCCTGCGCAGCTTTTAGAAGAGCGCCAGTATCATCAACAGAAAGAAACTTTGGTAAAGACTGTGCCATACGCGGCGTACCAATTTCTGCAACAGGATTGTCTTGCCTTATATCTTCTTCCATAAGAAATAGATAAAACTGCTTCAAAGAAGACAGATGCCGCGCTTGCGTTCGTGCGCTGAGGCCCTCTGCAGTTAAGTCAGCCAAATAGGTGCGAATATCCGATGCCTCAACGTCGACAAGATCTTTACGAATGCTCGACAAAAAATCGTCAAACCGTTCCAGATCGCGCTCGTATGCTTCTAAGGTATTTTGACTGGCGCCGCGTTCAGCAGACATCATCTCTAAAAAGATAGAGATTCTGGATGCAGCGGACATCAGGCACCAGCCATCAATTAAATACCACTAAGAACAGTTGCTTCAATTGCCAACGAACGGGCTTCGTCTTGTAAACCAACGGAATACAGCGCTTCCACAACACCACCAAGGGCAAGACTATGTGTATCACCTGGTCCTTCTTCGCCCAAAATGATAAGGCTAAGCAAAACAACCTCGGCCAAACGTCCACCGTTTTGTGCGTCTTTCAGAGCATAAAGCAGGGCTGCTGATGGAGCCAAACCAGGTGACGCAATTTCTAACGAAGCAAGCTCGCCCCAACTCAGGCGCGTGTTTTCACCCAGTGCCTGCATACATGAACGTAACATCACCAATTGTTGGTTCAGAACTTCCGGGCCAATGCCACTCTGTGCAGAAGCCCATCCCTTCAGAGTACCGTATCTTTCGCCGCCTTCCATACCGGAAAGACGTGCATAGGGCCAAAGGGCCGTCAGATTTGCAGCTGCGGTCTCTTCGCTCAACATATATTGACGCGCCAAAAGCAACCAAGCATCAGCCCGTTCACGCTGTCCCGCCAGATAGAGTGTTCGTCCGGCTGGCAAAGCAAACCAGGTCAAATCAGAAGAATGCGGAATTTCAGAGACCAGGTCTGCGATGACTCGTGACATCAGGAAACTGGTTCCATCTTTGCCGGCCTGATCCAGTGCTGCTTTGACAATCTCGGCTCTTGCCGCAGGAACGGCCTGTAGCTGGGAAGCTTGTAAGAACAAGGCGCGCAAAGCTGGCCCTTCGCGATTTATCTGACCACCGACAACAGCATCAATTTCTTCTGGTTCAAAGGCATAGCCACTATACAGATTAACAAGTTCATCAGATGACAAAACACCACTAGTGACAGCAGCTTCCGCAGCATAAACCCGTCGTTCCAGCGGATAGCCTTCGTCATGGATCAAAGCGTTCCGAACACCTGGGTTGAGAAAATTATCCAATTCCTCAGAAAGTTGTGAGCCTGAAAGTGTCGCCAACGCCCAGTGAATAGGCTCAACTCGTCCAGCACTTTTCCCGGAAAACTTGATATTTGCACCAGATGCCGCAAGGGCAAGTTCTTCAAAAAGAGGATCCGCTTCCTCGCCCGTCTCTCTTAGAAGGTCCAGACTCAATAGAGCCTGATCAACTTGTTTTTGCAGGAAGTGGCAATAAACCATGCCACGTATCCAGTAACTGTCCTTACCAGTCGCGGACATGCCCTGAATCACCTGACAAGCATCTCCGTTTTTCCCCGTCATCAACAAGCTATCACTTCGATACCGAGCCTGTTGCTCGTTATCGGAACGTGTTGGGATTCGCTGGAACAGATTATCGAGGTCAGTATAGGCACCCAGTTCTGCAAGCTTTTCCAAACGGAGTGACAAAAGGCTTTGCTCACTCTGCAAGGGTTTATCATCCAATGGCCGTCCGGCACTTGATAGTAAAAGCCGCTTAGCAAGATCGTTTCCAACAGCAGAACTGTAGCTGACAGGCATTTGCTTAATCAGGGAAAAAACATCCTGTAAGGAGCTTTGTCGCCACATATCATAGCCAAGACCACCTTGCTCTGGACTAAGAGTTCCAATGCTATCTAAATCCAGACCACCAAGGCTATTAACCTGTATTCCACCAGAACTAATCGGTGTGCTCTCTACAACAGGTGAAGCAGGAGCCTTGATCAGAGGTTCTCCCGTTACTGATGAGTTCGGTGTCGGTTGCTGCGGAATTAATTGCGTCTGGGCATACGCTGATGCCCCTACCCCGATAGACAGTGCCGCGACGGAAAGCCTTAACGCAGTTCCCGCAAGGACTGATTTAGACAGCTTAAAGGACATGTTAATTTGTGAGGCGATCATTAGGAATGACCTTTTCCACGTTTGCAGAAGGCGCGGGAATATCCCACGTCAAAAGGAAAACTCCTCCTGCGAGTAAAGCACCGATCAGGATAACAAAGACAAAAAGGCCGAATTTCTTCATGGAGCGTAAGCTTCACTCTATCTGTTTGGGTCAATAAATTATTCATACCACCATATATCTATCAGCAGAGTATGGCGAGATTGGGACAGTCTAAAACCCGGTTTTGCTTCTGTAAACAACCTGTTGAGATACGGAGGCTTTTATTTGGGCCTTAGCATACAGATAACCCCTCTGTATGCCCATCTACTGTCAAAATTTGCCCGGATATTTTGCTTCCCTTTGGTGAAGACGCAAAGAGTATCATATTTGCGATATCTTCGGGGGAGACAAAAGTTCTCATCGACGTCTGTTTTTCGAACTGTTCGCGGACAACATCCACAGAAACACCTTGGCTTTGTGCAGACGCTTCAATTACCCGATCCATTCGTGACCCGGATACAGAACCAGGTGCTACGGCATTAACCCGTATACCAAAGGGCCCAAGCTCCATCGCCATCGTTTTAGTAATGCCAACAACAGCCCACTTCGCAGCCGCATAAGGCGTCCGATAAGGAAAGCCAAATAATCCCCCGGTAGAAGATAAATTAAATATTGCCCCGCTTTTTTGCTTTTTCATCACGGGAATAGCTTCACGAGAAAAGAGAAATTGCGAATCAATATTCACAGAAATACATTTTTGCCACGCACCATAATCCAGATTTTCAAGTTCACCTGTCTGACCGGCTGTGCCAACATTATTCACCAACACATCCAAGCCATTGAAATTAGCCTTTAGATCGTCAAACAAACTTTTAACGCCTTGCTCATCCGTAACATCAAGAAGGCTTTTTGTTAACGTTCCTATTTTCTCGGAACGTCCCTCAAAACAAAAGCTATCTAAAGCCTCTTGATCAATATCACAAATATGAACATCAGCCCCTTCACACAAGAAAGCTTCTGCCATAGCTCGGCCAAGTCCAGCACCCCCAGCAGTAATCAGCACACGATACCCATGAAGATTCAGGTCCATCTCTCAAGTCCCTCTACATTCTATTTCAATAGATAATCCTAGAGACTCAGAAAGAAATCACCATACATATTGGCTGCATTTAAATACCAAATGCGTCAGAATAAGACACATGACTTTCAGTTTGATTGTGAGAGTTTAGCCCCCGCCCTCACCTATTGATTCAACCACAAACTGAGCCATTGCCCGCGCCGAACAAGCACGACTTGAATACGCAGCCACATAGGTACTTAAACCTGGATGAGATCTTAGCTCATAATCGCTTCTGAGTGCACAAACCACCATTTTTCCCTTGGTTATATGGATCAGTTGGTTCAAACGTTCTTTTTGGAAATCAACATCGTAATCCATACCGGGAAGAGGATAATCCTCGCTTACAGCAAGAATAATATCACCCTCATCAAAATGTACTTTACCAATAAGATAATCCTGAAGGTCCGTTTCTGATAAAAACTCAATATCGGCAGAAGAGTCTCTGAGTTCTTCACAAAATACATCAAAAGCGGCCTGAGGATCATTCGGCCCAATGCCACGCGTATTTACCACCATTTTATGTGCCTCGGCACCACTAAGGCCAATCAACTTTACCTTCCCCTTAAGTGGCAGTAGATCGTCCCGATCACGAACAACGCGAATGGCCTTCTCTGCGGCGCGACCCGCAACGTCTTGATGACGCTCTGTTAAGACATCATCAGAACCCTTGTTACGAAGATTTTCATTCCTAGCAAGTTGAAGCCTCAAGCTAAATATTCTTTCCAGAGCATTTTCAACGACATCAAGCGCTAAATCCTCTTTGTTAACGGCCTGTATCACGCCATCAATGGTCGCCATTTGTTTGGCAACATAGTTGGATGCATCGTGCTCGTAGTGCTCTTCAGACAGCATGACAATATCGCACCCCGCTTTCAGGGCCAGAATTGCGGATTCAGCTGGGTCATAATTTTTCCGCATCCCCCACATATTCATACTGTCAGTGACAATCACGCCCTCAAACCCCATTCTCTTCCGCAGCAAATCATGCATGATTTTTCGGGAAAGGGTCGCAGGATAATCTGGATCAATCTGCGGAAAATTAATGTGAGACGTCATGATCATAGGCAACCCGGCATCAATACCAACCTGGAAAGGAACAAGGTCTTGATCTAACAAATATGCCATACTTCTATCGACCGTTGGTAACAAGCGATGACTGTCTTCACCTGTATCCCCATGTCCGGGAAAATGTTTCCCGCAACAAACAATATGATTGCTCAAAGCCCCTTCAACAGCGGCTTTCACATGTCGGGAAACCTTATCTCTATCTTCCCCGAACGAACGGGTTCCAATAATCGGGTTATCAGGATTACTATTGATATCAGAACAAGGGGACAAAATGACGTTATAGCCACACGCCATCATTTCTTGTGCGTATATCCCGTACATATCGCGTGTTAAAGTCGTATCATCAGCAGATCCCAGGGCAAGATTTCCCGGCCCTGTTGTGGTCTCAGAAACAGCAACACCCCATGCTCCCTCTTGATCCACACCAAGAATCAGCGGTAAATCAAATTTTGTAGAACGCGCAGATTCTTGAAGGGCTTCCGTCAGATTTTTTGCTTCTGATATAGTCTCGGCATTATCTTGAGAAATATAGAACCCGGATACAAAACGTTGCTGAACAAGCTCTTTTGCATAGGACAAATCTTTGCCACCGAAAGCCAACATAAAAAGCTGACCGACCTTTTGTTCCAACGTAAGCTTCGCTATTAACCCACGCGCTTCCGCACGTGCATTTTCCATTACACCCATTGTTCTTTTACCTTCTATTTTGGTAATTAGACGACGCCAATTACCTTGCGTGATTTTGCTTTAAATGTTCACCACGCAGCTTTGACCAAAACTGGATCAAGCCGCACGCTTAGCCCCGGTGATAAGCCCGACGAGATCATCTGGCGTTATATCGTCAATCCTAACATCTGCAGCGGCACGACCATGACGCAAAACAACCGCACGGTGGCAAACTTCCATGACATGCTGAATGTTATGACTAATCAACAACACAGCAATTCCCTGAGAACTGATCAGCTTAATCAAATTATTCACCTGCGCCGCCTGCTCGACCCCCAGTGCGGCGGTGGGCTCATCCATAATGACAATATCGGCCCCCCAATTCACCGCTCGAGCAATGGACACAGCCTGTCGCTGTCCACCAGACAGATTTTTGATTTCTTCACTGAAAGACGGAATACGAGAATTAAGGCGCTTCAGGGCAATTTCACTTTGCCTGTTCATCTCCTTATGATCCAACCATCCGAAAAACTTCAGAACAGGATTGGATGAAAGAATTTCGCGGTTTAGAAACAAATTCTTGGAAACATCAAAATTTGGAATAACAGCCAAGTCCTGAAATACGGTCTCAATCCCTTGATCTCTAGCATCTTGCGGGGATTTTATATCAACCTCGTGACCGTTTATAATAATCTCTCCGCTATCTTGGGGGTGCACCCCGGATATACAGCGAACCAATGTCGATTTACCTGCGCCGTTATCCCCTAAAAGGCCAACCACTTCACCTTTCAGGATCGAAAAGCTCACCCCTTTCAAGGCTTGCACACCACCAAAGGATTTATGAATTTCTCTGACTTCAAGCGCAGTATCCGGCACATGATATTCAGCAGTCATTTTCTGTCCTCCTTCACACCAATAGCAACGGCAACGATCAGAATAAGCCCTCTGGCAATAATCTGTTCGTTTGTAGAGAAGCCCCACAAAATAAGACCGTTATTAATTACGCCCATGAGCCAAGAACCAACCACAGCACCTGCGACAGATGCACGCCCACCAAAAAGACTTGTACCGCCAATTGCTACCGCGGCAATAACAGTAAGGAGATCCGCTTCACCAAGGCTGTATCTTGCACCGTGTAACCGCCCAGCATAAAGCATCCCCGCCATTGCCGCCGCTCCACCTGCAATGACCATTGCTGTAATTTTCACCTTAACAACATTAATGCCCAAAGCACGCGATGCCGTTGGATTTCCGCCGACAGCCAATAGATGGCTGCCAAACCTAGTTTTCGACAGGAAAACCCATCCCAGCACAAGCGCCAATAGTGTCCAAATGAACATGACAGATATCGGCCCCAAACTTCCCGAGCCAAAAACAAATGTGAAGGTATCATTGGTAACCGGGATTGATTCCAGATTGGTGATCACACGAGCAACACCTGAAATTACCCCCATTGAACCAAGCGTGATTAATAAGGACGAAACTTTAAGCCATTCTGTTAGAACGCCGTTAATCAAGCCCACCAGCATTCCGGCACACAGACCTGCAAAAACAGCAAATGGCCATGGCACCACATCAACCAGCAAACTACAGACAAGAGCTGAGAGAGCGACAACTGACCCAACAGAAAGATCAATATGCCCAACGGCCAACGCGAATGTCATCCCCACAGCCATAACAGTAATGGGTGTCGTCTGCCGTATGATGTTCATAAAATTTGGTGTGGATAAAAAGGCTGTATCAGCAAGGACGATAGCAAAAAAAGCAATCACAAGTATTAGTGCGTAATAAACAAAATATTCGCGATTAAGGATTCTATGAAACACCGCAGATCGGGTTTCAGACAGTAAAGTCATGTCAGCACCTTGGTCAATTCCGTAAGTTCTCTTTGTGCTCACCGAAAGGAAAGCAAAAGCTTAGCAAATCGCAAACAAAAAAGAGAGGAATGGGCAATGTTTCCATCCCCCATTCCCCAGAGGATAAGTCAGAATAAGTGATCGTAAAGCAGAAGTATAACGACCTTACTACTTAAGAGCTTCACTCAGTTTTTCCGGGATAGGCCGACGTAAAGATTTTTCCCACGTAATCGCCAAGTTTTCTTTCGTCACCTTATCATACCCAACAACAGAAAATGCAGGTGATTCTTTATCCAAAAGCCCATAAACGCCAAGCATTGCCATGGCTTGACCTATCTCAAAGGGTCTGTCAGCAACCGTGCCATACATATTCCCCTTCTTTATCATATCTAGCGCATTATTTTGCCCCAAATCGTGTGTAATTACTTTTACGTCACGACGACCTTGTGCGCGCAAAGCTTCAATAACGCCCTCGGCAGCAACATCCCAAGCAACATAAATCCCCTTCAGGTCCGGGTTCTGAAGAATCATCGCTGAAGCCAGTTCAAAGGTCTGTCCTTCTTCAGTAAACCCCTTTTCAGAGACAATTTTTATGTCCTTGTGCTTTTCCTGAATGGCTGTTCGAAAGGCATTATCACGATTATTCGTTATAAAGTAGCTAGCATCATGATAAATAAAACCAATATTTCCTTCACCGCCTATCCCATCGCTCATCATTTCAGCTGCGGCAACACCCATACCGTACATGTCATCTGTTACAATACCTGTATACTCGCTATTTGGTTTGTAACCTGCGATAGGGTTTGAAAGCAAAACAAGCTCTGTCCCTTTATCAACAGCGGGTTTGAAGGCGGCCCCACCACTTACCGGGTCAACAACCAATGTCAGAATGATATCAGGGTTCAAAGCCATTACATTCTCAACATCGCTTGCTTGCCTAGCGGAATCAAATTGCGCATCTGTTGTTGCAACAACTTCAATGCCCAGCTCTTCAAACTTTGTCTTAGCACCTTTTGTTACCGCATTCACCCAATCACCAGAAGCATGCCAAACAAGAGCTGCTTTATATTTTTTTCCTTTAACCGCTGCGGCTTCACCTGAACTAAGCGAAATCTCATCCACTGATTGAGCTGCATTTCCATTCGGTCCTTCGGGTGATTTACTTAAATCAATCGTTTCAAGCGGGCCCGCTTGAGCTGTTGAAGCAGCCATTGCAAATCCAGCAGCAATCGCAGTTGTCATTGTTAATTTTTTAAATTTATTGACACCAAGCACGTTAAGACTCCCATTTGTTTTTTTATTTTGTTTGTTTAATCGTAAGTAAAAATATTTATTTGTCAATTATTTTGACATATCTAATTTTTACATTTTGTTTCATTATGTTAATTATTAAATTTTGCATTTCATCTTTATCCGAGTAGATTAAACCAACTGTTTTACAAACAAGGCCTTTAGCTCCATGCCCCCCAAAGGGACCAACCTAGAACAAACAAAAGCCCACAATCTGCGTCTGGTTCTAAGTGAGATACTTTCTAACGATGAAATTTCACGCGCAGATATTGCAAAGCGCACAGGCCTGACCCGCCAGACAATTTCTAATCTGGTTGAAAAGCTTCTTGATGCCAGTATGTTAGTCGAAGGAAAATATAAAAAGGGCGGCGCAGGGAAACCGTCACGCATACTCCAGATATCCTCGGCAGCAGCCTTTAGCATCGGCATTCGAATTGATTTAAACAAAATTGCGCTCAGCCTTATTGATTTGTCTGGGAACTTGATCCATTCAACACAAATCAGTGCTACTTACACCACCGATGAAGACGTTATTCGCTTAATTGAGCCTCTTTGCCTTGATGTCCTTAGAGAAACAAATACAGATATAAGACGCGTGCTTGGTATTGGGATCATTATGGCTGAAAAGGATGATAGAAATCATCGCCACGCGATCAGTGATGTTACTACCGACCCTAAAAACATTGCGGAACTTCTCTATAAAGAACTGGACATACCAACGTTTCTTGAAACCGCCGCAGCAGCGGCAGCCTTGGCCGAATTTCTTCAGGGAAGCGCCCGGAACTTCAGAAATTTTATCTATCTCTTTATCGGACCTGATTTATCAGCAGGCCTTATGGTTGACGGCAAAATTTATGGCGGTAGATCAGCCCGTGCAGGATCAATCGGCCACCTTGTTGTAAATATAAATGGCCCGATCTGTGCCTGTGGAAACCCCGGATGTTTAAACGGGTATATATCATTGGAATCAATGGTTTCCCATTTGCAAAAGCTAAATAAAAAACCCGGAAATCCCTATGATGTTTTTACGGACATACAGCCAAACGACCAGAAGGTTGTATCTTGGCTGGAACAACAGGCGGAATATTTCAGAATAGGCATAAACTCTCTGGAAAACCTGTACGATCCCGAAACCATCATCCTCGGGGGAGACTGCCCGGATTGGTTCCTCGAAACTGTTATTCGCGTATCGAGACCCTTTATGCGCTCTATCAGTGAAAAAGGCGACCGGGACCTTCCCCGTGTCATCAAATCACCGCACGCTGACCAGATGGTTCAAAAGGGGGCAGCAACCCTGCCTATTCACGCCGCGCTTGGAGAAGAAAATGCAGCTTACAAATCACAAGCACAGTTCGGCGCGTCCTTTAATCGACTTTCCGAATTGCTAGGGCATTACATAAACGAAAAATAATCTTCCCGACCCAAAACACTGCCGAACGTCACAAAGATTCAATTTCACCCCGAAATCTTTTCCCTAGAGCGTTCTTTTCCTTTTGTTTCAGGGAAATCCTTTCTATAGGCTAGGGTTAAGTGATTAATATGAATCGGTAAAAGGTACGATGTCATCAAACGGGAACTTTACTCCCCCAAAAACTGTTGTTCTCGTTGGCTTAATGGGCGCAGGAAAAACATGTATAGGAAAGAAGCTGGCACACACTCTACAGCTACCTTTCGTAGATGCTGACGTCGAAATAGAAAAAGCTGCTGGTTGCACAATTTCTGAAATATTCGAAGAGCATGGAGAAAGCTATTTCCGTGATAGAGAGCGAATGGTCATCCAACGCTTATTGGATGGCCCTGTTCAAATTCTATCCACGGGGGGTGGTGCCTTTATGGACGAACGAACCAGAAGCACCATCACAGAAAAAGGTATTTCCCTCTGGCTAAAAGCAGACTTGGATATTCTCGTCGAACGAACATCGCGCCGGAATCATCGCCCTCTTCTGCGGAACGGTAACCACCGTGAGATTTTATCCAGACTGATCGAAGCACGTTATCCCGTCTATGAACAGGCAGATATCACAACCCAATCAGAAGAAGGTTCTGCTGATCTGACAACCCGTAATGCACTCAAAGGTCTCAAGGATTTTTGCGGCAGGTCATAAACCTCGTGAAAAACATCCGGAATAAAGATAAAAGAAGATGAATAAAGAAACGTATGAGCGCCTCACACTCGATTTAGGGGAACGTAGTTACGATATACTTGTTGGTGAAAACCTAGTCGAAAATGCTGGCCCGCTTGTTCGTCCATTTATCAAACAAGGTCGTACCTTCATCATTACAGATGAAAACGTAGCCGAACACCACCTTAGAAAACTGGAAACAGCCCTTAAATCAGAAGGTATTGAAAGCAATGCCTTGATTTTACCCTTTGGTGAGCAGACAAAAAGTTTTTCACAACTAGATAGGGTTATTGATTTTCTTCTGGAACATAACGTTGATAGGAAATCAACGCTTATTGCTTTTGGCGGGGGCGTCATTGGGGATTTAGCCGGGTTTGCCGCGGCCATAATAATGCGCGGAATAGATTTTATACAGATCCCGACAACGCTGTTATCACAGGTTGATAGTTCTGTCGGCGGTAAAACGGGGATCAACACTGCCCGCGGTAAAAACCTTGTTGGTAGTTTTCATCAACCCAAGCTGGTCCTTGCTGATACAGGTTTACTTAAAACCCTCCCCAACAGAGAGCTTCTTGCCGGCTATGCAGAGGTTGTCAAATACGGCCTGATCAATGATCCAGATTTCTTTAACTGGCTAGAAGACAAAGCCCACAAAGTCATTACAGGGGATATTTCAGCGCGAACACACGCTGTGTTGGTTTCCTGTGCGGCTAAGGCAAAAATTGTAGCGCAGGATGAAAAAGAATCTGGGGCACGCGGCCTTCTAAATTTGGGACACACCTTTGGGCACGCTTTAGAAGCTGAAGCCGGGTATAATGGATCTTTACTTCACGGAGAAGCCATCTCTATCGGCATGGTGATGGCGCATGATTTATCTGCTGAGCTAGGTTTTTGCTCTGAAATGGACGCACAAACAGTTCGCGATCACTTTGAAAAAATCGGTCTCCCTGTTTCAACGGACTATGTATCTTCTAACGCATTAGGAGGGAAAAAGCTTGAAGTTTCCCGATTGATGGATCACATGAGCAGAGATAAAAAAGTAAGTAACGGACGCCTGACCTTTGTTATGACAAAAGGTATTGGTCAGGCTTATCTGGATAACGCGGTAGATATGGCAGTGGTTTCTAACTTTATGAAACGCTTTATTGCTTAGATGATCGTACCGCCTTATTCACAACCCCTGAAAGGGCCATGGAAACAGAGTTAATTCTCGCTATTAGTGCCATTGTGGTACTACTCGCAATCTCCGCCTTCTTTTCTGGCGCAGAGACATCAATGACGGCGTCTTCAAAGCCACGCATGCATACGCTTGAGCAAAGCGGAGACAAAAAAGCACAGATCGTAAACAAGCTTTGGTCAGCAAAAGAACATCTGATTGGCTCTATCCTTCTGGGTAACAACCTCGTCAACATCTTGGCTTCCGCATTGGCCACATCAGTATTCCTCAAGATATTTGGGGAGACTGGGGTTATCTATGCGACGCTGACGATGACGGCACTTGTCCTTGTCTTTGCTGAGGTTTTACCCAAAACCTATGCCCTGCGGCACTCTGACAAAGCTGCGCTGGCTTCAGCGCCTGTGTTACGCCCTATCGTTTTCATATTTGGTCCGATTGCCCTCACGGTTGAGAGTATTGTAAGAATTATCTTGGCCATTTTTACACGCTCTGACACCGCAGACGAAATGAACGAATTCGCCGAAGAAGAGTTACGAGGTGCGATTGATCTTCACGAAGGTGAAGGCGAAGAGGTTCGTCATGAACGCGAGATGCTCAAATCCATTTTGGACTTGGACGATGTCGAGGTTGATGAAATCATGACCCATCGGCAGGATGTGAATTCCAGTGACATTGATCAATCACCCGCTCAGGTCATCGAAGACGTTCTGTCCAGCTCTTACACCAGAATTCCCTTATGGCAGGACAAACCCGATAACATCGTCGGCGTTTTACATGCAAAAGCACTTTTACGGGCAATTCGTACACATGATGGCGAACTTGATCGGGAAACCCTTATTTCTATTGCCAGCACGCCTTGGTTTATACCTGAATCAACAAGTCTGTTAGCTCAACTTCATGCTTTCCGTGATCGCCATGCGCACTTTGCTATCGTTGTTGATGAGTATGGTGAAATGCAGGGGATTGTGACCCTCGAAGATATTCTGGAAGAAATTGTCGGTGACATCACTGATGAACACGACATTGACATCGAGGGGGTTCAAACCGTTACCGAAAATGAATTTATCATCAACGGCACGGTAACAATCCGGGATTTGAACCGCCAATTTGAATGGCGGCTTCCGGATGATGAAGCCTCAACCATCGCCGGTCTTATTCTACACGAAGCACGACAGATACCAAAAGTAGGACAGGCCTTTGTCTTTCATGACATGCGTTTTGAGATTTTGGAACGAAAGCGTCATCAAATAACATCTATACGTGTGTCTCCCGTCGCGGAACAGATCACGGCATGATCCAACAGAAACACGCTAAGGACTAAATATGCCCTTATCCCCGGCAACCCGTCGAAAAAATCTTCATCAACGACGTTACGACTTTCAAGGGTACGAACGCGAAGATGGACAGTGGGATATTGAAGGTCGCATTACAGACGTCAAATCATATCCGTTTGACAATCAGTTCAGAGGAACGATCAAAGCAGGCGAAGCCCTACATGATATGTGGATACGCCTGACCGTTGATATAAACTTCGTTGTTCAAGATATAGAGGCCTGTATCGATGATAGCCCCTATTCAGTTTGTCCTTCGATCACACCGAATTTTCAAAAGGTCATTGGCCTGAAAGTTGGTCCTGGGTGGCGGGCTGCTATTCGTCGGGCAGTTGGCGGCACCGAAGGCTGTACTCATCTCGTAGAAATGCTTGGCGCAATGGCCACGGTTACATTTCAAACCCTTTATCCCGCAATGATAAAACATCAAGAGAAACTCAAAGAAAACCAAGAGAGCGCACCCCCGGAGAACAAAGGCCAAGAGGGCGAAGGAGAAGGCAAAGCCTCGAATCGCCTAGGGAAACGCCCAGGTATCATTGATACTTGCCACGCTTATAGTTCTGATGGAGAGATCGTCAAACAAGAATGGCCCGATTTTTACACAGGCAGTTCATAGCAGATTTCAAAAAAAATCAGCTATTTATTTTTTTGTATCGTAGGATACTGCGATGCCGGGATTGGCTGCCAACCTCTTTTTTCCTGTGCTGCTGTACGGAAATAAGAAAGAGTAAAAACTCTAATTGCAGCCGTCAGGCTTGATTGAACCCGTCTGCCTTCAACAAGATTACAGACTTCGTTCAAAGCCAGACCTTCACGTTCACAAATTTCAGTCAACCCGCGCCACATCATTGGCTCTAGACGCAGTGATGTGCGATGCCCGCGAACAGTAACGTTTTTCAGAACCAGTCCGTTTTCTCCTGCCAGCCGCTTCATCTCTTTTTGGAGATCCCGTCGACTTTGCGAAAGAAATGAAACGTTATCATTTTCTTTCGCCATTCAGAAACCACCTGTGCCCATAGCTTTTATTTCATCGGGTGTATTAGCCTTGATTTGCAAAGCATGAATTGTGGAAACGAGTTCAGCTTTTAACAAGTCATGAATCATTCGTTGCCTGTTAACCCGATTAACACCAGTAAATTTTTCAGAAACGATCTCAACAGAAAAATGGCTCTCGCCACCTTCGCGATATCCAGCGTGACCAATATGATGATGAGAATCATCTGTTACCGCCAAATGAGAAGGCGATAATCCTTCGCGCAAGCGCGCGTCTATTGTTTCTGTCATCCCCATGGCACTACACCCTACAATCCATAGATATTTGCTTTAAAGGCAGCATAGTACCGATCAATATGCCCCGTTTTCAATGTAATTTAAAAAATTTCCATTAAAATGATATTAATTCACGCTAAATTCACGCAACGACTGGCGACCTACAATCGGGCACCCCCATCTTCCTACCCAGATTTAGAGATAAAATGTAAGCATACAAAGCGCTTACAATGAAGCTATTTCCTAGGCTGGGACTTGTATCTACAGATAATAAACACCATAATTCGGATATGAAAAGATCAATGCACGGCGCCTCCTTACAAACCCCTTGGGACTCAGTTGAAATCAAAAACTGCTGCGAGGCTGAAGGCTGTACGAATGAAGGAAAATATCGAGCACCAAAATCCAGAGTAAAATTAAACAGCTATTATTGGTTCTGTCTTGATCATGTCCGCGAATACAACACCGCTTGGAATTATTGCAAAGACATGAATGTTGCTGACGTAGATAGATTACGTCGGCAGGATGCCGTCTGGGGCAAACCCTCTTGGCCATTGAACGGCGCAGGAAAAGAAAATTACGCAAAAAAACTGGATAATTTAGGGAAGGCCTGGCGATCATTCGCCGGATATGGTGCCAAACAGCCCGAACAAACACAAAAATTCATGCCCGAGGAAGAACGAAAAGCTCTTCGTATATTGGGACTCGAAACGATAGAATCCTTGAAACAGATTAAAAAACGCTATCTGGCGCTGGCAAAAGAACTACACCCGGACACCAATGGTGGCGCAAAAGGAGCAGAAGACAGGCTCAAAAAGGTCAATCAAGCCTATAGCCTTTTAAAAAACAGCATTTTTATAAAAGAAACACTTCAAGAAACCGACCTGACGTCCTAGTGTAACGTCCGAGAAATGATAACACCCTAACAGAAGTATGGATGCAACGATGTCCTCTAAAGTAATTGGCCATGGCGAAATGATCATGGGCGGCCCAGATACAACAGTTTCAGCACGCGAAGCTTTTGGCATAGACAGTGATATGCAGGTACCTGCATTCAGTACACGTAACGAATACGTTCCAGAAGAAGATCCTACCTATCAGTTTGATCATGATACAACCCTCGCACTTCTTGCAGGTTTTGCTTTTAATCGTCGAGTGATGATTCAAGGTTATCACGGTACAGGTAAATCAACCCACATTGAACAGGTCGCATCCCGCTTGAACTGGCCTTGTATTCGTGTCAATCTCGATAGCCACATCAGCCGTATTGATCTAGTCGGCAAAGACGCCATCGTCCTGAAAGAAGGAAAGCAGGTTACTGAATTCCGCGAAGGCTTAATGCCTTGGGCGCTACAACGCCCTGTCGCTTTGGTTTTTGATGAATATGACGCAGGGCGTCCTGATGTCATGTTTGTTATTCAGCGTATTCTTGAAGTCGAAGGACGCCTAACGCTGCTTGATCAGAACCGTGTCATCACTCCACATTCATCATTCCGACTGTTTTCAACCGCGAATACAGTTGGCCTCGGCGATACCACAGGCCTTTACCACGGGACACAACAGTTGAACCAAGGCCAAATGGACAGATGGAATATCGTCTCCACATTGAACTATCTTCCGCACAAAGATGAAATGCGCATCGTTCTGGCCAAACATCCGGAATACGATACGGAAGAAGATCGTGATCTCATTGCAAACATGGTGTCATTAGCAGATCTCACCCGTAGCGGCTTCATCAACGGTGATATATCTACTCTTATGAGTCCTCGTACTGTTCTATCGTGGGCTGAAAATGCCAAAATCTTTGATAACATTGATTTTGCGTTCCGCCTCACCTTTTTGAACAAGTGCGATGAAATGGAACGTCCCCTCGTGGCTGAGTACTTCCAAAGATGCTTTGGGCGTGAATTAGTAGATGGCAGTGAAAAATCTTCGTCCTAATCGACAGAAGACCAAGACGGTAAGTAACAGGTATGAGTAAAGCTGAAACGCCTTTAGAACAGTTTAAACGCGCGACTTCATCCACTGTAAAAGCGATGGCGAAGAAAAGCGAACTAAGTGTCGTTTTCTCTGCAAATGGTCGTGGTTTGAATGGGGATGAACTTCGGCTGCCCATACCTGTAAAGGATTTACCCGCAGATGATGTTCAGCGCATTCGGGGACGTGCAGATTCCTCGTCGTTGCGTCTGCGTTACCATGACACAAAAACCCATCAAAAATTAAAACCGTCAGATAGTAAGGCTGCCGCTATCTTTGATTCGGTTGAACAGGCCCGGTGCGAAGCACTGGGTATGTCACGGATGGAAGGCGTTGCCCAAAATCTCGAAGCTCTTCACGAAGACACGCTTGATCAAATGGGGTATGGCAACGCCGTTACATCGGATGATGTGCCGTTGAACGAAGCCATGGCTGTCCTAGCCCGGGAAGCCCTAACAGGAAGACGGCTTGAAAAAACATCCGCTAAAATTGCTGAAATCTGGCGTCCGAACCTAAGCCAAGAAATTTTCGAGACACTGGATAGTCTTGGGGAACATGTAACAGATCAAGCACAGTTTGCCCGCGCCTTGCAAGATCTTCTTGGACAGCTAGATTTTGATGTCGAAGACAGCGAAGAATCAGAAACAGAAGAACAGGATGATCAAGATCAGCTAGACGATACGTCAGAGGATCAGGACCAACAGCAAACGTCGGAACAATCTGCCCCGATGGAAGCAGAAAGCAGTGATCAGGGTGACGCCGAAGGTGCCCCGGATGATGGCGGTGAAAGTGACGGGGAACAAATGGACGGGCAAGGCCAGGATTCTGCTGGCTCTCCCGATCAACAGCCCGATTTTGATCAAAACCACAACTATTCTGCTGTCCACGGGTATAAGTCTTTTACCTCTCAGTTTGATGAGATTATCGAAGCGCAGGACCTTTGCGAAGATGAAGAACTCTCACGCCTGAGAGAATTGTTGGATAAACAGCTTTCCCACCTTCAAGGCGTAATATCCAAGTTGGCAAACCGCTTGCAACGCCGCCTGATGGCTCAACAAACCCGAAACTGGGAATTCAATCTGGAAGAAGGTTTACTTGATACAGCTCGTTTAACCCGTGTTGTGACCAACCCCATGCATTCTCTCAGCTTCAAGCAGGAAAGTGATACCGAGTTCAAAGACACGGTTGTAACTCTCTTGATAGACAATTCCGGCTCTATGCGTGGGCGCCCAATCACTATCGCAGCAATGAGCGCTGATATACTTGCCAGAACCTTGGAAAGGTGCGGTGTCAAAGTTGAAATTCTCGGATTTACTACAAAAATGTGGAAAGGTGGACAATCTCGAGAGCGCTGGATTGAACAAGGAAAACCCGGAAATCCAGGACGATTAAACGACCTACGACATATTATTTATAAAAAAGCCGATGCCCCTATGCGACGGTCCAGAAAAAATCTCGGCTTAATGCTGCGCGAAGGTATCCTAAAAGAAAATATAGATGGTGAGGCACTGTTATGGGCACATAATCGTTTACTCGCCAGAACAGAGCACAGACGAATTTTGATGGTTATTTCCGATGGTGCTCCCGTAGATGATTCCACTCTATCTGTGAATAGCGGCAGCTATCTGGAAGATCATTTGCGTGAAGCAATTGATCTCATCGAAAAACGGTCCCCCGTGGAACTTCTAGCGATCGGGATTGGACATGATGTCACCCGATATTATAAACGAGCCGTCACCATCAGCGATGCAGAGCAACTAGGTGGCATTATGATGGAAAAATTGGCTGAACTTTTTGCCGAAACGCCACGTGGTGGTGACAATCCACTAGAAAATTTCAAGCGATAACGCTTCATGAACTGATTCTTTTTCGAAACCTCGCAGACTTTATCTAACTTGCGGGGTTTCTTTTTAAGAATTATTCGCAAATAAACTTGACACTTATCAAGAGCAGAACTAATAGTTGCGAATGATTTTCAGTATCGGTTAAAGATGAATGACACCTGATAACTCCACAAATATACGAGCCTCCATAGACGTTCCCGTGAATGATCAGGGTAATTCTTCTCGCAAAATGCATCGAGTTTCTGCTGAAGCACTGATGCAAAACACCCGAGAAATAGTCATTGAATACCAAGGTAGTGATTACCGCCTTCGTATTACTTCTAATAATAAACTGATACTTACAAAATAACGTCTCTCCGGTGCAGTAGAGAACGCCAGCCAGCTCGCCACCTTGTCTAAAAGACAATATCAGCCAGCCAGCCAGCAATGTTCATAAACAACATTAATTGGTTTGCTTTTCGATAAGGTGTCTGACCTGTGCAATATAAATCTTACAAAGGGCTTTTGCTTGCAAGTGTTGCCCTGACTTTACTCTCCACGCCCCTTAAGGCCGAAGACAATACAACAGAAAACAACAAGAAGACCGAAACACCGTCCTCAACGAGTGAGCACAAAGTACAAACTCTGGATGCTATTTCTGTCACCGCATCACGAACAGAAAAATTGGCGATCGATAGCCCAGCTTCGATTTCTATTGTAACCGAAGAAGAGATTGAACGCCGACAAGCCGAAACAGTTCATGACCTATTAAAGGATTTACCGAGCGTCGAGTTAGAAGGTGGCACACGTAATACTGTTATGAAACCTTCCATTCGCGGGTTGGGTGGACAACGCGTTGTTACCCGTATTGACGGAGCACGCCAAAACTTCAATGCAGGACACAAAGGAGGATTATTTGTTGATCCTGCCCTATTGAAACAGGTCGAAGTTCTTCGTGGCCCCGCATCAACGATTCATGGCACAGGTGCCTTGGGTGGTGTCGTTGCTTTTGAAACAAAAAGTGCTGATGACTTCTTAGAAGCCGGCGAGAAATACGGTGCTCAGATTTCTACTGGCTTTAGCTCTGTTGATAACGGAGTACATGGTAATATCACGGGCTATGCACGCCCGCTAGATAACATTGATCTTATGGCAAGCGTTACACGCCGCAAAACGGATGATTACGATGCCGGGGATGGCAAGAAAAGAGCCTACACCGATGATGACCTAGCCTCGGGCCTAGTCAAAGGCGGCATTGATATCGCTGATTTCCATCGTATAGGCCTTTCATACAGGCTTTATCGTGATGATCATAACCTCCCAGCCACACCTGACGGATTAAGCACGTCTTCTATTGTTGAACGCGAAAGTAAAGAAGACAGTTTTGTTTTCGATTACAATTATGACAACCCTGACAACCAATGGTTCGACACATCTATCAAGGCTTACTATGACACAACGGACATAGACGAGGTCAGAATATCTGACGGACGCCATGAAGAACGAAATTTGGAAACTATAGGATTAGAAGGCTTCAACACATCCTATCTTAACCTTCATGAAAATGCTGAACTTGCTGTGACAGTCGGCGGGGAAATCTTTCAGGACACCCAAGAAGGCGAGAGCAATGGTGCGCCGATTGGTGGTTATCCTGATGCCGAACGTAATATCTATGGTGTGTATCTAGACAACACCTTAACACTATTTGAAAATCTAGAACTCACTGCGGGACTTCGATATGATTCTTATTCTCTCGAAGCAGATGGACAAGAAAATTCAGAAGAGACAGCAACATCTCCTCGTTTTGCCATCAGCTACAAAGTTCTTCCCTTCTTACAACCCTATGTAAGTTACGCTGAAGCTTTTAGAGCTCCCTCATTAGGAGAAACTTACGCATCCGGTCTTCACTTTCCTGGCGGAGGACCTATTCCGAACAACTTTTTTGTCGCCAACCCAAACTTAAAACCGGAAACGGCCAAAACCTGGGAAATTGGCACAAACATCAAACAGGATGGCCTGTTTATGGTGGATGATTCTCTGCGTGCCAAAGTTTCCTACTTTAGAAACAATGTCGATGATTTTATTGAGTTGGATGTGGATGTTACAGGCGGAACAACAACCAGCAGCAATGTCACAAAAGCACGTATTCAAGGTTTTGAAGCCGAAATCCATTACGACACACCAACCGTATATGGCTCTTTAAGCGGCTCAAGAATTCGCGGCAAAAACACCGATACCTCTGAAGCATTATCAGGTATAGCAGGTGATAAAGCAGCCCTAATGCTGGGATATCACTTTCAGAGCATCAATCTTGATCTTGGCGGTCGCGCCCTTGCGGTCAGGGAACAAAATCGCGTCCCAGACGACAGCGATGCAATTGACGGCTATGCAACATTTGATGTCTTCACGTCTTGGGATGCCGATGATTACGTCCCTGGCCTGAAAATCAATGCGGGTATCGATAATATTCTCGATAAAAATTACAGACGCGGCGCGGCTGTTCTGGATGAACCCGGGCGTAATTTCAAAGTAACAGCCAGCTTGAAATTCTAGTAATGGAATACCCAACAATGGATCGAGAAGTTCACACCAGTATCCACCACAACAAAAGCAAAAGTGCCTAAAAATACAAGTTACTAGGCACACCGAGACCTAAGTCAAAATAAGGTTATAAAATCAGGAGCATTATCATGCACAACACACTCTCTGTTGAATACAAATCGCCATCAGATGCCTGGGCAGATCTATGCGCTGGCACAGCTAAAGGTTACGCCCGAGATATCGCCCATGCGATGAATATCACAGAGGCAGAGGTTGTGGCGGCGGGTGTGGGTGATAATGTCATCCGGCTAGAGGCCGACTGGGGGCAACTTGTACAAGAGCTTGGATCTCTTGGTGATGTTAAAATTATCACCCGGAATGAACATGCTGTTCATGAAAAAGTTGGCCTTTTCGATAAAATTAGTGCCAAAGGCCCTATGGGAATTGTGCTCAATCGCGAAATTGATCTTAGATTATTTTTAACGAAATGGGCCTTCGGCTTTGCCGTGACAACGGATAACAACAAAGGCAGACGGAAAAGCCTTCAATTCTTTGATCACGAAGGCACAGCTATTCACAAAATTTTCCTGACCGAAAGTTCTGATGAAACCGCTTATGAAACACTTGTTTTTCGTTACAAAGCGGCTGAACAATTGCCAACACTTCAGTTAGAAAATTACGAGCCGGAAAATGCACCCGAGGCTGATAACACGATCAATATTGAAGCCCTTAAAAACGAATGGGCTGCTCTCAAGGATGTGCACCAATTCCACGGTCTATTGAGAAAGCATAATTGCGACCGCCATCAAAGCTTTAGATTAATTGGCAAGGAATTCGCCGAAAAGCTAATGCCTGAGGCTCTCAAAAATGTTTTGGAACAGTCCGTTGCCAATAAAATTTCTATCATGGTCTTTGTTGGGAACAAAGGATGCATACAAATCCACACTGGGCACATTGAAAAAGTTAAAGAGATGGGCCCATGGATCAACATACTGGACCCAGGATTCAACCTCCACCTCAGACAAGATCACATTGCAGAAATTTGGCTCGTCAGAAAACCAACCAAAGACGGCATCATCACGACCCTTGAAGTTTTCAACGACAAACAAGAAAGCTTTGCTTTGCTTTGTGGAGAACGTGAAATGGGGCAACCGGAAAATATCGCTTGGCAAAACATGCTCGAAAGTTTGGTTCGACACGACACTGTTTCTGCTGCAGCAGAGTAATGATCTAAGAAAAGTCGAAAAAATGATCCCTGATACACCGATGTCTTTTAACCTTACTTGCTTGCCTAAGCTTTATAAAGCAATCGCCATATGCTTGGCCTTTGCCTTAATCATGGTACTCAATAAACAGGCAAATGCTAATGCTCAACGAATAATCACCTTAGGGGGACCTGTAACTGAGATTGTCTATGCCCTTGAAGCAGGAAATAAAGTTGCCGCAACGGATACCACCAGCAAATACCCTGCAGCAGCTGTCGCATTACCAAAAGTCGGCTATTTACGACAACTTTCAGCCGAAGGCCTCTTAAGCCTAAAGCCTGATTTAATCCTCGCGTTAGAGGGATCAGGTCCGGCATATGTACTCGAAACCATTCAAGCCGCGGGGATCAAAGTCGTTAAAATACCAGAACTTGTAAATACCGCATCAATAGTAACAGGCATTGAACTGATCGCAGCACATACGGATCGCCAAGAGTTGGGGAAAACACTCAGCTCACAGATTTCAACTCAACTACAAAAACAACTTTCTGCTGTTGATACGGAAAAGGAAAAGCCAACAGTTCTTTTCCTTTTAAACACAGGCCATGGCGGCCCTATGACAGCCGGGAGAAACACCGCCATTGATGCAATCATTACCTATTCAGGTGCTAAAAATATCGCATCGGATTTGGAAAGCTTTAAGCCCTTGGCCAGTGAATACATTCTCGGGAATAACCCCGATTATATTTTAATGTCGAAAAGATCCTTGGCAAATAGTGGTGGTATAGAAGCCTTAGCCACTGATCCACTTTTGGGCAAATTATCCGCCGTACAAAAGGGCCGCATCGTAACACTGGACGGTACGCTTCTCTTTGGCTTGGGACCACGCACCATAGATGCAGTAAAAACTTTGTCAGCTCAAATCAAACAACAGACACCCTGAACAGACAATGGCCCAGACTCTGACAGAAACATCCGCCCGCCGTCAGCAAAGAAGTATTAAAAAGCCTTACTATATTTTGGGAGGCCTTTTGTTCGCGCTTATCCTGTCTTCCATCATATCGCTGGGGATCGGGGGCGTGGCAATTTCTTCCCTATCAAATATTGAACACTTTGCTTCTTATATTGGCCTGAGCGAAAGCAAATTGGAATTGCATCAGACACTGGTAATTGAATCAATTCGCCTTCCCAGAATTATTCTTGGACTTATTATTGGTGCATCTCTGGGACTTTCCGGAGCCGTTTTGCAAAGCTTATTCCGGAACCCTCTAGCTGATCCCGGTTTAATCGGTGTTTCTTCGGGCGCAGCCTTGGCCGTGGTTTGCGTAATCGTATTGGGCGACACCTACTTTACAGCTTTCTTAGAGCTAACCCGTAATTTTGCGCTTCCTATTGCCGCCTTTGCCGGAAGCTTGTTAACGACTGCTTTGATTTACCATCTATCCAGACGCGATGGCCTTACTGATGTCGCCATGATGGTGCTGATGGGCATTGCAATAAATGCCATTGTTGGCTCTCTTATCGGACTACTAACTTACTTAGCCGATGATACCGAACTCAGATCTCTAACCTTTTGGTCCATGGGAAGTCTGGCTGGTGCAGGACAAACAGCATGGCCTTCCATTTCGGTCATGATTATTGCCTCGCTCTTTTTGCTTAAACTCTCCAGCCCCCTTAATCTCTTCTTATTGGGCGAAGCAGAAGCTCATCATCTGGGCATCCCGACAGAACGCATCAAACAACAGGCAGCGATTGCTGCGGCCTGTGCCACGGGGGCTGCGGTTGCTGCGGCGGGCATGATTGGCTTCATCGGCTTGATAGCCCCGCACCTATCCCGTTTGATTGGTGGCGCGGATAACCGTTTTGTTTTACCAGCTGCGGCCCTGATTGGGGCCAATCTTATTGTGATTGCCGACACCATTGCCCGAATTATTGTTTTACCTGCGGAGCTTCCCATAGGACTGGTCACAAGCTTTATTGGCGGCCCTTTCTTCTTCGCCCTTCTGTTCCGTGAATTCAAAAAGAGACGCATGTGACACTCAAAGCAACCGCCATTGACGTAAAAATCAATTCAACTAAATTACTAGAAGATGTTTCACTCGAACTTACTCCCGGAAAACTCTTGGGTATTCTGGGCCCTAATGGTGCGGGAAAATCCACCCTTCTCAAGGTTCTATCTGGTGATCTTACACCGACCAATGGTACGATTACCCTTGATGATAGCCCCCTTCAGAAATGGGAGAGTATTGACCTCGCCAGGCGGCGTGCCGTTATGCCACAGGCATCACAGTTGGCTTTTCCTTTTTCTGCACGCGATGTCGTTGGCATGGGTCGTTGGCCATATGAAAAGTTATGCTCACCTTTTATCAACAGGCTCGCTGTCGAAAAAGCCATGAGCTTGACCGATATAAAACACCTCGCTGATCGCCTTTACCCTGTATTGTCGGGTGGGGAAAAACAACGCGTCCAACTTGCCAGAGCCTTAACCCAGAGCATCGGATTAACCGGAGATACAGAATCAAAATTTCTGTTACTGGACGAGCCAACCGCTGGGCTAGACATCGCCCATCAACACGCGGTTTTAGCGGCAGCAAGGAAACAGTGCAAAGAGCGAAACACAGCCGGGCTTGCCATTCTCCACGATCTAAATCAAGCTGCTCAATATTGTGATTTCATTGCGATCATTTCTAACGGCACTTTAATATCTAGCGGCCCTACGCTTGAAGTCATGGACCCCGAACTTTTATCTGATATTTTCAGTTGTAATATATCAAGATCTTTGGACATAACCTCTTCGACGCCGGTTTTCCTTTCCTCAGTCTGAGCTTTCTTCTGAATAAGAAAAGATAACTTGCCTTACAAAAGTCACAGCCTATTCACCCTAAGTTCATAAAGAATGTTTAATAATTCTTACGAACCTAGGAAAGGTAGCGCAAAGACAAACATGATTATCAGAGCCCTATTTATCATAGCCGTAATCGCCATCAGCTTGTTGGGATATACAGCCTATATGGACAGAAATCTGGAAGTCATAGAGGCTGCCAAAATCCCTCTCACGATCAAAGCCGTCCCGGTGCCCAATCAACAGTTCGCTATCCGAGAACCAGAGATTAAAGAAGCACCATCTCTCTATTGGCGTGGTGGTATTAAAATCAGCTCCCCCCATAAACGCTTTGGCGGTTTGTCGGGGCTTGAAGTTTCCCCAGATGGACGATCTATCCTAGCAATCGGTGATAAAGGCCTTTGGTTTACAGGGCGTTTAAATTACGCCCCAAATGGCAACCTTCTGTCCCTTACAAATGGATTACTCTCCACTATGAAAGGGAGCCAAGGGCAAAGCCTGATTCGAAAAAAAGATCGGGATAGCGAATCAATCGCTCTGGCTGATAATGGAGCAATTTTTGTAAGTTTTGAACGAGATCACCGAATTCTCGAGTATTCGGCTCCCTTAACCACGACCATCGGCGCTATCCCCCTTCCAAGCGAATTCACTGATATCGCGTCGAGTAACCGAGGGATTGAAGCTCTTACGTGGTTAGCTGGTGATTGCCTTTTGGCAATTCCAGAGCGAACGACTACTCCACCAGCCACGACAATACCCTCACAAGAGAGCGTCATAGAAGCGTATCTCTGGCACCAAGGGAGTTGGGACAAGCTTTATCTGAAACCGAACAGTAATTATCTGCCCACAGGCTTAAGTAGCACAGCAGAGGGCGATTTACTCTTGCTGGAACGAGAGTTTTCTTTTTGGGAAGGGTTCAAGAGCAGCCTACGATTTTTTCCAGCATTAGAAATTCAAACAGCATTATCCATGCCGGGTTACGTGATGCAGGGAAGTGTTCTTGCAACATTCGAAGGCTCACAATCCATCGATAACATGGAAGGTATCAGTAGCCGGATCGGTCCTAACGGCGAAACTCTGATCTATCTTTTATCTGATGACAATCTAAGCTTTGCGCAGGATACATTATTGCTGATGTTTGAATTGCAAAAACAAAGAAAGCCCGCTGGCCAAAGCACAGCGGGCTGTTCTAAGAATAAGACTTCTTATTCAGCTGCTTTAGAAACCAAAGCTTTCTGAACGCGCTTTTTCATTTCCCGAGCTTTTTTGCCCAGTTTTTCAGATGATGTTGACAGCAAAAATGCGTCAAGACCACCACGCTTTTCGATGGTGCGGATAGCTGCAGTGCTCAGACGGAACTGAACAGTCTGACCTAGAGCATCGCTCAACATCGAAGTCTTTTGAAGATTTGGCAAGAAGCGACGCCGTGTTCTATTCTTAGCGTGGCTCACATTGTTGCCAGTCTGTACCTCTTTGCCGGTAAAGTCACAACGGCGTGCCATGGTTCTAATCCCGTAAACTCGATGAAAATAAAAATCTAATGCCGATACGTCGGCTCGGCGCGAGTTTTAGGACACCACCGCCCAAGGGTCAAGATAAAAGCACAATTCACGTAAAGATTCGTAACGAATCTGTAAAAACGTCACGTTTACAGCGTTTTATTGCCCCACCTCAGACCTTGAGAAATATATTGAGTAGCTTTCTCGCGGCCGTAGCTGGCGCCATCTTACCCGAGATCACGTCGGATTCCACCTTTTTAAGGGCCTTATCAATCTCAGGCTTATCCTTAAACGCGAGAACCAGAGATTCCTTAATCTCACTCCACATCCAGGAAACAGCCTGCTTAACCCTCTTATCCGGGATCTCGTTGCTTTCCCAAAGCTTGGTTCTAAATTCCTCTATCCCTGCCCAAATCTCATCAATGCCTTCATCATGCAATGCAGAACACTTCTTAACCCGAGGCTTCCAATTGGGACTGGACGGACGCATTAACCCCAAAGCCGCATGATATTCTGCGGCGGCCCGATTTGCTGCTGGCGCAAGATCTCCATCAGCTTTGTTGACGACAACCATGTCAGCCAACTCCATAATCCCTTTTTTAATGCCCTGTAGTTCGTCACCTCCGCTTGGCAGCAACAAAAGCAGGAACATATCAACCATCTCTGAAACGGTTGTTTCTGATTGCCCTACGCCTACGGTTTCAACCAGAATGACATCAAAGCCCGATGCTTCACATAGCAACATCGCTTCACGGGTTCTACGCGCAACGCCCCCCAGCGTCGCACCAGCCGGGGAAGGGCGAATAAAGGCTGCCTCTTGCCTAGATAAGATCTCCATCCTGGTTTTGTCGCCGAGAATCGAACCACCTGTTCGCTGTGACGATGGATCAATAGCCAAAACGGCAACACGAAAGCCTTTATCAATCAAGTGCATGCCGAAAGCTTCGATAAAAGTGGATTTACCAACGCCAGGAACGCCGGAAATACCAATCCGGATAGATTTACCACTCATCGGCAAGATTTTTTCTAACAAAAGATCCGCATCTTCCCGGTGATCTGCACGGGTTGATTCAATCAGCGTAATTGCTTGTGCCAAAGCACGCCGCTGTCCATCAGCAATCCCAGCAACCAGTTTCCCGATCTTATCGTTATCTTTCGTCATAATGCCGCTTTACCTATACTATCTCGCCAACCGCATCATCTTGTCCGGCGACCTTTTCAACCTCAGCAACCTTCTGGGCCACTTCCAATTGTCGGCGCCACATTTCAGCGTAGTGACCTTCTTTTTTAAGGAGATCACTATGGGTCCCACGCTCTTCTATCTGCCCCTGTTCAAGGACAATAATTTCATCGGCATCGACAACGGTGGAAAGACGGTGGGCAATGACCAGCGTTGTTCTATCCTTGGATACATCATTAAGACTGGCCTGAATTTCCTGTTCTGTGCGGCTATCCAATGCAGAAGTTGCCTCATCAAACAACATGATTGACGGATTTTTGAGAACTGTTCTAGCAATGGCAACACGTTGCTTTTCCCCACCTGACAGTTTCAGTCCTCGCTCTCCGACAATGGAATCGTACCCATCCGGCAATGACAATACAAAGTCATGAATTTTAGCTAATTTTGCAGCCTCTTCGACTTCTTCACGCGTAGCATCCGGGCGTCCATAGGCGATGTTATAAAGGATCGTATCGTTAAAAAGCACGGTGTCTTGCGGGACAATACCAATGGCCTGACGAAGTGACCCCTGCTTCACTTTGGCAATATTTTGCCCATCGATTAGGACCTCACCCGCATCCAGATCATAAAACCGAAAAAGAAGGCGACTAATCGTTGACTTACCTGCGCCACTAGACCCCACAATGGCCAGTTTTTTACCTGCTGGAACCGTGAAACTAACGCCTTTTAGAATAGGGCGTCGTTCGTCATACCCAAAATGACAGTCTTTAAATTGAATCTCTGCACCATTGACCGTCAGGCCTTTGGCATCCGGCTCATCTTTGATTTCAAGATCCTTATGGAGCAATTCGAACATTGTATGCATATCGATAAGCGCCTGACGGATTTCTCGATAAACAAAGCCCAAAAAATTCAATGGCATTGCAAGCTGTAACAGATAGGCGTTGACCATTACAAAGTCGCCAACCGTCATCGCACCATTTACGACACCATAGGCAGACATGATCATCATTAAACTAGCCCCGAGCGAAATAATCCCAGACTGGACAATATTTAGGCTGGAAAGACTTGTCCGACTACGAATAGCTGCATGCTCATACGCAGCTAGGCCCCGGTCATAACGTTTGGCTTCATGTTCTTCATTGCCAAAATATTTAACTGTTTCAAAATTCAAAAGGCTATCAACAGCTTTGGTGTTGGCATCATTATCAGCCGCATTCATATCCCGGCGTAGTGTAATGCGCCATTCCGTAATGCGGAGTGTCAGGAATATATATGCTAGAATTGTCACAAGCGGAACAACCGCAAAGCGCCAGTCAAACAAAAACCACAGCAGAATACAAACAACCGTGATTTCAATGAGAGTCGGGATAACATTGAACATCAAGAAGGTGAGCATAAACTCAATCCCCTTGGTTCCCCGATCAATCGCGCGGGTTACCCCCCCGGTTCTACGTTCAATATGAAAGCGCAAGGAAAGTGAATGCAAATGTCGGAAGGTAACCAGCGCAACACTGCGAATGGCATTTTGCACAACCTTGGCAAATAATCCCTCACGAATGTTGTCAAACGCGATTGCGCCGACCCTGGCCGTACCATAAGCGATCAAAAGGCCAAGCGGGACAACGAGCAACGTTGGGTCATCTATACTCAACGCATCCACCGCCCCCCTAAGAATATAGGGTACAGATACATTTGTAAGTTTTGCAAAAATAAGAAGCGCAAAGCAGAAGATAATCCGAGCTTTGAGATCAAAACGGCCAACTGGCCAAAAATAGGGCAGCAGCGTCTTTAGAGTATCCAGCTGACTGTTCTCGCCCTCTGACTTAGGAACATCTTCACGCATCCGGCGCATATATCATCACTCCATACGACCGAGAGAACGCGCGAGAAGAACATAGAGTTTTCCAACATCTGCAGTCATAAATGTTGCAGAAAGAACGTCTTCGCTATCGCATTCACGGGCCTGAGACATCAGGTTATCAAACTGATCCAGATAGCGGTTCACCTGATTTCTAAAGGTCTGATTTGTCTCAAAATAACGTTTAACTTCACGTGTATCGTAAAGATCTTTTTTCTTTAGAATGGACCGTGCAAAAATAGAACGGTCCCCCTTGTGATATCGTTTCCAATATTCTTCAGGCAAGTCCTCGTCCAAAATTTTATTCAAATCAATGGCCGAAGAATTGAGATCATCAATAAGAATTGTCGCGCCGCGCAAGAATGCATCCCGCTTGTTCGCAGAACGGTCTTCCCGTAATTTCAGGGCCTGACGTGTTGCTTCTTCCGAAGCATGGGCTAAATCACGCGCCTGTTGCCCAAAAGCATCTGCAAGGGATGAGACCTTGCCATGCAACTCCGTAACTTTGTTACTATCTTGCGAGAATGTCTCACTCAATTTCTCTGCGCTTTTAAGTGCACCATCTGCTGAATTTTTCAAACTGGACGCAGCCTTTTCAGCGCGAACCCCGATATCTTCTACCTGCTTTAGCGACTCTTCGGCCAGTTGAGAAAGTTTTTCTCGTTGTTGATCAACATGACCTCTCAAGCTGTCTGCAGTTTGCCGGGATTCATCTGACGCTTTACTCAATGCTTCAGTACGGGCATCCAGCGACGTCCGGACATCTTCCAAAAGCGCGTTAAAGTCGTCTGACAATGTCTTATAGGCATCCAATTCTTCGTGTACACCATGGCGGAGATCCTGCACAGCCTGATTAGCCGCACTAGATCCATCAGCAAGGGCAAGCGTTTGAAGCTGGAAGACCTTGGCCACTTCTGTGGTATGGCGCACCGCCTTATCAGCGGCAAGTTCCATAAGCCTTGTTTGATCCTTAAGCGCTTTTGATGCTTCTTCGACATTCTCTTGCGCACTTTTACTTACTTGTCCGATTTCACGAGTGTGCTCGCTCAAGCCGCCCATCACAACATCGGCAAGATCGCTGAGACGTTCAGAAGATTCTTCCAAACTCGCAATCCCCGGACGGATCTTTTCCGCCGAAGCCACCAAAATATCCTGTGCCTGTGCCGTTGCCTCTGTCAGTCGAGAAGCTTCTTCCCGGCCAGCCAAAGAAACCGCTTCGCCTAAATCTTTTGTTACCTGCGTCAGGTTATCGGCAACTTCCTTACCGCTTTTATCAAGCTCGCCCGCTTGTACTCTAAAGCGTTCATTCATTTCCCCCGCACGCAAAGCAACGTCAGCAAAAAGCTCTCGAACCTCTTCCGCATCTTTACGCATGGCATCTGACAACGAGACAGCTTTATACCCGATTTCAGCAACCAGTTGTTCCATGGCCTGATTCTCGCCAGACAATCTCTCGCCGAGTTCTGAAACTTTAGCACCCGCACCTTCGAGTAGCAGCTCAACGTCGCCGATGCGATCTTTGATCAAGCCTTTGAATTTTTCGCCTTCCGTATCAATCGTATCCTGAACTAGTTTCAGGGTTTCGAGATCTTGCTTCAGGCTTTCGCGCATGGTTTCGCCACAGACTTCTGCTGTTGTACCCGCCGCGGCCATGTCTTCTGCCTGCTGTTTTAACATTTCACTGGCATCTTCAGTTCGACCGATTGTGCGTTCCACCGCCTCGTCCAAAACATCGACGGAGTCACGCAATGTCTTGCTGATCGTCTCAGCCATAACTTCACTGCGAACTCCAGAACTTTCAAGGGCAGTAACCTGTTCTTTCACTGCTTCTCGCGCATTTTCAAGGCTGGAATGAATTGAATTGTGGACGTCTTCAAGTGAGCTTTGTTGTGTAACAAGCGTTTCTTGAATCTGTTCGGTCTGAGAAGAGGCCCGGATCGCGGCGCCCGTAAGCTGCTTTGTTTGCTCTTTAAATGCGCTAATCAGACCGCTCAAACGTTTTTCGACTTCACCCGACGCGCTATTCAGGCTTTCAGCCTGTTCTTGTAACTGGCGTGTAATGTCTTTAACGCGGGTATTCTCTTCGTCATCGGGATAGGTTAGCTTATCCAGCTTATCCAGAAGCTTGCGCGTTTCATTGGAAAGCGCAGCCCCCCTGAGGATAAAAAGAAGTATCGCCCACAAGAGAACAAGTGGCAGCGTGATACCAGCAAGCACCTGCCCCTGTTCCTGAGGCACCATGCTTTCAATCACATCCAGACCAACCTGGTTCTTAAAATACTGATAACAAACCCACAGCCATGCCCCTGATGCTGCCACCCCGAACAGCGCCAAAATTCTTGTGATCCAGGTATGACCTGACATCCCCTCACTCCCTGTTTAATCACGATTTACGATCGACTGAGAGAGATACTACGGCAGGAAAGTCCTATAGTCCAAGAAAGACCATTAAGATCAGGGCCTTCTTGGACATTTTTTTATCAGTTAGCTTCTTTTGTTCAATAAACCGATGATTTCCTGCGCCGCCAAGGGGATATTACTCCCCGGTCCATAAACCGCAGAAACACCCGCTTGCTTCAAGGCATCATAATCTTGCGCGGGGATAACACCGCCACAAATAACAAGAATATCATCGGCCTTTTGACGCTTAAGCTCGGCGATCAATTGCGGCACCAGCGTTTTATGGCCAGCGGCCTGTGTCGAGATACCAACAACATGGACATCATTTTCAATGGCCTGTTGCGCACCTTCTTCCGGTGTCTGGAAAAGGGGACCGACATCAACATCAAAGCCAATATCCGCAAAAGCCGTTGCAATGACTTTTGCGCCGCGATCATGTCCATCCTGTCCCAGCTTCACGACAAGCATTCTGGGGCGGCGACCTTCCTGTTCAGCAAAAGCTTCTACCTCGCCCTGAATACGGGCAAAATCATCATCGCCGTCATACGCAGATCCATACACCCCAGATATACTCCTGTTTACTGCACGATGACGACCATACACCTTTTCCAGTGCATCAGAAATCTCGCCAACTGTTGCCCGTAATCTCGTCGCCTGAACAGCCAAATCAAGCAAATTACCAGAACCATCTTCTGCCGCTTTGGTTAACGCAGCAAGAGCTTCATCACAGGCTTTACTATCACGTGTCTTGCGAATTTCATTCAAGCGTTGAATCTGCTGTTCCCGAACCGCCGTATTATCAATATTAAGGACATCAAGATCGTCTTCTTTTTCAAGGCGATATTTATTAACGCCAACGACAGTCTCTTCACCACGATCAATCCGCGCCTGTTTCTTCGCCGCAGACTCTTCAATCCGTAATTTAGGCATGCCGGATTCAACCGCCTTGGTCATCCCGCCGATTTCTTCAACTTCGTCGATAATTTTACGCGCTTCTTCAATCAAGCTCGCAGTCAGACTTTCCACGTAATAGCTTCCAGCAAGGGGGTCTACGACCTTAGTGATACCTGTCTCTTCTTGTAATATCAGCTGTGTATTACGCGCTATTCTCGCAGAGAAATCAGTGGGCAAACCTACCGCTTCGTCCAAAGCGTTAGTATGAAGGGATTGCGTTCCGCCCAAAGCTGCGGCCATGGCTTCAACAGTTGTACGAATAACGTTGTTATAGGGATCCTGCTCGGTCAAAGAGACGCCAGATGTTTGACAGTGCGTTCGGAGCATCAAGGATTTAACATCCTTAGGATCAAACATCTTTTTCATATAATGCGACCACAGGAAACGTGCAGCCCGAAGCTTTGACGCTTCCATAAAAAAGTTCATGCCAATCGCGAAGAAAAAACTAAGTCGTGGTGCAAAAGCATCTACGTCCAGACCTTTTGAGATCGCGGTACGTACATACTCAAGGCCGTCTGCAATCGTAAAAGCAAGCTCCTGTACACAGGTAGAGCCCGCTTCCTGCATGTGATAACCGGAAATAGAAATTGAATTGAAGCGTGGCATATTTTTAGCCGTGTAACCGATAATATCAGAAACAATCCGCATAGAAGGCGTCGGCGGGAAAATATAGGTATTTCGCACCATAAATTCTTTGAGAACATCATTCTGAATTGTTCCCGAGAGTTGTTCCGGCTTAACACCCTGTTCTTCAGCAGCAACAATATAGCCAGCCAACACCGGCAACACGGCACCGTTCATTGTCATGGAAACAGACATTTGATCCAGCGGAATACCGTCAAAAAGGATTTTCATATCCTCAACAGAATCAATCGCAACGCCAGCTTTACCAACATCCCCAACCACACGCGGATGATCAGAATCATACCCTCTGTGCGTTGCCAAATCGAAAGCAACAGACAGCCCCTTTTGTCCTGCGGCAAGATTCCGTCGATAAAAAGCATTGGACTCTTCAGCAGTAGAAAAGCCTGCATACTGACGCACCGTCCACGGACGCGCCGCGTACATACTGCCCCGGGGACCACGCAAGAAAGGAGCAAAGCCCGGTAAGGTTCCCACGGTATCCAGATCTTCAAGATCTTCTTCCGTATAGATTGGCTTTACCACAATACCTTCGGGAGTTTCCCAATTCAGGCTATCGCTTTGCTTACCGCGAAGTTCTTTCTCAACAAGTCCTTCCCAGTCCGCGATTGTTTTTTTGGGAAAATCAGACATTCAACGCCCCTCCTAGTTTTCAGGATCTCGCCCCGGCTTTTATTATTATGCCAGTCTTTATTATTGTAACTGTTCACGTTATCGGGTCTTTTCGTCTTACGGATAGACGACCCTAAAACAGAATCTTTTTTGCAGCGCAATATAACCAGTTTTTTCAAGGCAAGTCTATGCTCTGTAAGAAGCCTAATAAAGCAGAGCCAATTCAGTAAAATTGCAGATGTAAAAATTTTTACACGAAATCTTCGATAGAAATCACCCTTGCAGCGGTATACCTTCTTCTCCATGCAACTACGGAAAACAAGAACCGGGAAATGATAGAAATACAAAAGAAACCCAATGCCTCGATTGCTCCACACAACAGCCCTGCTATTGTATAACGATGATAGTTTTTCCCGCTGCGAGTTTCCTAGAATTGCCACATACAAATGCCTAGGCTGTTCTTAATCAAGCCGAGGTTAGTATTAGGAGATAGTATCGTGACATTTCAGCAAAGACCCCTAATCATCTCGGCAAGAGCCACCCAAGCTTTAAACTACAAAATTTTTACGATTTTACCATTTAAAGATAGGCATAGCCGCGACCGGATACTGGTTATAACGGTTACATAGACCGACAAGTTTCAACATATCAGTTGGAGAGTTCAGGCCATTAAGATCATCAGAATGAATCCCACCCGCAATAAATAAGCCGTGAATACCAGCAGCATTCGCCCCTGTAATATCAGTACGAAGCGAATCACCGACAGCAAGCACACGTGATCCATCTTCAATGCCGACAAGCTTCATGCATTCCTTGTATATATCCTGATAAGGCTTACCGTGATATTGCACTTCCCCACCCATATCCTGGTAATGATGAGCCACAGAACCAGCGCACAGTTCCCGCTTACCGCCTCTAATGACTTCCAGGTCAGGATTGGCACATACCATAGGTAATTTTCTTTCAAGCGCCGGTTTTAATAGAAAATCATACCGCTCAACCTTATCTTCTGGATCCCAGATCCCGGTCAGCATAATAAAATCAGCGTTATCAATGTTATCTACAAAAGTGAAATCCAAACCTTCTTTCATCCCCAGATCTCTCTCAGGGCCAATCAAGAAAGCATTTTGACCTAACTTCTGATAAAACGGCAGGGATCGTTCTTTCAGGTTGCGCCATGTAACCTCACCCGAAGAAAGAACAGCATCGGCAAGATCCCGGGCGATACCCAGTTCTTCATTCCGAACGGTTACAGATTCAGCCCGTCTGGGTGCGTTGGACAGGATGACAACTCTTTTGCCAGCCTCTCTTAGTTTCTGAAGCGCATTCACGGCCTCAGGAAAAGCCTCTAAACCATCATGCATCACCCCCCAAAGATCGATAACAAATCCATCATAATTATCGATGACTTCGGAAACCCCTGATAGAAAAGGGATCGTTCGAGGCGTAGATGACATAGGAAGTTCCTGCAAATAAATGTTTTAGAAATAGCAAGACTTCTTGTGCCACAAGCATCTTGACTTGCAAAGCATTACTCATACTTTCGAAAAGAGAACTTCCCTTATGGTTTAGCAGGTCGCGGTTCTCCAAAAAGATACCCCTGACCATAGGCAACGTCCTGATCAAGAACCTGAACAAGAGCATCTTCGGTTTCGATCTTTTCAACAACCAGCTCAATGGGAAGGCTTCTTAGGTTATTTAAAAATTTCTTTGTCTTGCTTTTATCCTGGGAAAAAAGCCAACCCTCTAACTTCAAGAATCTTACACGGCCGGCGGCCAAAGCTTTTAGGTCCATATCCAGTGTTTTCATACGATCGAGCGACAGTCTACAACCATGCCCCATCAATCGCTCCAGGCTCAACAACTCGCTGGCCTTTAAGTCCAAAAACTCATCTTGCGCGACTTCGATAATCAAATGCGGCGCTATCTCAATATTTCCGCGTACGAAATCGACAAAATCATCAAAGAAATCCTGATCCTTCAAGGTATGGGACGACAAATTTACAAAGAACGAAACATCTTCACCTGACCGGATAATCTTTCGAATAATCTGCACACACCTGAACAGAAGCATATTATCGATAGCGGTGATCAGCCCCGCCCGTGTTGCAACAGCAACATATTGTCCCGGCTCGATTACCTGCCCGTTCGTTGTACGCAGACGGGAAAAGCACTCGTAAAATTTTCTCTTTCGCTGGGGCAGAGCAACAACGGGCTGTAGAAACATATCAATCCGGTCATCCCGTAATGAACGCCTCACGATAGATAAAATTTCAGTTTCACTCAGATCACTTAAAACAGAAACCTGCTCTTTCTCTTGTTTAGCTTGCTTATCATTTCGTCCAAAGCGTAAAGACCTTTCATTTCTGAAATCATCCAGAAAATCACTTTTTACAATCTGCTGCTTTTCGCGAGCAGGTTCTTTACTTTCGGTCTCGCCAAACTGAGAGCTTTCTTCATCATCGAACAATCCGAGAAAAGGGTCTGTCAATCTGGGCATAAGCGTTTTAAGTAAGTTTACCTCGGACAGAGCATCATTAATAATGTTTTGTTCTTCACTTAACTTGCTTGACTGACCTGCGGCCTCAAAGGCTTCTGCCATTCCTTTTATTTCTCGACGGGTCCAGGAGATACGATCTCTCAAAACAGCCTGATTATGATGGAGCGTTTCCAGTTTTGCAGTAACGTCATCATCATTTGACCGTCGGGTTATGATTTCATGCAACACGGCGCCCGAAAGAAAAACCCATAACCCAAGTAACATTGCCCCACCTGTTTGCAAGTCAGGAATATAGCTGGGCCCCATAAGGGCAGCGATCAGGGCAAGGGCACAATAGATTGTGATAAAGAACAAATGGTGTAGCAGCGGCATAAATCTTTATTTCAATTGGATATAACGAATAGAGTAATCAATGACACAAGGTTCTTGAGAGAGCCTTAACAAGTGACTAATAATCTGACAGATTTCAGATCTCTTTTCCAACTATATAGATGGCCTAACTGATATGACGGTTAAAATTCTGCACAACCCCCGCTGTAGCAAGTCCCGCGAAACCCTTAAAATAATTGAAGAGCAAGGACACACGGTAACAATTATTGAATATCTAAAGGGTGCAATCACTGAAAATCAACTCACAAACATTCTAGAACAGTTAAAACTCAATCCGCGCGATCTGTTAAGAAAAGGGGAAAAAATCTATAAAGAGCTTACGCTTTCAGACAAAAGCCTAACAGACCAAGACTTAATCAAAACCATGATAGAACACCCGATACTTATCGAACGCCCCATCGTAATTAGCTCAAAGGGTGCCAGAATTGGCAGGCCACCAGAATCAGTATTGGAAATTCTATAAGGTAAAAAATCTATCTGTGATCTGCGCCAACGGCTTCAGCGACAGAGGCAAAACCATCTTGGCGCAGCAAAACAATTAGTTCTTTAAGAATCTGAGAGATAAGAGGCGGGCCACCATAGACCAGCGCAGAGTACAACTGTACCAGCGAAGCGCCCGCTTTTATTTTAGCATAGGCCTGTTCACCATTGGCGACACCACCAACACCGATTAATGGAATTTTTCCCTCTGTTAATCGGTACATATCCCTCAAAACATTTGTCGATGACTCAAAAAGCGGCGCCCCGCTCAACCCACCGATCTCTGTACAATGTTTGCTTTTGAGGCTTTTAGGACGTTCTATTGTTGTGTTTGTAACCGTCAAACCGTCCAACGCAAGATCCAACGCGACCGCAGCAATGTCTTGCTTATCTTCCTCGGTTAGATCAGGCGCAATCTTTAAGACAAGCGGAGGAGCCTTCTTACCAAGCGTAGAAGCCAATACATCCTGCACACCAGAAATCAGTATCTCCAGTTCTTCTCTACCTTGTAACGCTCTCAAGCCAGGCGTATTGGGCGAAGATACATTGATTACCATATAGTCGGCATATCCTGCGAGTTTTCGTGCCCCTTTTTGATAATCTTCAAGGGCAACTTCGGTCGCTTTATTTTTACCAAGATTAACCCCCAGTAATCCCGAAAGCTTTTTCTTGCGAAGTTGAATCAATCTCTTTTTTGCAGCATCCATTCCCCCATTATTAAACCCCATGCGATTTATAACAGCTTTATCATCCGATAAGCGGAATACTCTGGGCTTAGGGTTTCCCGGCTGTGCCAATGGGGTAATAGATCCGACTTCTGTAAACCCCAAGCCCTGCCCAAGCATCGGCTCTACAGCTTCTACGTTCTTATCAAAACCAGCTGCTAGCCCTAAGGGGTTTGAAAATTGAAGCCCCCATACAGACGTTTTAAGAATAGGATCATCAAGTGGCTTTTGTGATGGGGCCAGACCGTGTTTGAGACACCATAAGGTAAAATTATGCGCTGTCTCTGCTGGTAAAAGACGAATACATGGACCAACGATATCGAAGCTGTTCACAAAAATCTCCTGAGATCATAGCAAAGCTGTATTTGGAGCGGAGTAACATAGGCATGCCCAAGTCACCACCCCATAAGCAACTACAAGTACAGAATTTGCCAAATTAAATTATGATTGCTCACGTAACCAAACAGGAAATTGATGATTACCGTACGTATCCAAATTTAAATCAGCTGTTCGCACAACCGCCGCCAAGGGTAAATCAGCATATAGATGAGGGAACAAAGCCCCGCCCCTTGATGGTTCCCACTTCAAAGCATCACCAAGCAGCTGCACATCGACTTCCAATAAAATGAGCCCATCTTGCCCAGCACGATGCTTAGCAACTGAACTATGAACCTGGTCTAGTCCAGAAAAGTGTATAAAGCCATCAGCTTTGTCTTGTGAGGATCCTGAATACCCCCCTTGTTCTTTTGCAAGGCACCATTCATCCCGTTTACAAACGTGATATATTAACTGCTCCGTCATACTACCCCTTTCAATTCGCAAATAGCGTTGCATATTGCAAAAAAATATCAAGTCAAGTTACCGCAAAATGCAACACGCGATTAATTGTAACAACTTATAATTTCATTCGACGCGAGTTCACCCCCGCAGTTTCCAAGGGATTCAAAGCAATCTTAGGCTGTGCGAATAAAAAGAAACACCACCTAAAACACCTCTACCCCGCAGAAACGCTCATTTTTTTTAAATATTCGCGAAACCCTCACTCATCAAAAACATTTTAATAATCATTTATTAAATTTAATATCAATAACTTAACTAAAAAAATTAATTCATGTAACAAATACAACACAAACTGGCACACTCCCTGCAATATACCCTTTCAGGAAGTCTATTGCGAGCTAGACGACCTAGTATAAAGGAGAATACCATGGCACATCAAAACATGACAGCGAGCACCATCGGCAGCAGAGCATTGGCAACTGCTCTTGACGCCGTATCAGCCATGGGACAATCGGATCAATCAATGATACCGACTTCTCCAAAAACAGCGATCTTCAATGTAGGATCGCCACAGAACGACTTAGGCGAAGAAAATATTCGGCAACTCTTCGTATCAATGGTTGAGACAGAACAGTAACCCCCTCACGTTCTCAACCATCTAAGTCGCTAAAGACTGTCTTCAGCCTGTGAAAGACAGCCTAATGGCGGGAAGGTAACTTCCCGCCATTTCTTTTTCTCAATACAGCACCCCCAACAAGAATAAAGTATATGGCTCTACAAAATATCATCGGTAGAAACCATTTTCCATTCCCCCGGAAGCAGGTTTCCCAGTGTCAATTTACCAATAGATTCCCGGACAAGACGTAACGTGGGGAACCCGACTGCAGCCGTCATCCGTCTTACCTGACGATTTTTCCCCTCCGTCAGAGAAATCCGTAACCAAGCGGTTGGAATATTCTTTCTCTCTCTTATCGGGGGCGTCCTTGGCGGGAGTTCCGGTTCTGACTTCAGAAGCTCTACTTTGCAAGGTTTCGTGCGATACCCTTTAATCGTTACACCTTTTCTGAGCTGATCAAGAGTATCGTCATCTGGCACTCTTTCCACCTGAACAAGATAGCTTCTCGGATGTCCATTTTTAGGGTGAATCAAACGATCAATAAACGGGCCATCGTTGCTTAACAACAACAACCCTTCACTGTCTTTGTCCAAACGACCCGCAGCATAAACACCCTGGGGTAAATCTATCTCGCCAAGCGTCCGCTGCCCTACCTCACCTGTAAACTGACTCAAAACATCGTATGGCTTGTATAGCGCAACATACAACAAGACAGATGGCTTAACCATATTCTTCCCCCTTGGGGAAGTCGCCTTCCTCTTGTTTTTCAAACCGTATTTTTCGGGCTGATGCTGTCTCCCAGTTTTTTGGCTCCCAGTTTTTTGGCCCACAGTTTTTCGTTCTCTTCTTTGAATCATAACAATTATCTACTGCAACAAGGAGTTACAGTCACGTTTCAATTACGCGACTACAACGAAAGCACTCTAAATCATCCACTTAGCTCACCCCATTCTAAACGCTCGCCATTCTTAATAAGTTTTTGATCCTAATTTTTATCAAATTGAGGTATAATTCCCAAAGAGTACAGGTGTCACGTTGCATAACAACAACTGAATAGGTGACCGTACAATGCTTAAACATGCTGATATATGGCACGCCATAGATAGTTTAGCTGCACAAAACTCTCTATCCCCTTCTGGCTTGGCGCGGAAAGCAGGGCTGGACCCAACGACTTTTAATAAAAGCAAGCGCATAACCCAAAAGAATAAACCCAGATGGCCAAGTACAGAGTCCATTTCTAAAATTCTTGACGCAACCAACTCAACACTCGCTGAATTTGTTAATCTTGTGGGTGAAGAAAGTGCTGGCTTACTCGCAAAAAGGATCCCAGTCCAAGATCTAACTCAGGCATCTTCATTGGGGCAGTTTGACCATAACGGCCACCCGATGGGAGACACCTGGGACGAAGCGCTTTTTGCCCGCATAGACGACACAAATGCCTTTGGATTAGAAATTACAGGCAATGACTATGAACCCGTCTACAGTGACGGGCACCTATTGATCATCTCCCCCAATGCCGACTTAAGACGGGGTGATCGCATTGCGCTTATGACAACCAACTATGAAATTTTCATCAAAGAACTTATCAGAAACAGTCCGCTAAAAGCTGAATTAAAAGGCTTAGCTGCCCCACATCAAGATATGACAATTTTGACTCAGAACATTACCTGGATCGCTCGCATATTATGGGCCAGTCAATAAATTCTGGTTGCAAAAAGTGCTTTCACACAACTTACTTCAACCAAATGAAAATCATAATTTTTACTCTTTTTAAAGGCTTTAGCGTCATGTTAAAGTAACAAACGATTTAAGCGTTTGTCGTCTATTAACGAGAATTAGATTTAATTAAAGAGGCACTGACGCATGGCAAAACTGGACATGGATGGTCCCCTAAAATTGGAAGAGAAGACTATTCTCAAAGAAATAATCCAGCCCATGCCTGGCTCATTTGCGCTCGGACATCTTGGTTCAGATCGAAGCTTTGAAGTATTGTACGTTGGATATGCCGAAAAAACTGTCCAAGAAACATTATTGCACTGCCTGAAAAAGCGAGTTGGACAAGGCGGTTTAATGGATAAATTAACAGGCAAAAACCAAATCAATGCCTTCAAATACAGCTACGCAAACTCGCTTGAAGCCTGTTTTCAAAAAACGTGTAAAAACTTTCACGATTTTGGCGGTTCCAAAAAGCTGAACAACAAAGATCACCCCGCACCACCAAAAGGATCGGATTGGGCTTGTAATAAATGCACAGAAGAATTATCGGCAAGCTTTAAGATTAAAGCTGGGTAACTTTAAATAATGACCCCAAAGAAAAACCCCGAATTTTAATTCGGGGTTTTTCTTTTTTAATCTGCTTATTTTTCTCTGCGTCTTTAATTATTTCTGGCCTTAAGCTGAAAGATCTTCCCCAGCAAGGGCTCTTTCGATCAACTTAATACTCTCGTTCAAGCCATAAAGAGCAAAAAACGTTCCCATACGCGGCCCCTGAGACTGGCCCAACAAAACCTCGTAGAGACATTTGAACCAATCGCGCAGATTATCAAATTCATGATCTTTACCAATGGTATAAACTTCTGTTTGAATATCTTCCGCACTTGTATCAGACGGCAAACCTTTCAAGACAGCTAGTAAATCTTCAAGGGCTTTGATTTCTTTACCTTCTGGCGCCCGATATTGAAGCTTTGGCTTCACAAAATCCTGGTAATAGCGAACAGCAAACCCGACCAGTTTATCAAGAAACGGCGTCGTCTCTGGCGACGCTTCTGGTGCATACTGCTTAATAAAGCCCCAAAGACGATCAGTATCATTCGCATTACAAACGCTCGCCAGATTTAGCAAGATACCAAAAGAAAGCGAGGTTTGCTCAGAAGGAACATTTCCTGTGTGAATATGCCACGCAGGGTTCTCAAAAAGTTTGCTTTCGTCCTGCTCTCCAACTTTCCCCTTGAAAGTGACGTAATCATCAACAGTACGAGGAATAACATCAAAATATAACTTCTTAGCCGTTCTTGGCTTATTATACATAAACAAGGCTAGACTTTCCTGTGGTGCATAGGTCAACCACTCTTCCATGGAAAGTCCGTTTCCTTTGGATTTAGATATTTTTTGTCCCTGTTCGTCTAGGAAAAGCTCGTAAGTAAAGGTTTCGGGTCCTTTGCATCCCAGAACCTTTTGTATTTTCTTGCCCAGCTTGACTGAATCAATCAGGTCTTTACCTGACATTTCATAGTCAACATCCAGCGCGTACTGACGCATCGCCCAATCCGGTTTCCACTGAAGCTTACAATACCCGCCAGTCACGGGAACTTCGATCAGATCGCCACCTTCATCACGGAAAGAGATCGTTCCCGCATCGACATTGGTTTCCTCGACAGGCACCTGAAGGACTTTCCCTGTCTTAGGGCAAATAGGCATAAAGGGGCTATAGGTTGCCTGTCGCTCTTTCCCGAGTGTCGGCAGCATCACCCCCATGATCTTGTCGTAGTTAGCCAAAATTTCCAATAATGCCTTATCGAATTGACCAGACTGATAGACCTCGGTAGCAGAAAGGAAATCATACTGAAAACCGAAGCTGTCCAGGAACTGTCTGAGACGAGCATTATTATGGTGCCCCAGGCTTTCGTGCTCACCAAACGGATCAGGCACCTTTGAAAGTGGCTGCCCGATGTTTGCCGACAGCATTTCTTTGTTGGGCAAATTATCCGGTACTTTGCGGAAACCATCAAGATCATCAGAGAAACAGAAAAGCTTGGTTGGGATATCGCTCAGCTGTTCAAACGCATTACGCACCATCGTCGTGCGAGCAACCTCACCAAAAGTTCCAATATGAGGCAGCCCTGATGGACCATAGCCAGTTTGAAAAAGAACATACCCCTTCTCGGGCGTCTTTCCACCGATACGAGCCAATACTTTGCGCGCTTCTTCAAACGGCCATGCTTTTGCCTGCATAGCAAGTTCCTGGTGGTTAGACATCGTTTCAATCCCTCAAGGGTGTAATGTTAATTTAATGAAAGTCATTCTGACTCTATTCAAGAACAGGCCAGAGATGGGGAAATTAGGCGCAGGAAAGCCTCGCGTCAACTATAGTCGTTTAACTTAATTTTTGTTCTAGGCGTGAAGAGTGAAGTGTCGATAGCCTAAACGAACAATGAAACAATACAGACAAGAGTTAAGTTAAACGACTATAAGAGCCGAAATAGAGACTGATATTTCATAAATTACAACAAATGTTCGCCGCTTGTTCTTTTTCAATAGCCATTAGCGACGCCCGCTTTTATAAGAAGACAAAGACAGCCGTCCAAACTTATATAATTGGTAAAAATATTTAGATAGAGCATAGATCCTACGAGGAACAACATCAGAAATATGATACTCAAAGCATGACACCGGAACCCCCAACAGCAAATCAAACAATTACCAGCCAAGCCGACGCTATTATGATGCCCAAGGCTCCTTTGCTGTTATCCGGATTACGTTTTTCTGTCTGGATTAGTCCAGACGGCGAGATCGAAAGATTGCCAAATATTGAGGCTGCTCGCCGTGTCACACTTGAACCACCGATGGTATGCCATGCAAAATCCACCGCGCAAAGGCTGGGCATAGATCCCTTCCCATCGTATGATGTTCTTGAACTGATCGCTTTTGTGCGCCCGGCTGCCGCCTGTACACCAACGCCCCGGGGCCTCGCGGCCTTTATTGGTGCCCCAGAGCCCACATCAATTGAAGCAGCTGCCCTAATTCTGCATCAAACATCAGAACTTCTTTTGCGTGAACAAGCATCCAAAGGCAGGCAATACGATCCCTATGCTGCAGATATTGCACGAACAATGATGATGGCTGGCTGGCTATGGGGCCCCGCAATACTATCGGCTATGCAGGAAGAAAATCTGAACTCTCCAGCCCTAAAGCCCGGACGCGGGATGCGTGTTTGGGAACGCCTTGAAGAATGGAGTGATCACGCGCCCGAAGACCCACCAAGACATCAGTCTGTTAAGCCAGAAGAAGCAAGACGCCGCCTCTCTGAGTTACTCGGTGACGATGCAGAAGTTCGTCCACAACAGGTGGATTATTCCGCCGCAGTTTCCAGCGCTTTCGCCCCAAGAGACGTTTCCGGCGAACCTAATATTGTCTTGGCAGAAGCCGGAACTGGTGTTGGTAAAACCTTGGGGTACATTGCGCCAGCCAGTCTTTGGTCCGAAAAAAATGGCGCCCCGATCTGGATATCCACTTTTACCCGAAACCTGCAAACCCAAATAGATAGCGAACTCAACAGGCTTTTTCCGGAACGGCGTGAAAAATCAAAACGCGTCGTCATACGCAAAGGCCGCGAAAACTATCTTTGCCTGCTAAATCTCGAAGAAGCCTCGCAGGCTCTTATGACCAAACCACATGATGCCATTGCCATAGGTTTGATGGTCAGATGGGCATCACGCAGCAGAAATGGTGATATGGTCGGGGGGGACTTCCCCGGCTGGTTGGCTGACTTGGTTGGGAAGAACAGAACTCTGGGTCTAACAGACAGACGTGGCGAATGTATTTACTCTGGCTGCCCCCACTACAGCCGTTGTTATATTGAACGTAATATTCGCAAAGCCAAACGCGCAAATATCGTTGTCGCAAACCATGCACTGGTCATGATTCAAGCCGCCATGGGCGGCGGACGCGAAGAAGGCTCTCTTCCCAGTCATTATGTTTTCGACGAAGGGCACCACTTATTTGATGCTGCTGACAGTGCTTTTTCTGCACATCTAACAGCACAGGAAAGTCAGGAGCTCCGCCGTTGGATTTCTGGGGTAGAAACAGGATCAACTCGTTCTGCAAGCAGAGCACGCGGCCTGAAAAAGCGGCTCGAAGATTTGATCGCGACAGATGACAGAACGCGTGATCTGGTTACCGAGACTGTGCATGCTGCAAGACATCTTACCGGGGACGGGTGGGTCAATCGCATGGAAGATAACCTTCCAAACGGGCCAATGGAAACCTTCCTTTGCCGGTTAAGAGAACAGGTTTACGCTCGTACGGACCATGAAAACTCCCCCTATAGTCTCGAAGCAGAAACCAAGCCCGCAATTCCGGGCCTTATAGAATCTGCGGTTGAACTACGTTCTGCACTCGAAGAACTTCTGGAGCCAATTAAAAACCTGCGTCGTCGTCTGGAACAACGTCTGGATAATGAGGCGGATGAACTCGACAGTGATACAAGACGGCGAATTGAAGCTGCTTGTAAAAGCCTGGAACAACGTGGCAGTAATCAGGTGCAGGCATGGATCGCCATGCTCATTGCGTTGGAAGAGGAAATTCCAGAAGATTTCACCGACTGGCTTTCTGTCGAACGCGCAGGAGGAAAAGACTTGGATGTCGGCCTGCACAGACACTGGATTGATCCCACTAAACCGCTGGCGAATACTTTGTTATCTCAGGCGCATGGTACTGTCATAACATCAGCAACCCTGACCGAGGGGAGTGGAAATGAAGAAGGCGACTGGATCGGCGCAGAACGGCGCAGCGGTGCATCCTTCGTTCCCGGCATTCCGACAAGAGCCCGATTCAAGTCCCCCTATGATTATGTCAATCAAACCCGGGTATTTATCGTCAATGACGTCCGTAAAGACGATATGGATCAGGTTTCAGCAGCTTATCGAGAATTGTTTTTGGCCTCACAAGGAGGAGCCTTAGGACTTTTTACTGCCATTTCCCGCCTCAGGACTGTTCACCAGAAAATGGGACCCGAACTCGATCGATCCGGTTTGACCCTCTACAGCCAGCATGTCGATAACCTCGACACCTCAACACTCATCGATATATTTAGGGCAGAAAGAAATTCATCTTTGTTGGGCACCGATGCCGTTCGTGACGGCGTAGATGTACCCGGCGATTCCCTACGACTGATCGTATTTGATCGCGTTCCCTGGCCAAGGCCAACAATTCAACACCGTGCCCGCAAAGAACATTTCGGCGGTAATCGTTATAATGACAGCCAAACAAGACTAAAGTTAAAACAAGCCTATGGTCGCCTCATCAGACGTGAAAATGATCGCGGTATATTCGTCCTTCTTGATCCGATGATGCCGACGAGACTCCAAAATGCCTTTCCCGAAGGTGTTTCAATACAAAAAACAGGATTGGCAGACGCCGTTTCCCAGGTTCGTGACTTCTTTGACACTTCCTCTAAATAGGACAAAAACCTTATATCCCAGCCTATAAAGATTAAGACCAAGTCCTTCATTTTAGTTCAGTATGGAAATTTCTATTTTTTTTACTTGCAAAAGTAAAAGAGGAAGAATAAACCTCACTCCGGATCGGGGAGTAGCGCAGCCTGGTAGCGCATCTGGTTTGGGACCAGAGGGTCGGAGGTTCGAATCCTCTCTCCCCGACCAATTATTCCAAAAAGAAGGAATAATTGACCACAAAGACCGCCTTCGAGCGGTCTTTTGTCTTTTTCAGGCAAACTCTTCCTCACGATATGCAAATGTTTGCTTTAAAAATTCTATAATAATAAAAATTCATGAGAATTTGAATGCAATATAACGAAACAAAATTCGTTAATTGAACAGCAGAATAACGCTATCCATCAATTCATTCGAACATTGCGACAAGCCGAATACTCTGCGCCCAATACTCTGTGACAGGTATACTTTCGCAAAACGGATCTTTCATACACCCGCAACAAATTGTGGTTTGGACAGGATCTAAAACACCCTGCCCAAACCACATAAATTAAGCCATTTCCGTTCGGCTTGATACCTTTGCCCTTAACAGGATACCCAAAACAACGAGAGTCCCCAGCGTAATAGCGATCCAGCTGTTTGAGATAAGAACCAAACCAGCAAGAGTAAGCAAAACCTTCTCGACTAAAATAAGTTCACGTCCCCAAAACCCTATGTAAGCAGCAGACAGAGCGAGAATAGCAAGAACCCCACTAAACAAAGCCAAAACAAACTCAACCAGAGAAAAGTCAACAAACAGCAAACTAGGCGCATAGATAAACATAAAAGGTACCAACGCCTTACCCATAGAGAGCCTGAAAGCGGTCGTGCCCGTGCGCATCGGGTCTGCCCGTGACAGTCCTGCCGCTGCATATGCTGCTAAGGCAACAGGGGGGGTAACATCTGCCAGCACTCCGAAGTAAAAAACAAAGAAGTGTGTCGCGATCAACGGCACACCAAACTCTGACAATGCAGGCGCAGCTATTGATGCTAAGATAATATAAGTCGGCGTCGTTGGGATACCTGCCCCCATCAGGATACAAGCAATTGCCACGAAAAAGAGACCGAAGAACAAAGCAATGGATTTTTCTGAAAGAAGGCCAGTAAAGTCAAACGCCGTGACAATTCCTGCGAGATCATATGCCAACTGTACAACAGCCGCCGAGAACTTGAACCCTAGGCCCGTTAATGTCGTAATCCCCAACAAGAAGCCTACACAGGCACAAGCAGCACCGATAGCAAGCGCAAACTTAGCGCCATCCTCGAAACCGATCATGAGCTTTCTTGGCGTCAATACTGTGTTTAAATCCATATCCCGATTACCCATTCTATGAGCTACCAGCGGGATATAAGAAAATCCTATCGTAAATAGAATTCCCCAAAAAGCGGCCAAGAACGGCGTATATTGCATCAATAAAAGTGTAACCATGACAGCTAAGGGAATCAACAAGTGCCAAGACCGTTTCAGAACGTTAGCCAGCTGTGGAATTTTATCAGCAGACATCCCCGCAAGTCCCAACCGCTTTGATTCCAAATGCACCATCAACAAAATGGCTAAATAGTGAAAAGCGGCCGGAATAATCGCAATAAGTATGATTTCATTATAGGGCACACCTAACATCTCGGTCATCACAAAAGCTGAAGCCCCCATAATCGGCGGTGTGACTTGCCCACCACAGGATGCAGATGCTTCAACGGCACCAGCAAAGCGCCCTGAAAAACCCATTTTTTTCATCAACGGAATTGTAAAAGCCCCCGTGGTAACCGTGTTGGCAATCGGAGACCCGGAAATCATCCCAAAAAAGCCAGAAGACACAACCGAAACCTTTGCACTCCCCCCGGATTGACGGCCAGCTATGATTGTCGCCAAATCAATAAAGAGCTGCCCAAGGCCACTCATTTGAGCAAGAATCCCAAATAGAACAAAATGGAAGACATAGGTTGCCACAACGCCGACTGCGACGCCGTAGATACCTTCAGTTCCAACAAAGAGGTGATTAATAATACGATCGATCCCGTAACCACGATGGGCCAAAATACCGGGCATGTAAGGACCAAACATAGCGTAAAGAATACAAAAGGCCCCAATATAGGCCAGCGTAGCCCCCATGGTACGACGCGTTGCCTCTAGCGTAACGATAATTGCGATCAGGCCCATCATATATTCTTGTGGACGCGGTTCGCCAACATTCACGATAAAGATGTCTTTGAAGAATACTGCAAGATAAGCAGAGAACCCTGCACCTAACGCAGCAAAAAGCCAATCACGTAAAGCGATTTTCCCCGGCTCACAACCACGCCCTTTTATTGGCAAGGTCATGATAGCCAGCCCCACCATTCCTGCGATAAAAACATAACTTGAGACAGTCGCGGGTAATTGCCCCAAAAGGTCAAAGATCAAAAAGAGATAGAAGGCCGTAAACAAGAAAGAGCTGCGCCACATCGCTGGTGTCGGCGCTGCCCGTTTGCGAGGGAAAACCAAAAATACCAGCCCCATCACAAAAGCCAGATGCACCGTGCGGTGCATAACTTCGTTCAGAAGTCCAAAACCTGCCGTATACAAATGGAATAAAGACAGAGCAACCGAGGCAATTGTGACCAGTATAGCAACTGGTCCCAATAAATCGCGGAAGTTAGATTCGGAGTCGTACTCCTTGATCATCGCCTCAATTTGTTCGGGCGAGAGGTCTGGATCTGACTGTCCAGATTGACCTGTTTGCTTTGTCATATGTTACTTTCCTTCATTCTCGCACATCTCAATACCCAGAACCTTGGCTTTAAGATCCGCCAAAGTAATCACAAATTCACCAAGATGCAGACTATTGAGGTATTCACGCTGAACACGCAGCTGAATACGGGTAAATTGCCGATCCATTTCCAGGATAAATTTACCGTCCTGTTGCCGCCATTTGATTGTTCCAACATCACCAGCAAAAGAAGGCAGTCCGGCACTATGAGTTTCAAATATTTCAGCAATTTGATGTATCCCACTTGATCGCACCTCGTATATATCCATCACTGGCGTAAGCGTCGCGGAATGAATAAAGGAAAGTGAAAATTTGTGGCTTTCATCAAGCGTATATCGCACTAGTTCACGGTTCGAATAGCCATCATATAAACAAAGGTTACGAACCGGATTGTCGGCCCCAGAAGGAGCCGACAGAAAAAATAGGCTTAGCCATACGGCAAAGCCTATTTTACGAAAGTATATCAGCTTACTTTGTAACACCGATTTCTTTATAGTATTTTGCTGCGCCAGGATGCACAGGAATTGAAACACTTTGTAGCGCTGTTTTCGCAGCAATTTCCTTGCCCTTAGGATGAACTTTCCCAAGAGTTTCCGTGTTTTCATAAAGAGCTTTTGTCACGGCGTAGATAATATCATCCGACACGCCAGCATGTGTTGCCCAGATCGCACGAACAGCCAAAGTTTCAACATCTTTATCAATACCTTTGTAAGATCCCGCAGGCAGAATGGAATTTACATAATAAGGCTGTTTTTCCTGCAACTTGGCGATTGCTGGCCCACTTAACGGGATCACTTTGATCTCATGACCATTGGCAAGTTCGGTAACAGAAGACGTCGGCGCACCAGCAGTAATCAATGATGCGTCTAGATTACCATCTTTAATTTTTTCAACCGATTGTGAAAAAGATGAGAAGTCTTCAGACAAATCATCCCGAGACATACCATGAGCTTCAACCAAATCGCCAAGGAGCTGCCATTGACCAGATCCCGGTGAACCCGACGAAATAGACTTTCCAGCAAGATCTTCGAATTTCTCGATGTTAGAATCCGCACGCGCAACCAGCTGAACTGTCTCAGGGTACAGTGCACCGATGGCACGAATGTTTTCAACTTTGTTGCCTTCGAATTGACCAATGCCTCTATAGGCTGCGTCCAGAATATCTGCTGCGGCAAAAGCACTTTCGATTTCGCCACGGCTCAAAAGTTTGGTGTTAGCAACAGACGCATTACCTGTTTCTGCCGTTGCCGACAATTTTGTATCTGGAAGCTCAGCTGTATTAGAAATTAACTGAGCAAGCATACCGCCCAGCGGATAGTAAGTACCACCCGTTCCGCCAGTTGCAATACCAAAGAAAGAGCGTGTCTGAGCGCTTACAGATTTTCCGACAAGACCGGCCAAAGGCAAAGCCGCGGCTGAAAGCATAAGAGTTCTGCGAGTAAGCATATTGTTCTCCATGTTGTTAACCAACCGGGAATTCTCTCGCCACCCGGCTCTAGGAATAATTTGACTCATCTAATTTTAAATGTCAAAGCTGTTTTTCAATTGTAAAAATATGATTTTATAGCGATGACACCCGAATTGATAAAATTTATGGCAGGGTCCACCCCGATTTTGCTTAACGTCCCCCATGCTGGAACTTCCCTTCCACCGTCAATCCTATCGCGATTACGCCCTGATGCATTGGATCTGAAAGACACCGATTGGCACATGCATGAATTTGCCCTCCCTTGTGCTGAGCTAGGATGCAGCGTTATGGCAGCGCAGTATTCCCGCTACGTAGTGGATTTGAATCGTTCCGCCGAAGATACGCCCCTTTATACAGGTCCCACGACTGGTCTTGTTTCACAGATAGATTTTGACGGGCATCCACTTTATCAAACAGAACAAGAGCCCGATGAAGAAGAGATAAAAGCACGTATCAACACCTATTGGGGGCCCTATCATCAAGCACTAGAGGCAGAAATTCAGCGTATCAAATCCAAGTTTGGTATTTGCATTCTAATAGATCTGCATTCGATCCGATCAGAAGTACCCCGTCTATTTGATGGTGTGTTGCCCGATTTTAATCTTGGAACCAATAACGGCAGCAGTACTGATTCTCAATTTGAGAAATGTGCCCAGCAATACCTTAGTTCTGGTAAATATAGTTTCGTAAAAAATGGTCGCTTCAAAGGCGGCTACATTACACGGCATTATGGCCGGCCAGATCAAAACATACACGCCCTTCAGCTTGAGATTGCACAATCAACATACATGATAGAGCAAAGCCCCTGGAACCTAGAAAACCAAAAAGCGTTTGCACTTGGTGATACGATAAAAGGATTGGTATCTGCGCTGTTATCCGAACTGGAATCTAGAAAATGACTTTTCTTGAAAACCTCATCACCACTTTAAGTTAACCATTCCGACCCGGATCTGAATACGAACTCTTCTATTCTGTGGTACTCCCATAAAGTTATAAAGGACATCAATTAAATGGCTGCCGGTTTATTCTTCAAACAAGCTCTGACAAATCAGGGTTGGGTATATGACATCTCTGTCAGCATCTCGGAAGACGGTCATATTCTGGCAATTGATCAGGATAATAATCCAAACTGCTACCCTGTGATTGAAAACCCGGCTGTCCCCGGAATGCCAAACCTTCACAGCCATTCGTTTCAATATGCAATGGCCGGCTTATCAGAAGTACGAAGAAATCCCGTTGATAGCTTCTGGTCCTGGCGTGAAATGATGTATTATTTTGCGCACAATATTTCCCCCAGCGAACTACAGGCAATCACCGCAAAGCTTTATATGGAACTTCTCAAGGGTGGTTATACTGAAGTTGTTGAATTCCATTACCTACACAATGACATGGACGGCAGTTATTATGCACAAACTGAAGAACTGTCGACAGCGATTATAACAGCCTCTGATCAAACAGGTCTTAGCCTTACACATCTTCCTGTATTTTACGCCCACGCAAATTTTGGCGGTGTCGCCCCACAAGATGCTCAACGTCGTTTTATCAACTCGCGGGACCAATATCTCAAGTTAATCGAAATACTTAAGTCAAACCAAAACCAGGCCAGTTATAATTTAGGCTTGGCTCCTCACTCATTACGAGCCGTCACCGAAGACGAAATGGCTTGGCTTCTTGAGTTAAGAGACAATCTTTTACCAGGTTGTCCGGTTCATATTCATGTGGCAGAGCAAACCAAAGAAGTAGATGACAGCGTTGCTTATAACGGGAAGCGTTCTGTCACAGCCCTTATGGACCAGGCACCTGTAGATTCTGCTTGGTGTCTAATCCATTCAACCCATCTGGATGATGACGAAGTTTCTGCCATTGCCTCCTCTGGTGCAACTGTCGGCTTGTGCCCATTAACAGAATCCAATCTCGGGGATGGAATTTTCCGTGCTATTGATTTTCTGAATGATGGGGGGCATTTTGGTATCGGTTCAGACAGCAACATTTGCACAAAGGCCACCCAAGAGCTACGTACTCTGGAATATAGTCAGCGTTTGTTACATCGACAAAGAAACGTTCTGTGCTCGGAAAAAATGCCCAATGTTGGCAGTAATTTGTGGCAATTAGCTGCAGCGGGCGGTGCCCGCGCCACAGGCCGTAAAATCGGACAAATATCCGTGGGATCCCGAGCAGATTTTGTCGAACTTAAATTTGATCAAAACGGTATTATGGCAGCCGTTTCCCCTCAAGCAGTACTGGATTATCATATATTTTCTGGGCAGAAAGCTGATATTGGTGACGTTTATGTTGCAGGCAAGAAAGTTTTGATCTCCGGAAAACATCCATTAGAAGAAACGATAAACACAGCCTATGTTTCAGCTATACAGAGACTGGCCCATAAATTATAAGTAGCTATGGATAATAAAAGTAAAAAATATCAGTCAAATTCACTTCTGCGAGGCCTTAGAATTCTAGAAGCATTTGGTGCCGGTAGAGCACAAATGACGCTTTCGCAAATCGCTGATGAAATTTCAGTAACCAGTTCAGCAGCCTTTCGTTTTGTACATACGCTGGAACAAGAAGGTTATTTGATAAAAAACGAGGCGGAGCGTACATTCCGCCTCGCGCCACGCGTTATGGAGCTGGGCTATAGCTATATCAAATCCCTGGATTTAAACGACGTTGCAGCCAGTCACGCACGCCATTTACGCGACCTATCCGGTTTTTCGGTTCACGTCGCTGTGCTAGAAAATACAGATGCCGTCTATGTTTTTCGCGCCATGTCTCCCAGCCCGATGGTCTCCAATATTCCCGTTGGCTCGCGCTTACCAGCCTTTGCAACCTCCATGGGGCGTATCATGCTTTCCTCGCTTAGTGACGAAGAAATTGATCGCCGCTTCAAGGAGTATGAATTTCAAAAATTCACAGACGCCACAATTGGCACGCTTAACGAGCTTAAAATTGCCTTAAAAGAAGATCAAAAACGAGGATACACTGCACAAGCTTCACAGTTAGCAGAAGGAACAAATGCGATAGCTGCCCCGATCCATGATCGATCAGGGTACGCTATCGGAGCCGTTAACATATCTGGACACCACAACCAGCTAGGCTTGAATGAACATTTAATAAACATGGTACTCGACTGTGCGAAGCGCATCTCTGAAATGCAGTAATAATCATAGCGAAGGACATTCGCGCTTTGATCTGTGCTTTACTCAATATTTTAAAAAGAAGAAAAACTGATCCCAAAAGACCGCCTTTGAGCGGGTTTTTGTCTTTATTCGCAGAATATTTTCATCATAACGTCTGCCTGTCTCCCGATGAGACCATGCCAGTATTACCGCACAGACTCATTGTAACATTACAATCTGGGTTATCTCATTCTTCTGCTATACGCCGCACTTTATTCTCACTAGGCTTTTGATCAGTTCATTACTGCTATCTCGGAATCTGATATGTCGCTTGATCTACTGCTGTTGTTTATACCCGCAGCCTTCGCAATCAATATTCTGCCGGGTCCAAATAACATGCTTGCCATGACAAACGGTCTGCGTTATGGACTTTTTGACGCCATGAAAGGCGGATTAGGCCGCCTAGTGGCTTTTGTTATCCTTATTGTTCTGACTGCCACCGGCCTCGGGGCGATTCTGGCGGCTTCAACAACAGCCTTTTACGCCTTAAAAATTGGCGGTGCCATATATCTCGTTTATCTGGGCATTCGCTTGTGGCGCTCAAAAACGGAAGATGTCGAAGACTTTGGAGAACCCCAGAGATCAAAAGCTTCTACCTATGCCATTATTCGACAGGAATTTCTGGTCGCAATCAGTAATCCGAAGGCAATTTTAGTTTTCACTGCCTTTTTTCCTCAATTCATTGACCCTGTTCTTCCAATGTTGCCGCAAATTACGACAATGGGCATAACCTTTGTTTTTCTCGAAATTATTGCGCTCTTTCTCTATGCCATTTCCGGTAAGCAACTTGCATTCCTAACCCGAACACAAAAGGGGCAAAGAATAATGAACCGAACCAGTGGGTCATTTCTCATTGCGGCTGGCGGCCTACTCGCTACATCCAGCCGATAGATTTCACCGAAATACCACATAGAAAATGCCGAACTATCCCGGCATTTTCTTATTTGAAACACTTTATTTTCACATTAGGGGAATAAAACCAGCGCTGAAGTGTCTTTTATCTACACGGATATTTTTAAATCTCTGAATTAAGGAAATAAAGACATGAAGACAGCGCTGAAAATGATCGTCGTTACAACTGCCCTTATGACCGCCGCTCCCTTAGCAGCATCAGCAGAAAATTTGGATGGAATCGTTACCACAAGCGAGACATCACTCGGTACAATTCTCATCAACAACTCAGGGATGACACTTTACTCCTTCGATAAGGATTCAGGTGGAAAATCAGTTTGCAATGGTGGTTGCGCAAAAGCTTGGCCGCCCCTTCTCGCAGCTTCTTCAGCCGCTGAATCAGGAAATTACACAAAAATCACACGTGATGATGGGGCGCAACAATGGGCATATAAAGGGATGCCACTTTATGGCTGGGTCCAAGACAAAAAGCCCGGCGATGTCACCGGAGATAAGTTCAAAGGCGTCTGGCACGTTGTAAAACCTTAATACCGCAGTTCAGAATACGACAGACCAAAGGTCTAAGCCATTATGGACGAGTTTCTTGATCAGTTGACAAGGTCTATCCCTTTTCTCAGGCGATATGCTTACGCATTGGTCAAAGACTCGTCCAAGGCGGATGATCTGGTCCAGGACTGTCTGGAAAAAGGCTTGGCGAAACGTGACCAGTGGAAAGGCGACGGCAGCTTAAAATCGTGGTTATACAGAATTTTAAGTAACATCCACCTTAACCACTATCGACAGAACCAAACCAACCCTCTTCATTTTCCTGCTGAATTGACAGAAAGAACACCATTGGTCCCAGACACAGATACAACATCACATCAACTTAGCCATTTGTATTTAAGAGATCTGGATAAAGGGATTAACCAACTACCCGATGAACAAAAACAGGTCCTTTTGTTGATTGTGTTAGAGGGTTTAAGCTATTCGGAAGTCGCAGCCATTACACAAGTGCCACTTGGCACCGTCATGTCACGGCTTTCCCGAGCAAGAGAAACTTTGCGGAAATCTACCGCGACACCATCCTCGGAAAAAGTACCGCCGATCAGGAGAATAAAATGAGCAGGAATAGATTTGAAGGCTCAGAGCTTCTCCACGCCTATGTTGATGGAGAATTAAAACCAGAGGAAAGGCTGCGTGTCGAACAATGGCTTGAAACTCACCCGGATGACGCAAGAATGGTCAATGAGTGGCAAAAGCAAAACCAGGGAATTAACAACCTTTTTGCTTCAAAAGCGGATGAACCAATACCGGAACATTTCTCTCCCCCTTCTAAGCCTCAACATATACTTTCCGACAATCGCACGTCAGCATCGATCCTTCCTCAAATAGCAGCCTCGTTCTTGATCCTAGCCATCGGCATAGCAGGTGGTTGGTTTGGGCGAGATTTCCTACAGGTATCAATATCGGATCAAATTCCCATCGCAACAGCATATCAAAACTTTTCCCAACCTGCGATGGAAGCTCATTGGATATACACACCCGAGGTCCGGCATCCTGTAGAAGTTGAAAAGAACGAGCAAGATCATCTTGCTAAATGGCTTTCTTATCGGCTAGAGACCCCCCTCACGATTCCTGATCTCTCGGCACAAGGGTTTGATTTGATGGGCGGCCGTCTTTTACCTTCGCAAACAGGACCTGCCGCGCAGTTTATGTATGAAAGTAAAGCCGGCAGCCGTATTACCCTCTATCTCACAAAATCATTCAACGACGAAAAGAGCGAGATGGGATTTCAATTCAAACAAGCCGAAACAACACGGGCATTCTACTGGTACAATGGCGCTCTCGGCTACGCCGTCATCGGCGACATTGAGCGGAATGAACTCCAAGAAATTGTTAATGATGTCTATAAGCAACTCTAAACGAAAAAATAACACCTATTTTCAAGAGTTCTCTAGGGACTTATTCACCAAGACTGTTATAGTAATGAAAAAGCTATTGAAATTTACCGCGCTTCATCTCAAGTAAGAGGCTCAATATTTCAAATATTACGCACAATGTTTATACACGTTCATAAGGAAGTGTCTCAATGACCGATTATCGTTCTGCCTTGGTCTATGTAATGGTTCTTACATCTGCAGCTGACAGCGACATGACTGATTCAGAGCTAACAACGATTGGTGAAATCGTAAAGGTCCTGCCTGTGTTCAAAGGTTATAACCCAGAAGATCTTCCCATGGATTCTCGTAAGTGCGCTGACCTTCTCGAAGGCGAAGACGGTATTGATCGTGTCCTAGACCAAGTTGTCGCGGCTCTGCCTGAACATCTCAGAGAAACAGCCTATGCACTGGCATTAGAAGTTGTTGCCGCGGATGGTATTGCCAGCCAGGAAGAGTTACGTCTTTTAGAAATTTTACGCCACACACTTGATATCGAACGCCTTGCAGCCGCCGCAATTGAGCGTGGCGCCCGCGCACGTTACATGCACGCTTGAATTTAATTATTCGAATTTAAAAAAAAGAGAGGCCAACAACCTCTCTTTTTTCTTTGGAAGTAACTTCTATGTCCATACTAGAGATAGACATCTTTTTACCTTTGTAGATGCCCTGTGACAAAAGCCCGTTAACTAACAATCATCTATCCTATGATTTATGCTATTGATACCCGTCGAAATCCTTATATAAGACCAGTATAGAGCTATCGTTTTTGGCAGGTACAGCATGATATCAGACACAAGACAACAAGATCGTCCCATTGCCCTTTGGCTTTTGCTCTGCTGTGGAATGATTCTGGCCATGGCTGTCATTGGTGCCATAACCCGGTTAACGGAATCGGGTTTGTCAATCATGGTGTGGGAACCCTTCAAAGGTGTTCTTCCCCCGATGAACCAAGGCGAATGGGAACGCATGTTTGATATCTACAAACAAATTCCCGAATACCAGCAAGAAAATCTGGGCATGAGTCTGGAAGAATTTAAGAGTATTTTCTGGTGGGAATTCATCCATCGTCTTTGGGGTCGTGCCATTGGCGTCGTTTTTCTGTTGCCCTTTGTATGGTTTTTAATCAAAGGACAAATCAGGAAACCGCTTATCCCTCATATGGTTCTGATGTTTATTCTTGGTGGACTACAGGGTGGTATGGGATGGTATATGGTTGCCAGTGGCTTCGCAGACAGAACTGATGTCAGCCAGTACCGATTAACTGCACACCTGTTACTAGCCTTTGCCATTTATGCCTATATTTTCTGGATTGCCATCGGGTTATTATTTCCACAACCAAGCAGAAATTCGGCTTTTTCAAGCGCCAAGCTGCACATTCCGCTTTGCCTTATTCCTATACTCGTTACCATAACAATTGCTTCAGGTGGTCTCGTAGCCGGCCTCAATGCAGGCATGATTTACAACACCTTTCCTCTGATGGACGGAGAAATCATTCCCGACGCCTATCATGCGCTTGAACCATGGCATTTAAATATTTTTGAGAATATCGCTGCTGTACAGTTTAACCATCGGGCTTTGGCGATCACTACTTTCGCCCTTACTTTAGTTATATGGGGGTGGTCCCTTGTCTTGCAGCGTTCTACTAACCTCGCGCTCGCGCTCAACCTGTTGCTTTTGAGTGCTGTCATTCAGGTTATATTGGGCATTAGTACTCTTTTACTGGTTGTTCCCATCTCGTTAGCTGCCATGCACCAGGCCGGTGGCCTGTTGTATCTTACCGCCAGTCTCTATGCCCTCTATGTTGTTCGCCGGGATAAAAACCCTGCTCTCTTTTAAGGTTTATTAGATATGTCAGATCATAAATTCCAAGTTCACGATATGGACATCCCTGATGAGCCACTAGCAATCTCTGTACTTACCGGCTTTCTGGGCAGTGGCAAAACTACCCTATTGAAAGAGCTATTACAACATCCTGACATGGATGAAACTGCTGTTATTGTTAACGAGTTTGGGGAAATAGGACTGGATCATCTTCTGGTAGAAAGCTCTTCAGAAGATATCGTCCTAATGAACAGTGGTTGCCTGTGTTGCACAGTTCGTGGTGACTTGGTTGAAACAATCAGAAAGCTCTACAAACAACGCTTGATGAAAGAAGTTCCCACTTTCAACCGCATCGTTATCGAGACAACAGGCCTCGCCGATCCTGCGCCGATCCTGCAAACCTTAATGTCCGATCCTTTTCTAAGTGACCGTTTTAGACTGGATGGTGTAATCGCCACTGTCGATGCCATTAATGGTACAGAAACACTGAACAATCATCAAGAATCAATCAAGCAGGCTGCGGTGGCCGACCGCCTGCTTCTGACCAAAACTGATCTGTCCAAAGATGGTGATTTTAAGGATCTTGTCGCTCGCCTCAAAGAATTAAACCCCACAGCAAGTATCTTCAAAATTGCGAAGGGCCAGATTGATCCGGCACAGCTTTTTAACGCTGGGCTCTATAATCCCGAAACCAAAACACTGGATGTGCAAAACTGGCTTAAAGCAGAAGCGTTTGAAGATGGCCACAAGCATAACCACGGTCATGATCATGATCATGATCACGGGCATAATCACCATCATGGTCATGGACACCACCACGGACATAGCCATAACCCCAACAGACATGATGACAAGGTGCATGCTTTTTGTCTGACACATGACAAACCGCTAGACTGGGATCAACTTAATTCATGGGTTGATATGCTGATCACACTGTATGGCAGCAATCTACTTCGGATCAAAGGTTTGCTGAATATCGAAGGTGATGAGAAACCAATTGTCATTCATGGCGTTCAACATATTTTTCATCCCCCCGTGATGCTAGAAGGTTGGCCAGACAGAGACCGCCGATCAAAAATTGTTTTTATCGTCAAAGATTTAAAACAAGAAATGTTTGAAGATACCTTCAAAGCCTTCATGGAACAGAATGACGATGTGATATAGCGGGTATAGCTAGCCTCAACCAGTTATCGCTTTAAAACCGCCTGTTCTTTCATGAGTACACCATCGAAGAAACTCTTCTGCTGGCATCGGCTTGGCAAAGAAATACCCCTGCGCCTCTTCACAACCTCGATCTTTCAGGAATAGCATGTGAGACTTTTCTTCGACCCCCTCGGCCAGGACTTTCGTTCCCATAGCATGCGCCATAGAGATAATCGCAGCCGTAATCGCAGCATCATCCTGATTCTGATCCAGTTTTAGGACAAACGATTTATCAATCTTCAGCTTATCAACCGGGAATCGCTTCAGATAAGAAAGCGAAGAATAACCCGTACCAAAATCATCAATAGCCAAATGAACCCCAAGTTCAGCAAGACTGTTCAGAATACGATCAGCTTCTCTAAAGTCAGCCATAATCGCCGTCTCGGTAATTTCAAGCTCTAGACATCCTGGACTTACCTGCGTGAATTCAAGAACTTCAGCCACTTTGTGAACAAAATCGACTTGCCTGAATGAAACGGCAGACAAATTAACCGCGACACGAATACCCGGCAAAATATTTTGCCATTCTTTTGCTTGTGTACAAGCCGTCGTCATAACCCAGTCAGTGATAGGATCGATTAATCCTGTTTTCTCAGCAATAGGAATAAAACGATCCGGGCTCACCATTCCATCACTGCTATGCCAGCGAATTAAGGCTTCGGCCCCGACCAAACGTCCTGTTTGCAGCTCTATCTGAGGCTGATAATAAAGCTCAAATTCATTTTTATCCAACGCGGCCCGAAGTAAATGTTCTAACCGACTACTTTCTTCAAGATTCTTTTTTAAACCGCTATCAAAGAATGTGTAGGTCGACCGCCCTTTATGCTTCGCCTGATAGAGTGCCATTTCAGCATGCCCTAAAAGCTCAGTTGCCGTCCCCCCATGTTCAGGACCAATGGCGATACCAACACTGCATCCTGAATAAACTTCTTTACCGCTTAGGAAAAACGCTTTGCCCATTCGCATAAGCAGTCGTTGAGCACAATATTCAGCATCAACTTTTTCTTCGATCGGTAGCATCAGCGCAAATTCATCGCCGCCCAACCTAGCCAAATGTGCCCCTGGGATTAATTCTTCTTTGAGTAAATCAGCAATTTTTCGTAATAATTGATCACCCGTTTCGTGCCCAAAGATATCATTCAAATCTTTGAAATGATCCAAATCCATCACCAGAACAGCACAGTATTTATTATCCTCACACGCTTCGGCCCCTTTGAAAAGAGATGGGTACTGATCTACAGCATGTACAAACTGTATGCGGTTTCCAAGCCCCGTTAACGCGTCGTGGTAAGTCATATGTTCCACTGTTTTCTGGGCTTCAATACGTGCTTTGATTTCCTGTGAGAGTTCCTGTGTTCTTTCCGCGACCTTCTTCTTCAACACCCCTTGAATACGAAGCAGTTCTTCTTGGCGCAATAACAGGTCATTGATGTCCTTGGCCTCAATTAAATACGCACTTCGCCCTCCATGGCGAAACTTTGAAACAAACATTTCAACACGTAATGGTCCCCCTTTTAAACCAACAAGCTTGAGAGGAAATGCCTGTGTTTCAGCGGAGAGAAGTTTAAAATCTTTATTAAAAACAGATTTGTAATCCGGATGAACAAACGTTGAAAAAGCTTTACCAAGAACTTCTTCCTCATCATCACCTTCAAGCAACTTTAGCCCAGCAGGATTCATATAGCTAATGCCATTATCGTCACAGATACATAGGAAAGAAAGCGCCGCATCCTTGAGAATACGCTGTGACATCTCGCTTTCAACAAGAGCTGCAGCATTTTTCTTAGCAAGAGAGAAGTCCTTGCCATAAAGGATGATGGTGTTCTGTTCCGCTTCTACAACAGAATCTGCATAAAACATGATTTCATGCTTGTTGTTGTTAAAGCCAACTATTTTTAACGGAAAATCTGTTTTCCCACTTTCCAATAGTCCCTGCCAAATATCGTTGAAGACATCGTGATATTCGACATCAACAAGATCAATAACGGGAAGAGGATTATCATTCCCGGAATTATCATAACCAAGCATATCGCATCCCACATTATTGCAGAAAACAACGCACTGATCCCGCACTAATAGAGCCAGATCAGGAAGAGCATTAAGGATTTGCTTGATATCTGTATTCAAACTTTATTTATGACTATCATAGAAATAGCCATCCATTCCATTATACTTACAACCGCCATTTGGACTGGCTAATAACTCAAAGAAACGCCGCCCAGCTTATCCTCTAAGCTAGCAAAATGACTCTTACTGGAATGTAAAGATCTGGAAAATTTCACAATTTTTTGACAATAAATCTTACATTTTTTATTCGGTATGATTTTTTGACCCGCGACCCTTGAAATATTTGATCAAAAAGTTGATCGCAACGATTGGTAAGACCAACCCTGCCCCCAAAAGAATATAGCGCCCGCCCCAATCAATAAATTCAGCAGCAGAATCGACTACCTTCTGAAAATTATCGACAATCCAGTTCACGAGCCCCAATGCATCCGTGTTGAAAGCGGCAAGTACAACACCAACCACAAAACAAAGAAGTACGATCTGAATAATACGGCCAACCATGCGATTTCCCATGTAACCGAACACCTTTTAAGGTCTTCAGTTTATAATCAAGTTCAATTAAAATTCTCTAGACCAGTTATTTTCTAGAATCCGACAGCGTCTAGAGCAAGAACAATCAGCACCCAACTATGTTGAGCGGGCAGATACAGACAAAGTGCTCGTCTGGAATCAACAAGAGCGTTGTCTTATGAAAAAGAACAACGCTCTTGGATCTATATGCCCAAATTGGTAGAAATCGATTATTTATGATTTCCCAATAATTTCCATACCGTTGGCAGGAGTAATGAAGCCAACGCAAGTTTTACTGCGTCACCCATAAGGAATGGCAACATACCCCATTCCAACAAAGGCTTGTCCCAACCAACAATCGAACCAAGCCAAAGCAAACCAAAGCTATAGATCACTGCATTACCAAGGATCATCGCAACAGCGGTTGAGATATAATTGCGATCCCAGCCTTTTTCAGCTAACCAGCCAAGCAAGACAGCAGCAAAGAAGAAGCCAAGCAAATAGCCCCCTGTTGTGCCCATCATGTATACAAGACCAAGCCCTTTTTCAGGCGTACCGGAAAACACTGGAAGCCCCATAGCACCTTCGAAAAGATAAAGCATGATCGTTAATCCACCCAAGCGCCAGCCATAGGCCATACCAATCATAAAGACCACTGTTGTCTGCATTGTCATTGGCACGGGATAAAAAGGAATCTGTATTTTAGCCGACACCCAAAGAGCAAGGGACCCAACGAGGACCATCAACATCTTTGTTAGAAGGTTAGAATGAGAACCAACAAGTTGCTGTCCCAACGTAGGGTGAGCGGTTTGTACCGAGAGCATCAATATGCCTCCTGCAAAATAAGCGAACAATTGTTATCGATTGATATCACCTTGTTAAGAATCGATAATTTCAATTTTACTCTAACAAGCTAGCGTCCAAGAAGAAAGTTGCAATTCTGCAGGTACTGATTGGGGGTCTTGCAACAAATACCGGGTAATAATTACTGAGGGTTGAGCTATATTCAGCCTCTCCATACCAACGAGATACTCATGCCCAAACAATCTGGATATTTACAGAATTATGTTTTGCTCAAAACCTTGATCTTTAAGGAAGTGTCATATCTGGATAATCGGTAATAATACCGTCCACACCCATCTTGATTAAACGCGTGAAATCATCAGGGTCGTTAACAGTCCATGGAATGACTTTCAGGCCTTCTTGATGAGCTTCTTTCACGAGTTCAGGCGTAACTTCCCGATAAAAAGGTGACCAGACACGTCCCCCCGCAGACTGGACCATCTTGGGGATGCTCCCCGCATAGTCGTCAACATCGAAACCCGCTGTCCAGCCACTTGTTCCTGTTTGTCCAGTCGCTATGTTATCCAACCACTTTTGCTGCGCGGTCAGATAAACCGTGGGTATAGACGGTGCCTGTTTTTGCACGAGCTGAAGTGTCCGCCAATCAAAGGATTGGATCGTCACGCGATCCGACATGCTGTGCTTATCGATAACAGTAAGAAGTGCCGCGACAAAGGCATCCGGAGGTACAGTCGCATCAGGTAATTGAGGATTTATTTTAGTTTCAATGTTGAATTGAACAATCTTATTACCTGAGCGCGTCACCAAATCAAAAAGATCAGACAATCTGGGAATAGCTTGAAACGGTTCAGCTTTTTGTCGGGTGAATCTTTCTGCGTACTTTGATCCAGGTTTAAGCCCCCCTACATTAAATTTGGCGACGTTCTCGTAATTCATCTTGTTCAAAACAAGCGATTTATCCTGAACCCAATTACCCTTGGGATCTTTTGCAATATTGGGATTTAAATAAGGATCGTGATGAACAATAACAACACCATCCTTGGTCACTCCTGTATCAAGCTCAAGCGTCGTAACACCCAGCTCCAGCGCCTTGGAAAAGCCAGCCAACGTATTTTCCGGGGCAAGCCCCCGAGCACCGCGATGCCCCTGCAAATCAAAATCTTCTGACACACCAAGATTAGAGAATCTTTGCGAGAGACTCTCTGCACCTGCATTCAGGGGCAACCCCATAACGGCCAAGATTACACCAGCTTTGATTATTCCTTGGCTCAAAAACATTAGCTGCCCTCTACAGATTGCCCGATTGTCTTGCTGTCATCAAAATTGAGAACCAGCACCTGACGGGTCAAAGGCGCCACCTTCATCGAACCCATGTTTCGTGGGTCAATCCAGATTGCCTGTTCGATTTCCACCTGTGGGCCGACTGACGCATCACTTTTAATATAGAAAACATCAGCTTCTACAGATGTATGATTTTCATTCTCTGCCGGGGCTGTAAATTTTCCTAAAAAACGACAATCAGATCGATCAAACGTAAAGCCAAGGTCTTCCCCCAACTCCCGTTCCAAAGCAGCCAAGGGCTCTTCCCCTTGCTCAATCTTCCCGCCGGCTTGCATAAAAAAAGACATGCCTCTTTTTCGAACCAACAGCATTTTTCCATGACTGTTACCAATCACAGCCGCCGCGATTTTGATCACGTCTGGCGTTTCAGTGTTTTTTTCTTGGGAACTCATCAAAGAACCTTCTTTTATAAAATAATCAAGCAACCGAACTTGGATAGCGGACAATTGGAGCGGGTGAGGAGAATCGAACTCCCGTATGCAGCTTGGGAAGCTGCCGTTCTACCATTGAACTACACCCGCGATAGCTAGACACTAGATTGGCACATATCTAATCATTATTCCTATCCTTTGCCTGATAATATAACAAGGTATATGTACCTTCATCCTTTTAATTTTGCTGAAATAATTCACCGATTATTTTGTGGGATTATTTTGTGGTAAAATTTTACACCTTCTATCCTTGACCCCACAAAAACCTTTCCTAAATGTTGTTTAGCGGGGGCTGAAACCAGACCCGCAACATAGGCCTGAATGGCCGTTTGTTATGATCACATTGCTTTTAGGAGGATGTCGTTATGACCCGTTACGATCTATCACCACTTTTCCGCTCGACTGTCGGCTTTGACCGCTTGGCACGGATGCTGGATGAAATTCCTGATTACAAAGATAATAGCCCTGCTTATCCGCCTTACAATATAGAAAGCGTCGGCGAAGACCACTATAGAATCACCATGGCTGTCGCAGGTTACACACAAGAAATGCTCGCGATCAGCTTTCATGAAAACATGCTTAATGTTTCAGGGGAAATTCCACCAGCCAAAGAAGAACGTCGATATCTTCACCATGGCTTGAGCAGTCGAAAATTCGAGCAGAAATTCCAACTTGATGATTATGTAAAAGTCGAGGATGCCCATCTCAAAGATGGGTTGCTTACCATTGACCTCGTCCGCGAGATTCCCGAAGAAAAGAAACCGCGTACGATTGAAATTACGCAGGGGCAGCCTGCAAACTTGCTTGGCAAAGCAAAAAAAATAATCGACGGAACAAAAAATAAAGCTGCATAATCCCCTTACGTTCGATCACATGTTCCTACTTACAAGCGTCGGGTTCTTTTCCCGGCGCTTGTTTTCAAACAATTAACACAGACCAGCTTTTCCATTCCGATAAAACCCTCGTGATCAGAGGTTCTTAAAGCTGACAAAGCCGCTTTTGATCTATACCTTTCCGATAACTTAACAAAACAAGAAACCATCAGTTGGCTGATAGTTTCATCGAAGAGGTATCAATGGGGATCAAACTGACTTTCACTTCTGCCATTCTTTTTACCGGGCTTGCTCTCAACTTGGCGACACCACAAAGTGTTATCGCTCAAGATCAAGCCACTGTTAATCAGGACTGGTCAAAAATTGCAACCAAAGCTCAGGGCCAAACCGTTTACTGGAATGCCTGGGGCGGTAGTGAGCTTATCAATGAATATATCGCCTGGGTCGGCAAACGAGTGTTGGATGACAATAAAATCACCCTCAAGCATGTAAAGATTACTGATACTGCCGATGTTGTCAGCCGGGTTCTAGCTGAAAAAACAGCGGGGAAAGATGCCGAAGGCTCTGTTGATCTTGTCTGGATTAACGGCGAGAACTTTGCCTCCATGAAAAAGAACGGTCTTCTGTTTGGCCCCTTCTCAGAAAACCTGCCGAACTATCCCTTGGTCGATACAGAAAACAAAGCCACAACAACAATAGATTTTACAATTCCAGTTGATGGATTGGAAGCACCTTGGGGAATGGCAAAGTTCAACTTCATCTATGACAGTGCCCGTGTGGACAAAACCCCGAACTCTTCCGAAGAACTTTTGGCTTGGGCCAAGAACAATTCAGGACGTTTTACATACCCCTCACCACCTGACTACTTAGGTTCGACCTTCTTAAAACAAGTGCTTGTTGAATCTGTTGATGATCTCAAAATACTACGACAAGCAGCAACAAACGAAACTGAATTCAAACAAACCACATCTGCTTTATGGAACTATCTTGATCAATTGCACCCAACACTATGGCGTACTGGCAAACAGTTCCCCGTAAGCAGTTCTGCCCAACAACAATTGCTTGACGACGGTGAAGTTGATATTCACCTCTCATTCAATCCGGGGGCGGCCTCGTCTCTTATCAAGTCAGGTGAACTGGCACCAAGCGTTCGAACCTTTGTTTTTGAAAAAGGAACAATTGGCAACACACACTTTGTTGCCATTCCTTACAACTCGTCCAGTAAAGAAGCAGCCATGGTGGTTGCAAATTTTTTGATGAGCCCCGAGGCACAGGCCCGCAAACAAGATCCAGAATATTGGGGTGATGACACCGTTTTATCTATTGCAAAGCTATCTGCTAAAGATCAGAAAATCTTTTCGGCAATTGAACTCGGCGTTGCAACCTTGCCTCCTCAAGATCTGGGACCAACCTTGCTGGAACCTCACCCAAGCTGGATGGAACGTATCGAAAAAGAATGGCTGACACGGTACGGGCAATAAAACAGTATCATCAACAAACAATTACGATACCATTTAAAGCATGACAAAACTTCTCAGCTCAATTTTCAGCGTGCTTTTCAGTTTGCCCACTGTACCTGTGCTGACACTCATGGTTTTTCTACTACCCGTACTTGCCGGACTTACGAGTACTGTTTTACCTGCTTTTGGATACCTGCCCGTTATTGGGCAGGTATCGATAAATACCAATGCCTGGGAAGATCTTTTTTCGCATCCTGCTTTATCCAGTGCCCTGATCACGTCTATATCGAGCGGGGTCCTCGCAACAGTTCTTTCCTTGATCGTATCCCTTTCGTTTGTTGCAGCGTGGAATGGTACGAGCAGCTTTAAAAAAGCACGTAGGATTTTGGCCCCGGTTCTTGCCATTCCCCATTCTGCCCTTGCTATTGGCCTTGCTTTTTTAATTGCCCCTAGCGGCTGGATTGCCCGTATATTTTCACCTTGGGCGACGGGCTGGGAACGCCCTCCGGATATCGCTACTATTCACGATGAATGGGGAATATCACTCGTTCTTGGGCTAATGATAAAAGAAACACCCTATCTTTTATTGATGATACTGGCCGCACTGGATCAGTCTCAAGCAAAACAGCGGCTAAAGCTCGCGAAAACTTTGGGTTATCATCCGATCGCAGCATGGGTAAAGGGCATACTGCCTGTCATCTATAAGCAAATTCGCCTCCCCATCTATGCCGTTCTCGCTTTTTCCTTATCCGTTGTTGATCTTGCCCTGATCCTCGGCCCAACAACACCGCCTACGTTATCAATATTGGTACTTCGGTGGTTTAATGACCCCGACCTAAACTATCGGACTATTGCTGCCGCAGGTGCCTTACTCCAACTCTTTGTCGTTGTCTGCGTAATTGGCACTTGGTGGATTACAGAAAAAGCAATATCCCGGATAAGTATAAGGTGGCTTATAAATGGCCGACGGACATTTTTAGAACAACCTGTTCGTCAGGTTTCCAAATTTTCCCTGAATAGTATTTTCGTTCTGTTTTTTGGTAGCTTACTCGTCATTATTCTTTGGTCTTTCACCCGCCGATGGCGATACCCGGACTTTTTACCCTCAGTCTGGAGCATTCAAAGCTGGGACCGTAATATAAACAACCTATTATGGAGTAGCTCTTCCACGCTTATAATTGGCCTGATCAGCTCGTTCATTGCGGTAATACTTGTTATTGCCTGTTTGGAAAATGAAAAACGCCGGGGGAAAACAGCCGGATCGGGAGCCCTGTGGCTTGTGTACTTACCTCTTATGATCCCACAGGTGTCTTTCCTTTTTGGGGTACAAATTTTGACAATTAAAGCAGGCATCGATGCCAGTTGGCTTGCGATTATCTGGAGCCACCTTCTCTTTGTTCTCCCCTATGTATTCCTGTCCCTGACAGACCCTTACCGACAACACGATGATCGCTATATGAAGGTCGCGCTTTCGATGGGAATAAGCCCGGCTCGTGCGTTCTGGCGCATAAGATTGCCCATGTTACTCAGACCATTACTTTTTGCCTTTTCCATAGGTTTTGCGGTTTCGGTAGCCCAGTATTTACCAACTCTTTTCGTCGGTGGAGGCCGATTTTCAACCTTGACCACCGAAGCTGTCAATCTTTCAGCTAGTGGCAATAGACGTATAATTGCCGTGTACGCACTTCTTCAGGCTTTGTTACCTTTGCTATGCTTTATAGCTGCGCTAACCTTGCCAAATATTGTTTTCCGTAATCGCCGTGCTTTAAAGGAACATTAAGTGACATCATGAGCGATAATACTTTCAAGCAATCTGCCCCCCCCGCACAATATCCCACACTTTATTTAAAGGATCTGAAGCTGTGCTTACGTGGGGAAACGCTCTTCACGAACCTTTCCTTGAACATTTCTCCGGGGGAAATTGTAACCCTTATGGGGCCAAGTGGCTGTGGGAAATCAAGTCTTCTTGCGGCGATAAGCGGTACCCTTGAAAGCGATTTTTCTCTTGTCGGAGAAGTTTTTCTGGATGATATGAACTTAACCAATCTTCCCTCTGAAGAACGACATATAGGAATGCTGTTCCAAGAAGATCTTTTGTTCCCTCATATGTCTGTGAGCGAAAATCTATGCTTTGGTATTCCCGCCCACATCAAAAGCAAAAAAGAACGAGTATCTTTGATTTCCCAAGCGTTAAAAGATGCTGGATTATCAGAATTCGAAAATAGAGATCCCGCAACCCTATCAGGTGGGCAGCGAGCACGCATTGCAGTATTAAGAACACTACTCTCTCAACCCCGTGCGCTTTTACTGGATGAACCCTTCTCGAAACTAGACACTGAACTACGTACTCGCTTTCGCGATTTTGTCTTCAGACACGCAAGGGCACATAACCTGCCCACTTTGTTGGTCACCCATGACCCCGAAGATGCTCAATCAACAGGCGGGAAAGTTATTCGAGTATCCGATTTCTAGTTGAAAACCTCATTAGCTTTGATCAAAATAATAGAACCTGGTTAGCATTATCTGTTACAGCCTCCAAATTTTATTCAGACCGCCAACTTGATCCGCATCAGACGCGACGCTATAATTTGTCATACTCGTCAGAGATTGTTGAAATATTCTGTGTTCTTGATTGTCTCTAACGAACACTCCACGCCGTAATGTTCACGAACACCATCAACCAATTCTAGCGCTCGCAATTTTTCGAGACCACCTGATCATGCGTAATCCAAAGATTTTTACAACTTTAACAACATATAACAGATCGCTTTTTTTTGCAGATCTTCTCGCCGGTGTGACAGTAGCATTAGTCGCTCTTCCCCTCAGCCTCGCGATCGCGATCGCTTCCGGTGCACCCCCAGAAAAAGGGATTGTAACCGCTATAATTGGCGGTTTATTGATTTCACTTTTTGGTGGCAGTCGCGTTCAGATAGGTGGTCCGACAGGGGCATTCATCGTTGTTGTTTTCAACGTCATCACACAATACGGATATGATGGCCTTGTATTGGCCACTTTCATGGCAGGGATTATTCTACTCGTCGGCGGATATTTTCGAGCAGGAAACCTGATAGCTTTTGTTCCCGAAGCCGTTGTTAATGGCTTTACTATTGGCATAGGAATCATTATCGCCACAAGTCAGCTAAAGGATTTATTTGGCTTGTCTATAGATAACGTTCCAGCCGATTTTTTAGAAAAAATACCTGTCTTCTGGGCAGCCCACCAAACCCTTAGCTTACCAGCCACGACAATAGCGATTATCACACTTATACTGATTGTCGTTCTCCGCATTATAGCCCCTCGTTTTCCTAGTTTAATTATTGGTATTGGCGTTGGGTCGGTACTCGTTGCAATGATGTCTCTGCCTGTGGACACACTCGGATCTCGCTTTGGTCAACTACCAAGTCAAATGCCATGGCCACAGCTACCTGATTTGTCTTTCTCTCGAATTATAGAGCTTATTCCTTCTGCTTTGATTATTGCATTTTTAGCAGGCGTTGAATCATTGCTATCGGCGATGGTAGCCGACAAAATGATTGACGGACAACACAGGCCGAATGCCGAACTTACCGCACAGGGTATCGCTAATATTGGCTCAGCATTATTCACAGGGCTTCCAGCCACAGGCGCAATTGCCCGAACCGCAACGAACATAAAAGCAGGAGGCAAAACACCAGTAGCAGGAATCATTCATGCTATTATAATACTGCTTGTTATGTTGCTCGCTGCTCCACTGGCAAGTTATATGGCTATGCCCGCATTGGCCGCCCTTCTCACGATCACCGCCTGGAACATGACCGAGCCACACAAATGGCGTGAATATGCTCGAGGCAAGAAAAGCGATATTATACTTTTGCTACTAACACTCATTTTGACTGTTCTTGTTGATTTGACTGTCGCAATCGGTGTCGGTGTATCTGTTGGGTTAGCTCTGCGCCTTAGTAGACGAAATAATATAAAAAATGATTGGTCTCCGCCAAACCGATAATACTCAATGAAAAAAGACCTATTAATATCACCGAATGCCTCCTCGCTCTAAGTTCATTCCTACAGATACAAAAATCAATTTTCCGAAGACATTTTGACATTATTTCCATGAATAGTGCACAGAGGGGATTGCTTTCTAATAATATATTTATATTAACAGTTGTCTAACAAAGTGATATGAGATTTTTTTAATAACAGAATATCGTCTCGATTTTTGCTCTTGCGGCAGAAACGAGATAAAAGCTGTCACGTTTTGAGATAGCTTGGGAGCCAACGTTGATGTATAGCCAGACAACCCGGTCTATAACGGTAACAGTAACACCGACTTTTCTTGAAGATCAGTCGTCACCTACTGATGATCATTATGTCTGGGCGTATCAGGTACAGATAGAAAATACAGGCGACGAGGCCGTTACCTTGAAAAATCGTTATTGGCGAATTACTGATTCAATGGGACGCATTCAAGAGGTCCGAGGCGCTGGCGTGGTTGGAGAACAACCTCTATTACAGCCTGGTGAAAGTTTTGAATATACAAGTGGTACGCCTCTTTCTACTGCCTCTGGTATCATGTGTGGCAGTTATGAAATGGAAGACACTAGCGGGGAACTATACGATGTATTGGTTCCACCCTTTTCACTGGACAGCCCTTACGAGATAGCGCGTCCGAACTAGAACAACACTTTTATCGGAGCTTTGAATCCGTTAGAAGCTAAAAGGATTATAGTCCGTGAGTGACAAAGATAGCAAAGTCATCCGCCCTTCACGCGATGAAGCTCTGGCCGCGGTTGAAACCCTTCTACGTTGGGCAGGTGATGACCCAACCCGCGAAGGCTTATTGGGCACGCCTGATCGCGTTGTACGCAGCTACGAAGAATTTTTTGCAGGCTATAATGTTGAGCCTCGGGAATTACTCGAACGTACTTTTGAAGAAGTAGAAGGGTACGACGAGATTGTATTGCTCAGAGATATCCGGTTTGAATCTCATTGCGAACATCACATGGCACCGATTATTGGAAAAGCACATGTCGCTTATCTGCCTAATAATCGTGTTGTCGGCATCAGCAAACTTGCCCGCGTGATCGAAGCCTATGCAAAACGACTGCAGATTCAAGAAAAGATGACAGCGCAGGTTGCCAACGCCATTAACGAGGTTCTCCAGCCCAAGGGCGTCGCCGTTGTTATCGAAGCTGCACACCAATGCATGACCACACGCGGTGTTCATAAATCAGGCGTTACAATGGTAACAAGCCGTATGCTTGGCCTGTTCCGTACCAACCCATCCACAAGGCGCGAATTCCTTTCTCTCATTGGGAATCCTTCTTCTTCAGCGTCTTAAGAAAAATAAAATCCAAAGCCCCCATTAATCCGCAATGCGGATAGGGGGCTTTTGCATACCAATAACAATAATTTTCTGATACCCTCCCAGCACTTTCGCCCTTACACCTGCTTCCCTGACGGAACTGGTATAAGATCTTTTAGGTGTCATTCTGGCTCCTCGATGGATTTACTTTAGTTTTTTCATCGGTCATAAAACCACTATTTGGCCAAAAGGTTTGAAGATGATCAAGTTCCGTCCCGTCGTCTTCGTCACAGGAATACTGCTCTCGATCATGGCCATTGCCATGATCATACCTGCCATCGTTGATGCTGCAGCAGGACACCCTGACTGGCGCGTTTTCGCGACATCTTCTGCCCTTAGTCTTTCTGTTGGCATATCCATGGTGCTGGCAACCAACGCAACCTGGACAGCCTTTAGCCTGCGTGAAGCTTTCGTTATTACAAATCTTGCCTGGCTGACCATTGCCATTGCTGGGGCTGTCCCATTGGCATTTTCAGAACTGGATCTCAGCATCACTGATGCTTTTTTTGAATCCATGTCTGGGATCACAACAACTGGCTCTACCATTATTGTAGGGTTGGATGAGACCCCCCCAGGTATCCTTCTTTGGCGTGGGATTCTGCAATGGCTGGGTGGTATCGGTATTATTGTCATGGCCGTTGCCATTCTTCCGATTCTACAAGTCGGTGGTATGCAGATGTTCCGGGTTGAAGCCTTTGAAGCAGATAAAGTACTTCCCAAGGCAGCTCAAATTGCTGCCGCTATTTCCATCTTTTATGTCTTTATCACAATCGGAGCTGCAATAATCCTGTCCCTTTTGGGTATGAGCGGGTTTGATGCTGTTGTTCACGCCATGACCTCAATCGCAACAGGAGGCTTCTCAACCTACGATGCCTCTATTGGACACTTTGAAGATCCTAAAATTCATTGGGCTATCAGTGGTTTTATGGTTCTTGGCTCCATTCCCTTTATACTTTATCTGCGCGTTATTCGGGGGGATTTCAAATCTCTGATTCAGGATAGTCAGGTAAAAACATTTTTGATCATTCTTGGGTTATCAATTGCCCTTATAACTTACTGGCTTATTGCTGATAATGGCTATTCTTTTGCTACAGCCCTAAGACTATCGGCATTTAATGTCATATCTCTGATGACAGGTAGTGGCTTTACAACTGCCGACTACGGCTTATGGGGCGGCTTTGCCCTCGCCTTGCTATTTATATTGATGTTTGTCGGTGGATGCGCAGGCTCCACGACCTGTGGCATTAAAATATTCCGCCTGCAGGTTCTCTATTCAACTGCCGAGGCACAGCTCAACCGTTTGATCCAACCCAACGGTATTTTCTTTCCGACCTATAATGGTAACCCGATCCCGGAAAGTGTCTCAGACTCAGTCATGAGCTTCTTCTTCCTCTTTGCCGTCAGTTTTGTCTTGCTTGCAGCAGGATTAGGTTTCTCGGGATTGGATTTCATCACTGCTATTTCAGGCGCGGCAACTGCGATTGCAAATGTTGGCCCCGGTCTTGGGGAAACCATTGGCCCCGCCGGAAACTTCCAGCCTCTACCAGATAGTGCTAAGTGGCTCATGTCTGCGGGAATGCTTCTTGGACGGCTGGAACTCTTCACGATTATGGTGATGATCCTTCCTCGTTTCTGGCGCGGCTAGATCAACAGACTCTAATAATTTTACCCTAAACATTTTCCCCCTGAACTTTTTCGGGGAATAATCACTTTAGCTTGAAAGCAACCCGTTCTCGATCGCGTATCGTGTCAAACCTGCAGTAGAACTAATATCCAGTTTACGCTTGATATTCTTACGATGAGTCTCGACTGTGCGCACACTGATATCCAGCTCCACAGCAACGTGCTTGTTGCTTTTCCCCTCTGCCAACAACAACAAAATAGTTTGCTCGCGTGTGGTTAAGGGGCCTTCCGCATCACTATCCTGATATGACATCAGAATCTTGGACACTCCCGAACTAAAATAAGTTCCCCCTAAATGTACGGCTTCAATAGCAGCAACCACCTCTTGAGATGGTACATCCTTTAAAACATACCCCCGTGCCCCATAGCGTAAAGCGCTGGAAATATATTCACGATTGTTATGCATGCTCAGAATCAAGAGTTTTATTTCAGGATACTTTTCGGCAAATATTTCTGTTGCGTCTAACCCGTTCAATTCCGGCATATTGATGTCCATTAAGACGACGTCAGGTCTTAGCTCTTCCGCTTTGGCCAAAGCTTCAGCTCCGGTTGTCGCCTCCCCAATCACTTCAATATTGTCGTAAAGCTCTAGGCAGGATCTAAGGCCATCACGAACCAAAGGATGATCATCGCAAAGCAGTACGGATATTACTTTTTTCTCATTCATCATGACTTTATCTCGGCCTCCGTACGCAAAATACCCTTTGGAAGTGTCGCAACAATCTTCGTTCCCGACGGGGAAGATGTTATGTCTAATTCTCCACCGTGATGTTCCATGCGCTCTTGCATATTTCTTAATCCAATTCCTGCAAGGGGATCTTTTTTTGTGTTCAGTCCCTGAATATCAAAACCGGAACCATTATCAGAAATTTCTAACGTCACAATTCCCTGATGTGCAGCCAAATTAATATCAACATGGTCGGCATTTGCATGGCGTTCAATGTTCGTCAGAGCTTCTTGCGCCACTCTAAACAATGTTGTTTTTGCATCCTTTGGAAGCAAATTTTTAAAGGTAACAGTACCTATTTTAATTTTAATATTCGTACGCTCTGAAAATTCATGAGCTAAACTTTCCAAGGCAGGCGACAATCCTAGATCATCAAGAAGACTAGGCCTGAGATCACGAGAAATGCGTCGAACTTCATTAATCGCGATGTTCAACGCATTTGCCCCTTTTTCAATGGCCCCAGCGACACCCTCAGTATCTTCGGTTATCCGTTGGGCTTTTTTCAAAGCAACTTCATGCGCATACTTTATCGAAACCAAAATTTGGCTGATTCCGTCATGAAGTTCACGGGCCACGCGACCCCTCTCTTCTTCCTGTGTTTCAATAATACGCTGCGTGAGATCCTTTAACTTTCCATCAGCGACACGTCGCTCGTGCAGATTTATCGCAATCCCGGTCACAAAAACCCCACCAAGTGCAGTGAAAGTAATGATAAGGATAATCACAGACGTTTCCCGAATGCGTTCTTCAACTTCCAGCTCAAATTCAGCGACTTGGGCGATAACGTCATCAATATAAAGCCCTGTTCCCAGCATCCAGTTCCATTTATCCAAAGCGATCGCATAGCTAATTTTATCTCTAATCTCCCCAGAGGAAGGCTTTGCCCAGAGATACCGATGAAAGCCACCACCCTCTTGCGCTCTGAAAATCAAGTGCTGAATAACAAGATTACCCGTGGTGTCTTTGAGTTCCCACCAATTATTACCAATCAACTCGGGTTGTTTAGGGTGAACAAGGCTTGTTCCTTCAAAATCATAAACGAAGAAATAGCCATCTTCCCCATAAGTGAGGGTTTTGAGGATTTCCTTTACCTGCCGTTTTGCATCCAAATCATATGATTCAGCCGGATCATAGATATGTCTTATCGATGTCTGCGCGAGGCTTAGGTAGTTTAAAAGCTCCAATTTCTTGGCATTAACCATGTTTCGCTCAAATGCCGCGATTTCATCATTGGATAACCGCTGTGTTTGATAGGTTACCAAAATAGATATGGCTGAAATCGCCAAAATTAAGGGAACGGTTGCAAGCAAGAGTACTTTCTGCTTTAAATTCATAAGCTTATTTTCCGTTCACCCTTAAACATTACGGGATATTTGCATTAAATTCTGACTATAGCATGCTACTTTTTGCTTTTCTCTCAGTATTAGTTGGTATTTTCGTACCCCCACTAAACGTGATTAACTACCAAGTGCTGCGAATTTAAATCTCGGGCTGTTACTGATAGACAGTCCACAATATTTTACAGCATAAACCAAGCCGTCAAAGAAACGGTGTCATAATAAAATGAGAAATCTTGAAAAATTTGAGATTATTCTTTCTAACCGGAGGCAATTTTAATGAATCGTAGAAAGTTTCTAACGGGCGCAGCTACGGGTGTAGCAGCAGGTGCAGCAGCAGCAACACTT
>NZ_JBLWTH010000012.1:0-51844 GCF_048270245.1 Kiloniella sp.
GCCAATACTTTCGTGATCGCTGCAGTAAGAGTTGTCTTACCATGGTCAACGTGACCAATTGTACCTACGTTACAGTGCGGTTTCGTCCGCTCAAACTTTTCCTTAGCCATCTCGCCTAATTCCAGTTCTGATGGACGACCACGCGTCCTCAAGCTCAAATACATTAAAAGCCCGCACTTGAAAGCATGCGAGCTTCAGGGATAAATTTTGGAGCGGGTGGGGGGAATCGAACCCCCATAACTAGCTTGGAAGGCTAGGGCTTTACCACTAAGCTACACCCGCATACATCACACAACGGAACACGATCAACTGAAATGTGGATGGTGGAGGGAGTTGGATTCGAACCAACGTAGGCAGACGCCAGCGGATTTACAGTCCGCCCCCTTTAGCCACTCGGGCATCCCTCCATGTTATCCACGCTACCTCTAAGGGAGAGGCTTCAGCTACCGAGCATTTCGGTGTGCGTTGATGATGCGAAATATGTTCATTTCCAGACGCATGTCAACTGGAAGATCCATAAAAATATCATCATTCCTGTTTTTTTCTTCGTGATGAACTGTCATATAGACCATGAAACGAAAACTCCGGAGCAAAAGACTGTCATGGCAAAGCCCAAAAAACTGCGAAAAAAGAACTCTTCACAACGCTCAGGTAAAAAAGAAAATCCCGGAGCAGGAAATTTATGGCTCTATGGTATTCATGCCGTCCTTGCAGCACTTGGGAATCCAGATCGGCAGATAAAACGATTCGCAATTACGCCGGATACCAAATCCAAACTAGAATCGGAACTTGCCGAAATTGAATACGAAACGGAACGCAAACTTGTTCCCGATCATGTTGCAAATGCTGATTTGAATGAACTCCTCCCCCCCGGTGCTGTGCATCAGGGAATTGCCTGCCTGGCCTCTGCTATTGAAGAGACTTTTATAGAAGACATCCTGACCGAAGTTAAGCTGGCGGAACGTGCAGCCGGTAAAAAAGGCGATGACGATTGGGAATTCCAGCCAGAAGGCAGAACTGTTCTCTTAATTCTAGATCAAGTAACTGACCCACAGAACGTCGGGGCAATTTTGCGTTCAGCAGCGGCCTTTGGGGCCAAAGCTGTGATTACCACCGACAGAAATTCGGCACAACCAACAGGGTCGCTTGCCAAGGCCGCCTCAGGCGCCCTTGAACACATCCCTTATGTTGGTGTCACCAACCTTGTCCGTGCTATGGAACAAGTTAAAGAAGCTGGCTTCTGGTGTTACGGCCTCGCTGGCGAAGGAGAGAAAGTACTTTCGGAAGCTCTTCCAGCCAACGGCAAGATCGCCCTTATTATGGGTGCAGAAGGAACAGGCCTCAGACGCCTTACCCGGGAACACTGCGATATGCTGGTAAATCTGCCAACAACGGATGCATTTGGGGTTCTTAATGTTTCCAGTGCCGCTGCCGTAGCTCTTTATGAAACAGCACGCAGCAAATAATACCATGCTAAGTCAACAACTTACCTGACAGAACCATCCTATGGAGCTATCAGGTAGGTTGTTGCAATTTGCCTATTTTATTTTTTTCACCTAAAACGGCTACCCGATAAGACCCAACCAGAATTTGATTGATTTGCAAAAATCACCTAACTTAGTTAGGCCAAAAACAACGAGCGGTAAAAATACTGCCACTAATAACGAAGAAAGGCACAACCTTTAAAAAGTGCCGCGAAACAAAACAGCTTTATTAATAACACCAGCAGAATTTAATATGCCGCCACCTAAACGCAATAAATATCTTTCCAGCTCATTGAGCACACGCGACTTAATTGTCGATGTTGCCGAACAGCTTATCGCCCAACACGGCGTTGAGGGGCTAAAACTCAAAGACATAACAAAAGAAATAGGTATACAGCTTCCCTCTCTCTACGCCCACTTTGCAGGGCGAAGTGCTGTACTGATTGAAATCGGGAAGCGTATTCTCGAAGGTATTATTGAAGACTTTGATGAAATCGAAAATCTTCCACCGCGTGAAGCATTGAGAGAACACACCCGGTTAATGGTACGGCGCTATACAACAAACAGAGCACATGTACTTGTTTTGCTTGCTGATTTTGCTGCTCCGCAAGGTATTGATGCCCTTAATGCAAATGAAGCTATTCTCTACCCCTATTACGAACGCCTCACTGCCGTTCTGGAGAAGGGTCGCGAAGAAGGACTGTTCAACAAAGTTGAAACTGAAGAGTTCATCGCCAATCGCCTTGGTATAATTTTGGTCAACATTGCCTTTGCGTCTCTTAAAACTGGCGTATTCACAGAAAAACAGGCTGCCCGCCTGGAAGTGAATGCTCTAGCCCAGATTGATTCGATGCTGACAGATGGCGAAACCGGAACAAAAGTTTAAAAGCTAGAACAGATACTTAAAGAAAAGTAATGGTAACGCCCAGATACTACCTGTTACCAGATCTACCTATTAATAGTATTTGGGCGCTACACCAGAATACGTAAAAGCCTCAGCACAGATTAGAAGCGTTTAATGATCGAGTCACAGGTTACTCTGTAAGACCGTATCGCTTCCTCTAAATACAAAAGCTTGGCCACGCCCCCCCCCTGTCATAGCTTTTTTTAAAAGTGTATGGTTTTGATTTCCCTATAGCTTCTTTGAAAGTATTTCATGCATATCCAAATCCTGAAGGGCTTGTCTGAGATCGTTGACGATTACGATCTTTTTATCTTCGATCTTTGGGGCGTGATGCATGATGGTATTACGGCCTATCCCGACGCAATTAAATGCCTACAAACTCTTCGCACAAGAAAGAGTTCAGAGATAATACTTCTATCTAATGCCGCAAGATTGAGCAGTTCAATCACCGCTCATCTAACCAGCCTTGGCATAGAAAAGGACATATATGACGCATTGCTAACTTCTGGGGATGTAACTGCAAGCATAATAGCAGACAGAGAAAAGCAACAAAGCCACCCTCGTGGACCACGGTACTTTCATATAGGCCCAGAGCGCACGCAACCAACACTGGATGCTTGTGGCGGCCAAGAAGTTATATTGGAAGATGCAGAACTTGTTATTTGTACTGGCTTCTTTAGGGAAGAAGATGAAGTTGACAGCTATACGAACCTATTGAAGTCTGCATTGACACTTGACCTGCCCATGGTTTGCGCCAACCCAGATATTGTCATTCATCGTGGCGGCAAAATTATACCTTGCCCCGGCGCTATTGCTGCCCTTTATGAAGAACTGGGCGGGGCGGTTGAACGCTTTGGCAAACCCTACCCTGCTATTTATGACAGCGTGTTTTCTAACCTGACAAAGATATCTAGACCCCGCGCCGTCATGATAGGTGATAGCCTAATAACAGATATCCGTGGTGCCAGACAGGCAAGCATTGACAGTCTGTGGGTTGGCGGCGGCATTCATACCAAAGACTTGAATATTCAACCAAGTGGTCAGCTAGAACCCAACAAAGTACAAGAAGTTGCAGAACAAGCTGGCGAATGCCCGAGAGCGATTTTACCTTGGTTACGCTGGTAGCCCCTCATCACCGAAATATACTTTCCTTCTTTATCTCCGTAATCGCCTCGGCAACAATTGGATACGTTTCCTGCTCCCCCAAGCATTCACCTTCTAAATAATGAAAATCAAAAGGCTTGGGTTAAAATGTGGGCGGTGTACAAGCCGAAATAATAATCACTTCTTTTGTTCCTGGATTTCGCCAACGATGCGGAATACGGCTATCAAAGTAAAAAGCATCCCCTGCTTTAAGGACCTTTCGCTGATCACCAACAGTTAATTCAATCTCGCCACTGACGATAATACCGGATTCTTCGGATTCATGACGCAAAAGCGTTTCACCGGTGTCCGCCCCTGGTTGAAGTTTTTCATGTAGAATCTGTAACGCTCTGTCACTAAGATCGCGCCCGACCTGTCGGTAAGAAATATTACCGCTGCCAATCTCAGTTAGATCTTCAGCCCGGTAAAAGACCTTTTGCCTTGGTGTCAGATCTTCCGAGAAAAAAGCCGAAACCGAGATCGGAATTCCCGCGAGAACTTTTTTCAAAACGCCGACCGAGGGGCTGCTCTTATTTTGTTCAATCAACGAAATAACAGCATTAGAGACTCCGGCTCGTTTTGCCAACTCTCGTTGCGACAAACCATTGAGCTGTCGCAACGCTCGAAGGCGGAGACCGAGGTCAAAATCATCATCTTCCATTAATTTCACTTTCTTGCTTATTATTTTTAACACTATTAACAAAAAAACCACCATATAGGTATAAAAAAGGGGGTGTTGCCTATTTTTTTAATCATGTATGATTCTTTTAAAGTGATGCGAAAAATGATTACGGGCAAAAATCACGTAACGACAGAGCATCAAATCGAAAGACTAAATCCGAAACACTGAACATGGGAGGCGGGTGTAATGAGCAACCTACCTTTGAATAACGAATTCGATAGATCACCAAACAATCTTGATGCTTTCTGGATGCCCTTTACGTGGAACAGAAAATACAAGAAAGAGCCTTTGATGCTGACAAGCGCCAAGGGCATGCACTACACAACAATAGAAGGTAATCAGGTTCTGGATGGTACCGCAGGTCTATGGTGCTGTAATGCAGGACATGCTTGTGAGCGCATCACGACGGCTGTGCAGGAAACAATTGCCAAACTTGATTTTGCCCCCACCTTTCAACTTGGTCATCCCCTTGCCTTTGAACTCGCATCTCGTGTCACAGCGATGCTGGATGGGTACGACCACATGTTCTTCTGTAACTCTGGATCAGAAGCCGTGGACTCTGCCCTTAAAATAGCCCTCGCTTATCACAGAGCACGCGGCGAAGGACAACGCACACGCCTCATCGGTCGTGAACGCGGGTATCATGGAACTGGCTTTGGCGGCATTTCAGTCGGGGGCATTGTGAAAAACCGCAATGTATTTGGCACCTTGCTCGCCGGTGTTGATCACCTGCCCCATACACACAACCTGGAGAAGCAAGCCTATACGAAGGGTCAACCCGAATGGGGAGCCCACTTGGCTGACGATCTGGAACGTATCTGTGCCCTGCACGATCCCTCAACCATTGCAGCGGTCATAGTAGAACCTATGGCAGGATCAACCGGTGTCCTGATGCCCCCCAAAGGTTATCTGGAAAAGCTACGGGCGATCTGTGACAAACACGGTATCCTGCTGATTTTTGATGAAGTTATTACCGGCTTTGGCCGCCTTGGAACACCATTTGCCGTTGATAAGTTCGGTGTAAAACCTGACCTTATCACCTGCGCCAAAGGCTTGACTAACGGTACGATTCCTATGGGCGGTGTTATTTGCCGCGAAGGCATCTACAAAGCCTTTGAAGACGCAGCCGATAACGATCCTAGCAGCTCGATCGAACTGTTCCACGGCTATACTTATTCTGGCCACCCCGTAGCTGCTGCTGCAGGCCTTGCAACTCTCGAAACTTATAAAGAAGAAGGGTTGTTCGAACGCGCACAAGAGCTTGAGGAATATTGGGGCAATGCCGCACATAACCTTAAAGGCACGCGCCATGTTATCGACATCCGAAATCTTGGCCTGATCGGCGCGATTGAATTGGAATCCCGCCCCGGTGAAGTTGGCAAACGTGCCTATGAAGCTTTCAGGAAGTGTTTTGATAAAGGTGTACTTGTTCGTGTCACAGGTGACATCATTGCTCTGTCACCTCCACTGATTATCGAAAAAGGGCAGATTGATCAGATCTTTGAAACAATCCAGACCGTTCTGAACGATTTGGACTAAAACCGTCTGTAAAACAGCACGGATAACCGGTGTGGACCCATCAAAAAGATTGGTCTGCACCTTTTAAGAACCTACTGCTAAAATAAACTAAGAACACAATTAGAAAATTAGCAGTTTGAGCGACAGAACAAGGAAAGAGAAAAACATGTTGATTGGTGTTCCAAAGGAGATCAAGAACCACGAGTATCGTGTGGGCTTGGTCCCAAGCTCTGTGAGAGAGCTCGTACATAATGGTCATCAAGTTATTGTAGAAACCAATGCCGGGGGTGGTATTGGTTTTACAGATTCTGATTACGAAGCTGCTGGTGCGTCGATCGTTACAACCCCAGCAGAAATTTTTGCAAAAGCTGAAATGGTCGTGAAAGTAAAAGAACCACAGGAAGTTGAATACAAGCAGCTTCGTGAAGGCCAATTGCTATTCACTTACCTACATCTGGCACCAGATGCGCCACAAACCCATGGCTTGCTTGAATCTGGTTGTGTGGCCGTTGCATACGAAACTGTTACAGATACTAAAGGCACCCTCCCGCTTTTACGCCCGATGTCAGAAGTAGCAGGCCGCATGTCAGTACACGTTGGTGCCAATTGCCTGCACAAAGCAGCGAACGGTTCAGGCGTTCTTCTTGGCGGTGTCCCCGGTGTTGCACCCGGTAAAGTCACGATCATCGGTGGTGGTGTTTCCGGAACACATGCTGCGCGTATGGCCATGGGCCTTGAAGCAGAAGTCACGATCCTGGATCGCTCTCTGCCACGTATTGACGAGCTAAACAGCCTCTATGGCAATAAGCTCAAAGTTGTTTACTCCACAGTTGATGCCATTGAGAAATATGTGTCCGAAGCTGATCTGGTTATCGGTGCGGTTCTGGTTCCCGGAGCTTCAGCACCGAAACTTGTCAGTCGAGAACTGTTGGGCAAAATGCGTCCGGGTTCCGTTCTTGTTGATATTGCGATTGACCAAGGCGGTTGCTTTGAAACATCGCACGCGACAACACATCAGGATCCTACTTACGAAGTTGATGGCATTATCCACTATTGTGTTGCCAACATGCCAGGCGCCGTTGCCCGCACATCAACCATCGCCCTGAACAATGCCACATTGCCATTCGCCCTTGCACTGGCAAACAAAGGCTACAAAAAAGCGTTGGCAGACGATCCACACCTGATGGAAGGTTTGAACGTTGCGTTTGGTAAAGTAACCTGTGAGCCCGTTGCTGAAGCACATGGCCTGGAATATGTATCTGGCGCCAAAGTACTGGGGCTATAGAACAAAGGCTTCTTTAAAGAGCATATAATCCTCCCTTGAGTAAGGGGCGAATAAAATAAGGCGGGCCTCTAACGAGCGCTCGCCTTATTATTTTTGCGATTATTCAATAAAAAAAGCCCTCCCCACCAATAATGAAACAGACAATATTGGACCAGAGAAGGCTTTATAAGCAGATGCTTTTTAAATTAGTGACAAATTAGACGCCAGACACCTTTACGAGGCGAGAAAAGAGAGGTCTCCGCTCAGCATGTCACTTAGACCTGCCGCATCTAAAAGGGGAACAGAACACAAATCATTGTCCAGCAGATCTCCGGGCGTCAAACGGGCAAGCTCCACCTGATCAGATGACACGCGCCGTGCAGCCGTCGACAAATCAACTCTTTCAGAGGAAATCACTGCTTCGAAGTCGCTAACTTTAAAATCAAAGTTTCGAGTGTCATAATCCATTGCAAGCATCCTTAATATCGCACTGTTTACACTATCTATTAAGGACAGTATAGAAGGCCCTACGTAATAGGGGTGTAGCATGATGGGGGCAAAGCTAGGGCATTCCTGTGACGGAAAAATTTACAATAAATTAACCATATGCCGATGATGCCAAATCCCTCAATTCAAACAATTACTTAGATTTTTTGCACTTAAACAAAACAGGTTAACATCGCACAACCCTTCTGTTGAAAATTTAACAAGGCGTGATCAAAAGACATAACGCTTCGATCCAACATAAATCAGGGTAAAAACCAGATTCCTTTAACGGCGACATGAGCAATAGGAATTAGAGAAAAACAAGCCACAAAAATAACTGTTTTATTTCAATGAATTACGTGAAATTTAAAAAAAATATTTTTTTTGTCATTTTCCTCTTGAGTAATTTAAACGAATCACCTAAATTCCGCCTCGTCGCCACGATGACTTCCCAACGAAGTCGCAAAGAATAAGTGGCTGACCATTGTGCCTCTATAGCTCAACTGGTAGAGCACCTGATTTGTAATCAGGGGGTTCCGGGTTCAAGTCCTGGTGGAGGCACCACTTCTTTTCAAGCACTTAGCTGAATCATCAAATAACTAAAACGCTCTGGCTAAAAATGGGCTATTTATACCACGCCGAAAACCCATCCGGCACATTGCCCCATCTCGTCGTGTAATTTGGTGACACCATCCTCTGTCTCATCCTGTATCTTCCATTTTATCAGGATTGAGAGTAAATACTTCTAAATACTCTGAGATTCTTGTCACAAAAATTTCCACATGAAAGAGAGATAGCTTATGAAGTTTATGTTTAAAACACTCATGGCTATTATTTTTTTTATTTTCACAAGCAATGCGTTTGCTGATAACCGCGTGGAAGAAGAAGCAGATTTCACTAAGTTTGAAGACACCTTTAATGAGACAACTCAAAAGCTTAATCTTGATTACAAGGTAACAGCAGCAAAATGCGTAACTGATGATATATATTATTGTCGTTACCATATAGGCAACGACAGCATCCTGCTGACTAAAGGTCAGAAATACTCCAAAATCGCTGCCTCTGTTACAGTGGTCAATGGAGATAAAAACAAATTTCTTCTTCTTGCTCTCAGCGTTGCATTCATCATCGACCCCTCTTTGAATACCGATGAAGTAATGCAAATCATTAAAGGCACAGTTCTACCTGTTACTAAGACACAGACGAATAAAGCAGAAGTAACATTCAATGGATTTAAATACTGGGCTACAGCACAGAGCAAAAAAGTGTTTTTTTACAATATTATAGTCAACAAATAATCTCATAAATCATCTTACCACTCACTCATCATAAATTACTAATTGCATAATGCCCCCTTCCTCCTTAGGTTGAACAAACCATATAAAACACAAATACTACTGTGTATGTCCCCTTCTCAAATTTCACCGATTTGTTAAAAAAATGATCTACAAAAAATTACTCTTAACATTTTCCTGTCTGTTATTAATCGCGTGTGCATCTAATAATAAAGATGCTGAGACAGTGGCCCAGCTCCCCAACAATACATCCGAAGAAAGCCTAAAAGATAAGGGACTTACACCGTTATCGGGTGAGGAAATTACTCGGCTCATACTAAACAAGACAATTACTGGTGAATATGTAAGTACACCGGAAATTCCACTTAACGGTTACCGTTCACACTGGATGGAATTTTACAATGAGGATGGCTACTCAATTTATCGCCGTTGCGATACAACCAGTGTTCCGAACCAATGGAATTGCACTAAAAAGCTAACGGGACAGTGGAAGATCTTTGATAACAAACTGTGTCTCAAATATAGAAAATCAAAGAATTTCACACATTGTTTTCGGGCATATTTTGATAATAAAAATTATCTGATCGTAGCAACAACAGGAAAATCAGCTGGTTATGTTCGTGGGATAGCAACAAAAGCAACAGACGGCTTTGTTGAAAACCACCCTTTTTAATAATGAGCATCTACCCGCACCAGCACATTGTATTATTGCTTAAACACTCCTTGTTCATGAATTAGAGTATATGAATAGTGCTTTACAAAGCTCGTTATTCAAAAAGTGATAAATTAGATCCTATCAAATAAACCCTTACCTTATTGTGGGTCCTGCTCTTCCTTCAAGCTATTCTCATACTCTTCCCAGTAATGCGGGACGCTTTTGAGTTGTTCTTTTTTATCGGGATCTTTGATGTGTTTATCTAAATAAGTTTTGAGCTCAGTAAAACTTGAAACTTTGGGCACATCAAGATCGGCAAGAAAGAGATCAATCCAACCAGCGGTGTCCTGTGGTAGAGCTGTTTTTTCTTTCAGGAACGACTTGAAATCATCTGTACTCATACCGAACTCTCCTATTTATTTTGTTCAGTGTACCCAAATCCGGTTCCCTATTACATAGCTGGTTTTATATAGTTAAGCGATTAACGCGAGAATGCATACCCCAACTTTAGATCCCGATTTTTAGCTGCTTGATCATCTCTTATAGCAAAACTTCTTTTACATTAACTTAAGCACCAGACTCTGCGCCTGTTTTTGCGTTAGATCTGCCAAAGACTGTGGCATTTCAAACCCCATCGCTTTTGCTTGAGCAGAAAGAGCCGCTGGACCAATCTGTCTTAGATATTCCATAGGATATTCAAGCATATCCTTGACCTTTGCTTCTTCTACCTGCTTTGCCACATCGGAACTACTATCAACCGTGGCCGACTTAGCTGCATCCATCCAGTTAAGACCACCAGTCATGGATTGCACGCTACTTGGCATTAGCTTGACAAGGTTAGCTGCCCTTTGCCGATCAGTCCGTGGATTATCCAATTGTTGCTGGTAAATCAGCTTTTGCGCTTCGGGCGAGATGGAAATTTGATCTTGATTTTTGGCTGTGTCAGACTGCGTATCAGCTGCATTGACTTTGGTCTTACTTGCCAAAAGCGCCTGTTCACGCGATTGCTGAACATAGGGATTATTAGAAGAATTCGCCGCGGTGCTGCGATCAAACCAGGAAGAGTTCAAAAGATTGATCATGTTTTCTTTTCCATCATTAGTTTAGAAAACATGAAGCAAGATAAGTGCCAGTTTAGTTTTCGCAGAATTAGGTAAATTCAGCCCCTAACAAACGATAAAACAAGCAAAAATAACGCATAAAAAAATCCACCCCGGCAAACTTTACCCTAAGAGATCAATCCAAACAGGAAGCTTTTGCACCCTTTGTAATTTTACCCCATAGCGTGTGAACAGGAACAAAGATAAATCTATGTTCACTTCACAACAGGTAAATCGCTCCACCGAGTGGTATAGCGTGGAGAAATCATCTTTTGCCGCATCTTCCAGTCATCATTCATACCTGATGCGGCAAAATGAACAGTGTCACGCCCATGGGAACGGTTAAGATCATCAAGAACGCTCATCAGGGCCTTTGACTTTTTTACATCATTTTTAGCAAAGATATTCTGTTGCACCCCTTGGGCACCAACCAATCCACCGAGAAAAATTCCAACCTTCTGGTACTGCAACCCTTCCCGATACACTTTTTTAAGGCAATGTTCCGCCGCCTTGATCAACAAGGATGTTTCATCTGTTGCCTCGGCAAAGGTAATGCTAAAGGAATTCTTGTAATAAATTTGATCTTTTCCATGAGGACTGGTGCGCAAGGAAACGCTCAGTTTATTTGCGGCAAGCTGCTGTCCTCGCAATTTTTCGCCAGCCCGGGTAGCATGTGCCGCAACGGCCTGCTGGATGAGAGAAAGATCACTTAGATATCGGCCAAACCCACGCGAAACAATAATACTTTTCCGAGGCGGCACCACTTCTTCAATACTGAGACAGGGAATACCATTAAGCTCGTGTACCATACGTTCGAGCACGACATTAAAGCCAGATCGAATGCGTTTTGGATCAGCAGACGCAAGATCAAGCGCACTATAAATGCCCAACGCCTGTAGCTTCGGCGTCAAACGTCGAGAAATCCCCCAGACATCCCCAATTGATATCTGTTGAAGTTGCATTTTGTTATCCGGTTCAAATACAAATACACCACCATATTGGTCATCCTTTTTGGCGATACGGTTCGCAACCTTGGCTAGGGTTTTTGTCGTCGAAATTCCTACACAGACCGGTAATCCGGTATACTGACGCACCATTCTACGAATGCAGTGCCCCAACTCGATCAGAGTTTCCTTATTCTGGACGCCGTCTCGTCCAGAGAGACGAAGAAAACTTTCATCAATCGAATAAGTCTCAATACAAGACGTGAAACAATCATAAACCTTGTTCACCCTGCCAGACATATCCCCGTAAAGCGCATAGTTAGACGAAAAAAATTTTGTCCCTGTTTGACGTAATTTGGGCTTAATAACGTGAAAGAGATCACCAATTTTATAGCCAAGGTTTTTGGCTTCTTCCGAACGCGCGATCACACAGCCATCATTGTTGGACAGAACCACAATGGGAACCCCCTCTAGGTCTGGACGGAAAACCCGTTCGCAAGACGCATAGAAGTTATTAACATCAACCAGTGCAATCCAGTGACGATCATCAAAAAGGTTGGCATCAGAGGGGATATTAGCAGAGCTATTATTCCTCATACAGGTCAGTCCAGTTTGGTGATCACATTCGTCACCACCCCCCAGATCTGTAAATCTTGTTCTCTTGAAATTTTAATCGGCTGATATTTAGGATTTTCCGAGCACAGTTTAATGTATCCGCCGCGATCATATAGGCGCTTTACCGTCAATTGACCATCAAGTACAGCAATAACAATTTGCCCGTGTCTTGCCTCTAAAGACCGATCTACAACAAGCATCCCCCCCGGCATAATGCCAACCCCGACCATGGAATCCCCGGAAACCCTCATAAAGAAGGTAGCCTCTGCACAATCGACTAACTCTTCGTTTAAATCCAGCGTCCCTTCCATATAGTCCTCAGCCGGGGAAGGAAAGCCCGCAGGAATCCTGAAAGCATAGAGAGGAAGTGGGAGAAACATTCCCTTTTTCGCCTGCCCCAGACACTCAAGAGACTTACTTTTCATGAGTACGTTCTCATATACTAAATTCAGGAACCAAATAAGAACAAATAGAGAACAAAATTAATTAAAAGTCAAGAAATAGCCGACCTCTAAAACGGTCCATGATCAATAAGCAACTTATAGGCACAGAAGATATGTAATCTATTCGCGAACACATCACATACAGGTGCCCTATATTACGTAACAATACGAAACAACATCACAAAAGCATATTCAATAGGAATAAACGATGGCAATACAAGATATCCCCTTCCAAACAATCGATTGGGCGCAAATACCAGTAACAGAGCACCCCGGTGATGAAGGCACAGCCTACTGGCAAACTCGACAATATGAAGGTCTACGTATCCGAATCGTACAATATTCCGCAGGTTATATTGCTAATCATTGGTGTGAGAAAGGACATATTGTTCAGTGTTTAGAGGGTAGCTTCATTAGTGAGCTAAGTGACGGCACAAACTTCTCACTTTCAGCAGGCATGACCTATGTTGTCTCTGATGATCTAAGTTCACACAAATCAGTAACAAAACATGGTGTCAAATTATTGATAATTGATGGCGATTTTCTCAAAGCTGGGCAAAAAGATTAATTGAACAAAGTTCTTCTTATCTTCAGTCGCCATTCTCTTCTATAAGCGCCTCTTATTTCTAAAACTTCTTTAAGATCACAGCGCTTCTACCTGCAAAAAAGAAGGCCAGAGATACAGCATGTAAAAATATACCAAAATCTAGATACTAGCTTATAACCCGCACAGAAGTTTCAGCATCAAAATGATGTGTCGTATTTAGTTTTGCAGAAAAATACAACGTTTCACCGATAGAAGTACTCGGAGGTACTTCCATCTTCACCGTAAATTCTGTTCCCGTATCTGAAATTAAATAAGCTAGGGCATATTCCCCCAGGTGCTCTATCAATTCCAGTGTTCCAGATACAACAGCCTTATCTTTTGCAGAAAGGATCAAATGTTCAGGACGGATGCCAGTCGTGTGTATTGTTGGCACATTTGTCAGCAAATCATCCGGCGCAAAGAAATTCATCTTTGGACTTCCAATAAAAGAAGCAACAAATTGGTTTACGGGACTGGTATAAAGATCAATAGGTGACCCGACCTGCTCAATCACCCCTGCTCGTAAAACGACAATTTTATCAGCCAAGGTCATCGCCTCTACCTGATCATGTGTCACGTAAATCATCGTTGTTCCAAGACGCTCATGCAGTCGCGCAATTTCCAAACGTGTTTGTACCCGCAAAGAAGCATCAAGATTGGATAAGGGTTCATCAAACAAAAACACTTCTGGGTCGCGAACAATTGCGCGGCCGATGGCAACACGCTGGCGTTGGCCACCAGAGAGATTTTTAGGGCTACGATCTAAATAATCTGTAATTTGTAAAATCTCTGCAGCCGCGTTTACCCGTTCGTCGATTTCAGCGGCAGGAGTCTTTTGCTGCTTTAACCCAAAGCTCATGTTTTTATAAACACTCATGTGCGGGTACAAAGCATATGTTTGAAATACCATCGCCACGCCTCTTTTAGAGGGAGCAACATGATTTACGACCTGATCACCAATAGACACAGACCCTGATGTAACATCTTCCAAACCAGCAATCATACGTAATAACGTAGATTTACCACACCCCGATGGGCCTACAAAGACAACAAATTCACCATCGTTTATTTGTAAATCTATGCCGTGCATAACTTCAACATCGCCATATGATTTACGCAAATTATTAATCGTTACCCCAGCCATATTTGCTCCATCTCATGTATTTTGTCTTTAAGCGTCGCTGCAAATTCAGGATAATCATTCGGAATATTACCCCAAAGCGTACGCGACGTTACAAAGTCATCTAATGCACCCGGCTGGATGAGCGGTTCAAGCTTATGCCAGTTAGGCTCGTTGTAGTTAATGCAAAGCTTACCTTCAGCATTCAGGCGACAAAAAATATACCAATTCGCAATTGAGGTAATTCCAAAGTGAGGTACCCGCTGGGCAGCCAACACCCCTTGCAAAGTAGGGCGTATAAAAATTGGAAACTTTAAAAAACCATCCGCACATATTCGCTCAATAGTATCGCTAATAGATGCATTTTTAAAACGTGCGATAATCTCTTGCAGATATTCATTTTTATCAAAAGGGGTATTTACTTTCAGCGCAGGTAGAACTTCATGTTGCTCATAGCCATCAAAATGGGTGAAAATCTCTGGATCAACCATCGCTTGATCAAAAGTTTTAAATCCTTTCAAAGCAGCCAAATAAGCAATACAGGTATGCCCCCCGTTCAGAATACGTATTTTTGTTTCTTCAAAGTGATCAATATCAGGTTCCAGCTGAACACCGACCAGGGCAAGATCAGGCACTGTGTTCGCAAAACGATTTTCCAAAGCCCATTGCGTAAAATCTTCTGCCATAACAGGCACATTGGATTGATCACCAAATAAAGAGATGATTTCAGATGCCAAATCTTGCGTGCTACGCGGCGTAATGCGATCGACCATAGAACATGGGAATGTCACATTATTCTGAACCCACTGTGCTAAATCGTGTCGGTCCATAAAATGTAAATAGCTCAAAAAATTACGTTCTAATACTTTACCATTTTGCCTTATATTATCACAGCACAGGATACTTATCCCCCCCACATCGGCATGACGACGGTGCTCCAATGCGTGCATCAAATAGTTATATACGGATGCGCCCCGGGCCTGATTCTCTATTTCCCCAGCAATAACAGGATCTGCACGGTTTAAATGACTTTCGTCATCCAAGTAATAGCCACTTTCGGTCACTGTAATCGTAATCATTGTCACGCTTGGTTGAGTCAGCAATTGTTCAGCATCTTCGACAGATCGTGCCCAATCGCAAAACTTGATATGAGACCGCACGCGTCGGAATTTAACATCACCAGTTGGCGAGATAGATTTAAGAATATACCCAGCCTCATCAAAGCTGTGCTTCGCAAAGCTCTCACTGTCTTCACTTCGAATATTTATTGCTGCGATTCCCCAGCGCAGATCATTCGTCGTCTGCATGTAATCATCAATGTATTGCGCTTGGTGAGATCGATGAAAGGCCCCAAACCCAAGGTGTACAATACCGACATTACAAAGTTTTGGATTATAAGTTGTTTCATAAATATCTTGAGAGGAAAATGCGCTCATTGCATTTCCTTTGATTGATGCGCCAACTCTGTTTGTGCTATTTGACGATATGCTGAAGGTGTCATGTTCTTAATTCTGAGAAAATGTCGATTGAAATTTGCAAGGTTTTGAAAACCAACGTCAAAACATATACTTGAAACCTGATCGTTGGTTGCATAAAGCATGCTGCAAGCTTGACCAATACGAATACGATTTACAAACTCAACAAACGTATGCCCCGTTACAGACTGGAAATTACGCGAAAATGTAGTTGGTGACATCGACGTCATTGCAGCCGCTTTTTTCACAGAAATTTCGTCGGCAAAATTATTAACAATATAATCAATGACCTTCCCAATACGTGCTTTTTTACCCCCTTCCGGTTGCATCAATTTAGAAACAGATAATGTGGTTTTATTACTGTTTTTGTTAATCAAAACCAGAAAGTGCAGCAAAGCCACGACACGCTCTACACCTCGAAGTTCCCGTATCTTTTCCATTTGCAAAACCGCTGTCTTTGGATCAAAACCGACAAATTCAATACCGGATTGGGCAAGGTCTAACATGGGCTTCAATTCTGTGAACTCGGGAAAGGCAGTCATGATCGCATCCATACTTGACTGTCTGAACTGGACCAACATATCCCGGATTGGCACTTCTTGTGCCCACACTTCGTCTGTAATCCAGTTATGCGGTAAATTCGGCCCAGTGAGATACAATGCACCCGGTTTGAAGTCGCCAATATAATCGCCAACAAACGCTTTTCCCCGGGTCTCTGTAATAAGATGTAGTTCGTATTCACGATGGCTGTGCCAACGACACAATTCGCTGGGCCATCCATGTTGCAAATAGCGAATACTTTCGCGACTACGATCAACAATTTCTATTTCAGCTTGAACAATAGACATTTATGTTACTTCACTGCCCCAAAAGTTAAGCCCTGGACTAACTGTTTCTGGCAAAGCCACCCAAAGACAACAATCGGTGCGCATGCCAATGTGGCAACAGCTGAAAGCTTCGACCAAAACAATCCTTCTGGACTAGAAAAGCTAGCAACTAAGGCAGCCAAAGTCCCAGCTTCTGATGAGGTTAAATTGATTGCCCAAAATGCTTCATTCCAGCATAACACAACGGATAAAAGCGCCGTCGAAGCTATGCCACCCCATGCCAAAGGCATTACAATCTGGGTGATTTCATTCCAGGTGGATGTACCATCCATCCTAGAAGCCTCTAATATTTCTTTTGGGATTTCCCGAAAATAATTGAACAGAATCATCATAATGATCGGCAGGTTTATCAAAGCATAAATAACAACCAGAACGGTCTTTGTATCCAACAGCCCTAGTTTTTGAGATAGCAGATAAATTGGCAGAAGAACTCCAACCGCAGGTAACATTTTAGTGGAAAGCATCCACAATAAAATATCTTTGGTACGCCTGGTTGGACTAAAGGCCATGGCGTAAGCTGAAGGGATCGCAATCAACATCGCCAAGGCTGTACCGCCAAGACTGGTCACAACGCTCGACCATGCGTATTGCGTATAATCCGTTCTTTCTTGGATCAAAGTATAGTTATCCAATGTTGGCTCAAAAACCAACAATGGCGGAATTGCAATCGCCTGAAGTTCTGTTTTAAAGCTGGTCAAAACCATCCAAAAAATTGGAAAAAAGAACAAGATTGCAACAAACCATGCTCCTATTACTGCAAAGCGATTTTTCCATTCAAGAATTTGTTTATCTGTCATCACTACACCATCAAATTCTTGCCAACAGCACGGATCAAAAAGATCGCGACAATATTGGCTAGTATCACAGCAAAAACACCGCCCGCAGATGCAACACCAACATCAAATTGCAATAAGGCTTGTGCGTATATCAAATAAGCAATGTTTGTACTTGCCGTACCTGGACCACCAGATGTGGTTACAAAGATTTCTGCGAAAATTGATAAATGAAAAATCATCTGTATCATCAGAACGATCGCAATCGGACGCGCGAGGTGCGGCAAAGTCAAATTCCAAAATTGCGCCCAAAAACCTGCCCCATCCAATGTTGCCGCTTCTTTTTGTTCTTGATCCTGAGATTGTAAAGAAGTCATGAAAATCAGAATGGCAAAAGGTGTCCATTGCCAACTCACGATAATGATAACAGATAGCAACGGGTATACGGTCAACCAATCAATTGGTTCTACCCCTATGGCATGTGCGACAACGGCAAACAATCCATAGATCGGGTTCATCATCATATTTTTCCACACCAAAGCATTAACCGTTGGCATTATGAAAAAAGGTGAAATAAGCATAACGCGAACAATGCCACGCCCCAGAAACGGCCGATCAATCAGAATTGCAATCGCCAACCCCAAAACGACTGAAATACACAACACAGAACCAACCAAGATTAGTGTATTCCATACGGCTGGTGGGAAGGCTGCATCTGTTACAAAAAATTCGTAATTTGAAAGTCCGACAAAACCAGTCCGCTCAGGGTATAAAAGATTGTAGCGGATGAGCGAGAAATAGATCGTCATCGACAATGGGACAATCATCCACATTAAAAGAACGATAATGCTGGGGGCTTGTAAGAGTCTAACCAGAGTTCTGTTCATGAAAATGATCCTGAAGGAAGGTTAAAACAGGGTAGATTGCTCTACCCCGATTTAATACAAATACCTTGATACTAGTAGTAACCCGCTTTTCTCATTTCACGGTCCGCTGCAGCTTGTGCATTTTCTAAAGCCTCTTCCACAGAGATATCGCCAGCCAGTGCTGCTGTCATTTGTTGACCAACGGCTGTGCCAATTGCTTGAAACTCTGGAATAGCAGCGAATTGAACGCCAATATACGGTGTTTTATCTTGCGTTGAATTTGATGGATCTGCAGATAAAATCGCTTTCAGCTCTGCCTCATCAAAAGTTGCCGCTTCTTTGAATTTAGGGTTGTCGTATGTAGATTGACGAGTACCCGTTGGCACAGCAGCCCAACCGTTGGTTTCTGCAACCAATTCAATGTATTCTTTTGATGTCGCCCATTCCATGAACTTCATCGCATCAGCCTTTTTCTTCGTTCCGGAAGGAACAGCCAAAGCCCATGCCCAAAGCCAATTTGCGCCGCGTGTTGTAATTGCTTGTGGTGACTGCGCGAATGCCATTTTATCCGCGACCTTTGATTGGCTGGGGTTTGTCACAAAAGACGCCGCGATTGTTGCATCAATCCACATCCCGCACTTACCTTCGTTCATCAACGCAAGAATTTCATTAAAAGAATTACCCGCTGATCCCGGCGGTCCATATGCTGTCAGCAAATCAACATAAAAATTAACCGCATGGTTCCATGCAGGACTATCCAGATCAGGTGTCCAATCTTCGTTGAACCATTTCCCCCCAAAGCTATTTGCCATAGTTGTCAGGAATGCCATGTTATCGCCCCAACCTGGCTTGCCGCGCAAACAAATACCGTACTGACCTGCATCGCGATCTGTCATAGCTGCCGCGGCGTCTTTCACATGTCCCCATGAAGGATTATCAGGCATCGTCATACCAGCAGCATCCAAAAGATCCTTACGATACATGATCATTGATGATTCACCATAAAATGGCGCAGCATATAATTTACCATCATGGGATAGACCGTCACGCATTGCGGGCAAAATATCATCAACATCATACTCAGCGCCAAATTCCAATGGTTCCAACCAGTCACGTGAACCCCAGATAGGGGCTTCATACATACCGATTGTCATTACATCAAACTGGCCACCTTTTGTCGTGATATCTGTCGTAACACGCGACCGAAGAGTACCTTCGTCCAATGTGACCCATTTCACAGTAATACCAGGATTGGCTTCTTCAAACTTAGGGGTTAATTTTTGCATTTCGATCATATGACCGTTATTAACCGTTGCGATAGTAATCTCATCTGCAACTGCAACTTTAAAAGAGATCGCTGACATACTAAGCATCATCCCCAATGCCGTTGTGCGTAAATACTTCATGTGTTCCTCCCAGAAATCACGATTGAAGATAAAAGCTGTAATTCTATACTGCAAAGGATGCGTTAATGTCGCCAATAGCATTTTACCAAGAAAAGATACTATTTATACAAATTTTATCATAAAATTACATTTTACAGTCTAAAAAGTACATTTATGAAACATTATCTAACCTTAAATAGTATAAAATGAAGATGTACGAATTATAATTTCCCTGTATTACAGATTATATTTCTGATCATTGTAGTTCAAAAAACATATTGTTCTGTGGCTCAACTACGAAATTAATTGAGATTTACTCCCCCATAACACCAGAACAAAGCCTTAGCTTGGGAAGCGACCAAGACTTTAAAGAATTACAGAAATCTAAGTTCGTCTATTTTCAATAGAGTCTTTGCAGGCTAAGAAGTGCAGAATTATATAACAACCCTACGCAGAATCATAAGTCTGTATCGAAGGAAGAATTGATGGCCGTAAAGAAAAATCCGTTGAAGCTAAATAAACTCCAACTGCGTACCCTTGTTCTTGCTCAAGTCATTGGCCGTGACGAAAGACAAGCTGTGCATCATCCAAACGGAGAGGTAACCTTGTCTCAACTTCCCCACGCACATGGGGATCATATGCACGTTGGGGAATTCGTTGTGTCCGCCAAGGATGCCAGCGGCTTCGATAATCCCGCCGTTTGGGTTGCTTTGGCACGCAAAGGGTTGGTGAAAGAAGATGGGCAGGCAATCACTTTGACCGTCGAAGGTATTGCTTATGAAACGGGCCTTAGCGATAAGTTTTTAGAAAAATCAGACCACTAAGTACCCAGTAAATATTCGGACCAAGAAACGTTAAGTTACGTTATGGCCAGAACGCTCTACTTTTATTTTTAGCCTAAGGTCTAAGGTTGCCTCCTCGCCTATCACGCCTTTAATCGAGAATTGACCTATTCCCGATTGGCTGCGGTCCCTCGAACATGGCTGCATCCAAGGCAAACATGGAGTGTCAAATCGACAGAGACATGACCAGATTCAACGTCTTTTATATCTTCAGGCTGGTATTTGTTCATATCATTATCCAGATACCAGCTTCCGGATTTTTCAATATCCTTGCGACTGAGCTCGTAACGGACAACGCGTTCGGAAAAGCATTTGTTACACTTCTTCATACCATCCCCTCTAATAACGTCTTTATCAAACAATAAGCCATCTAAGAGCTAAAGCATAACCCCTTAAATATGGATCATATGTTAACACATTTAGAACATTACAAAAAAAACTTAATATCATCTATTTCTAAGTTGGTCCCGGAAATGGCCCTTTAATGAAATGCAGACAAATCTAATTCCAGCATTTCACCCATCCATATCGCGTGATCTCGATGATCCTTTAAATCGTCACCAGTATTTGGATGGATAAAAACGGTCAATTCACTGCGATTTAGACAAACCCAGGAAATAACATCCCCCAATTTTTCAGCTGGAACAGTAAGCACACAGCTCCACCTAGGATGTGGGCCAACATTTTGTTCATGAACCCGGCCCATGGGTACGGCAAATCTGTCTCGTACCTCTTCACAAATTTGTCGCGCCAAGGCGACCGTTTCCTGATTAAAATAAAAATGCACGTGATAATCACACGGGAAAACCATCTAGATATCTTTCTGTTTTTCTACAATGAGACACCCTACTCATTTTGGTCAAAAAGTGTAAAGCACCTTACAAATTTGATTTAGCGCCCCATGGTAACTCGCTTCCTCTCCCACGTTGTAACGCTCAAAAGAAACCACACGCAGGCTTAAGAAAAGTCCATCGCTTAAGAGTTTATTATAAGATATAAAGCTATTGAAGAATTGAAGCCATGACATATAGCCCATAAAGTTTGAGATTTTCTTGATGCTGACGCCTGCCATTTTCGACATTGCACTTACCGCTTTTGTTTCTCTATTTGTCATTATAGATCCCCTTGGCTTGTTACCGATTTTTATTGGCCTGACTCAAGGCGCAAGCGCTGCTCACAAAAGAAAAATGGCCTTCAAAGGGGTCTTGATTGGTGGTGTTATCCTCGTTTTTTTTGCCCTGCTGGGCGATCGTTTCCTTGAACTTCTTGGCGTTGGCCTTCCCGCATTCCGAATTGCAGGCGGCGTCATGCTATTCCTGATCGCACTGGAAATGGTGTTCGACAAACGCGCCAAAAGACGGGAAATTAACGCGGAAGAAGTCAAAGGATCAGACTTTCATGAAGATATCGCCGTCTTCCCACTCGCGATCCCTTTGATTTCTGGGCCTGGGGCGATCGCGACAATCATGTTGCTGATGAGTGCAAATAAAGAAAATATTGTCGCGCAATCTGCTATTTTAATGGTTTTGGCCGGGGTCTTACTGCTTTGCCTCACACTCTTCTTACTTGCGGACAAGTTAGAACGATTTGTTGGAGATACGATAACCCATATTATATCCAGGGTTCTTGGTATTGTCTTAGCTGCACTTGCCATTCAATACATCCTCGATGGCTTGAAAAGAGGCCTTCTCAGTTAATTAATATGTCGGGTCAAGGTTACGGTGAAAGCCCTCTTTAAACTTTAGAAACTTTTCCTGACTATAAAGTGTTACCTGAATGAAATGCATTCTAGAATAAACAAGCCACAGAGCTTGAAGCATTTCACTTGAAAAGTGTCGTTTAGTGGGTAGGAGTAGGTGTGAAAGATTGTGTTTCTGATTGGCAGGCTTTACTTAATGCCTTTCCTCTACCTGTTTTTGTAACAGATGAATTCCAAACTTTTATTTCAGGAAACGATGCTTTTGAGAAATTCTCAGAGCAATCACCCCAGCATGAAGGGACTAGAATAGAAAAGTTACTGGAAACCCCTATTCCACAAGAGATTTTTCAAAAACTAGATCAAGAGATTTTGGAAACTGGTGTATCAAAATCGCTGGACCTCACAATAAAAAGCACCCATGGGCAAGAGCATCGCATAACAATAAAAAAAGCACTCGTACAGCCCTCTTCTGGTACACAATCTTCTTGCATCATGAATACCCTAGAAGATGTAACACCACAGCATAGAGCGCAAAACGCCCTTGAGGATGCAATTGATTCTATTGCTGAGGCTTTTGTTATGTACGATAGCAATGGACGCCTAGAAATATGCAATCAAAATTTCCGCGATATGTATCAATATACCAGACAGCAAACAAAGCCTGGTGTTCATTTCAAAGAACTTGGGAAAATTGACATCCTTAATGGTAACGTTGCCATTGGTGACGAAAAGGGTGAAGATTATCTAGAGCGGAAAGCAGCTTACAGACGTGAGCTAAAAGGATCATTTACAGTTAAGCTAAGAGATGGCCGATGGATAAGAACAACAGATCGGGCCGTTCCCGGTAAAGGATTTGTATCGATTCAAAGTGATATAACTGCAATCAAAGAAGCACAAAACACACTTTTAAAAGCAAAAGAGACTGCCGAATTAGCCAGCCGCGCAAAGTCAGAATTCCTGGCAAACATGAGCCACGAACTTAAAACGCCTTTGAATTGTATCATTGGCTTTTCAGAGATTTTAATGTCAGAGATGTTTGGTCAACATTCCAATCCTAAATACAAAGAATATTCTGAAGCAATCAACGGATCGAGTATTCATCTATTAGAATTGATTTCAGAAATTCTTGATCAGTCAAAAATCGAGCTTGGAAATGTAGCATTAGACGAAGAAGATGTTCATTTAGAAACCATACTCGACGAGTGCAAGACATTGGTAAAAGAACGCAGTTCCCAAGCCAATATTGAAATAACAATTGAATGTCCAGAAAACTTACCCACTTTCTCTCTGGATCGACTCAAAATAAAACAAACTGTCTTAAATCTTTTAACCAATTCAATTAAATTTACTGACCCTAATGGTAAAGTACAAATAACAGCAGGCTTAACAGGTAATGAGGAACTAGAAATTAAAGTTTCTGATAACGGCATTGGCATCGCCCCTGATGAAATACAATGGGTGACACAACCTTTTACTCAAGTAGCTGAAAGCAAAACCAGAAACCACGATGGAACTGGCTTAGGACTATCAATCGCCAAATCTTTTGTCGAACTTCATCAGGGCGAACTCAGCATTGACAGCGCTTTAGGGCAAGGCACGACTGTTTGTTTACACTTCCCACCAAAAAGAACTAAAACCTTTTGATTACATTTTCTGAATACCAAGTAGCACGAAGATCAAGATTTCACATCATGAATGCGAGCGCGTTATGTTGATTGCTCAAATAACCGATTTCCACATAGGCCGTATTATAGAAACTGACACTGGTCCCATTGACCTTATGGATCGCCTAAAGGAAACAGTAAAACATCTGTCAAAGCTTACTCCACAACCTGACCTTGTCGTTGTAACAGGCGACATATCAAACCATGGCAACATAGAAGATTACGAACGTGCAAAAAAGCTATTGGATACAATGGGCCTCCCCTATTTTGTAATACCGGGCAACCACGACAGCAGGGAAAGTTTGCGACGTCTTTTTCAGAATGATGGATACTTACCTAGTCAAGGCGCATTCCTACAATACACAATAGAGCAATACCCCTTACGTCTGATCATGCTGGACTCGCTGGAAGTTGGCGCACATCACGGTATAATTTGCGATGAACGCTTACATTGGCTTGATGACAAACTATCTTTAGATTCTGAAAGACCAACGCTTATTTTTATGCACCACCCGCCCGCAGATTTACATCTGCCTTATCAGGATAGTATGCGTTGTTTTAATGGTAAAAAGTTAGCACAAATCATTGCAAGCCATGATCAAGTACTTGGCGTTGCCTGTGGTCATACACACCGTGACAGCGTCGCCAACTGGGCTAAAACTGTTTTATTTGTCACGCCAAGTGCAACCTTTTCGTACGGACTTGAAATGCAACCCGTTAATGATATCACACCGAGATTTGAACCTGCCTGTATACGCCTATTTTACTGGAGTAACGACACAGGGTTGGTATCTCATCTAAGTTTTGTTGGTACCTATCCAAACGGTTTGACCGAAGGCGTTCCGACACCAGCCACTAACTAATTTTATTCCGTCTCGTTACCAAGCTTTTTTGTTTTTCCAGCAACGATTTCATCTTCGAATTGTTCCCTCGTTTCTAATGGCCTATCGAATGGGTCATCCCCATCTTTCTTAGTATCAGTTTTGCCGAAAATAAACCGAAAGACCTTGCGTATTCCGCGAAAGATCTTGGGGACGATCCAGATTGCCAAAATCAGAAACAAGGCCAGAAACGCAGCAAAAACAGCCGGACTTAGTAGCGCCGTAGCCAAACCAACAAAAACCAAAACATCTTCGCCCAACGATGCCGCTATATTTGTAAAGGGCTCTGGTGATGTATTTAAAATGGCGCGTGTACCAGCCTTCATTGAATGACTTATCGTCGCAAGCCCCCCACCGCCGACGAATGCCATTGCCTGTGCTTCAGTACTGACATCCCCCAGCAAACCTGCCGCCATCAACGCACCAGCAGGAATACGTATAAAGGTATGCAATCCATCCCAGACGGAGTCTACAGCTGGAATTTTATCCGCAATAAACTCAATCACATAAAAAACAACGGCAACCACGATCACAGCTGGATGCTGAACGACGTTGATTCCATCAGGTAAGTCAAGCTGCCCACTGGCCCCAAGAATACCTAGAACCGCCAAGGTCGCATAAAGGTTAATCCCCCCAGCCCAAGCAACACCCATTGCCAAAATTACGATTTCAAAAAGCGACATTGAAGCCCCGATAATGATTAAATTAAGATTGTTGGTATTTTTCTAACCGTATTAACGAACTATATTTATTCTAGGCCATATTATATAGAGGAACAGTGAATACATTTACCAAGAGATTTCTAACATAAAATCTTTTATAATCCCTGTTATAATCTAGGAATATCTATTTCTGACCTCAATTTTGCCACACTATAAAAATACAAAAAAAGTGTCGATAAATCGATAGGAGAGAAATTAACGGAACCAAGAGTTCCAACTTTAATTACAGAATTCAATGGGGGAAATGTTCAACTTGTTGGGTAATGTAAAAAACATGCGCCACAGGACGAACAGATATCCCGAGGATTTCTGAACCAGTCCGAGAAATCGGCCACGCTAGGGGAGTTTTCAGCGTTGGATGATGGTGTTACAGATAGCCTAAGTGCTCAGCAACAGGCCGATTTGATGGCTCTGGTAGCCCATTCCAGAGACCGTGAGGCTTTTGTCAAACTTTTCAGACATTTTGCCCCTCGCCTGATGTCATATATGCGTAAACTCGGCACAGATAATAATATTACAGAAAGCTTGGTTCAGGACGTCATGCTCACCCTATGGCGCCAAGCAGAATCATATGATCCAGAAAAAAGTTATGTCTCCAGTTGGATATTCGCCATTGCACGAAACCGCCGTATAGATCGCTATCGCCGACAGAGACTACTTCCTGTTGATCAAGATTATTTGCAAGGCCAATTACACCTGCAAAATCAAATTGATGAATCCCCAAGCCAGGACAAGGGTATTGAGCATCAAGAGGTCGAATCTTTACTGAAAGAAGCAATAGAGAGTCTTCCGCCTGACCAGTCCATTTTACTTGAGCTCGCCTTTTATAAAGATATGACACACAAGGAAATTGCAGAACACGAAGACCTGCCCTTAGGAACTGTAAAGTCAAGATTGAGACTAGCAATCAACAAATTAAGACGCATTTTAGGGTCCAGCATCTAAAAGGTACGAGGGAAATGATGCGAAGAGGGGAAATGATCCGAAGAAATGAGAGAGTCCTCTCGAGAAAAAGCCTATTACCTTACGTCTTTCGTCAGTAACAAAAGGCAATAGGTTAACGACAGATCCTCAACAGCGTAGTATTTTTCACGAACCTGATCCAAACCTGCTATGTCACCAACAGACAGATCACCTTCGTCACACAAGAGACCGCCATTGAGGACAAGCAAATAACCGAGTTCTGTAACTTCGCCGCGATCAAAGATGCGTTCTCCGGCTGGTATCCTGAGTAAAAATAGATAGCTTGAACTAGAATGATTTTCTTTTTCAATAACAGATCCAAGACAAAGAGCTTCGCCCCCTGCCAAAACATCCGTTTCCCATGCAACCTTAGTCGGGTCAGACGGTAAAAGTGACGTTACCGATTGAGGAAGATCAGGCAATGTTGCATGTTTGGGTCCTGGGAAGCCCGTAATCACAGCAGAATCCAAAAGGTCCAGAACTCTCTCTTCCATTCCCTCGGGAAGGTCTTCATGAGGAATCTTTTCTAACAGCGCCCCCCCAAGTGCGCGTAGTTTTGACACCTGATCCCGACATTCAGAACAAAGAGAAAGATGCGCATCAATGAACAGTTCCCAGCTATGGCTACCACTACCAGAAACATAATCAATCAAACGTTCTTCCGCAGGATGACGTTGCGGTTTTACTAATGTTGTTATGTCATCCCTAGACACAGATCCGGAATTGATGCCTGTCATTGTTCTTATTCTCTATGCTTTAAATAAACCAAGCCATTTATATCTTGCTTTAAGGCTTGAGTTATTATTACGTCACAGTCATCCTTTTGGATCACAATAATGTGTCTGTATTTGAAAGAGACAATAAATATTATGCCACAAAGCTAGATTATGGCAAATTCGCTGCCTTTGATGCTTCAACCAGCATCGTATCAGTTCTTTAACCAGTATTAATGCCGCAAAGGCCCTTTCCTCTCAAATGAACGCCTCAAAGCACTTAAACAAACTGATTATTTCTGTCTCTCTGCTATTAGCTCTTTCCGGTTGTGGCAGTGATTATACTTGGGGATGGCATGTCGTTGACCCGACAAAACTGGCTGGCCAAAACAATATTGAGTTCCTAATAGGCGGGCTTCTGGGAACAATAGAGATGTCGATCGTAGCAATTCTACTTTCAATGACAGCAGGGTTACTCATTAGCCTCCCAGGTATTTCCACAAACAAATACCTGCGGGCAATAAATCTGTTTTACGTCGCTGTCTTCAGATCGATACCCGTCCTGGTTATGATTCTGTGGACTTACTACGGTCTTCCCGTCGTCATGGGGATAGATCTCGGGTTATTTGCAGCCGGGGTATTAGCATTGGCAATTTGCGACAGCCCTTTTCAAGCAGAGATATTCAGGGCTGGCATTCAATCCATCGATGTTGGCCAACACGAAGCAGCTGAAAGTATGGGGCTAACATATTTCCAAAAAATGCGGTTAATCATTCTTCCCCAAGCAATTAGAAAAATTATTCCTCCACTGGGAAATCAATTTGTTTACATGCTAAAAATGTCTTCCCTGGCCTCTGTAATCGGTTATAGCGACCTCACCCGACGAGCAACAGAATTAGTAGTAAATGAATACCGCCCATTGGAAATATATACATTCCTTATTCTGGAATATCTGGCGCTAATACTTGTCGTAACCTACTTCGTGAGAAAGCTGGAAAATTATCTAAAAAGAAATGACCGCATTCAAAACCCCAAGGCAGAGCGCGTTTAAAAACGGGCTTCCCCGTAATAGTGCTAAACCCGGAATCCTATTGCTATTTTGAATAAGCCTAGAATAAACGCCGTCACTGTCGGCGATATACAGCTTCAGATCCATTGCAGCGGGTTAATAAACGTCCGACCCCGGGGCCAAGCTCCAAACCGATTTCTTGGGATGAATTCCACTTTACCGTACCAAAAACCTGACCACAGTGATTATGAGATATAATAATCTCACTGCCGATCGGTAACTTTATATCCAACAGAAGACGCGCACCGCAAAACGACAAATCAAGAACTTCACAATCATAGTAATTGTCAAAAGCAGTCAAACGCACTTTTGTACCAGGCGAAACCATATGACGCGGTGCATGACGTCTATTCATCAATCGCTGTAGAGAAACAGGTGGAACTTCTTGATACAACTGAAAAAACCTTACAATAAAACGCTATTTAAGCGCGACCAAACTTACTTTCTTTTTCAGACCTGTCAACGCACGCAGACATGATATGATGTTTAACTAAATCAACAGTTACCGGTTTGGGCATATAACCTGAAATTTCGTTTGATAACGATGTGTCGGCTTTTTCATAACCACTCATCATCAAAAAAGGAAGAGCACGCGTAAGCTCTTCTGTTGAATCTCGTAAGCGTTTAAGCAGATCTAATCCTGTCTCTGGCACCATATAATAGTCGGAAATTACAAGATCAGGTTTTTTCTTTTCTATGCCATCCATCGCTTCACTAACGTTTTCATAAAGTAAAACTTCGCCAACACCCAATGATGAAAGCATCAGCCTCATCATCGACCGTACAGCTTTACTATCATCAACGACAGCCACACTTAATTTTATCCAATCGTCCGCTGTCCAAGACAAAACCTGACCTCCAATAAGCTGAACAGGGGAACCAAAATGAAAGAATCCAAATGTTCCCGTCTAGAGTTAAGCTTATGACCTGAGAATATTAAAATTGTCCTACCTAATAGATCGCATACCAAATAAATTGTATAAAAAAGAAGAAAAACAACCAAAATCAAATCGAATTATTTAGCATATTTTTCATATAGTTATGTGATTTATGCAGAAAAAATATTAGTCAAAAATAAATTTTATCATCAAAAATAATTTCATAAGAACTACATATCAGAGTCAGAATCCAGTTACTTAATTTAAAACTTTTTTATTCTGTCCATAATTTGTTTAGGAAATTGTCGTAAATTCATTCCGTTTCCGATAAGATCTAAAAAATATAATTCGCAGGGAGTGGTAAATGAGCCTAAGAAGATATACTTACCAGATTCAAGCAGACTCTATGTCACGCGTTGAAACTGGTGAAATTGAGGCCAAAGATCTTGGGGATGCCAAGCGTCAGCTAAGAGTCCAATTTATGATGGCTCAGTTGCCGGATGACACAGAGATCATCGATCAATCCGAGCTTGATGAAAATCTGGCAAAAGAAAAATCAGCAAAAGCCAGAGACCTATTACGAGTTCTTGCTGATCACCATGCGTGGATTCAGGATTCCAATCACGGCGCCCGGGCTAATCTGAATAATTTAAATCTTTCAGATATGGTGATGCCAGGTTCAAAATTACAAAATGCTGACATGGCAGGAGCTGATTTTTCAAACGCAGACCTTAGTGGATCTGACCTGACTAATGCTAATCTTGTTCGCGCAAGCCTACATGGAACAAACCTGAAAGATGCAGATCTTTCCGGCGCGGACCTGAGTGATGCCGATTTACGTGGTGCTATTCTGACAGGCACAAAACTTGATGGAGCAGATCTGTGGCGAGCAAATTTGATGGGGTGCGTCATTTCGCCCTCTGCCCTACACAAGGCTCTTTCTTGTAAATCTAAATAAGCTAACCCGAAAAACGGGTGTTTTATAATTTACAAAGGTTGTAATGAGCGAACAAAATAACGACCTTGGGGAATTAGCCGACCAAGAACCGGAAGACCGATCCGTATTCCAGGCATTAAAGCGGGGATTACGAAGGAAGTGTCCGAATTGCGGTACAGGAAGAATCTTTCGGAAGTATGTGACTGTTAATGATGAGTGCGCACATTGCCACGAAGAATTGAGTCACATACGGGCCGATGATATCCCCCCCTATTTCACCATCACTGTCGTGGGGCATATAGTTGTGCCCGGAGTTTTGTTGACAGAACAACTATATTCGCCCCCCCTTCTAACGCATGTAGCGATTTGGCCAGTCCTCACACTGGCGCTTACAATGGCTATTCTACCGTTTGTTAAAGGTGCTGTTCTAGGGGTGTTATGGGCGTTACGCATGTTCGAAGATGAAAAGCGCTTTCCCTCTGCAGTAGAATAATTCAGCCTTACATAAGTTATTTATAAATAACCGATCAGTTTAGTAATTTAGATATTACTTATTCAATAGCTGCCTGCGAGCTTTTGGCCTTAAGAATATAAGGTAAAAGCGACACTCCCTATTGCCCCTTATGGACAAGAATAACAATCAATCAGTAAGTTGAATTATGATATATTCGGCTATGATTCAGCTTTACCATGACAACAAAAGTTGTATATACATATTGTGTAAATCAAAAAATTTGGAGCTGGTTATGTGGGATAGTCTTTGGATCAACTGCAATCTGTGCACTTTGAATGACGCTGGATTGGGAATAATCAATAACGGGGCTATCGCAAGTGCTGGCGGGAATATCGTCTGGATCGGTGAAGCATCTAAGCTGCCTGGCACGCCAGAGAAGTTAGCCAAGGAAATCAATGACCTTAACGGCTCATGGATTACACCCGGTTTGATAGACTGCCACACACATATCGTGCACGGTGGCGAGCGTATCAATGAATTCAACATGCGTCTAGAAGGTGCAAGTTATGAAGAGATTGCCCGTGCAGGCGGCGGCATAAGGTCCACCGTCAAAGCAACCAGAGCAGCCAACGAGCAAGAACTTTTTGACAAGGCTATGAAACGGGCACAATCTCTCCAGGCAGAAGGGGTCACTGTTCTCGAGATTAAATCCGGTTATGGTCTAAACTGGGAAAACGAAACAAAGCAATTACGTGTTGCCCGGCAAATTGGTGAAAATTTACCACTCGATGTTGTCACAACTTACCTCGCGGCTCACACCGTTCCAGAAGAATACCAAAATGACGGCGATGGTTATATCGACAGCATAATTGAAAAACTACCCGAGCTTAAAAAATCCGGACTTGCCGACGCAGTTGACGGTTTTTGTGAAGGCATTGCCTTCTCACCAGCCCAAATAGAGAAGCTTTTTAAAGCGGCAAAAGGTCTTGGTTTTAGCCTGAAGCTTCATGCTGAACAACTTAGCGATCTGAGTGGTGCGGCGCTAGCGGCAGCGTACGGCGCAAGATCTGCAGATCATTTAGAATACGTATCGAAGAAATCGGCCAAGGCAATGGCAGAGGCAAACTCTGTAGCCGTTATTCTTCCCTGTGCTTTTTACTTTCTCAACGAAACAAAGAAACCACCGATTGATCTCTTCAGAAAGAATGCCGTCCCTATGGCTGTTGCCACAGACATGAACCCTGGGTCATCCCCTTGTTGCTCGCTCTTGCTTGCCATGAATATGGCGTGCACATTTTTTAAAATGACACCAACAGAGACAATGCGCGGCGTTACCTTACATGCAGCCCAAGCACTAGGCTTGGAAAAGACACATGGCAGTCTTGAAGTTGGTAAAGTTGCGGACTTAGCGATATGGGATATCACTCATCCTGCCGAACTTTCTTACCATATGGGCTTTAATCCCTTACAAGAGTTGATAAAAGGCGGTAGACAAATCATCCAAAGATAGTACACGACAAAATCACATTGCCTGTATGCGGCTATGAAGATCCCCCACGTGTAACTCTAGTTTGTGGTGGTCTGGATCAAGAAAGTAAAAAGAAGCGCCTTCACTTTTATTTTCTTTCCAGACCTCAACACCAAATTCTTTGAGCTGTTCACAGAGAGGAACGAAAGTTTCTTTATCAACACTGAAAGCCATGTGTGTATAATCTGGGTGAGGCTTGTCGCGCGTATCTGAATCGGCTGAAAGGCAGATCCAAAAAACGCCCGCCTCGAGATAAGCGCCACCAAGCCAAACTTTTCTAAGATCAAGCCCAAGAACATCCCGATAGAACTGGACTGATTTTTCCAAATTCTTAACGGCAAGTGTGATGTGATTTAACCCTGTGACTTTATACATCGCTTATGTGATCTCTTCACTAATCATCAACAGTGGCAAACCGCCAAGTGACCGAAGCCTCTTTAAGCATGACTTCTTGGGTTTGGATTTCCCCCCAGCGTTCGGCAAAATCCGGATCACCTTTACTTTTAGCATCAACAATAATTTCTTTAATACCGCTCTGAATAATTGCTCTTGAACAATCAGAACAAGGGAAATGGGTCACATAAATAGACGCCCCACTCAACCGAACACCAACACGCGCGGCATGAAATATAGCATTGCGTTCAGCATGCTCGGTCCAATCATATTTCAACGGACGCGCGTGACGTTCATCAGCATTATCATCGACAGCACGGGGAAACCCATTAAAACCGTATGGTCCAGGTGTATTATCTTCCAGAATAATAACAGCCCCCACCTGAGTTGAGCGATCTTTTGACCAAGTCGCAACTTCTCTGGCAAGTTTCAAATAACGTGTATCCCATTTACCGGACATTTCTTTTACCTGCTTTCTGATACCCTATGAATTAGCCGATCACTTTATCTTTAATTAACAGGTTTCATTATATCTATGACAAGTTGCCCATCATAATTTACGGATTTATCGTGTTCTATCAGTACCCCCTGACAAAAGGCTTTAAAGAACGAGCAATAAACTATAGCGCAATGATAGCTGTTATAACGTTTTCATTCCATATAATTAGCATTATTGCCGGGCATAATTTACAAACCTACTTTGATATACCAATAGGTGCTGATTTTGTTGCTTTTTACACTGGAGGAAGCTTTTACAATCAAGGCATACTTGAAAAAGCCTATGTATTAGCCCCTGAAATGTATTTTCCGGAACAATTCAAGTTTCAACGGGAGTTGATAGCAGATGACTATCTTGGTCACAGCCCCTTTATTAACCCACCTTATGCGGCATTAATTTATGCACCTTTTGCAATGCTGGATTACATACCTGCTTATATTACATGGACTATTCTGAACATCCTATTAGTAATACTTTCGGTAAAATTAATCCGTTCAGAATTACCTGTATTCCAGCGTATATCTCTTCCAAAAGTTTTTTTTGCGTGTTTTCTTTTCTACCCAACAGTAGCTTGCTTTTTATATGGTCAAGCAACGCCAATTATTTTAACACTTTATTGTCTCTGTTATGTGTCTCTTAGACGGAGACAAGATTTTAAAGCTGGATTTTATCTTGGGCTACTAGCCTTTAAGCCTCAGTTAGCAATAGCTGTTGCGCTTGTACTGTTATTAAAGTGGCGTATTAATGCTCTTCTAGGCGGCGCGCTTTCCCTTTCTGCATCCTTAGCCATTGGCTTCATCTTCATGCCAAATGAAATGGTTGCCTATATGGATCTGAGCCCCAAGCTTCTTGATTTTCTCAGAAGTCCAGCCTATCCGACCCAAGGTATCGATTCCTTTTTTGGCTTCTCTGTCTTTCTTTTTGAGAACATAAGTCCACAGCTTACTGACATCAGTACCTATATCCTAACCGCGATAACAATCATCTTATTGGTTAAGCTGTGGTGGAAAAGCCCTTGGCTCGAAGACACCCCAAAATGGGATCTATCAATGGCCGTAACTTTTTGCTGGGGCTTACTGATAAGCCCTCATCTTTTCTATTATGATTTAATGTTGTTACTACTTCCCGGCGCGATTATGATCCAATATATTCCCCGGTTATATGCACAAGATGACAAAATACTATTATGGACCACAATGCTTTGGGCCATTAGTTACTTAGGAAGCCAAATTTCAGATGCTCAAGCAAACCTTCTTTCTTACCTTGAACTCCCTGAAATTGCTCTACAACTCAGCACCCCAATTATCTTTTATTGGGGTTATGCCATATACAAAACCATAAATAAAACCAAAGCTCTATGACAACAGATCAAACCTTTCTCTTCGTGCTATTTGGGTCGGTATTCATTCTCTTGATTTGGGGGAAGATCAGATATGATCTTGTGGCCTTTGGGGCGCTTGTTGTTGCTGTCATCGCTGGGTTTGTAACACCGGATGAAGCTTTTTCAGGGTTTGGACATCCTGCTGTTGTTATCATTGCTCTTGTTTTGATCGTTTCTCGAGGATTGATCAACTCAGGAGCTGTCGAACTGATTTCAGGTCTCGTACTATCATCAAACCGCCCACTGCCCCTTCATATTGGGATCATGTCAGTGGTCGGCTCCGCGTTATCGGCCATCATTAATAATGTTGCCGCCCTTGCACTTTTGATGTCACTGGATCTCGAAGCCGCTGAGAAGGCGAAACGAGCGGCAGCACTTAGCCTCATGCCTTTATCTTTTGCAACCATTTTAGGGGGTATGATCACCTTAATAGGAACCCCACCCAATATAGTCATCGCTCAATACAGAGAACGTGTTCTTGGTGAAAGCTTTAGCATGTTCGACTTTGCTCCCGTAGGACTATGCGTTGCCTTGGCCGGCATTATTTTTGTTGCATTAATTGGTTGGCGGTTAATTCCAAACCGTGATCGTCCTGGAAGCATTCGTAGTGCTGAAGATACAGACCTTTTTGTTGCCGAAGCTCAAGTCCCTAAAGAATCAAAATCGATAGGTTCGCTCGTCAGGGATCTTTATTCTCTCGCAGGCGAACACGACATAACCGTTCTTGGACTCGTGCGAAGAGGTAGACGGTTCCCCGGCTTTGCACGTTACGAAGAAATTCGAAAGGATGATCATCTGGTGCTTGAGGGCGACCCAAAATCTATCGAAGCATTTTTAGGGAGCGCAGAACTCGACTTCGCAGGAAAAGAAAAGCATGAATACGGTCTGACGAGCTCTTCATTAAAACTTGCCGAAGCGATTGTTCCCGAAGGCGCAAGAATAGAAGGCAGATCAAGTAATAACCTAAGACTTCTTTCTCGACACGGCGTTACACTTCTGGGCGTTTCCAGACAAGGGAAACGCTTTCGCGAACGTGTTCGCAAGCTAAGGGTTGAAAGCGGTGACATGCTTCTTCTTCTTGGTCCTGAAGATCGCTTAGCAGAAGTTATGAGTTGGCTCGGCATCCTTCCTTTAGCTGAAAAACAGCACTCTGTCATTCAACGTAAAAAAGCTTCACTAGCGATAGGCCTTTTCCTCGGCGCGATAGGCCTTTCGGTCGCGGGCTTGGTCTATCTTCCCGTCGCACTGGCTGGCTGTGTTATAGCCTTTGCTGCACTGGGTATTGTCTCTGGACGAGAAGTTTATGAAAGCATCGAGTGGAAAGTCATCGTTCTTCTTGCCTCGCTTATTCCACTTGGCATTGCCTTGGAGAATTCTGGCGGCACCAAACTTATCGCAGAATTGATCGTTGCTCAAACCGCAGGTTGGCCACATTGGGGTATTTTGACAGTCTTGATTGTTGTTACCATGACCTTGTCTGACTTTCTGAACAATGTCGCCACCGCCCTGATTGCCGCTCCCATAGGGTTGGATATTGCGAATGCCATCGGCGCCTCACCCGATCCTTTTCTGATGGGCGTCGCTGTTGCAGCATCTTGTGCGTTCCTGACCCCTATCGGACATAAAAACAATACAATTATCATGGGGCCTGGTGGCTATCGTTTTGGTGATTATTGGCGGATGGGTCTCCCCTTGGAAATACTGGTTGTCACAATCTCTGTCCCGGCAATCCTGTTTTTCTGGCCCCTATAGCCACTTGCATTAGTTTAGTCTGTTGATTTGATGTAATCCTGAAACGGTGGAAAGCATTTTATTAGCCCTTGAGCACCTAGCTTTTCCATTAAAGCTACGTTTCGTTCCGGTATTTCATCCGGTGATTTGTAGCTGTCGAGCACACGTCCCATCTGTCCTTCGCGAATGATATGAAGAACGGGGAAAGGCGACCTGTTTGTCCAATTGGTAATATCTTCTGCGGGAAGATCAGCAAACTGATAGTCAGGGTGGAAACTGGCAAGCTGGAACAAGCCCTCAACACCGGATTGGACCAAGGCATCTTCAGCGACGCCTAGCAAATCTAAAAAGGCTTCAAAATCCTCAAACCCTTTGGGAAAAATAACGAGGGATGTAGCAGTCTCTTTCTCAGAGCATTGCTGTAAGAATAAAAGCTCGTTTAGAAATCCATCCATCGCTACCGAGAGATCTTGTTCTTGAACCACCACATAACGAATTGACCCACGGTTTCGCTCTGGTGCAGCAAAGGGACAAAGGTTTTGTCCGATAACCATTGCATCAACCCACAATTTGGTGAGATCCGCTGCATTAGCAACAGTATAAGAAGGGTATAGCTGAGACATATCCGAGTTATAGAACCAATCCTACGTCTTGCCTAGTGACAACTGAAAACATAGCAACCGCGGGCAAAAGACATAAACAAAAAGAGGCGGCCATAAAGGCCGCCTCTTTTCATACTCATTTCTGATAACTTAGAACAGACCTTCGATCTGGCCTTGTTCATTCAGGTATATGTTATTTGCTGCAGGCTGACGCGGCAAACCAGGCATTGTCATGATCGCACCGGTAACAACCACGATGAAACCAGCACCTGCTGAAAGGCGAACTTCACGTACAGGAACGGCATGACCAGATGGTGCACCAAGAAGTGCCGGGTCAGTTGAGAAGCTGTACTGTGTTTTTGCCATACATACAGGGTAGTGACCGTAATTTTCCTGAAGTTCTGCAATCTGCTTACGAACAGCAGCATCAGCAATAACTTCGCTTGCACCATAAATTTCTGTCGCAATGGTTTCAATTTTTTCCCATAGCGGCATTTCATCAGGATAAAGCGGTGTAAAGTCTGCAACACCAGAATCTGCAAGCTCAACAACATGATGAGCCAATTCTTCGGTACCTGCACCACCATTTGACCAGTGACTGGCAACGATTGCTTTTGCACCCAGCGCTTCACAAGCAGCAGAAACAGCAGCAATTTCCTCGTCGGTATCAGTAATAAACTGGTTAATAGCAACAACAGCTGGAACTTTGAATTTTTTGATGTTGGCAATGTGACGCGCGAGGTTTTCACAACCTTTGGTCACAGCTTCAACGTTCTCGTTACCAAGATCAGCTTTAGCAACACCACCATGCATTTTCAGCGCACGAACCGTAGCAACGATAACAACTGCAGCTGGCTTCAGACCCGCTTTACGACATTTGATATCAAAGAACTTCTCTGCGCCAAGATCAGCACCGAAGCCTGCTTCTGTCACAACGTAGTCAGCAAGCTTCAGAGCAGTCTTGGTTGCGATAACAGAGTTACAACCATGCGCGATGTTCGCGAAAGGACCACCGTGGATGAAAGCAGCGTTATTTTCCAGCGTCTGAACTAAGTTTGGTGAAATCGCATCTTTCAACAGAACAGCCATTGCGCCAGGACCTTTGAGATCGCGGGCATAGATTGGCTTTTTCTCACGTGTGTAAGCAACAATAATGTCGCCAAGACGATTAGAGAGATCGTTCAGATCCTTGGAAAGGCAGAAGATCGCCATGATTTCGGATGCGACCACGATGTCGTAACCGTCCTGCCGAGGGAAACCATTAGCAACACCGCCCATGGAGTTGGTAATCGCACGTAGAGCACGGTCATTCATGTCAACAACGCGTTTCCATTGAACACGACGGGAATCAATACCCAGTTCGTTACCCCAATAGATGTGATTGTCCAAAAGTGCAGATAGAAGATTGTGCGCAACACCAATTGCGTGGAAATCACCTGTGAAATGAAGGTTGATGTCTTCCATAGGAACAACCTGGGCGTAACCACCACCAGCAGCACCACCTTTAACACCAAAGCACGGACCCAATGATGGTTCACGAAGAGCCATGATTGCCTTTTTACCAATACGGTTCAGGCCATCACCCAGACCAACGGTCGTTGTTGTCTTACCTTCACCCGCCGGTGTTGGATTGATCGCTGTTACCAAAATCAGTTTACCATCCTTATTTCCCTGGATGGAATTGATGAAATCAAAAGACAGCTTTGCTTTGTGTGGACCATACTGAAGCAACTGGTCAGCAGGAATTCCAACTTTCTTGGCAACCTCAGTAATTGGTTGCATCTTTGCCTCGCGGGCAATCTCAATATCACTCTTGGCCATGGGGCTTTGCCCTCCCTACGTATCGGTAACAAAATTTCAAGAGACATTAACTGGGATTTTCTTTTGGAGATATCGCAAGAACGTCACTCCGTCATCAAGAAACACCGAAATCAGGTCGTTTTAGCATTCGCAATAAACTATCACAGCATACGAATTTCAAATCACCCAAGACAGCCCCACGATCACAGACCACTCCCAAAACTCCCTAACAGTTTGTTATATAAACTATATTTCGCTTAATAGTTTTCGAGCATTAACAAACGCAGCCATATGAAATGCTGCGTGATCATCATTAAGAGTATACGGCCGCCCTATCGGACAACCTCTGCGGGCCAGACATCCCTTTGAAGCACAGGATATGCCATCGCTGGATGCAACATGGCGAGCGCAAGCAAGATAATCATACCCCCTATCAACATCAAAAGCATCCACAGGACAGCTATGTAAACAGGGTTGTTCAATGCAGCTCAAACAAGGGTTCACAGCTTCTGCGTTTATAACAGGCAATTCCAACCTAATCGGAAGAGCAATGGCCGCCCGTAAAGCATGCCAAGTCCCCCACATGGGGCTAATATATAAACCAATCGGGCTGGGGAATAGGCTTACACTGCGCGAAGCCCACTTTTGGAAAGGATGATAGGGAGGACCATCCGAGGGAAAAAGCGCCTCACCACCAGCTTCAGACGCTATTGGTTCAATAATTCTTTTTGTCCAGCTATCCATCGGATCAGGAACAGCGTTCAAATATTCAGTGGACCCTTGAAAAGCTGACCAGAAATCACCAGAACCAATATTCCCGACCATGACAACCGACAAAGCGACCTGCCCTGATGATAGATCTGGCACATGATCATCTGGCTCGGGGTGAAAAACACCCATCAAGACAAAGCCCTTGTTTTCAAGGTCAGCTGTGAAATCATCAAGTGTCAGTGGACTATTCCTCCGATCAACTCTCTGAGTAACGAACCCAAGGCTCTGGAGGGCTAGGATCTTGAGGCCACTCCACAATATGATCTTCCAGATCAGAATCCTCAACGTCTGTTTCAGAAACCACCTTATCTAAAGCCGATACTCCGGCGTCATGAACTGAATTTGGATTGCCTGTAATCAACGGATGCCACCAGGGAAGATCCTTCCCTTCATGCAACAAGCGATAGGCACAGGTTGGCGGCATGAAGCTCAATGTTTCGATATTATCTGCAGTGACCTTGATACAATCAGGTACATAGTTATGGCGTGTTTCATATAAGCTGCATTGGCAAGTTCCAAGATCCAAAAGTTTACATACAACATCTGTATCAACAATCTCTTCTGTGTCGGCATCTTCCAGCTTCACAAGACAACACTTACCACACCCATCACAGAGACTTTCCCACTCAGTGGGTGTCATATCTGCCAGCTTTTTTGTTTTCCAAAAAGGCTTCGCTTCTTTTTCTCTCACCATACGACGTAACATGCTTTTTATAGTTATCGAGTGTAATCTTTTCATGCCCTATTTAAGGCATCGTTTTGTGCATATTTAGATAATTAAATTATAAGTAACAAATCTTATATACATTTTAAAAAAAATTGGGCCTGCCACCCATGTTCTTATCTATATCTTCATGCTCGCAGATAAGGATCCCCGTCAGGATGAGGCAGTTGTTTGCGTTTCGTTTAATTTATAACTCAGAACACTTTGGCAACCAACTCCTGTCTCTAAAACTCGAAAACAGAGTTCTCTTACAGCGAACAACACCACAATAACCACAACATCTTTCTGACCAAGCCTAGCTATGTCGCGCCATAGGTCTTCTCCTAACTTCGAACCGATAAGTTAAATCCGATTTTACGACAAGATTTTGCCTCTATAGCTTGCTTGCAAGGAAATAACTGGTCTTTCAAGGAGTTGCACGCCCCCTCAGGGCTCGTGCAACTCCTGCTCAGACATCATGTTTAGCCATTCAATAACTTTGCTAATCGCAATCGATTTCTTTTTTCCCTTAGGATGAAGCAGCCAATAAGCTTGGGAAAGTGTTGCTTCTTTTCCTTCGAACGGCTTGATAAGCAATCCCGTTGCCAAATCATCTTCAACCAACCGTCCCCGTGCCAGCGCCACTCCCAAGCCTTGCACTGCCGCCCTAAGCACCAGATCTGAAGAAGCAAAACGCGGCCCAGCACGTGTATCAAAAACCAACCCGTCCTGCTCTGACAGCCAACGTTGCCAACTTGCCTGCGGGTCACGATCATGCAACAGAGGCAAACCATCCAAGGCTGATAATTCGGTAGGGCGCCCCACCTTTAACCAGAATGATGTACTCATTACCGGGAAAAGCAGCTCATTCATTAACGGTGTACATTCCAACCCTTCCCAAGGTCCCTGCCCCATACGAATGGCGATATCAGCCCCATGGTCGCCAGCGAAGTTTAATTTCTGATCGACAACAATAGACAGCTCTATCCACGGGAAGGTCGCATTAAAATCTTGCAATCTGGGAAGCAACCACCGTGCAGCAAACGACGGCGTCGTTGAAATTGTTACAGCATTTCCTTGTTTGCTTTCCCGAACGGCCTCTACGGCACTTGCTATATCATTTAGATTTTCAAGTGCAACGCGCCCTATATCTTCCCCTTGAGGGCTGAACTTAATTGTTCTCACGCCTTGTTCGCGATCGATCAAAGGAACGCCGATCCATGCCTCTAATTCCTGAACATGCTTGCTAATGGATGAATGTGTGATTTCAAGGAGCCGCGCAGCTGGCCTTATACCACCTGTTTCGTAGACAGCTGCAAAAGCCCGTAAAGCATTTAGCGGTAAATTTTTCATGGGTTATTTTATAGACCAAAACTATTGATTTTGTGAACAGTGTAAATTCAAAAAATCCATTAAAATAATTAAAACGTTAAAACAACAAAAATCATAAATTAAGAAATAATACTAGATATCAAATAGATATAATAATTTCCTAAGAAAGAAGGAGAATCACATGGGTATGCTGTATAAAGGACAATGGACCGACAAAGATGACATCATTCATGGCGGTGCATATATGCGCCCTGAAAGTAAATATAATGGTGAAATCCCAATAGATGTCATTGACAACATTGCCACTTCACCAGGTCGCTATTGGCTTATTGGGTCGAATAGTTGCCAATGGTCGCAAAGACCCATGCTAATGCGTCATCTGAAAAAATTGGACAAACATATTCCCCTTCATATCGCTCATGGTCCTCGTCTGGAAGGATATGCAATAAATGGTGGAAGCGAATGGCAGATCCCCAGATCCGATCAGACAATAAATCATCTGCATCAACTCTACACCTTGATTGACAATACTTATACAGGTCGCTCCACTGTGCCTGTCCTCTGGGATTGCCAGACCCAACGAATCATTTCCAATGAGTCATCCCAAATCATGCTTGCCCTTGATAAAGTTGAGACCGAAGGTCAACGCCGCCTGACTTACTATCCGTCCGCACTTATCGAAGAGATGCTCGCCACAGATAGCTGGATATACAACGGGCTGAGTAACGGCGTTTACAAAGCAGGCTTTGCCCAAAGCCAACATGCTTACAACCAAGCTGTTGAACTTGTGTTCGATACTCTGGACAAACTGGAACTGATACTTATGAAAAAACGATTTCTTTTTGGAAACGATCAGACCGCATCTGACTGGAAGCTATTCACAACCCTTATCAGGTTTGACCTCGTGTATTACCCATTGCACAGATGCACAAAAAAACGGCTAATCGACTACCCAAACTTATGGGCCTACACGAGAGATTTATTCCAAACACAATTGATCGAAGGCGTCGTTAACTTTCCAACTATTGTAGCAGCCAGTTTCCAAAATGATACGTCGAACAACCCATTCAATATTATCCCTGTGATGCCAGACCTTGATTGGAAAGAACCACATGGCAGAGATGACTTGAGGTGAAATTCAACCCGCGAATCACGAATTCAACAAACCGAGAAAGCAAGTGCTACGATTTATCGCACCCAACACCACAAAATTAACACTAATTTTACGTTAATTATTTAATATTAAATATCAGTTAGTTAAATTATCGAAACAAAATACAACACAATTTCTTTGGATATTGTTCTTGATATTACTGCCAGCTATGTTAAATCAAACTTAAATGTAATATGCAAAACACTATATGTATGATACATACTCGTCCCAAATTACATGACACCACAGGCGAGATTATAAGAGTGCGCCCGGCAGTACACCTGTCAGCGCACTGATAAGCACCAAATAAATGCCTCAATCAAAAGGCAATTTATGAAAAGCTTATTCCGACTGGGAATAGAATTCTCAGCCACAGATGAACGAATTTGTAGCAAAGGCTTTTACGAGCCACGCTGTCATAGTAAGGAATCAGGAGCAGTTAATGACTGTTGAGCAATTGGCAATAGCGGATCCAACACCGGGTGATACCATGGCAACCACTGAAAAGCCGTTACCTAAGTCGGTAACTGGTGAAACTGTACTGTCCGTTACCCATCATACTGACTCGCTGTTTTCCTTTAAAATCACACGCCCAGCAGCTTTTCGCTTTCGTACAGGTGAATTTGTCATGATTGGCCTTATGGTTGACGGCAAACCACTCTTGCGTGCCTATTCGATTGCCAGCCCTGCTTGGGATGAAACAATCGAACTTTATTCCATTAAAGTTCCAAATGGCCCCCTCACTTCTCGCCTGCAAAATATCAAGCCTGGCGACATGGTTCTCTTGGGCAAAAAGCCAACCGGAACGCTGGTTCTTGATGCACTTGTTCCCGGCAAGCGCCTATACATGATGTCAACAGGTACAGGACTAGCACCTTTTGCGAGTGTCATCCGCGACCCGGAAACTTACGACAAATTCGAAGAAGTTATCCTGATTCATAGCTGCCGTTATAAAGAAGAATTGAAATACGGCGAAGAACTTGTTTCCAGCCTTTATGAGCACGAATTTCTTGGCGAAATGGTTTCTGAAAAACTGAGATACTACAACTCTGTGACGCGCGAAGACTTTGTTCGCCGCGGTAGAATTCCTGAACTCTTCCGCTCTGGGAAAATCACAACGGATCTTGAGACACCAGCCCTGAATCCTGAAACAGATCGCGTCATGATCTGCGGCTCTATGGAAATGCTTAAATCCTGTGCCGAGCTTTGCGAAGAAGCAGGCCTAAGCGAAGGCGCCAACAGCAAACCAGGTGAATACGTTGTTGAGAAAGCTTTTGTAGGCTAGTGAAAATCATCAGGATCACATAAAAAACGGCGCCCAAGTGGCGCCGTTTTTGTTTCTTATCTCTATATTGAATATTATTGCCAACCTACCATACTGAGTGATAAATTTACCCTTAATCATTGATATAAAGACATTCCTATGCCTACTAGCATCGAATTCAAAAATATTTCTAAACGCTCAAATCAAGTTTTACTGGCAAGCTACATTGCAATTGCATCTCTTGTGGCAGTGCAAATAGCTACACTTTTTGAATTATCCTTACTAGAAGACATAAAACGTGGTAATTACAACTCACTAGAGCAGCTCGATTCACGCATAGCTAATAATGATTTATGGATTGAAATCCTTAATCTTGCATCTGACTTAGCATTTATTTTTTACATCGTTTTATTTTTCATGTGGATCTATCGTACTAATTCGAACAGTCACACTTTCACCCAAGGAAAAATTAGACATACACCAGGCTGGTCTGTTGGCTGGTTCTTCATTCCAATCGCAAATCTCTGGAAGTCTTATAAAATTCCAGCAGAGATTTGGAAGGCCAGTAAATTAGGACCAGACTACAATCACACACACACGACCCCTTTATTTTTGAAGTTATGGTGGGTCGCTTGGATTGCAGATAATTTATTCTCCCAAATCAGCCTCAGAATAACTGACTCAGCAGTTGAACCACACGAACTGATTAACGCAGACCGCATACTCTTTTCGAGCAATATCGTTTCAATTATCTCTATCATTCTTACCATTAAAATGGTTAAAGAGATTAATCTATTGCAGGAGAATCAAAGCAATCCCATAAGCGAAGTATTCGCCTAGCTAAAAATATTGCTTAAAAAACATTAGCGAGCGTCAACTGTTAGCCACTAGAGATAGCAACTACCTCTTAACTAAGAACACATGCGGATTTCCCAAGGCACGGCTTCCTCATAAATATAATTTCAAGCTTCTTCACCTACTTACGAATAGCAGGTTGTGTTACACTAAGGTCTATAGCCGCCTAAGAAATACTTCGTAATCGAGCTACAGCCTCAAAGGCACGCACTGCAGAAAGAGGATGCAACAGATTACGCGACTTCATATTAGATACTCTTAGTGTTGGCAAAATTATTACGAAATTGATTTTATGGAATTAAAGGTGTTTTTTAAAGCACAAAGCCAATACACATAAGCATATTTAACAAGATCGAAATTATGGAACTCTGGATTCCCATCACAGTTGCCGCTGCACTATTTCAAAATATTCGCACAGCTCTGCAAAAACACCTTAAAGGTCGACTGGATACAACAGGTGCGACCTATACACGCTTTCTCTATGCCGTTCCTTTTACCTGGGTATATTTGACTGCCTTACTGAATTTCCAAAGCTCTGCCACGAACACACTTCCGCCAATAAATGTAACATTCCTAAGCTACGGCGCGGTGGGGGGAATTGCACAAATACTCGCAACCTTTCTTCTTGTCTGGCTATTTGGGCAAAGAAATTTTGCCGTTGGTACCAGCCTGACCAAAACAGAAGCCATCCAGACAGCCCTATTTGGCTTTGTACTCTTGGGTGACAATCTATCCATTCAAGCTGTCGCGGGTATAATAATAAGCTTGGTTGGTGTGCTTGCTCTCTATCAGAAAAAGAAGCAAGACACCTCAGCACCTTTTACGAAAAGCACAAAATTAATAACCCGAGTGTTAAGGGCAATTACAACAGACAGAAGCATCCTGCCCGGGCTCGTTGCTGGCGGACTTTTCGCCGTATCCGCCGTATCCTATCGCGCGGCATCACTATCATTGGGCGAAGGCGGATTTGCCATTCAGTCAGCCTATACACTGGTGTGGGTAACTGGCTTTCAAACCCTCATAATGGGGGGCTATATATTAAGCACGTCCCCCAATGTATTCATCAGAGTCCTTCAAAGCTGGAAAGCTGCGATCTGGATTGGATTAACAGGTATGCTTGGTTCTGCGGGATGGTTTGCCGCAATGACCCTAGAGAATGCAGCGCACGTCAGGACACTTGGACAGGTAGAACTTATATTCACCCTGATTATTGGCTACTTGTTTTTTAAAGAACGCCTAAAACGTATAGAGCTAATTGGGATAGCCCTCATTACAGCAGGGATTATTACGCTAATATTGGAATAGTAACACGCTGTTTGATCTAGGCTGTCAATCTTTGAGCCTCAATAGGGAACACCAACGTCACGGTTGTTCCCACACCGGGCTCACTTTCAAGTAAAAACTCAGCACCATGCAATTCCGCCAATCGCTTGGATAGCGGCAACCCAAGCCCCGTCCCTTCGTGCTTGCGGCTAAGACTGGAATCAACCTGACCAAAAGGCGCCAAAGCTTTAGGTATTTCACTAGATGACATGCCGATCCCTGTATCCATAACCGATAGCTCTAAGCCGCGGCCAGATACGTGACTTGCGATCGTTATATTCCCGCCCGGTAGTGTGAACTTGATGGCGTTGGAAATCAGGTTGATTAAAATCTGTTTTATCCGACGCTCATCACCACAAAGACTTGGAAGTCCTGTTTCAAGCTGCAGCAAGACACTCAAGTTTGCCTGCTCAACACGGCCAGACAACATTTTATGACAGCGCTGAACAACATTGTTAATGTCAAAATGTTCTTCGTGAAGCTCAATTTTACCCGCCTCTGCTTTCGACAGATCCAGAATGTCATTGATAAGTTCAAGCAGATGGCTGCCTGATTCATTCACATCCCGCGCATAGTCCTTATACCGAGGGCTACCAAGAGGGCCGAACATTTCATTTGCCAAAATCTCAGAGAACCCGAGAATTGCATTCAATGGCGTTCGAAGTTCATGGCTCATCAAGGCCATAAACTCTGATTTTGCCCTGTTTGCTAACTCGGCACTCTCTTTGAGAACTGTTAGCTCTTTTTCTACCTGCTTTTGCTCTGTAATGTCCTGCATCACACAAACGAAATACTGAATCTTGCCATCGTCATCAAAAATTGGGCTGAGATCAATTTGGTTCCAAAGCGTATGACCATCCCGATGATAATTCAGCATATCAACACGAGCATGACGGTTTTCCTTTAAACTCGTTTCCAGAACATCCCGAACATGGGGATCAGTATCATCCCCCTGCAGGAAACCAGAATGGAGATAGGGTATTTCCTTGTTTGTATAGCCCGTTAACTTTGTAAAGGCTGGGTTTGTGTAGATTATTGGACGGCTATCTTCCTGCGCATCAGCAATAATAACCCCCGCGTCTGTTGAGCTTACAGCAGCGGCCAACTGATGATTTTCACGACTAAGATCCATTAACTCTGCTTCACGGGCTTTATAGTCACTAATATCGGTATAAACGGTAAAAAGATCATTTTCCGGGGTCTTATGATCAGTAATTTTTAACCATGAATTTTCAGAAAATTGAACTTCTCTATTTCGTTTTCCACGACGCGACATCATCGCCTTAATATAACTTTCACGCTTTTCAACGCTCAAAGGGTCTTGCCCAGTATTCACATAGGAAATTGAGACATCTTCATAGGTCATACCTACGCGAATTGCCATTGGACGTCCGGGGAAGAAAAGTTCCTGAAAACGTCGATTAAACGCAACCAACTTATCATTTTCATCATAGAGCGTAACCGCACCCGAAAAACTTTCGAACGCACGAAATAAACGCGCATGAGCAGTCGCCATCTTTTGTTGCTCTTTTCTACGGTCAGTTATATCACTTCCCGCTCCTCTATAGCCTTTAAATTCACCCTTCTTGTCAAAAACTGGAACTCCGCTCAATCGTAGTATACGGGACACACCGGCCAAATCAGGCACAACAAGCTCAAGGTCACGAAAAGAAGACCGTGATTTCAATATCTTTAAAAAGCTCTCATCTGTCAGACCATCCCCTTTTACATCGCTAAAGGATTTTCCCAACAAATTCCATTCCTGAAGTTGAGACACAAAAGTAAAGCGCAAATCTGGTCCCATTTCCCAAAACCAATCCGTTGCCGCACCTGCAATATCGCGAAATCGACGCTCACTATCTTTAAGGGCAAGCACCGCGCCATCCCGACGCTGAGCCGTCGCAACAAAAACACGTCCCCCCAAATAAAGCGTGATTATCAAGATAAGACTAGCCCCCAATGCAAAACCAACCGATGCAGAGTAACGATCACGCCATACGACCTCGATATAATCAGCGGGAATACCAATGACGACGGATAAACCAAAATGGTGAATCTCTTTACTCATGACAATCCGCTCTACCCCATCAAGGTCAAGAACTGAGGCATCATCTTTTTTGGCTAATTCATTTAATTCATAAGGCGTTTCGCGCCCGATTAAATCACCGGAAAAATTATCATCGAGCCACAAGCGACCTGTATCAGTTTGAATTGAAACCAGTGATCTTTTAGGCAAGCCAAGAACAGCCCAACGTGTCATAAAGTCATGCACACGAAAAGTCGATGCAACATATGACCTGCCCTCGTCACCATTACTCTTGATTTCACGTAGTACTGTTGCATACCATTCATCATTAATTTGAAATGGCAAACTGATCCCTGCGGCACGATCCAAGTCAACTCTATCAACTAGAGACTTGAGCTCTGGTTCAGGCGGTAAAGGTATAGACTTATCCCCGAGAACAATTGCCCCCCCCGAATTTAAAACCGATAAAAATTGAACATTATCAAACCCAGAACGCCGACTGCGTAGGGGAATTTCATCATCTATGTTTTTGAGAAAAAGTGTTAACGGCGAGGCAATACGGTTTAAAGCCGTATGAACTTGCTGATCAATTTCGCTGGACACTTCCCTATAGGTGCTATTTATCCACAAACCAATTAATAGAGCTGAAAAAATAAAGGCGACAACGTTCAGTTGAATTGCCCGAACACGTAACCGACGTACAGAAAGAGTTCTTGCAAGTCCATGACTCGCACCCCCGTCCCCACCTTCAGTCGCTTCAAACAGCTCCCCATCGCCCTTTATCACAATAATTCCCTCACTCTAATCTGTAATCACTTACGATTAAGAATCCCACTTGGTAAGAATTTCAATTGGGTTCAAAACTTATGATTACACTGCGATATACGCGCGTATTTAGTACCTTATTAGATGCCAAGAAAATCCCCCAGAAAGGACCCAGAGCCATCCGGTCACTTAACGTCCAGATCACATCTATAGACCAAGACTTATTAAATAGTTAAAAATGGGCGTATATGCGTTACAATATCATGACGTTTCAAACAAATGTTTGTCATTATTTCGTCAAAGGAAAAATGAGCGTCGCATATCGAACATGCAAAGCCGAATTTTTACAGTTATATAAATGTTATACATGGGGTCCTGCGAATAAAATATGTGGCGTCGCATAATCGCTCCCTAATAAATATAACCTTGGTATGAGAGAATACGGACATGTCTGAAGAAGATGATCTAGATCTGCGCACGCTTGATGATGACGAACTTGTCTTGCAAATGCATGATGACCTCTATGATGGTCTGAAAGACGAAATTCTGGAAGCTGTGAATATTCTTCTGGAACGCGGCTGGGCCCCATATGATGTTCTGACCAAAGCTTTGGTGGAAGGCATGCGCATTGTCGGTGTTGACTTCCGCGACGGCATCCTTTTCGTACCAGAGGTTCTTCTTGCTGCAGGCGCCATGAAAGGCGGCATGGGCATTCTTCGTCCTCTTCTGGCTGAAACCGGTGCACCAAAACTTGGCAAGATGGTTATCGGCACTGTTAAAGGCGACATCCATGATATTGGAAAAAATCTAGTATCTATGATGATGGAAGGTGCTGGCTTTGAAGTTATAGACTTGGGCATCAACAACCCGGTTGAGAAGTATCTTGAAGCGCTAGAAGAACACCAACCAGATATCCTGGGTATGTCCGCGCTTTTGACAACCACAATGCCCTACATGAAGGTCGTTATTGACACCATGAAAGAAAAAGGCATTCGTGACGACTATGTCGTCATGGTTGGTGGGGCACCACTTAACGAAGCTTTTGGTGAAGCTATTGGTGCAGATCACTACTGCCGAGACGCTGCTGTGGCCGTTGAAATGGCGAAAGAAGCCATGCAACGCCGCCATAACCAAGCTTAAAAATCCGAATAGTTCAGGACGATGTCCGATATAAACACCCACATCGACGATAAGGAGGGTAAAACTCTCCTTATCGCATGTGGCGCAGTTGCCAAAGAAATTATTGCCCTTAATAAACTGAATAGCTGGAATCATCTCGAGATTACATGCCTTCCAGCAATCTGGCACAACACGCCAGATAAAATTCCAGAGGGCGTCCGTAACAAAATCCAAGAAAACAAAGATATTTACGGAAATATTGTTGTCGTTTATGGCGATTGCGGTACTGGCGGTGAACTGGACAGAGTTCTGGAAGAGGAAGGCGTCAAACGCATTGATGGCGTCCACTGTTATGCTTTTTTCACAGGCCTAGATGTCTTTGATCAGATGCATGAAGATGACATCACATGTTTTTACCTAACAGATTATCTCGTTAGACATTTTGATACCTTGATTATGGAAGGAATGGGCATTGCAAAACACCCTGAACTTTTACCAATGTATTTTGGCAACTACACAAAACTTGTGTATCTGGCTCAGACAGAAGACCAGAAGCTTCAAGAGTTAGCACAGCAAGCAGCCGAAAAAATTGGCTTGGAATATCAATACAAATTTACGGGATACGGTGAGTTGAGCAGTTTTATGTCTGCCATCAACTAGGAGATTTACATTGGCTAAATTAACACTTGTTTATTGGCGGGATATCCCTGCGCAGGTTATCGTTAAAGCAGGGCGCAAAAACGCGAAAATTCAGTTACACGAACGCTTTGAAAAAGCAATCGACCGCGCCGCGATGAAAGCCAAACTTAAAGACAGTGATTCATATCTGGAACACTGGCGCAGAAGCGCCCCCATAGACTGCGGGGATAATCTGGATGCCGAAGCGCAAGCCATGGCAACAAAGATCGAAAATGAATACACCGACGAAAAATTAGACGCCCTCGTTCAAAACGGTGGTCTTTCCAACGATAGTTAAGTCGCCAGTTAAGCTAAAGACTAACGCCCATTTAGGTTTAATGAGATGAGTACAGAGTTCAATCCAGAAGTCGTAAAACAACAAATCATCGACTTCATGACTGGTTTTACAATTGAAACCACACCGGGATCAGCGGCAAAGACACCCGATTATCGTGTGCACCTTCGCCCAGGTACAGAAATTGCTGTGACCTTTCTACCCGGCTCTGATTTTGCTGATACGGTTTCAACATCGAAACGCCTCAAAGATGAAGGGTTTGTTCCCCTTCCGCACTTTGCCGCGCGCTCTATTCGTTCTCAGAATGATTTTGAAGAATACCTCAAAACCCTACAAGGCGAAGTTGGTATTGAACATGCTGTTGCCCTTGGCGGCGCCGTTGATAAGCCGCTTGGTGAGTTTGAAAGCTCGATGCAGTTGATGGAAACAGGTCTTTTTGACAAATACGGCATCAAATCAATTGGTGTTGCTGGTCATCCAGAAGGAAGCCCTGACATCAACGAAGTTGGTCTGCGCGAAGCTATTGCATGGAAGAACACCTTCAAAGAGCAAACAGATGCTTACATGTACATTGCCACACAGTTCTGCTTCGAAGCAGAACCGATCATTGCCTGGGACAAAAAAATTCAAGCCGAAGGCAATAAACTTCCGATACATCTTGGCGTCCCCGGACTGGCAACTCTAAAAACGCTTATGAACCACGCAAAGGCTTGTGGCATTGGCTCTTCCATGCGTGTTCTGACACGTCAAGCTAAGAACATCGCCAAGCTTATGACCGTCAATGCGCCGGACAAACTGGTTATGGACCTCGCCCGCTATCACGCAGAAGACCCGAATTGTGGCATCAAAAAAGTTCATATGTATCCATTGGGCGGTATGAAAAAATCTGCTGCTTGGAGCTATGCAGTTACTGACGGCGATTTCACAGTCGACCCCAAAGGCAAAGGGTTCAAAGTTAACCGTGATATCGGATAATATTGCTAAAACTTGTAACTTTGTCGCTTCTATAGCCGAATAGTTACCTGAAAGGACTATTCGGCAGAGGCAATTCTGATATAAGTCCTATACATAATTTAGAACATATGGCTTGACCTGAAAGCCGCTACTTTACCGGAGACGCACCGATATGACCCGTACGATCGTTAGTTCAGCGACCAAAGAGATCGCGATTGGTTTTGA